>NZ_BAAGXN010000004.1:0-552454 GCF_054779815.1 Lysobacter tyrosinilyticus
CAACGACCTGGTGCTGACGCTGGCCAATGGCACGGACAAGGTGACGGTGAAGAACTGGTTCACCGGTCAGGAGAACTGGCTGGAAGAGGTGGTGTTCGCCGACGGCACGGTGTGGACGGGTTTCGATGTCACCTACAACCGTGCGCTGGCCGGGACCAATGCGAACGACACGCTGGCGACCGTATACGGTACCGACGGCGTGCTGCACGGCGGCAACGGTAACGACACGCTGACCGGCAACAATGGCAATGACACGCTGTACGGCGATGCCGGCAACGACGTGCTGAATGGCGGCACCGGCATCAACCTGCTGTACGGTGGCGCCGGCGACGACACCTTGACCGCGGACTACTACGGCGGCGTGGGCAACTCGTTCGAAGGTGGCACCGGCAACGACACGATCACCGGCACGTGGTACGCGGACAAATACGTGTTCAACCTGGGCGATGGCCAGGACGTGATCACCGATAACGGCTACGTCTCGACCTCGACGACCTACAAGGACGTCCTGCAATTCGGCACTGGCATCACCAAGGACGATCTCTGGTTCCACCGCGTCGGCAACGACATGGTGTTGTCCGCGATCAATGGAACGGATGCGGTGACGGTGAAGGACTGGTACGTCAGTGCGGAGCGGAAGATCGAGAGCACCGTGTTTGCCAACGGAACGACTCTGACCTCGAGTCAGGTCGAAGCCCTCGTGGATGCCATGGCGAGCTATTCGCCTCCGGCTTCCCAGTCCAGCCATGGCAGTGTCAACGAGAGCTCCATGCTGACGCTGAGCCAACCCGCCTGACCGGCGACGCCCTGGGCCGATGCATTGTCGGCCTAGGGCAACTCTTCCAATCGGACAACGGCGCGATCCTCGGATCGCGCCGTTTGTTTTTGGCGCGGATCGTTCAGACCAGTTCCAGGTCTTCTTCCTCGCGGTCGTCAGCGTCGTTCGTCGCCGCGACGGCGGCGCGCTTCTTCTTCGTCCGCTCCCCGGTGGCTTCGCGGGTCCGTTCCTGCTGCAGCTCCTGCTGACGCTTGAAGATCGGGCACAGCTCTTCCATGTAGTTGGCGTCGAAGTTCAGGCGCTCGACCAGGAAGTCCACGAACGCGCGCACCTTGGGTGATTGCGTCATGCCGCGCGGGAACACCGCGTTGAATTCGTACTCCGGCCCAGTCCAGCCGGCAAGCACGCGCTGCACGAAGCCGTGCTCTGCAAGCGGCTTCATCATCACGTCCGCGGCCAACATCAGGCCTTCGCCACACAGCAACGCGCCCTTGATCGCGCCGTAGTCGTTGGCGACGAAGACGGGATCGATGCGGTAGTCGGCGGAACGCTCGCCATCGCTCAGCGTCCAGGCGAAACCGTTGCCGTTGCGCCGCGCCTTGTGCATCGCCAGCGTGGAGTGATGCACGAGGTCGTCGGGATGCAGCGGCTCGCCATGGCGCTTGATGTATTCGGGGCTGGCGAAGATCTGGGTGCGGAATGTCGCGAGGCGGCGCGCAACGAGGTTGGAGTCGGGCAGGTTGCCGACGCGCAGGGCGACGTCGATTTCCTTGTCGATCAGATCCAGTGGTTCGTTGCTGAGCAGCATTTCCACGCGCACTTCAGGATGACGTGTGCGGAATTCGCCCAGCAACGGCGCGATCTTGTCGATGCCGAGCGAGTAGGGCGCGGTGAAACGCAGCCAGCCGCGCGGGCCGCTCTGCAGCTGGCCTACGGCGCTCTCGGCTTCGTCCAGTTCGCGCGCGATGCGCTGGCAGTGTTCGAAGTAGATGTTGCCGGCTTCGGTCAGGCCGAGCTTGCGCGTGGTGCGATGCAGGAGCTGCGCGCCCAGGCGCGTTTCGAGTTCCTGCACCTTGCGGCTGACCGTGGTCTTGGGAAGGCGCAGCGAGCGCGCCGCGGAAATGAAGCTGCCGTGTTCGACCACCTTGACGAAGATCAGGGTGTCGTTGAGATCGCGGTTCATGGATGGGGCCTGCTAAGGCCTTGAATGGGCGCTGCTGCACTCCCGCGGGAAGGGTGAGGCTGCCGCAGGTGCGTCCATGGAAGGCGGGTGGGGAAGGAAACGCCTTGAACTACCGATTGGACCGATTTCGGGACAATTATTCCCTTAATCAACGGCTAATCAAGTGCCATCCACGGGACTAATGTGCACGCCAGTCCCCCGGTGTTGCAGCCATGTTGTCCTCGCCCCGCGCACGATTCGCCTACGTACTGACCATGCTGGCAGCTTTCGCCGGCGTGCTTGGGCTGGCCGTAATCGCCCTCAAGCAGGCCATTTCCGCCGGAACGGCCGAGGGTTTGATGATGGCCGGGGTCCTGGCGGTGGTCGTTGGCCTGCCGCTCGCCTTGGTGCTGCTGCCTGTGGCCAGCTGGGTGCAGCAGCGCGCCCATCGTTACATCATCGTCCCGAATACGGGAGAAAACGTCCCGGGAGCGGAACAATGAAACCCGCGGTCCTGATTCTTGGCGCAACTGGGACAGTCGGTCGCGGAATCGTCCAGGCCGTCGTCGAAGCCGGCTGGCCGGTGGTGGCCGTGGCACGGGAAGCGAAGGCCCTCGAGCAACTGCGGCTCCAGTACCCCCAAGCCCAGCTGCGGACTCTGGTGGGCTCCGTGGCCGACGACACGAATGCAGCGGCCCTCGTGACCGAGCTGCGCAAGCTCACGCTGCCTTTCCTGGGGGTGGTTGCCGCGCTCGGTACGGGTAGCGAACGCGGGCGCTTGATGGACCAGGATTCCTCGCGACTACGCGACAGTTTTGACGAGGCCGTGGTGCCGCACCTGGTAGCCGCACGCCATTTGCTTCCATGGCTTGCTGAAACCGGGCGCAACTGCGGCTATGTCGTGATCGGTGGGCCCGGTGGCCGTTACCCCTGGGCGGGGTACGGCCACCGTTCGATCGCGGCTGCCGCGTTGCAGATGCTCGCACGGGTGTTGCACAGCGAAGCCCGGCAATTCTCGGTGCGCCTGCAGCTACTGGAGGTCGAATCTCCGGTGCGCACCGACGCCAACGAGAAGCACGCGTGCCAGCAATGGCCCTGCGTCAGTCATATCGGTCGCAAGGCATTGGGCCTGCTGAAACACCGCAACGACGCGCACTGCACCGAAGCCGTCGTCGATTACCGCAGTGAGGCTTGTACCGGGCAATCCGAATCCAGCGAAGCCGCTCTGCAATCCGAACGGCCGGTCGAATTCACCCCCACTCATTCGTCGCCTTCAGCAGAAGACGAATCTGCAGGCGCGACACCGCAAGAAATGGATAGCGACGCCTCGCTGCTGCCAGCACGCTGTCTGCAGGACGTCCGCAAGCTGCTCGACGCCTTTACTCCATCCAAAAACGCCACGAAGAAGAAGCAGGAGCGCACCAAATGAGCCGCAGGAAATTCTCCCGTTCAGGACTGTTCCGGCCAGCAGCCGGATTGACATGGCTGGCCCTCGCGGCCGGCGTCACCATCGTTCTCGCGCTGGTCGGCTGCGGCAGCCAGGCCGCGCCCAATGCCGGCATGCCGCCCCCGCCGGAAGTCAGCGTCGCCAACGTGCTGTCCAAGCCTGTGCACCAGTGGGACGAATTCACCGGCCGCGTAGCGGCGGTGGAAACCGTCGAGCTGCGGCCGCGCGTCAGTGGTTACGTGCAACGCGTGGCGTATGCGGAAGGAGAGGAGGTCCATAAGGGCGACCTGCTCTTCGTGATCGATCCACGCCCGTACCGTGCCGCGTTGGACCGGGCGCAGGCCGAACTCGAACGTGCCCGTGCCGACTCTCGCCTGGCCCAGGCGCAGGACGCCCGTGCGCAGACGCTGATCGAAGCCAAGGCGATCTCGCGCGAGGAGTTCGAACAGCGTAAGGCGAACACGTCCGGCACGAACGCTTCCGTTCGTGCTGCCGAAGCTGCCGTCGCCGCCGCGCAACTCGATCTGCAGTTCACCCAGGTGCGTTCGCCGATCGAAGGTCGCGCCGGCCGTGCGCTGGTGACCGAAGGCAATCTTGCCCAGGCCGACAGCACGCTGCTGACCACGGTGGTGTCGCAGGATCCGATGTACGTCTACTTCGAAAGCGACGAGCAGAGCTTCCTGCGTTATGCCGAACTCGCGCGTAAGGGCGAGCGCAGCGACACCAGGAACCCAGTGCGCGTGGGCCTGGCCAGCGAAACCGGCTATCCGCACGAAGGCACGGTCGATTTCGTCGACAACCAGGTGGATCCCAAGACCGGCACCATTCGCGCACGCGCCGTGTTGAAGAACCCCGATCGTCAGTTCACCCCGGGTTTGTTCGCCCGCGTGCAGCTGCAGGGCAGTGGCCGGTTCAACGCGCTACTGATCGACGACAAGGCCGTGCTCACCGACCAGGATCGCAAGTACGTCTACGTGCTTGGGCCGAAGAACGCAGCAGTGCGCAAGGACGTGGTGCTCGGTCGCAACATCGATGGTCTGCGCGTAGTCCAGTCGGGTCTGACACAGGCCGACAAGGTGATCGTGCACGGCGTGCAGAAGGTGTTCTTCCCGGGCATGCCGGTGGCGCCGAAGCTGATCGCGATGGGTGCTCCGCCGTCGTCGCCCGCAGGTGCCGCTGGCGCGAAGTAAGTGCTGTCGGGGTCAGTCATCGGTTTCGACTGACTCGTAGTTCGCAGGCCGCCGATCCTCCCCGCGGATCTTTCCCCTGAGATCCAATCCCTCCCCCTGCGCGGGGAGGGTCGGGCCGGCCATTTGCTTTAGCTCCCTCCCTTTCGCCGAAGGCGAAGGGGAGGGTTGGGGAGGGTGCTTTTGCTGTTGCTGTTGAGTTCGATGAAGAGCAACAGCAAAAGCACCCCCTCCCGACCTCCCCCTGTGCTGCGCACAAGGGGAGGGGCAAAGCCCTTCATTCCTGCTTTGCAGTCCAAAAGGAATCCACATGGACTTCTCCAAATTCTTCATCGACCGGCCAATCTTCGCCGCGGTGTTGTCGATCGTGATCTTCGCCGCCGGCCTGATCGCGATCCCGCTGCTGCCGATCGGCGAATACCCGGAAGTGGTGCCGCCCTCGGTGGTGGTGTACACGGTCTATCCGGGCGCCAATCCCAAGGTCATCGCCGAAACCGTCGCCACGCCGCTGGAGGAATCGATCCGCGGTGTCGAAGGCATGATGTACATGAAGTCGGTCGCCAGCTCCGATGGCTCGCTACTGACCACGGTGACCTTCAACGCCGACGTCGACCCCGACGAGGCGACCGTGCGCGTGCAGAACCGCGTAAGCCAGGCGCTCGCGCGACTGCCTGAGGATGTGCGCCGGCAGGGCGTCACCACGCAGAAGACGTCGCCCGTGTTCCTGATGGTCGTGCATCTGACCTCGCCCAACGGCAAATACGACACCCTGTACCTGCGCAACTACCTGCGCCTGCACGTCAAGGACCAGTTGGCGAGCATTCCCGGGGTGGGCGATGCACGGGCGTTCGGCGGTGGCGATTACGCGATGCGCGTCTGGCTCGATCCGGACAAGGTCGCCTCACGCGGCCTTACAGCCGGTGACGTGGTGAATGCGATCCGCGAGCAGAACATGCAGGTGTCCGCCGGTCAGCTCGGTGCCGAACCGATGCCGAACGGCAGCGACTTCCTGACGCTGATCAATGCCAAGGGCCGGCTGAGCACGACCGAGGAATTCGGCAATGTCGTGATCAAGTCCGGCGCGGAAGGCGAAGTCGTGCGCCTGTCGGACGTGGCCCGCATCGAACTGGCCGCGGGCGACTACAGCATGCGCGCCCGTCTCGACGGCGAGAACGCGGCGGCGATCGGCATCTTCCAGGCCCCGGGCGCCAACGCGCTACAGATCCGTGACGAAGTCATCCGTCGCATGGATGAAATGTCCAAAAGCTTCCCGCCGGGCATGGAATACAAGTCGGTCTACGACACCACGATCTTCGTTCGCGATTCGATCAAGGCCGTCGTGACCACGCTGCTGGAAGCGACCTTGCTGGTCGTGCTGGTGGTCATTCTGTTCCTGCAGACCTGGCGCGCTTCGGTCATTCCGCTGATCGCGGTACCCGTGTCGGTCATCGGTACCTTTGCGGCGCTGTACCTGCTCGGCTTCTCGATCAACACGCTGACGCTGTTCGGTCTGGTGCTGGCGATCGGCATCGTGGTGGATGACGCGATCGTGGTGGTGGAGAACGTCGAGCGCCATATCGAAGACGGTGCCACACCGTTGCATGCCGCGCATCTGGCGATGAAGGAAGTTTCCGGCCCGATCATCGCGATTGCGCTGGTGCTGTGCGCGGTGTTCGTACCGATGGCATTTCTGTCGGGCGTGACCGGTCAGTTCTACAAGCAGTTCGCGGTGACCATCGCGATCTCGACGGTGATCTCGGCGATCAACTCGCTGACGCTGTCGCCGGCATTGGCTGCGCGCCTGCTCAAGCCGCATGGCGCGGCCAAGGATGCGCCGTCGCGTCTGATCGATCGCCTGTTCGGCTGGATCTTCCGTCCGTTCAACCGCTTCTTCACCAAGAATGCCGAGCGTTACCAGCATGGCGTGTCGAAGGCGCTGGGCCGTCGCGGTGCCGTGTTCGTGGTCTACGCGGTCTTGTTGCTGGCCACGGGGCTGATGTTCCAGATCGTGCCGAAGGGCTTCATCCCGGTGCAGGACAAGTCCTACATCATCGCGGGCATCAAGATGCCGGAAGGTTCCTCGATCGAGCGTACGGATGCAGCGCTGAAGAAGATCGGCCAGATCGCGATGAGCATCGAAGGCACGCAGAACGACGTCGCCTTCCCGGGCTTCAATCCGCTGCAGTTCATCAACACGCCCAACTACGGCGTGACCTTCATCAACCTCAAGCCTTTCGGCCAGCGTCATCGCACTGCGAAGGAGATCAGCGATGAGCTCAACATGAAGATCCAGGGCGTCCAGGAAGGTTTCGCGTTCGCGCTGATGCCGCCGCCGATCCAGGGTCTTGGTAATGGTTCGGGCTATTCGTTCTTCATCGAGGACCGCGGCAATCTCGGCTACGGCGCATTGCAGAGCGCGGTGCAGGCCTTCCAGGGCGCGGGTTCGCAGACGCCGGGTCTCGGCTTCCCGAACAGCAGCTACCAGGCCAACGTGCCGCAGCTCGATGCCGAAGTGGATCGCGTCAAGGCCAAGGCCCAGGGCGTGCCGCTGACGGAATTGTTCGGCACGTTGCAGACCTACCTGGGCTCGGCCTACGTCAACGACTTCAACATGTTCGGCCGCACCTGGCAGGTGATCGCGCAGGCCGATGGCCAGTACCGCGACAGCGTCGAAGACATCGCCAACCTGCGTACCCGCAACGTCAACGGCGAGATGGTGCCGATCGGCAGCATGGTGAAGGTTACCCAGACCTTCGGTCCTGACCCGGTGATCCGCTACAACGGCTATCCGGCGGCCGATATCCTCGGCGAAGCCGACCCGCGTGTGCTGTCGTCCGCGCAGGCGATGGAGAAGCTGGAGGAGCTGTCGAAGCAGGTATTGCCGAATGGCATGGGCATCGAATGGACCGATCTGAGCTATCAGCAGTCGTCGCAGGGTAATGCCGCGCTGGTGGTGTTCCCGCTAGCGGTACTGCTGGCATTCCTGGTGCTGGCCGCGCTGTACGAAAGCTGGACGCTGCCGCTTGCGGTGATCCTGATCGTGCCGATCGTGATGCTGTCCGCGCTGCTCGGCGTGTGGCTGACCGGCGACAACAACGTCTTCGTGCAAGTCGGCTTGGTGGTGCTGATGGGCCTGGCGTGCAAGAACGCGATCCTGATCGTCGAGTTCGCCCGTGAGCTGGAAATGCAGGGCAAGGGCATCGTCGAAGCGGCGCTGGAAGCCTGCCGCCTGCGTCTGCGCCCGATCGTGATGACTTCGATCGCGTTCATCGCCGGCACCGTGCCGCTGGTGCTGTCGCATGGCGCCGGTGCGGAAGTCCGCTCGGTCACCGGCATCACCGTGTTCTCCGGAATGCTCGGCGTGACGCTGTTCGGTCTGTTCCTCACCCCGGTGTTCTACGTCGCGCTGCGCAAGCTCGCCGGCAAGGAACTGGTGCGTCACGACGAACCGAAGTCGCTGGCGGCCCATTCGATCACCGCATCGTCCGTGCTGTAACAGACAAACCCGTCGGGCGGGCTCCGGCCCGCTTCGCGGAAATTCACGGCGGGCCTCGGCCCGCCCTAAGCAGGAATTCCCCCATGTCTTCCCAGAACGTTTCCAAGATTGCCCTCGTCACCGGCGCCACCCGCGGTATCGGTCTTGAAACTGTGCGTCAGCTCGCTAGCAATGGCGTGCACGTGCTGCTCGCCGGCCGCGATCGCGCCAAGGCGGTCGAAGCCTCGCTGAAGCTGCAATCGGAAGGATTGTCGGTCGAAGCCATCGCGCTCGACGTCACCCGCCCCGAAACGATCCTTGCCGCCGCGAAGGAAGTCGCGAACAAGCACGGAAAGCTCGACATCCTCGTCAACAACGCCGGTGTCTTTCGCGACGACGTACAGCTCAAGCCCTCGGAACAATCGCTCGACACCTGGCGCGAAACCTTCGACACCAACGTGTTCGGCGTGATTGCGACCACGCAGACCTTCCTGCCGCTGCTCAAGCTCGCGCCGTCCGCCCGTATCGTCAACGTATCGAGCCTGCTCGGCTCGGTCGCTGCCAATGCCGATCCGGCGTCGCCGATCTATGACTTCAAGGTGCCGGCCTACAACGTCTCCAAGAGTGCGGTGAACGCGTGGACCGTGCAGCTCGCGCACGAACTGCGCGACACCAACATCAAGGTCAATGCCGTGCACCCGGGTTCGGTCAAGACCGACATGAACTCGCAGGGCGAGATCGAAGTCGCCGACGGCGCCAAGACCAGCGTGCGCATGGCCCTGCTCGATGACGCCGGCCCGAACGGCGGCTTCGTCTACTTCGAGGACACGCTGCCATGGTGAACATGCCGTTGAAGTTCCGTTCGCTGGTCATCGGTATCGCCTCGGCGATGCTGGCGGCATGCGCGGTCGGACCGGATTTCGTCCGGCCCGACATGCCGGTGCCGGAACAGTTCACGCAGGTGGCGGCTTCATCGGTCGAAGGCGGTGCGACCGCGGCCCAGAGCGGCAGCTTCGTACTCACTACCGACAGCGAGTTCTGGCGTGGCTTCAATGATCCGTTGCTGACGCGGCTGGTCGAGGACGCGCTGAAGGCAAATCACGATCTGCGTATCGCACTGGCGAACTACGATCGCGCCAATGCGCTGCTGCGTGGCGCGAAGTTCGACTATTTCCCCACGATTACCGGTCATGCCGAAGCGTCGGACGGACGGGCCAGTACCGACCAGGCGCCGGGCGTGTCCCGTGCCGACCGCGACGCCGAGAGCTACAGCGCCAACGCTCAGGTGTCGTGGGAGCTGGATCTGTTCGGTCGCGTGCGCCGTGGCGTGGAAGCCTCGCGCGCGGGAGCGGCGGCGTCGGCGGCCGACCTGCAGGCGATGCAGGTGACGATCGTTGGCGAGGTCGCGCGCAGTTATGTTGATCTGCGGGGCCTGCAGGAACGGCTGCGCGTCGCACGTGAGAACTCGGACAACCAGCAGGAAACGCTACGGTTGGTCGACGCCCGCTTCAACGCGGGGCGCGGCACCGAGTTTGATACGTCGCGCGCACGTGCGCAGCTGGAAGCCACGCGTTCACGCGTGCCAGCGTTGGAGGCGCAAGTTGCGGTGACGATGCATCGCATCGCCGTGTTGACCGGCCGCACGCCGGATGCGCTGGTCGCCGAGCTGGAACCGCAGCAAGCCTTGCCGCCGCTGCCGGCGCGGATCGACCCGGCGGCACCGGGTGATCTGCTTCGCCAACGCCCGGATGTCGCAGCGGCGGAGCAGCGCCTGCATGCGGCGACGGCGCGGATCGGTGTAGCTACGGCCGATCTGTTCCCGCGCTTCACCCTGGGTGGATTGATCGGTTCGCAGGCGGTCGACAGCAGTGCGCTGTTCGAACGTGACAGCGAGACGCGGCTGGTGGCGCTGGGCATCGACTGGTCGTTCCTCGACATCGGCCGGGTGCGTGCGCGCATCAAGGCTGCGGATGCGGACGCTGAGGGTGAGCTGGCGCGATACGAGCAAACCGTGTTGCTGGCACTGGAAGACACCGAGAACGCGCTGGTGCGTCATGCGCGTGCGCGTGTGGAAGACCAGCACCTGGAGCAGGCGGCGCTCGACAGTGCGAAGGCTGCGCAGCTGGCACGCGTGCGGTTCGAGGCGGGTGCGGCGGATCTTTTCGAAGTGCTCGATGCCGAACGCACGCAGTTGCAGGCGCAGGATGCGTTTGCCGACGGTCGCACGCGCAGCGTCAACAGCGCGGTTGCGTTGTACAAGGCGCTCGCGGGTGGTTGGCCTGAGCGGATGCCGGAGCGGAAGAAGGTGGCGGGGCGGTAGACCTGCCCGCGAGCGGGCTTGTCCTTCTCCCCGCAAGGCGGGGAGAAGGTGCCCAACGGGCGGATGAGGGGCGCTGTTGCTTCGCCTACGCCCCCTCACCCTGCGTTGCTTCGCAACGCTGTCCCTCGCTGAGCCCCCGGCCCTTGCGCGTAGCGCAAGGGCGTTCAGTCAGGCGTGCGCCAGTGGCGCACAAACGCCCGCCTTCACCCCGCAAGCGGGGCGAGGGGCGAGAATCGCGATGGCTAGCGACGACCAATGGAGAGAAACATGCACACCGGAAGCTGTCTTTGCGGCAGCGTGCGTTACGAAATCCGCGGCGACATCGGCGCCGGCTTCTATTGCCATTGCACCCGCTGCCGCAAAGCAGGCGGTTCGGCCTTCGCATCGAATTCGGTCGTCGAGATCCAAGACTTCGTCGTGACGGCAGGCGCGGACACGCTGAAGACCTTCACCGCCGAATCCGGCCTGCACCGCTCGTTCTGCGGCAACTGCGGCTCGCCGATCATCAGCCGTCGCGAGGGCGTCCCACAGGTGCGTGTGCGCCTGGGCACCCTTGATACGCCCTTGGGGCAAGGGCCCCACGCGCATATCTACGTGGACTCGAAGGCGGACTGGTGGGAGATCCACGACGAACTCCCGCAGCACGCGGAAGCGCCCCCGAGACCCGGGAAATAGGGCTCGGAGCTTGTGGCCGGGGGCAGGCGAGTTGACTTGCCCCGCACCGTCGCCAACCATTAGCGCCTGTCGCGGCTTCCGTCGCGGCGCTTCTCGACACAGGATCCAGGTGGCCCGCGCCAAACCCGCCGGCCGAGCGTGCGACATGAGCACTACCACCGCCCATTGCTGAAACGCTCCGAGGTCCCGTTGAACGGCGCCCTCGTGGCGCCGTTTTCGTTTCTGGGGTTTCCGAGCCCGGAAGCAGCGCCTCGATCCCACTTTCCGAATTACCGAATCCGCTTCCCTATGATCGCCATCACGCTCCCCGACGGCAGCCGCCGTGAGTTCGACAATCCCGTGACGGTCGGCGATGTCGCCGCCTCCATCGGCGCCGGCCTGGCCAAGGCCGCGCTCGCCGGCCGCGTCGACGGCCGCCTGGTCGACACCAGCTTCCGCATCGACCAGGACGCCGCGCTCGAAATCGTCACCGACAAGAGCCCCGATGCCCTCGACGTGCTGCGCCACTCCACCGCGCATCTACTGGCACAGGCCGTGCAGCGCCTGTTCCCGGGCGCGCAGGTCACCATCGGCCCGGTGATCGACAACGGCTTCTATTACGACTTCGCCTACGAGCGCCCGTTCACGCCGGAAGACTTGCCGGCGATCGAGGCGGAAATGCAGAAGATCGTGAAGGAAGCGCTACCCGTCGCGCGCAGCGTGAAGTCGCGCGATGACGCGGTCGCCTTCTTCAAGGGCATGGGCGAGGCCTACAAGGCCGAGATCATCGAATCGATCCCGGCCAACGAAGACCTGTCGCTCTACAGCCAGGGCGAATTCACCGACCTGTGCCGCGGCCCGCACGTGCCGAGCACCGACAAGCTGCGCGCGTTCAAGCTGATGAAGGTCGCCGGCGCCTACTGGCGCGGCGATTCCAACAACCAGATGCTCAGCCGCATCTACGGCACGGCCTGGATCAACGACAAGGACCTCAAGGCCTACCTGACCCAGCTGGAAGAAGCCGAGAAGCGCGACCACCGCAAGATCGCCAAGCAGCAGGACCTGTTCCACCTGCAGGAAGAGGGCCCCGGCCTGATCTTCTGGCATCCCAAGGGCTGGTCGATCTGGCAGGTCGTCGAGCAGTACATGCGCAAGGTCTACCGCGACAGCGGCTACCAGGAAGTGCGCTGCCCGCAGATCCTTGACGTGTCGCTGTGGCAGAAGTCCGGCCACTGGGACAACTACAAGGACAACATGTTCTTCACCGAGTCGGAGAAGCGCACGTATGCGCTGAAGCCGATGAACTGCCCGGGCCATGTCCAGGTATTCAACCAGGGCCTGCATAGCTACCGCGACCTGCCGATCCGCTACGGTGAATTCGGTGCCTGCCATCGCAACGAGCCCTCGGGCGCGCTGCACGGCATCCTGCGCGTGCGCGGCTTTACCCAGGACGATGGCCACATCTTCTGCACCGAGGACCAGATCGAGGCCGAAGTCCGCGCCTTCCACCAGCAGGCGCTGGCGGTCTACGACGCATTCGGCTTCAGCGACATCCAGATCAAGATCGCCCTGCGCCCCGAGTCGCGCCTCGGCGACGACACCACCTGGGACAAGGCCGAGAACGCCCTGCGTTCGGCCCTGCGCGCCGCCGGCGTGGAGTGGGAGGAGCTGCCGGGCGAGGGTGCCTTCTACGGGCCGAAGATCGAATACCACCTCAAGGACGCCATCGGCCGTACCTGGCAGCTGGGCACGATGCAGGTCGATTTCATGATGCCGGGCCGCCTGGGCGCCGAATATGTCGACGAACACAGCCAGAAGCGGCATCCGGTGATGTTGCACCGGGCCATCGTGGGCTCGATGGAGCGCTTCATCGGCATTCTGATCGAGCACCATGCCGGCCAGTTCCCCTCCTGGCTGGCTCCGGTCCAGGCGGTGGTCATGAATATCACCGACGCCCAGGGCGATTACGTCGAGGAAGTTCGGAAAACCCTTACGAATCAAGGCTTCCGGGTCCAGTCGGATTTGCGGAACGAAAAGATCGGCTATAAGATTCGCGAGCACACGCTGCAGCGCCTGCCGTACCTGCTGGTGGTCGGAGACCGCGAAAAGGAAAATGGCCTGGTCGCTGTGCGTACGCGGGGAGGGGAAGATCTCGGTTCGATGTCCGTCGCCGATTTCGCCTCGCGTTTGCGCAGTGAGAGCGTTCAGTAGTGTTTGAACCCCGGTCGCCAGAGGGCGGCCGGCATTCTTCTTCTTGGAGATTGCAACATCAGTACCCCCGAAAAGCCCAATCGAAAGAACAACGAAATCCGTGTACCGCGCGTACGCGTGATCGGCAGTGATGGCGAGATGATCGGCGTGCTTACGCGCGACGAAGCCCTGCGCATGGCCGAGGACGAAGACCTCGATCTCGTGGAAATCCAGCCGAACGCCGATCCGCCGGTCTGCAAGATCATGGATTTCGGCAAGTTCAAGTTCGAGATGCAGAAGAAGGCGAACGAGGCCAAGAAGAAGCAGAAGCAGGTCGAGATCAAGGAACTCAAGTTCCGGCCGGTCACCGACGAAGGTGACTACCAGATCAAGATGCGCAACATCCGTCGCTTCCTCGAGGAAGGCGACAAGGTCAAGATCAACATCCGCTTCCGTGGTCGCGAAATGAGCCACCAGGAACTGGGTCGCGAGATGGCCGCGCGCATCGAGGCCGACCTGGGCGACGAGATCGTGATCGAGTCGCGTCCGCGCCTGGAAGGGCGGCAGATGGTCATGATGATCGCGCCGAAGAAGAAGTAAGGATCAACTTGATCCAGCACGCGCCCGCTTTCGGCTCAGCCGATGGCGGGCGTTTTGCTTTGGGCGGGTGGCGCGACTGGGCGCGACAAGTCGGCTTGGTGTTATTGCTTGCTCTGTTGCCGACCATCGCGCAGGCGGCTGCGCTGAATTACCGCGCGATCGCGTTCTACTACAATTGGTATGGCGACGTGGCGCACGACGGCGCACAGTTGCACTGGGCCCACGACGTCCTGCGCAAGAACGATCGCGATACGACCACGCGGCGGATCCCGGGCGGTGGCGACATCGCCGCCAACTTCTATCCGCAACTGGGCGAATACAGCAGCGCCGATCCGGCCGTGGTCGAGCGGCACATGGCGATGATCGCGCGCGCCCGCATCGGCGTGATCGCAGTGACCTGGCTGGGCGCGGACGATCCCAGTTTTCGCAGCGTCGATACGATTCTCGCTGCCGCCAACCGGCATCACATCAAGGTCTGTTTCCAGATCGAGCCAAGAGTGCGCAAGACCGCGCGCAGCACGGCCGAGGCTATTGGCGAACTGATCGGGCGCTACGGTTCGAATCCCGCCTTTTACCGCAATCCGGACAGCGGGCGGCCGCTGTTCTTCGTCTACGACTCCTACGTCATTCCTGCGCAGGAGTGGGCCGAGGTGCTGGGGAAGCCGGGGGCGCACAGCATCCGCGGCACGCCGTTCGACGCCGACGTGCTGGGGCTGTGGGTGGGGCCGGGCGAACACGCCTTCTTTGAGACCTCCGGCTTCGACGGCATCTACACCTACTTCGCCAGTCGCGGCTTCAGCTGGGGCAGCACGCCCGAGCACTGGCCGGAACTCCAGCGCTGGGCGGCGGAGCGGGGCAAGTTGTTCGTGCCTTCGGTCGGACCCGGCTACATCGATACCCGGGTCCGGCCCTGGAACGCGAAGAACACCAAGGACCGAGGGGCGGGGAGCTACTACGACGGGATGTTCGAAGCCGCCATTGCCAGTGGCGCCCCTTTCGTCGGGGTTACCTCGTTCAACGAGTGGCACGAGGGCACCCAGATCGAGCCGGCCGTGCCGACCCGTTCGGCCGCCTTTCCCTACCTGGACTATGGCCCCCGGGCGCCGGATTACTACCTGAAGCGGACTGCGTACTGGCTGCGTCGCTTCCACCAGCCCTGACGGGGCAGGGCGTCGGGATTGGGCAAGACCCTGATTTGCATGGGAATCCCGTCTCCCGCATAATGCGCGGCCCGGTTCGCCGGGTTTGCAGTACGCAGTATCACGGAACCTGTCGGGATCCCTTGCGGATCAACGACTTACAAGCCGGCACGGGCAGGACGGAAAGACCGGGCTTTTTGGGGTCTTGGCGACGAAGTCGCAAAGACAACCAAAAAGTCGGCGCCCAGGCCAGTCATCGAAATCCGAAAGGACATCGCAATGCCCAAGATTAAGACCAATCGGGCGGCGGCCAAGCGCTTCCGGAAGACCGCTTCCGGCAAGTACAAGTGCGGCCACGCCAACAAGAGCCACATCCTCACCAAGAAGGCGACCAAGCGGAAGCGCAACCTGCGGCAGACGAACCATGTTCGTGCCGAGGACGCAGGCCGTCTGGATCGCATGCTTCCGTATTTGTGAGGAGAATAGAAAATGGCACGAGTTAAGCGTGGTGTAACGGCACGAGCCCGTCACAAGAAAATCCTGAAGGCTGCCAAGGGCTACTACAACGCCCGTCGCAAGGTCTTCCGCGTCGCCAAGCAGGCGGTCACCAAGGCACTGCAGTACGCCTACATTGGCCGCAAGCAGAAGAAGCGCAATTTCCGTTCGCTGTGGATCACCCGTATCAATGCGGCTGCCCGCATCAACGGCATGAGCTACAGCCGATTTATCAACGGCCTGCTGAAGGCCGGCATCACCCTTGACCGCAAGGTGCTGGCGGACATCGCCGTGCACGACGCGAAGGGTTTTGCGGCGCTGGCAGAGAAGGCGAAGAGCGCACTCGCAGCGTAAGTTGATCGGCCGACCCCGCACCGCGGACCGTCGGACGTACAACGCAATACACGCATGGGGAAGGGCGCAAGTCCTTCCCCATGTTTCGTTTTGGGACTGTTGTTTTTGCCGTCATCCCGGCGAACGCCGGGATCCAGCTTTTGGGTTTGCGCTCACGAGCGTGGTTCGAGCCAGGGCAAGAGCAGAGGCAACAGCTGGATCCCGGCATTCGCCGGGATGACGACTTGAAGGTTTGAGGTTCGAATGAGTGGAATCGAATCACTGACGCAGCAGGCGCTGAGCGACATCGCCTCGGCGGAAACGCCTGACGCCATCGAATCGCTGCGCGTCGCACTTCTCGGCAAGAGCGGCAGCGTCACCGCCCAGCTCAAGCAGCTGGGCGCACTGCCGCCCGACCAGCGCAAGACCGCTGGCGAAGCGATCAATCAGGCGCGCGACGTGCTCACCACCGCGCTGCACGAACGAAAGACGGTGCTGGAAGACAGTGCGCTCGATGCGCGTCTCGCCTCCGAATCCATCGACGTCACCCTGCCGGGCATCGACGCCGTGCGGGGCGGCCTGCATCCGGTCAGCCGCACGATGGAGCGCATCGCCGACATCTTCGGTCGCCTCGGCTTCGAGCTGAGCAACGGTCCGGAAATCGAGGACGACTGGCACAACTTCGAAGCGCTGAACTTCCCGCCGCACCATCCGGCGCGTGCGATGCACGACACCTTCTACTTCGGCGACGGCCGCCTGCTGCGCACGCATACCTCGGGTGTGCAGGTGCGCTACATGCTTGGGAACAAGCCGCCGCTGCGCATGATCGCGCTGGGCAAGGTGTATCGCTCCGACAGCGACCAGACCCACACGCCGATGTTCCACCAGTGCGAAGGCCTGCTGGTCGACGAGCACGCGAGCTTCGCCGACCTCAAGGGCACACTGGCCGAATTCGTGCGCGCGTTCTTCGAGCGCGACTTCGAAATGCGTTTCCGTCCGAGCTACTTCCCCTTCACCGAGCCATCGGCCGAAGTCGACATCGCCTGGCAGCAGCCTGACGGTTCGACGCGCTGGCTGGAGGTTCTCGGCTGCGGCATGGTCCATCCGAACGTGCTGCGCAATGTCGGCATCGATCCGGAGAAGTACACCGGTTATGCCTTCGGCCTCGGCGTGGAGCGCTTCGCGATGCTGCGCTACGGCGTCGATGACCTGCGCAGCTTCTTCGAGAACGACGTGCGGTTTCTGAAGCAGTTCGCGTAATCCGATTTCGTCATTCCAGCGGCTTCCAGCAGCGAAGCTGATCAAGCTGGAACCCATTTTGACTTCGTGTCAGCTGCGGAGTCGCCGGGTTTCAGCGGAGTGGCAAGTCAAAATGGATCCCGGCTTGCGCCGGGATGACGAAGCAAAATCGAGACTGTTTCGACAATGAAATTCTCCGAAAACTGGCTGCGCCACCACGTCCCCACGACTGCCACGCGCGACGAACTCGCCGCGACGCTGACCGCGATCGGGCTGGAAGTCGAAGACATGACCGTGCTCGGCGAATCGCTCGACGGTGTGGTCGTCGCGCAGATCATCAGCGCGGAAAAGCATCCCGAAGCCGACCGCCTGCAGGTCTGTCAAGTCGACACCGGCAACGGCACCGTGCAGATCGTGTGCGGTGCGCCCAACGCGCGCGCCGGCCTGAAGGCGCCGCTCGCTACCGTCGGTGCGAACCTGCCGGGCGGCATGGCGATCAAGGCCGCGAAGCTGCGTGGCGTCGAATCCTTCGGCATGTTGTGCTCGGCGAAGGAATTGGGTGTCGATCCGGATGCATCGGGCCTGCTCGAACTGCCGGCCGATGCGCCGGTCGGCGCAAAGCTCGTCGACTTCCTCGGTCTGCCCGATGCCACGATCGAGCTGAAGCTCACGCCCAATCGCGCTGACTGCTTCAGCGTGCGCGGCATCGCCTTTGACGTCGCCGCTGCCCTTGGCAGTGAGGTCAAGCCGCTGGAAGCCACCGCCGTGCCGGCGCGCAGCGACAGCGTCATTGACGTCGAACTCGAGGCGGGCGCCAAGGTGCCGCGCTTCGCCGGTCGCGTGATTGAAGGCATCGATCCGTCCGTCGCGACGCCTTCGTGGATGGCCGAGCGCCTGCGCCGCAGTGGCGTGCGCCCGATCAGTTTCCTGGTCGACGTCACCCAGTACGTGATGCTCGAACTCGGGCAGCCGATGCACGCGTTCGACAAGGACACGCTGGAAGGCGCGATCGTGGTGCGTCCCGCGCGGGCGGGCGAAGAGCTCAAGCTGCTCGACGGCCGCAGCGTGGCACTCGATGACGACTTCCTGGTGGTTTCCGATAGTCGCGGCGGCAAGGCCGCACGCGCAGCCGCGCTCGGTGGAATAATGGGTGGTTTCGACACCCGTGTGACTGACCAGACGCGCAACGTATTCCTGGAAGCCGCGCACTGGATTCCCTCGGCCATCATTGGCCGCAGCCGCAAGCTGGGCATGCACACCGACGCTGGGCACCGCTTCGAGCGCGGCGTCGATCCGGAACTGCCGCCGATCGCGATCGAATACGCGACGAAGCTGATCATCGAAATCGCCGGTGGTGTGCCGGGCCCGCTAATCGACGTGGTCCGCGACGGCGACATGCCCAAGCCGCAGACCGTCGGCCTACGCCGCGAGCGTCTCGCGCGCGTGCTCGGCGTGCGCGTGGCCGATGCGGAAGTAGAGCGCATCCTGCGTGCGCTGGGTCTGGGCGTGGAAGCCACGGGCGAGGGCTGGAGCGTGAGCGCGCCGACGCGCCGCTTCGATCTGGCGATCGAGGAGGATCTCATCGAGGAAATCGCCCGCATCTTCGGCTATGACCGCATTCCCACGACGCTACCGGCGGGTGCCGCGCGCCTGATCGCACCATCGGAAACCAGCATCGATGAGGCCACGGCGCGTCGACAGCTCGCCGCGCGCGATTATCTGGAAGCGGTGAACTACGCCTTCGTCGATGCCGACCTGCTGGCGAAGTGGGGCGTGACCGACGGTGCGGTGCCGCTAGCGAATCCGCTGAGTGCGGAGCTGGGTGTCATGCGCACCGCGTTGCTGCCCGGCCTGGTCGCTGCGCTCGCGCGCAATGCGGCGCGCCAGCAATCGCGTGTGCGCCTGTTCGAACTGGGCAATGCCTTTGCCGCCAATGGCGCGGGATCGCCGCTGGAAACCCAGCGCATCGCCGCGGCCGCCTGTGGTCCGGCGGGTACCGAACAGTGGTCGGGCAAGTCGCAGCCGATCGGCTTCCACGACCTCAAGGGCGATCTCGAAAGTCTCGCCGCGGCCGCCGGCGCACAGCTCGAATACCGCGCCTCGCAGCCGGCCTGGGGCCATCCGGGACGTTCCGCCGACATCTACCGCGACGGCGTGAAGCTTGGCTGGATCGGCCAGCTGCACCCGCGCCTGCAGCGCACCCTGGACATCGATGCCGAAGTGATGGCGTTCGAGCTGGACCTTGCCGGCCTGCTGGCGCGCGCAATTCCGAAGGCCGGTTCGCTGTCGCGCTACCCGTCCGTCCGCCGCGACCTTGCGTTCGTCGTTGCCGAAGCTACCCCCTGGGCGGCCGTCTCGGCGACCGTGAGACAGGCTGCAGGCCCGTCGTTGCGGGACCTGCTGCTGTTCGACCGCTATGCCGGCAAGGGCGTGGAAACCGGATTCAAGAGTCTGGCTATGGGCTTGATTCTGCAGGAAGAATCCCGCACCCTGACTGAGCGCGACGTGGATGCGGCAGTGGCAGCGGTGACCGCCGCGCTGCAGCAGGAACACGGCGCAGCGATTCGCGGTTAAGGCGGGCAGTTGAGGCAGGCAAGGGGCAGGACTGATGGCATTGACCAAGGCTGAAATGGCCGAGCGGTTGTTCGACGAAGTCGGGCTGAACAAGCGCGAGGCCAAGGAATTCGTCGACGCGTTCTTCGACGCGCTGCGCGAAGCCCTTGAACATGGCCGCCAGGTCAAGCTGTCCGGCTTCGGCAATTTCGACCTGCGCCGCAAGAACCAGCGCCCCGGTCGCAACCCCAAGACGGGCGAGGAGATTCCGATCTCTGCCCGTACCGTGGTGACCTTCCGCACCGGCCAGAAGCTGAAGGAGCGCGTCGAGGCTTACTCGGGAGCGCAACATGCTTGATCCCGGCAGCAACCGCGAACTCCCGCCGATCCCCGCCAAGCGTTACTTCACGATCGGCGAAGTCAGTGAGCTGTGCGAGGTCAAGCCGCATGTGCTGCGCTATTGGGAAACCGAATTCCCGATGCTCAGCCCGGTCAAGCGTCGAGGCAATCGTCGCTATTACCAGCGCCATGAAGTGCTGATGGTCCGCCAGATTCGTGGCCTGCTGTACGAACAGGGCTACACCATCGGTGGCGCGCGTCTGCGCCTGGAAGGCGAATCGGCGAAGGAAGAGTCCGCCCTGAGTTCGCAGATCATCCGGCAGGTCAGAATGGAGCTTGAGGAAGTGTTGCAACTGCTGAGGCGCTAGGCCCCGGTTGTTTGCCGTTCCCACGCGCTGCGGCGCGTTCGAGTTTCCTGCAAACCTACTGGATCGCGGCGCGGCAGCGGGTATACTTGCCGCCCCGCTTCATCCAGTACCAGCAGTTTTTCGGGGTATAGCGCAGCCTGGTAGCGCATCTGCCTGGGGGGCAGAGGGTCGTCGGTTCGAATCCGGCTACCCCGACCAATTCGTTTGAACACAACGCCCGGCCTGTGCCGGGCGTTGTCGTTTCAGCTGAACCAAGTCCGATATGTCTTCAGTCATGAGTTCGGTTTGCACGCTCATCCGCGGCTGGCTGATGTCACGATTGCGTGAACTCGGGCGACGTCGCGATGTCGGAGATGCCCGGAAGACAAGCGAAGGAGAGTAGGGATGCGTTGGAATGTATTGGCTGTCGCGCTGTTGGCATGCAGCTTCGCGGCCCCCGTCATGGCAAAGGGCGCTGCAGCTGCTGCGAGCATGCCGATCCGCGACGAGGCCCCGGTCGTGGTGACCGGTGCGCTGCCCGGACCAGGCATGTGGAAGGTTTCGCGCAATGGTCACGAGATGCAGATCCTTGGCACGGTCTCGCCATTGCCCAAGGGATTGGAGTGGATTCCCCGCGATGTCGAGAAGGCGCTCGCGCAATCAGCCGAAGTCGTTTTCTTGCCGTCCTACGTCGTCGACGCGGACGTGGGCTTTTTCGGCAAGATCGCGCTGCTGCCCTCGCTGATCGGCGTCCGCAAGAACCCCGATGACGCGATGCTCAAGGACGTGGTGCCCGCGGAATCGTACGCGCGTTGGCTGATGCTCAAGCAGCGCTATATCGGCCACGACAACGGCGTCGAAAAGATGCGCCCGATCTTCGCCGCGTTCGAGCTTTACCAGGCGGCGATCGAGGACAGCGGCCTCAGCGGCAAGCGCGTCGTGTCGCCGGTGATCGATGCGGCGATCAAGGAGCACAAGATCAAGCGCACCCAGCCGGAGATCAAGGTCAAGGTCAAGGATCCCAAGAAGATGCTGAAGGAGTTCCGCGGGGAACAACTCAGTGACTTGGCGTGCTTCGACAAGATGCTGCAGAACCTCGAAACCGACGTCGGCCGCATGGTCGAGCGTGGCAACGCCTGGGCTGTGGGCGATGTCGATACGCTGCGGGCTCTGCCGCTGGGCGATCAATACCAGGCGTGCCAGGACGCGCTGATGCAGGCGTCGGTGGCGCAGAAGAATGGTATTGGCAATGCCGAGGCCGAAGTGCGCACTGCGTGGCTGGCGGCTGCCGAAACCGCGATTGCGAACAACACCAGCAGTTTCGCGGTATTGCCGATGTCCGAGCTGTTGAAGCCTGATGGCTACCTGGCGGCACTACAGGCGAAGGGCTACACCGTCGAGGCACCCTGACGGCGGGCACGGCGGACGCAGTGAGCGTCCGCCGTGAGTCATGCCGCGATGATTTCGAGCTGGATGCCGAGCCCGGCCATGTCGTCGGGCTCGCCCTGCAGATCCGCCTTTACCAGCGGACGCGCTTCCAGCCATTTCTTCGACACGGTTAGGGTCAGACGGCTGCCGTCGGCCTTGAGGTCCAGGCGCGGGATCTCGCCGTTCTCGTGCGAGCGGTGCAGCAATACCGCGAGCCGCAGCAGCGCCGCGCTGCGACGGGCGGCGGATTGCAGGCGGTCGGGGAGGGCATCGAAGGCCGCTTTCGGTACACCGCGCCGATGCGTGCGGATCAATGCGGCCAAGAAGCGCTGCTGCTGCTGTGAGAAGCCGGCGATATCGGAATTCTCGACCACGTAGGAACCGTGCACGTGGTACTGGCTGTGCGCGATCACCAGGCCCAGTTCGTGCAGACGTGCTGCACGCGTGAGCATCAGGCGATCGTCGGGATCCAGCGCCCAGTCCCTGGCCACCTGATCGAACAGGTGCTTCAGCGAGTTCTCCACCCGCGCCGCCTGCTTCTTGTCGATCGCGTAGCGCACCATCAGCGCTTCGACCGAGGAATCGCGCGGATCGTGCTCACCGCCGCGACCGAGCATGTCGTACAGGATGCCTTCCCGCATCGCGGCCTTGCTCACGGCCATGCGCTGCAAGTTGAGTGCAGCGAACGCGGCTTCGAGCACCAGCACGCCGCCGGCGATCACCGGCCGGCGTTCCGCGGAGAGGCTGGGCAGGTCGATGTCATCGATATGGTCGGCCTGCAACAGACGGTCGCGCACCTGCGGCAGTGCTTCGGCGGTGACCGCGCCCTTGGTGAGCTTCATCGCCGCGCAGATTTCGCCAATGGCCTTGTTGGTGCCCGACGAACCGATCACCTCGTGCCAGCCCAGCGCGCGGTAAGTGCCGGTGAATTGCTGGAATTCCGCGGTGACTTCGGTCAGCGCATCGCGCCACTTCTTCTTCGACAGCTTGCCGCTGGGGAAGAAGCGGCGGGTGCTCGCGACGCAGCCCAACTGCAGGCTTTCGCGTTCGATCGCCTCGAAGCCGGCGCCGATGATGCATTCGGTCGAGCCGCCACCGATGTCGATGACCAGGCGCAGTTCGCCGGGCTTCGACGGTTGCGCATGGGCGACACCCAGGTAAACCAGGCGTGCCTCCTCACGGCCCGAGACGACTTCGATCGCATGACCGAGCGCGGCTTCCGCCGGGACCAGGAACGACTGCGGCTGCGCCAGGCTGCGTACGGTATTGGTCGCGATGGCGCGAATGCGCTGCGGCGCGATGTCCTTCACCCGCTGCCCGAAACGGGCCAGGCAATCGATCGCGCGCTGGCGCACGACCGGGTCGAGGCCACCCTTTCCGTCAAGGCCTTCGGCGAGGCGGACGGTCTCGCGCAGGCGGTCGACGATGCGCAACTGCCCGAGCAGGTAGCGCGCGACCACCATGTGGAAACTGTTGGAGCCGAGATCGACGGCCGCGAGCATGTCACCGTCTTCGAGGGGAAGGCGGGTGCTCGGGTAGAGGTCATTCATGTGCACATGATCCCATTTTCGACGCGGTCCGCCCACCGCGAACCAGACGTGCGACAGGGCCAGGGCCGCGCGCGCGGCCGGTGATAACGAGGTGCGGTCTGGAAGTCACCGGTAACGGATCCTTGCTCCGTACCGGCTCCCTGACTCACGTCAGCCGCAAATCTTCGCCAACAACGCCGCCTGCGCCGAATGCGCCGCCGCGCCGTCAGGCTGCCGCCGCTCGTAACCGCCGTCGGCGTGCAGTTCCCACGCACTCACGTTGTCAGCCAGGTAGTTCGCCAACGCTTCATCGAATACACGTTGTGACAGGTCATGGGCGAGCACGGGGAACGCCGTCTCCACGCGTCGCAACAGGTTGCGTTCCAGCCAGTCCGCGCTGGAGCAGAACAGATCGGGCGTCCCATCGTTGGCGAACCAGTACACGCGATGGTGCTCGAGGAAACGACCAACAATCGAGCGCACGCGGATGTTTTCCGATACGCCGGGTATGCCCGGGCGCAGAGTGCAGGCGCCACGCACGATGAGGTCGATCTGCACGCCCGCCAGCGAAGCCTGGTAAAGCGCACGAACCACCTGCGGCTCGTTCAAGGCATTCATCTTGGCGACGATGCGCGCGGGCTTGCCGGCCTTCGCATGCTTCGTCTCGCGATCGATGCGCTTGAGCACGCCTGCGTGCAGCGTGAAGGGCGATTGCAGCAGACGCTTGAGCTTTACCGCCGGGGCGAGACCGGAGATCTGCTGGAAGATCTGATGCACGTCGCTGCCGATGTCCGGATCGGCGGTGAGCAGGCCGAAGTCGGTGTACACGCGCGCCGTGCCGCTATGGTAGTTGCCCGTTCCCATGTGCACGTAACGACGCAGCTTGCGGCCTTCGCGGCGCACGATCAGCAGCATCTTCGCGTGGGTCTTGTAGCCGACAACGCCGTACACGACCTGTACGCCGGCATCCTGCAGTCGATCGGCGAGGCCGAGATTGGCTTCTTCATCGAAGCGGGCGCGCAGCTCGACCACCACCGTGACGTCCTTGCCGTTGCGTGCGGCCTGGACGAGATGATCGACGATCTGCGATTCCTTGCCGGTACGGTACAGGGTCTGCTTGATCGCGAGGACGTTGGGATCTTCCGCAGCCTGCTTGATCAGCTCGAGCACCGGTGCGAAGGAATCGAAGGGGTGGTGCAGGAGCACGTCGCGCTCGCCGACCATGTCGAACATGTTTTCCAAGCCAGCCAGTACGCGCGGCTGGAACGGCGGGAATTTCAGTTCCGGCCGCTGCACCAGGTCGTAGACCTGGATGACGCGATTGAGGTTGACCGGGCCATTGATCCGGTAGACCGCATTCTCCGGCAGATCGAAGTTCTCCAGCAGCGTGCGCACGATCGGCATCGGGCACTGCTCGGCGATCTCCAGGCGCACCGCGCGCAGGTAGCCTCGGCCGGCGAGCTCGTCACGCAGCGCCAGAGCGATGTTGTCGACTTCTTCCTCGTCGACGATCAGCTCGGAATTGCGGGTGACGCGGAACTGGTAGGCGCCTTCGACCTTCATGCCTGGGAACAGTTCGTCGACGAAGGCCGACAGCACCGCGGACAGGAACACGAAGTCGTTCGGACCGCCCGACACGTCTTCTGGCAGCTGGATGATGCGAGGCAGCGAACGCGGCGCGCGTACGATCGCCAGATGCCCGGCGCGGCCGAAGGCATCGCGGCCCTTGAGCACGACCACGATGTTCAGCGACTTGTTGAGGATCTTGGGGAACGGGTGCGCTGGATCGAGGCCGAGCGGCGACAGCACCGGCATGATCTCTTCGCGGAAGTAGTTGCGCAGCCACTCGGTCTGTTTGTCGCTCCAGTGATCCCTATGCAGCACGCGCACGCCGGCATCGTCCAGCGTCGGGCGCAGCAGCTGGTTCCAGCACTCGTATTGCGCGGCGACGAGCTCGGCGGCGCGTTCGTGGATGCGCGCGAGCACTGCAGCCGGCGAGAGGCCATCGGCGCCCGGCGTCAGGCCGAGGTCCTGCGCATGGCGCAGCGAGCCGGCGCGGATCTCGAAGAACTCGTCGAGGTTGGTGCAGGAGATGCACAGGTAGCGCAGGCGTTCGAGCAGCGGAATGCCCGGATCCTGCGCCTGCGCTAGCACGCGGAAATTGAAATCGAGCTGCGAGAGTTCGCGGTTGAAGTACAGCGATGGGTCACGCAGGCGGTCGCCTTCCTGGCCGGCTTCGTAGCTGGCAGCGTTTGCCGCAGTGGCGACGAGGTCGGCAGGAGCTTTCATGGGAGGGCAATATCCAGGGGTTCGCGCGGGCGCACGCGTTCGGCGCCGAAGTGACAGGAGAAGGTACTACCACGGCCGACTTCGCTGGTGATTTCCAGACGGGCCTGGTGCAGGTTCAGCACGTGCTTGACGATCGACAGGCCCAGGCCGGTGCCGCCGCTTTCGCGCGAACGACTGTTCGATACGCGGTAGAAGCGTTCGGTGATGCGCGGCAGATGGGTGGCGGGAATGCCATAGCCGGTGTCGGCGACTTCGAGAACTACGCCGACGTGCTTGGCCAGTACGCCGCTGCTGAGGCGCTCGGGGCGGTCGTTACGGAAGCGGATGGTGATGTGCCCGCCGGCAGGTGTGTAGCGGATCGCATTGCTCACCAGGTTGGAGAATGCGCTGTGCAGCTCCTTGTTGGAACCGAACAGGTCCACGCCCGTGCTGTCTTCGACATTGATTTCGTGCCGGTTCTGGCTCAGTGCGAGCGCCTCGCGACGCAGCGTGTTCAACATGCTCGACATGGCGACGATTTCCTCGTTCGCCAGATGATCGGCCGATTCCAGTCGCGACAGCGTCAGCAGGTCCTCGACCAGCTGGGTCATGCGCTGCGACTGGCGCTGCATCTCGGCGAGCATCGGTGCCCAATCGGGATGTTCGGTCGGGTCCAGCATGTCGAGATAGCCGTGCACGACGGTCAACGGCGTACGCAACTCGTGTGAAACATTGGCGACGAAGTCACGCCGCATCTGCTCCAGCTGCAACAGCCGGGTGACATCGCGTGCGACCAGCAGCCATAGGTTTTCGGAATACGGGATCAGGCGCAGGCTGAGCGTGACCGTGGAATTCCATGGCGAAGTCACGTCCAGCGGTTCGGCATTACGGCCGGCTGCAAGCCAGTGCGCCAGCTGCAGCGGCTGCAGGCGGTTGGCGATCGACGCGCCGATGTCGTGCGGGTATTCCAGGTGAAGCAGGCTGTGCGCGGCTTCGTTGAACCATTGGATGCGCTGGCTGTTGCGCTCTACCACGACGATCGCGTCGGGCAATGCGGCCGCGGCGGCGCGATAGGCGCGCAGCATCTCGATCAGTCGACGCTTGCGGGCGCGCATTTCCTGCTGCCCACGGAAGAGCAGGCGGTCGAGCTCGTTCCAGGTGCCCTCGCCCAGTGGTGGGGTGTGCCGTTGCCGGGCGGTAAGGCGCATCAACAGTTTGCGCAGGCGCCAGTAGTGCCACGCGACCACGCCGAGCGCGGCGAAGGTCAGTACTTGCCAGGGGTGCTGGATCAGCAGGCCGATGAGCGCCGCTGCTGCCAGGATCAGGATGAGCTGACCCAGGGTACGGAACCAGGCAGAGCGGGCGCGGGGTGGCATAGGCGGAGTTTAGTTGTTGCGGGTCGGTCGATGGTTGACAGGGCGATCAGTTCAAACAGGTCTGTCGAAGCGATCGCTGCGAATGGACCTGTCCTGTCTTCGCCCGGATGACGGCGGGTCCTTCGCCGTCGCCGGAACTCGCCGACCTGTTGTCGCCAAACCAGCGACGTAGCCGGTACTCAGGCTTCCACTGCTGCCGAGAACCGGTAGCCGGCGCCACGTACGGTCTGCACCATGCCGTCGAGCTGGTGCGGTTCCAGGGTCTTGCGCAGTCGGCGGATGTGCACGTCGACGGTGCGCTCTTCGACATAGACGCTGCCCCCCCACACATGGTCGAGCAGCTGGGTGCGCGAATACACGCGCTCCGGGTGGGTCATGAAGAAGTGCAGCAGCCGGTATTCGGTCGGACCGATCTGCACCGGCTGCTCGCTGCCATCGGTGTGGGCGAAGACACGGTGCGCGGCGCCATCGATGCGCAGCGGGCCGACGCCGACGCTGCCGTCTTCGTCGTCCTCGCGCGAGCGGCGCAGCACGGCGCGGATGCGGGCGAGCAGTTCGCGGGCCGAGAAGGGCTTGACGACATAGTCGTCGACACCGGCTTCCAAGCCACCCACGCGATCGTTCTCCTCGCCGCGGGCGGTGAGCATGATGATGGGAACTTCGCGGGTGAGCTGTTCCTTGCGCCAGCGGCGCGCGAGCTCAAGGCCGCTGGTGCCCGGGAGCATCCAGTCGAGCAGGATCAGGTCGGGAACCCGGTCGGCGATGGCGGCTTGCGCCTCGCGGGCGTCGCCCGCGTGGACGGGGTCGTATTCGCCCTTGCGCAGGGCGAAGGACACCATGTCACGGATCGCGGGTTCGTCTTCAACGATGAGGATGCGCTTCTGCACGGGGCACCGGTCGGGGGAAAGGGCGGGGAAGCCTGAAGCCGCGCCAGTACACTACCGTTTTGTGACCGCTCCATGACACGCCACAGGGCGTCGTGACGATGTCATCTAGTTACGGTGCAGGTCCTCGTCGCGGATACCCTGGCGTTTTAGCTCCAGCACGGTCGGCGTGATCGCGGCGATGCGGGCATCGATGCGGGCGCGGGCGTAGTAGTCGAGATCCGACCGCCGCTTCAGCGTGTTGAGCTGGACCAGAGCCTGCTCGGCGCGGCCATTCAGGTACGCGGCTTCCGCATAGGCTTCGCCGGCACGGACCGGATCGCCGGCGATCTCGCTGGCGCGGGCGAAGACCTGCTGGAACTCGGGATCCTCGCTGGACTGGCCCAGCAACGGCCGGAGCACCGCCTGGGCGCGCTTGCCTGCCAGCGGCGTATTGCGCTCCGCGAGCACGCGCGCGTAGGTGAGCGCGGCCGCGCGATTCTGGGGCATGGACTTAAGAACCGACTCGAACCGCGCATCCGCGGCATCGGCCTTGCCGGAGCGGGCTTCGGCCTCGCCCATGGCTAGCGTCAGCCACAGATCGCCCGGATGCTTATCCAGCAGCTCCGCCAGCGCGGCGGCGGCAGCGGATCCCTGGTTAGCGCGCAGCTTGGCGACGGCCAATCCATAACGCTGGGCTTCATTGAGCGGTTTGGCCTTGGCCAGTCGTTCGTATTCGTGCATCGCATCGCTGGGACTGTCGGCGCTGAGCACACGCAGGCGCTCGCGCGCATAGTCGAACTGCCCGGTGCTTCCGTGCGTCATCGCGGTTCCGATCTTGAGCCCTCCGGGCAGCAGCGGATTGTCGCTTTGCAGATCGGGAGCATCGAAGCGCGAAGGCGCCCGCGCCATTTTTTCGGCCAGGGCCTTGGCTTCGCTGATGCGGGTCGTGGTGACGGGATGCGTCATCAGGTAGCCCGGCGTCTCGCCGTAATATCCCGCGCGGTTGGCACGCGATCGTGAGTTCAAGGTGCTGAAGAAGCCGGCCATCGCCGTAGTGTCGTAATGGCTGCGCGACAGCGTCTGGATGCCGATGCGATCGGCTTCGGCCTCGTTGGAGCGGGTGTAGTCGATCTGGCGCTGGACCATCAGGCCTTGCGCGGAAACGACCGCGGCCTGGATCGCATCGTCCGCCGAATTGCCGCCTGCGGCCTGTGCCGCGACGACTGCACCAAGCATCGCCAGCAGGATCGGTACGCTGTCGCGTTGCGCGCGTTCGACCGCGCGCAGCACGTGCTGCTGGGTGACGTGGGCGATCTCATGGGAAAGCACGGCGGCGACTTCGTCCTCGCGCTCGGCCGCGAGCACCAGGCCCGTATTCACGCCGACGTAGCCGCCCAGCGTGGCAAACGCGTTGATCTGGCGTTCGCGCAGCATGAAAAACGTGAAGGCCTGCTGGGGCTTGTCGCTGTTGGCCACGAGCCGGGTTCCCAGCGTGTCCAGCCAGCTCGCGATCAGTGGGTCGTCCAGCGTGTAGTCGTAGTGGCGCAGCTGGGCCAGCATCATCGCGCCGTATTCCTGCTGCTTGCGTGGGGTGAGCAGTTCGCCGGCGGAGGAACCGATGTCGGGCAGGCGCGATTCCTGCGCGTTGGCGCAGAGAGTTCCCAAGGCAAAGACGACAGCGGCGGAAAGCAGGGTGATGCGGCGCAAGCAGGAATCCTCGTGGCTACCGGCCGGGGCAGGATGGGGGCAGGGGCGCCCGGCGGTGTGAATCATGGGTTAATCGAAGGGCGCTCGTTTGTAGCGACTGGTTTCCTTCACGCAAGTCACCGTTCCGCTGGCAAGGTGGATGCAGGCTGGAAAATGGTCAGCCCGGAGCCCATATTTCGACCGTCATTTGATCAGCAAGTTTCCAGGAGACGGTCTTGAGCGATACCTCGCGCATTCTCATCTACACCACGGCGGTCTGCCCCTACTGCGTAGCCGCCAAGAATTTTCTCAAGAGCAAGGGCCAGTCGTGGACGGAAGTCCGCGTCGATACCGACCCGGCCGAGCGCGAGAAGATGATCGCCCTGACCAGGCGCACCAGCGTGCCGCAGATCTTCATCGGCGACACGCATGTGGGCGGCTACGACGACATGATCGCGCTGCATCGCGCCGGTGGACTCGAGCCCTTGCTGGAGAGCGTGGCATGAGCGCGGGCAACGAGAAGGACGCGCAAGGCAAGGATCGGGTTGCCGAATTCACCGCGTTCCGCAAGCGGATGAACGAGCGCATCCTCGCCGAACCCAACCAGGTAGTCCGTCGCTTCTTCGCCCTCGACACCCAGACCTACCAGGCCGGCGCGCTCGACGTGAAGACCAAGGAGTTGCTGGGTCTGGTGGCCTCGCTGGTCCTGCGTTGCGACGACTGCATCAGTTACCACGTGGCCCAGTGCAAGGAAGCGGGTGTGAACCGCGACGAGATGTTCGAGACCTTCTCGGTCGGCCTGGTGGTTGGCGGCTCGATCGTGATCCCTCACCTACGCCGGGCGGTGGATTTCCTCGATCAGCTGGAGAACGGCGCGGCGGCAGCGCCTGGGGAACATGATCACGGCTGAGGGGCGGGCCGGATCGCCAGATAGCGCAAAATCCCGGCCGGATAGCCGCTTTTCCCGGCGTTGAGCGGGGCGTTCCGGTGTTAGGGGACTGTCAAAGAACCCCGCGGCGCGGCATAATTTTTGGTTCTAAGTCTCCCTCCCGGCGCCACGCCCTCGAGCGTGGCGTCCGCCTGTCTGGAAATCTCAATGACGACGATTACTGTCATCCGCGGCGACGGCATCGGCCCGGAAATCATGGACGCCACCCTGCATGTGCTGGATTCGATGCAGCTTGGCCTGCAGTACGAATTCGCCGACGCCGGCCTGGTCGCGCTCGAAAAGCACGGCGAGCTGCTGCCCACGGCGACCATGGATTCCATCCGCAAGAACCGCGTCGCACTGAAGTCGCCGCTGACCACGCCGGTGGGTGAAGGCTTCTCGTCGATCAATGTCGAGCTGCGCAAGCGTTTCGACCTGTACGCGAACGTGCGTCCGGCCAAGTCGTTCCCGAACACCAAGTCGCGCTTCCCGAGCGGCGTGGACCTGATCACGGTCCGCGAGAACACCGAAGGCGCCTACATCGGTGAAGGCCAGTCGCTGTCCGAGGACGGCGAGACCGCGCTGCTGACCCAGAAGGTCACGCGCCGCGGTTCCGAGCGCATCGTCCGCTACGCCTTCGAGCTGGCCCGCAAGACCGGTCGCAAAAAGGTCACCGTGGTGCACAAGGCCAACATCCTGAAGTCGACCTCGGGCCTGTTCCTCAAGACTGCGCGTGCAGTGGCGGCGGAATATCCCGACATCCAGTGCAACGAGATGATCGTCGACAACACCTGCATGCAGCTGGTGATGAAGCCGGAGCAGTTCGACATCATCGTCACCACCAACCTGTTCGGCGACATCATTTCCGATCTTTGCGCCGGTTTGGTCGGTGGCCTGGGTCTCGCTCCGGGGGCCAACATCGGTACCGACGCGGCGATCTTCGAGGCCGTGCACGGTTCGGCACCCGACATCGCCGGCAAGGGCATCGCCAATCCGTGCGCGCTGCTGCTGGGTGCGGCGCAGATGCTCGACCACCTGGGCATGGTCGACAAGGCCGAGCGCCTGCGCGCGGCGATCATTGCCACGCTGGAAGCCAAGGATTCGCTGACCCCGGACCTGGGCGGCGAGGGCAACACCCTGAGCTTCGCCAAGGCGATCGCCAGCCGGATCTGATCTCCCGGCCGTTTTGGACCAGAACGGGGCGCCTGTGGCGCCCCGTTTTCGTTTCGGGCGCCCTTATGCCAGCGCAGTCGCGGGGTATTCCAAATCGGCAGTCGACAGGGCAGATGCTGCGCTGCAATATGAGTTAAATATTTCTTCATCCGGATGAAAAGATGAATAACTCGGCGGGCGCCGCGAATACTGCTCCCAGCGCCCTGGCTCTCACCCCTCTATTGCTGTTCCTTGCGCTGTTCTTCGGGGCCGGGCTGTATTTCACCGCGCACGGCGAAGCCATGGGCTTCTATCAGTTGCGCGCACCCGTAGCGATCCTGCCGGCCTTGGCGCTGGCCGCTTTGATCGCCTGGCGCCGTGGGCTGAAGCCACTGGAAACGCTGCTGCAGGGAATGGGCGATTCCAATGTGTCGCTGATGTGCCTGATCTTCCTGCTGGCGGGCGGCTTCGTTGAAGTCTCCAAAGCGATCGGCGCAGTGGATGCGATCGTTTCGCTGGGCATCGGCAATGTGCATCCGGCGCTCCTGCTGCCGGCGTTGTTCGTGGTGGCAGGTTTCATCTCGCTATCGCTGGGTACTTCGATGGGCACCATCGCAGCTGTGGCGCCTATTGCCCTGGGCGTCAGCGATGCATCGGGTCTGGATCGCACGCTTGTGCTCGGCGCCGTTATCGGCGGAGCGACATTCGGCGACAACCTTTCGGTGATTTCCGACACGGCCATCGTTGCCAGCCGCACCCAGGGGTGCACGATGCGCGCGAAGTTCCGCGAGAACTTCAAGCTGGCGCTGCCCGCCGCAATCCTGACCTTGCTGGTGCTGGGTTTCGCGGGCGACACCGCACCGGTACAACCGTTGGCGCCGGCGTCTCCGTGGCTGGTTCTTCCGTATCTGGTTGTGCTGGTCCTGGCCTTGTTGGGGCTCGATGTGATCCTTGTGCTGGGCCTGGGGCTGGTCCTGTCGGGAGTGATTGGTGCCTTCCTGGCCGATGACTTCGGCCTGGCGGCTTACGCCGCGCATGTGTGGGGCGGTTTCGAATCCATGGTCGAAATCACGCTGCTGTCCCTGCTTGTCGGCGGGCTGGGCGCTCTGATGAAGGCCACCGGCGGGCTCGCGTGGCTTGCGCAGACCATCGGTCGCTTCGCGCGCGGGCACAAGAGTCGGCGTGTGGGTGAAATAAGCATTGCTGCGCTGTCGGCGACCACGGATGCATTCACCGCCAACAACACCGTGGCCATTCTGATCAGCGGCAATCTCGCCCGGGACATCGCCATCGAACATGGCGCGTCGCCGGCGCGTGCAGCAAGCGTGCTCGATGTCTTCGCTTGCGTCACGCAGGGGCTGTTGCCCTATGGCGCCCAGATCCTGCTCGCAGCGTCGCTGGGTTCGGTGTCGCCGCTTGCGCTCGCGGGTAGCGTGCACTACGCATGGCTGCTGGGTGCGGTAGCGATCGGCTTCATGCTGTGGCCGTCGCGGGAGTCGGTGCAGGTGGTGCAGGCCGAAGCACTGCCCGCCGAGTCATGACGCTGGCATGAAAAAAGGGCGCCTAAGGCGCCCTTTTTCGTATTACGGAGAAAACCGAGTCAATTGCGCGACTGCAGTTTCGACAGCAGGCGCAGGAACTCGATGTACAGCCACACCAGCGTGACCATGAGGCCGAATGCGCCGTACCACTCCATGTACTTCGGCGCACCCTGCTCGACGCCCGATTCGATGAAGTCGAAATCCAGCACCAGGTTCAGGGCCGCGATCACAACGACGAACAGGCTGAAGCCGATGCCGACGATGCCCGACTCGTGAATCATCGGGATGTTGATGTTGAAGAAGCCCAGGACCATCGTTGCGAGATAGACCAGGGCGATGCCGCCGGTCGCAGCGACCACGCCAAGCTTGAAATTCTCCGTCGCCTTGATCAGGCCGGAACGGTAAGCGAACAGCAGCGCGAACAGGGTGCCGAACGTCAGCAGCACCGCCTGGAGCACGATGCCCTCGTAGCGGTGGTTGTACATGGCCGAGATCGAGCCGAGGAAGAAGCCCTCGACGATCGCGTACAGGGGAGCGGTGACCGGGGCCCATTCCTTCTTGAAGATGGTCGCCAGCGCGAACACCAGGCCGCCGATGGCGCCACCCAGCATGTACGGCATGGCACCGATCGGGCCTTCCGGCGTGAATTCGATCTGGTTCCAGGCGAATGCCGCGGTAAGGATTGCGAGCAGCAGGAGCAGGCCCGTCTTGTTGACCGTGCCGTTCAGCGTCATGGCGGAACCGGCGCCCCGTACTACGGAGCCGGTGCCAAGGTCGAGAAAGGTGGATTCCTTGAGGGCCGGATTGCCGCTGCGCGCGATCATGGGGTTTGTTCCGTGTTCCGTTTGGCGAAGAGGCGAGCATACACAACGCCTCGATATCGCCTCTCGTGATTGACACTTCGGGAATGTGCGACCAAAATGTGCGGCCTTTCGCAGCGTTGGTGCGCAACGAAAGTACCGGCTTCGGGGTATAGCTCAGCCTGGTAGAGCGCCAGCTTTGGGAGCTGGATGTCGTGGGTTCGAATCCCTCTGCCCCGACCATCCGATCCTTTGTTTGGTTCGGCAGGAAGAAAGGTTGAAATCGCGGGTCGGCTAAGATGCGAATCTGGCGCCTGTAGCTCAACCGGATAGAGCACCGGCCTTCTAAGCCGGTGGTTGTGGGTTCGAGTCCCGCCGGGCGCGCCAAATTGCAGTGAAAAAATGTTTTACGGTGGCTGTAGCTCAGTTGGTTAGAGTACTGGATTGTGATTCCAGATGTCGGGGGTTCGAGTCCCCTCAGCCACCCCAGTTTTTGCGAAATTGGTTTGCCAAACAGAAACAGTTTGCTTACAATTCCGCTCCTTGTTGTTCGGGGCCGTTAGCTCAGTTGGTAGAGCAGTTGACTCTTAATCAATAGGTCCAAGGTTCGAATCCTTGACGGCCCACCAAACCCCGAAACGCCCGGCCTAGCCGGGCGTTTTCTTTTTTGTCCACTGCGCCATGCTGGTCGCGGCGGCATCCGCCCATAAGCGGAAGTATTTGCGGGAACACGCGATCCCCCGGCTAGAATTGTGTTCGATGCGAAAGTGGCGGAATTGGTAGACGCCCTGGATTTAGGTTCCAGTGCCGCAAGGCGTGCGGGTTCGAGTCCCGCCTTTCGCACCAGGCCGCGGTAAAAACCGGCGGCGTGGAGAGCCAGAGCGAGCCCTCGCGAGCGATAGCGGTAAATCGCCGGCGCTTAGTTTTCCAGTCGCGCTGCGGCGCGTTTGGCGCCAGCACAGCCTTAATTTCCCGCGGCGCGGTGATCGAGCCGTCGCGAGTGGCGGCGATGAATTGCCGGCGGGTTGCTTTCGTCGCGCGCTGCGGCTCGTTTTGCATCCTTACAGCCCTGATTTCCCGCGGCGCGGTTCCAGCGCCAAGGCGTGGGGAGCGCCCCGCCTTTCACGGGGCGCAGTGGGCCAATCTCCCCCCAGGTTCGATCCGTGCTGGCCGGCGCGCCGCCTTGCCCAGGACCGGCGCCGTCCTTTCGCTGGGCGGTCCCAGTTCTCACGGTCCAAGGGCAGCGCCCAGCTGGCACCGCGCCCCGTAATCGGCCAAACTAGCAAGTTCCGCTGGCGGCCCATTTCAGGTGCCTTGCCGGTGCCCAAACCCTCCAACCAGTCTTCAAACACGGCCCGCGGACACGACCGCGCGGCAGCAGGAGTCGTCAGCAATGCAAGCTTCGGTCGAAACCCTGGGCAACCTCGAACGCCGCGTCACCTTCAGCCTCCCGGCCGATCGCCTGGAGAGCGTGGTGGACGGCCGCCTGCGCGAAATCGCGCGCGGCGCCAAGATCAAGGGCTTCCGCCCGGGCAAGGTGCCGCAGAAGGTGATCGAACAGCGCTTCGGCCAGCAGGTCCGCGCCGAGGCCCTCGACGCGCTGCTGCGTGAAGGCTTCGGCAATGCCGTGCGCGAGCATTCGCTGCAGATCGCCGGCAACCCGCGCATCGAGCCAAAGGACGGCGATGAGCTGGCCTACGTGGCTACGTTCGAAGTCGTGCCGGACTTCGGCGACATCGACGTCGCGAAGCTGAACGTCATCCGCAACACCGCCGAAGTCGCCGATGCCGACATCGACGCGATGATCGAGAACCTGCGCCTGCAGCGTCGCACCTGGAATCCGGTCGATCGCGCGGCGAAGGACGGCGATGCCGTCGAGATCGAAACCTGGTCGCAGGCCGGCGAAGAACGCATTCCGGCTGAAGGCGTTGAGCGCGGTGCCAGCATCCTCGGCTCGGGCAACATGTTCGCGGCGATCGAGTCCGCCCTGGAAGGCATGAAGGCCGGTGAGGAAAAGACCGTCGACGTCGAATTCCCCGCTGATTGGCGCGTGCCGCAGTTCGCTGGTCGCACGGTGCAGGTGCACCTGACTGCCACCAAGGTGTCGGAGCCGGTGCTGCCGGAAGTCGATGCCGACTTCATCAAGAGCTTCGGCATCAAGAGCGGCGATCTGGACCAGTTCCGCGCCGATATCCGCAGCAACCTGGAGCGTGAGCTCAAGGGCGCGCTGATGAACCGTTTGCGCCGTGAAGTGGGCGAACAGCTAATTGCCGCTTACACCCACGTCGAAATGCCGCCGCGCCTGGTCGAGGCTGAAGCCCGCAACATGGCCTTCCAGGCCGTCGAGCAGGCCCGTCGTCAGGGTCAGTACATTCCGGAAGTGCCGGCGGATGCCTATCAGGGCTTCATGGACTCGGCACGCAAGCGCGTGCTGGTTGGCCTGTTCGTGGGCGAAATCGCCCGCAACAACGAGCTGCGCCTCGATCCGCGTCGCGTGACCGAGACCCTGAAGCTGATCGCCTCGACCTACGAGGAGCCGCAGCAGGTCATCGAGCTGTACCGCAACGACCAGCAGCTGATGGCCGGTCTGCAGTCGCGCGTGATGGAAGAACAGGTGATCGACTGGATCGCCGAACGCGCCCAGCACACCGAACAGCCGCTGTCGTTCAGCGAGGCGATTCGCCAGTAATCCGTCCAGGCGCGCCGCGAATAACGCGGTGTTGCCGGACCTGCGGGCGCGGCTCCGGCCGCGCCCGTTTCGTTTTCGGCCTCACGGCGATTGCATCTCTCCCGCTGGATCGAAAACGATCGTCATCCGCCACTTGCGTCGGGGCCGCATAGGCCCCAATTTGCTGACATCAGATACCTACAGGTGCCTTCCACATGGACAACCAGACCCGAGCCCTGAACCTCGTCCCGATGGTGGTCGAACAGACCAGTCGCGGCGAGCGCGCGTACGACATCTATTCGCGCCTGCTGAAGGAGCGGGTGATCTTCCTGGTCGGCCCGATCGATGATCATGTGGCCAACGTGATCGTCGCGCAGATGCTGTTCCTCGAAGCCGAGAACCCGGAAAAGGACATCAGTCTGTACATCAACTCCCCGGGCGGCATCGTCACGGCGGGCATGGCGATCTACGACACCATGCAGTACATCAAACCGGACGTGAGCACGATCTGCGTCGGCCAGGCCGCCTCGATGGGCGCCCTGCTGCTGGCCGCGGGTGCCAAGGGCAAGCGTTATGCGCTGCCGAATTCGCGCGTGATGATCCACCAGCCGCTGGGTGGGTTCCAGGGCCAGGCCACGGATATCGACATCCATGCACGTGAAATCCTGACCCTGCGCCAGCGCCTGAATGAAGTGCTGTCCAAGCACACGGGCCAGGCACTGGAAACCATCGCCCGCGACACCGAGCGCGACAACTTCAAGAGTGCCGAGGCCGCCCGCGAATACGGTCTGGTCGATCAGGTGCTGGAGCGTCGCCAGGACGAGTCGGTCCAGGCCGGTTGAAGTGGGCGAGCAGGGCAGGCGAGCCCCCAGGCTGACGGCCGGTCATTCGAAATTATTGATTTCGCACACAAATCAGCATGAAATCCGGGCTGCAGGCGGCCCGGAACGCTGTGGTATTCTCGGGCCGCCGGTCGACCGGCAGCCAGTAACGTGCAAGGCAGGGGCATGAGCGACGAACGACAAGGCCGTGGAGACAGCAACAAGATCCTTTATTGCTCGTTCTGCGGCAAAAGCCAGCACGAAGTACGCAAGCTGATCGCAGGCCCCAGCGTCTTCATCTGCGACGAATGCGTAGAGCTGTGCAACGACATCATCCGCGAAGAGCTTGAGGAAAAGGCGCAGTCGGCCCGCAGTCATCTGCCGAAGCCGCGCGAGATCCTCGAAGTCCTCGACCAGTACGTGATCGGCCAATCGCGCGCGAAGAAGACGCTCGCGGTCGCCGTCTACAACCACTACAAGCGCATCGAGAGCCGGCAGAAGAACGACGACGTCGAGTTGGCGAAGTCGAACATTCTGTTGGTCGGTCCGACCGGCTCGGGCAAGACGCTGCTGGCCGAAACGCTGGCGCGCCTGCTCAATGTGCCGTTCACCATGGCCGATGCCACCACGCTGACCGAAGCCGGCTACGTCGGCGAGGACGTGGAAAACATCATCCAGAAGCTGCTGCAGAAGTGTGACTACGACGTCGAGAAGGCGCAGCAAGGCATCGTCTACATCGACGAGATCGACAAGATCTCGCGCAAGTCCGACAACCCGTCGATCACCCGCGACGTGTCGGGCGAAGGCGTGCAGCAGGCGCTGCTGAAGCTGATCGAAGGCACCATTGCCAGCGTCCCCCCTCAGGGCGGCCGCAAGCATCCGCAGCAGGAATTCCTGCAGGTCGATACCCGCAACATTCTGTTCGTCGTCGGCGGCGCGTTCGCTGGCCTGGACAAGATCATCCAGCAGCGCAGCACTGAAGCCGGCGGGATTGGTTTCGGCGCCAAGGTGAAGAGCACCACGCGCAAGACCGATGCCAGCAAGCTGCTGGCGGACGTCGAGCCGGAAGATCTGATCAAGTTCGGCCTGATTCCGGAATTCGTGGGCCGTCTGCCGGTGGTCGCGACCCTGGAAGAGTTGGACGAAGCTGCTCTCGTCACGATCCTTACCGAGCCGAAGAACGCCATCACCAAGCAGTTCAAGAAGCTGTTCGACATGGAGGGTGTGGAACTGGAGTTCCGCCCCGACGCGCTGACGGCCATCGCCAAGAAGGCGCTCAAGCGCAAGACCGGCGCCCGCGGCCTGCGCACCATCGTGGAGAGCGTCCTGCTAGACACCATGTACGACCTGCCGTCGCTGGAGAACGTCAGCAAGGTGGTCGTCGACGAGTCGGTGGTCGAGCACAAATCAGACCCGTATCTGATCTACCAGACCCCCCCGGCGCCACCGAAGGTAGCCTCAGCAGAGTGAATGAAAGGGCGGCTCAGGCCGCCCTTTCCTGTTGTGGCCCTCGCCTTCGCGTACGTGGCCTTCGACAGCACGCCGACTGGCTAGGGCGGGCATTACCGAACTCACAAAGTAGCTACCGTACGGAGCCCGGCACCTTCCGGGGCACCGCTGTCCCGAGGGCTCGCATTGCCAGGCCCTTTTCTTCGATCCGACGGATGGCGGGCGGTTTCGGTGGCCGCAAGCCGATGATTTCTCGCGTTTTTCTTATGTAAAACACAATCGGTGAACAGGATCGCTTGCATCCTTCCGGCCCGAGCCCCATAACCGTGCGAAATGCACGGTCCATTTGTCGTGCCAGTCCGCCCGATTCACAGGAGCTCCCATGACCGTCTCTTCCGACCGCGAAACGATGAACCTGCCCGTGCTGCCGTTACGGGATGTCGTCGTCTTTCCGCACATGGTGATTCCGCTCTTCGTCGGCCGCGACAAGTCCATTCGCGCGCTCGATCTGGCGATGGAATCCGACAAGCGCATTCTGTTGGTCGCCCAGCGCTCCGCCGAAACCGACGATCCGACCGGCAAGGATCTCTACGAGACCGGCACGCTGGCACATGTACTCCAGTTGCTGAAGTTGCCCGACGGCACCATCAAGGTACTGGTCGAAGGCATGTCGCGAGTCGTCGTTGATCAGGTCGGTGAGGCCAACAACGCGCTAGCGGGTCGGGCGCAGGTGGTCGATCCGGACATCGATCGCGATGAGCGCGAGCTCGATGCCATCACGCGTTCGCTGATGGGGTTGTTCGAGCAGTACGTGAAGACCAATCGCAAGCTGCCGCCCGAGCTGATGCAAACGCTCTCCGGCATCGACGAGCCTGGCCGCCTTGCCGACACGATCGCCGCGCACTTGGGCGTTCGCCTGAGCGACAAGCAGAAACTGTTGGAGACGCATGCCATCGGTGCGCGCCTCGAGCAACTGGTGGGCCTGGTGGATGGCGAGATCGATGTGCAGCAGCTGGAAAAGCGCATCCGCGGCCGCGTGAAGTCGCAGATGGAGAAGAGTCAGCGCGAGTACTACCTCAACGAGCAGATGAAGGCGATCCAGAAGGAGCTCGGCGAGATCGATGAAGCGCCCAACGACATCGACGAGCTGACCCGCAAGATCGCCGAAGCCGGCATGCCCAAGCCGGTGGAAACCAAGGCGCGCAACGAGCTCAACAAGCTCAAGCAGATGTCGCCGATGTCGGCCGAAGCCGCGGTCGTGCGCAATTACCTGGAGTGGCTGCTCGGCGTGCCGTGGAAGAAGCGCACCAAGATCCGCAAGGATCTCAAGGTTGCGCAGGATGTGCTCGACGCCGATCACTTCGGTCTGGAGAAGGTCAAGGAACGCATCCTCGAATATCTTGCCGTGCAGTCGCGAGTGACCAAGATGAAGGGCGCGATCCTGTGCCTCGTCGGTCCGCCGGGCGTGGGCAAGACATCGCTGGGCCAGTCGATCGCCAAGTCGACCAACCGCAAGTTCGTGCGCATGTCACTGGGCGGCGTGCGTGACGAAGCCGAGATCCGTGGCCATCGCCGTACCTACGTCGGTTCAATGCCGGGCCGCATCGTGCAGAACCTCAACAAGGTCGGCAGTAAGAATCCGCTGTTCGTGCTCGACGAGATCGACAAGATGTCGATGGATTTCCGTGGCGATCCGTCCTCGGCATTGCTCGAGGTACTCGACCCCGAGCAGAACACAGCCTTCAACGACCATTACCTGGAAGTCGATCTGGACTTGTCCGAAGTGATGTTCGTGGCAACGTCGAACTCGCTGAACATTCCCGGTCCGTTGCTCGATCGCATGGAAGTGATCCGGATTCCGGGCTATACCGAGGAAGAGAAGCTCAACATCGCCATGCGCTATCTGCTGCCCAAGCAGATCAAGGCGAATGGCCTCAAGCCCGAAGAGATCAAGATCGCCGAGGACGCTGTCCAGGACATCGTGCGTTACTACACGCGTGAATCAGGCGTGCGCAACCTGGAGCGCGAGGTTTCCAAGGTCTGCCGCAAGGTCGTGAAGGAAATCGCGCTGGCCGGTCCAGCGAAAGCGAAGAAGGGTGGCAAGCCGAAAGCAATCAGCATCACCTCGAAGAACCTCGACAAGTACCTGGGCGTGCGCCGTTTCGATTTCGGTCGCATCGAGGAACAGAACGAAGTCGGCCTGGTCACCGGCCTGGCATGGACCGAAGTCGGCGGCGATCTGCTGCAGGTCGAAGCTACGCTCGTGCCTGGCAAGGGTCAGTTGCTCCTCACCGGACAGCTGGGCGACGTGATGAAGGAATCCGCTTCGGCGGCGCTGTCGGTCGTGCGTGCGCGCACGGACCGGTTGGGCATCGATCTCGATTTCCTGCAAAAGCACGACATCCATGTGCATGTGCCTGAAGGCGCCACGCCGAAGGACGGCCCGAGCGCTGGTATCGCGATGGCCACGGCATTGGTGTCGATGTTGACCAAGAATCCGGTCAAGGCCGACGTGGCGATGACGGGCGAAATTACTTTGCGCGGCAAGGTGCTCGGGATCGGCGGCCTGAAGGAGAAGCTGCTGGCGGCGCTACGTGGCGGTATCCGCACGGTAGTGATTCCGGATGAAAACAAGAAGGATCTCGCCGACCTGCCCAAGGCGGTCACGCAAGGGATGAAGATCATTCCGGCGAAGTGGATCGACGAAGTCCTCGATATCGCGCTGGAGCGGCCGGTCACGCCGACTCCGGCCATTCCGCCGGGCGAGTTGCCGGTCCCCGATGGTGTGCAGTCGGCGGCCCAGGTAGACGTCAAGCACTAACCTCGCTTGCGTTTTGCAGCAAACGCTGCAAGCCCTGAAAGCCGCGTCATTGCTGGCTTTCAGGGTTGCGGTATCGACAATAGCGCTGGTATAACGCTGCCAGCCGCGTTGCTGCTGCAGTCAGCGCAATCATGCGGTCCACTCGATCGGGGAGCAGCTTCGCAAGTCAGAGGCCTGCCCGGTTATCAGTACACTGCGGCAAATCTGCCGCACATGGAGTCCATACGAATGAACAAGGGCGAATTTGTTAGCGCCGTCGCCGACGCTGCCGAACTTTCCAAGGCCGACGCCGCCAAGGCCGTCGACGCCGCCATCAGCGTCATCACCAAGGCGCTGAAGAAGGGCGATGCCGTCACTCTCGTTGGCTTCGGTACCTTCCAGGTGCGTGAGCGCGCCGCACGCGAAGGTCGCAACCCGAAGACCGGCGAAACGATCAAGATCAAGAAGTCGAAGAATCCGTCGTTCAAGGCCGGCAAGGCACTGAAGGACGCGGTCAACTGATCCGAGCGGTTACGTCGATACAGAAGAAGCCCGGCAATTGCCGGGCTTTTTTGTTTTTGACTTCATTCAATTTCAGCAACGTGGCCAGCGCGCGCATGTGTGCCGTTTGTCACGGGAAGTGTCGTCCCGTCCTATCCGATGAGGTATGATGCGCGCCCCTGGGTGCTTAGCTCAGCGGTAGAGCGTCTCCTTTACACGGAGAGGGTCGGGGGTTCGAAACCCTCAGCACCCACCAGATCAAAAAAATTGCAGTTCGGGTGTTGCACGAAACGAATCCGACCTGTATTATTTTTGGCTCAGCGCGGAGTGGTAGTTCAGTCGGTTAGAATGCTGGCCTGTCACGCCGGAGGTCGCGGGTTCGAGTCCCGTCCACTCCGCCATTTATTCCCAGAACGCCCGCAGAAATGCGGGCGTTCTGCTTTGTGCGTTCCGGCGCGGCGTAGTCCTTCCAGGTGCCGCGCCGTGAGTCCGATTTCCGAGCAGGCGTGCTGGTGCTCGACGGCGGGTCGAAACCCGCCATACACTGCGCGGCTACGTTATTGCCCTTACCGGTTACCCAATGCTGCAAGCCATTCGCGAAAAGACCTCGGGCTGGATCGCCACGGTGATCCTTGGCTTCCTTGCGCTGCTGCTGGTTCCGTTCGGGATCAGTCAGTACGAAGTTCAGCGCAACGATGACTTCGCCGCGCGCATCGATGCGCCGCCATCGTGGTGGCCGTCGGCTCCCTCGTGGTGGCCGGCATCGGCGCTGTGGGATCACGAAGTGATCAGCCGCGACGACTTCCGTACCGCCTTTGAGAACACGCGCCAGCAGGCGCGCGCGCGGCAGGGCGAAGCTTTCGACGCGAAGCAGTTCGAGAGCGCGGAGAACAAGCTCCGCATCCTCGATCAGCTGGTGAACCAGCGTGTACAGAAGCTGGCGGCACGCAACGCAGGCGTCAGCGTCAGCGATGCGATGGTGCAGAAGCAGATCATGGACATCCCCGCGTTCCAGGTCGACGGGAAGTTCGACTACGAACGCTACCGCCTGGCGCTGTCGTCGCAGTTTCCGCCGCGGACCGAGAAGCAGTTCGAAGGCCTGGTGCGCCAGTCGCTGGAAGAGTCGCTGGTCGGCACCGCCATCGGCGGCAGCAGCTTCTACACCACGGCTGAAACTGACCGTCTGCTCAAGTTGATGTACGAGACGCGCGACGCGAGCCTGCTGATCCTGCCGCCTCCGGCCGCCGATACCGCGCCGGTCAGCGATGCGGAAATCAAGAAGTGGTACGACACGCACTCCGCTGCCTATCGCGCGCCGGAAACCGTCTCGCTCGAATATGTCGAAATCAACGCCGCTGACCTGACTGTTCCGACGCCGGACGAAGCTGCCCTGCGTGCGCGTTACGAGCAGGAAGGCAAGCAGTTCACTGCGCAGGAGCAGCGCCTGGCTTCGCACATCCTGATCCAGGTGGACGCGAAGGCCGATGCGGCCGCACAGAAGGCAGCGGAAGCCAAGGCGCGCCAGATCTATGCGCAGGCCACGGCGCCGGGCGCCGACTTCGCCGCGCTTGCGCGTGCCAACAGCGACGATCCGGGCTCGAAGGCCAGCGGCGGCGACCTTGGTTGGAATGCCAAGGGCGTGATGGCTCCTGAATTCGACAAGGTGATGTTTTCGCTTAAGGCCGGCGAGATCAGCGAACCGGTCAAGACCAGCTACGGTTGGCACATCATCCAGCTGCGTGAGATCAAGAGCGCGCAGCAGCAGGATTTCGCTGCGGTGCGCGATCAGTTGTTGCGCCAAGAGAGCGATGCCGCGCGCGAGCACGCCTACAACGACCTCAGCGGCAAGCTGTTCGACCAGGTGTTGAAGAACCCCACGTCGCTCGGCCCCGCGGCTCGCGAGTTGAACCTGCCGGTGCAGACGCTCGGTCCGGTGGCCCGCAATGCCAACGAAGGTGTCCTCGCATCCGCCGCAGTGAAGCGCCAGGCATTCGACGAAGCGCGGATCGCCGACGGCACGGTCAGCGAGCCCATCGAGATCGCTCCCAACCACAGCGTGCTGCTGCGCGTGACGGCACACACCCCGGAGCGCGCGCAGTCTCTTGCGGTGGTGCGTGATCAGGTCATCGCGGCTATCCATGCGGATCGCACCAGCAAGGCCGCCGCGAAGGACGCTGAGGCATTGCTTGCCCGCCTGCGCGCAGGTGAGACGTTGGCACAGGTCGCGGCTTCGAAGAGCCTGCCGCCGCCGAATGTGATGCCGGGCTTGCAGCGCGGCATGCCGGTGCCGGATCCGGCAGTGACCGAGGCGATCTTCGCGGCTGCCGTTCCCGCCGAGGGCAAGGTGACGCCTGGCAAGGCAGCGATGTCGGGTACCGCAGTCCTGTTCACCGTCGACAAGGTGAAGCCCGGCGATGTGGCCGCCATGCCCGCGATGCAGCGTGATCGCATGCGTCAGCAGCTGGGAGATGTCGCCGCCGACGAAGAGCTTCAGGGGATGGTGAAGTCGCTGCGCAAGAAGATGAACGTCAAGATCGTCGAACAGAATCTCTGATCCACGCACCGATCCAGATCGACGAAAAGGCCCGGCATTGCCGGGCCTTTTCTTTTTCGCAGCTTTGGCACACGCGCGCAATTGGTCTGCTGGATTCGCGCGGGAGTGGCTCTCGAATCGAGCGGTGTCCGGAACCTATCGTCACCCTCGGGAATTGTCCCGAAGGGAGAACAGCATGAAGACGAAGTCGTTCCGTCGTAACAAGGTCCTCGCCGCCATCACCGGGGCAGCGCTGCTCGCCGCATTCGCACCGTCGGCATTCGCGCAGGAAGCGGTTGGCTGCGCGCGCCAGTTCGAAGTCGCACAGCGGACCGATATGGAATCCTTCCGCGATTTCGATAAGGAAACCTGGCTGGCCGGCCATGACGATCGTGCAGTGACCGTGTTCGCCAGCGGTGGCCGGCGGATCGGCATTGACGCCATCGAACGCGCGATGGCCGGGCATTTCGCCAATCGCGAGGCGGTCTGGTCATGGACCGAGCTGTATCGAGTCGTGGATGGTTGCCATTCGGCGGTCATCCTGTACGACACGGTATATGCGATCCCGCGCATCGGCTTCCGTCAGCATGCGCTGACGAGCGTTACCTATACGCACGATGGCAACAAGTGGTTGTCGATCGCGGACCAGGGCACGCTGCTGCCCTGATGGGCGATTCGTGGGCCGGCTGTCGCCGGCCCACGATGCTCACCGATTAGGTAAGCCTGGATCCCGATGCGGCAGCATGGATGCGCCGCAGGTACGGACGATTATTCGGCGCTATCCAGGCCGGTCATGCCGAGGATGTTGTAGCCGGAATCGACATAGGTGACTTCGCCGGTCACGCCGGAGGCGAGGTCAGAGCACAGGAACGCGGCGACATTGCCGACCTGTTCGATCGTCACCGTGCGACGCAGCGGCGCGTTCTCTTCGACATGGCCGAGGATCTTGCGGAAGCCCGCAATGCCCGCGGCGGCCAGGGTCTTGATCGGACCGGCGGAGATCGCGTTGACGCGTGTGCCTTCCGGACCGAGGTTGTAGGCGAGGTAACGAACGGTCGCTTCCAGGCTGGCCTTGGCAACGCCCATCACGTTGTAGCCGGCCAGCGCACGTTCGGCGCCGAGATAGCTGAGCGTGAGGATCGAACCGTTGCGGCCCTGCATCTGCGGGCGCGCCGCCTTGGCGATCGCGGCGAGCGAATAGGCGGAGATGTCGTGCGCGATGGCGAAGTTCTCACGGGTCAGGCCGTCGAGGAACTGGCCGGCGATGGCTTCGCGCGGGGCATAGGCGATGGCGTGGACGAGGATGTCGAAGCCGTCGGTCCAATGCTTGCCGAGCTCATCGAAGCAGGCGGCGATCTGTTCGTCGCTGGCAACGTCGAGCGGAATCACGATGTTGCTGCCGAATTCTTCGGCGGCCTTCTCGACGCGCGACTTGAGCTTTTCGGTCTGATAGGTAAAGGCCAGCTGCGCGCCTTCGCGATGCATGGCTTCGGCGATGCCGCTGGCGATGGAACGCTCGCTGGCGATGCCGGTGATGAGTGCGCGCTTGCCTTGCAGGAAACCCATGAACTCGTCCTCGTGGTTGGCCGCGTGGGGGCGGCTGAGCAAAGGCTCTAGTGTAGCGGAGGGGGGCGGGAAGCCGGCGAGCTTGGATCGCGGCATTCGTTCCAGCAGCCGCGATGCGTCGAGCGCAGGCGCGGCGGCGTCCTTTCTCGCTCAGGGCGTGGGGGCTGCCGCCGGCAGAGTCTCGCTCGCAGCGAGCTCGGCATCGATCAGGAGCACCCTGCCAGGCCGCAGCACCTCGTTGGGCTTCAAGCCGTTGCGTTCCAGCAGGTCGGCGACACGGATGTCGTAGCGGGCCGCGATCTTCCACGGGCTGTCGCCGCGCGAGACCGTGTGGCGGCGGCCGGCAGTCGACGCCGGGTACGAGGCGCTCATCGCACTGTCGGGGTTCGCGCTCATCGTTGCCATGGAGCTGGAAGTCGCGGCCGTGCCGCCCATCGCATCGGGCGCTGCGTCGTCGGGCGTCTGCACGGCGGCAACCGCCAGCACGCGCGCCGGCCTGTCGCCGGTGCGGGTGATGTGGCCGCCTGCAAAGGCCGGATTGAGTCGCTGTAGTTGCGTGGCGTCCTGGCCGTTCCGGCGGGCCCAGGCGGCGATATCGGTGGCGTTTGCCGGCAGTGCCACCGCCTGCAACAGCGGCACCGGGCGGTCCAACGCATGTAGCCACTCTTCGCGGTCGTCGGCTTGTTCCAGCAGGCACGAGAGGGCATGAAGCTTGCGCACATATGCCTGGGTGATCGGCGAGAGGCCGGGCAAGGCCTCGGGGTTGGCGTTGCGTGCAGTCTGGCCGCCGCGTTTGAGTGCTCCGAGCACGCGATATTCACCGGCGTTGTAGGCCATCACCGCCAATCGCCAGTCGCCCGCGAACATTCCATACAGCGTCTTCAGGTAACGCACCGCGGCCGTCGTGGAATCCACCGGCGACAGGCGGCCGTCGTAACCCGCACGCATCGGCACCTTATGGTTGCGTGCGGTCACCGCGATCATCTGCCACAGTCCGGCCGGGCCCTGGGCACTGCGCGCCCCGGGCTTGTAGCCGCTTTCGACGAACGGGATCAGCGCGAACTCGGTCGGCAGATTGGCTTCACGCAGGGCATCCACCACATAGCCGAAAAGCGGCAGCACATCGTCATTGCTGCCCGCCAGTTGCTTCGGCGCATGGGCGAAGTGGGCCCGCCAGCGCGCGCTGGACTCGGCCTTGCACTCCGGATCGGCCAGGCCGTCACGGAAGCGCTCGTAGATCTCGCGGCCGTTGCGGGTGCCCGGCGGCGAAGCGTCGGCCTTGCCTTCTTCGGCGTTCGCGCACGCCGGAACCGCCAGCAGCAGGGCCAGCGCGAGTGCCACGAGGCGCGCGCTCATGACGCGAATCCGTCCTTCCAGCGCCGCAGTTCGGCGAAGGCTTCGACACTATCGGCCGGCTCGTAGCCGAGCCGCGCACGTAACGTCTGGCGGACCTCGGGCGCGTCCGCCCGCAGGAAGGGATTGGCGGCCAGCTCATCGGCCAGCGTGCTGGGAAGGGTGGGCTGTCCACGATCGCGCATGGTCCGTGCCTCCTCGGAGCGACGCCGTAGCGCCAGGTTGCCGGGTTCTACCACGCTGGCAAAACGGCTGTTGTTAACCGTGTACTCGTGTCCGCAGCAGATCCGGGTTTCGTGCGGAAGCGATGTCAGTTTTGTGAGCGAAGCCCACATCTGCGCAGGGGTGCCCTCGAACAGCCGGCCGCAGCCCAGGCTGAACAAGGTGTCGCCGCAGAACACTACGCCATGCCCGTGAAAGGCAATGTGGGTGAGGGTATGGCCTGGGATTTCCAGCACGTCGAAGCGCCAGGGACCAGCTTCCACCACGTCGCCTTGGCCGACCCCGTGGCTGCTAAACGGGATGCGTTCATCTTTTGGCGCTATTACCGGCAGATCGGGCCATGTTTCCAGTAGTTTCGCCGTCCCGCCGATATGGTCGGCGTGATGATGGGTCAGTAGGACCGCCGCAGGTTCGCGGCCGTCGCGGAGAAACTCGAGGACCGGACCGGCTTCGCCCGGGTCGACGATCAGCACACGGCCGGTGTCGTCGGTCATCGTCCAGATGTAGTTGTCGGCGAAAGCGGGCAGGGGATGCAGGCGCATGCGGTGAACTCCGGGCGGCGATCCCGCACAATCCCGACCATGCCCCCGGTTATCGCCAACCGTCAATCCGAAGGTTCCCTGGCCTGGTTCGGCAGCGAAGCGGGGCAGGGGCTGCTGGCGGTGGAAGCCGCCGCAATGGCGCGCGTGCTTGCCTCGATCCCGGCCCTGCCGTGGTGCTGGATGGGCGTTGCCGGCTCGGCGCCCCCCGAATCCCAAGGCGGGCGTGGTGTGTTGCTGAGGCGCAACGGAAGCCGCTTCGACGAGCCCTGTTTCGATGGCGCCGTGCGCTGCAGCCTGCCGCTCCCGTTCGCGAATGAAACCTTCGGAGCCGTGCTGCTTCAACACACCCTGGACGACGGCTGCGACGTCGAAGGGTTGCTGGGGGAGTGCGAACGCGTCCTCGCACCAGGCGGCACGCTCTGGTTGGCCGCACTCAACGCATGGAGCCCGTATCGCGCGCGTTGGGCACGCACTGGACTGCATGCCCGCGTGACCGGCGCCTGGCAGGCATCGTTGCGGCGTGCGGGCTTTGCGCTGGATTCGGTCAGCCTGCAATGGCTTGGGCCCCGCTGGCGCATGGATCGCGGCGATGTCGGCGTCGGCATGAACGACTGGTTGCGCGCGGGAATCGCGCTCAGTGTCAACAAGCGTGTGCATGCGCTTGCGCCGCCGACGGCGCGAGCCAGCTTCCGCCTGCAGGGCGCAGCCCATTCGCGCGTGTCGTGGCGTTTCGAAGCGCTGCGATCCGAGCAACTGCGACGGCAGGCAGCCATAATTCGCAAATGACTCAAGAAAATCGAAAGACGGTCGAGGTCCACACCGATGGCGCCTGCCTCGGTAATCCTGGACCCGGCGGCTGGGCCGCGCTATTGCGTTACGGCCGCCACGAACGCGAACTGGTCGGTGGCGAAGCCAATACGACCAACAACCGCATGGAGCTAATGGCGGCGATTTCCGGGCTGGAGGCGTTGTCGGAAGCATGCGAAGTCACTCTGGTGACTGACTCGCAATACGTGCGCCAGGGCATCACCGAATGGATGCCGGGCTGGGTGCGTCGCGGTTGGAAAACCGCCGGCGGGGATCCGGTCAAGAACCGTGACCTGTGGGAACGGTTGCACGCGGCCGCCGCCCGTCATCGCATCGAGTGGAAGTGGGTGAAGGGGCATTCCGGCGATCCGGACAACGAGCGTGTCGACACGCTGGCGCGCAATCAGGCCGTGCGGTTCAAGCATTACGCCCCCGTCTAGTAACGACGATCGTCAGTTTCCATCCCCTTCACCAGTACCGGATTCCTAATGCGCCAGATCATCCTCGACACCGAAACCACCGGCCTGAGCTGGGCCAGCGGCAACCGCGTGGTGGAAATCGGCTGTGTCGAGATGATGGAGCGCCGCCCGACTGGCCGCACGTTCCACTGTTATCTCAATCCGGAGCGTGAGTTCGAAGCGGGCGCGCAGGAAGTCACGGGCCTGACCCTGGAATTCCTGGCCGACAAGCCGCTGTTCGCGGCGATCGCCGACGAGTTCCTCGCCTTCATCGAAGGCGCGGAGCTGGTGATCCACAACGCGGCGTTCGACGTCGGCTTCCTCGACAACGAGCTGCGTCTGGCTGGCCCGCAGTACGGCGCGCTTGCCGATCGCTGCACCGTCGAGGACACGCTGCTGCTTGCCCGTCAGCGTTTCCCGGGGCAGCGCAACTCGCTGGACGCGCTGTGCAAACGCTTCGACGTTGACAACACGCATCGCCAGTTGCACGGCGCGTTGCTCGACGCCCAACTGCTGGCCGAGGTCTACATCGGGCTGACCTCGGGGCAGAGCGAGATCGGTTTCGAGGCCAGTGCCGAAGCCACGGGCGAAGCGGCAGTCGCATTCGACGTCGACGTTCATGCACCGCGCCCGCGCGTAGTGGTCGCGGAAGAAGACCTCATGGCGCACGAAAGCCGACTCGCGCAGTTGCGCAAGAAAGCGGGCAAGGCGGTGTGGGATCTGTGGGCCGAAGCCGATGCAGCTGTGCAGGCGGAAGCGTTGCCCGCCTGATTTTGAAGCGTCAGTGGCTGCGCACCAGCACCACGGTCACATTGTCCGAACCGCCGCCATCCAACGCTGCCGCGACCAGTTCGTCCACGCACTCCTGCGCGCTGCCATCGTTGTGCGAGAGCACACCGGCGATGCCGCGATCGTCGACTTCCTCGGTCAGGCCGTCGCTACACAGCAGCAGTTGCATGCCCGGACGGAGCTCGCCGGTCATGGTTTCGACATTGAGATTGCGCGGATCGGTCACGCCCAGCGCCTGGGTCACGACATTGCGATGCGGATGGCTACGCGCCTGTTCATGGGTGATCGCGCCCGTGGCGATCAGTTCCTGCACATAGCTATGGTCCTGCGATAGTTGGACCAGATTGTTGTCGCGCCACAGATAGACGCGGCTGTCGCCGACCCAGGCTACTTCGAAGCGATTGCCGTTCACGCGCGCGGCGACGACCGTCGTGCCCATCGGCAGCGCGTCGTGGCGACGGCGCGAGATCCGGATGATTTCCTCGTCGGCAATGCGGATCGCCGTGGCAAGCGGCGTGCCATCGCGGACTTCGCGGACGATGGTTTCGCGGGCGAGCGCGCTGGCGACTTCGCCATATTCATGACCGCCCATACCGTCGGCGATCAGCCAGAGCCCCAGCTCGCTGTCTCCGTAGTACGTGTCCTCGTTGAGTTCCCGACGCAGGCCGACATGCGTCAGGTGTCCGAATTCGATCATTGGAGAAACCGGCGGGGGATGGGGGCTTCGCAAAGGGAAACGCGATAATCGTGGCGGACCGGCCGCGAAAGCAAGGCTCGCGACCGCCGCGCCCGGGTGCCGGAAAAACAAAACGCCCCGGCGAAGCGGGGCGTTTTGTCTGCAACTGGCGGAGAGGGAGGGATTCGAACCCTCGGTACGCTATAAACGTACGCCTGATTTCGAGTCAGGTACATTCAACCACTCTGCCACCTCTCCTGAAGTGGGCCGCGAATGATACGTGGCCCGGGTGGTCGTGGGCAAGTTTTCCGGTGAGGCGGCTAAACTGTCGGCTTCGCAGGCCGGGCTCCCAGCCCGGTTCACCTTCCGCCGCGGCGTGCAGCCCGGCCTCAATGGCTTCCCGACATGTCCGAAATCCTGGTCCCGGTCTCTTTTGGCGAACTTCTCGACAAGATCGCCATCCTCCAGATCAAGTCCGAACGCATGACCGACGAGGCCAAACTGGCCAACGTCCGCAATGAACTCTCGGCGCTGGAAAAGACCTGGATGGCGCACCCGGCCGCCGGCAAGGACATCATCCAGCTGCGCGCGGCGCTGAAGGCCGTCAACGAGCGCCTGTGGGTGATCGAGGACGACATCCGCATCAAGGAGAAGGCGCAGGAATTCGATGCCGAATTCATCCGCCTTGCCCGCAGCGTCTACTTCGAGAACGACGAACGCGCTCGCATCAAGAAGGACATCAACCTCGCACTGGGTTCTGCGTACGTCGAGGAGAAGTCCTACCAGGACTACAAGACGGGCGCGGCGCCGTAAGACCGGATCAGTTATCCGTTTCCAGCTGCGGGTTGCCGTCCAGGTACTTGAGCTTGAAGCGGAACAGCGTGATCCGCCACGTGCCGTCCATCCGCGCCAGCGCGAAGTCGTAGCTGCCGACGAAGGCGCGCACGTTGCGCCCGCTGGCGGTGGGCCGGTAGTGCGTGGCGGTGCCGTAGCAGAACGCTTCGGCCGCATCGCCGTCCACGCTGATACGCAGGTTGCCGACCTGATGATGCACGGCCTGGATGGTCCGCAGACCGGCTTCCCACATCGAGGCGAGCGTAGGGCCGTCGATCTCCGACGGCTCGCCGCCGGTGAGCGAGGTCATGTCCACCAGGAGCCGCGGTGCCAGCGCCAGGCGCACCGCCGCCCAGTCGCGATCGTCGGTGGCGATGAAAAGCTGATGGATGACGTCGCCGATGGCGTCCTTGTCGAGCAGGGTTTCCAGATTCATTTCGTTCCTTGTTTCATGCCTGATAGTCGGTGACATAGCGCTCGAACGCAGCGATACCGTCCTCGACGGTCACCAGGTCCATCACGCCTTCGTGTTCGATCTTGGTGCCCCATTTCAGCTGCGATGCGGGCTTCCCCAGATATTTGCGTGCAGCGTCGTCGTAGCGGTCGGCGCAATAGCGTCGATCCGAATACGGGCCGCTGCGCGCGGGATTGCTCGCGGCATGCAGGCCCAACACCCTGGTACCCATCGCGTTGGCGATATGCATGGGGCCGGAGTCCGGAGTCATCAGCAAGTCAGCGCGCTCGAGCAGGGCAGGCAGCTGCTTGAGGGTGTCCTTGCCGACCAGGTCCAGCGCGGATGACTTCATCGAGGCCAGGATGGCATCGCTGGTCTCGCGCTCGAGCTGGCTGCGGCCGCCACACAGCACCACGCGCCAGCCGCGCGAAACGGCATGGTCGGCCACAGCTGCATAGCGCTCGGCGCGCCAGTTGCGCAGGGCATGGCTGGAGCAGGGTGAAATCATCAGCGTGGGCCTACCGTCGTCGATCCACTGCGCATGCGCCCATTCGCGGGCCGCATCCGGAACCGGCAGATCCCAGCGCACTTGCGTCTGCTTGAGGCCCAGGGGCTCGCAGAAGCTGCCGATCGCGTCGAGCACGTGGATGCCGGGGCGATCGGGAATGCGTTCGTTGATGAAGAGCCCGTGCAGGTCCTTGGAGCGCGAGCGGTCGTAGCCAACGCGGCGTCGCGCCGGAACAAAACCGGACAGCAGGTTGGCGCGGGCGGCAACCTGCATCTGCAGGAGCACATCGAATCGACCGTCGGGTGCCCGCTCGCGCAGCTGCCCGCGCAGCGCACGCATGCCTGCGAGACCAGACTTCTTGTCGTATTCAACGAACTCCACGCCCGGCAGGCCATCCAGCAACCGGTGTTCGCCCTTGCCGATGATCCAGGTGAGCGCCAGCTGTGGCCAGGCGGCCTGCAGGGTCCGCACCAGAGGTAAGACGTGGGTCACGTCGCCCAATGCGGACAGCCGCAACAGGCAGATAGACAGGGGTGTTTGCGGCATGGGTCTTGCTAGACTCGTGGAATGACCGGCTATGACGCTGCCGAAGGATTGACACCGTTCCGCGATGATCGCGGATACGGCGCGATTCTGTTCGACAACACGCGCGTGCGACAAGCCAAGCCCGACTGGTTTTCCCCGGCATTCTGGAGCGAGCACGCTCGCCCGGTCGCCAGCGGGGGGCGCGGAGGCGCATGGTTCGTCGATGCGCCATTCGGCTCCTGCGTGCTGCGCCGCTACCTCCGCGGCGGTTTCGCGGCGCATTTCAGCCGCGATCGCTACTGGTGGCGTGGTGCCAACCGTACCCGCAGCTTTGCCGAATTCCGCCTGACCCGCGACATGGCGGCGAAGGGTGTGCCGGTGCCGAAGCCGATCGCGGCGTATTACCGGCGAGAAGGCCAGTTCTACAGCGCCGCCATCCTGATCGAACGCATTGACGACGTGCGCACGCTGGCCGACCGTGCCGCCGTGGCAGGCGATGGCGCCCCGTGGGAAGAAGCGGGGCGCCTGATCGCGCGCATTCATCGCGCCGGACTGGACCACGCGGATCTCAATGCGCATAACCTGCTGTTCGATCCCACCGGGCGTGGTTGGGTGATCGATCTCGACCGCGGCGAGCAGCGCATCCCCGCCACCGGGTGGCGCGAGGGCAACCTTTCGCGGCTGAAGCGTTCGCTGTTGAAACTTCGTGGAGCGCGCCCCATCGAGGACGTGGAACGGGACTACGCCCGTTTGCGCGCGGCCTACGACCGCGTCTGGGCACGAGGCACCTGATGAGCTGGAGTTTGCGACTGCAGGGCGTGGGCAATGCGTCCGCGGTTGAGCTGGGGTCGGCGATGGCCACGATCGAGCGCGACGGCGCTCCATGGCTGACGATCGACTGCGGCAATGAAGGCCTCAGCCACTATCTGCAGCACTACGGCGCGGCCCCGCGCGCGCTGTTCATCACGCACACGCATCTCGACCACGTTGGCGGCTTCGAGCGGCTGTTCGTGTCGAGTTATTTCGACGAGGCACGTCGCGGCAAAGTCCGCGTGTACGTACCGGCAGCCCTGGTGCCGTTGCTGCACCAGCGCGTCGGCGATTATCCGAACCCATTGGCCGAAGGCGGCGCGAATTTCTGGGATGCGTTCCAGGTGATTCCGGTCGGTGCCGCGTTCTGGCACGACGGCGTGCGCCTGGAAGTGTTCGCCACGCGCCATCACTGGCCGGAAACCGCCTTCGGCCTGCGCCTGCAGGGCAGTGTGGTGTGGACCGGCGATACGCGTCCCATCCCCGAACAACTGGCGAAATACGCCAGCGACGGCGAACTGATCGCCCACGACTGCGCGCTGCACGGCAATCCTTCGCACAGCGGTATCGACGATCTCGAGCGCGAATACTCCGCTGAGCTGCTGTCGCGCTGCATGCTGTATCACTACGCCAGTCGCGAGGAGGGCGAAATCCTCGCCGCTCGCGGCCATCGCGTGGCCAATGCCGGTGGGGTCGTTGCGCTCGCAGAGCCGACCGCGCCGCGAGCCGAGTCGTGAACGTGGTGCCGGAAGCCGCCCATGCGATGGCGGACGTGCGTGACACCTTGGGTCGTCCGCTGCGCGACCTGCGCCTGTCGGTGATAGAAGCCTGCAATTTTCGTTGCCCCTACTGCATGCCGGCGGAAAAGGTGCCGGACGACTACGGTTTCGATGCTGCCTCGCGACTGTCGTTCGATGAGATCGAAACGCTGGTACGTGGCTTCGTTCGCATCGGCGTCAGCAAGCTGCGCATCACCGGGGGCGAGCCCTTGCTGCGAAAGCGACTGCCGGACTTGATCGAGCGTCTGGCCGTCATCGACGGACTCACCGACATCGCGCTTACCACCAATGGCTCGCTGCTCGCCGGGCAAGCCCGTGCGCTGCGCGATGCGGGATTGCATCGGCTCACCGTGAGCCTGGATGCGCTGGAACCGGACCTATTCCGTTCCCTGTCTGGTGGCAGGGGTGAAGTGGGTGCCGTGCTCGATGGGATCAGGGCGGCATCCGCAGTCGGCTTCGCTCCGATCAAGCTCAACTGCGTCGTGCAGCGTGGCGTCAACGAGGACGAAGTACTGCCGCTGGTGGAATTCGCGCGCGCCCACGGTCACATCATGCGCTTCATCGAATACATGGACGTGGGTACCTGTAATGGCTGGCGCCGCGAGCGCGTGGTGCCTTCGGTCGAATTGCGCGACAGGATCCACGCGCGCTGGCCGTTGCAGCCCTTGAATGCGCAGTACCGTGGCGAGGTGGCCTCGCGTTATGCCTTCGCCGATGGTGAAGGGGAAATCGGTTTTGTCAGTTCCGTCAGCGAACCGTTCTGCGGCGATTGTCATCGTGCGCGCGTGTCTGCCGATGGGCAGCTGTACACCTGCCTGTTTGCCGGAAAGGGACACGATCTGCGCCCCTGGCTGGCGACGGGCGAAGTGGGGCTGGCGCAACATGTCGCGGCGCAATGGTCGCGGCGCTCCGACCGCTACAGCGAGCTGCGCGGCAGCGCCAAGGCCTCCCACAAGCACGTGGAAATGTTCCTCGTCGGCGGGTAGAGGCCTGCCGGCGTTGGCCGCGATATTCTTGGCCCGCAATGAAGAAGACCACTTCGAAACTTACCCACCTCGACCCCCAGGGGCGACCCGCGATGGTCGATGTCTCCGGTAAAGCCGTGACGGCGCGCGAAGCCATCGCCGAATGCCGCGTGCGCTTTCCGCAAGACGTGGCCGTGCAGCTGCGCGGCAGCGGGCTGAAGAGCGCCAAGGGCGGGATCGTGGAAACCGCGATCATCGCCGGCACGATGGCGGTCAAGCGGACGCACGAATTGATTCCGTTCTGTCATCCGTTGCCCATCGACGGCTGCCGCATCGCCATCGAATGGAGCGGTGAGCGCGATCTACTTATCGAGTGTGCCGTGAAGACGACCCATCGCACCGGCGTGGAGATGGAAGCCCTGACCGGCGCCACCGTCGCCGCGCTGACGGTGTACGACATGTGCAAGGCGCTTTCGCACTCCATCGTCATTGGTCCCGCCAAGCTGCGGGGCAAGCGTGGCGGACGCCGCGACTTCGGAAAGACCCAATGAGTAAGAAGGTCACCATCCTGTACTTCGCCGGCTTGCGCGATGCTGCCGGCAGGGCGAGCGAGTCGGTGGAAACGACTGCTCCCGATCTACACGCGCTGTACAACGAATTGCAGGCGCGCCACCAGCTGCCGTTCCCGGCGCGTCAATTGCGGGTGGCTGTCGATGGCGATTTCGCCCGATGGGAAGATGTCCCGCGCGAAGGCGCCGAGATCGCTTTCATCCCCCCGGTGAGCGGTGGGTGAGGGAGTGCGCTTGGTCGATGCCTTATTGGCAGCGCCCGGCCATGGATGGCCGGGCCGGAACATCCGAAATCGCTGACGTTTCGCCAAGGACGGCGACAGAAGATGCATCGAAGCCAAAGAGCGCCCGGAACACCCGGATTGCAGTTGCTCCAGCCGTAACGAGACCCAAGACAGACCCGCAATGAACCGCTTCTCCCTCTCCGACACCCCCTTCGACACCGCGACCCTGCGCGCCGAACTGCTCGACGATCGCGTGGGCGGCTACGCCAGCTTCGAAGGCTGGGTGCGCAACCACAATGCGGATCGCGCCGTGCTCGGACTGCATTACGAGGCCTATGCCGCGCTCGCTGAAAACGAGGGCGAAAAGGTCCTCGCGGAGGCCATGGAAAAGTTCGCGGTGACCGATGCCCGTTGCGTGCATCGTGTCGGCGATCTGGGCATCGGTGAGTTGGCGGTGTGGGTTGGCGTAAGTGCGGAGCACCGCGATGCGGCGTTTGCCGCATGTCGCTACATCATCGACGAGGTGAAGGCGCGCGTACCGATCTGGAAGCACGAGCGCTATGTCGAAGGCGATTCCGGCTGGCTGCATCCGGCCCACGGTAGCGATTGAGTGCCGGTAAAGCTGATGCCGCGCCCGCGGCTGAAAACGCTAGGCCGTCGGCGCTTTTCATCGAGCCAAAAAACAAGGCGGGCCTGAGCCCGCCTTGCAGTGTTTCGTTGGCAACGCCCCCCTTACGGCGCGTAAAGCGGATACAGATTGCCTTCTTCGCGCTCGATGCGCATGACCAGCAATTTGCCCACTTCATCGTATTCGCGCATGAAGTCGTTGGCGTTGGCGGCGGTGACGCGCATTTGCTGATAGCGGCGGACAAACTCGACCACGCCACGCGCAATGCCGTTCATCTCGCGACGGAAGTCGCGGATGATCGCCATGTTGTCGCTGTCTTGCGCAAGCGCCTGTTCCAGATAGACGTAGAAGCGCACATTCTCGATCAGCAGATGCGCTTCCAGCCGAGTCTTGAACGCGAGCAGGGAGTTCGGGATGCGCTGATAGTGGCCGTCGCGGACGTCTTGCCCAAGCTGGCCGTACATCGCCACCAGCTCCGAATGATCGTGTCTGAGGTTTTCGACCAGACCTGCGTCGTAGCGGATGGTCCGCTCCGGTGGCTTCATGTATTCCAGCGTTTTAGCCGCCGGCCGCATGTCACCCTGCTGCGGTTTTCCCTTGAACCAGTTCCCGAACAGTCCCATGTCGCAGCTCCTTGCGAAGCCGGTCCCCCTGACCAGCCATAGCGGGCCACTCTGGAGAATCGTGAAGGGAATGGCAAGCAAACGGGACAATGAGGCAATAGCCGCATTTCCGTTCTGAGACGGCCGGCCTCTTTACTGGGCCAGCTTTGGTCCGCCAACGTGCTCCGCGCCGAATCGCGCTGGAGGAAAGCCCGCTTAGTAGGGGGGCGCGGCGAAGCCGTGGGGATTGGAAGCGATAGCCCGGGGCCCGAAGTTTGCGTTGCAAACTTCGGGCGTTTTGGGCGGAGCCCAAAACGGGCGATGACCCCGCCGGCTGACCTCGGCGCCCGCGTCGATCGATACCGTTGCTGCCTTCCGGCCCTGGCGGGGTTTTCGACCTAGCGTCGCGAGGGGCCGACGGGGCCACCATAGAGACTTACTGATCGTGCTTTGCGCACGAGATTGCGGCTGGCGGAGAGAGGGGGATTCGAACCCCCGAAGCGCGGTTTAGACGCTTACACACTTTCCAGGCGTGCTCCTTCAACCACTCGGACACCTCTCCGCACCTGGTACCGCAAAAGCCCTGAATACGACATCCGGCCGACTTCAGGGGCGCAAATTCTAACTGCGGCGCGCGGGTATCACAAGGAACAGGTGCCTGGAGGCCGGGGTGTGGGTCAAAAAGGCCGGCGTCAGAACTTCCTGGCGCGCTGCGGCGCGTTTCAGTTCCATGCAGGCATAGTTTGTCGCGGCGCGGCGCGGCAGAATGGCGGCATGTCCTACCTCGTCCTCGCCCGCAAGTGGCGTCCCAAGCGTTTCGCCGAACTGGTCGGGCAGGAGCATGTGGTCCGTGCGCTCACCAACGCGCTGGATTCGGGCCGCGTGCACCACGCCTTCCTGTTCACCGGCACCCGCGGCGTGGGCAAGACCACGATCGCCCGCATCTTCGCCAAGTCGCTCAACTGCGAGCATGGCACCTCGGCCGATCCCTGCGGGGAATGCGAGACCTGTCGCGCCATCGATAGCGGCCGATACATCGACCTGCTGGAAATCGACGCCGCCAGCAACACCGGCGTCGACAACGTCCGCGAGCTGATCGAAAACGCCCAGTACCTGCCGTCGCGCGGCCGCTACAAGGTCTACCTGATCGACGAAGTGCACATGCTGTCGAAGGCGGCGTTCAACGCGCTGTTGAAGACGCTGGAAGAGCCGCCGGAGCACGTGAAGTTCCTCTTCGCGACCACCGATCCGGAAAAGCTGTTGGTCACGGTGCTGTCGCGGTGCCTGCAGTTCAACCTCAAGCGATTGGACGAGCAGCAGATCAGCGGCCAGATCACCCGCATTCTCGAAGCGGAAGGCATTCCGGCTGAAGCCGGTGCGATCCGCCAGCTCGCGAAGGCCGCCGACGGCAGCCTGCGCGACGGCCTTTCGCTGCTGGACCAGGCAATCGCCTACACCGGCGGCAAGCTCGACGACGCAGCCGTGGCTGCCATGCTGGGTACGGTCGATCGTACGCGCGTGGGCGCCCTGCTCGATGCTCTATCGCGCGGCGACGGCGCGGCGCTGCTGGCGGAAGTCGGTGTGCTGGCCGAGTTCTCCCCGGACTGGGGTGGAGTGCTCGACGCGCTTGCGGACGCATTGCACCGCGTGCAGGTGCGTCAGCTGGTGCCGGAAGCCGCAGTCGAGGGTGAGAGTGTCGCCATCGGTGCACTGGCCGCCGCGTCGCGACCCGAAGTCGTGCAGCTCTGGTACCAGATGGCGCTGCATGGCCGCCGCGATTTGCCGCTGGCGCCGAGTCCACGTGCCGGCTTCGAGATGAGTCTGCTGCGGATGCTTGCGTTCCGGCCGGCGGACGGCGAGGGTGCGCGTGCGCCGGCGCCACCTGTTTCGTCGCGCAGTGAAGCACCACGCACGACGGCCGCAGAGGCATCCTCAGGGATGTCGGCTGCAGCGGCGGCGCGCGAAGCCCTGGCTCGTGACCCTGCGCCTCGCGAGGCAGCACCACGGCAAGCCATGCCGCGCGAAACCGTTGCGGCACCTTCCATGCCAGAGCCTGTTCGAGTCGCGCCAGCGATGGCGCCGACTCCGCAGGCGGAGCAGCCGGTGATGGCTGCGCCAACCACCACCGGCGTCATCGCGGATGCGGATGCCTGGCATGCGTTCGTCGCCGACAGTGGCCTGCGCGGTCCAGCGCGCCTGCTGGCCGAGCATGCCGGTTTTATCGGTTACGACGGCAGCGTGTTGCGCCTGTCGCTGCCTGCGGCTGACGAGCATCTCAAGTCGACCGCGCTGATCACGATGGTGGCCAACGCGCTGGCCCCTGCGCTTGGTGCCGCTCCGCAGATCCGTTTCGAGAATGCCTCCGTGCAGGCCGAGTCTCTGCGCGAACGCAACGAACGCGCGCGTGATGAACGTCAGAGCGCCGCCGAATCCGCCTTCATGAACGATCCCGACGTGCAGCGCCTGATTTCGCAACACGGCGCCAAGGTGGTGCCGGATTCGATCCGACCTTTCGAAGACAATTAGTCCAACCCCCACGCTGTCGTCGCGATTGCGGCACGGCTTTCATCAGAGAACAGAACCATGCGTGGCAACATCGCCCAAATGATGCAGCAGGCCCAGCGCATGCAGGAAAACCTGCAGCGTGCCCAGGAAGAAATCGCGAAGATCGAAGTCACCGGGTCGGCCGGCGGCGGCATGGTCAACGTGACGCTGACGGGCCGCAAGGAGTGCCGCAAGGTGCGTATCGATCCGAGCATCCTCTCCGACCAGGAAATGGTCGAGGACCTGATCGCCGCCGCCTTCAACGACGCCTCCAACAAGATCGACCAGGAATCGCAGGCCAGGATGTCGGCCGTCACCGCGGGCATGCCGCTGCCTCCGGGAATGAAGCTGCCGTTCTGATCGGCAGGCTTGCCTAGTGAGCGCATTGCTCGAACAACTTATCGATGCGTTGCGGGTATTGCCGGGCGTTGGGCCGAAGTCGGCGCAGCGCATGGCCTACCACGTGCTCGAACGCGATCGCGACGGCGGTCGACGGCTGGCGGAAACGCTGGCCGAGGCGGTGGAGAAGATCGGCCATTGCGCGCGCTGCCGCGACTTCAGCGAGACCGAAGTGTGCGCGACCTGCGCGAGCGCGTCGCGCGATGCCTACCTGTTGTGCGCGGTGGAATCGCCTGCCGACCGTCTCGCCATCGAACAAGCCACCGGCTATCGCGGCCTGTACTTCGTGTTGCAGGGGCGCTTGTCGCCGCTCGACGGCATCGGTCCGCGCGAACTGGGGCTTGACCGCCTGGCATCGCGCCTGGCCGAGGGCGAAGTTCAGGAACTGATCATCGCGACCAATCCCACCGTCGAAGGCGAAGCCACCGCGCATTACCTCGCCCAGCTTGCGCGCCAGCACAAGGTGCGGCCGAGCCGGCTCGCGCACGGTGTTCCGTTGGGCGGTGAGCTGGAATACGTCGACCGCGGCACACTGTCGCATGCCTTCGGCAGCCGCAGCGAAATGCTCTGACTTCAGAAGGAATCAGAAGGAAACCCGATGTCCGACACCATCTTCCACAAGATCATCCGTCGCGAGATCCCTGCCACGATCGTCTACGAGGACGACGACGTCATCGCCTTCAAGGACATTGCGCCGCAGGCGCCGGTGCACGTGCTGTTCGTGCCCAAGGTCGACATCGCCACGCTCAACGACGTGCAGGCTTCGCAAGCCGAAGTGATCGGACGCCTGCATCTCGCCGCAGCCGACTATGCCAAGCAGCAAGGCTTCGCCGACGAGGGCTACCGGGTGGTGATGAACTGCAATGATCACGGTGGACAGACGGTGTTCCAGGTGCACCTGCACCTGCTCGCCGGTGCGCCGCTGGGGCGTTTCGGTACGCCGAAATAACGCCCGGGAAATAACAACGCCCGGGGCCAGGTCCCGGGCGTTATCAAAGCACTTTCCGATCAGTGGCCGGAAGAACGCCCGGCCGCTTCGAGCAGCGCGTTGCGTGCGGGCTCGCCCTTCTTGTTGCACATGGCGTCGGATACCACGCGACCCATGATGGCGATCGTCCCGGTGACGTAGCAGTTATATACCTGCCCCTTCTTTGTCTTTACGACATAGTTCGTCTGGCTGCCGTCGTCCACGCGATTACTGATCGTGAACTGGCCCTTGTCGAGGCCCAACGCAAACGCGGTTTTGTCTTCGAGGCTTTCGTTGGTGACAGCAACCGACGCACATCCTGTGACGACGGTAGCTGCAAGAAATGCAGCAGCGAGTTTCGACTTGCGGAACATTTGTATCTCCTTCATCCATGCGCCCTTTCTCCTGTGTGTCGCCGGGCGCGTCAGCGACGTTTCCATTGTACCTGCACCCCGAAAACGAAAACGCCCGGGATGCCCCGGGCGTTCTTGCCGAACCTCGACGGTTACCAGCCCCACCACCACGGCCACGGCGGCGGACGCGTGGTGATCACGTCGACGTGCTCGCGTACCGGCCACAGATAGACCACGTCGGCCTCTAGTCGCGGGAAGCGGTAGTTGTAGGCGCCGATTTGGCGATTCTCGTAACCGTCGATGCGGCCGGTGAAGGTCACTTCGCGGTTTTTCTCGAACAACGCCGGGTCGTAGAAACCGGTCTTGCACGCGATGAAGCGGCCACCGACGTCATCGGTCGCCCAATAGGGGCGTCCATAGGCGGACAGGCGCGTGGAGATCATCTGGAAGCAGGTGCGGTTGGGCTGCGGCTCGACTTCCACGACGCGGCCGCCCCAACGGACCGTTGCGCCGGCGGATTCGGATGCAGCCGCCTGTTGCGGCGTGATCTCGGTGAACGAACCCTGCAACGGTCGTGGTTGCGAAGCGCAGGCGGCGAGTAGGGCCGCGCTGAGTATGGGCAGGACTATTCGGGCCTTCATTTCCTTTTCTCCGATGGGCGGATCCGTTAGGGGTCCCGCGCGTCCGGGCACGGGTCAGGGGTTCTTGCGACCGGGACGATGGCTGCGCAACGCGCGGACCAGATCCCGTCGGGCGCGGGCGTTGCGTGTTCCTGGCTGGAGTTCAGCGTAGCGCCAATTGGCGAAACGGTGGCTGAGTTCGCCCAGTCCGCGTACGAGGTCGGGGCGGGTGCGGGCGACCCGATCGAGCCAGTCACCCGCAGTCTCGTGCGGCGTGCGTTCGAGATCGAAGCGGCGGTAGCGCGCACCCAGGCGATGCCAGGCGCGAAGTACGGGGTCGGGCTCGCGCTGGCCGCGGGCGCTGAGCCATACCATCCAGAGCAGGGCGAGGGCGGCTGCCAGTGAAAAAATCAGTGTGAGCTGCGCGCTATCAACCTTGCGAAGACCAAGCGGCGATAGCAGGTTCGACTGGCGTTCCGCGTCGAAACCAAGGACCAGGTCGTTCCAGTTGCGCCGCAGCCAGTCACGGGCGTTCCAGACGGGCATGCCGAGGTCGCCGAACAATCCCTGCGAACCCGGCGCACGATCAGCCAGCGTGTCGTAGATCCGCTCCGGTGCAACCGCTGCCGTGGGATCCACGCGCACCCAGCCGCGGCCCTGCAACCAGACCTCGGCCCAGGCATGCGCGTCAGACCGGCGCACGATCCAGTAATCGCCCAACGGATTGCGATACCCGCCGGCATAGCCGGTCACGATCCGCGCCGGAATGCCGGCTCCGCGCATCAGGACGACGAAGGCCGAGCTGAAGTGCTGGCAGAAGCCGGCCTTGGTGTCGAACAGGAATTCGTCGACCGCGTTGCGGCCCCAGGGAGGCGTGTCGAGCGTGTAGGCGAATTCGGCGCGGATCCAGGTCAGTGCCCGGCGGACGATCGCGACGTCGTCGGTACCCGCTTCGCGTCGCCATTGCCGGGCCAGGGCAATGGTGCGTGGATTGAAGCCCTGCGGAAGCTCAAGTGCAGTCTGGCGCAGCATGGCCTTGAGGTAGGGTTCGTTGCGCAGCGCGACCGCGGATTGCATCCGCCAGCGCGTCAGCGACGTAAGCGAGCGGTTGCTGCGTAGCGACAAATCACCAATCTGGGTACTGCCTTGCGGGGCGGCCAGGGGCAGGTCGAGTGCAACCAGCTGACGGCGATCGGTGGGTTCGACTTCCAGTTCGTAATCCCAGCGCTGCGGGGCGAGTTCTGTCGTGGGGGGCGGCAGGCCGCGCGTCCAAAATGGTTGCGTCCACTCCTCGCCGTCGAAGCGCCACAGCGTCATGTTGCGCCAGTACATCTGGTCCTGAGACGGCGTCGCCCCGAAGAAGCGCACGCGCAACGTGGGCGTGTCGTCCGTCATCAGATTGAGCCAGTCGTTCGGACGCATGGAGTCGGACAGACCGGGGCGCGCGATCGCGCGATCGGGTACGCCCCATAACGGCGAGGCAAGACGCGGAAACAGCCAGAACGTAGCCAATGCCAGCGGCAACCCGACAAGCAGCAGATGCAGTGCGCTGCGCAGGCGGGTCCTCAAGGAAACACCGAAACGCGTGTCTCCCGATTCAAGGTCTGCAAGGCGCTGCAGTGCGGCTAGCGCCGCAATGGCGGCCGTCAGTCCGAGCGTCAAGGACAGCGGACCCTGATCGAGCAGGAAGGTAGCGAACGGTGCAAACAGGGCGAAGCCGATCAGGCTGCGGGCGTCGCGCAATTTCGCCGTCTCGGACGGCTTGATCGCCAACATGGAGGCAAGCAGCGCGCAGCCTGTGTCACGGCCGAAGCGCATGCTCGATACGGCCATCACCATGGCCAACATCAACAACGGAAGCAGGATTCGCAGCACCACGGGTAGCGGCTTGCGCCAAGCCAGCACGGTTGTCCCCACTCCCGCAGCCATGATCGGCCACGTCAGTGAGGGCGGCAGCTGCAGCAGCAGCGGCAACATGCATGCAGCTGCCGCTAGAAGGGCCCAGCGACGGCTGGCATGGTCGAGCAGTACTTCCGCGGGCGCTGAGCTACGCGCGATCGCATCCGACGATAGTGAGACCGTTCTGGCGCTCATCGGGCGATCCCGACGGCGGATGGCAGCAACGCAAGTGCGCGCTGACAGGCCTGCCGATGCGCCGCGCCACGATCCGGGCCGATGTCGGGCTGGCCGGGGAGACTCAGGCGGTAACGACGCCCATCGCGCTCGGCTTCATCGACCCAGCGAGCGAGTCGCGAAACCCGTGCTTCGTATTCCAGACGTCCCAGCTGCTGCCAATCCAGAACGACATCCGCACCCAGCGGCTGCTCGTATTCGCGCACCAGCAACGTGTCGCGACGCGCGGATGGCTTCCAGGCAATCGCGCGTCGTGCGTCACCGGCACGGTAGCCGCGCAGATGGTGCACGTCGTCGCCGGCGGGATGCAGGCGCGTCTGTGCTTGTTCACCTGATCCGGTGGGCAGGGGCGGTCCATCCAGTTCGGGTGCAGCGAAGACCAGCATCGGAGCGTCGCTCCAAACGTAGGTCCAAGCTCTGGCCAAGCCCAATGGGCGTGTGGTGTAGAGGCGCAGACGCGGCACGTCGAGCCAACCGCGCCGATACGTGGGCAGGACAAGCTCGGCTTCGCCACGACCCTGTTCGAGGTTCAGCAACGACGATGCGAGCAGATCGTCGTCATCGATGCGCAGACCCCTGCGCACGCGCGCCGGATCGGCCTGGGCATGCAGGCGCACCAGCAACGGATGCCCGGCCGCGACCGGCTCGGCATCGATGGCGGTGATGTTCAGGCCAGTGAGCTGCATCTGCGCCGCGATCAGGCTGGCCAGCCCGGCGCCGCCGAGCAGCAGGCCCAGCAGCAGCGCGGGATTGTTGTTGTAGTTCAACGCGCCCGCGCCCATGCCCATCAGCAGCAGCGCGTAGAACAGGCCAAACCGTGTGGGCAGGACGTACACGCGGTGGCGATCGATGGTGACGGGCAGGGACTCGGGCGTTCGCGGGCGGGTGAGGCTCAACGCAAGTGCACGCAGCTGGCGCAGCGGACTGGCGGATCGCGGGATCGGGGCAGTGGGCAATGGCATCGCTGTCATCCGGATTGAGACTTGCCCGTCTGGCCTCAATCCACAGGCACCGAATGCAGGATTGCCTTGGCCAGCGATGAATCGCTACCGGCTTGCGCGTCCGCGACCAGACGGTGCGCGGCGACGGCACCAAACAAGGCCTGTACGTCTTCGGGCAGTACGTGCGAGCGCCCCAGCAGCAGCGCGTACGCGCGCGCTGCGCGCAGCAGTGCCAGGCCTGCACGCGGCGACAGGCCTACGCGCACGCCCGGATGCTTGCGGCTGCGGGCGAGCAGCGCCTGCACGTATGTGATCAACGCTTCGCTGGCATGCACTTCGGAAACTGCCCGCCGCGCCGCCAGCACATCCTCCGCACTCAGCAATGGCATGGTCTGCGCGATCAGGTCACGTCGATCGACGCCGGCGAGCAGATCACGCTCCGCAGCTTCGCCCGGATATCCCAACGCCAGGCGCAACAGGAAGCGATCAAGCTGCGAATCCGGCAGCGGATACGTGCCGGCCAGGTCGACCGGGTTCTGCGTGGCGATCACGAAGAATGGGTCGGGCAAAGTGTGCGTGGTGCCATCGATCGTCACCTGATGCTCGGCCATCGCTTCGAGCAATGCGCTCTGCGTGCGTGGCGGTGCGCGATTGATTTCGTCGGCGAGCAGGACCTGGGTAAACACCGGGCCCGCATGGAACTGAAACGTGCGCGTCTGCGGATCGAATACCGACACGCCGACGACATCCGCCGGCAGCAGGTCGGAAGTGAACTGCACGCGTTGGAAGTCGAGGCCGAGCGTGGTCGCCATCGAGCGTGCCAGCGTCGTCTTGCCCAGGCCGGGCAGATCCTCGATCAGCAGGTGGCCGCCGGCCAGCAGGGCGACGAAGGCGAGCCGGACTTCATGCACTTTGCCCAGCACCAACGCGTTGACCTGTGCCTGTGCACGATCAAGGGTGGCGCGCAGGTTGTCGGGTAGCATGTTCGCCATGGAAGGGGATACGGCCATGTGCTCGGTCCTCGTCGATACTCGCAGTGTAGCCGGGGCGAAACGCTTCATGCTTGACGTTGTTTTTTTGGATCTTCGATGGGTGTCGAGGTAATGGCGACGCGGGACGATGCCCGCTTCGTGCGAGGTGCTTTCTGGGCGCTGTGGACGGCGGTGCTGCTGTTCAAGCTGACGGTGGCGGCAAGGCTGCCGCTCTTTGTCGATGAGGCGTTCTATTGGCAGGAAGGTCAGCATCTGGCCGCTGCCTATTCCGACCTCCCGGGCATGACCGCATGGCTGGCCCGCCTCGGCGTGGCGTTGGGCGGCCAGCACGTGCTCGCACTGCGAGCCCCTTTCCTGATCGTCGTCGCGCTGGTGCCAATCTTGATGGCCAGGTTGACCGCGCGCGAATTCGGAGAGCGCAGCGGCTGGGAGGCCGGTTGCTTCGCACTGTTGTTGCCGTTGTCAGGCACGCTCGGCCTGCTGGCGCTTCCCGATGCGATGCTCGCGCTGGCGACCCTGTTGTGCGTGGATGCCGGCGCGCGTTTGCTGCGTGAAGTCACCACCGCGAGCGCGTTGGAACTGGCCTTGGGTTTGAGCCTGGGTGCGTTGAGCCATTACCGCTTCGTCGCGGTGATCGGCGTGGGCTTCTGCGCCCTGCTAATTCTTGCCGAGGGGCGTCGATCTCTACGCGATCCTCGCGTCTGGGGAGCCATCGCGCTGGGTGCGCTGGCGTGGCTCCCTTTGCTGGCCTGGAACCTGCGCAACGCCGATGCTGGCCTGCGGTTCCAGCTGGTGGATCGGCATCCGTGGTCGTTCCATCTGGATGGACTCTGGTTTGTCGCGATCCAGATGCTTCTGGTAACGCCCCTGTTGTTCGTCGGGCTGATGCAGGCCGCCTGGTCCGGGCGTCGCAGTACTCGGCCGGTTTCCCGTTACTTCGCGCTGCTGGGCGGGTTGGTGGTGGCGGGCTTCTTCCTGCTGGGTTTCTTTGCCGATAGCGAGCGGGTGAGTTTTCACTGGCCGTTGCCTGGATACCTTGCCTTGGTGCCGCTGCTGCCCGCGGTGCTGGCGGGCTGGCCGCGCGCGCTGCGCACGCTCGCGTGGATGCTGGCGGGCCTCGGACTGCTGGCGACGCTGGGTTATTACATCGCGGTCTCGGTGCCGGCCGTCCGCGCGAGCGGCGCGACTTCCAAGGGGTATCCCGCCAATTTCTCGGGCTGGAACGAACTCGCCGATGCCGTGCAGCAGGAGCGCGAGCGCATGCCTGCCGACACTCGCGTCATCGCCGACAATTTCAAGGTCGGCGCCGAGCTCGGTTTTGCCCTCGGCGACCCTGCGATTCCCGTGCTCGATCATCCGCTCAATCACAAGCACGGGCGCGCGCCCCAGCTTCACTTGTGGAGCCTGGAGCAGGGCGTCGTGCGCGATTGGTCGGAGCGCCCTGCATTGCTCGTCGTGGGCATCTCCGATGTCCCGTATCGAGGGCTGCTGCAGCGCTATCACGCCCTGTGCGAAATGGTGGGCCCGCTGCCCGCGCCGCGGGTGCTGAATGTCGATCACGGACGACGGCGCTTTGCCTTGTTTGCGCTGGACGAGCGACGCACAGGAGCCTGCACTACGCCGGCCATGGCCTGGATCGATTCGCCTGCGGGAGGCGATCGGGTAGCGCGTGAATTTCAGGTGCGCGGGTGGGCCTTCAAGGACGGCGTCGGACTCGCAAGCGTGGAGGTCCTGCTGGATGGGCGAGTGGTCGCTTCAGGCGACTATGGCAAGCCCTACGAGGGCCTGCAGCACTCGTGGCCAGGCTCCAACGATCCGCAGCACCCGAATGTGGGCTTCAGTGCGCGCGTCCAGCTCCCGGAAACCGTCGCCGGACGCCATTGGCTCGGATTGCGGCTACATGGTCGAGATGGAAGCAGCGAAGACTGGTCCGAGCAACCGATTGAGATCAGGTAGCGCTGCGGCTTGTTCGAACCGTCGTCATGGCAGCGCGAAGCCAGCTTCGCGCAGCAGCCGAGCCGTAGCAATGAGCGGGAGCCCCACGAGAGCGGTGGGGTCCTCGGTCTCGATCGCATCGAATAGCGTGATTCCCAGCCCTTCCGACTTGAAGCTGCCGGCGCAGTCGAATGGTTGTTCCGCATCGACGTAGCGCGCGATTTCGACTTGGGTAAGCGCGCGGAACCGGACGGTGGTCGTGTCGATAGTCACGCGAGGCACATCGCCATCGTGCTGCACGCACACCGCGGTGCGAAATCGCACCACCTCGCCCGACATTGCGCTCAGCTGCGCAAGTGCGCCATCACGGTCGCCCGGCTTGCCTAGCGGGGTGCCGTCGAATTCGGCCACCTGGTCGGAGCCGATCACGAACGCCCTGGGCTCGCGCCTGGCAATGGCACCCGCCTTGGCGATCGCCAGGCGTTCGACCAGGGCCAAGGGCGTTTCGTCACGAAGCGGAGTCTCATCGACGTCCGGCCGGGCGGTGTCGAAAGGGAGGCGCAACCGTGCTAGCAGCTCGCGCCGGTACGCCGACGTCGAGGCGAGAATCAGGCGGGACATGTCAGGTCTGCGGTGCGCGGGCCCGCGCGATCTTGATCAGCTGGGCATCGATGCGTTCGCGGGCCGTGTCGATGGTGTTGCGGACTTCGGCCAACTGCTCCAGGGTCGCCTCGCGACCATGGTCGCGCAGCCACAGGCGCTGTCGGAGCATCTCACGCATCGCGTCGCCAACCGGGTCCGAGCCTTGGTTGCCGGTCACGGCTTCGATTTCGGCGCGGGCGGTGCGCAGGCGGGCTTCCAAAGCATCGGCCGCATCCAGCAGCTCCCGGAGGGCCCGGGCGCGCCGGCGGGGGGCGTTCTGGCGCAGGGCGACCATCAGCACGGTCACGACACCCGCCGCGACCAGAATCCAGAGCAATGCGTGAAGGGTCACGGCGCCGACTGCGAGAATGGGAGCTTCAGTCTGAACCGCCGGGGCCTGTTTAGACAATTGAGCACCCATCGGGAGCAAAACCCCGCCACCACAAGGACTTGCGGGTTTGACAGCAGGTGGTCGCGGCCTCTACCATCCCGCGTCTTATGTCAGCTGGCACGCCATCCGAACGGGTCCCCGAACATCTGGACGCCTGGCGGATGGTGGCGGCGCGGCGCGGGGTCGAAGGACACCTGCCGCTGTCGGCGCTGACACGGCTGGAAGGCAGCCTGCTCGATACCCAAGGTGATGTGCGGTTCGCGCTCGAATTCGATCGCGACTCGCTGCAGGTGCCTTACGTCGAGTTGCGCATCGAGGCCGAGTTGCCGCTGGAATGCCAGCGCAGCCTGGAGCGATTCCTTCTGCCGGTGAAGATCGTGCAGCGGCTCGGTCTCATTCGCGACGAAGCGGAAGAGGCTGCGCTGCCGGAAGGTTACGAGCCGCTGCTGGTGCCGGACGACGGCGAGCTGCGGACGGCCGAGCTGGTGGAGGATGAATTGATCCTCGCCGTGCCGGTGGTGCCGGTGAAGCCCGGCGGCGAGGCGGTGGAGCGCGACTGGCCCGCCACGCAGGTGGAACAAGAGCGCGCAAATCCGTTTGCCGCGCTGTCGGCATTGAAGTCGAAACCGAACAAATAACCAGCTTTAACTAGCGAATTTTTGGAGCAAGACCATGGCAGTTCAAAAGTCCCGCGTCACCCCGTCCAAGCGTGGCATGCGCCGTGCGCACGACGCTCTGTCGGCCAAGCAGCTGGCCACCGACCCGACCTCGGGCGAGACCCATCTGCGCCATCACGTCACTGCCGACGGTTACTACCGCGGCAAGAAGGTCATCGACGTCCAGTCGAAGGTCGCTGACGAAGAATGATTATTCCGGCGCTTTTTGCGCCGGAATAATTGCCGCCGTTGGAACGGCCGCTGCGCGGCCGTGCAACGCCGGCGACGAAGCGGGCGCTTATGCGCCCGTTCGCGTTTGGGTTCCGGATCCATTCCTGGGGCCCTGTTAGAAATTACGGGCGCTTTGTGCGCCCGTTTGCGTTTGTGCAATGCGCCAAAGGGCGCCCAAGCGAGTAGCATTCAGCATCCGCGCTCCGGGTGCCCCGGACGCTCCGCTTCCGCCGGATGGCCCGGGCGCCTGGCGCTCCCGTCGCGGCTCCACGAATGAGACAGGCATGACCCAGCAAGTGTTCGCGCGTATCGCAGGTACCGGCAGCTATCTGCCGGAAAAGGCACTGTCCAACGATGACCTGTCGAAGATCGTCGACACCACCGACGAGTGGATCGCCGCCCGCACCGGTATCCGCAACCGCCACATCGCCGCCGAAGGCGAGACCACCAGCGACCTCGGCTACAACGCTGCAGTTCGTGCGCTCGAGGCTGCAGGTGTCGATGCCAAGGATCTCGACCTGATCGTGGTCGGCACCACTACGCCGGACCTGATCTTTCCGTCCACCGCCTGCCTGATCCAGCATCGCCTCGGTGCGGACGGCTGCCCGGCGTTCGACGTCAACGCGGCCTGCTCCGGCTTCGTGTACGCGCTGACCGTCGCCGACAAGTTCATCCGTTCCGGCGCGGCCAAGACCGCGCTGGTGATCGGTGCGGAAACCCTGACCCGCATGGTCGACTGGAGCGATCGCACGACTTGCGTGCTGTTCGGCGACGGTGCCGGTGCAGTCGTGCTCAAGGCCGATACCGAGACCGGCATCCTCAGCACGCACATGCACGCCGATGGCGGCAAGAAGGAATTGCTCTGGAATCCGGTCGGCGTCTCCGTCGGCTTCAAGCCGGGCGAAGACAACGCCGGCGTGCGCATCCACATGAGCGGCAACGAAGTGTTCAAGCACGCCGTGAAGGCGCTCGACTCCGTGGTCGAGGAAACGCTCGAAGCCAATAACCTGGATCGTCACGACATCGATTGGCTGATCCCGCACCAAGCCAACCTGCGCATCATCGAAGCCACTGCCAAGCGCCTGGACATGCCGATGGAGCGCGTGATCGTCACGGTCGACAAGCATGGCAATACGTCGTCGGGTTCGGTGCCGCTGGCGCTGGATGAAGCCGTGCGTTCGGGCAAGGTGCAGCGCGGCCAGCTGGTGTTGCTGGAAGCCTTCGGTGGCGGCTTCACCTGGGGCTCTGCGCTGTTGCGCTATTGATCTTGTAGAGCGGAGCTTGCTCCGCTGCTTTTCATACGGCCGTTTCAAGTGCAGCGGAGCAAGCTCCGCTCTACAAGGCGGTCATTGGCCTGCATACGCACTGGTACAGACGAATGACCGCCTTCGCCCGTATCATGCCGCGTCTTTTTTGAAGGGAACCGCCGTGACGGAGCCTTCTTCGCAACTTGCATTCGTGTTTCCCGGACAGGGCTCGCAGTCGCTGGGCATGCTTGGCGAACTCGCCGGTCAGCACGCGCTCGTCCGCGATACCTTCGCTGAAGCCAGCGAGGGTGCCGGCGTGGACCTGTGGACGATTTCGCAGGACGGACCGGAAGAACAACTCAATCGCACCGAGTTCACCCAGCCGGCATTGCTCGCCGCGGGTGTTGCGGTGTGGCGCGCGTGGCAGCAGCAGGGCGGTGCGCAACCGTCAGTGCTGGCTGGCCACAGCCTGGGCGAATACACCGCGCTGGTCGCCGCCGGAACCTTGTCGCTGCACGACGGCGCGCGCCTGGTGCGCCTGCGCGGTCAGCTGATGCAGGACGCCGCGCCCGCCGGTACCGGCGCGATGGCGGCCGTACTCGGCGCCGAGGACGAACTGGTTCTCGAGGTTTGCAAGGCCGTGTCCGGCGACGAAGTCGTCGTTCCCGCCAATTTCAACTCGCCGGGTCAGATCGTGATTGGCGGTCATGCCGCCGCCGTCGACAAGGCGCTCGCGACGCTTGGCGAACGCGGCGTGCGCAAGGCCGTGAAGCTCGCGGTGAGCGTGCCCTCGCACACGCCGCTGATGCGCGAAGCGGCCAACCGGCTTGCCGAGGCCATGAATGGCACTGCCTGGCACGTCCCGCAACTGCCGGTAGTGCAAAACGTCGACGCCGAAGTGCACGAAGGCGTCGAATCGATCCGCGGCGCGCTCGTCCGTCAGCTGTACCTGCCGGTGCAGTGGACCGGTTGCGTGCAGGCACTTTCCGCACGCGGCATCACCCGTATCGCCGAATGCGGCCCCGGCAAGGTGCTGGCCGGCCTGATCAAGCGCATCGACAAGTCGATCGAGGCGCGCGCGCTCGGCACGAGCGCGGAATTCGAATCCGCAATGACGGAGTGGAAGTAATGAGCAATCTCCCGCTGTCCGGTGAAATCGCACTCGTCACCGGCGCCAGCCGTGGCATCGGTGCCGCGATCGCCGACGAACTCGCCGCGCAGGGCGCCACGGTCATCGGCACGGCGACCTCGGAAGCCGGTGCCAAGGCCATTGCCGATCGTCTCGCCGCGCATGGCGGCCACGGCCGCGTGGTGAACGTAAGCGAGGCCGAATCGATCGAAGCCCTGATCGACGGCATCGCCAAGGACATCGGCGCGGTTTCGATCCTGGTCAACAACGCCGGCATCACCCGCGACAACCTGCTGATGCGCATGAAGGACGAGGACTGGCAGGCCATCCTCGATACCAACCTCACCAGCGTCTACCGCACCTCGAAGGCGGTGATGCGCGCGATGATGAAGGCACGCAAGGGCCGCATCATCAATATCGCTTCGGTCGTCGGTGTTACCGGCAATGCCGGCCAGACCAATTACGCCGCGGCCAAGGCCGGCATCATCGCCTTCAGCAAGTCGCTGGCGAAGGAAATCGGCTCGCGCGGTGTCACCGTCAATGTCGTTGCGCCGGGTTACATTGCGACCGACATGACCAAGGACTTGCCGGAAGACGCCAAGCAGGCGCTTATGAGCCAGATCGCACTGGGTCGCCTGGGCGAACCTGCCGACATCGCGCGTGCGGTAGCCTTCCTGGCAGGCCCTGCCGCGACCTACATCACCGGCGAGACCTTGCATGTCAATGGCGGCATGTACATGCCGTGAAAATTCGCTTCGGCCGGTTGCCCATGTAACCGTAACCGGTTGAAGTAAAAGGGTTTTTGCGACCTTCGCGAACGCCCGTGATTCATTTAGACTATTCCATCGAATTTCCCGATCCCGGGAGGAGTGAGACCCAATGAGCAGCATCGAAGAGCGCGTCAAGAAGATCGTCGTCGAACAACTCGGCGTGAAGGAAGATGAAGTCACCAACAACGCTTCGTTCGTCGACGACCTCGGCGCGGACTCGCTCGACACCGTCGAGCTGGTGATGGCCCTCGAAGAAGAATTCGAGTGCGAAATCCCGGACGAGGAAGCCGAGAAGATCACCTCGGTGCAGCAGGCCATCGACTACATCAAGGCCCACGTCAAGGCTTGATGTGATCGCGGAGCCCGGTACGCCGGCTCCGGTGGTTTTCCATCCGATCCTTTCGTTGATGGCGAACCACAAAACCAGACCGGGGCCGCTTTCTGCGGCCCCGCGTTTTTGAGCCGCGGAAACCATACCGTGGCGTTTCAACCGCAATCCTGCCGGTAATCCCGGCGCAGCGTTCGGAGTGTGTTTCATGTCGAAGAGACGCGTAGTGGTCACCGGTATGGGTACCGTGTCGCCGCTGGGTAACGACCTGGCAACGACCTGGGACGGCATCATCAATGGCCGGTCCGGCATCGGTCCGATCACCCATTTCGACCCGTCACCGTTCACCACCCGCATCGCCGGCCTGGTGAAGGACTTCGATATCACCAAGTGGGTGAATCCGAAGGACGCCAAGAAGATGGATGCGTTCATCCATTACGGCGTCGCCGCGTCGCTGATGGCGCTGGAAGATGCGGGCTACAAGATCGACGATTCCAATGCCGAACGCACCGGCGCCCTGATCGGTTCCGGCATCGGCGGCCTGCTCGGCATCGAAGAGCAGACCATCAAGTACCACGAAGGCGGCGTGCGCAAGATTTCGCCGTTCTACGTGCCCAGCACCATCATCAACATGCTGCCCGGCCAGGTGTCGCTAATCACCGGTGCCAAGGGCCCGAATTTCTCCGCCGTCTCGGCCTGCGCCACGTCGAACCACTCGATCGGCATGGCGATGCGCATGATCCAGTACGGCGACGCCGACGTGATGATCGCCGGTGGTGCCGAACGCGGTTCGTCGCCGACGTCGGTCGGCGGCTTCTGCTCGATGAAGGCGATGTCCACCCGCAACGACGAGCCGACCAAGGCCTCGCGTCCGTGGGACAAGGACCGCGACGGCTTCGTGCTCGGCGATGGCGCCGGCATCCTCATCCTCGAGGAATACGAACACGCCAAGGCCCGCGGTGCGCGCATCTACTGCGAGCTGGCCGGCTTCGGCGCGTCGTCCGATGCGTTCCATATGACCGCGCCCAGCGAGAACGGCGAAGGCCCCGCGCGCTGCATGGTCGCGGCATTCAAGGATGCCGGCATCAATCCCGAACAGATCGGCTACCTCAACGCGCACGGTACCTCGACGCCGCTGGGCGATCTGGCCGAAACCCTGTCGATCAAGCGCGCGCTGGGCGACTACGCCTACAAGACCATGGTCTCCTCGACCAAGTCGATGACCGGTCACCTGCTGGGTGCGGCGGGCGGCGTGGAAGCGATCTTCACCGTAATGGCGCTGCACAAGGGCATCATCCCGCCGACGATCAACCTCGATAACCCGGGCGAAGGCTGCGATCTCGATTACGTGCCGCACACGGCGCGCGAAGCCAAGGTCGACGTGGTCGTATCCAACGGCTTCGGCTTCGGCGGTACCAACGGCTCGCTGGTGTTCAAGCGCATCTGATCGCTGGCGCCCGCGAGACGTTCATCCGATCCCCGCTCCGGCGGGGATCGCTTTTTCCGGTCTCCTGCAAAAGTCCGTCGCAAACGCGGTCTAATACGCCCATGTTGTTGACCCGCTCCTTGCCGTCCTCGCTGGACCTGCTTGCCCTGCATCGGCTGGCGCCGTTGCGTTACCCGCTGCTGCTGGAATCCAGCGCGCACGGCACGGCGCAGGGGCGTTGGGACCTGCTGCTGTTGACCAATGGCGACAGGCTACGGCTGGATCGCGATGGCGTGTCGCGAGATGGAACCGGGCAGTCGCTCGCTGGCGATTTTTTCACCGAGTTGGATGCCGCGTGGCAATCGCAACGCGTGGCGCGCGATGAGCCGCGCTGGCCATTCCGCGGTGGCTGGGCATTGCTGCTCGGCTATGAACTGGCCGCACAAGTCGAGCCGGTTCTGCGCCTGCCGGATGCGCCCGGCGATGTTCCGGTTGCGCTGGCGTTGCGTTGCCCTGCCGCAGTGCTGCGCGACCATGTCACGGGCGAATGCATCGCGGTCGCGGAGCCTGCCCAGGCCGAGATGCTCGATGCCATTGCGGCGGATGTTCAAGCCGCGGTGGCGCTTCCCTCGCTACCGCCTTGGCAACCACCCGCCACCATCGAAGAAGACGAGCCGCAACGCTATACGGACGGCGTGCAGCGCGTTCGCGACTACCTTGCCGCGGGTGATGTCTTCCAGGTGAACCTCTCGCGCGTATGGCGCGCCGGCTTCGTCGATTCACTGGATCCTGCGGCCCTGTTCCAACGGCTGCGCGAAAATAATCCCGCTCCGTTTGCAGGGATCTTTGCGCAAAGCGAGTGGGCGGTGGTGAGCTCGTCGCCGGAGCGTCTCGTGTCGGTGCGCGGCGATCTCGTGGAAACACGTCCCATCGCCGGAACACGCGCCCGCTTCGCCGGGGATGACGACGCCGAGCGCATCCGCGAACTCGTCGGCCATCCCAAAGAGCGCGCCGAGCATGTGATGCTCATCGATCTCGAGCGCAACGACCTGGGGCGCGTCTGTACGCCCGGCAGCGTCGAGGTCGACGAACTGATGACCGTGGAAAGTTACGCGCACGTGCACCACATCGTGAGCAATGTTCGCGGCCGGCTGCGCGAGGGCACCACGCCAGGCGAGGTGATCCGTGCGGTGTTTCCGGGCGGCACGATCACCGGCTGCCCAAAGGTGCGCTGCATGCAGATCATCGCCGAGCTCGAAGCCGTGGGGCGGGGCGCCTATACCGGCGCGATTGGCTGGTTGAATCGCGATGGCGATCTCGACCTCAACATCCTGATCCGCAGCGGCGAAGTAGAAGGCAAGACGCTGCGCTTTCGCACGGGCGCGGGCATCGTGACCGACTCCGATCCGCAACGCGAACTCGAGGAAACCCGCGCCAAGGCGCGCGGCATGCTGCGCGCGCTCGGAGTCGCGGGATGAACGCGCGCATCTTCGTGGGCGACACCCGCTTCGATGCGATCGCAGCAGACGATCGCGGTGTGGCTTACGGCGATGGTTTGTTCGAGACGATGCGCGCGCATCGTGGCGAACTGCCGTGGTGGGATGCCCACTGGGCACGCCTGCAAGCCGGTGCGCATCGTCTGCGCATCGTCCTGCCCGAGCCGAGTCGAGTGCACACCGAAGCCGCGAGTCTGCTTTCCGGCAAGGATGCAGTGCTCAAACTGATCGTCACGCGCGGCAGTTCCGGCCGTGGTTATGCCCCCGACGCGGACAACACGCCGACGTGGATCGTTTCCGTCAATCCTCTGCCGCCGGCAATGCCGGAGACGGGAATCACCGTGCGTTGGTGCGAAACCCGACTGGCCCTGCAACCCGCGCTCGCGGGCATGAAGCACTGCAACCGGATGGAACAGGTGCTAGCGCGCACCGAGTGGCTCGATCCGATGGCCCCGGACAAGGGGGCCGCCGAAGGCCTGATGCGCAGCATGGAAGGCGACGTGGTCTGCGCCACGGCGGCCAACCTGTTCGTGCTCCGCGATGGAACCTGGCTCACGCCGCGGATCGATCGATGCGGCGTCGCTGGCGTTTGCCGGGCCTGGGCCATGGATGCATTGACGGCGACCCAATCCCGCATTGCTGTGACCGATGTCGAAACCGCCGACGCGGTTTTCCTGTGCAATGCGGTGCGCGGTATCCTGCCGGTGGCGAAGTTGGGCGAGCGCACGTGGTCCCTGCATCCACAGGTGGTCGCGTTGCGGAGGCAGCTTGCTCTCGCGCATCCGGCCTTCACCCAGTAACGAACGAACCGGAGACGTTGTGAGTCGCAAGCCCAAGCGCCGCTTCGGCGGCTTTTTTCTTCTTCTCGTGCTGATCGTCGCGGGCGCCGGCTTTTGGGGCTGGCAGCGCTACAGCAGCTTCGCCTATCGCCCGATGCCGGGTATTTCGGAGGGGGCTTCGATAGTCGTGCAGGCGGGCGACTCGCTGCCGACGGTCTTGCGCAAACTTCGCGACGCCGGGATCAGTACGGGCGAATCGCTCGAATGGCGTGTGCTCGCACGGGAGCTGCATGCGGCCGGCAAGCTGCAGATCGGCGAGTACCCGCTGGACTCCTCGACCACACCGCGCGAATTGCTGATCGCCATGCGCGACGGCAAGGTGATCCAGCGTCGCTTCACGATCGTGGAAGGCTGGAACATCCGCGAAATGCGTGCCGCGCTGGCCCGCGCCAAGCCGCTGAAACAGGACACTGTGCAGCTGGACGATGCCGGATTGATGAAGGCACTTGGCCACCCGGGCCAGCATCCGGAAGGCCGCTTCCTGCCCGAAACCTACTTGTACACCGCCGGCGACAGCGATCTCGACGTGCTGGAACGCGCGTATGCCAGCATGGAAAAGGCGCTCTCGACCGCCTGGGAGCAACGTCACCAGGACACGGTGCTGAAGTCTCAGGACGAAATGCTCACGCTCGCTTCGATCGTTGAGAAGGAAACCGGCGTCGCTTCGGAACGTCCGCAGATCGCGGGCCTGTTCGAGCGCCGATTGCAGCTTGGGATGAGGTTGGAGACCGATCCCACTGTGATTTACGGCATGGGCTCGGCCTACGGTGGAAACATCCGCAAAGCCGATCTGCGCACCGACACGCCCTACAATACCTATCGTCGCGCGGGCCTGCCGCCCACGCCGATCGCCATGCCTGGCATCGATGCGCTCAACGCAGTGGCGAATCCGGCGCCCGGCGACGCGCTGTTCTTCGTGGCCATTGGCGACGGCAGCGGACGCCACCTGTTTGCGCGGACCTATGCCGAGCATCAGGCCAATGTGGCCCGATACATCCGCAACTATCACGCTGCCCAGCAGGCGCCTGCGCAGACGGAGAAGCAATGACGTTGCAGTCCCACGCCCGGTTCATCACGCTCGAGGGCGGCGAGGGCGCCGGCAAGTCCACGGTGCTGTCGGCGCTGCGTGGTTTCCTGCTGGCCCGCGGCTTCGAGGTCGTGTCCACGCGCGAACCGGGCGGCACGCCACTGGCCGAACAGATCCGCGGACTATTGCTCGATACCCATCACGAACCGCCGGCGACGGAGACCGAGCTGTTGCTGATGTTCGCTGCGCGTTCGCAACACGTGCGCGAAGTCATCCTGCCGGCCTTGCAGCGCGGTGCCTGGGTGATCAGCGATCGCTTTACCGATTCCAGTTACGCCTACCAGGGCGCAGGCCGCGGCATGGATGCGGGTTTCATTGCGGATCTGGAGCGCCGCGTCGTCGGCATCGCGCCTGCGATGACGCTGCTGCTCGATATCGGCGTCGCTGATGCGCGCGAGCGCACGCGCGGGCGCGACCTTGCACCCGATCGCATCGAGCGCGAGCAAGACCATTTCTTCGAACGCGTGCGCGATGGCTTTCTGGCGCGTGCGCAAGCCGAGCCGCGCCGCTTTCGTGTCGTGGACGCCAAGCAATCGGTCGAAGCGGTCGCCGCCGAAGCGGTAGCGCATCTGCGCGCGCTGGTGGACGCATGAACGCGCCGGCTGTCTTCGCGCCCTGGCAGCAGCGGATCTATGCCCAGGCAGCCGCGAGCCTGGATGCCGGACGCCTGGGGCACGCGTTGTTGTTCGCGGGGCCGGCGCAACTTGGCAAGCGCGAAGTGGCCAGACGATTGGCGCAACGCCTGCTGTGCGAGCGACGTGGCGAGGACGGCGAGCCCTGTGGCCGATGCCGTGGCTGTCACCTATTCGGGGCCGGGACGCATCCGGATTACCAGTTCGTGTCGTTCATTCCGAACAAGGAAGGCACGCGGCTGCGCACCGAGATCGTCATCGAGCAGATCCGCGAGCTTTCCGAGCGTCTGTCGCTCACTCCGCAATATGGCGTAGCCCAGATCGTGATCATCGATCCGGCCGAGGCGATCAACCATGCGGCCAGCAATGCGCTGCTGAAGACACTGGAGGAGCCGGTGCCGGGCCGCTATTTGTGGCTGGTCTCCGCGCATCCGGCCCGGCTGTCGGCCACGATCCGCAGCCGCTGCCAGAAGCTCGAATTCCGGCTCCCGCCGGGCGACGAATCCCTGGTCTGGCTGCGAGCGCGCGGTCATGCCGAGGCGGCGGCGCGCGAGGCACTGGAAGCCGCCCGCGGGCACCCCGGTCTCGCGGATGAGTGGCTGAACGGGGGCGGGCTGGCCTTGCGACGGGAAGTCGCCACCGACTTGTCGAAGCTTGCGCGAGGCGAAGCGACCGCGGCAGACACCGCGCAGCGCTGGGCCGCCGACGACAACCTCGAATTGCGCCTGCGCCATGCCGCGGATCTCGCGCTGGCCGAGGCCGCCTGCTTGACCGATCCGGTGCGAGCGCGCAGTCTGGCCGAGTGGTTTGATCGCGCCAATCGCGTCCGCGACCTCTTGCGGACTACGGTGCGCGCCGATCTGGCAGTAATCGAATTGCTGCTCGCCTGGAGCGGTAGCGGCGCAACTCGGGCGGGTGCGGGAGGAAGCAGGGGATGAGCGGAATGACAGGAGCAGGCGGTGCACGGCAGGGCATTCTGTCGCACGCAGTCAAGGACAAGGCCGCGCTGTACAGCGCGTACATGCCATTCCTCAAGTCTGGCGGGATTTTCGTCACCACGGCCAAGCGCTATTTCCTTGGCGACGAGGTGTTCCTGCTGCTGACCTTGCCCGATTCAGCCGAACGCCTGCCCGTAGCAGGCAAGGTCATCTGGGTGACCCCGACTGGTGCGCAAGGCAACCGGCCGGCCGGCATCGGCGTGCAGTTCGCGGACACGGCCGAAGGTGAAGCGGTAAAGAGCAAGATCGAGGCCATGCTTGCCGGTACGCTGGCGGCGGAGCGCCCGACGCACACGATGTAACTGCGCGTGGCCCCAGGCCTACGCGGTACGCGGAACGGTTGAATCCCAAGCCCGGCGAAACGCCACCGGATATCTCGCTGGTGGCGTTTGCTGTTGGGTAGGCTGTCCGTCCCATGGACTGCCGAAAATCACGCTGCCTTCAGTAGCGCCGGGTTCGACCACCCATTCCGTGGCGCGAACCGCTCGCCATACCTCACCTGCAGCGCCTTGAGCTTTTCCAGCAGCACGGCTGCGCCGGTTTCGCGGATGTACTGAATCGGACCACCACGGAACGGCGCGAATCCGGTACCGAAGATCACGCCGGCATCGAGCAGGTCGGCATCGCTTACGACACCGTCGTGCAGGCAGGCGACGGCTTCGTTGAGCAGCGGCAGGATCAGGCGGTCTTCGAGATCGTCCGGCGCCTTGTAGTCCTTGGGCAGCTCCGGCTTCTGCGCACGACCGTCGACCCACTTGTAGAGACCCTGGCCGTCCTTCTTGCCGCGCTTGCCCGCTTCCGGTGGCGTGGAAAGTGAAGCAGGGATTGGCAGCCCGAGGAACGGCGCGAGTTCGGCACCCACACCGGACGCCACATCGAGACCGACTGTGTCGATCAGTTCGATCGGTCCCATCGGCATGCCGAACTTCACTGCGGCCTTGTCGATCGCCGCGCCTGGGATGCCTTCGGCGAATGCCGTGGCGGCTTCCAGCATGTACGGGAACAGCACGCGATTGACCAAGAAGCCAGGCGTTCCGGCGACAGGTACCGGCAGCTTGTCGATCGCCTTGCAGAACGCAGCCAGGCGCTGCTCGGTTTCCGGAGCCATGGCGTCGTGGCGGATGATTTCCACCAGCGGCATCAATGCGACCGGATTGAAGTAGTGCAGGCCGGCGAATTGCGCCGGGCGTGCGATGTGTTCGCGCAATTCGGTCAACGGGATCGACGACGTGTTGGTGGTGAGCAGCGCGCCGGGCTTCATGCGTGGCTCGACCGCGGTGTAGAGATCGCGCTTGGCTTCCGGCTTTTCGATGATGGCCTCGATCACCAGGTCCGCCTGCGTCACGCCGTCGCCGGCGAGGTCGCCCTTGAGTCGTGCGGCCACGGTCGCGCGCTTGGTGTCGTCCTTCACTTTCTTGTTGAACAGCTCGGCGGAACGGCTCAACGCGCCATCGATAAAGCGCTGCTCACGATCGCTCAGCGTCACGTCGAAGCCACGATAAGCCGACCATGCGGCGATATCGCCGCCCATCACGCCGGCGCCGACGACGTGCACGTGCTTGATGCCATGCTCCCTGCCGCCAGTGGACTTCAGACGCTCCTGCAGGAAGAACACACGAATCAGGTTGCGCGCGGTTGGCGTCGAAGACAGCTTCACCACGGCCTTGCGCTCGGCCGACAGCAGCGCCTGCACGCCGCCGCTGGAGCGTTGCCAGCAGCTGATCAGTGCGTAGGGGGCCGGGTAGTGTTCTTTGCGTGCCTTGCGCGCGACCTGCTTGATTAGCATCGGTGCGAGCAGCTGGCGGGCAGGCCAGGTGTTCGTCGCCCATGCCATGAAGCGTTGCTTGAACGGACGCTCCGTGCCGCGCAGCGCGAGCTTGGCTGCTTCCTCCAGCAGCGAGGCGGGATCGACGACTTTGTCGACCAGACCCATGCCGCGCGCCGCCGACGCGGACAGCGAGCGTCCCGTCAGCATCATGTCGAACGCCGCCGGTGCGCCGACCAGACGCGGTAGCCGCACGCTGCCGCCCCAGCCTGGGAAGATGCCCAGCTTCACTTCCGGCAGGCCGATGCGGGTGGATGCGTCACTGCTAGCCACGCGATAACGGCAGGCCAGCGCCATCTCCGTGCCGCCGCCCATGCAAAAGCCGTGGATGGCGGCGACGGTGGGGAAGGGCAGTTCGGCGATTCGCTGGAACACCTGCTGGCCGCGGCGGATGGCGTCGTTGACGTTGCCCTTGGCGTCGAATTCGGCGAACTCCTTGATGTCGGCGCCGGCGATGAAGCCGCTGGTCTTGGCCGAACGCAGCACCAGGCCCTTGGGCGGATCCAGCGCGAGGCGTTCGAGCACGCTGTCGAGCTCGATCAGCACTTCCTGCGCGAAGGTATTCACCGAGCTGCCGGCGCGATCAAACGACAGCACCACGACGCCGTCGTCGCGCTGTTCCAGTTTCCAATGCTGCAAGCGAAGCCCGTCGAGGCCAGCGATCATGCGGGACCATCCTTTCAATCAGTGGGGGCGGCGCAATCCGCGCCGAAGTTTTGGGCAGGCCATCCGGGCCCGGATGGTCCTATCATCCTGAGCTTGTTTCGACCTCGTCAAACCGTATGGTCGAACCATGACAGATGGCGCTTGTGGCGTATGGTCGTTGCCCCCATCAATGTCCTACGAATGAACTTTCGCCCGCGCGGGCGGTCACACGGTCCAGCTTCGCCGGACTGACCGCAGCGTGAGCTGAGGGAGACAGGTGCGGTGAAGCCCGAAAATACGTTGACCCCGGAATCCGACCTGGACCAGGAGCTGGTCCGGCGCGTGCAGCGTGGCGACAGTGCCGCGTTCGATGCCTTGGTGCGCAAGTACCAGCATCGCATCGTGGCGCTGATCGGCCGCTACATCGCCGACTGGAGCGAATGCCAGGACGTGGCGCAGGAAACCTTTATACGCGCCTATCGCGCGCTGCCCAATTTCCGGGGCGACTCCCAGTTCTATACCTGGCTGCACCGGATCGCCGTGAATACCGCAAAGAATCATCTCGTTGCGCAGAATCGCAGGCCGCCCACCGACGATGTCGATGCCGGCGACGCCGAACAGTACGACAGCGGCACGCGCCTGCGCGAGACGGCAACGCCCGAGCATGAATTGTTGCGACAGGAAATCGAACTTACGGTGATGCGTGCTGTCGAAGCCTTGCCGGAAGAACTGCGCACGGCCATCAACCTGCGCGAAGTCGACGGCCTGAGTTACGAGGATATTGCCGCCAGGATGGATTGTCCGATCGGCACCGTGCGTTCACGGATCTTCCGGGCGCGCGAGGCGATCGACAGTCAGCTGCGGCCCCTGCTGGATTACGACGCAAACCTTCGTGAGCGTGCGCACCGATGAACAACGGTTCCAACACCTCCAATCACCATCCGCTGCACCCGCGCGACGACCGGGAGACGCTCAGCGCGCTCTTCGATGGCGCGCTGCCTGGCGATGCGGCGCGTTTCGCACTCAAGCGCCTGGATCATGATGCGGGCTGGCGCGATACCTGTGGTCGCTGGCAGTTGATTGGCGATGCGTTGCGAGGCGAAGCCACTTCGGCTGCTCCAGCGGACTTCGCCGCGAGCGTCATGCGAAAACTAGTCGCGGAAGGCGCGGTGCCGGTCGCGGCTTCGCCTGTCGCCCCCGTGGCTGCTTCCCCGGCCGCGGTCACCACGCGCCGTCGCTGGATTGGCGGCGCCGCGCTGGCGGCTTCGGTGGCAATGGTTGCAGTGCTGGTGGCGAGACCGTTCTCGCAGTCGCCGACTGGCGCTCCGCCGCAGGTGGCCGGTGGCGTGGTAGCGCCAGCGACAGCACCGATCCGGGCGACGCAAGGTGCCGAGGCCGTTCCGACCATTAGTCCGGCGGCTTCCTCGACCGCAGCCGCCTCGCTCGCTGTGGCCGATGCTCCGCGCCCACAACCGGTAGCCGCACATCGCGTCGAACGTCCCGCGCATTCGACGCCGCGCCCGATACCGTCGACCGCGAGCGACGACGGCTCGAGGGTTGTGGCTGTCGCGGAGGCGACTGCGACCCGCAAGCCCTTCCATCCTCCCATCGACGACGTCGCGACACGGCCCTGGCCGCGCGCCGTGCTGCCGGACGCTGGAGCCGGAGCGTTTAGCGTGAGTTTTGATCCGGGCGTGACGCCTGCTTCGTCGTACTACCCGTTCGAGCCGCGTCTGCCTGAAGCCGCGGCGGCGAAGCCCCCGGCGACCGAGCCGCAGCACTGACGCGACACGAGCCCCTTCCCCCAGGTGCCACCGCAGGGCGGCGCCTTGGATCTTCACAACCAAAACCGACCACTACTCCATGAATCGATCGCTTCGTTCCCTGGCCGTGCTCGGCGCCATCGCCGCCAGCCTGCCGGCCGCCTGTACCGCCCAACCCCCGGCTTCCGGTGCATCGGTGCCCGCTACCACGACGGCGCAAACCGTTCCGGTGGCCCCCATCGTGACCGGGCTTCCGGACTTCACCAATCTGGTCCAGCAGGTAGGACCGGCGGTGGTGAACGTCAGCGCCGAGACCGGCTCGCGACGCGTTGCCCGCCAGGGGCCGGATGACGAGCAGATTCCCGAATTCTTCCGTCGCATGCTGCCGCCGGGGATGTTCGAGGGCCCCGAAGGCCCCGACGGGCCGCAGATGCCGCAGGCGCCCCGTGGGTTCTCCATGGGCACCGGCTTCCTGATTTCGAGCGACGGCTACGTGCTCACCAATCACCATGTGGTGGAGGGCGCGGATACGGTGACGGTGAAGTTGTCCGACCGGCGCGAATTCAAGGCGAAGGTGGTCGGCAGCGACCAGCAGTCGGACGTGGCGTTGCTCAAGATCGATGGCAAGAACCTTCCCAATCTGCGCATCGGCGAGTCCTCCCGCTTGAAGCCCGGCCAGTGGGTGGTCGCGATCGGCTCGCCATTCGGCCTCGACCAGTCGGTCACCGCCGGCATCGTGAGCGCCGTTGGTCGCGCGAACCCATACGCCGACCAGCGCTACGTGCCCTTCATCCAGACCGACGTGGCGATCAATCGCGGCAATTCCGGTGGCCCTTTGCTCAACACCTCGGGTGAGGTGGTTGGCATCAACTCGCAGATCTTCAGCAACTCCGGTGGCTACATGGGCGTGAGCTTCGCGATCCCGATCGACGTGGCGATGAACGCGGCCGATCAGATCAAGAAGGTCGGCAAGGTGCGTCGCGGCCAGCTCGGCGTGCAGGTCCAGGCGATCTCCGCCGATGAAGCGCGCGGTCTTGGGCTTCCGGACGCGAGCGGTGCCCTGGTGTCGGTCGTAGTGCCGGGCAGTGCTGCCGGCAAGGCGGGCGTCGAGCGCATGGATGTGATCCGCGCCGTGAATGGTCGCCCGGTCAGCGTTTCGAGCGATCTGCCGCCGTTGATCGGTGGTCTCGCGCCAGGTTCGAAAGTCCATCTAAGCCTGATCCGCGACGGCAAGCCACGGGAGCTCGATGTGACCCTGGACGTGCTCGATGAGAGCCTGGCCGGTGGCGCGGTCGATCAGCCCGGTTCGGGCGACGACGATCAGGCCCCGGCGGCTTCGGGTCGCGGGAACGCCCTGGGACTGGTGGGCCGGGACCTGAGTGGCTCCGAGCGTCAGCAGTTGGGCCTGCAGACGGGCGAGGGCGTGCGTCTGGCCCGGATTGGCGACGCGGCGGCGGAAGCCGGCCTGCAGCCAGGCGACATCGTCCTTTCGGTCGGTCGCACCACCGTCGGCACGACGGCAGGGCTCGACCGTGCCCTGTCGGGGGTCAAGAACGGGCAGACCGTGATGCTGCTGGTCCGGCGCGGCAATGCGACCCAGTTCGTCGCCGTGACCGCGGGCGATAGCGACAAGTCGGGCTGAGTCCCTCCGCCTTTGCCGAACCGCACTGCGCCCGCCCACAAGGCGGGCGCAGTCGCGTATGCGATAATCACGCGTTAATTTTTCCGAGACGGCACGACGCCGCCCGCATGCAACTGATCCGCAACTTCTCCATCATCGCCCACGTCGACCACGGCAAGTCGACGCTGGCAGACCGCATCATCCAGCTCTGCGGCGGCCTGGAGGCCCGCGAGATGGAAGCCCAGGTGCTCGACTCCAATCCGATCGAGCGCGAGCGCGGCATCACCATCAAGGCCCAGTCCGTCTCGCTGCCGTATAAGGCGAAGGACGGCAACACCTACCAGCTCAACTTCATCGACACCCCGGGTCACGTCGACTTCAGTTACGAAGTCAGCCGCTCGCTGGCCGCCTGCGAGGGCGCGCTGCTGGTGGTCGACGCGGCGCAGGGCGTGGAAGCACAGTCGGTCGCCAACTGCTACACCGCGGTCGAGCAGGGACTTGAAGTCGTTCCCGTGCTCAACAAGATCGATCTGCCAACGGCGGACGTCGATCGCGCCAAGGCCGAGATCGAGGCCGTGATCGGCATCGACGCCGAAGACGCCGTGGCGATCAGCGCCAAGACCGGCCTCAACGTCGAGCTGGTGCTGGAAGCGATTGTCCATCGCATCCCGCCGCCGAAGCCGCGCGACACCGACAAGCTGCAGGCGCTGATCATCGACTCCTGGTTCGACAACTACCTCGGCGTGGTGTCGCTGGTGCGCGTGATGCAAGGCGAGATCACCCCGGGTAGCAAGATCCTGGTGATGTCGACCGGCCGTACCCACCAAGTCGACAGCGTTGGCGTGTTCACGCCCAAGCGCAAGGTGCTGAACAAGCTCGGTGCGGGCGAAGTGGGCTGGATCACGGCTTCGGTGAAGGACGTGCACGGTGCGCCGGTCGGCGACACGCTGACGCTCGCGAGCGACCCGGCACCGAAGCCGCTGCCGGGCTTCCAAGAAATGCAACCGCGCGTGTTCGCCGGCCTGTTCCCGGTTGATGCGGAGGACTACCCGGCGCTGCGCGAATCGCTGGAAAAGCTGCGCCTCAACGACGCCGCGCTGCGCTTCGAGCCCGAAAGCTCCGAGGCGATGGGCTTCGGCTTCCGCTGCGGCTTCCTCGGCATGCTGCACATGGAAATCGTGCAGGAGCGCCTGGAGCGCGAGTACAACCTCAACCTGATCAGCACGGCACCGACGGTCATCTACGAGGTGCTGAAGACCGACGGCACTATCGTGCCGATGGACAACCCGGCCAAGCTGCCGCCGGTGAATATGGTCGAGGAGATCCGCGAGCCGATCATCCGCGCCAACATCCTTACGCCCGAGACCTACATCGGCAACATCATCAAGTTGTGCGAGGAAAAGCGTGGCGTACAGCTGGGCATCCAGTACCTGGCCAGCCAGGTGCAGATCAGCTATGAGCTGCCGATGGCGGAGGTGGTGCTCGATTTCTTCGACAAGCTCAAGTCGGTGTCGCGCGGCTATGCGTCGCTGGATTACCACTTCCTGCGCTTCGACGCCGGCCCGTTTGTGCGCGTGGACACGCTGATCAACGGCGACAAGGTCGATGCGCTGTCGATCATCGTCCACCGTTCGCATGCCGACCGCCGTGGCCGCGAGCTGTGCGAGAAGATGAAGGAACTGATCCCGCGCCAGATGTTCGACGTGGCGATCCAGGCCGCGATCGGCTCGCAGATCATCTCGCGCAGCACGGTCAAGGCTATGCGCAAGAACGTGCTCGCCAAGTGCTACGGCGGCGACATCAGCCGCAAGAAGAAGCTCCTCGAGAAGCAGAAAGAGGGCAAGAAGCGGATGAAGCAGGTGGGGCGCGTGGAAATTCCGCAGGAAGCCTTCCTCGCCGTGTTGCAGGTGGACAGCAAGTAATCCCTGCCGGTTGGGGAACCTGAAGTTTCAATCGCTGTCTTTGCTGGCAGCATGATGGACCTGCCTTGCCGGGACTGGTTTCCGGCAAGCGGGACGGCAGTCCGGTCCGACCTTATCCTCCCAGTCGCCAACATTCCGGCTCCCAAGGAGCAAGCATGAAGTGGTTTGAGATCATCCTCGTCGTCCTGACCCTGTTCACTGGCCTGGTCTGGCTGCTGGACAAGCTGTTCCTGGCCAAGCGCCGTACCGCCGGTGCCGGCTTGCTGGACGAGGGGGAAGAGCCTGTCGTCGTCGATTACTCGAAGGCGTTCTTTCCGGTGCTGGCGATCGTCCTGATCCTGCGCAGCTTCGTGGCCGAACCCTTCCGGATCCCTTCGAATTCGATGATGCCGACGCTGCTGACCGGTGACTTCATCCTGGTCAACAAGTTCGCCTACGGCCTGCGCCTGCCGATCAACAACAAGAAGTTCTTCGACATCGGCGAGCCGCAGCGCGGCGATGTCGTAGTGTTCCATTTTCCGGGCCATACTCCGGATGACCCGAACAAGGGCGTCGACTTCATCAAGCGCGTGATCGGGTTGCCGGGCGATCGCGTCGGTTACCACGACAACCAAGTGACGGTGAACGGCGTTCCGGTCGCCTACCAGGAGATCGGAACCTATACCGGCAAGGGCAAGGGGGCAGAGATGACGGGATCCCTGGAATTGCGTGAGAATCTGCCCGGCCGGTCGCACTCCGTCCTGGAATCGGCGGCTTCGCCGTTCACCAATCCGGGGGAGGGCGATTGGGACGTACCCCAGGGGCAGTATTTCGTGATGGGCGACAATCGCAAGAACAGCGACGACAGCCGATACTGGGGCTTCCTGCCGGAGAGCCAACTTCGTGGCAAGGCATTTCTGATCTGGATGAGCTGGGACGGCGGACTCGAGTACCACCGAATCGGCACCGGCATTCATTGACGACGCGGTTTTTCGATAACTGGGGAGAGTTCGAATGAAGCGTACTCAGCGTGGCATGAGCCTGATTGGGTTCATCTTGGTGCTAGGGGTCGTGGGCGTGTTCGCCTACATGGGCATGAAGGTCATTCCCATGTATTCGGAGTTTTACTCCGTGAAGCAATCCCTCAATGGCTTGGCCAATGAGCCCGGCGTGGCGAGTATGGATTCGGAACATATCAGGAGTCTGTTTTTCCGCCGCATGGACGTGAACTATTCGGAAAACGTGAAGCCCGAAAACGTCAAGTTCCAGCGCAGGGAAACTGGCTGGCAGATGACGGTCAACTACGAAGTGCGTCGCCCGCTGATCGCCAACCTGGATGTGGTCGGCAACTTTCACGCAGAGAAAGAGCTGAAGCGCAACGCAGGCGACAATTGAGTATCGCCATCAGTCATCGTTTCAAGCGTCAGGAGTTCCTTACCCAAGCCCTGACTCACCGCAGCGCAGGCGCTCCGCATAACGAGCGCCTCGAATTCCTCGGCGACGCACTGGTCAACCTGATCGTCGCCGAGGCGCTCTACCACTACTGGCCGCATGCCGACGAAGGCGCGCTTACCCGCGCCCGGGCCGAACTGGTGCGCGAATCCGCGCTGGCCCCCATCGCGAGGCAGCTGGACCTTGGTGCCAAGCTGATCCTGGGGCCCGGCGAAATGAAGTCGGGCGGTCATCGCCGCGATTCCATCCTGGCCGATGCGCTCGAAGCGCTGGTCGCCGCGATCTACCTGGATGCCGACTTCGAAACCTGCCGCTCGGCGGTCCTGCCCTGGTTCACGCCAGCAATGGAAGCACTCCCTCCGCCGCACAAGGTAGGCAAGGATGCAAAGACGCGCCTGCAGGAATGGCTTCAGGGCAAGCAGAAACCGCTGCCCATCTACGCCCTCGTTTCCGAGAGCGGCGACGACCACGCCAAGACCTTCCACGTCACTTGCACGCTGCAGCAGCTGGTGACCGAGGGGCAGGGCAATTCCCGGCGTGCCGCCGAGCAGGCCGCGGCCGAAGCCGCGCTCCAGAGCCTCGGCGTCGCCTAATTTCTGAACGCCCTCGAACGTCTCGCCTCGGTTTGCCCTTGGCGGGCTCGCGGCGGACAATTCCGGATATGACAGACCCCATGTATCGCGCCGGCCACGTTGCCGTCATCGGCCGTCCCAATGTCGGCAAATCCACCCTGGTCAACGCGCTGGTAGGCGCCAAGGTCAGCATCGTGTCCCCGCGCCCGCAGACCACGCGCCATCGCCTGCTGGGCATCGCCACCTTCCCCGAAGGCCAGCTGTTGCTGGTCGACACCCCCGGCATCCATCGCGAGCAGAAGCGAGCGATGAACCGCCTGATGAACCGCGCCGCCCGCGGCGCGCTGGAAGGCGTGGATACCGCGCTGCTGGTCGTGCGTGCCGGGCAGTGGGACGACGAGGACACCCTGGCCTACGATGCACTGCGCGGTGCGGGCCTTCCCGTGATCCTGGTGGTCAACCAGGTCGACCGCATCACCGACAAGACCGCGCTGCTGCCATACCTGGCCAAGGTCAGCGAAGGGCGCGACTTTGCCGGCGTGCATCCGATCTCCGCGCTCAAGCGCAGCGGCCTGGAGGCATTGGTGAAGACCGTGCTTGCCCAGTTGCCCGAGCAGCCCGCGCTCTACGGTGAGGACGAAATCACCGACAAGAGCCAGCGCTTCCTGGCCGGCGAGCTCGTCCGCGAGCAGCTCATGCGCCAGCTCGGCGAGGAACTGCCGTACGCAACCACGGTGGAGGTCGAGCGTTTCGTCGAAGAACCTTCGCCCAAGGGCGTGCTGCTGCGTATCGGCGCGGTGATCTGGGTCGAGCGCGAAGGCCAGAAGCTGATCGTGATCGGCAAGGGCGGCGAGCGCCTGCGCGAGATCGGCACCAAGTCGCGCCTGCAGATGGAACGCCTGTTCGGCGCCAAGGTCTTCCTCGAAACCTGGGTGCGCGTGCGCGAAGGCTGGTCGGACGACGAGGCGGCACTGCGCGCCTTCGGCTACAACGACTGACTGCAAAACGCGTTGATCGATGCGGTTCTCCGCTGAGCCCGCCTTCGTCCTGCACACGCGCCCCTGGCGCGAGAGCAGCCTGCTGGTGGAAGTGCTGAGCGCCGAACACGGGCGGTTGGGCCTGGTTGCGCGCGGCGTGCATGGGCCCAAGCGGCATTTGCTACGCGCCGCGTTGCAACCACTTCAGTACATCCGTTTCGACGCGGTGCAGCGTGGCGAGCTGGCGACACTGGCTACGGCCGAAGCGCTCGACGCTGCGCCGCGATTGCTCGGTGACGCAATGCTCGCCGGCTTCTACCTCAATGAACTCACGCTGCGATTGGCGCCGCGCGGCGATCCGCAACCGGAGTTGTTCGAAGCCTATCGCGCGACGCGCCTGCGGCTGGGAGAGGCTCCGCTGGCGTGGACGCTGCGGCGTTACGAGCGTGACTTGCTGGATGCGCTGGGCTTCGGCTTCGACTGGACAGTCGAGGGCGATGGCACACCGATCGATGCCGCCGCTCGCTATCGCCTGGACCCCGAATACGGGCCGCGCCGGCTTCTGCTCGATCGCGGCCACGGGGACCGCCGTAGCGCGGCGACCGGTCGCGGCCTCCTCGCACTTGCGGCCGACTCGTTGCCTGCGGACGAGGACCTGGCCAGCCTGCGCCTGCCGATACGCGGCGTGCTCGCTTTTCATCTCGGGCCGCGCGGACTGAAATCCTGGGAGATGCTGGGTGAATTGGCGCGCGTTTCGTCCGGCGACTGAGCGGCGCGCCTGATCGGATTCAAACGCTGTCTATGGTGCTTCGTCTGATCCAGTCAATGCGTTCGCCTCGACCGTGAAATCCTGCAGCGCTTCCGGCGAACGATCGTCTGCGCCGAGCGACTGCACGGCCTGTTGCAACCGGGCGGCGCCTACGAAACCGCAGCTGGCGCGCAGACGGTGCAGCTCGCCATGCAAGCCCTGGTAGTCCTCGTTGTCGAAGGCATTGCGCACGCGTTCCACGACGCCCGGCAACTCGGTCAGGAAGAGTTTGCGCAATGCCGCGATGTGTTCGGGGTTGCCGTTCAGGGCCCGCGTGGCCGCTTCATCGTCCCAATGTGGAAGCGGGTCGTTCGTCACCATCACCGGTAACGTCATTCCAGCTGCGGTTATGCCCAGGGTCTGACACAACGCCTTCTGTACGGCTCGCGCGGGAAGCGGCTTCACCAGCACCTGGACGAAACCCGCCCCTCGCAACGATTCCCCGATTTCGACATCGGACGCCGCCGTGTGCGCCAGCGCGGGTGTCGAGGCATCGCGAACGCGCAGGCGTTCGAGCAGCTCGACCCCGCTGCCATCGGGCAGGTTCGCATCGAAGAGCCATGCGTCGTAGCGGTTGGTCGCGGCCAGCGCCAGTGCGGCAGCCATGCTGTCGGCGGCGTCCACCGCCGCGGGCAGTGCATGGATCGCTGCGCTGAGAAATGCCCGACTGACGGGATCGTCTTCGACCAGCAGCACACGAGGCAACGCGGACGTCATGTCTTGCCCTCCGATCGGTATCCTTCCCGGATGTCGGCCGGGATGGTACGCCTGATATGCATGGTGTGGCTCGCTGCTCTGGCGGCGGGGCCGGCGCATGCACGGTCGCTGCAGGCGCGTATCGCCAAGGTGACGACGCCCGTGGCGACGTTGCAGGACGTAAGCATTCGACTGGATTGGCCCGAGGCGGCGGCGCAAGGCGAACTGCGGCTGCGCGCGGGTCGCGTGGAAGCACCCGATCTCGGTTATCGCTTCCGCAACCTGGACTGGCAATGTCCATTGCAGCGTGACGGTCGGGGCGGCTGGCGTTGCGAGGGGCCGCTGCGCAGCGGAGCGGGCGCGCCATTTCGACTTGCCTTGGATCTGGGTGTCGCGACCACCGATGTGCGGCTGACCCGTGCCAATAGTGCGTTGTCAGTGCGCCGCAATGCAGCGACACCCGATCTCACCGACATCGATCTCGCCCGCGTTCCCCTGGCGTGGACGCAGGCTTTGCTGGCGAATGCCTGGGCCGAGGGTCGCATCACCAAGGGCACTCTCGACGCCAGGCTCGTCATCAATGCACCGCCCACGCAGCCGCTTCGCGTCGCCGGCCCGCTGCAGCTCACCGGCGCGGCGTTCGATACCCCCGATGGCACTATCGCTGCCGAGAACCTCGGCGCCAGGCTGGCGCTGGACCTGTCGTTCGCCCAGCGCGATACCGCCAGGCTGGAGGGGCAGGTGCTCGGAGGTGAACTGCTGTTCGGCAACGCCTATGTTTCGTTGCAGCAGCGCCATGTCGACGTGCGCATGGAGGCCTATCAGGACGATGGGCAGGGCTGGCGCTTCCCGGGCATCCGGTGGCATGACCGTGGTGTATTGGAAGCCCAGGGCAGCGCGGCGCTGACTCTCCAGGGAGACGTGGATGCGCTCGAGCTACAACTGCATGCCCCGGATCTGACGCCGCTACGGGATGCCTACCTCAGTGGCTGGATGGGCATTGCCGGCCTGTCCCAGCTGCAATTGCGGGGCGCTGCTGACGCTCAGATGACCATCGTCGCTGGCGCATTGCGTGATGTCGATGCGGCCGTGCACGAAGTGACGATCGACGATCCTGGACAGCGGTTCGGATTCGATCGACTGGATGGAACGGTGACGTTTTCATCTGGTGCGTCCAAGCAATCCAATCTGCGTTGGCAGGGCGGCCAGTTGTATGGCCTGGCCTTCGGCGCCGCGCAGTTGCCCTTTATCAGCAATGCAGGGGAGCTGCGTTTCCGCGAGGCGGTGGTCGTACCCATGTTGGGCGGGCAGCTGCGCTTCGATCATCTTCAGTTGCGGCCGCCTGCGGACGGGCAAGGTCTGGACGTCCGCTTCGGCATGACGTTGGACAAGCTGGATGTCGCGCAACTGGCGAAGGCGCTGGAGTGGCCGGCGTTTGCCGGAGAATTGAGCGGCAGCATCCCCTTGGCGCATTACGCGGCCGACCGGCTTGATTTCGATGGCGGCCTGCGCATGCAGGTGTTCGATGGCGAGGTGAGCATGTCCTCGTTGTCGATGGAACGTCCGTTCGGCGTGGCCCCGACTTTGTCGGCGGATGTGGCGCTGGATGACCTTGACCTCGAGGCGCTGACCGGGGTGTTCGGCTTCGGCAGCATCACCGGACGTCTGGACGGCAGCATCAACGGCCTGCGAACCGTCGACTGGCAGCCCGTGGCGTTTGACGCCACCCTGCGCACCCAACGCAAGCGGGGCGTGAAGCAGCGCATCAGCCAGCGCGCGGTCCAGGACCTGTCGAGCGTGGGCGACGCGTCGTTCGCTGGCAGCCTGCAATCGAAGCTCATCGGCTTCTTTGACGATTTCGGCTATTCGCGGATCGGCATTTCCTGCCGGCTCGCCGACGACGTCTGTGCCATGGACGGACTGGGTTCAGCCGGGCGGGGATTTATTATCGTGGAAGGTTCCGGCGTACCGCGGCTGAACGTGGTCGGGTACAACCGCCAGGTCGATTGGCCGACGCTGGTGGAGCGGCTGGGGGCTATCGGCAAGGGCGACGTCAAGCCGGTCGTCGAATGATTTCGAGCAACTGACATTTCATTTCTGGAGAAAACCGATATGCGCCGCCTGATGGGAATTCCGTTCGCCGCCGTGCTGCTCACGGCCTGCGTGACGATCAATGTGTACTTCCCCGCCGCCGAGGCAAAGGAAGCGGCGAAGGAATTTGTCGAGAAGGTCATCGGCGACGAAGCCAAGGGCAAGGACGTGAATGTGAAGCCGTCGGACGGCGGTGGCATGGCGTTCGAGTCGCATCCAGTCGAACGCAGTCTGCTCGCTCGTGTTGATCTGCTCAGCCTGGTTGGCATTGGCACCGCCTACGCGCAGTCGCAGCCCGACATCACGATCAAGACGCCCGCCATCCAGGCGATCCAGGCGCGCATGGCCGAGCGCTTCGATGCGCAGCTGCGCGCGGGGTTCGATGCCGGCGCGCTGGGTTTCGCCGATGACGGCACCGTCGTCGTGCGCGATGCTGCGAAGCTTGCGCTGAAGGACCGCGTTGCGGTGAATCAGGCCGTGGCCGACGACAATCGCGACCGCAAGGCCGTGTATCGCGAAGTTGCGGTCGCCAACGGTCATCCGGAATGGGAAGCGCAGATCCGCGATGTGTTCGCGAGGCAATGGGTCGCCAGTGCACGGGCTGGGTGGTGGTATCAGAGCGGTGGGGCCTGGAAGCAGAAGTAAGGCCTATTGAGCCCGGCAATTCTCGAGAGAGGCCCGCTTCGGCGGGCTTTTCTTTTTGGAGTCCAAAGCCCGTTGCCAGACGTTCTCAGCCGCCGCCGCGGCATCATTTGACCGGTGCTTTAGGTGGGTCGAGGGGCGGCAGTCTGCGACAATATGCGGCCCTAGTCGTACCGAATTCTTCCGTGGCCCGCATCGATCAGACCCCCTTTGAAGTAGACATCACCGGCTTGAGCCATGACGGCCGCGGCGTGGCCCGGCGTGACGGGGAAGGAGGCAAGGTCACCTTCGTTGCCGGTGCACTGCCCGGTGAGCGCGTCATGGCGAAGCAGACTTCGCGTTCGCGCCACTTCGACGAAGCGACGACCCTGGAGGTCCTGCGCGCGTCCGAAGAGCGTGTGCCCGCGCGTTGCCCGCATTTCGGCACCTGCGGTGGCTGCGCCCTGCAGCACCTCGACGAAAGCAAGCAGATCCTGTCCAAGCAGCGCGTGCTGCTGGAGAACCTGGAACGCATCGGCCACGTCACACCCGAACGCGTCCTGCCGCCGCTTACCGACGCCGCCTGGGGCTATCGCCGCAAGGGCCGCTTCTCCGTGCGCCGCGTTGAGAAGAAGGACAAGACCCTGGTGGGTTTTCGCGAACAGGACCCGCGCTTTGTCGCCGATCTGTCCGAATGCCACACCGTGATTCCGGAAATCGGAACCAAGGTGTCTGCGCTCGCCGCACTGGTCGACAGCATGCAGGCGCGTCGCGACATCCCGCAGATCGAATTCATCGCAGGCGACCCTGCTGACGACTTCAGCGGAATCGCGCTGACCGTTCGTCATCTCGCGCCGCTGTCGGAGTCCGATCAGGCCGCACTCGTCGCGTTCGGCCAGCAGCACCGCTTCGCCATTTTCCTGCAGCCAGGCGGCGTCGACAGCGTGCACCCGCTGTGGCCTTCCGATCCGAAGCTCGCGTTCAAGCTGCCGCAGTGGAACATCGAATTCGTGTTCCGCCCGCTCGACTTCATCCAGGTCAACGCGGGCCTCAATGGCAAGATGATCCAGTCGGCGCTGGACCTGCTCGATCCGCAACCGGAAGACCGAGTGCTCGATCTGTTCTGCGGACTGGGCAATTTCACCCTGCCGCTGGCGCGACGCGTACGTGAAGTCGTCGGTGTCGAAGGCGAGGCCGGACTGGTGAGGCGCGCGCGTGAAAACGCGGCGCACAACGCCATCACCAACGCCGAATTCCATGCGGCCGACCTGGGCAAGGACCTCAGCGACCACACCTGGATGCGCGAAGGCTTCGACCGCCTGCTGCTGGATCCACCGCGTTCCGGCGCGGACTTCGTGCTGACCCAGCTCAAGCTCAAGCAGTTCAAGCGCATCGTCTACGTCAGTTGCCATCCGGGCTCGTTGGCGCGTGATGCCGGTTATCTGGTGAATGAGAAGGGTTGGAAGCTGCGTGCGGCGGGTGTGATGGACATGTTCCCTCACACGGCGCACGTCGAATCCATCGCGATGTTTGAACCGCGCCACGATTGAGGCAGGCGTGCGACGGATTCAAGCGCGCCGCAGCGCGTGTTGAAGTCAAACAACGAGCTTTTTGAACAACTACCATGCCTATCGAAATCGAACGCAAATTCCTCGTAACCAGCGACGGCTGGCGCACCGCCGCACGCAAGGCCGTGCCGATGGCGCAGGGCTACCTCAACGACCTGGCCGCCATGGATACGGGGGCGATGAAAACCTCGGTACGCGTGCGCATTCAGGGAGATGAGGCTTACCTCAACCTCAAGTCGCGCGAACTGGGACACACCCGTCAGGAGTTCGACTATGCGATTCCAGTCGAGGATGCGCGCGCGCTGCTCGCATTAAGCGTGGGTGGTCTTGTCGACAAGCGCCGCCACTACGTCGATTTCGACGGATACGTGTGGGAAGTGGACGAATTCCTCGGTGATAACGCTGGCCTGGTGGTGGCCGAGATCGAGTTGCCTGCGGCGGATGCGGCGTTCGATAAGCCCGGCTGGATCGGGCGTGAAGTGACCGACAGCAAGCGCTACTACAATCTGGCGCTGGCCACGCGGCCGTACTCGCAATGGAACGAGGCGGAGCGGGCGGGTACTGTGGATTGAGTTGTTGATCGCGGCAGGCGACCCTCAACCCGCCTCTGTTGCTTCTCGGAGTTCTGACATGTTGCTTATTGGCGTTGCTGGCAAAGAACTCACCACGCAGGAACGCGACTGGCTGCGGCACGATGCCTGCGCCGGCGTGATCCTGTTCGCGCGCAACTTCGCGTCCAAGGCGCAGGTGAGCGAGCTGTCGCAGTCGATCCGCGAGGCTGCCCCGCGCCCGCAGCTCGTGTGCGTGGATCAGGAAGGCGGGCGGGTGCAGCGCTTCCGCGAGGGTTTTAGCGCACTACCGCCGTTGGAACATTTCGGCCGCCTGCACGGGGAGAGTGCAGCGGCCGCGCTGGCAATGGCCGAGGAACATGCATGGCTGATGGCTAGCGAGGTCCGCGCGAGCGGCGTCGATCTCAGCTTCGCGCCTGTCGTCGATCTCGGCCGCGGCAATCGCGCCATCGGCAATCGCGCATTTTCGGAAGATCCTGAAGTCGTCGCCGAGTTCACGCGGGCCTATGTGCGCGGGATGCATGCTGCCGGCATGGCCGCGACGCTTAAGCATTTCCCGGGTCACGGTTCGGTGCTGGAAGACACGCACTACGACACCGCCATCGATCCGCGTCCGCTCGAGGAAATCCGTGCGCTGGACCTGGTGCCCTTCATCGCCGGCATCGACGCCAAGGCCGACGCGGTGATGATGGCGCATGTGGTCTATCCGGCCGTGTCGCCCGAACCGGCGGGGTACTCGAAACGCTGGATCGAGGAGATCCTGCGCGGTGAACTCGGATTCCACGGTGTCGTTTTCAGCGACGACATCGGCATGGCTGCAGCCAACGCGGCTGGTGGCGTCGGCAAGCGCGTCAATGCCCATCTCGATGCGGGCTGCGATGTGGTGCTGGTCTGCCATCCGGAACTGGTCGACGATTCGCTCGCAGCCATCCAGAACCGCAAGCTCAACACCATGGCGCTCACCGGCCTGATTGGCCGCGGCGCGATGGGTTGGGATGGATTGATCGCCGACGCCCGTTACGGCGCGGCCCGTAATCGCCAGGAAGGACTGGCCTGATGACTCACCACCACGACGACCACGACCTGCAGACCGCGCTGGCCAACAGCGACCTCATCCACGACCGCTTGACGCTCGAAGCGGCGATCGTGCGCATGGCCGCCCGCATCCGCGAGGACTACGTCGGCAGCGTGCCGGTCTATCTCACCGTGATGCACGGCGGCCTGCCGTTTGCCGGACAGCTTTCGCTGGAACTGGGCGCGCTTGGCCAGGATCTCGAATTCGACTATCTGCACGCCACCCGCTACCGCGGTGCGACTTCCGGCGGCGAACTAGCCTGGAAGCATCGTCCGGCGACGTCGCTGCAGGGGCGCCGCGTGCTGCTGGTCGACGACATCGTCGACGAAGGGCACACATTGGCCGCGATCCGCGAGTGGTGCCACGAGCAGGGGGCGGCCGAAGTACGCATCGCCGCTCTCGCAGTGAAGATCCACGACCGTTGCGTGGCCGGCCTGGCCGCGGACTACCTGGGCGTCGAAGTGCCCGATCGCTACGTCTACGGCTACGGCATGGATTACCACGAACAAGGTCGCGGCTTGCCGGCCATCTATGCGCTCAAGGACTGATCGGTGAGCACTCGCAGGAGCATCGGTGGTTGGATGACCGTCGCCATGGTCCTGGGCCAGCTCGCGATCATCCGGATCAAGGATCTGCGGGAACATGGCGCGACTGATGACTTCCTGGGGTATGCCCCGAACCTCGTGGCTGCCGCGACGCTGCCGGGTCTGTTCGTGCTGCTCCTGCTGAAGCGCGGTGTCGATGCGGATTCCGCCTACAGCTGGTCGAGTCTGTGGCGTGAGACTTCCGTGCATGCCTGGGCGTTGCTGATCACCACGGGTTCCCTGCTTGCCTGGGAGTTCGTGCAGGTGTATCGCCCGAACCGCACCTTCGATCTCCAGGACATCTGGGCAACCCTGGTTGGCGCCGCCGCCTGGCTTGCACTAGTCGCAGCAGGGCGAGCCTTCACAACCGGATCGCATCGCCGCCTCGTTGCGGCATCCCTCGCCGACACCACTGTGGAGAACACGCCGTGAGCACCATCGACCTCGCCATCATCGGTGGCACCGGCCTGTACAAACTGGCCGAATTGCAGGACGAGGAGACGCACCAGCCGGTGACGCACTACGGAGCGCTCTCCGGGCCAGTTCGTGTGGGAACGCTGGACGGCCATCGCGTCGCCTTCCTCGCGCGGCATGGCGAGGGGCATTCCCTGCCGCCGCACAAGGTCAACTATCGCGCCAATCTCGCCGCGCTGAAGGCGCTGGGCGCGCAGCGCGTGCTAGCGCTCAACACTGTGGGCGGCATTACCCAGCGCTTTGGTCCCCGCGTCCTTGCCTGTCCCGATCAGCTGATCGACTACACGTGGGGTCGGATCTCCACGATCTGCGAGGAAGAAGGCACTGATGTGCTGCACGTCGACTTCGGCGAGCCGTATACGCGGGGGTTGCGTCAGGGCGTGATTGCGGCGGCGGCAAAGGCCGGTGTCGCGCTCGTCGATGGTGGTTGCTATGGCGCCACGCAAGGGCCACGCCTGGAAACCCGAGCAGAGATCGTGCGCATGCGCCGTGACGGCTGCGACCTGGTCGGCATGACCGGCATGCCCGAAGCGGGGCTCGCGCGCGAAATGGGTCTCGACTATGCCTGTCTTGCCATCGTCGCCAACTGGGCGGCGGGTGCGGGGCCGGATCAGGACGAAATCATCACTCTGCAGGACGTGCTGGATAACGTCGCCGCCGCATCGGCGGGTCTGCCGGGTCTGCTACGCGCTCTCCTGGCTGCCTGAGATCGCAGGCCGGGTTTGCGTTCGTTCAGCAAGTTGGCATACTCGCGGTGCGCCGCCAGGGCCGGCGCTCGTCAACGCATCCAGCAGAGGTCAACAAGGACATGCAGTACGGTACCGTGAAGTGGTTCAACGACGCCAAAGGATTTGGCTTTATCTCGCCCGAAGACGGCAGCGCGGATGTTTTCGTGCACTTCTCCGCGATCAACGCTAAGGGCTTCCGTAGCCTGCAGGAAGGCCAGCGCGTCAGCTACCAGCTGACCCAGGGCCCGAAGGGCGCACAAGCGTCCGAAGTCGCGCCGGTCTGATTTGGGCGGCGGTGACTTGAGCCGATACGGCTCGATGAGTTCGACTTTCCAGGCCCCGCTTTTGCGGGGCCTTTTTCTTTTGCGGTTTGCGTCTGAGATCTGGGATATCGCGGGCAATGAAGCGAAAGCTGCGTGTCGGCATCGTGGGCTACGGCACGGGCGGTCAGACCGCCGCGCTGCTGCTGGCGCGCGACGGCCACGAAGTCGAGGTGTTCGAGCAGGCACCAGTGCTGGGACCGGTCGGCGCGGGTTTCCTGCTGCAACCCACGGGCATGGCTGTGCTGTGGGAACTGGGGCTGCTGGAAGCCACGCTCGCGCACGGCGCGCGCATCGGCCGCCTGTTTGGCGAGACGCACGCCGGTCGGGCGGTGATGGACATGCGTTATCGCGACCTCGACCGGCGCCTGTTCGGGCTGGGCATGCAACGCGGCGCATTGTTCACGCTGCTGGATGACGCGTGGCAGGAAGGGCGACACGTCCACTGTGGACGGCGCATCGTCAATATCGATACCGAACGCGGTGTGCTGCGTGATGCGGATGGCATCGAGCACGGAAGCTTCGACCTGCTGGTGATCGCCGACGGTGCGGCTTCCGGACTGCGCGGTAGTGTGGGCGAAGCCGTGCTCGATCGCCCCTATCCATGGGGCGCACAGTGGTGCCTGGTGCCGCGTCACGAGTGGCCCTTCGCCGACGAATTGCGTCAGCGCTACGTCGGCGCGCGACGCATGGCCGGGATGTTGCCCGTCGGCACGCGGCCGGGCGACGACACGCCGCGTATGAGCTTCTTCTGGAGCGTGCCGGTGTCTGCGCTGCATGAAGCATGTGATGAAGCGCAATGGCGTGCCGATGTCGCGGAAGTCTGGCCTCAGGCTGCGGAGACGTTGTGCGATATCCAGGTGCCACACGGCCTGGCGAAGGCGCGCTATCGCGACACCATGCATCGTCGCTGGCATCGCGGCTGCGCCGTGCTGCTCGGCGATTCAGCCCATGCGATGAGTCCGCAGCTCGGACAGGGCGCGAACATGGCACTGATCGATGCAATGGCCCTGCGTGATGCGCTGCGAGCACACGACGAGCTCGCGGCTGCGTTCGCCCAGTACGAACGTGCGCGTCGCGCGCACGTCGGCATCTATCACTTCTGGAGTCGGTGGCTGACGCCGCTGTTCCAGTCCGAGCGCGATAGCCTGGCGACGATGCGCGATTACCTGTTCCATCCGCTCACCCGCATGCCCGTGGGCCGCCGCCACGTGTTGCGTGTGCTCACTGGAACGCGGCGCGGCTGGTTGGGCGTGTTGCCCATGGATCATGACTTCATGGCGCTCCTTGCAGAAAAGCGCATGACGTAATTCACTCCAAATCGACATCGAACTGCGATGCGTTGTGAACACGAAATCGCCGCCGCGTTCCAGGCGCGTGCCAGCGAGGGCGACTGGGTGCGCCGCGCCGACCTGGCGCTATATCGTGCCGGGCGGGAAGGGCGCAATATCACCCGTGACGACATGGATGCCACGCCAGCGGAACTCGATGATGAATCCGTCTCCGTTTCAGACCCATGAGGTCGAAAACCAGCCGCCCGAATTCGCGCCGCGAAACCTCTGGGACGACGACGTCGTCCTGCGTGAAGCGATTGCGCGTGAGCAGGCAGCGCGGTTCACAGACCGCCTGGCGGCGTACGGTGCCATCGCGGGCAGCGACTTGTATGGGTTGAGTTTCGATGCGCATCGGGACCGCCCACGACTGCGCACCCACGATCGCTTCGGCCATCGCCTCGATGTAGTCGAGTTCCATCCCAATTACCACGCAGTAATGGGCGCTGCGATCGGGCATGGCGTCGCCAGCCTGTCGTGGAGCGACACGGGGCCTGGCAGCCACGTGGCACGTGCGGCGCTGAGCTATCTGCATGGCCAGGCCGAGCCGGGCAGCAGCTGTCCTTTGACGATGACGCATGCCGCGGCGCCGGTGCTGCGCCGCGAACCGGCGCTGAAGGAATGGGCGGACAAGTCCACTGCGCCGCACTACGACCCGCGGGACGCTCCCATCGGCAGCAAGCAGGGCGTCACCCTCGGCATGGGCATGACCGAGAAGCAGGGTGGCAGCGATGTCCGCTCCAACACCACGCGCGCCACGCCTCTGACCGCCTCCAACGAATACACCCTGGTCGGGCACAAGTGGTTCTTCTCCGCGCCGATGTCGGACGGCTTCCTTGTGCTGGCGCAGGCGCCCGGAGGACTCAGTTGCTTCCTGATGCCGCGTTGGCGTCCGGATGGGAGCAAGAACGCGTTCCGCCTGATGCGCCTGAAGGACAAGCTCGGCGACTGGTCGAACGCTTCTTCGGAAGTCGAATTCGACGACGCCTGGGCCTATCGGATCGGCGACGAAGGTCGCGGGGTCGCGACCATCATCGAGATGGTGATGCTCACGAGGCTGGACTGCATGCTGGGTTCCTCCGCCCTAATGCGTATGGCGCTGGCACAGGCTCTGCATCACACGCGGCATCGCCGCGCGTTCGGCAAGACGCTGGTCGAACACGCGCTGATGCGCAACGTGCTGGCCGATCTCGCGCTGGAGTCCGAAGCCTCGCTTGCGTTGTCCATACGCGTGGCCGGTGCCGTGGATCGCGCATCTGCAGACGCGCGCGAGGCGGCTTTCGCCCGGGGTGCTACCGCGATCGGAAAGTTCTTCATCTGCAAACGCGCGCCGGCCTTCGTCAACGAGGCCCAGGAATGCCTGGGCGGTGCGGGTTACGTCGAGGAATCCCTGCTGCCGCGCCTGTACCGCCAGGCGCCGCTGAATTCGATCTGGGAAGGCAGCGGCAATATCCAGTGCCTAGATGTACTGCGTGCGCTCTCGCGCGAGCCGGAAACGTTGGAAGCATTGCGGGCTGAGCTTGCCGCCGCTGCCGGTCTCGATGTCGCGCTTGATCGCGAAGCGGACGCGCTGCTTCGGCAGCTGAGTAATGCGAGTGGTGTGCTGGAAGCCAGTGCGCGCGGCCTGGTCGAACGCATGGCGCTCGCCTTGCAGGCGAGCGTGTTGCTGCGAGCGGGAAGTCCGGCCGCGGAGGCCTTTTGCCGATCGCGTCTGGCCGGCGAGCGCGGGCTGGTGTTTGGAACACTGTCCGCCGACATCGATTTCACCGCGCTCATCGAACGCGCCTTGCCGGAGTAGCGCCGGACTCGCCCGGCGCCAAGGACCTCAATCGAGGAACTGGAGCTTCGCCAGTTCCGCGTACAGACCGCCCTGAGCCAGCAATTGCTCATGCGTGCCTTCGGCGATCACGCGGCCGTGGTCCATCACCACGATGCGATCGGCCTTCAGCACGGTGGCCAGGCGATGCGCGATAACCAGGGTGGTGCGGCCTTCCATCAGCGTTTCCAACGCCTGTTGCACCGCGCGTTCGCTCTGCGCGTCGAGTGCGCTGGTGGCTTCGTCCAGCAACAGGATCGGAGCGTCCTTCAGCAGCGCGCGAGCGATGACGATCCGCTGCTGCTGACCGCCGGACAGGCGCGCGCCGCGTTCGCCCAGTTCGGTGTCCAAGCCCTGCGGCAGGGCACGGATGAAGTCAGCGGCGTGCGCGTTGCGAACGGCGGCATCGATCTGCTCGGCATCGGCTTCGAGCCGTCCATAGCGGATGTTGTCGCGCGCGCTGGTGGCGAAGATGGTGGGTTGCTGCGGGACAAGGGCGATGGCTTCGCGCAGTTCGGCCGGATCGAGCTTGCGAATGTCCGTGCCGTCGACGCGCACCGTGCCTGCATCCGGATCGTGGAAGCGCAGCAGCAGCGAGAACACCGTGCTCTTGCCTGCGCCTGAGGGGCCGACCAACGCAACCGTCTCTCCCGGTCGTACGCGCAGATTGAAGTCGGCCAGCGCGGCCTGATCGGGGCGTTGTGGGTAGTGGAACGTGACGTGTTCCAGAGCGAGCTCGCCTTGCAGCGGTGCCGGCAGCGAATGCGGCTGTGCCGGTGCGACGATGGCGGGTGCTTCGTTCAACAGCTCGCTGATGCGACCCATGCCGCCAGCCGCGCGCTGCAGCTCGTTCCAGACTTCGGCCAAGGCACCGATCGAACCGCCGCCGATCAGGGCGTACAGCACGAACTGTCCCAATGTGCCCGCGGTCATGCGGTGGGCGACCACATCGTGGGCGCCCGACCACAGCACCAGCGTGATCGCACCGAACACGATCGTGATGGCAACGGCCGTGACGATCGATTGCGCACCGATGCGCTTGCGCGCGGTATTGATGGCCGCTTGCAGGGCAGAAGTGAAGCGCCCATGTTCGTAGGGTTCGCGTGCATGGGCCTGCACCGTGCGTACGGCACCGAGTGTTTCGGCCGCGAGTGCGTTGGCGTCGGCGATGCGATCCTGGCTGGCGCGCGAAATCTTGCGCAGCCGGCGGCCGCCGATCACGATCGGCAATACCGCGAGGGGAATGCCGATCAGCGCGTAGGCCGCCAGATAGGGCGCCGTGACGAACAGCATCACGATCGAGCCGATCACCGTCACCACGCTGCGTAATGCGACCGACATGGTTGAACCCACAACGCTGCGCAGCAGTTCGGCGTCGGCGGTCAGGCGGGAAACGAGTTCGCCACTGCGGTTGCGATCATGGAATCCCGCGTCGAGACCGAGAAGCTGCGTGTAGAGTCGTTCGCGCAGATCTGCCACGACACGCTCGCCCAGCAGGGACACGAAGAAGAAGCGCGCCGCTGTCGACAGCGCCAGCGCGAGCGCCGCTACGAACAGAAGCAGGAAAGCATGATCGATGGCCGCGCCACCGGTGGCGAAGCCCTGGTCGATCACCACGCGCGCCGCGGCTGGAAAGCTCAGGGTTGCCGTGCTCGAACAGGCGAGGGCGACCAGCCATGCGATGAACAGCCCCAGATGCCGGCGCACGAAGGGCCACAGGGTACGCAGGCTGCCGATGGGGGCTTTGGGTTTCGGGTCGGACATGTTGTTCTTGTTGCCAGTGGGGATGGCTGGCCGCTTGCAACTGGCGGATGACCATGATCGCTGCCGGAGTTTCGTATCTCGCGAGCAGACGTGGAATTGAGGAGGTGGGACAGTGACCGGGCAGTGATGTTCAATCCGATCCGAAGCGCACCCGATCCCGGGTGGCGTCCCGCAGCTGGATTTTCAAGGCGTCAACGCGATCGGCCGGTAGCCGCAATCGCATGGAGACGCCATCGGCCAGGTAATCCTCGCCCAGCTTGTCCGCGCCCAGCGATCCCAGCGTTGAGTGCACCGATCCGGTCGCCTCGAAGGGGTAGGTAATCGTGAGTTCGGCATAGGCGATCAGCGCTTGCTTCGGCGCCACGCGCAGGCATTCCGCCGCCGCGCCGCCGTAGGCCCGCACCAGCCCGCCCGCTCCCAGCTTTATGCCGCCGTACCAGCGTGTCACGACCGCGACAACCTGATCGTAGCCCTGGCCGTCGATGGCGGCGAGGATCGGGCGACCCGCGGTCCCCGCCGGCTCGCCATCGTCGCTGAAGCGATATTGCCCGCCGATGCGATAGGCCCAGCAATTATGGGTGGCTGCCGTGTCCGAGACTTCCGCGAGAAAAGCCAAGGCGGCTTCCGGAGACGCGACTGGCGCCGCGTGGACGATGAAGCGACTGTGCTTCACCTCCAGCGTGTGTGCCGCGTGGGCGGCAAGGGTGTGGCTCATTGCTTCGCGTCGGCCAGCAACGCGCGCAGGTCGGCAGGCAGGCGGACGCGAGGATGCTCGCGACGGAACAGGACCAGGCTGGCGCGTGCGTGCTCCAGATCGCCATCGTCCCGGCGGTCGCGGATCCGCTGCAACCATTCGTCGACGGCCAGCTGCGCATCGTCGCGGATCGGTACCTGCGCCCAGGCTACTGGCTGGTTGCGCAGCCGCGAACCGGTCACTTCGACCCGGTCCAGTGTGGTGGCATCGGATTCGGCCGCGGCGGCTGGTGCGGCTGCCGCTGCGGGTGCCGCTGCGGCCATCGGGGCGCTTTTGCTGGCGCGCGCGCGCCGCTCGGCCGTGGCGCGTGCGGCGGTGGTGTAAGTGGCATGGTCCCTGCGCATCGGCGCTTCCGCCCCAGGCGGTTCCGGGGTGAAGCCACTGTTTGCGCGCACGGCGGCCGCGTCGGTCGCACTCTTTTCTTCCGCGACAGCTTCGGCCCTGGCCTGGGCCGCGAGCAATCCGGCTTCAGTCGCAGGCGGCGGCGGAGCAGGCGCGGCCGGCGCCGGTTCCGCGGCAGCGCGTGCTACCGATTCGGTGCTTGCCGCCGCCGGAGCGCTGTCCTGCATTTGTGCCGCAGCGGCGGCCCGTTCGGCCGGCGCAGCAGCCATCGGCGACTCTGGAAACGGCGGCGGATTCGCAGGGGGCTTGGCGGTGCCCATCGGGGCGATCAGGATCACTTCCTCTTCGCCGCCGCTGGCGTCACTGCTCGCCGCGATTTCGCTGTACTGGGGGCGCATCTGCCACACCAGGCCCAACGCCAGCACCGCGGCGGCCGCAACCCCGACGCCCGTGACCAAGGCCGGTGGAACGCCCAGCCAGGCCAAGTGGCGACGCCGGTTCGGCGCACGCGTGGCCGCCGCGGCATGCGCGGCGGCGAGGATCTTCGCATCCAACGCGGGCGACGGACCGTCAAACGGACCGACACGCCCCAGCCGCGCGGCGAGATCGCGTTCCTCGGCGTCCAGCGGTTCGTGGTGGTCGGGACGGGTGGTCATTCGTTCAATCTCTGGCGCAGCTTTTCCATGGCGTAGCGAAGCCGCGATTTGACGGTTTCCCGGCCAACGCCGGTGATCTCGCCGATTTCCTCCAGGCTCAGTTCCTGTTCGAGGCGCAGGATCAGCACCTCACGCTGTTCTTCCGGCAACTCCTCCATCGCGAGCTGCAGGCGGCGACGTTGTTCGAACTCTGAAAGTTCGCGCTCCGGCGTGCTCGGGTCTGGCACCCGGGCCGCGCGTTCGTCGCCGTCTTCCGGTGCTGCCGGACGGTGCTTCGCCGCCCGCCAGTGATCGTTGAGACGATTGTGGGCGATCCGGAAGAGCCATGTCGCGAAGGCGGCTTCCGGTTTCCAGCCGGCACGAGCCGCGATCACCCGCTGCCATACGTCCTGGAAGAACTCGTCCGCCAGCGCCTGGTTGCGCAGCTGGCGCAGCAGGAAGCGATACAGCGGCCCGCGGTGGCGCGCATACAGGATTTCGAACGCCGCTGCGTCGCCGCCCACCCAGGCCAGCATCAACAGGTCGTCATTGGCGTCCGCGCCCGGATTCATCGCGGGGAGGTTACGGGCTGGCGCTGGCGACGTGAAGCCGTTGACCACGGCCGCATGTGAGGCTACGGGGTGAGGGCGCCGCTCGTCGGATGCAATGAGGCAAGGCGGGGCGAGAAATGGTGCAAGGGCAAGCTCCATGCATCAACCAACGGTCGGGCGGTCGGGGTGGGGTTGGTCTTCCAACACGGCCCCCGGCTGGGGTTATGCTGGACGGGATCGTTAAGGCGAGGTTGGGGGCTAGTGCAGCGATCAGCGACAAGGATCAAGTTCGAGGAGCCGGCAGAGGGCAGCGGCAGTCATGTGCTGGCTGAAGTTCTCCAGCAGGGCCTGCCCGCTGGCTCCCAGGTGCTGATCCGCTGGCGTGATGACGTGGGCACCCCCGGCTTTTCCGTGTCGGAGGATGTGCACGGTCGCCTGCATGAGATCGCGGACCGATGCATCGTCACGGGCTCGCCCGTCGAAGACGCACAGACCATGGCGTCGGTCTGGGATGGCGGAGGCGAGATGCGTGCCGCGATCGTCGCGCACGTTCCGGAAACCATGCCGCAGTGCGCGCGTCGCGGCTGGATGGCCATGGCGCAGATGCTGGTCGCCGCTCATCTGTCCGCCGCCGAGGCGAAGGCCCGCGCTTCCCTCCTCGAAAAATCCGAGCGCCTTCAGCAGGCCCTTTACGAAATCGCCGATCTGGCCGGCTCCGATCTGGAAATGGCCGACATGCTGCGACGGATCCACGCCATCGTCGCCGGCCTGATGTATGCCGAGAATCTCTTCATCGTGTTGTACGACGACGTGCGCGATTCGCTCCGCTTCCTCTATTTCGCGGACCGGCAGGATCCCTACGTGGCGGATCCGTCGCTCGAAATTCCGGCCATCGATATTTCGAACAGCATGACCCTGGCACTGTTGCGCCTGGGCGAGCCGATGCTGGGGCCATCGCGCCAGTTGCGCGCACACTTCAGCGTTTCCAGCGACATGGCGCATGGTCCGGACGCGGAGGACTGGCTGGGCGTGCCGATGCGTCGCGACGATCGCGTCTGCGGCGCCGTCGTGGTGCAGAGCTACGACCGGCCCGATGTCTACAGCGACGAAGAGTTGGCGCTGCTGAGCTATGTCGCCCAGCACATCCTCACCGCCCTCGACCGTCGTCGCGCGCGCGATGATCTCGAACGTCGCGTCGAGGAGCGGACCCGGGCGCTGCAGCACAGCAACCGCGACCTGCAGGCCGAGATCGTCGAGCGCCAGCGCGGCGAGCGCCTGCAACGCGCGTTGTTCCGCATCGCGGAGCTGTCGATCACTTCCGACACGCTGGAGCGCTTCTACGCCCAGGTCCACGATGTCGTCGGCGAGCTGCTGTACGCGCGCAATTTCTACATCGCGCTGGTGTCCGAAGATGGCGCGATGATCGAGTTCCCGTACTCGATCGACGAGCGCGATGCGGCTCGGCAGACGCGCCAGTTCGCCAAGGGCCTGACTGAATACGTGATCACGCAGGGTCGTGCGCTGCTTGCAGAGCGACCGCACATCCAGGAATTGCAACAGACGGGCGAAGTCCGCAGCCAGGGCGCGCTGGCCCACTGCTGGCTGGGTGTTCCGTTGTTCCGCGATGACATGGTTGTCGGCGTCATCGCGGTGCAGAGTTATTCGCCCGCCATCAGCTTCACCAGCCGCGACCAGGAACTGTTGACCTTCGTAGCGCATCACATCGGTATCGGTCTGGCGCGCAAGCAGGCGCAGGACCGGTTGCTGATCGCGCACAGCGAACTCGAGCAGCGCGTTACTTCACGCACACGCGAGTTGGCCCAGGCCAACGCCGAACTGCTGTCGCAGATCGGCGAACGCCTGCGTGCCGAGCAGCAGCTCACCCATCAGGCGCGACACGATGCGCTGACCGGATTGCCCAATCGCAGCCAGTTGCTGGAGCGGCTCGCGGCCGCAATTGCGCGGGCGCAGGCCGAAGCGCTGCAAGGGCATACCTCCGCTCGGCAATTCGCGGTGCTGTTCCTCGATCTGGACCGCTTCAAGCTGGTCAACGACAGCGTGGGGCATGCGGCCGGCGACGAGCTGCTGATCGAGGCCGGCCGGCGCATCGTTGCCACCGTGCGCGGTTGCGACACCGTCGCGCGATTGGGCGGTGACGAATTCGCCATCCTCATCAGCGACATCGATGACCTGCAGATTGCCGAAGACCTGGCGCGTCGCGTGCTGGTGGCGCTGGGCGAACCGCTCTGGATAGCCGGGCGCGAAGTATTCCCGTCGGCGAGCGTGGGTATTGCGGCTTGGAACCCGCGTTATCAGAACGGCGCCGAGTTGCTGCGCGACGCCGACGCGGCGATGTATCGCGCCAAGGCCAGCGGTCGCAACGGCTGCGCGGTGTTCGACGAAGCGATGCGCGAGGAAGCCATGCGCATCCTCGACCTGGAAGCGGATCTGCGCCGCGCGATCAACAGCGACGACTTCGTCGCCTACTACCAGCCGATCGTGCGGCTCAGCGATCGTCGCGTGATCGGTCATGAGGCGCTGCTGCGCTGGCGCCACGAGAAGCGTGGGCTGCTGGCGCCGGCCGAGTTCATCGGCCTGGGCGAAGACAGTGGCCTGATCGAGGAAGTCGATTGGCTGATGTACGCGCAGGTGGCCAAACGCCTGGCCCGTGAGGAATTCGGCTACATCTCCGTGAACGTGTCGCCACGCCACTTCCTGGCGCCGGATTTCGCCGAGCGGCTGCTGCATCTGCTCGACGAAGCCGGTGCGAATCCGCACCGCCTGCGCATCGAGATCACCGAGGGCGCGCTGCTCGACGACACGGCTCGTGCCCTGCGCACGCTGAGGACGTTGCGTAGCAACGGTGTGCTGGCGCAACTGGACGATTTCGGTACCGGCTTTTCTGCGCTCTCCTATCTGCACCGGTTCCCGCTGGAATGCCTCAAGGTGGATCGCAGCTTCGTCTCCGGCCTGGTCGGCGATACGCGGCCGGAAAGCATGGCGGTGGTTCGTGCAATCCAGGCATTGGCCGGTTCCCTCGGCATCCATACCATTGCTGAAGGCGTGGAGAGCGAATCGCAGCGGATCATCCTGCGCGAACTCGGTTGCCAGCACGGACAGGGCTTCCTGTTTGGCCGGCCTGCCGAAGAACTGCTGCCACTCGCGCCGTTGGTGCGCTGATTCGGCGTCGATACTCCTTGGGGTGCCGGAATCCGGCACCCCACATAACCGCAGTTACTCGCTGACGTTGACGGCCACGCCGTCTGGCGAAGTGAGCTTGCGCGCCTGCTCGACCAGTTGGACGAATTCCTTGCGCTGCCCCCACGGATCCGCGCCGACTGAGCGCTTCGCCGAAGCAGCGATGTCTTTCCAGCCCCATTGTCCGATCTGCTTGCCGCCGCGCAGCGCGTCCGCGAAGGCGGTCACGGTGCTGGCAAAGCGCAGCGATTCGTCCGGTGAGGCGACGAGCTGCGAACGCAGGATCGGTGTTTCGATCAGCCGGCTCGTGTCTTCGCCCGGTCGCTTGTAGCGCAACCGCAGGTGCGCCAGTTCGCGGGCCTTGCCGGCAGGCTCGGATGATTTGGTTTCCTGTCCGTAGCGCAATGCCGGCACACGATCCGCGCCCGAGCCGACCGGAGTGATTTCATACAGGGCCGTGACTTCATGTCCGGCTCCGATGTCGCCGGCATCGACCTTGTCGTTAGCGAAGTCCTCGCGATTGAGGATGCGGTTCTCGTAGCCGATCAGGCGGTATTCCGCTGCCACCGCCGGATTGAACTCGATCTGTATCTTCACGTCCTTGGCGATCGTGAGCAGGGTTGAACCCATCTCTTGCACCAGTACTTTGCGGGCTTCCATCGGCGTGTCGATGTAGGCGTGGTTGCCGTCACCGACGTCGGCCAGCTTCTCGGCCAGCTGGTCGTTGTAGTTGCCCTGGCCGAAGCCGAGCGTGGTCAGCGCGATGCCACTCTTACGCTGGTCGGCGACCAGGGTTTCCAGTGCGTTCTGGTCGACCGTGCCGACGTTGAAATCGCCGTCGGTGGCAAGGATCACGCGGTTGACGCCGCCCTTGATGTACGCCTGCTTCGCCATCGCATAGGCCAGGCGGATGCCGTCGCCACCGTTGGTGCTGCCCCCGGCTTCCAGGCGGTCGAGGGCGCCGAGGATGTCATCGCGTTGCGCACCGGAAGTCGGCGGCAGCACCAGCCCCGCCGAGCCCGCGTACACCACCATCGACACGCGGTCCTGGGGGCGCAACTGCTTCACCAGCTGGCGCAGGGCGTCCTTCACCAGCGGCAGCTTGTCGGGATCCTGCATGGAGCCCGATGTGTCGATCAGGAACACGAGATTGGCTGGCGGCAGCGCCGCCTTCGGCACGTCGTAGCCCTTGATGCCGATCATCAGCAGCTGGCGCTTGCTGTTCCACGGCGCGGGAGCAAGCTCGGTGGTCACGCGGAACGGTGTTTCGCGCGACGTTGGCGCGGGATGGCCGTAGTCGAAGTAGTTGATGAATTCCTCCGCGCGCACCGCATCCGTCGGCGGACGCACGTTCTCGGCTAGCATGCGGCGCACGTTGCTGTAGCTGCCGGTATCGACATCGATGGAGAAGGTGGACACCGGCTGTTCGGAGGTGCGGTGCACCGGATTGTCTTCGTTGTGCGCGTACTTTTCGGTGTTGGCAGGCTGCAGCAGCGGCTGCGCGATCACGGCCATCTTTACCTGCGCGGGCGGTGGAGGTGGCGCGACCTGATTGCTCGAGATGCGTGAGCCGGTGGCGTCGACACGATCCAGACTCACGGCGGGCGCATACGCCTCGCTGAGCACGGGGGCCGGTGGGGAGGTCGGGGCGACTACGCCGGCCTTTCGCTCCGCTTCGCTGGGCGCGCGTTCGCGCCGTGCTTGCAACGCGCCAGTTGCCGCTGCGGCATCCGCCGCGGAGGCGGCATCGGCTTCTTCCGAACTGCTCAGACTGCTGTTGGTGGTACTGCAGGCGCCCAGGGCCAGGACAAGGCCGAGGGCAAGGGCGAGGCGGTGCGGCTGGGGCGAGCGTTGCATGGTGCGTCTCCGCGGCTGGGTTGCCGATGGAAACGCCTGGCCCTCGTGAGTGGGGTTATCGGGTCACGACCTGATCACCAGCAACCGTTGCTCGGTCATGTCTTCGATGGCGTAACGCACGCCTTCGCGACCCAGTCCCGAGTGCTTCACGCCACCGTAGGGCATGTTGTCGACACGGAAGCTCGGTACGTCGCCGACGATCACGCCGCCGACCTCGAGCCGATCCCATGCGCGCATCGCATGCGCGAGGTTGCCCGTGAACACGCCCGCCTGCAGGCCGAAGTCGCTGTCGTTGACGCGATCCAGTGCATCGTCGAAGTCGTCGAACGGTTCGATCATCGCGACCGGACCAAAGGCTTCCTTGCGATAGAGGTCGCTGTCGTGCGGCACCTTCTCCAGCAATGCCGCCGGCAGCATGTTGCGTTCGCGCGCACCGCCGGCGAGCAGCTTCGCCCCCCGTTTGCGCGCGGCGGCGATCCAGTTCTCCACCCGCTGGGCGGCTTCGTCGTTGACCATGGGGCCGATGAACGTCTTTTCATCGCGCGGATCGCCCATGCGCAGCTTCCCGACCGCAGCCTTCAACTTGCGCCGCAGCTTGTCGTAGATGTCCACATGCGCGTAGATCCGCTGCACGCTGATGCAACTTTGGCCGGATTGGTAATAGGCGCCGAAGACGAGGCGCTCGACGACATGGTCCAGCGATGCACCGGGATCCGCATCGACGATGCAGGCGGCATTGCCGCCCAACTCCAGGGTCACCTTCTTGCGGCCCGCACGTGTCTTCAGGTCCCAGCCGATCAGGCCGCCGGTGAAGCTGAGCAGGGCGATTCGTTCGTCCTCGACCAGCGCGGCAGCGTCGTCGGTAGTGCAGACCACGACCGAGAACGCACCCTTCGGAAGATTCGTCTCCGCCAGAATCTCCGCGATGATCAGCGCGCCAATCGGTGTCTTGTCCGCCGGCTTGAGTACGAACGGACAACCCGCGGCGATTGCGGGGGCCACTTTGTGCGCGACCAGGTTGAGCGGAAAGTTGAACGGGGTGATGAAGCTGCACACGCCGATCGGCACGCGCTTGACCATGCCGCGATAGCCGCGGGCGCGGGGCGAAATCTGCAGTTCGAGCAGCTCGCCCGCATTTCGCGTGGCTTCGCCGGCGGCAATGCGGAACGTGTCGATCAGGCGGGTGACTTCGCCGCGCGCGTCCTTGATCGGTTTGCCTGCCTCGATGCATAGGGCTTGGGCGAGTTCTTCGAAGCGCTCGTTGAAGCGGCGCACGCAGTGCTCGAGTACATCGCGGCGCGCATCGGGCGGAAATGCTGCCATCGCTTCGCGTGCCTTGTGCGCCGCGACTATCGCCTTGCGCACCGCGGCCGCATCGGCCAATGCCACGCGCGTGGCGCGCTTGCCGGTGTACTTGTCGAGGACGTCCAGTTCCTGCTTCGCGCTGACCGGCTGGTTGGCGAGGTAGTAAGGGTAATTCTTCGCGAGAGCGGGCTTGGCAAGCATGTGAACCCTCCTTAGTTCCTGCAGCCTAAACCATGTCCCGTGGAAGCCGGGCGTGCATCGTCTACGGTTCGGCAACCTTCAAAGGCAAGGTGCCATCCGACAGGCGTGCCTCGAGGCGATCACCCGGCGCCGCATCGAGCACGCTGCGTACCACGCGACCATCGGGATGACGCAGGATCGTGTAGCCGCGTGCCACGGTAGCCAGTGGGCTCACGGCTTCCAGCGAACGCGCCAGTCCACGCAGGCGCAGGGTTTCGTTGCCCAGTCGCCGCACGATCGCCACTTGTGGCCGTGACGACAGCGCCGCCAATCGTTCGCGCAGGCGCGCGATGCGGCGTTGCGGATGCGCGGCGCGCAGGACCGCATCGGCGTGACGCACCCGGGCGCGTTCGCGTTCCAGGCGTCGTTGCCAGGCCGCGTTGAGGCGCCGCACGGCGTCGGCCTGGCGCCGGCGCAGCGCATCAAGACGGGCGCGCGGGCTCAGCGCATTCAGTCGCAGAGCGGCACGATCGGCGCGTTGCATGGCCGCGCGCAGATGCTGCGCCTGCAGGTTGTGCAGGCGCGCATCGAACATGCGTACACGCCGTGCCAGGTCGTCGCGGCTCGGGACCAGAAGTTCGGCGGCGACCGAGGGGGTTGGTGCACGCAGGTCGGCCGCGAAGTCGGAGAGGCTGAAGTCGGTCTCATGGCCCACGGCCGAGACCACCGGCACCGGGGAGGCGGCGATCGCACGCGCCAGACGCTCATCGTTGAACGACCACAGATCTTCCAGCGATCCGCCACCGCGGGCGAGCACCAGCACGTCGTAGCGGCCAGAGGTCGCTGCTCGCTGCAGCATCGAAACTATCTGCGCGGCCGCGGCGGCTCCCTGCACCTGCACAGGCAGCACATCCGCTTCCACCAGTGGAAAGCGCCGAGCCAGCACGCTGAGCACGTCGCGTACCGCGGCGCCACTGGGCGAGGTGATCACGCCGATGCGCCGCGCGAACTGGGGCAGGGGGCGCTTGCGTTCGCTGTCGAAGAGGCCTTCGGCGGCCAGCTTCGCCTTGAGTTCCTCGAAGGCCCGTCGCAACGCGCCTTCGCCAGCTTCCTCCATGTGGTCGAGCACCAGCTGGTACTCGCCGCGTGCCTCGTACAAGGTCAGCCGGCCGCGCGCGAGTACGTGCACGCCTTCGCGGGGGATGAACTTGAGCCAGCTGCTCTTGGGCTTGAACATCGCGCAGCGGACCTGCGCGCGCTCGTCCTTCAGCACGAAGTACAGGTGGCCGGAGGAGGGGCGGGAGACGTTGCCGAGCTCGCCTTCGACCCAGATCAGCGGGAACGTGCCTTCCAGCAGGTCCCTGGCCAGCGTGTTGAGCTGGGAAGGCGTCAGGACGTTGCTGGCGTCGTCTTGATTCATGAACTAGGGCTTTGGCCCTGCCGACTGCACGGCGGCCCACGGTACCGCAGCGGGGCCGTCGGGTCACGCCGCCAGTACAATAGGCCCATGAATTCCGTTCTCGATCTCGCTTCCGCCGCGCCCTGCGCCGGCATGGCCTTCGGCCCGCAACCCCGCCGCAACACCCGCGCCGTCACCGTGGGGGGCGTGCAGGTGGGTGGCAACGCGCCGGTGGTGGTGCAATCGATGACGAACACCGACACCGCTGACGTCGCTTCGACCACCAAGCAGGTCGCCGAGCTGTGGCGCGCGGGTTCCGAACTGGTGCGCGTCACCGTCAACACGCCCGAAGCCGCGGCCGCGGTGCCGCGCATCGTCGAGAAGCTGGCGATGATGGGCGTGCACGTGCCGATCATTGGCGACTTCCACTACAACGGCCATCAGCTGCTGACCAACGAGCCGGCCTGTGCCGAGGCGCTGGCGAAGTACCGCATCAATCCCGGCAACGTCGGTTTCGGCAAGAAGAAGGACACGCAGTTCGCGACCCTGATCGAATTCGCGATCCGTTACGGCAAGCCGGTCCGCATCGGCGCCAACTGGGGCTCGCTGGATCAGGCGCTCGCGGCGCAACTGATGGACGAAAATCACAAGCTCGCCGAGCCGCTCGACGCTGCCGAAGTACTGCGCGAAGCCCTGATCCGCTCGGCGCTGGATTCGGCGGCGCGCGCGGTCGAGCTCGGTCTGCCCAAGGACCGCATCGTGTTGAGCGCGAAGGTCAGTGGCGTGCAGGAACTCATCGCCGTCTATCGCGAGCTCGCGCGCCGTGGCGACTACGCCCTGCACCTGGGCCTGACCGAAGCCGGCATCGGCAGCAAGGGCATCGTCGCGTCCAGTGCGGCGCTCGGCGTGCTGCTGCAGGAAGGCATCGGCGACACCATCCGCATCTCGCTGACGCCGGAGCCTGGCCAGTCGCGCACCACCGAAGTCATCGTCGCGCAGGAACTGCTGCAGACCATCGGCCTGCGTGCGTTCACGCCGATGGTCACGGCCTGTCCGGGTTGCGGTCGCACCACCAGCACGTTCTTCCAGGAGCTCGCGAAGAAAGTGCAGGAGCATGTGCGCGCGAAGATGCCGGAATGGAAGGTCACCCACCCCGGTGCGGAAAATCTGACGCTGGCGGTGATGGGGTGCGTGGTCAATGGCCCCGGCGAGTCGCGCCACGCCAATATCGGCATCTCGTTGCCGGGTACGGGCGAGGCGCCATCCGCGCCGGTGTTCGAGGACGGCGAGAAGACCGTCACCTTGCGTGGTGAAAATATCGCCAACGAGTTCGTCGAGCTGATTGACCAGTACGTCGAGCGCCGTTACGGCGCAGCGCGCGACTGATCCCGGGCCGGGGGCAGGGCGCTCCCGCGCGACACGAAAGGAATGTCCGCTTGAATCGACACGATTCCGCGCGCCGTCGACGGCGCCTGACCCTGTTGCTGATCGGCTTGCTCCTGCCGCTCGCAGCTTTCGCATCGCTGGCGGTGAGTGTGGATGCCAGCGCGCGGTTTTCGTTCGATATCCCCGCGATGCAATGGACGCACTCGTGGGCGGGCCCGGTCATGGATCGGGCCTTCCTCTGGATCAGCCATCTGGGTTTCAGTCATGGCGTGGTCCCGTTCGACATCCTGCTCACGCTGACGCTGCTCGTTCGCCGCCGTTGGCGTGAGGGGCTGTTCGCATTCGTGGCGCTGGGGGGATCGATCTGGCTCAACGGCGTGCTGAAGGATGCGTTTGCACGACCACGCCCGGACCTGTGGGAGCCGATGCTGCATTACCCCGGCTACAGCTTTCCCAGCGGCCATGCCATGGCGACGATGACCCTGACGTGGGTGTTGGGCCTGCTGGCCTGGCGTACCCGCTGGCGCTGGCCGGTGTTGGCGTTCATGAGTGTATTCACTGCCCTGGTAGGCGTCTCGCGGCTGTACATGGGGGTGCACTATCCCTCCGATGTACTGGCCGGCTGGGCCGTTGGTGCGGTGTGGCCGGCTGCCTGTTATCTGGTTGCCTTCCATCACCGGCATCCCTGGCAGGAATCCCCGCTTCCCAAGCCATGACTTGGGTCACGCGCGATCCAGCGCCACTCCGATTTGATTGAAGTGAAAGTTGCTGGCGGCAAACCTTTTGCGCCGCTCATGTCAAGTTGGTTCTTAGAAAACTTTGCCATTTGACCGCTTTTTAGGCTGAAGCCGTCACAATTCGTGCTGCTCTGCAGCAAGCAATTTTCTTCCACATCCGTATGGTGTCCGCTTGTCAGGTTCGGGGGGACCGACAAACGGCAAGCGTGTATGGGCCCCGCTTGCCCTCTCTCAGGGAAGAACTCCCGTCTTGAAGCAATCCCGCGGTCTTCGGGCCGTGGGTGTCGTGTCTTTTCATTTAGGGGTAGCGAAGATGTCCATGAGCAAGAAGGGCGTGCTCGGCATAACGATGTGCGCGCTGATGGCGGCCGCAGGTGCGGCCGTTTTATCCACGCCTTCAGGAGGAAGGTCGTCTGCAGGTTCCGTTGCACCGAGCGCCGGACGCACGGGCGGGACTGTGCCGAATGCCAATCCGGATGGGAGGGACGAAGCGTCTTCCCGTTACATCGTCGTCTACCGCGAAGATGCGCTGGCCGGCTATCACGGCAATGTCGCCGGCCTGCCGGCAGCACCCAAGCTCGCCACCACCAGGAGCATTGCAGGCGCTCGCACTTTCGGTAGTGGTCGCGGAACCAGCCGCATGGACGTCAGAAGTCCGCAGGCTCGCGGCTACGTGCGCTATCTCGAGCGCCAGCAGCTCGATCATGAAATCCGGATCAGCCGCGTGCTGGGTCGCCGCCTGAAGGTCCACGGCCGCATGCAGCATGCGTTGAATGCCGACGTCATGGATCTCACCTCGGCTGAAGCCGCCCGCGTGCGCCAGCTGTCGGAAGTCGCGCTGGTCGAGGAATATCGCGAATACAAGCTCGATTCGGACGTCGGTCCGCGCCTGATCGGCGCCGAGCCGATCTGGAATGGCACCAATCCGGGAGCCACCGGCGCGTTCCAGGGCGAAGGCGTCGTGTTCGGCATCATCGATACCGGCATCAACTTCGGCAGCCCGTCGTTCGCCGCAGTCGGACCGGTCGACGGCTACCAGGCGGTCAATCCGCTGGGTGCTGGCAACTATCTGGGTACGTGTGCTCCGGGTGGCGTCGACGCAGGTCGCTGCAACGACAAGCTGATCGGCGGCTACGACTTCGTCTGCGCTGCGCCTGGCAACGCCTGCGGCGCGGCCGGTGTCCGCGAGGAACCCGGTTTCGGCGACACCAACTCGCACGGCAGCCATACCGCATCGACCTCGGGCGGCAACCGTCGCGACGCGGTGTACAAGGGCACGACCGTGCGCATTTCGGGCGTCGCCCCGCACGCGAACATCATTGCTTACGACGTCTGCTACACCACGATCTCCACCGGTCAGGGCTCGTGCCCGAACACCTCGTCGGCCGCTGCGGTCGATCAGGCCGTGGCCGATGGCATCGTCGACGTCATCAACTTCTCCGTCGGCGGCGGTGCACAGCCGTGGAGCGATGCCGTTTCGCTGGCGTTCCTCAATGCCGTGGATGCGGGCATCTATGTCGCGACTTCGGCCGGCAACAGCGGCCCGGGCCCGAACACCATGGGTCACCACGAACCGTGGACGGGTTCGACGGCTGCAGCCACGCATACGCGAGGCAGCTTCGCCTACCTGATGCAGATCACCGGTCCGGGCACGGTGCCGGATGCGCTGAAGGCCCTCGTCCTTAGCGAAGGCAGCGGCGGCGTGGCCCATTCGGCAGCTCTGCCGGGCACCACGCCGTATACGGTCAGCTCTGGCATCAACACGACCAGCGACGGTTGCGCGGCCTATCCGGCCGGCACGTTCCAGGGCGCGATCGCGATGATCCGTCGTGGTACCTGCTCGTTCTCGATCAAGGTCAACAACGCTGCGGCTGCAGGTGCGATTGCCGTGGTGGTCGCCAACAACCAGGCGGGCGTCATCCTTCCGTCGGTCCCCGGTACGACCATCCCGACGTTCTCGGTGGTCCAGGCCGATGGTGATGCCATCGCGGCCTACTCGGTTTCGAACCCGGGCATGACTGCCGCGATCGGTTATCCGCCGTCGCCGCTGCCGTCCACGCCTGATGTCCTGGCTTCCTTCAGTTCGCGCGGTCCGGCCGCCAATTTCGATCTGGTCAAGCCGGATGTCACTGCGCCGGGCGTCAACATCCTCGCGGTGGTGTCGGGTACGACGATCTCTGGTTCGGAAAACGCCGTCGATCTCATGAACGGCACGTCGATGGCTTCGCCGCATCATGCCGGTGCAGCGGGCCTGCTCCGTCAGGCGCAGCCGAGCTGGACGGTTCCGGAAATGAAGTCGGCGCTGGCGATGACCGCCAAGCAGGAAGTGTTCAAGGAAGACTCGATCACGCCGGCCGACGCGTTCGCAAAGGGTAGCGGCCGCATCCAGGTGGACCAGGCCGCACGCGCGGGTCTGGTGATGAACGAAACCAAGGCCAACTACCTCGCGGCCAATCCGGCTACCGGTGGCAACGTTTCCAGCCTCAACCAGCCGAGCATGGCCAACGGTCGCTGCGCCGAGTCCTGCACGTTCACCCGCGTCTTCCGCAACACGCTGAGCTTCCGTCAGTCGTGGACGTTGAAGCTGGCTGGAGTGAAGGGCACGGTTTCGCCCGCGCTGTTCACGATCAATCCGGGCGAAAGCAAGTCGGTCAAGATCTCGGTCTACACCAGCACGCAGCCGAACGACGGTTCGTGGGCATTCGGTTCGCTGACGCTGCAGCCGGGTACGATCGGTAATCCGAACCAGCCGGTGCTGCGTCTGCCGATCGCTGTCTCGGTGCCGCCGCCGGTGCTGACGCTCACGCCGTCGTCGCTCAGCGTCGCGCTGACCGCCGGCAACAACAGCTCGGCGACCTTCAACGTCGCCAACCTCGGCGGTTCGAAGCTGAACTACAACGTCGATAACACCGGTGTCGGCACCTACACGCCATACGACTTCAACCATGGCGCCGTGACCAGCGGCTTCCGCTCGACCACCTTCACCGACCCGGCAACCGCCGGTAGTGCGGCGCAGTACGCGGCCGATGATTTCGTGCTCACCGAATCGACCAAGATCAAGTCGCTCTTCATGGAAGGCTTCGTGGTCAGCGGACAGCCTCTCGGTAGCACGGCCACCAACCTGAGCTGGAACATCTACCGCGACGTCGGCGGCAATCCGGAAGGCCATCCGTTGCAAACGCCGAATCTGGCGGTGTGGACGTTCACCGCGCTGCCGACTTCCACGGCCGTGGACCTGACGGGCAACAACATCCGTCTGAACCTGGTGGCTGCTGGCCAGAACGTGGTGCTGCCGCCCGGCCGCTACTGGGCGATGGTGAGCGTGCGTTCCACGTTCGCCAACCGCTTCGCCTGGTACGGCGCGCCGAGCGGCGACGGCACGTTCCGCACGATCACGGTCACCACCGCCGGTGCCGGCGCTTGGGCGAGCAACAACAGCTTCCCGGGTCTCTCGTTGCAAGTGCGTGGCGAAGTCTCGTGCGGTGCGCCCTGGCTGGGTGCCGCGACGCCGACCATGGGCACGCTCGCCTCCACCGCCAACAGCAACGTCCAGTTCCAGCTCAACACCGCGGGCCTGGCGGCTGGCAATTACGCCGGCTACGCCTGCTTCAGCAGCAACGATCCGTCCTCGCCCAAGGTGGCCGGACGCATCGGCCTGACCGTGAACCCGGCGCCGTAAAACAATCGCAACGATGCCGGACCGGCAATGCCGGTCCGGCGCAGTTCTCAGAATGGACAGCAATGGCTGTCACGAATATCCAGGGGAAAGAAATTTGAACGTCATTCATCGTAGTGTCCTGGCCACCGCCATCCTGTTGGCCGTGGCCTCCGTGGCACCTGCACACGCAGGCGAAGTCTGCGTCCTAGATGATGGAATCAGCACCGGCACCGGCGGAGCTTCCGCTACCGGCGCGGCCGCGACGGCCTGCGGCACCGGGGCCAGCGCCAATGGCGATGCGAGCACGGCAGTTGGCAACAACAGTTCGGCCGGTGGCACGGGCAGTACCGCGGTTGGCGCGGATAGCCTCGCTAGTGGCGAGCAGAGCACGGCGATTGGTCAGGGCAGCCAGGCCACGCAGTTCGGTGCGACTGCGATCGGTAATGGCGCGGTGGCCAGCGGCGAATTCAGCACCGCAACCGGCATCAGTAGCCAGGCCACCGGCCTGAACAGCACGGCGACCGGCGCGGGCAGCAATGCTTCCGCGGAATCGACGACCGCCAACGGTGTCTTCAGCGAAGCCAGCGGACAGTTCAGTTCGTCGTTTGGTGCTTTCAGCTTCGCCAACAGCAACAGTGCGAGCGCATTCGGCTTCCAGGCTCAAGCCATCGCCAACAACAGCGTGGCGCTGGGTGCGAACTCGATCGCTGATCGCGCCAACACGGTGTCGGTCGGTTCGGCTGGAAGCGAGCGTCAGATCGTGAATGTCGCCGCCGGCACGCAGGCCACCGATGCTGTCAATTACGGACAGCTGCAGGCTGTGGAAACCGTGGCCAATACCGCGCTCACGAACGCAGCCACCGCGCAGACGACCGCCAACACGGCGCTGGCCAATGCTGCAACGGCCCAGACGACCGCGAACACGGCGCAGACCACGGCAAACACGGCGCTCACGAACGCAGCCACCGCGCAGACGACTGCCGACACGGCGCTGGCCAACGCTGCAACGGCCCAGACGACCGCCGATACGGCGCTTACCAACGCTGCGGCCGCTCAGACCACCGCCAACACCGCGCTGACCAACGCCGCGACGGCGCAGACCACTGCTGACACGGCACTGTCGAATGCCGCGACCGCGCAGAGCACCGCCAACACGGCCATCACCAATGCGGCCACTGCGCAGACGACCGCGAACACGGCTCTCGCCACTGCAACCAACGCCGTGGTCAGCGCGAACGGCTACACCGACACGAAGGCCGCGGCGACGCTGAGCAGCGCGAACGCTCATGCCGATGCCGGTGACGCTGCCACGCTGTCGTCTTCGAAGACCTATGCGGACGCGGGCGATGCCCATACGCTGTCGCAGGCGAATGCCTACACCGACTCGCGCATCACCCAGATGCTTGCAGCTCCGCAGGCGGCGATCGACGAGCTTCGCGGTGACATGGAATGGCGCTTCAGCCAGACCGATCGTCGCATCGATCGCATGGGTGCGATGACCGCGGCCATGGTGCAGATGTCGAGCGCAGCGGCTGGTATCCACACCAAGAACCGTGTTGCCGTCGGTGCCGGCTTCCAGAATGGCGAGCAGGCACTGTCGATCGGCTATCAGCGTTCGATCGGCGAGCGTGCTTCGTTCACCCTGGGCGGTGCGTTCAGCAACAGCGAAAGCTCCGCTGGCGTGGGCCTGGGCATGGGCTGGTAAGGCTGGAGCCTGAAGTAGTGAGCATGCCCGCCGCGGTGCGGCGGGCATGCGATTCATTCGCCCGGCTTGGCAGCTTCCACCGGCGCCGTCGTGGCGTGTTGCCGGGCCAGCTTCGCCTCGCGATGCGCGATATAGGCGTTGGCACCGAAGATGATCGCCGCGCCGACAGCGGTCCAGCGATCGAGCTTTTCATCGAACAGCAGATAGCCGAGCACGGCTACCACCAGCAACTGCATGAAGCTGATCGGCGTCAGCGCCGACACATCTCCCAGCTTGATTGCCCGAGTCCACAGCATGTGAGCCGTCGTGCCGAGAATGCCGGCAGCGGCGACCCACAGCCACGCGATTCCCTGCGGCCAGTGCCATACGAACAGCGCCGGAACCAGCGACATCGGCACCCATAGCAGGGTGGTCCACACCACGATGCGATCGGCAGGTTCCGTGTACGAAAGCTGTTTGATCTGGATCGACACCAGTGCACTGAACACCGCGGCAGCCAGCGCCACCAACGTGCCCGCGCTGAAGCTTTCCGAGCCCGGACGCAGGATCACCATCACGCCGACGAAGCCGATCAGCACCGCGGCCCAGCGGCGTGCACGGACGTGTTCCTGCAGGAAGATGACCGCGGCGATGGTGACGAACAGCGGCGTCGAATACGACAGAGCGATGGCCTGCGCGAGCGGCAGGTGGCCGATGGCCCAGAAGCCGCAGAACATGCCGATCACCCCGATCACGCAGCGGATCAGGTAGCGACGCCACTGGGTGGTCTTCAGCAGGCCGGGGCCGTGCTTCACCAGCAACGGAGCCGTCGCCAGCAAGCCGAAGAAATTGCGGAAGAAGGCGACTTCGAAGGTGTGCATCGAAGCCGAGGCCAACCGGATGGCAACGGCCATCAGGCCGAAGAACACCGTGCTGCCCAGCATCAGCAGCGCCGCCTGGACGTGCGTGTTTGCCGGAGCAGGCTTGGTGGGGGGGGTCATTACCAGGTGGCGCCAATCACGCGTGGTTCGGGTTCGATCATCACGCCAAAGCGTGTTCGCACCGAATCGGAGATGCGTCGGGCCAGGTCCAGCAGTTGCATGCCGGTGGCCTGGCCATGATTGACCAGCACCAAGGCATGCGAAGCCGCCACGCCCGCGTCGCCCTCGCGATGTCCCTTCCAGCCGCATTGATCGATCAGCCATGCGGCGGAAAGCTTGCGCGAGCCTTCGTCGTTGCCCCGGAACATCGGCAGCGGCTCGTGCTCCGACTTCAATGCCTCGGCCTGTGCCGCGGGCACGATCGGATTCTTGAAGAAACTGCCGGCGTTGCCGAGCACCGCGGGGTCGGGCAGTTTGCGCCGACGGATCGCGATCACCGCGTCGGCGACATGCTGCGGCGTCGGCTCGGTGACGCCCATGTTGGCCAGTTCTTCGCGGATGCCGGCGTAATCGAGTTTGAGCGAGGGCGTGCGCGACAACGCGAATTCCACCGCGGTGACGATGTATCGATCCGGTTGCTGCTTGAACAGACTGTCGCGATAGGCGAAGCCGCAGCCGTTCGCGTCGAAGCGGAGCATCTGGCCGGTCGCGGGTTCGAACGCTTCCACGGCGTGGATGAATTCGCGGACTTCCGCGCCGTAGGCGCCGATGTTCTGGATCGGCGCCGCACCGACGGTGCCGGGAATCAGCGCGAGATTTTCGAGTCCGGCCAGGCCCTGGCGCAGCGTGCGCATGACGAAGTCGTGCCATTCCACACCGGCATCGGCACGCACGATGGATTTCTCGTCATTGCTCGTCGTGTCGTGCGGATCGAGCCGGACGACGCGCTTGCCGGTCAGTGCCAGCACCACGCCATCGGGGTTGCCCGCGAACAGCAGGTTGCTGCCGCCACCGAGCACCAGCGAGAGCTGCCCGCCGAAGTCGCGGTCGGCCAGCAACGCGGGTAGGGCGTTCGAGTCGGATACTTCCACCAGCACCGGCGCGGTAGCTGCGACGCCGAATGTGTTGCGCGATTGCAGCGAGGCGTCGCGGGCGATGCGGATGGAGTCGGTCATGGATGCGGAGTTTGGGCTCTCAGGTTTCAGGCGGCAGGTTGCCGCGGCTGGGGGCTTCCTTGCGGCGACGCAGCGCTTCGACGCATTCGCGCACCAGGCCCGGGCCCTTATAGACCAGGCCGGTGTACAGCTGCACCAGCGTCGCACCGGCCGCCTGCTTGGTGGCGGCGTCGGCGCCGGACACGATGCCACCGACGCCGATCAACGGGATCGATTCGGGCAGGCGCGTGCGCAGCATGCGCAGGATCGTCGTGGAAGCGCCCATCAGCGGGCGTCCCGACAAACCACCGGTTTCGTTGGCGTGGTCTGCGCCTTCGACCATCGTGCGCGAGATCGTGGTGTTGGTCGCAATGACGCCGTCGACGTGGAGATCGGCGAGCACGCGCGCGGCGGCATCGACGTCGCTCTCGCTCAGGTCGGGTGCGATCTTCACCAGCATCGGCACACGCTTGCCGTGCTTGGCGCCAAGCCGTTCCTGTTCCTCGCGCAGCGTACCGACCAGGCGACGCAGCGCCTGTTCTTCCTGCAGCTCGCGCAGGCCGGCGGTGTTGGGCGAGGAGATGTTGACCGTGACGTAGTCGGCGAGCGGATACACGCGCGACAGGCAGTACATGTAGTCGCCTTCGGCCGCTTCGTTCGGCGTGTCCTTGTTCTTGCCGATGTTGATGCCGAGCAGGCCGCCGCGACGTTGTGCGCGTTCGACGTTGCGCACCAGCACTTCAATGCCTTCGTTGTTGAAACCGAGGCGATTGATCACCGCGCGATGCTCCGGCAGGCGGAACATGCGCGGCTTGGGATTGCCCGACTGCGGCTTCGGCGTGATCGTGCCGATCTCGACGAAGCCGAAGCCCAGCGACAACAGCGCGTCGATGTGCGCGCCGTTCTTGTCGAGGCCGGCCGCGAGGCCGACCGGGTTCGGGAAGGTCAGGCCGAAGGCCTTGGTCGGCAACGGATCGGGCTTGCGCGACAGCAGCGGGTTGAGCCCGCTGCGATAGGCGGCTTCCATTGCCGACAAGGCGACACCGTGCGCGGTCTCGGCATCGAGACCGAACAGGAAGGGGCGCGCAAGTCCGTACATCGTCACTGGGACCGTCGCTTACAGGTCGAACTTGATGCCCTGGGCCAGCGGCAGCGAATCCGAGTAGTTGATGGTGTTGGTCTGGCGGCGCATATAAGCCTTCCACGAATCCGAGCCCGATTCGCGGCCACCGCCGGTTTCCTTCTCGCCACCGAAGGCGCCGCCGATTTCGGCGCCCGAGGTGCCGATATTGACGTTGGCGATGCCGCAGTCCGAACCCGACGCGGCCAGGAAGGCCTCGGCAGCCTTCAGGTTGGTGGTGAAGATCGCCGACGACAGGCCCTGCGGCACGGCGTTCTGCATGTCGATGGCTTCGTCGATCGTCTTGAACTTCATGACGTACAGGATCGGCGCGAAGGTTTCGTGCTGGACGATCTGGTCTTCGTTGGTCAGGCCGGTGACGATCGTCGGCAGGACGAAGTTGCCCTTGCCCTCGACCTTGGCGCCGCCGGTTTCGATCTTGCCGCCCGCGGCCTTGGCCTTCTCGACCGCATCGAGGTAGGCGTTGACGCCATCCTGGCTGTTGAGCGGGCCCATCAGGTTCTTCGGGTCGGTCGGATCGCCGATCTTGCCTTCGACCTGCTTGTACGCGGTGACCAGCTTGCCCAGCACTTCGTCGTACATCGACTCGTGCACGAACAGGCGGCGCGTGGTGGTGCAGCGCTGGCCGGCGGTGCCGACGGCGCCGAACACGATCGCCGGGATCGCCAGCTTCAGGTCGGCGGTCTGGTCGACGATGATCGCGTTGTTGCCGCCGAGCTCGAGCAGCGAGCGGCCCATGCGCTGGGCGACGCGCTCACCGACCATGCGGCCGACCTTGGTCGAACCGGTGAAGCTGATCAGCGGGACGCGCTTGTCGTCGACGAACTGCTGCGCCAGCTCGCTGCCGGCGTCGTTGAACAGGAAGAAGATGTCGGGGAAGCCGCCCTTCTTCAGCGCTTCGTTGCAGATCTTCATCGCGGCGATCGCGGAGAGCGGGGTCTTCGGCGACGGCTTCCACACGGTGATGTCACCGCAGATGGCGGCGATGAACGAGTTCCAGGCCCACACGGCGACCGGGAAGTTGAACGCGGAGATCACGCCGACGATGCCGATCGGGTGCCACTGTTCGTACATGCGGTGGCCCGGACGCTCGGAGTGCATGGTCAGGCCGTACAGCTGGCGCGACAGACCGACGGCGAATTCGCCGATGTCGATCATTTCCTGCACTTCGCCGTCGCCTTCCGGCTTGGACTTGCCCATTTCCAGCGCGACCAGCGAACCCAGTGCGTCCTTGTGGGTGCGCAGTGCGTCGGCACACAGGCGGATGGCTTCGCCGCGGCGCGGGGCCGGGGTGGTGCGCCAGACTTTGTAGACGGCCTGGGCGCGCTCGATGATGGTGTCGTAGTCGGCCTGCGAGGAGGCCTGCACGCGACCCAGCACTTCACCCGTGGTCGGGTTGACCGGTTCCAGCACGCCCGCGTCCTTGGTGGTGGCCCACTGGCCATTGCCGAGGAAGGTGCCGGATTCGTTATCGGTCAGGCCGAGCGCGGTGAGGACAGGGTGGGTCATGGGGGAAGCTCCAATGGAAAAGAGGTGCTGGCCGGACTGACTTCCGGCTGGCAAAGACTGGCGGCCCCGACACGATTCGAACGTGCGACCTTCCCCTTAGGAGGGGGACGCTCTATCCAGCTGAGCTACGGGGCCATAAGGCGCGGAATTATCGCAGAGAACGGCGGTAGGCCGTACCCCGGGGCAGGGTGCCGCGCCTCTGGCGAAGCTCAAAAAGGATCCCGCAGCTCGCCAGGATGACGAGTCATGGCCGGGGGTATTCGGCGAATTGACGATTCGGTGGTGCATCCGGATTCCGAAGCGTCAAAAACAAAACGCCCGGATTGCTCCGGGCGTTCTGTCGTGCAGGAACGCGAAACTTACTTCGCGCGCTTCTTCTTGCCCTTCCCACCGTCGGCCGGCGGCGCGGTGTCGTCCGCCTTGGGCGTGGCGACCAGGCCACGGCGTTCCAGCAGCGGCTGGATGTCCGGCTTGCCACCGTAGAACTTCTCGAACAGTTCCATCGCATCGACGCTGCCGCCCGGCGACAGGATCATGCTGCGCAGGCGGTCGCCATTGGCGCGCGTCAGGCCCCCGTTGGCCTTGACCCAGGACACGGTGTCGGCATCGAGCACTTCGGACCAGATGTAGGCGTAGTAGCCGGCTGCGTAGCCTTCCATGATGTGCTTGAAGTACGGAGTGCGGTACCGCGGTGGGACGGCCTTGTAGTTCAGTCCCACCGAGTCCAGTGCCGCTGCTTCGTAGTCCATCACGCCCGATGCCGCGGGGATCTTGTCGGCGCTGACCTGGTGCCACTTCTGGTCGAGCATTGCCGCGCCCAGGTATTCGGTAGTGGTGAAGCCCTGGTTGAACTTGGCCGCGGCCAGCACCTTGTCCAGCAACGCCTTCGGCATTGCCTCGCCGGTCTGCCAGTGCTTGGCGTAGTTGGCCAGGATCGACGGCCAGTCGGACCACATCTCGTTGACCTGCGACGGGTATTCGACGAAGTCGCGCGGCACGTTGGTGCCGGAGAAATAGGGGTACTTCACGTTCGAGAACATGCCGTGCAGGACATGGCCGAATTCGTGGAAGGCCGTGTTGGCGTCGTCCCACGTCATCAGCGAGGGCTTGCCCTGCGTCGGCTTGGTGACGTTGAGGTGGAAGGCGACCACCGGGTGCGTCCCCATCAGGTCGGACTGGTCGACGTAGGAACTCATCCAGGCGCCGCCCTGCTTGGAGGCGCGCGCATAGGGATCGACGATGATGATGGCGAGCTGGCTGCCGTCTTCGTTGAACACGTCATAGGTCTGCACGTCTTCCTGATAGACAGGCAGGTCGGTGCGACGCTTGAAGGTCAGGCCGTAGAGCTGGTGGGCGGCGTAGAAGACGCCGTTGTTCAGCACGTTGTTGAATTCCAGGTACGGTTTGAGCTGGTTCTCGTCGAAGTCGTACTTCGCCTTGCGCACCTTCTCGCTGTAGTACAGCCAGTCCCAGGATTCCAGCTGGAAGCTCGGCTGGCCCTTGGCCTTCTGTTCCTTGTCGATCATCGCCTGCAGTTCGGAGCCTTCCTTGCGCGCGTTGGCAACAGCGGCGGGGGCCATGCGGGCCAGCATCGCGTTGACCGCCTCAGGATTCTTCGCGGTCTGGTCAGCCAGGGCGAATGCGGCGTAGTTCGGGTAGCCCATGATCGCGGCGCGTTCGGCGCGCAGCTTCATCAGTTCCGCGATCGGTGCGGTGTTGTCCCACTGGTTGCCGCGGGTATTGCGCGCCATGGAGGCCTTCTGGATGCGCTCGCGCAGGGCGCGGTTGTCCAACTCGGCCAACAGAGGCTGCAGAGTCGTGTTGAGCAGCGCGATGCGGTACTTGCCGGGCAGGCCCTTGTCGGTGGCGGACTTGCCCAGCACGGCGATCTGCTCGTCGGACAGGCCGGCGAGCTCGTCCTTGCTGTCGACGATGATGGCCGAGTCATTGGCTTCGGCCAGCACGTTCTGAGTCAGCTTGGTCTGCAGGCTGGCGACCTGTGCGTTGATGGCCTTGACCCGATCCTTGTCGGCGGCGGACAGGTTGGCGCCGGAGCGTTCGAAGTCCTCGTAATACTTCTCCACGAGGCGCAGGCCCTGGGCGTCCAGGCCAAGCGAAGCACGCTTGCCGTACAGCACCTTGATGCGGGCGAACAGCTTGTCGTTGAGGTAGATGCTGTCGTGGTGCGCGGCGAACTTCGGCGAATAGGCGGCGTCGATCTTGTCCAGCGCGTCATTGGTGTTGGCACCGGTCAGGTTGCCGAAAACGTAGCGCGCACGGGCATAGATCTGGCCGCTCTTCTCCATCGCCACAATCGTGTTGTCGAAGGTCGGGGCGTCCTTCGAATTGGCAATCGCATCGATTTCCTTGAGCTGCTCGGCCATGCCGCGGTCGAAGGCCGGCGCGAAGTCGCTGTCCTTGATCTTGTCGAACTGCGGGTAATGGAACTGCAGCGGGCTGTCGGAGAAGAAGGGGTTGGCCTGGTTGTTCACGACTGTGGGAGCGGTGGTGGGCTTCTTGGCGAAAGCCGGAGTGGAAGCCGCGGCCAGGGCGATGGCGACGGCGAGTGCGAGGCGGTGCGACATTCGGGTGGACTCGTGGAACGGGAGCCGGAGGGTAACCGATGGGGGCTGACCGGGACCCATGACGAAAGGCACGGAGGGGTGCCGGATGCCCCGTTCATGACCCTGTCACGCCACGAGAACCGGGGGTTTTTCATGCTGGGTGCGTTCTCGGAGCCCGCTGATCGGAGATCTGCCATGAATGTCGTGTCCGTAATGACTCCCAACCCGGCCTGCTGCGCCGCTACCACGCCCCTGCGCGACGTGGCCCGGATGATGCTCGACAACGACTGCGGTCAGATTCCCGTGGTGGACGCGTCGCAGCATCCGATCGGCGTGGTGACCGACCGCGACATCGCCATGCGCGTCGTCGCCGAGGGCCGCAACAGCAACGACGCCACCGCCGCCGATGCGATGAGCATGCCGGTGCGCACGGTGACCACCGAAACCAGCCTGGCCGACTGCGTCTGCCTGATGGAGGCGGACCAGATCCGTCGCGTGCCGGTGGTGGATGCACAGGGCAGGCTTGCGGGCATCGTGTCGATCGCCGACCTGGCACTGGCCGGCAAGCGCGAAGCGACGGCGGAAGTGGTGAAGGAAGTCTCGGAGCCGATGCGGCACTAACGTCTGACACTTTGTAGTCCCGGGCCTGCCCGGGACGCTTCGTGGTGTCGAAGTGCCGGGCAGGCCCGGCACCTACAGGACGAACGGTGGAGACTTAGTGCTGTTCTGCCGCATTGGCCCGGATCGCCGCGATCAGATACGCGGCCAAGCCGGCACCGTGACGGTCGTAGTAGTCGCGGAAGCGCTCATCGGTCTCGTAAAGATCGGCCAGGCCGCATTGCATCGCATTGCTGCACGGGTAGTAGCGCTCGCCGATATGCAGGCGATGGCGTTCGGCCAGTGCCATGGCGCGTTCGCTGTCGGGCGCCGCACCGCCGTCGCGTGCGCTGCGCAGGTCGGCGATCAGTGCGTCATGTTCGGACTGCGCGGCTTGCCAGTCCGCGCGCTTGTAACCGGCGACGCGACGGCGGGATTCCTGCCAGGCTTCGGTGTGGCCCCAGCGTTGCTCGGCTTCGCGGGCATATTCGCCGTTCTCGAACTGCTCGAAGCCTTCAAAGAGTTTGTCGGTGGTCATGGGTCGCTGCTCCTGTAATGAGTCGAGGGTCGCATCGACCGCACGCAATACCGCTTCGGCATGGCGCCGTTGCTGGTCGACTACCGCGCGCTGCTCCAGCAGCGCCTGGCGCTGCCGGTCGGGCGTGGCGTCGATCAGCGCGTGTACCGCGTCCAGCCCGAAACCCAGTTCCCGGAACAACAGGACCTGGCGAAGACGGCGCAGGTCGTCGTCGTCATACAGCCGATAGCCGGCCGCGCTGCGCTGCGACGGCTTCAGCAGCCCGATCGCGTCGTAGTGATGCAGTGCCCGCACCGTGAGGTGGGTGAGGGCGGCGACCTGGCTGACGGTGAGATGGGGCTGGCGTTTCATGGCGGTGCGATCCGATGCGGCACGCAGGTTCCGGCCTGACGCAGCGTCAGGGTCAAGCGCGACGTCCATCCCGGTTCAGGGATGCCTCAGCACTGCCGTAACGTGAGAGACAGGAAAACCCAACCTTTGGCCATGGCGGGGCCGCCGCTTTGCGGCGATGCTGCGGCCTCCATTCGACCCTGACAAGGAATAGCAGGATGAAACGAGTATTGGCTCTGTCGCTGGCGGTGATCCTGGCCAGTCCGGCCCACGCCGCGCAAACGCTTCGCTATGTCGCACTCGTCGACAACGGCAAGGAAGCGGGTCACCAGGTCGTGACTACGGGCGACGACGGCGTGACCCACGTGGACTTCATCTTCAAGGACAACGGCCGCGGTCCCGAATTGAAGGAAGAGTTCAAGCTCGCGCCGGACGGTACTTACACCAGCTACCACGTCACCGGCAGTACGACGTTTGGCGCGCCGGTCGATGAATCGTTTGGCCGCGACGGTGGCAAGGCGTGGTGGAAGTCCACGTCGGACCAGGGTGAACAGACGGTGGATGGCACCGCGTTGTATTCGCCACTTGGTGGCACGCCCGCGGGCTTCTCGGTTGCGCTCGCGGCGATCGCCAAGCGTCCCGACGGCAAGCTGCCGCTGATTCCGAACGGAATGCTGAGCACGCGCAAGATCGCCGAAGCCGAAGTCAACCATGGCGCCGAGAAGCAGAAGGTGCAGTTGCTCGCAGTCACCGGCGTTGGCCTCACGCCAACGTTTGCGTGGGCGACGCAGGGTGAATCGCCGCGTCTGTTCGCGTTCATCGTGCCGGGCTTCCTGCAGCTGATCGAGGACGGTTGGCAGTCCAATGGCGCCACCCTCGAAGCCCGCCAGAAGCAGGCGGAAGGCGAGACCCTGGTCGCCTTCCAGAAGCGCCTCGCGCATCCGCTGAAGGGCGCGACGCTGATCCGCAACGCACGTATCTTCGACAGCGAGCACGCCACGCTGGGGCCGGCATCGGATGTGCTGGTGCGTGACGGCCGCATCGTTTCGATCAGCGCCACTGGCGGCAAGGGGCAGGCCGACCAGGTCGTCGATGCCGCTGGACGCGTGCTGCTGCCGGGGCTGTTCGACATGCATGGCCATGTGGGTCGCTGGGATGGCGGGCTCAACATCGCTGCCGGCGTGACCACCGTCCGCGACATGGGCAACGACAACACCACGTTGCAGCAGATCCTCGCGGAGGAGAAGGCGGGCACGCTGCTGATGACGCGCATCGTCCCGGCTGGCTTCATCGAGGGCGAAAGCCCGATGTCGGCGCGCAACGGCTTCGTGATCAAGAACCTCGACGAGGCAAAGAAAGCCGTCGACTGGTATGCCGAGCACGGCTATCCGCAGGTGAAGATCTACAACTCCTTCCCGAAGGACCTGCTGCGCGACACCGCGGCCTATGCGCACAGCAAGGGCCTGCGCGTGAGCGGGCACGTCCCGGCCTTCATGCGCGCCCAGGACGTGGTGGAGCAGGGCTATGACGAGATCCAGCACATCAACCAGGTGTTGTTGAACTTCCTGGTCGATGAGAAGACCGACACGCGCACCCTGGTGCGCTTCTATCTGCCCGCCGAGAAGGTGGCCGACCTGGATTTCGACAGCAAGCCGGTGCAGGACTTCATCGCGATGCTCGCGGCGAAGAAGACCGTGATCGATCCGACGCTGTCGACGTTCGAGTACTGGCGCCAGCGTCCGGGCCAGGTCGCGCAGAGCTATGCGCCGGTCGCCGAGCACATGCCGCCGGATGTCCAGCGCGGGTTGAAAGTCGCGGAAATGAAGATCCCCGACGATGCGACGTGGGAGCGCTACAACAAGTCGTACCTGAAGATGGTCGAGTTCGTGGGACGCCTCTACAAGGCCGGGGTGCCGATCGTCGCCGGTACCGACGCGGTGCCCGGCTTCACCGTGCAGAGCGAGCTGGAATGGTACGTCCGGGCCGGGCTGACGCCGGCGCAGGCGCTGCAGGTGGCGACCTGGAACGGTGCGAAGTATTCGCGCACGCTCAATGACCGCGGTTCGATCATGCCGGGCAAGCTGTCCGATCTCGTGCTTATCGACGGCGATCCGACCCGCGACATCTCCGACATCCGCAAGGTCGCGCTGGTGATCAAGGGCGACACCGCGTACTACCCGGACGAGATCCACGAGGCCATGGGCATCAAGCCGTTCGTGTCGGCGGTAAAGGTCGGCGCGGGCCACTGAGGTACCCGATCCGCGTCCGTGGCGGTCACGGACGCGGATCGATACGGACTGGTACGGCTTCTTTAACAGTGCGGTAACATCCGGCGGCGCAACGCCAGGACCGGCAAGGCGGTCCTGGCTCCCCGAACCCGGCGGCCTGTGCCGCCCTGACCGCGAGGCCGCCCATGACTTCCAAGCCGCTGCACGCTCGCCAGCCGTCCCGCCACGTACTGGCCGTAGCCATCGCACTGCTGCTTCCCACGCACGCTGCGCTTGCCCAGGAAACCACCGCTCCGAGTACGGCTCAGAAGGCGACCACCCTCGACAGCGTGCAGGTAACCGCGCAGCGCAAGGTCGAGAACATCCAGGACGTCCCGGTCTCGGTCAGCACTGTCAGCGGCGAGAACCTCGAGGTGATCGGTTCCGGCGGCAACGACGTGCGCTTCCTGTCGGGACGCGTGCCCAGCCTCAACATCGAATCGTCCTTCGGCCGCGCCTTCCCGCGCTTCTACATCCGCGGTTACGGCAACACCGACTTCCGCCTCAATACCTCGCAGCCGGTGTCTCTCGTCTATGACGAGGTCGTGCAGGAGAACCCGATCCTCAAGGGCTTCCCGGTGTTCGATCTGGACCAGATCGAAGTGCTGCGTGGTCCGCAGGGTTCGCTGTTCGGCCGCAACAGCCCGGCAGGCGTGGTGAAGTTCGAATCCGCGCGTCCGAAGAAGGAAATGGACGGCTACGCCAAGCTCGGCGTCGGCAGCGACGACATGATCAATTTCGAAGGCGCCATCGGTGGTGGCCTCGGTGGCAACTGGTCGGGTCGTGCTTCGGCCATGTTCCAGCGCCGCGACGACTGGGTGCGGAATACCTATCCGGGTCCCAACGACGGGTTCGAGGGCTACGACGAAGGCGCCGCGCGCCTGCAGGCGCTGTACGCAGGCGAGGATTTCGAGGCCTTGTTGAACGTCCACGCGCGCCACCTCAACGGTACCGCGCGCCTCTTCCGCGCCAACATCATCAAGCCGGGCACCAATGAACTGGTCGACGGTTTCGATGAAAACAGCGTGTCCATCGATGGCGCCAACCGGTCCGAACTGGACAGCAAGGGCGCCAGCGCCCGCCTGACCTGGAACCTGGGCAGCTACAAGCTGCACTCGATCACCGGCTACGAGTCGGTGGAAACCTATAGCCGCGGCGACATCGACGGCGGCTTCGGCGCGGCGTTCCTGCCGGTGTCCGGGCCAGGTGTGATTCCATTCGCGTCGGAAACCGCCGATGGCATTCCCGAGCACTCGCAGTGGACGCAGGAGTTCCGCATCGAGTCGGACACCGGCACGGCGATCGACTGGCAGGCCGGCCTGTTCTATTTCAAGGAAGACTACGACGTCGAAAGCTTCAGCTACGACTCGCTCAATGGCGGCGCGCAGGATGGTTACGAGCGCGTCAACCAGACCAGTGACTCGTGGGCGGTGTTCGGTGCCGCGACCTGGAAGGTCACGCCGGCGTTCGAGCTGCGCGGCGGCCTGCGCTACACGGTCGACAAGAAGGAGCTGACCGTCGAGGAATACAACGCCAGCGGTTTCGCCCCGTGCTTCCGCTACATGGTCATCTTCAATCGTCCGGACCTGGCGAAGTGCAACATCACGCAGCTCGCGGCGCAGGAACCGGATGGCGATCTGTCGGCTTCGCCGGAAGACAAGAAGCTGAGCTGGGATCTGTCGGGCACGTATAAGATCAACGACAACATCAATGTCTACGCGCGCGTTGCCACCGGCTATCGCGGCAGCAGTATCCAGGCTGCGGGCGCATTCAACGCGAAGTCGGTGGCGGGTCCGGAGACGTCTACGGCGATCGAAGCCGGCGTGAAGGCCGATCTGTGGGACAACCGCGCACGCCTGAACCTGGGTGTGTTCCGCTACGAAGTGAAAGACCAGCAGCTCACCGCTGTGGGCGGTTCGGCCAATGCCAATGTCCTGCTCAACGCCGACAAGACGGTCGGACAGGGTTTCGAGCTCGACTTCCAGGCGTACCTGACCGACCACCTGCTGGTCACTCTGGGCAGCAGCTACAACGACACCGAAATCCAGGACGACGACCTGGTGGTTTCCGCGTGCGGCACCGGACAGCACGTGCCCAACCCGCAGGCCAACTGCACGATCCTCGATCCGCATGTGTTCGAGCAGGATCCGGTGACAGGCGATTGGGTGGCGCGCGCCAACATCGACGGCAATCCGCTGCCGCAGGCGCCCAAGTGGACCCACAACTTCACCGCGCGCTGGAGCATGCCGGTGGCCGATGGCGCCGAGCTCTACGTCTACACCGACTGGGCGTACCGCAGCGAAGTGAATTTCTTCCTGTACGAGTCGAAGGAATTCACCGGCAAGTCGCTGGTCGAAGGTGGCCTGCGCCTGGGCGCGAACTGGAATTACGGCAAGTACGACCTGGCGGTGTTCGGTCGCAACATCACCAATGAAGTGCAGGTCGTGGGCGGCATCGACTTCAACAATCTCACCGGCTTCATCAACGAGCCGCGCACCGTAGGTGTGGAGTTCAAGGCCTCGTTCTGAGGTCGCAGCGATGGATGCGGGAAGCGCCGGGCAAGTCTCGGCGCTTCTCTTCTGACGAGCCAGCCAAACCGTGCGCCACGGCGCTATTCTCATTCGACCAAGCCCGGGAGCCATGCCATGACCACTGCTTACGATTTTTCAGCGACCGATATCGATGGTCAGTCCACGACTCTGAGCGACTACCGCGGCAAGGTGCTACTGGTCGTGAATGTCGCTTCTCAATGCGGCTTCACGCCGCAGTACACCGGACTGGAACAGCTGTGGCGCGACTTTGGCGAGCGCGGACTGGTCGTGCTGGGTTTCCCATGCGATCAGTTCGGCCATCAGGAGCCGGGTGATGAAGCCGAGATCAAGAATTTCTGTTCACTCAATTACGACGTGAGTTTTCCGATGTTCGCCAAGATCGATGTCAACGGCGACCAGGCGCATCCGTTGTGGAAGTGGTTGAAGGAAGAAAAAAGCGGCTTCCTTGGCATCGATGCGATCAAGTGGAACTTCAGCAAGTTCCTGATTGGTCGCGATGGTGAAGTGATCAAGCGCTATGCGCCCACCGACAAGCCGGAAGCGATGGCGAAGGACATCGAGAAGGCGCTCGGATAAACGCCGGGCGCGGGGTAACCCGGACGGGCATCCCCAATCGACGGTGCCGCGGTGAAAAGCGGGCCGGAACGCCGACGGGCGGACGCCGGGGGAGGGATTCCCCTAAGACGCCCGTGGAAGGCGGGCGTACACTCAAAACCCTATGGTCACGCGCGCCCAGGATCTCGAACAGGGCGGAGGGGCCGGTGGCAGGCTCACAGGGACGGCATCGGCTGCCGAGTTCGTCTCCCGGTTGTTCACCGTTTCCAATCTCGAAGAGATTGGAGCCGCGGTCGAGCGCGAGGTTGAACGTGGCTTCGGTGCCCGCGATGCACGCGTCATCTGGAACGAACCCCCCGTCGACGACGCTGGCGACGGTGCGGACGGCGCAAGACCCACGAACGGTAGCTGGCAGTCGCCGGTAGCCAATCACTATCCGCATCGAGATGGTCATGGCGCGGCAGCACCCGCGACCGGTTGGCGACGCGTGAATGTGGAGCTGGGCATTCCCGGTTCGCGACATAACGCGACATTGAGTGCCGACTGGCCGGCTTCCAACTGCGTCCCCGAGTTGGACGTTCCCACCTGGAACGAGTTCTGCAGTGTCGTCGGCGCGCGCGTCGCGTCCGCGATGGAACTGGCCGAGCAACGCCTTGCGGCGCAGCACCTTGAGAAAACCGCGAAGCTGCAGACCGCGTTGTTCGCCATTGCCGACCTGGCCAGTAGTGAGCTCGACATGCCGGAGATGCTCACGCGCATCCATGGGGTGGTCGGCGAGTTGATGTATGCGAAAAACTTCTTCATCGCGCTCTACAACGCGGCGCGCGACAGCGTGCGTTTCATCTATTTCGCCGACGAGCACTATTCGCTCGCGGTTGACCCGATGCAGGAGTTTCCGGCGGCGGAGATGCGCAGCAGTCTGACTCTGGCGATCATCCGTCACGGTCGACCGGCGATGGGGCCGTCGCGCCAGTTGCTCGATGAGTTCGGTCTGGAGTATCCCGAGTCGGATAGTTACGGCCCCGACAGCCAGTCGTGGCTGGGTGTTCCGCTGATCGCCGAAGGCGGCGTGCTGGGTGCCGTGGTGGTGCAGAGCTATGACGACTCCGCGCGCTATACCGAGGAGGATCGCGCGCTGCTGGCGTTCGTGGCGCAGCACATCCTCACCGCGCTGATGCGCAAGCAGGCACACGAGGAGCTGGAGCGCCGGGTTGAAGAACGAACCCGCGAACTCACCACCGAAGTACGCGAGCGCCAGCGCGGCGAGAAATTGCAGGCGGCGCTGTACAGCATCGCCGACCTGGCCAGCAGCGAACTAGATATGAAGGAGATGCTGCGCCGCATCCATTCCGTCGTCGGAGAGCTGATGAATGCGCGCAATTTCTATATCGCGCTGTACAGCTCCGAGCGCCATACGATCCATTTCATCTACTTCGCCGATGAAATGGATACCAACATGTACGACACGGAGAAGGAGATTCCCACGGCGGAGATGGGCAACAGCCTGACGCTGGGGCTGATCCGTCACGGCAGGGCGGTCCGTGGCGCCGCGCGTGAAGTTGCCGAGCGTCTGGCCGTGCCCAGCGGCATCGGACTGGGCACGCCCGCGGAGGATTTTCTGGGTGTTCCGATGATCGCCGAAGGCGACGTGCGCGGCGCGGTGGTCGTGCAGACGTATGACAAGGCGCTGCGCTACACCGACGAGGACAGTGCGCTGCTTAGCTACGTGGCGCAACACATCCTCACGGCGCTGGAACGGAAGAAGGTCCAGGGCGAGCTGGAGCGACGCGTGGAGGACCGCACCCGCGAATTGGCGGCGGCGGTGAGCGAACTGCGCGAGCAGATCGCCGTGCGCGAGCGCGCCGAACAGCAACTGGTGCACGAGGCCCTGCACGATTCGCTGACCGGTCTGCCCAATCGGGCCTTTCTCTATGGCGCGCTGGAACGCGCGCTGGCACGCCTGCAGCGCGATCCGAGTCACCGCTTTGCGGTGCTCTTCCTGGACCTCGACCGTTTCAAGGTTGTCAATGACAGCGTAGGCCACCTCTACGGCGATCAGATGCTGCAGCAAGCCGGTGAGCGTTTGGCGGCTTGCGTGCGCGAGTCCGATGTCGTCGCGCGTTTGGGCGGCGACGAATTCGCAGTGCTGCTGGAGGACGTGCAATTGCCTGAAGCCGCCTGCCATACCGCTCAACGGGTCATCCAGGCGTTGAGCGAACCGATGTACATCGGCGGCAAGGAGTTGTTCACGTCCGCCAGCGTCGGCATCACCCTGGGGAGTTCGCGCTATCGCAAGGCCGAGGAACTGCTACGCGATGCGGATGTGGCGATGTATCGCGCCAAGGCGCATGGACGTCATCGCTTCGAGATCTTTGACGAACGCCTGCACCAGGAAGCGCTGCAGCTTCTGGATCTCGAAGTCGACCTCAGGCGCGCGACGTTGCGCGACGAGTTCGAGCCGCATTACCAGCCCATCGTGAACCTGCACAGCGGCCGCGTTGCCGGCTATGAAGCCCTGTTGCGATGGCGGCGACCGGGCAGCGACATCATGTTGCCTGGCGAATTCCTCAAGGTGGCAGAGGACAGCGGCAGCATCGAACAGATCGATTGGCGCCTGTTCGAACACGCGTGCCGGGAGATCGGCGAGCTGGTCGGGCAGGGCGGTTACGTCACCATCAATGTCTCGCCACGGCATTTCCGCTCACCGTCGCTGGCGCGCCAGTTGCTCGATCTGCTGGCGGCTTATCAGGTGCCACCGCCAAGCCTGCGGATCGAGGTCACCGAGGGCGCGTTGCTCGAGAATCCGGATCAGGTCTTCGCCACGCTCGATGCCTTGCGCAAGGAAGGCGTGCTCGCGGTGCTGGACGACTTCGGCACCGGCTATTCGTCGCTGAGCTATCTGCACCGGTTCCCGCTGCACGCGTTGAAGATCGATCGTTCGTTCGTCAGCGCGTTGCGTCCGGGCGATCGTGGCGGCAGCGCCGCGGTGGTGCGTGCGGTGCTGGCCCTGGCCAACACGCTGGGCATGGAAGTGATCGCGGAAGGCATCGAGACCGAGAGTCAGCGCGATGCCTTGCTCGAGATCGGTTGCGAACAGGGACAGGGGTTCCTGTTCTCGCATGCACGGCCCGTTCGCGACTGGACGATCCACGCCGCGTGACGTTTCGCGGCAGCGCCCTCCGCCACCCGAACACCCAACGGTAAGCCACTGCACCGCCATCGTGGAGCGCCGAATCCTGTTCCCCGCTGACCTGCGACGAGGACATGTCGGCGCCACCACGATGGCCGTGGGGTCAGGCCGTGGCAGCCACTTCAGTCAGCGGCTTGGCGGCCCGGTTGACCGCCTTCAGGCCGAAGCATGGACGCAGCCAGCGCACGCGACGGATCACGAATTCATGCAGCAACCAGCAGCCCACGATCGTGCCGACGAACAGCAGCAGCGGTTCCGATACCGGGCCCAGGTGGAGCGGCAGCAGCCAGTAGGCGATCAACAGGATCAGGCTCTGGTGCAGCACGTACCACGGATACACCGCTTCATTCGCCCACGGCAGCCAGCGGAAGGGACGGTCCAGGCAGGCCTTGGCCCAACCCAGGATCGCGCACAGCGCCATCCAGATGTAGAGATTGCGCAGGGTGCGACCGACCAGCAGCACCCAGTCCGGGATGTCATCGGAAAGACCAAAGACCATGCCCAGGTAGGCCGACACCAGTAGCAGTGCCGTCATCAGGGAGTGCTTGCGCAGGCGTACCAGCTCTTCCCAGACGGTTTCGCTGCGTCCCAGCCACCAGCCGTAGAGGAAGACGGTGAAGTAGACCGCGTGCCGATACCAGTCGTGGATGAGGTCGCCGGTGTCCTCGAACAGCGGCTGCAGGGTCAGCGTGTAGGCCAGCAGCGGCAATGCCGGCAGGGTGAGGAGCCAGCCGCCACGCAGGCGGGCGAAGGGGTTGGGCAGGCGACGCAGAAGTGGCAGCAGGGCGGCGAACACCATCGTGTAGCACCACAGGTAGATCAGGTACCAGAGATGGTTCCAGGTGAAGCTGTGCTCCCAGCCATTGAAGGCGTCCTCGGGCCACTGGCGGCCACCGAAGTAGTCGCCCAGGAACCGGAGGTAGCCGGGTTCGACCGCGCCGTTGGCGATGCCCTGCACGTAAGGCTGGACCGGGACCACCAACAGGCAGCCGAACACCAGCGGCAGTAGCAACCGCCAACTACGCTGGGCTACGAATCGGCCGGCCGACGTGCCGCGCAACAGGAAGTGCACCGACAGGCCCGAGATCAGGAAGATCAGGTCCATCCGCCAGCGGTTCACCACCAGCATCGGAAGCTGCAGCCATTCGGCCAGGTGGGTGCTCTTGAGGTGCCAGCCCCAGTCGTCGCCGGCGACGTAGAACATGCAGCAGTGGTAGACGATGAGCAGGGCGAAGGCGAGGGCGCGCAGGGCGTCGATGTCGTGTCGGCGCTGTTGCATGGTGGACTCCGTGACGGGGTGACTGCCGCCACGATCGAGCGCACCAGCATCCTGTACTACCGCCAAGTGATTGATTGCGCTGAAATGGGGACGAAGCGCGGGCTCGTGGGATGAGTCGGAAGCGCTTCCGATCGCGCCTGGGTGACAATGAGCCGATGAATTTACCGCCGCCCTCTGCAACCGCCTCGACTGCGCCCTCCGACAACCTTTGGGACCGCTACCAGCCGTGGCGCCGAACCGTCGAATGGGGTTTCTGGATCGTCAGTTACATAGTCGGCGCCGCGACCAACAGCGTGACCGCCCTGATGGATGTCCGCCGGGCAGGCCTCGACGTCGCCGCATGGGAACCGGCGGTCTGGGAGTGGAGCAGCCATCTGGTCGCGCTGGTCCTGACGCCCGCGGCGCTCTGGTACACCCGGCGCTTCCCCCTCCACTTCGATACCTGGCGGCGGAACCTGCCCTGGCTGGCACTGGGGAGCGTCGCCTGGTCCCTGTTGCACGTGGGCGGAATGACGGCGCTGCGCAAGGTCATCTATGCCGCGCAAGGCGATTACTACGACGCTGGGCCATGGGCGAGAACGTTCCTCTACGAGTATCTGAAGGACTTCAAGCACTTCGCCGGCCTGGTGGTGATGATCGAGATCTACCGGCTGCTGATCCGTCGCCTGCAGGGTGAAGCCAGCGTTCTGGTGCAGCCGGACGATGCTCCGATGGTTGAGCAGCCGGAGCGCCCCGAGCGCTTCCTGGTACGCAAGCTGGGCAAGGAGTTCCTGATCGCGGCATCCGAGGTGGAATGGCTGCAGGCTTCAGGCAACTACGTGAACCTGCATGTCCGCGGCCGTGACTATCCGCTGCGTACCACGATGGCGGCGATCGAGGGGCAGCTGGATCCCGCGCGTTTCGTGCGGGTGCACCGCAGCTACATCGTCAACCTTGACCGTGTGGGGGAAATCGAGCCGCTGGATACGGGGGATGCGCGGATTGCGATGCGGGATGGGGTATCCATTCCGTGCAGCCGGACTTATCGCGATGCGTTGCGGCCGGAGAAGCGGGCCGCTTGACCGCCCCTCCCCTGCGTCGCTACGCGACGCTGTCCCTCTCCCCGCAAGCGGGGAGAGGGTGCGCACGGGCGAGGCGAGGGAGACACTTGCCCTTCTCCCCGCTTGCGGGGAGAAGGTGGCGCGCAGCGCCGGATGAGGGGCGCGCGGCAACGCCGCGCGATCACTTCTCGACAAACGCCCGCTCGAACACGTATTGCCCCAACGAACCAATGCGCGGCGCCGCACTAAAACCGCGCTCATCCAACAACGAGCGAAAATCCGCCAGCATCTGCGGGCTGCCGCAGATCATCGCGCGGTCGTGTTCGGCGTCCAGCGGCTCGATGCCGAGCTGATCCATCATCTTCCCGCTGGCCATCAGGTCGGTGAGGCGACCGCGCTGGTCGTGCCCATTGAGCTCGAAGCCTTCGCGCGACACTGCCGGGTAGTACTTCAGCTTTGTGCTGATCTGCTCGCCGAGGAATTCATGCCGCGGCAGCTCGTTGACGATGTAGTCGCGGTAGGCGAGGTCCTGTGCATTGCGCACACCGTGGCACAGGACGACCTTGTCGAAGCGCTCGTAGGTCTCCGGATCCTTGATCACCGCCAGCCACGGCGCGAAACCGGTGCCCGTGCCCAGTAGATACAGGTTGCGGCCCGGGTGCAGGTCGGAGATCAGCAGCGTTCCGGTCGGCTTGCGGCCAATGAGTACGCTATCGCCAGGCTTGATGTCCTTCAGTCGCGAGGTCAGCGGCCCGTTCTGCACCTTGATGCTGAAGAACTCCAGCTGTTCTTCCCAGTTCGCGCTGGCGATCGAATACGCGCGCAGCAGCGGCTTGGTGCTGCCGTCTTGCTGCGGCACTTGAAGGCCGATCATTACGAACTGGCCGTTGTCGAAACGGAAGCCGTCGTCGCGGGTGGTGGTGAAGCTGAAATAGGCATCCGTCCAATGACGGACATCCAGCACGGTTTCGGCGCCGAAAGCGGAAGACATGGGGCAGGGGTGTGACGCGGGGAGGGCGGCATTTTAGCCCGCCCACATTACGAATGAAGCGACAGGGGCTTGCGGGCCGCGCGCGCGGCTTGGTGAAGGCAAACAACCTCCTGTCACCCCTGCAGCCAGCGGCTGGCATAGGAGGCAAATGCCTTACCGCGGCCCCGACTCCTCCCTCGGCCGCGCCTTGCGATCGCGCAGCAGCGCGCTGACCACGATGCCCACCCCCAGTGCGGCGGCGAGCACGAACAGCACCAGTGCCAGCGCGGGATACCCGAACAGCCGCACCTTGGTTTCGATCCGCATGATCATGGCTGCTGCCACGATCAACGCGGCCACGATCAGACCGGTGGTGATGCGGTTGGCGATCTTCTGTAGATTCTCCATCAATCGCGATTCCTCCAGCCCGGTAATGCGCAGTTGGAGGCGGTTGTCGGCCAACAGCGACAACATGTCCGACAATTTGCGCGGCGTCTCGCGCACGAGCGTCTGCAGATCCATGAGCTCGCTGGCCACGCGATGCGGCGACAGCGAACGGCGCAGGCGCTTGACCATCACGCTCTCGAGATGGCGGTCGACCACGCGCTTCATGTCCAGGCGTGGTTCGAGTGCACGGCACGTGGTTTCCAGATGCGCCAGTGTCTTGCCGAGCAGACTCAGCTCCGAAGGCGGACGCAGGCCGCACGCGGTGCTGATGCGCACGATGTCGAACAGCAGCCGGCTCTCGCTGGCAGACTGTCCCGGATGTGCCGCGTAGCGTGCTACCAGTTGACCGGCTTCACGCAGGAAGCGTTCTCCCTCGAAGTCTTCCAGCCGCGTGCCCATCGCGATCGCTTCGCGCGCGGCTTCCTCACCGCGACCGTCGACGGCGGAGAACAGCAGCCGGAACAGGCGGTCGCGTTGCCGCGGCGGAACATGAACGACCATGCCCAGGTCGAACAGCGCCAGCCGTCCATCCTCCATCGCGAGCAGGTTGCCGGGGTGCGGATCTGCATGGATGTCGCCATGCACGAGAACCTGATCGAGGTAACCGCGCAGCAACGCCTCGGCCATGGTGCGCGTGTCGTGTTCGGCGCGATAAAGGCCGGACAGTTCGGTCACCTTGTGCCCGGTGACAAGTTCCATCGTCAGCACGCGCCGGCTGCTGAAGTCGGGCAGCGGCGCTGGCACGAACACTTCGGGATAGTCGCGGAAATGCGCGCGGAAACGGCGGAGGTTCTCCGCTTCGCAGTTGTAGTCCATCTCGAGCAGCAAGGTCTTGCGGAACTCGTGCACCCAGTCGGCGAAATGCACGCGACGCCCGACCCTCGTCGCCTGGTCGGCGCGGCTGGCGATGCCGGCCAATGCATCGAGGTCGGTGTGGATCAGGCTATCGATGTCCGGTCGCTGCACCTTCACCGCCACGGCACGCCCGTCGCGCAGGGTGGCGCGGTGCACCTGCGCGAGCGATGCGCTGCCCAGCGGCACGTCATCGAAGTGCTCGAACAGATGACTGGGGCGGACGCCGAGCTCGTTTTCGATCACCGCGCGGATCTGTTGCGCGGAAATCGGGGATACGTCGTCCTGAGTGCGTTCCAGCGCCGCGAGATATGCCGGCGGCACGAGGTCGGGCCGCGTGGACAGGGCTTGTCCGAACTTGATGAAGGCGGGGCCGAGGGCCACGAGGTCGGCAACGAACTCCTCCGGCTTGCCGCTGACCTCCGGCATGGTGCCGTCGTTCACGTGGTCCAGGTCGAGCCCGGTGAACACGCCCGCGTGTCGATACTTCAGCAGGAAGCGCAGGATGCGCGCGGTACGCGCGAGTCCGCTCGGGGCATCGCTCATTGGGCGTCACTCCCTTGGCTCGGTGCCAGCCTAGCGGGTGCGATGTGAAGGGATTCGCCTCCGGTCGGCCAGTCCGTCAGTTCGGCGCTTCCAGTCGCAGCAAGCTGCCGTTCTCGTCATCCGTCAGCACATAGACACTGCCATCCGGTCCCACCCGCACATCGCGAATGCGCGCGCCGAGCTCCTTCAGCAATCGTTCCTCGCCGACAATGCGATCGCCGTCCAGCGAGAGGCGGATCAGGCTGCCGTCCGAGAGCGCACCGAGGAACAGACTGTCGTTCCACTTCGAACGCGGCTGGTTGACCAGGAAGGCCATGCCCGACAGCGCCGGCGACTTCGCCCATACGTGGTACGGCTGCTCCATCCCTGGCGCGCTGGTACCTACCGCTTCGGGGATCGGGAAGCCGGAATAGTTGATGCCATGCGTGATGATTGGCCAGCCGTAGTTCTTGCCGGGTTGCGGACGATTGATCTCGTCGCCACCGCGTGGGCCGTGCTCGCTTTCCCACAATGTGCCGTTACGCGGATCGATGGCCAGGCCCTGCATGTTGCGGTGGCCATAGCTCCAGATTTCCGGACGCGCATCGCTGCGGCCGACGAAGGGATTGTCCGGCGGAATGCTGCCGTCCAGGTTCAGGCGCACCAGCTTGCCCTGCAGCATGCCGAGTTGTTGTGCGCGCATGCGGTCGTTGCGCTCGCCCTGGCTGATGAAGATATGACCAGTCTTGTCGAAGGCCAGCCGCGAGCCGAAATGATTGGGACCTTCCAGCTTGGGTAGCTGCCGATAGATCACCGTCACGCCGTCGAGCGAGGTTTCGCCAAGGATCGCCGTGGCGACCGTGGTGCCGGCCGTGTCGCCTTCGCCCGGTTCGGCGTAGCTGAAATAGATGCGTCGGCTGCTGGTGAAATCGGGCGCCAGCGCCACATCGAGCAAGCCGCCCTGTCCCTGCGCGAAGACCGCCGGTACGCCGCGCAGCGGTGCGGACAGTGCGCCTTTGGCATCGACGCGCCGCAGGCGTCCCGGGCGTTCGGTGACCAGGAAGTCACCCTGCGGCAGCAGCGCGACCGACCAGGGGTGTTCGAGTCCGCTAGCGATGGTGGTCACGCGCACATCGCCCAACTTGCTGGCGACGATCTGCGAGGTTGCATCCGGCGCCGAAGCCGATGCGCTCGCTTCCGCAGCCGCCGGCGTCTTATGCGCCTCGCATCCGAGCATCGGCAGGCAGAGCCCGGCGATCGCAGTACCGAGTAGGAAAATTCGCATGGTGCTTTTCTCCGTTCGCGGGACTTCCGACGACGTTCCTGCCCGAGTCTAGCGGTATCCGGCGGCCTGCAACTCGAACAACTCCGCGTAGCGCCCGCCCTGTGCCAGCAGCTGCTCATGCGTGCCGCTGGCTTCCAGCCGACCTTCATTGAGCACCAGGATGCGATCGGCCATCCGCACGCTGCTGAAGCGGTGCGAAATCAGGACCGCCGTGCGGTTGTCGGACAATTCCTTGAAGCGTTGGAAGACCTCGAACTCGCTACGCGCATCCAGCGCCGCGGTGGGTTCGTCGAGGATCATCACCTGCGCATCGCGCATGTAAGCGCGGGCAATCGCGATCTTCTGCCACTGGCCGCCGGACAGGTCCACGCCGGTGCGGAAGCGTCGCCCAATCACCTGGTCGTAGCCACGGGGCAGGGGTGCGATGACCTGATCGGCCAGCGCACGGCGCGCCGCTTCCTGGATGCGAGGCTGGTCGTACATCGCGTCGATCTGGCCGACGCCGATGTTCTCGCCCGCGGTGAGGTGATAGCGCACGAAGTCCTGGAAGATCACGCCGATGTTGGCGCGCAGGTCGTCGAGGTCGTATTCGCGCAGGTCGCGTCCGTCGAGCAGGATGCGACCTTCGTCCGGGTCGTAAAGGCGTGCGAGCAGCTTCACCAGCGTGGTCTTGCCGGCGCCGTTCTCCCCGACCAGCGCCAGGACTTCACCCGCGCGCAGTTCGAAGCCGAGGCCGCGCAGCGCCCAGCGTTCGGCATCGGGGTAACGGAAGCCGACGTTCTCAAACACGAAGCCCTTCGTGATCGGCTGCGGTATCGGCACAGCGTGCGCCGGTGAGCGGATTTCCGGCTGGATCTCGAAGAACGAGAACAGGTCGTCCAGATACAACGCCTGTCCTGCCACTTGCGAGAAGCCCACCAACAGGCCCTCCAGCAATTGGCGCAGGCGCAGGAAGCTGCCCGCGAGGAAGGTGAGGTCGCCAATGCTGAAATCGGCCTTCACCGTGCGCCAGGCGATGTAGGCGTAGGCGACGTAGTAACCCAGTGTGCCCAGCGCGGCGAGCAACGTGCCCCATACCGCGCGCCGCCGTGCCAACCGGCGATTGGCCGCGAAGAACTTGTCCGACAGCTCACGGAAGCGGGTGATGAAGAAGCGATTGAGGTTGAAGATCTTCACCTCCTTCGCCGTTTCCACGCTCGCACCCATCTGGCGGATGTATTCGAGCTGGCGTCGCTCCGGCGTCCACTGGAAGTTCAGCGAATAGCCCAACGCATTGAAGTGGGCTTCGCCTACGAATGCGGGAATCAGCGCCACGGCCAGCAGCGCGATCAGCCATGGTGCGTATACCAGCAGGCCTGCGGCGAAGCTGATCACGGTGATCACGTCCTGGACCTGGCCGAACAGCTGACTCATCAGGTTCATGCGCCCCATGGTCTGGCGGCGCGCGCGATCGAGTTTGTCCTGCAGATCCGGGTTCTCGAATGCTTCGAGATCCAGTGTTGCCGCATGCTCCATCAGGCGGATGCTGGTCGCATTGGTGAACAGCTCCGACAGCAGCGCATCGCCGTAGCTGATCAGCCGTCCCAACAAGTCCGAGCCGATGGCCAAGCCGAATTCGGCAAGCAACAACCACAGTAAGCGATCGAGTTGTCCGCCATGCCAGGACGCGGTGAAGGATTCGAACGCGACTCCCGCGCCGACCAGATGTACGGCTTCATCGATGATCAGCTTGCCGACGTAGAGCGTCGCGACCGGCAGGAGCGCGCGTATCAGTCGCAGCGCCATGGTCATGACGGTCAGCGGGGGGCTGGTCGTCCAGATCTGGCTCAGGAATGGCGGGAGGTTGCGCAGTGCGTTGAAACGGTCGCGCAGGCTGGGCTGGCCTGCGGAGCGGGCGGGGCCCGACGTCGGATCTGGGTTGGCCATGCGGCAATTGTGCCTGTGTCAGGCCAAGAGAGGCCGCCTGCACCGATGTGAAGGCGGTTGCGGCAAATACGCAAAGCACCGGCCCGCCCGGCCATGTGTCGAAGCCGTGACGATGTGTCCTGCGATTCGCACCAATGGCGTTCTCCCCTACGTCGCCGGCAGGCGACAAAAAATCGATCATCAGGAGAAACGCATCCATGAGGACCACACTGATCGTGACTGCCATGTGCGCGCTCGGCGCGACCGCAGTTCTCACTACCACCAGCAGCAAGGCGCAGGTCGCCGGCGACAAGGCTGCCCCTCGTACTTCACTCGAGCATGTGGAAGACGTTCCGGTCGTGATGCCGCGTCTGACAAAACACGTGCAGGCAAAGAAGGCCGGCGCCCCGGCCCGTTACGACCTGCCGCTGATGGGCAACGACCTGGATTCGGGCGAACGCTACTACGTCGGCAAGAAGCGGCACAGCGATTCGGGCTCGCAGATGTGGGGCTACGACATCGGCATGATGAAGTACGACGGCGACAAGGACAGCTGGTCCGAGGTCAAGCCGGGAACCGATTGGAAGAAAATCAAGAATTCCAATTACTACGTTTATGGCAAGCCCGCCTACGCGATGGGCGACGGTACGATCATCCGCTGCTGGCGCAACGCGCCGGAGAATCCGCGGCCGTACAGCTCCGCGCTCGGCGACGATTGGGATGAGGAGTTCAAGGACAAGGACTGGCTGAGCACGGAATGGCGCGCCAAGAAGATGTCCGGGGCCGGCAACCATCTGCTGGTGCAGGAAGACGATGGCGATCTCGTCCTGTACGCCCATGCGCAGACCGGCAGCATTCCCACATCGCTCTGCCCGCACAACGCCACGCTGTACAGCAAGGCGGAGGCCGACAGCGAAGCCGACGTTCCCGCCGCTCAACAAGTCCACATCCATGCGGGCCAGAAGCTGTACCTGATCGGCAATTCCGGCAACTCCAGCGCACCGCATCTTCACGTGCACAAGCAGACCGACGACGGTACGCCAGTGCAGATGCAGTTCAATCGCGGCCTGGCGAATGCCATTCCCGACTATCAGCATGCCGATATCGACAAGTGGACGCGCTTCGCAGGCCAGCGCATTCCGGATGGCCCGGTGCTGATCTGGCCGCCGCACATGCTCGGCGGCGAGTATTCGCGCCATGGTTATCCGGCCAAGGATTACCAGCGTCTGTTCGATCATCTGGCCGATTCCGGGTTCCGTCCGGAATGGGTCGACGGTTACAGCGTCGGCGGCACGCCGTATCTCAACTTCACCTGGCGCCCGGCGACCGCGGCATGGCGTTCGTACTTCCTGCTGAAGCCGGCCGACTACCAGGCCCGTTTCGACGAGGCCAAACAGGACGGATTCGCACCGACGCAGGTCGAGAGTTCATTGGTCAATGGCCAGGTGCGCTACTCCGCGATCTTCGTGAAGGGCCTGCCAGGCAGCTATCTGGCACGCCACGGCCTGACCACGGCACAGCACGACGCCGTGATCCAGGAAGCCAAGAACAAGGGCCTGTCGCCGGTGGACGTGTCGGTGGTGTCGGTTGGTGGCCAGCGCAGCTATACGGTGCTGTACCGCTCCGAAGGCATTGGCCAATGGGAGATGAAATCGCAGGTGCCGGAAGCGTCGTACCAGGCGCTGTATGACACCAATGCCCAGGCCGGTCGCCGCCCGGTCTATGTCAACGCCTACATGCACGGTGGCCAGCCGTTCTATTCGGTGGTGTTCGCGCAGAAGCCGGCCGGTCCACGCAAGGACCGTCATGGCATGAATCCCGCGCAGTACCAGTCCGAGTTCGACAGCGCGATGCAAGCCGGATTGCCGACGCGTGCGGTGTCGGGCATCGACGGCGCGACCTCCAACCATCGCTACCTCGCCTACTGGCGCAAGTAATTGCCTGGTAGAAGTTGAAACAAGAGTTGGAACCGACGATGCCCGGCAATGCCGGGCATCGTCACATCTGGCGGAACAGATGCAGGTAACTGCGGCTGACGGGCAGTACATCCTTGCGGCCGCGCAGGTGGATGCTGGCGGTTTCGTTCTCGCCACGCGTTACGTGGCTGATGGCCCGCAGGTTGACCACAACCGAACGATGGACCTGGGCGAAGTGCGCGGGGTCAAGCTGCCCAATGAGTTCCTTGAGTGATGTGTTGATCAGCGCCTCGCCAGGCTGGCCGCCGTCGTCGCGCCAGGCGATCAGCGTGTACTTGGTGTCCGAACGCAGATAGTCGATGTCATCGACGGGAATCAGGCGCAGCGTCTGGCCTACCTGGGCGCGTATCCAGCGCAGCGGCGCCGGTGCCGTGCCACGTTGCAGCTGTTCCGACAGCTGTTGCAGCAAGGCGTCCGTGTTCAAGGCGGGTTGCGCGGTCTGCAGTCGTTCCTTGAGGCGCGAGACCGTTTCGGCGAGGCGGGTCGCTTCGACCGGCTTCACCAGATAGTCGAGCACGCCTTCGTTGAAGGCCTGCAGGGCATATTTGTCGTAGGCGGTGACGAAGACGAGGTGCGCGCGACGTCCGATCTGGTGCGCGGCTTCAACGCCGGACAAACCGGGCATATGCACGTCGAGGAAGCAGACCGTCGGACGCTTGGCTTCGAACATCCGCACCGCCTCGCGCCCGTTGCGCGCGAGCGCGACCACTTCCAGTTCCGGCCAGGCTTCGGACAACTGGCGCGCCAATGCGTCGCGCAACAGGGGTTCGTCGTCGGCGATCAGGGCGGTGGGACGCATCAGGGCACCGCCTGGCGCAGCGGCAGGTCGAGTTCGGCGGACACGCCGCGTGGGTGCCGGGCGAGCACGCGCAAATGCGCGTCGCCGCCGAAGACCAGGCGCAGGCGTTCGCGCAGCATCGACAGCCCGGTGCCGAGACCATTACCCGCCGGCTGCAGACCGACGCCGGTATCGCTCACGCGCACGATGCAACGGGCATCATGTACTTGCGCGGAGATGTCGATGCGGCCGCCTTCCTCGCTGGGATCGATGCCGTGGCGCACGGCGTTTTCCACCAGCGTCAGCAAGGTCATCGGCGGACAATGCTGGGAACGCGCGGCTTCGTCGACATGCAGGTCGAACCGCAGGCGATCTGGCATGCGCATGTGCATCAGCTCCAGATAGGCCTGCACCAGATCGAGTTCCTGCCCGAGTGTGGTGGCGGGGTCGTTCAAGCGCGGCACCGCGGCGCGCAGGTACGCCACCAGACTGCGCAGCACCGCCGACGCCTGCGGCGATCCCGTATCGACCAGCGCCTGCACGTTGGCCAGGGTGTTGAACAGGAAATGCGGCGATACCTGCGCCTGCATCAGGTGCAGACGGGCATCGAGTGCCTGGCGTTCCAACTCGCTGCGTTCGAGTTCGAAGGCCAGCGCCTGATGCCGCGCCAGCGCGTCCTTCTGTCTTACCAATGCGCCGAGAGCCACCCAGGGCGAAAGGAATATTCCCATCCCGGTCAACGCAGAGAAGCCCTCCATGCGTTCGCGGTCGTGCCAGAACTGCGGCGCACCGTGTTTAGTCGAGTAGAGCCAGATCAGGAAGGTGCCGATCGGCATCGACACCGCCACGCCGAGTACCTGCAGGACCCAGCGCGCAAGCCACTTGGGCAGTTCTTCGGGCCATTGCTCGAACAGGCCGAACGCCATCAGGCCGATCATGCCCAGCGCCACGACGCGCGTGACGGCTGACCACCAGCCCGACTGCCAGCCCATTCCGATCATCGCGCCGAGCAGGAACGAGAACAGCAAGGTGAAGCGCACGCGCGGCCAGGCCAGCATCAGGGCCAGGCCGCGCGGCTTCATGGAAGGAACTGGAATCGACATGCCGGCAGGATAGTTCACCGCGGCCGCGCCGCAGCGGGGCCGACTACAGCCGGGGCAGCCATAGCATTGCAGTCGTGGCGGCGATGCCGCCCAGCATGGCGAGCGTCACGACACTCAACACTCCCGCCGTGGCCAGTCGCATCCCTTGAGTGCGACTCCTCTGCGCACGGAAATACAGATCCAGCAGCGCCAGCGGCACGAGGTATTGCGCGAAGGCGAGGCCGGTGAGGAAGGGGCCGGTAAAGGTCTTCGGATCGAAGCCGACCGGCCCATGGTTCACGACCAGCCACAACATCAGGCCGATGCGGAAGAACCAGCCGCCGTTCACTACCAGGAAGAGCCGAAGCGCCCACCGACGATGCGCGTCGAATCGACGCGCCCGAGCTCGCTGCCAGGCCAGGCCGGCGAAGGTGAGGATCAGGAGCGCATTGATGCTGATCGCAATGTGCTGGGAGACATCGCCGGCGGCACCGCGCGTCCAGATCATGATCAGGCCGCCCAGACTCGCGATTGCGGCGGACAAGGCGAACAGGCGGCCAGTCCATCGATGGAAACGCGGCCAGCGATTGCGTACCCACGGCAGGACTTGAAGCACACCCGCAAGCGTGACGATGAATCCGAACGCGAGGTGCGACGCCAGAACCGCATTCCCGGCCGTGTCCCCGGGCACGTACCCCACCTGCAGTACGTCGTTCCACTTTTCCGGATGGCCCTGGATGGCGGCGCGCCCATAGAACCCGATCAGGTACGTCGCGAACGCCGTCAGCCCGAGCGTCATCGCGCTGAAGCATGCGGCGGCGGAGAACCGCAAGGCGCGGGTGGACCACGTAGTGCGGTGCGATGCCGCCGTGTGTTCACGGAGTTCGAGCGTGGCGACCAGTTCGTTTGCCGCTTGCATCACGGATTCTCCATAGCGTTCTGGTGTGCGATCGCATGTGGGCGACGACTGATCAGCGTGCGTGCCAGCCAGTACAGGACGACCAGCGTCACGACCAGTACGGGGATCGCGCGCAGCCCGATGTGCTGGCGCAGATAGTCAGGGAACACCGTGGCTTGGCCGATGAAGAAGGAAGTGGTCGCGATCCACATCGCAAAACCCATACGCCACAAGTGGCGCGCGATCCGATGCGCCCCTTCGATATGCCCTGCCCACAACATGCGCGCATCCAGCAAGCCTCCGGCAAGGCCCGCGATGGCGAACATGAAGAGTGGTTGCGGCGGCACGTGACCAATCGTCCCGGTGGGACTGGCGAGCGCCATGAACGCCAGCGAGAACGCCCAGGCGCTGAGCGACAGCGCCGCCAGCATCAATGCGATCGTCACGCCCCGCATCTGCGCAACGGTGCGCTTGACCGCGAGCATCGCCGTGCCGACCAGGTAGCAGGTCATCGAGCCGGCCATCACGTTGACCGGATTGGGCTTGATGAAGACCGCCATCAGTGCGCCCGTGGATGCCATCACCAGCATGGCGCCGACGAAGACCGTGCCGGCCTTGCGATGCAGCGGCGAGCCTTTGGCGGCGAAGAGGGCGATGAAGCCCGAGATGAGCGCCAGCAGCCCGGCGGCGATGTGGACCAGTTTCATGCAGCGCTCCCCGTTGCGACCGTTTTGGAGGTCGACGGGGAGTTTCCGAAGCGGAACGCCGGCGGTGAAGGTCGTTTTCGACGAACGACGGCGTCAGAGGGATGGGCTACGACCGGTGCGGACGAGTGGTCCCAGACGGAGGTCCAGTTACCGCGTGGGGTGGTGGCCCTGCCTGTGAAGGCAGGGCCGCACCGATCAGGCGGCTGCAGCGGTCATCGGCAGCGGTACGTGCAGGCCCACGTTGAGCGTGTTCCAAGCGCGGATCATCGCGACCGTGAAGGCGAGCTCGGAGGTCTCGCGCTCGTTGAAGTTCTGCTGCACGGCTGCGAACGCCTCATCCGGCACGTGCGCACTGCCGATGGCGTTCAGCGCTTCCGCCCAGCCCAGGGCGGCGCGCTCGCGCTCGTCGAACAGCGGGCTTTCGCGCCAGGCGGCGAGCGTATCCAGCTTGCGCTGCTCCATGCCGGCCTTGCGAAGGGCGGTGCAGTGCATGTCGAGGCAGTACACGCAGCCGTTGATCTGCGAAACGCGCAGCGAGACCAGTTCGACCAGCTTGTGGCCGAGCGGGCCCTTGTGCAGTCCGTTGCTCAGGGCCAGCAGATGCTGGAAGGCCTGCGGGGCGTGGGTGATGTAATCGATGTGGGGAGCGTTCATTGCGGTCTTCTCGTGTCGGCCACCATGGCCTTGCATGGAGTAGACGGACGGGCAGGGCGCGTTGTGACACTTGAGGAGAAATTCTCAGTCGAACGCGCTCAACTTGTCCGGATTCAGTACCGAAAGCACCTGGGTGATGCGATCGCCGTCGACGGCAATCGTGGTGATCGAATGCAGGTGTCCCTGGTACCAGCGCAATATCGCCGGCTCGCCGTTGACATAGCCGATGCGGCACTGCGTCTGCGTGCCGACCCGCGACGCAACGGCACCGTAGAGACGGGCGATGCGCTCGGCGCCTTCGAGCGGACGGATCACCGCGGTGACCTTGCCGCCGCCATCGGACACCAGGCGCGCATTCGTATCCAGCAGGGCGACGATCGAGGCCTGGTCGCCCGTTTCCGTCGCGCGCATGAAGCGTTCGAGCAGTCGGCGGTGCTTGTCGGGCGTGACCTCGAAGCGGGGGCGTTCCGCCTGCAGTCGTTGGCGCGCGCGGTGCACCATCTGCCGGCAATTGGCTTCGCTGTGGCCGATCAGCTCCGCGACCTGGGCGTAGTCGTAATCGAAGATTTCCTTCAGCAGGAACGCAGCGCGCTCCTCGGCGCCGAGCCGCTCCAGAAGGGAAAGGAAGGCGAACGAGACCTGGCTGCCGATGTCCGCGCGATTTTCCGGGCTAGGCGATTCGTCGACCGTCAGGGGTTCGGGCAACCAGGGGCCCGAGTAGGTTTCGCGCTCCGTGCGGGCCAGGCGCAGCCGGTCGATGCCGAGTCGTGTGGTCGCCGTCACCAGCCAGGCCTCGACATCGCGGATCGCGGAGCGATCGGCCTGGTGCCAGCGCAGCCAGGCGTCCTGGACCACGTCCTCGGCGTCGCTCCGGCTGCCCAGCAGCTTGTAGGCCAGTCCGAACAGGCGGGAACGGTAGGTTTCGAAGAGATTTTCCGTATTCATGCAGCCAGGACGGGGGAGGGCGGCGCGTTGTGACACATGGTAGGCCGGGTCTTGACCCGCCGAATGGCTGGAGGCGTTAGTCCGTTGCAGGGATATGTTCACAGGGCGGCGGGTCTAGAGCCGTCTTACAATAGTCGGCTCCGCCCGCTACCCATCGGCAGCCGTGACCGCCAGCAAGCCCGCTTCCAGCAACACTCCTGTTTCCATCAAGCAGGAAGACCTGATCCAGTCCGTCGCCGACGCCCTGCAGTACATCTCGTACTACCACCCGGTCGACTACATCAAGAATCTCGCCGCCGCCTACGAGCGCGAGGAATCGCCGGCCGCGAAGGACGCGATCGCGCAGATCCTGATCAACTCGCGCATGTGCGCGGAAGGTCACCGCCCGATCTGCCAGGACACCGGCATCGTCACCGTGTTCCTTGAGATCGGCATGAGCGTGCGCTGGGACGACGCCACCATGGGTGTGGAAGACATGGTCCACGAAGGCGTGCGTCGCGCCTACAACCACCCGGACAACAAGCTGCGCGCCTCGGTGCTGGCTGATCCGGCCGGCAAGCGCACTAACACGAAAGACAACACGCCGGGCGTGGTCAACGTGAAGGTCGTGCCGGGCAACACGGTAGAGGTGATCGTCGCCGCGAAGGGCGGTGGTTCGGAAGCGAAGTCGAAGTTCGCGATGCTCAACCCGTCCGACTCGATCGTCGACTGGGTGCTCAAGACCGTGCCGACCATGGGCGCCGGCTGGTGCCCGCCGGGCATGCTCGGCATCGGCATCGGTGGCACCGCCGAGAAGGCGATGCTGCTGGCGAAGGAAGCACTGATGGAGCCGATCGACATCACCGAGCTGCAGGCTCGCGGCCCGTCGAATCGTGCCGAAGAGTTACGCCTGGAGTTGTACGAAAAGGTCAACGCGCTGGGCATCGGCGCGCAGGGCCTGGGTGGTCTGACCACGGTGCTCGACATCAAGGTCAAGGATTACCCGACCCACGCCGCCAACCTGCCGGTGGCACTGATCCCGAACTGCGCCGCTACCCGCCACGCGCATTTCACCCTCGATGGCAACGGCCCGGTGATGCTGGATCCGCCGTCGCTGGCCGACTGGCCTGAACTCACCTACGACGCCTCGAAGGGCCGCCGCGTCAACCTCGACACCTTGACCAAGGAAGACGTCGCTTCGTGGAAGCCGGGTGAAGTGCTGCTGCTCAACGGCAAGCTGCTCACCGGCCGCGATGCCGCGCACAAGCGCATGGTCGACATGCTCAACAAGGGCGAGGAACTTCCGGTCGACCTGAAGGGCCGCTTCATCTATTACGTCGGTCCGGTCGATCCGGTGCGCGACGAAGTCGTCGGCCCGGCGGGCCCGACCACCGCGACGCGCATGGACAAGTTCACCGAACAGGTGCTCGCGCAAACCGGCCTGATGGGCATGGTCGGCAAGGCCGAGCGTGGTCCCACCGCGATCGAGGCGATCAAGAAGCATCAGTCGGCCTACCTGATGGCCGTCGGTGGCGCCGCCTACCTGGTGTCGAAGGCGATCAAGGCCGCCAAGGTCGTCGGTTTTGCCGACCTGGGCATGGAAGCGATCTACGAATTCGAAGTGCAGGACATGCCGGTCACCGTCGCGGTCGACTCGCAGGGCACGTCGGTGCACAACACCGGACCGAAGGAATGGCAGGCGAAGATCGGCAAGATTCCGGTGGTCGTCGCGTAAGCGCTATTGCCAGTTCCAAGCAAACAGGCCGCATTCGACGGCCTGTTTGCTTTTATAGGGCTGCGCTTCGCGTTCCGCGCGGCCTCAGTACCATTCGAGCAGCGAAATCCCCAAGCCGAGGTACGTCGCGCGGTGGTTGTAATCGATCAGGCTTTCGCCGTAGCCGTCGAACACCTGCACGTGACCCCGCAGTGTGCGGCTGATTGGAAAGCCCCAATCGAACTGCACTGCGCCTCGCGAACGCTCACCGGTGCGCAGGGAGTGGCGCGCCATCAAGGCGAACTCGTGATCGTTCCAGCGATGCACGAGGGTAACGTCGCCGCGGCCGACGTAATCCTCGATGGCCGGATTCTCGTCCTCGTCGTCGACATCGGGAATGCGCCACCACGGACGGATCATCACCGCCCAGTTGTCGCGATCCAGGCCGACGTTCACCACTACGCGGTTCCAGCTGCGCGAGATGGGATCGGCTCGACCATTGGACTGATGGTTCACGCCGAAGCCCAGTAGCCGCCCGTGCCAACCACCCAGCTCATAGCTGTTGCGGAACACCAGCATCACTTCCGGTTCGTAGTTGGTCTCACGGAAAGGGCGCGACTCATCGGCATTGAAGACCTGCCAGCGCGAGCTCTGGGAATACGCCGCCCATAGATCGCCGTTGTCGCCGAACAGGTTCTCCGCGATCTTGGTCTTGAAGCTGATCTGGAACTTCGCCTCGGTCGTATTCAACGACTGCCGTTGTGCGGGCACTCTGTTGGGATTGGAGGAGCTGGGCAGTTCGTTGGGATTGCTGCTCCAGAATGCCGGCAGCAGATAGACCGGTTTGTAGGCGCGGAAGTTGAAGAGGCCCAGCTTCGAGTTCCTGGCCAGTTCCCAGCGGCTGTCCAACAACGAGCCCTTGCCGGCATTGGCGATGCGTTCGTCGAAGACGGTGCCGCCTTCCTTGCGGAACAAGTCGCTGACCACACGACGCGTGCGTTCGGCCGGCGGAAGCGATTCACGCTCCAGGCGCTCGTACTGCTGGATGACGTGCCTGGTCGCCTTTGCGTCGACGGCGGCCTTGTCGGCCGCGGCGGTGTCGGGTGAGCCGCGTTTCATAGCCGCGTCGTAGCAGGCCAGGCGCTCGGCATCGACGACGATGGAGACGCAGGCTTCCGGTTCGATTGGCGGAGCCTGTTGCGCGAGTGCCGGGGCGGTGACGAAGAGGGCTAGCACCGAGCCGGCTGTCGCGTTGCCGCCGGGAAAAGCTAATGCCTTCATTAGAAGAACCAGGCGATTGCGAACAGGCCGACCATCACGAAGGCCACACCCAGCTTGAGGATCGTGCCGACAACGATGCCGAGCCATGTGCCCAATCCAACTTTCGTTGCCTGGCCCAGCTCGCGGCCGCCGACGCCCCGCAACCAGACCAGTTCGCCCAGCAGGGCGCCGATGAAGGGTCCGATGAATACTCCAACGAAGCCGAAGAGCAGGCCGGCAAAAGTGCCCAGCACGGCGCCGACGAGCGCGGGCTTGCTTGCCCCGACTCGTTTGGCACCCATGGCCGTGGCCATGAAGTCGATGCCCAGCGAGAGCAGGGTCAGCAAGGCCAGCACCGCCACCGTCCAACCGCTTACCTGTTCGAAATGACCCGCCCAGGCGGCCAGCAACATGCCGGAAAAGACCAGGGGCAAGCCGGGCAGGGCGGGGAGCACTGTCCCGGCGATCCCGACCACCATCATGACTATCGCGAGCACGTAGTAGACCGTTTGCAGTTCCATTCTTTTCCCTTCGGATTGCCTTGTTTTTGTGCCGCTAATCGGAGGCCTCTCGACCTCTGTCCGGCGTCGTTGCATTTTGACTGGTCCCGGGGTACCGTGCGGGCGCTGTGTTTGCCAGGGTCACCGTGAACCGTGGCCCGATGCGGTTGATCATCGATCGCTACATCGTTGCACCTCGCTTCCTCCTTGCGAACCAGCGCCACGATGCAAGTCGTGTCTCAACCAGCAACGTTCCAAGGAGCAAGTAAATGTCCCGCGAAACCGGTACCGTCAAGTGGTTCAACGATGCCAAGGGCTTTGGCTTCATCAGCCGTGAAAATGGTGAAGATGTGTTCGTGCACTTCCGCGCCATCCAGACCCAGGGTTTCAAGAGCCTGAAGGAAGGCCAGAAGGTTACGTTCACCGTCGTCCAGGGCCAGAAGGGCCTGCAGGCTGACGCCGTCGAACCGATGTAAATCCCCGGCGCGGTTCATTCCGCGTAACCAGGATTTTTTGGAACCCGGCCTCGCCGGGTTCTTTTTTGCCTTCCAAATCGTTGTTGCATAGCAGCAACCCGTGCGTCTGTCCGGCCTTGTCGAAGCGGCTTATCGGGCCGCGACATGTGAATGGGTGCACGATTCCGACGCTTCCTTGCCGCTGGTCGGGATTTTTCCAAGTTTCGTCTGTAAATTCATACCGTAAGTCGGTCTGACGAGCGGTAGTCGTGCGCTGCGGGGGCGGTGCCGATTCGAAATGAAGCAATTGGGGGAAGGGATGCAGGGGACAAACCGGGGATTCACTCTGTTCGAGCAGAGCGCGACTTTTATTGTCGCGAAGTCCCGTCGTGCGCTTGCCGGCTTCTCTTCCGGCAAGACCTTTAGCGCCGGCAACGCCGGGAGCCGTGGCGCGAACTGCCATCGATCACTACGGGGCCGATCCGGCTTCACGCTGGTCGAGTTGCTGATCACCGTAGCCATCATGGCGATCCTGGTCACGCTGGCGACCCCCGCCCTGACCGCGCTGATCAATGGCAATCGGCTGCGCGCCGCTGCCAACGAAACGATCGCGATCTTCCAGTCGGCCCGCTTCGAGGCCATCCGCGCCAATCGCCGGACCGTGGTCTGCATGAGCGCCGACCCCAATGCGGCGGTGCCTGCCTGCGGGGCGGCGGGGGCGACTGGCTGGATCGCGTTCGTGGATGCCGACCGCAATGGGCAATACGCGGCGGCCGAGCCATTGCTCCGACGGGCAACGGTCGCAAGCGGTGTGAAACTCCTGGGCAGTGCCGCTTTTGGGAGCGGCATCACATTTAACTCCGATGGCATGGCAAGGGATGTAGGGGGGAACCTGCTGACCGCCGTTGTAGGCGTGTGCCTGCCGACCACCAAGCCGCAGGAAAACGAGAGTGACGTCAGCATCAGCTCCGGCAGCCGGATCCTGCTCTCCCGGAAGGCTGCAGCGGGCAAGTGCCTGACGCCAGGAGACAAGCCATGAACCACACGCCCCGCGCACGCGCGCGGAGAGCTTTCCGCGGGCCCCGCCATGCCACCGGCATTGGCATGATCGAGGTGTTGATCGCGATTGTGATCCTCGCGTTCGGCCTGCTCGGCATCGCGGCGCTGCAGATGACGGCGCTGCGCGGCAGCCAGAGTTCATTGCAGCGCAGCCAGGCGACAATGCAGACGTACGCCATCCTCGACGCCATGCGTGCAAATCGCGAAGCGGCGCGCATCGGTGGTTACAACCTGAGCAAGATGACCTGCAAGGCGCCCGATCGCGGTTCGCTGGCCATGAACGACCTGGCCAATTGGATTGGCACCCTCAAGCAGACCCTCGGGGACTCCGCCTGCGCCATGGTCGTTTGCGGCGCTGTCGAGTGCGAGATCTCCGTGCAATGGGACGACGCGCGTGCTGCTGGCGATTCCCAACAGACCGTCAAGACCGTGACGCGCCTATGAAAGTCAATGCATTTTCCGGTCGCCGCGGCTCTCACGGCGTCACCCTTGTCGAGTTGATGGTATCGATGGTGGTGGGCCTGATCGTGGTCGGTGCCGCGATCACGGTCTTCCTCGCCACCAGTCGTACCTACCAGGCGACAGAGAGCCTTGGGCGCGTGCAGGAAAACATGCGCGTGGCGTTCGAGCTCATGGCCCGCGACATGCGCGAGGCCTCTGGCAATCCGTGCGAAAAGAACCTGCCGGTCTACAACGTTCTGAACAAGCCGAAGGACCAGTGGTATACGGATTTCGTAACCGGCGTTCGCGGCTATGAAGGTTCGGAAGCCTTTGCCGGCGCTGCATTCGGAACCGGCGCCGGGCAACGCATCGCGGGTACCGATGCGATCGAGCTCAAGTCGGCCGCGGCTGGAGTGAGCATTGTCAGCCACACGCCGACCTCCGCCCAGTTCAAGGTCAGCACCGTCAATCACGGGCTGTCCCCGGGTGATCTCGCACTTGCGTGCGACTTCGGCCAGGTCGCGGTGTTTCAAGTGACCAATGCCAGTCCCGGCACCAACGACACGATCGTGCATAACACGGGCACGGGAACTCCAGGCAATTGCAGCAAGGGGCTGGGATTCAGCTCTCCCGCCAATTGCGATGGGGCCAACGGCAACCAGTACGCGTACGGCTGCTATCAGGGCAAGTTTTCGGGGTCCGGCTGCGACGGAGACGAGGACGGCATCAAGAATGAGGTCGAGGACATCTGGCCCGCCATCATCGCCAAGTTGCGGGTAACGCGCTGGTACATCGGCGGCAACGACAAGGGCGGCCGCTCGCTCTACCAGTCGAGCCTGCGCAACAACGCGGGTGCCCTGGTCGTCGACAACAACGAGATCGTCGACGGCGTGAAGGACATGAACCTGAAGTACCTCCTCGTCGGTTCCACCAACTACGTAGATGCCACCTCGGTGACCGCTGCGGATTGGGTGTCGGATAAGGTCGTTGCCGTCAGCGCCGACCTGACGCTGGAAGGAGCCGATTCCATCGATGGCAAGACGTTGCAACGCCACCTGCAACTCGTCGTCACCATTCGGAACCACGCGCAATGATCACTCTGCCCAAACACTTCTCGCATCGGCCCCGCGACCAGCGCGGCGCAGCCACGCTCGTGACCGTGCTCATTCTACTGTTGGTCGTTGCCCTCATCGGGTTGGCGAGCCTGCGCGGAACGCTCATGGAGGAGCACATGAGCGGTGGCGTTCGCGACCGTGGGCTGGCCTTCCAGGCGGCTGAAGCGGCCCTGCGCGAAGGTGAACTCCTGGCGGCTACCAAGCCGGCACTACCGGCGGCGGGATGCCTGAAGGGACTTTGCGCGAAGCCTGATCCCAAGGCGACTCCGGTGTGGGAAGACGAGACCGTGTGGACGAACGCCAACCAGACCGTGGTGACACTCGGCGGCCAGACAGTGAAGCCGAAGTTCATCGTCGAATTGCTCGCCAACAACATCCCGCCGAGGTCGAGCTGCACCACCAAGAACGTCATCGGCGAGGGCGGGTGCAGCGGAACCGAAAGCCGTTATCGCATCACCGCGCTGAGCCGCGCGGATGGCCGCGCCGAAGTGATGTTGCAATCCATCTATGCGGTCCCCTGATCGGAGCCGATTCATGTCCAGGTCCAAGTTCAATTCCGAATCCGCTCGTCGGCCGCGTAGTCGCCTCCTTGCTGGCGCACTGGCTTTCGTAGCGACGCTGGCGGCAGCACCCGGTTATGCCGTCGTCGTGCCCAACATCCCGCTGCAGTCGCAGGCCGAGTATCCCGCGGCGAACGTGCGTTTCATTCTGGACGACTCGGGTTCGATGAACCTGATCTCGATGCCGGCTTCGCTCGCTGATTCCAAGTACAAATCGGGCACGGGTGCGTCGGGGGACCTGGATTCCAACAACATCCGCCACGCCTCATACGGCCACAACACGATCTACTACAACCCGACGACCGACTATCAGCCGTGGATCAAGGCCGACGGCACGCGCTACACCGGGGGCACATCGCTCCGCGCCGCCTATCGCCACACGACCCTCCTGTCGGATACGGTGGACTTGTCTGGCACTACCCAGACCTTTTTCGTCCCCAAGTCGAGCAGCGTGCTGACGAGCACGAGCGAATCCGACTTCTACCGCTATCAGATCCTCAAGGTCGACGGGACGTCGCGGGTAGTCAGGAGTGAGTGGGGCTCGAAATCGAGCTCCGCCGGTGAAACCGATGCCGGGTGCGTGGAATATGGTTCGAGAACCAAGGGTAGCGATTGGCGCAACTGCACTTTCGATACTCCGGCTCGCGCGCCGAAGCGCAACGAAGCGGAAGAGATCACGAATTTCGCAACCTGGTATTCGTACCACCGCAGCCGCATGAAAGTGGCCAAGGCCGGCGCCAGCGAGGCAATGAGCCGTGTGGGCGAAAAGTTGCGCATGGGCATCGATACCATCAACCGCAATACCACCGGCATCCCGTATGACATCCCGGTAAGCACCGACGACGGCCTGTTTCGCGGCAGCAACAAGTCCACGTGGTTCGACCGCCTGCAGCAGGCCGAGGGCGACGACTCCACGCCCTTGCATCGCGCGCTGCAGCGTGCCGGTGACTATTTTTCCAGGGCCGACGCGAATGGTCCGTGGGGTCCGCTCAGCGGCGACAAGCAGATCAGCTGCCGCCAGAACTTCGCGATCCTGACCACGGACGGCTATTGGAATAGTACCGACGGCTTCAGCAGCGTCGGTGATGCCGATGGGACCGTGGGCGTAGACCTCGTCAACTCCAAGGGCGAGACCATCAATACGTACTCGCCACGAAACCCGTACAAGGACAATTTCGTCGAGACGAAGACCACTACCCGCGCGGACACGTTGGCCGACGTGGCCATGTACTACTGGAAGCGCGACCTGCGTCCGTACGTCAGCGCAGCGGATCCGGGGTTGGAGAACAACGTGCCCCACTCGGAGCGGGACCGAACGGATACGGATCCAGCCTTCTGGCAGCACATGGCGACCTTCGGGGTTTCCATTGGCCTCAAGGGCAACATGAATCCGGTCTCGTCGGAGCTCGAAGCCATCATTAACGGCACTGAGCACTGGACCGATCCCATCAACGGTGGCGAGAACGGCGACCGCATCGACGATTTGTGGCACGCCAGCGTCAACGGTCGCGGACGTTTCGTGGTGGCGGGTAACAGCAAGGAGTTCACCGACGGCCTGCTGGCCGCGTTCGCCACCGTTGCCGAACGCCTTGGCTCAGCCTCCAACGTGACGGCCAACAGCACGTCCTTCATCACGAATACTCGCGTCTACCAAGCCAGCTACATGTCCGGCAAGTGGAGCGGCGAGCTTTCGGCCTACGATGCCTCGTCGACCGGCGTCGCAGACGTGCCGCGCTGGAGTGCATCCAAGCTCATCCCGGCGACCGGACGCACTATCCTCAGCTGGAACGGTGTCTCCGGCACTGTATTCCCGACTACGACGCAGATCAGCCAGCTGGATCAGAGTTCGCGTGCGCCGGCGCCGGTGAGCGGCGCGGACAACGTGGCGTACATCAAGGGCGACCGGAGCAAGGAACGCCAGAACAAGGGTGAATTGCGCGACCGCGACACCGTTCTGGGCGACATCGTCAATTCGTCGCCAATGTATGTGAAGGATTCCGAGACCATCTTCGTTGGCGCCAATGACGGCATGATGCATGCCTTCGATGCGATCACGGGCATCGAGCGATTCGCGTACGTGCCTGGCGGTATCGATTTCGCCAAGCTGGCGACGTTGAGCAGCCCGCAGTACTCCCACGAGTATTTTGTCGATGGGCCTATCGTGGTCTCGACCAAGACCATGACTCCGGGCAAGAACTATCTGGTCGGCACACTGGGTCGAGGCGGCAAGGGTGTCTACGCACTGGACGTGACCGATCCGACGAAGTTCGGCGTCAATGACGTGCTGTGGGAACACACCAGCGGCGACAACATGGGATACGTGCTGGGCGAGCCGATGATCACGTCGCTCAAGGACGGCTCGCGGGTGGCGATCTTCGGCAACGGCATCAACAGCGCCAACGGTCATGCAGTGCTGTACGTGGTCGATCTGCAGTCTGGAACGGTCCTGCAGGAAATCGACACGGGTGTGGGCAGCGACAACGGCCTTTCCTCGCCGCGTGGCTGGGACCAGGATGGCAATGGCAGTGTCGATTACGTTTTCGCCGGCGATCTGAAGGGCAATATCTGGAAGTTCGATTTCACCTCCGGCACCGGCAAGGTCGCTTTTAGCGGAAAGCCGCTGTTCACCGCCGAGGCCGGCCAGTCGATCACGGCGGACCTGGCACTCGCGGTCAATCCGCAGACCGGACAGCGCTGGGTCTTCGTTGGTACCGGTAGCCTGCTGTCCAAGAGCGACCTGACCGACACCACGATCCAGTCCATGTATGCCCTGATCGACGATGGCACTGGTCCCATCTCGCGGTCGGAATTGCAGGCGCGCAAGATCGACGTCGTGGATACGAAGACGGGAAATCGCGCATTCGAGCCGAATGACTTGTTGCCCTCCGGCAAGCGCGGCTGGTACCTGGATCTGGAGAAGCCGACGAAGGGCGAGCGTGTGGTGAGCCGCCCGCTGATCGATGGCTCAGCCCTGTTCTTCGCGAGCATCATTCCACCTACGAGCAATGCCTGCGACGTTGGCGGCAAGGGCTATCTGAACGCGTTGGATGCATTCACCGGTACCAGCCTGAAGAATCCCTTCTTCGACGCCAACGGCGATGGTGCGTTCAACAACGGCGATACGCTTACCAATGGCTCGGGCCAGAAGGTTGCAGTCGGATCCATGGATCCGGGCATCGGCATGCTGACCAAGCCGATCATCATCCGCGGTCCGGGCAGCGCCATTGCAGTGGTGGGTGGGTCGCAGGGTGGCAGGGCTGATCCCCCGGTCAATCCGCCTGGCTCCGCACCGCAGCGCGTGTCGTGGCGCGAGATTCTGAGGAACTGACCGTGAGTGCGATGACTTCAGGCGAAGGCGCGAGTGTCGCGGAGCGGGGATTTACCCTTATCGAATTGGTGGTGGTTATGGCAATCGTGGCCATCCTGGCTGCCATCGCCGTCCCCAGCTACCAATACGCCATGGTCAAGGCGCGCCGTGGTGCGGCAAAGGGGTGCCTCACCGAGCAGGCGCAACGCATGGAGCGCTACTACACGGTCAACATGACTTACGCGAACGCTGCTGCACCGAGTTGTGGCGCGGATGTGAAGTTCTACAGCATCGCATTCTCCGGGACTCCCGATGCATCCGGCTACGTCCTGCAGATCGAGCCCCAGGCCCCGCAGTCGACTGCCGATAAGGTATGCGGCACGATGAGTATCGATCAGACGGGAAAGAAGACCGGGCTGACGACCGACTGCTGGAACTGATACGGCAAGGCCGAATCAGCGCAAAGATGTTGCAAAAATCAAAGGGCACGCATTGCGTGCCCTTTGTGCATCCGATTTGCGGCGATCAACGCAATACCGCGCGTCCGTTGTAGACACGGACGTAGGAGCCTTCGCGTACGCCGTTCAAGTCGTGCTGTGTGACCGTCACCACGCGTCCGTCGTCCATCCTTACGTACACGTTGTAGCGCGGGCCACTGACATTGCGCTGGATCGCGCTGCCGGCGACCGCGCCGGCTACGGCGCCGGCCACAGTAGCGGTGTTGCGACGCCCGGTGCTCTTGTCATCGGCTATTTCACGGCCCGCGGCTGCACCGACAAGACCGCCCAGCACCGCGCCCGTAGCGCCACTCGAGGAGCCACCGACCTGTTCGATGCGAGTCACCGTGCCGCAGTCGTAACAAGTGGCCTGGCTGTAACCGGAACTGCCGTAGTCACTGCTGCTGTACCCCGGCGACGTGGCGCAACCGGCCAGTGCCATCGAGGCCGCAGCAACGCAGACCAATAAGGGATTGCGGATATTCATGCGACGCTCCTGACTGGGGACATGTGGCCAATTGGCCACGTATCGCCAACCTAGGCGCGCGCGTGTGAACTGGTAATCAATTGAGCGCCAAGCCCGCCGTCGCATTCAGCGCGCAGCGGGCAACGCATACGCGAAGTTCAGCGGAAGTCCTGATGGCAGGCCTTGCAGTTCTCACCGATGTTCTTGTTCAACGCGGCGACGCCTTCGCAATTGAGCGGAGGCGAAGCTAGCGCTCCGTCGAGCGTGCCGCGCATCTTGCTCGCCGCGTCAGCGAAGCGTTGATCATCGGCCAGGCTGGGAAACGCGCGTTCCAGGTCGTCGGCCGTGGTGCGCAGAGCCTTGAGGTGGGGCAGGGTGTCGGTGGCGGCGCAGCGGTTCTGCTCGACCGCTTTCGCCAGTTGTCCCATGTGCCAGCCCTGCACATGCATGAGGCTCTCCGGGAAATGGTCCTTGCGAGCATTCCATGCGCGCAACCCCATCACCACGGCGACGGCGCCGACTACCAGGCCGAGCAGGAACAGGAACAGATACTTCGAGCCATTGCCCTTGCGGACGTTGGTTCCGGGATTGGGTTCGCTCATGCCGGGTTCCTTTGCAAGTAGTGCCGACTGGCGGCAATTGCCGCGCACCATAACAAGGCCACCCCCCGATTCGCCAGAATTCCGACCGGCGTGTCCGGCGCGGTCGCCGCTTACAATGACGGAATGACCACACACGCATTGGATCCCCGCTGGCAGGAGCGGTTTGGCGGCATCGACCGTCTCTATGGCAAGGGGGCCCTGCGCCGTTTTGCGGGCGCCCGCGTGGCGGTGATTGGTATGGGCGGTGTGGGCTCCTGGGCCGTGGAGGCATTGGCGCGCAGTGGCATCGGGCATCTCTGCCTGATCGATGCCGATGATCTCTGCGTTTCCAATACCAACCGACAATTGCCGGCCCTGCAGGGGCAGTACGGCCGCAACAAGGTCGAAGCGATGGCCGAACGCTGCCGCGCGATCAATCCCGGGATGGAGGTCGAAGCGATCCCCAGCTTCCTGACGGCCGGCAATGTCGAAACGCTGCTCGATCGCGGGTTCGATCTGGTCATGGATGCCTGTGACAGTTTTCGCAGCAAGGTAGAACTCATCGCGTGGTGCCGCCGGCGCAAGCTACCGCTCATCGTGTGTGGTTCCGCTGGCGGACGTACTGATCCCACGCTCGTGCGCGTGCGCGACCTCTCGCGGACCGAGCATGACGCGATGTTGGCGCTGATCCGCAAGAAGCTGCGCAGCGAGTTCAATTTCCCAAAGAACAAGGACCGTTACTTCGGTGTTTCCGCGATTTATTCCCTGGAAAACGTGCAGTATCCGCAACCCGACGGGACGGTGTGCGGCGTGCGTCCGCAGGTGAGCGGTGATGCGGCCCTGAAGCTGGACTGTGGCGCCGGCCTGGGCGCGGCGACCCACATCACCGGGACCTTCGCGTTCGCAGCGGTCGGGCGGGCCCTTGAGCTGCTGCTCAAGCAGCCAAAGTAACCACGATTAATTGGCGGGAAGCCGGAACAACCGCTCGGCATTGGCCGTAGTGGCGGCGGCGACAGCAGCTGCTTCTTCCCCGCGCAGTTGGGCGATCACGCTCAACACCTCAGCCAACCGGGCGGGCTCATTGCGCTGACCTCGGATACCGGCATCGGGTTGGTCCGGGGCATCGGTTTCGAGCAACAGGAAATCGATCGGCATGCTTGCGGCGAGCTTGCGCAGCCGATTGGCCCGATCGTAGGTCACCGGACCGCCGAGACCGATTAGGAAGCCGAGCTTCCATAACTGCTGCGCCTGTTCCAGGCTGCCGGAATAGCTGTGCACAACTCCGCGCAGCTTCCCTACCTTCCGGATCGCGGCAATGACGGCGTCGACCGCGTGGCGCGCGTGCACCACGACCGGCAGGTCGAACTCCCGGGCAAGCTGCAGCTGCGCTTCGAAGTAATGGCTCTGCGTGTCGCGGTCCAGTCCTTCGATGAAGTAGTCCAGCCCGCATTCGCCAACGGCTGCCGGGCGCTCGCGTTCGATCCATTCGCGCAGCTCGGACAGGTGTTCGTCGCGATGCGCATCCAGGTACATGGGATGCAAGCCATAGGCCGGAAACAGCCCCGGATCGTGCGCGCAGACGTCCCGCAGCTTCGGCCAGCCCGCGGCATCCACCGCGGGCACGATTTGCCGTGCTACGCCCGCCTGACGGGCGCGGGCGATAACCGCGTCGCGGTCATGGTCGAACTCGGCGGCGTCGAGGTGGCAGTGGCTGTCGATCAACAGCATGCGTCAGCGACGCGATTCGCCTTCGATGATGTTATTTTTCGGCGGCTCCGGTGCCTTGCGGTTCTTGAAGTTCGCCAGCAACAGGCTGCCAAGGCCCAGCAGGATCTCGTCGGCCAAGGGAATGAAGTCGGGAATGATCAGATCGATCACGAACAGTGTGGCCGTAATCACGAAGAGTCGGGGATAGCTCAGGCGGCCGAGGAAGCCAAGAACCGGAGCGAGGAGGGGATTGGCCATTGGATGCGAACCCGCCGAAGCAGTGGATGTGTGCACGCTATCACGCTGTGAACAGTTGGTTCACTTTCGTTAGCTTTTCGTTGCTCCGGCTCTGCGCTCGTTCAGGTTCGCGGTGATGGAATGCAGGCGTCCAATCAACCCCGCGGGCTGATCCCGCAGCAGGAGGCTTCAATGAACAAGAACATGCTCGCCGTCGCGCTGGCTTCGCTGCTGGTCGGCGGTGTCGCGGTCGCCGCATACAACAGCTTCCGCAGCCATAACGATGCGTCTGCTGATTTCACGACCGCCAATCCGGCCGCGAGTGCCGGCGCCGAGGGCGATATCGCTGCCAACGGCGCGATCGAAGGCAGCAAGCTGGAATACGCCGACGTCGTCAACGTCAAGGAACTCACCGAGAAGAAGCCGCAGTACGCGACCGTGATCGGTACCGAACCGGTGAAGGAAACCAGCACCACTTCGAGCCCGCGCGAAGTCTGCGAGGACGTGGTCGTGCAGGAACGCGCCCCGGAACGTGATGGCAACGTCGGCGGCACCGTGGCCGGCGCGATCATCGGTGGCCTGGTCGGCAACCAGGTCGGCAAGGGCGACGGCCGCAAGGCCGCGACCGCGGCCGGCGCCGTGGCCGGTGGCTTCATCGGCAACCGCGTCGACAAGAACCACGTGGGCGGCAAGGTCGTGAACCGCACCGAGCGCAAGTGCCACACCGTGTCCGACTCGAGCACTTCGAGCAAGACGGTTGGCTACAACGTGACCTACCGCAATCCGGATGGCACCACGGGCACGATGCGCGTGGGCAGCAAGCCGGGTAGCCAGATCCGTCTGGGTAGCGAGAACGAAGTGGTCGGCTACGACGTGACCTACCGCTACAACGGCCAGGAGCAGACCATCCGCATGGACGAAAAGCCGGGAGCCAAGCTGCCGGTTGTCAACGGCGAAGTCGTGACCCAGACCGCGTCGGCTGGCTCGGACAAGACGCAGGGCTGATCGCTGTCGCAAATGCAGTCCCCGACGGGGCCGGAATATCCGGCCCCGTTTTTTTTGGGGTGAGCCAGGCTTGTGCATTCCGCAGAAAGGCATCGTCGCTTTGCGACCTGTCCACCCCGGTCATCGGCCATTCCACGGGTGCCGCGCCGCAAATTAGGCCGATAGAATGGGTGTCTTTCCGCGCCCGAGTACACCGATGGCCCTGAACCCTTACGACCTGTACGACGTCCGTTCCCTCCTGAGCGAAGAAGAGCGGGCCGTCCAGGACACCGTCGCGCGCTTCACCAATGAACGCGTGCTGCCGATCATCGGCGACGCCTTCGACCAGGGCCGTTTTCCCAAGGAACTGGTGCCGGAAATCGCCGAGCTCGGCCTGCTGGGTTCCTCGCTGCCGGAAAAGTACGGCTGCGCCGGCCTCAACGCAGTGAGCTACGGCCTGATCTGCCAGGAGCTCGAGCGCGGCGACAGCGGCATCCGCAGCTTCGTCAGCGTGCAGTCTTCGCTGTGCATGTATCCGATCTACGCCTACGGTTCCGAAGAGCAGCGCATGCGCTGGCTCCCGGGCATGGCGCGCGGCGAGATCATCGGCTGCTTCGGCCTGACCGAGCCGCATGGCGGCTCCGACCCGGCCAACATGAAGACCAACGCCCGCAAGGATGGCGGCGACTGGATCCTCAATGGTTCGAAGATGTGGATTACCAACGGCAATGTGGCCGACATCGCGATCGTCTGGGCGCAGACCGACGAAGGCATCCAGGGCTTCGTGGTCGAGAAGGGCATGGCCGGTTTTGCAGCGCAGGAGATCAAGCACAAGATGTCGTTGCGCGCTTCGGTGACCAGCGCGCTGTACTTCGACAACGTGCGCGTCCCGGAGGCGAACCGCCTGCCGAACGTGAAGGGCCTGAAGGGTCCGCTGGGCTGCCTCACGCAGGCCCGCTACGGCATCACCTGGGGGCCGATCGGCGCCGCCATCGCCTGCCTCGACGAAGCGCTGAACTACACGAAGGAACGCATCCTGTTTGATCGCCCGGTAGCGGCGACGCAGAGCGCGCAGATCAAGATGGCCGAGATGGCCCGCCGCATCACCCTGGCGCAGCTGCTGGTGCTCCAGCTCGGCCGCCTGAAGGATGCCGGCAACATGCAGCCGTCGCAGGTCTCGCTGGCGAAGTGGAACAACTGCCGCATGGCCATCGACATCGCGCGCGAATGTCGTGACCTGCTCGGCGGCGCCGGCATCACCACCGAACATGCCGCGATCCGCCATGCGTTGAACCTGGAATCCGTGATCACCTACGAAGGCACCGAGACGGTGCACCAGCTGGTGATCGGACGCGAGCTGACGGGTATCAACGCGTTCTGATGTGGCTTCTTCTCCTTGACGGAGAAGATCCGAAGCGCGAGCAGGGACGATGCAGGTCGTCCCACTCGCGTGAGGTCGATGTAGTTGTTTGCGACGTGTAGTTTGCTATTCGGCTTTACCGCGATCTCCTCCTGTCGGAGCGAGACAAGGAGCAGGATCGATGCGCGACGTCCAACTCGAAACCCCACGCCTCATCCTGCGCTTGCCGCGCATCGAGGATTTCGAGCGCTATGCCGAACTGTTCATGCACCCGACCGCGGCGCAGCACATCGGTGGTCCGATGCTGCGCCATGAGGCTTGGCGCAAATTCCTGCATATGCCGGGTGCATGGATGTTGCAGGGCTTCGCCATGTTTTCCGTGGTCGAGAAGGCGAGCGGACAATGGCTCGGACTGGCCGGGCCGTGGTATCCGGACGGCTGGCCGGGTACCGAAATCGGCTACGCCTTTCATCACGACGCCTGGGGCAAGGGCTACGCGACCGAGGCCTGCGCCGCCGCAATGGACTGGGCGTTCGAAACGCTGGGATGGCATGACGTCATCCACTCCATCTCTCCAGCCAACACCGCTTCGCAGGCCGTAGCGCAGCGCCTGGGTTCCCGCAATCGTGGGCCTGGCAAGCTGCCGCCTCCGCTGGATGCGCACGAGATCGATATCTGGGGCCAGACCCGCGAGGAATGGCGTGCCCAACGCAAGGAGGTCATGGCGTGATCACGGTTTACGGCTTTTCGCCTTCGGGCAATTGCCACAAGGTTCGGCTGCTCCTGGAACAACTGGGGCGCGATCATCGTTGGGTCGAGATCAACAGCGCGGTTGGCGAGACCCGTACGCCGGAATTCCTGGCGAAGAATCCGAATGGCCGTGTGCCCTTCATCGAACTCGATGACGGCCGCGTGCTCACCGAGTCCAACGCGATCCTGCATTGGCTTGCGGAGGGCACGTCATTCCTGCCGGTAGATCCCTGGCAGAAGGCGCAAGCCCTGAGCTGGATGTTCTTCGAGCAATACAGCCACGAACCATATATTGCCGTCGCGCGCTTCATATGCGGCTGGACGCCGATCGATTCGCCGCGTCGCGCGGACCTGCCGCGATTGCGCGAACGTGGGCATCAGGCGCTGGCCGTGATGGAACGCCATCTGCTGACGCATCGCTGGTTCACAGGCGATCAGTACGGTATCGCCGACATCGCGCTGTATGCGTACACCTGTGTCGCCCATCACGGCGGTATCGCGCTCGGCAATTACCCGGCGATCCGCGATTGGCTGGAACGGATTGCGAGTACGCCTGGATTCGTGCCGCTTGCTGAACCGGACGCCGCCGCGCAGGCGCTGATCGATCAGTCCACGTAGGGCGGGTCTTGACCCTCCACTGCATTTCGAAAATCACTCGGCGGGCCCAGACCCGCATAGCCAAGAAAATCCAACATGTTCGCAAGCATTCCCAACCCCATTCCCGCCCGCATGAAAGGCCTCAATCGGGCCGAGATCTGCGACGTCAACTTCGTCGATTTCGTGAAGGCCTGGGATGGGCGGGGCGATGCGAAGCCGGCAGCGCACGAAGCCATTCTCGACGGCAGCGCGCTGGATGCGCAGGGCTTTCGCGAACTGTTCGAGTCGCAGCTGATCAGTCGTCATCTCGACCTGATGGCGCGCGTGTTGCGCGTGCAGAACAAGGTCTTCTACACGATCGGTTCCAGCGGCCACGAAGGTAATGCGATGGTCGCGCGTCTGACCCGCCACACCGATCCGGCGTTCCTGCATTACCGTTCGGGCGGCTTCATGGCCGAGCGCTTCCGCAAACTGCCGGGCATGGATCCGGTGATGGATTCGGCGCTGTCGTTCGCAGCAAGCAAGGACGATCCGGCTTCCGGCGGTCGCCACAAGGTATGGGGCAGCAAGCCGTTGTGGGTGCTGCCGCAAACCTCGACTATCGCTTCGCATCTGCCCAAGGCGCTGGGTACTGCCATTGCCATCGAGACCGGCAAGCGTCTTGGTCATCAGTTGCCGATTCCCGACGACAGCATCGCCATCTGCTCGTTCGGCGATGCGTCGTCGAACCACGCCACCGCGCAGACCGCGTTCAACGCGGCCGCCTGGACCGCGTACCAGAAGCTGCCGGCGCCCGTGCTGTTCGTATGCGAGGACAACGGCATCGGCATCTCGGTCAAGACGCCGACGGGATGGGTCGCCAATCGCTTCCAGCACATGGATGGCCTGGATTACTTCTTCGCCGATGGCCTGGACCTGGCGTCAGGCTATGGCGACGTACAGAAGGCGGTCGAACATTGCCGCCGCACGCGCCGCCCGACGTTCCTGCATCTCAAGACCAACCGCATCATGGGGCACGCGGGTACGGACTTCGAGATCGAGTGGCGCTCGGTCGAGGAACTGTGTGCCGTGGAAGCCGCGGATCCGCTGCTGCGTTCGGCCGCAATCGCGCTGGAATCGGGGTTGATGTCGAAGGACGAAGTGCTGAGTCTCTACGAAGCCACGCGCAAGAAGTGCTTCGCCGCTGCAGAAGAGGCCGATCGCCGTCCCAAGCTCGACAAGCTCGCCGACGTGATCTCACCGTTGGCGCCGTACACGCCAGCGAAGGTGAAGCAGGAAGCCGAGCGTGCCGACTATTCCGAGCGTCGTCTCGAAGTCTTCGGCGGCGAAGCGAAGCTGCCGGAGAACCAGGCGCCGCGTCACCTCGCCATCCAGATCAACAACGCGCTGCACGACATCTTCGCCAAGTATCCCGATACGTTGCTGTTCGGCGAGGACGTGGCGCAGAAGGGCGGCGTCTACACGGTGACCAAGGGCCTGCAGAAGGCCTTCGGTCCGCGTCGCGTGTTCAACACGCTGCTGGATGAGACGATGATCCTGGGCATGGCGCAGGGTTTCGCCAACATGGGCATGCTGCCGATCCCCGAGATCCAGTACCTGGCGTACTTCCACAACGCCTGCGACCAGATCCGCGGCGAAGCGGCGTCCCTGCAGTTCTTCAGCAACAACCAGTACGCCAATCCGATGGTCGTGCGCATCGCCGGCCTGGGCTATCAGCGCGGCTTCGGCGGCCATTTCCATAACGACAACTCGATCACCGCGCTGCGCGACATTCCGGGCCTGGTGGTTGGCTGTCCGTCGCGTGGCGACGATGCGGCGACCATGCTGCGCACGCTGACTGCGCTATCGAAGGTCGATGGACGCGTGAGCGTGTTCCTCGAGCCGATCGCGCTGTACATGACCAAGGATCTGTACGAAGCCGGCGATGGCCAGTGGCTGACGACGTATCCGAAGCCTGACGAGGCGATGCCGCTGGGCGAGGGCCGTGTCTACGGCGAAGGCAATAACGACCTGGTCATCATCAGCTACGGCAACGGTGTACCGATGAGCCTGCGCGCCGCGCGGGCAATCGAAGCCAAGCATGGCTGGAAGACGCGTGTGGTCGATCTGCGGTGGCTGGTTCCGCTCAACGAGAAGTACATCGTCGAGCAGACGAAGAACGCCAAGCGCATCATCATCGTGGACGAAGGCCGTCACAGCGCCAGCGTGGGCGAGGGCGTGGTCACCGCGATCGCCGAAGGTGGCTACGGTGCGCGACCGTTCCAGCGCGTGGTGGGGGTGGATACGTACACGCCACTGGCGGGTGCGGCGTTCCTGGTGATTCCGGGCGACGACGACATCGTGGCCGCGGCTGATCGCCTGGCCTGAGCCCTGCGCATCCCGGCCTTGTAGAGCGGAGCTTGCTCCGCTGCCCTTGCTATCGAGATGATCCGGCTTGCCCGGATCTCGGTTGCTCGCGGTCGCACCGAGCAGGCTTGGCGCAACAGGTGCACGTACAAAGAGAAGGGCAGCGGAGCAAGCTCCGCTCTACAAGGCACGGCGTTAGCGCGCCAGGCCTTCCCGCAAAGGCAGTTCCCGCACCGCGGTGCCGGATATCCGCAACGCCGTGGACTCTCGCTCAAGCGGAACGACGGCCAGTGCCAAGTGACGGCCGTTCGCATCGATGCTTGCCACCAGGTGGCCGAGGATGGCTTCCGCATTGTGCAGGTCGTCGCCGGCGTGCATGGCCGCGTAACCTTCGATGAGTGCCAGTCCGCGCTTCACTTTGCCCAGAAAATGCGTGCGCGCCACGATTTCCTGGCCCGGGTAGCAGCCCTTCTTCACGCTGAAGGCGTCGAGACGGTCCAGCGAGAGCTGCTGGGGCGTCCAGTGGTCCGTCTGCGAGGAGGGCAGTCGCGGCAGTCCGTGTTCCAGGTCGAACGCCGCCCAGCGTCCCATCCACGCCGGATCGTGCGCGGCGGTCGATTTGCGCAAAATGTGCAAAGTCCGGTCGCCGCCTTCGGCGCCGAAGTCGAGTTCGACAACCGCATCCGCTTCGCCCGTGAAGCCACTGCCGCGCGCTTGCGAGGGCGCGGCGAACGCGCCCTCCACGGACAGTTCGTCACGCACGCTGATCGAGACCTTCGACCGGAAGACGAACCGCTGCAGCGCTGCGGCCAGCGTTACCGGATCCGCATCCGGCACCAGCAGCCACAGGGCCTCGTCGTCGAACTTGAGCACCGCAAACAGCGCGATCACCCGTCCCTTGGGCGTCAGCCAGCCGCTCCAATGCCAATGGCCCGGCGCCAGCGCCTTAACGTCGCTCATGAACTGCGCCTGCGCAAACGTCGCCGCATCGCGGCCCGAAAGCGCAATCACGCGGTGGTCGGGGAGGGCGAAAACCAGGCCTGGAGAGACCTGCGGGTTGTCATGCATGGGGGCGGGAATTAAGATTTTGCGCCGTGATGATAGGCCATTCCCCCCAGGAAACCCCGCAAGAGAACGTCACGGACGTCCCCGAGGCAGCAGAGCAGCCGCCTGCACCGACCGGATCGAAGACGGAAAAGGCCCCAACGGAATGGGGTGGACGCGAAGGACCCGAACCCACCCGCTATGGCGACTGGGAAAAGAACGGCCGCTGCATCGATTTCTAGCTTCACGCTTCACGCTCTTTTACTTCCGCGCTCTTAACTTCCGCCACGCGGCCCCGCCGCCCAGCCGAGACACCGCACGCCCATGGCGAACCGCGAACGTCCCTTGTCGCCCCACCTCCAGGTTTACCGCTGGCAGGTGCAGATGGTGACTTCGATCCTGCACCGAGCGACCGGTGTCATCCTTGCCCTCGGCAGCCTGCTCATGGTCTGCGCGTTCCTGTCCCTGGCCGCCGGGCCTACGAGGTGGGCGCACTTCACCGACTTCGCACGCTCGCCGCTCGGTTTCCTGATCATGTTCGGCTGGAGCTGGGCGCTGGCCTTCCACCTGATCAACGGCATCCGTCATCTGATCCAGGACGCGGGCTACGGCTATGCGATCGAGAAGTTCGTGCGCAGCAGCTGGATCTCCATCATTGGCAGCCTGGCGCTGACCATGCTGATCTGGGTCCTGGCGATGATGCAGCGGGGTGGCGCATGAGCATGTCCAACAATCGCCTGCGCACGCCGTTGAAGACTGCGCGTGGCCTCGGCTCGGCCAAGGACGGTACGCATCATTTCGTTCTCCAGCGCATCACCGCTGTCGCGCTGATCTTCCTGTCGCTGTACGTGGTCGGCCTGATCATTTCGCTGGTCGGCGGCGATTACGAAACCGTACGCGCTTCGGTCGCCAACCCATGCCACGCCGTGCTGCTGATCGCCTTCGTGATCAGCGCGTTCTGGCACGCCAAGCTCGGCCTGCAGGTCATCATCGAGGACTACGTGCATACGCCGTGGTCGGCCACGCTGCTGCAGCTGGCCAACATCTTCGTCTGCGTTCTCGCGGCAATCGCCAGCGTGCTCGCCATCGTCCGTATCGTGTTGGGAGCCTAAGTCGTGGCTGCTGCTTACAAGATCCAAGAACACAAGTTCGACATGGTCGTGGTCGGCGCCGGTGGCGCTGGCCTGCGTGCCACCTTCGGTCTGGCCCAGAAGGGCCTGAAGACCGCGTGCATCACCAAGGTCTTCCCGACCCGTTCGCACACCGTGGCGGCTCAGGGCGGCGTGGCCGCGGCGCTCGCCAACATGGGTGAGGACGACTGGCGCTACCACTTCTTCGACACCGTGAAGGGTTCGGACTGGCTGGGCGACCAGGACGCGATCGAGTACATGTGCAAGGAAGCGATTCCGGCCATCATCGAACTCGAGCACTACGGCGTGCCGTTCTCGCGCACCGACGACGGCAAGATCTACCAGCGTCCGTTCGGCGGCATGACCACGCGTTACGGCGAAGGCCCGCCGGCGCAGCGCACCTGCGCCGCGGCCGACCGCACCGGCCACGCGATCCTGCACACGCTGTATCAGCAGTCGCTGGCGCATGACGCGCAGTTCTTCGTCGAATACTTCGCCCTTGACCTGATCATGGACCAGCACGGCGCCTGCCGCGGCGTGCTCGCCCTGGACATGGCCGAAGGCACGCTGCATCTGTTCCGTGCGCAGGGCACCGTGCTCGCCACCGGCGGTTACGGCCGTGCGTACTTCAGCGCGACCTCTGCGCACACGTGCACCGGCGACGGCGGCGGCATGGCGCTGCGCGCGGGCCTGGGCATGCAGGACATGGAATTCGTGCAGTTCCACCCGACCGGTATCTACGGCGCGGGTTGCCTGATCACCGAAGGCGTGCGCGGCGAAGGCGGCATTCTGCGCAACTCCAACGGCGAGCGCTTCATGGAGCGCTACGCCCCGAGCGTGAAGGACCTCGCCCCGCGCGACATGGTCTCGCGTTCGATGACCATCGAAATCCGCGAAGGCCGCGGCGTCGGCGAGCACAAGGATCACATCCTGCTCGACCTGACCCACCTCGGCCCAGAAGTGATCCACGAGAAGCTGCCGGGCATCGCCGAATCCGCGCGCATCTTCGCTGGCGTCGACGTGGAGAAGCAGCCGATCCCGGTGATCCCGACCGTGCACTACAACATGGGCGGCATCCCGACCAACTACCACGGCGAAGTGGTGCAGTTGCGCGACGGCAACCCGGACGCGGTCGTCCCGGGCCTGTACGCGATCGGCGAAGCCGCGTGCGTGTCGGTCCATGGTGCCAACCGTCTGGGTTCGAACTCGCTGCTCGATCTGGTCGTATTCGGTCGCGCCGTGGCCAACCGTGCCGCTGAGACCATCAAGCCCGAGGGGGCGCACGCCAAGCTCGAAGCCGACGCCTGCGACGCATCGCTGGCGCGCCTGGACAAGCTGCGCAATGCCAATGGCGGTACGCCGACCTCGGTGATCCGCGACAAGATGCAGCGCACGATGCAGGCCGACGCCGCCGTGTTCCGCACCGGCGAAACGCTGGCCGATGGCGTGAAGAAGATGCGGGAGATCCACGCATCGTTCGCCGACGTGAAGGTCACCGACCGTTCGCTGATCTGGAACTCGGACCTGATCGAGACGTTCGAACTGTCGAACCTGCTCGACCAGGCATTGGTCACGATTGTTTCTGCCGAGAACCGCAAGGAATCGCGTGGCGCTCACGCCCGCGAGGACTTCCCGGACCGCGACGACGCCAACTGGCAGAAGCACACGCTCTGCTCGGTCGACGAAGCCGGCAACACCAAGATCGACTACCGCCCGGTGCACATGTACACGCTGACGGACGACGTCGCCGTGGTGCCGCCGAAGAAGCGCGTCTACTGATCCGGAGCGAGCAAAGTGGCTGAATTTTCCCTACCGAAGAACTCGCAGATCCAGAAGGGCCGTCACTGGGCGTCGCCTGGCGCCAAGCAGCCGCGCACCTTCAAGGTCTATCGCTGGAACCCCGACGACGGCATGAACCCGCGTGTGGACACCTACGAGGTGGACATGGCGACCTGCGGTCCGATGGTTCTGGACGTGCTGATCAAGATCAAGAACGAAATCGATCCGACGCTGACGTTCCGCCGTTCCTGCCGCGAAGGCATCTGCGGTTCGTGCGCGATGAACATCGACGGCACCAACACGCTGGCCTGCACCAAGGCAATCAGCGATTGCAGCAGCAAGGGCGACGTACCGATCTATCCGCTGCCGCACATGCAGGTGGTGAAGGATCTCGTGCCGGACATGACGCATTTCTATGCCCAGTACGCCTCGATCAAGCCGTGGCTGCGCACGCAGAGCGCGCAGCCGTCGCGTGAGCGTCTGCAGTCGCCGGCCGACCGCAAGAAGCTCGACGGCCTGTACGAATGCATCCTGTGCGCCTGCTGCTCGACCAGCTGCCCTAGCTACTGGTGGAACGGCGAGCGTTACCTCGGCCCGGCGATCCTGCTGCAGGCCTACCGCTGGATCATCGACTCGCGTGACGAGGACACCGGTGCGCGCCTGGATGATCTGGAAGATCCGTTCAAGCTGTATCGCTGCCACACGATCATGAACTGCGCGCGGACCTGCCCGAAGGGCCTGAACCCGGCGCTGGCGATCGCCGAGATCAAGAAGCTGATGCTGGCGCGACGCGTCTGATGAGTCGCGCAACGCCGGGCATGGAAGGGGGCAACAGGATGCAGTCCTTGCCTCCTTCCGGCTTTGGTTCTGATCTCAAGAAGCGTTACGTCTTTGCCCTCGGGGCTCTTTACGGGGTGCTGATGCGGTTGGCCTTCGGCCTTCCGCTGTTCGCCGCAAGCGGACGATCCAATGCGGCCAGCGAGGCCATGCTGTGGTCGTTCGTCTGCCTCGTGCCGTTTCTTATCGGCACGTTGACGGTGTACTTCTCCGGCGGTCGTCAGCGCACCCTGGGCTATGCCTTCATCGCTCCCTGGTTGCCGATCCTGGCCTTCGTGGCGGGTACCGCGCTTTTGTTGATCGAAGGCAGTATCTGCATCGCCATGGCGTTGCCGTTGTTTCTAGGCATCAGTTCGTTCGGCGGCGTGGTGATGTGGGCGGTGTTGAAGCTGTATCGCCCCTCGGAGTCGGCCATGAGCCTGCTGCTGGTATTGCCGCTGCTGGTGGGGCTATGGGAGCGCGAACAGCCGCTGCCTGACCATCTGCAAGCCACGGATGCCTCCGTGCAGATCGATGCCCGCCCCGAAGTCATCTGGGGGCTGATCAACCGCGCCGAGGCGATCCAACCCGCTGAAATGCGGGACGGGCTTGCTTACCGCATCGGCGTGCCATATCCGCAATCGGCGAATACCGTGGAAACCGCGCAAGGTCGCGTGCGGAAGCTGCGCTGGGATAAGGACGTGCGCTTCGATGAGCCGATCAACGCCTGGCAAGAAAATCGCTATATCCGCTGGACGTATTCCTTCCTGCCGGGAACCATCCCGCCGGATGCGCTGGACGAGCACGTGGTCATTGGCGGCAAGTACTTCGACCTGGTCGACACGTCCTACCGGCTGACGCCAGAGGGGCAGGGCACGCGCCTGGACATCCACGTCACCTACCGCGTCAGCACCAATTTCAACTGGTACGCGAACGTCTGGGGACGACTGTTGGTGGACGATTCGGCTCGCACGATCCTGCAGTTCTACAAGCACCGTGCGGAAGCATCCGCTTCCGATCAGGGATAGACACTTAAGAGGTGACCGATGACGCCGAACTCGATCTACCTGCCAGCATTGGCCATGGCGCTGTTGACCTTCGCAGTCTGGTGGCGGATGTACTTCCTGCGCATCGGCGAGATGAAGCGCGAACGGATTCACCCGCAAGCCGTGGCGACTTCGGCGCAGCTTGCCGCGAAACTCACTGATAGTCGCGCCGCCGACAACTTCCGCAATCTGTTCGAACTGCCGGTTCTGTTCTATCTCGCTCTGATAGTCGCCCAGCAGGCGGAACTGGTTTCAGCGCCCGTGCTGGTGCTGGCATGGATCTTCGTCGCGCTGCGCGTCGCCCATAGTTGGATCCAGTGCACCTACAACAAGGTCATGCATCGCTTCTACGCGTATCTGACCGGCGGAATGGTGCTGTGGATGCTGTGGGGTGTGCTCGGTTACGGGTTGCTTGCGCGATGAACGAAGCCGACGAGGCCGAACTGCGCCGCCTGCGCTGGAAGTCCCGGCGCGGCATGCGCGAGCTCGACCAGTTGCTGGGTCGCTATCTCGATCGCGAATGGCGGCAGTCTTCCGAAGCCGAAAGGGTGGTTTTCCTACGGCTGCTGGAAACCGAGGACGATAGGTTGTGGCATTGGTTCATGGGCCACGAAACCTCCGACGATGGCGAAATCCAGACCCTGGTCGACTGCATCCGCACCTTGCCGCCTTGAGTGGCGAGCTTCCTGGATTCTTGCTTCCGCGTTGTTGATGCTGGGAGCACTTGCGGCGTTCGCCGTACTTGCCTGCGAACTGCCCTGGTCGGTTTCACTGCCGATCGCCGCAGCGGCTGCTTTCGGCGGGGTAGAGCTGGCGGAACGCGAGCTTCTGCTGCCGACGCTGGACCTGGTGATTCCGCATCAGGGCGACGCGACGATCGATGGCGTGTTGGTGCACGAACTGCAGGTTCACTGGCGGGGCCCTCTGGCATTCCTGCAATGGCGCGATGCCGCCGGGCGTCGCCGACGTCGGCAGGGCTGGCCCGACAACCTGGGCGCGGCCGCGCGGCGTGAACTGCGGCTGGCCATGGCGGCACGCGCCCCGGCGCATTCGCCGCGTTCGGTGGCACCATAGCCGCCTCGTTTCCCGGCCCCGCGCATGTTCAGACCCGTACCCGTCGCCATCGGCCTGCGCTACCTGCGCGCCAAACGCCGCAATGGCTTCATATCCTTCATCTCGTTCGCATCCATCGTCGGCATCGCACTGGGCGTTGCGATCCTGATCACCACCATGTCGGTGATGGGCGGTTTCCAGCGCGAAATCCGCGACCGCATGCTGCAGATGACCGCGCACGCCACGGTCAGCGGCTATGGCGAACCCGTACAGGACTGGCCGCACGCCGTGGAGGTCGCGCTGCTCGACAAGCGTGTCGCCGGGGCGGCGCCGTACGTCGAGAAGGAAGCGCTGATCTCGGGCTCGCGCAACCAGCCCGCGCTGATCCGTGGCGTGTTGCCGGCAGAGGAGGGCAAAGTCTCCGTGCTGCCCGACAAGGTGGTCGAAGGCAGGCTGGATCAATTGACGCCAGGCAGTTTCAACATCGTGCTAGGGCGGGAGTTGGCGCTCTGGCTGGGCGTGGGTGTCGGTGACAGCGTGATCGTGACCATGTCCGATTTCCGCAGCACGCCGATGGGTGCGATCGCCACGCAGAAGCGTTTCCAGGTCAGTGGCATTTTCGAGGCCGGGTACAACGACTTCGATAAGGGCCTTGCCGTCGCCAACATGAAGGATCTGCAGCGCGTGCTGCGCATGGGCGAGGGGGTCACCGGCGTGCGCCTGAAGCTGCACGACATGGACAAGGCCTTCGACGTGGCCCGCGATCTCGCGCTGGAACTCAAGGGGCCATACACGGTCAACGACTGGAGCAGCGAGAACGCCAACCTGTTCCGTGCGCTGAAGATGGAAAAAACCATCATGGCGATCCTGCTGGCCTTCATCATCGGCATGGGCGCGTTCAACCTGGTCAATTCGCAGGTGATGCTGGTCACCGACAAGCAGGCCGACATCGCGATTCAGCGCACACTGGGCCTGACTCCGCGCGGCGTGATGCAGGTATTCATGGTGCAGGGAACGCTAATCGGCGTGATCGGCACCACGATCGGCGTGATCGGCGGCATCCTGCTGACGCTCAACCTCGAACATGTCCTGCATGGCATCGAGTACCTGTTCGGCGTACAGCTGTTGCCGGAAGACGTTTACTACATCACCGGATTGCCGACGGACCTGAAGGCGAGCGAGGTCATCCTGACTGCCATCACGGCACTGCTCATGGCGTTCCTGGCAACGGTATATCCGGCCTGGCGGGCGGCACGCACGGCTCCGGCGGAGGCGCTGCGCTATGAGTAATACCGCGATGAAGGAAGAGGTGATCCGCGCCGAGCACCTGGGCAAGACCTATGCCGAGGGCAAGTTGCGCACGCCCGTATTCGATGGCTTGGCGCTGTCGGTGGCCAAGGGCGAAACCGTGGCGATTCTGGGTGCGTCCGGCGCGGGCAAAAGCACGCTGTTGCATCTGCTTGGCGGACTGGACACGCCGACTGCGGGTGAGGTGTATGTCGCCGGTCAGAAGATGAGCGCGCTGTCCGATGCGGCCCGAGGCGCGTTGCGCAACAAGGCGCTCGGCTTCGTCTATCAATTCCATCACCTGTTGCCGGAATTCACCGCGTTGGAGAACGTGATGCTGCCGGTGCTGCTGAACGGTATCGACGTGGCGGAAGCCACGCAGCGCTCGAAGGCGTTGCTCGAATCGGTGGGACTTGGGCATCGCCTCGAGCACAAACCCGGCGAACTTTCGGGCGGCGAACGCCAGCGTGCTGCCGTCGCGCGTGCGCTGGTGAACCGCCCGGCATGCGTGCTTGGCGACGAACCGACCGGCAATCTGGACGAGAAAACCGCAGCGACGGTGTTCGAACTCATGCTCGAATTGAACCGCGAGCACCACACCAGCCTGGTGCTGGTGACTCATGCCCGTGCTCTGGCAAGGCGCATGGATCGCGTCCTCGAACTGCACGAGGGCAAGCTGCGCGAGCTACGACTCGACGAGGTCTAGCGCATGAGCAATGTGGCAAGGACGCCACCTATGACTCCCGCCTTCGGAATCCCCACTGCGCTGGCATTGCTGGCCGGCGTGACCCTTTGCCTGTGGTTGCCATGGTTGGCGCCCTGGTGGATGTCGGCTTTGTTGCTGTTTGCCGGTGTCTGGGGCTGGGTCAAGCGCTGGTCCGCTCTCCAGCAGTACTTCGGCGTGTCCTGGCCGCGCGTGCTCGGCGCGTTCATCTGCGGATTCGCACTGACCGGTCTGCATGGCGCCCATGCGTTGTCGGGGCAGTTGCCCGGCGAGCTTGAAAAGAGCGAAGTCATCGTGACCGGTCGGATCGTCGACCTGCCTCAGCATGAGCCTCGATCCACGCGCTTCCTGTTCAAAGTCGATGCCGCGAAGGACAGGGTGCCCGCATTGCATGGTCGGCTATTGCGCCTTGGCTGGTACGACGACGAGCACCGCGCGAACGCGCCGCATCCCCGCTTCGGTCTGAAGGCGGGCGAGCGCTGGTCATTGCCAGTACGTCTGCGTGCCCCGCGTGGCCTGCGTAATCCGGGTGGTGCCGATGCCGAGAAATTTGCCGTGGCCCAACGGCTGGCAGCGACCGGTTATATCTATGCCCCGGAAATGGCCCGGCGACTCTCGCCACCGCATGGCCTGGAGGCTTGGCGCGAAACGATGTCCGCCCGCATCGCGCGGGAGGTGCCAACGTCCACCTCGCGGTTCGTGCAGGCGCTGGCGCTCGGCGACACGCGTGCATTGAGCGATGCAGACTGGGAGCTGTTGCGCGCGAACGGCCTGACCCATCTGATCGCGATTTCGGGCTTCCACGTCGGCTTGGTCGCGGGGTTCTTTGCGTTGATCGCGCGCGGCCTGTGGTGGCTTTGGCCGTCTCTGGGGCGGCGTTGGCCCGCACCCATCGTGGCGGCCCTGTGTTCGGTGCTGGGCGCCGCCAGCTACGCAGCAGTGGCCGGGTTTGCGCTGCCGACACTGCGCACGGTCCTGATGATTGCCGTCGTCGCCCTTGCCCGCGCCTGGCGTCGCCCCGTTCGTGTCGCGCAGGCGTTGGCTCTGGCGCTGATGGCCGTGCTGCTTGTCGATCCCTTGTCGGTGATCGGCGCCGGCTTCTGGCTGAGTTTCCTCGGTGTCGCCTGGCTGCTGTGGTGCCTGCCGAATGGCGGGAGCAGTGTGTGGCGCGAATTCCTGTCCGCGCAGGGCGTGGCCACGCTCGGATTGTTGCCGTTGAGTGTGGCGCTGTTCGGGCAGGCCTCGTTGGCAGGTCCCGTTGCGAATCTGATCGCGGTGCCATGGTGGAGCCTGGTAGTGGTGCCCTTGTCGCTGATCGGGCTGCTGCTCGAAATCGGATCTCCTGGTGCTGGCGGCTTGGCATGGAGACTTGCAGCCTGGTGTTTCGACCGGAGCTGGCCGCTTTTCCAATGGCTGGCGGACAGCGACTTGGCGGTGTGGTGGCTTCCGGAGGCGCGTTGGTTCGCGCTGTTGCTGGCGATGGGTGGTGCCTTCTGGTTACTGCTGCCACGGGGTACGTCGGGCAAATGGCTGGCGTTGTTGCTGTGGCTGCCGCTGCTGTGGCCGGATCGTCGAATTCCGAAGACGGGCGAGGTCGAATTGCTGGTGAACGACGTGGGGCAGGGCTTGTCCGTGTTGGTGCGTACGCAACGGCACGCCCTGCTTTACGACATGGGGCCGGCGATACGCGATGGTTTCGATGCAGGCGATCGTGCCGTGGTGCCAGCGCTGCATGCGCTCGGTGTGCGGCAGGTCGATCGTGCCGTCATCAGCCATGGAGACAACGACCATGCCGGCGGGTTCGAGGCCGTGCGTGCGGATTTTCCGGTGGCAGTCGTGTTCGCCCCCGAGGGCGTCGGCCTACCCATTGCGACGGTACCGTGCGTGGCTGGGCAGAGCTGGCGCTGGGACGGTGTCGAATTCCGCTTCCTGCACCCTCCGCCGCATTTCCCCTATCTGGCCAATGAATCCAGTTGCGTCCTGCGCATCGAGAGCGCGTATGGGACCGCCCTGCTCACCGGCGACATCGGCGAAGTGATCGAACGCGATCTGGTCCGGCTTCACGCCGCGCAACTGAAATCCAAGGTCGTCCTGGTTGCTCACCACGGCAGCGGAGGTTCTTCCGATCCCACCTTCGTCGAAGCTACGCGACCGCAACTGGCGCTGGTGTCGTCCGGGCATGGCAACCGCTTCGGTCATCCGAAGCCGCAGGTCATCGAGCGTTGGCAGCGCGTCGGCGCGCGGACCTTCGATACGTCAGTGAGCGGCGCTCTGCGCGTGGGGCTGCGCGGTGACGGGCCTGGCATCGAAACGCGACGCGGCGCACAACCGCGCTGGTGGGACGCGGCCCGCAGGCCTTGACGTCGCGCCCAAATGGCTTGATCCGGCCGGGATTCGCCCCGAAATATCGCCACCGCCGGGTCCGCTCCGTATGCTAGCGGCCGGACTGTCATGAAAGCGGCCGCTGGCCGGAGGTTTGCGAGTGCTGGAACTGGTCAAGGCCGGCGGTTGGCCGATGATTCCGCTGATTCTGTTGTCCGTGCTGGCGCTGACGATCGTCGTCGAGCGCGCCTGGACGCTCCGCCGCCGTGCAGTGCTGCCGCCGGGACTGGGCAAGGAAGTGCGGACCTGGGCCTCGGGCGGCAAGCTCGATCCGGCCCACATCGAATCCCTGCGCGCGACTTCGCCCCTGGGTGCGCTCCTGGCCGCTGCCCTGGACGTGCGCGGCCGCCCGCGCGACCAGATCCGCGAGCGCATCGAGGACGTGGGTCGTCACCTCGTGCATCGCATGGAGCGCTACCTCAACACGCTCGGCACCATTTCCGCCGCCGGCCCGCTGCTGGGCCTGTTCGGCACCGTCGTGGGCATGATCCAGATGTTCCTGGGCATCCTCGATCACGGCATCGGTGACGTGAACCAGCTCGCCGGCGGCATCGGCAAGGCGCTGGTGTGCACCGCGACCGGCATGATCGTCGCGATTCCCGCACTGATCGCGCACCGCTGGTTTCGCGGTCGCATCGCCGAATACATCGTCGACATGGAACACGAGGCGATCCAGCTGCTCGACACCATCGAGCCGCGTCCTGCGTCCGCCCGCATGGCTCCGGGCTCGCACGGCATCACGCCGCCGGTCGGCACGCCCTGAGTTTCACCAATGCGCATTCGCGACCACCGCAAGGACGACGATCCGGAGATCAATATGATCCCGCTGATCGACGTCATCCTCACGCTGATCATCTTCTTCGTCGTTACCACGACTTTCGACGCGCGTTCGGTGCTGAAGCTGCAGCTGCCCAAGGCGACGGGAGAAGCCGCGACCGACACCACGCGCGCGCTGAGCGTGCTGGTGAACGCCGATGGCCGCTATTTCGTCGACGACCGTGAAGTGCTGCGCGACGACGTCGAATCGCTCAAGGCGACGCTGGCGGAAGTCGCCGGTTCCGACCGCACCCGCAAGGTCCTGCTGCGTGCCGATGCGCGCACGCCGCATCAGGCCGTGGTCACCGCGTACGACGCGCTGGGTCAGCTCGGTTTCCGTGAGGTGATGATTGCCACCGCGCCGGAAGTTCGCGGGCAGGGGAGCAAGCAGTGAGCGAAACCGCCTCGCCGTGGTTCATCTATCGGCGATTGCTGGGGCTGGCCCGTCCGTACCGATGGGTGCTGACCATCGCCGCTATTGGTCTGATGATCGAAGGTGCCTCTGCAGGCGCCTTCGGCCTGCTGACCAAGCCGATGATCGACGAGACCTTCGTCGCGCAGAACAAGGAATTCAGCTTCCTGCTGCCGCTGGCGATCGTCGGCATCTTCGTCGTCCGCGGCATCGCCGGCTACGTCACCGACCTCTACATGGCCAAGGCCGGCCGTGGTGTGGCGCGCGACATGCGCACGAATGCACTGGGCAAATATCTGCGCCTGCCGGGACTTCGCTTCGACAGTGAGCCGGTGCCGTCGATGCTGGTGAGGCTGAGCGCCGACAGCGATCAGGTCGCGCAGGCTGCCATCGATTCGGCCAAGGTGATGCTGCAGCAGTCGTTGCAGGTCATCTACATGTTGGCGGTCATGTTGTACGCCAGTTGGCGCGTCACGCTGGCCGTGCTGCTGCTCGGTCCGGTGATCGCCTGGATGATGGACAAGGTGGGGCGTCGCTATCGGCGTTTCAGCCACCGCGTGCAGGAGAGCAGCGCGCAGCTGATGCTCATCGCCGATCAGGCCCTTTCGAACCAGCAGGAAGTGAAGGTCTACGGTGCGCAGCAGGCGGAACTGAAGCGCTATTCCGACCAGGCCAACCATCACCTGAAGCTGAGCCTCAAGATCGAAGCCACGCGCAGCATTTCCTCGGCGGTGGTGCAGTTGACCGGAGCCCTGGGCCTGGCGCTGCTGCTGTTCTTCGCGGGCCGTGAGGCAGCGGTGGGGCGGCTCAGCGCGGGTGGTTTTGTGCAGCTGATGATTTCGATGCTTGCGATCATCCCGGCACTGAAACAGCTCACTAACGTGCAGGGTCTGCTGCAGCGAGGCATCGCGTCGGCGGAGCGCCTTTTCTCGGTGCTGGATGCGCCGGACGAACCCGATACGGGCACAAGGCCGATCGAACGCGCCAAAGGCCTGCTCGAGTTCAACGACGTGGTCGCGCGCTATCCCGGCCAGACGCGCGCGGCTCTTGCCGATGTCAGCTTCAGCGCACGTCCGGGCACGGTCACGGCGATCGTCGGCCGTTCCGGCAGCGGCAAGTCGTCGCTGATCAAATTGATTCCGCGTTTCTACGAACCCGAATCGGGCAGCATCCGGCTCGACGGTCATCCGCTGCACGAATACCGATTGGCGGATGTGCGCCGACAAGTCGCGATGGTGGGCCAGCAGGTGATGCTGTTCGGCGGCACCGTGGCCGAGAATGTCGCCTACGGCGAATTGAATGATGCCGATGCGGCTGCCGTGGATCGCGCCGTGCGCGGCGCCAATGCGCTGGAATTCGTCGAGCAATTGCCTGAAGGGCTCACCACGCATATCGGCCCGAAGGGCAACAAGCTCTCTGGTGGCCAGCGCCAGCGCGTCGCCATCGCGCGCGCGATGCTCAAGGACGCCCCGATCCTGATCCTCGACGAAGCCACCGCGGCGCTCGACACCGAATCCGAACGCCTCGTGCAGGATGCGCTCAACCATCTGATGCCCAATCGCACCACACTGGTCATCGCGCATCGCCTGTCGACGATCGAACATGCCGACCAGGTGCTGGTGATGGACCAGGGCCGCATCGTCGAGCGCGGTACGCACACCGAACTGCTGGCGCAGGGCGGCCTCTACGCGCACCTGCATCGCATGCAGTTCCGCGAGGGCGAATAACCCGATGCCGCGGCAGAACCCCGCATATTGGTATGGCGAAGCGCGTGTGCCGTTGTGGACGCGTGTGCTGGCCGGGATATATGCCGGCATCAGTGGTTTGCGGCGCAGGCTCTACGAAAAGGGCGTCCTGCGCAGCCACCGCGTCGACGTGCCGGTGATCGTTGTTGGCAATATCAGCGTTGGGGGCACCGGCAAGACGCCGTTGACGATCGCCATGGTCCGCCGTTTGCAGGACGAAGGCTTCAGGCCCGGCGTGGCCAGTCGCGGTTACGGCCGCGAAGAACCTTCCCAGCCGCGCTGGGTCGATCGCGAAAGCAATCCACTCAAGGTCGGCGACGAACCCGCGCTGATCGCGCACCACACCGATGCGAAGTTGCGTGTCGACCGCGATCGCGTCGCCGCGGCGAAGTCGCTGATCAAGGCTGGCTGCGATGTGATCGTCTGCGACGATGGCCTGCAGCACTACCGCCTGGCGCGCGATATCGAAATCGAAGTCATCGATGGTCGTCGCCGCTATGGCAATGCGCAGCGGCTCCCCGCGGGGCCCTTGCGTGAGCCGGTGGAACGCGCGCAGCGCTGCGACTTCCGCGTGGTGAACCTGGGCGGGAACTCGACGCCTGGCAACAACAATGTCGGGGCCGGCTTTGGCGAATGGCCGATGAAGCTGCTCGCGGAACACGCGATTCCCGTCACGGGCGGCAGGGCGCGACCGTTGGCGTCGTTTGCCGGGCAACGTGTGCATGCCGTGGCCGGTATCGGCGATCCGGAGCGCTTCTTCGCCATGTTGCGCGCCTTCGGCATCGCCGTGGTACCGCATGCCTTCACCGATCATCATCGTTATTCGAGCGCCGATTTCGAATTCGGTAGCCGCCTTCCGGTGCTGATGACCGAGAAGGATGCGGTGAAGTGCGCGGAAATCGCCGGCGACGACTGGTTCACCGTGCCGGTGCAGGCGGAATTGCCGGAAGCGTTCTGGGTGGCGTTGCTCGACAGGCTGTCGCGGCAGTCGCGGTAACCGGAGCTTTCCTTCGCTGAATTTCTCCTTATCCCATTGGAGGGGTCATGGTTGCGCTTTTGGTTCTTGCTGTAGTCGCGGTAATCCTGCTTTCCGGCGTGCGCATCGCACAGGAATACCAGCGAGGTGTGATATTCCGCCTCGGCCGTTACACCGGGCTTCGTGGGCCGGGTTTGTTCTGGATCATTCCGCTCAACTTCGAGCGCGCGGTCATCATCGACACCCGCACGCGCACCGTGACGGCCGAGCAGCAGGAAAGCATCACCCGCGACAGCGTAACGGTGAAGGTCAATGCAGTGCTGTGGTACCGCGTCGTCGATGCGGCGAAGTCGGTCATCGCCGTGGAGGATGCCGAAGCGGCGGTCTACCAGTTGGCGCTGACCAGCCTGCGCAACATCATCGGCCAGCACGATCTGGACGAGGTCCTTCAGGATCGCAACACCATCAACGGCTTGCTGCGTGAAAACATCGCCGGTTCGACGGCGCCTTGGGGCGTGGAGGTCGAGCGTTTCGAAATGAAGGACGTCGAACTGCCGATCGCGATGCAGCAGGTGATGGCCATGCAGGCCGAGGCGATCCGCGAGAAGCGCGCCCGCATCATCAAGGCCGAGGCCGAGCTGGAGGCGTCGCGCAAACTCGCCGATGCGGCGATCCAGATGGCCAACAACCCGGTGGCCGTGGAGCTGCGGCGCATGCAGATGGTCACTGAGGTTGGTGCCGAGAGCAACAGCACCACCGTGCTGATGATCCCTTCGGACTTCGTGACCCTCTCGAAGAGCTTGAGCGAGTTTCTGCAGGACCGCATTACCAGCGATGCCCACAAATCCTGAGCCGCGAATCGTGGAGACTTGGCGATGACTTCCTTCGTTGTAGCAATCCCGGCTCGCTACGCCGCGTCGCGCCTGCCTGGCAAGCCTCTGCGCGAGCTAGCCGGCGAACCGCTCGTGCTGCATGTGGCGCGTCGCGCGCTCGCGGCGGGCGCGCGTGAGGTATGGGTGGCCGCGGACGATCAGCGCATCGCGGATGCCCTGCGCGGCAGCGGCGTGCATGTCGCGATGACGTCGACCGGACATGTTTCGGGTACCGATCGCCTGGCTGAATGCGCACGCATTGCCGGCTGGGGCGACGAGACCGTGGTCGTGAATCTGCAGGGCGACGAGCCATTCGCGCCTGCCGAGGGTATTCGCGCCGTCGCGGCGCTGCTGCGCGAGTCGGGTGCGGAAATGGCCACCCTCGCGGCACCCGTCGTCGATGCGGAAATGCTGTTCGATCCCAACACCGTGAAGCTGGTCCAGGCGGCCAACGGCGATGCGTTGTATTTCAGTCGTGCTCCGCTGCCCTGGCCGCGCGATGCATTCGCCCGCGATCGCACCCAGTTGCCGGAAGGCGGGCATTGGCTGCGCCATATCGGCATCTACGCGTACCGCGCCGGCTTCCTGCAGCGGTTTGCGGCGATGCCGCCGGGGCGTCTGGAACAGGTCGAATCGCTGGAACAGTTGCGCGTGCTCGAAGCCGGCTTCCGGATCGCGGTGGTTCCCACGCCTGCACCGTTCCCGCCGGGCGTGGACACGCCCGAGGATCTGGTGCGCGCCGAGGCGCATATAGCGGCCCAAGGCTGAGCGATGCAAATGCCGGTGCGCCTGCTCGTCGTCTGCCTCGGCAACATCTGTCGTTCGCCGATGGCGGAGGGCGTGATCCGCGCACGCATCGAGGCTTCCTCACTGGCGGGCCAGGTGACTCTGGATTCGGTAGGCATCGGTCCCTGGCATGTGGGGCAGCCGCCTGATCCGCGGGCAATCGCGACCGCTGCGAGGCACGGTGTCGATATCGCCGGTCTGCGGGGGCGTCAGCTGTCCCGCGAGGATTTCGCCAATCACGACTGGCTGCTGTGCGCCGACCGCAGCAACCTGCGTGACGTGTTGGTACGCGGGCCTGCGGAAGCGCATTCCCGGTGCGCATTGCTGCTCGACTGGGCCGGCGTGGCGGATGCGGAAGTGCCCGACCCGTACACCGGTGACGCGGAGGATTTCGAGGCGGTATGGCGGATGCTCGATCGCGCGGCCCTGGGTGTCGTCACGCGCCTGGAGGCCACGGTGAGGTCCCGCACCGCTTGAGGTCACGCATAATCGGCACTAGATAGTGAGCCGATGTCTGCAGATCCGATGACTTCCAACACCCCAGTATTCGACGGCAAGGCCTTCGTCAAAGGCCTGAGCACCGTGCCGGGCGTGTATCGGATGATCGCGGCCGACGAGGCGGTGCTGTATGTCGGCAAGGCCAGCGCGCTGAAGAACCGCGTCGCCAGCTACTTCAATGCCTCGCCGAAGTCGCCGCGCATCGCCACCATGCTGGCGCAGGTCGCGCGCATGGAGGTGACGGTCACGCGTACCGAGACCGAAGCGCTGCTGCTGGAGAACCAGCTCATCAAGTCGCTGAAGCCGCGTTACAACGTACAGCTGCGCGACGACAAGAGTTATCCGTACGTCCTGCTCACCAACGAAGCCTGGCCGCGCATCGCCATGCATCGCGGGCCTCGAGCCGTCCCCGGACGTTACTTCGGCCCCTATGCCAGCGTCGGCGCGGTGCGCGAGACGCTCAACCTGATGCACAAGTTGTTCCGCCTGCGCAGCTGCGAGGACAGCGTCTTCCGCAACCGTTCGCGGCCTTGCCTGCAACACCAGATCGGTCGCTGCAGCGCTCCGTGCGTGGGCCTGGTGCCCGCGGACGACTACGCGGAAAGTGTGCGTCGCGCCGGCCTGTTCCTCGACGGCCGCAGCGACGAGCTGAGCAACGAGCTGGGCAAGGCGATGGAAACGGCCAGCGAGAAACTGGAGTTCGAGGAAGCCGCGCGCCTGCGCGACCTGATGCAGTCGATCCGTAGCCTGCAGGCGCGACAGTACGTCGACGGTCGTGCGGCCGAGCTCGACGTGCTTGCGGTGGCGATGCAGGACGCTGCGGCGTGCGTGTTGCTGCTGGCCTTCCGCGATGGTCGCAATCTCGGCACGCGCGCGTTCTTTCCCAAGACCGGCGGCAGCACGGATCCGGCCGAAGTACTGGCCGCCTTCGTATCGCAGTACTACGCCGAACAGGCGCCGCCACGCGAGATCGTGCTCGATCGCGATATTCCCGATCGGGAACTGATCGAGGAAGCGCTCTCGCTGACCGGCGAGCGCAAGATCCAGATCAAGACCAGCGTGCGCGGCGAACGCGCCGGCTACGTCGATCTCGCACGCCGCAACGCCGAGATGTCGCTGGCCAGCGAACGCACCAGTCATATGGCCCAGCGTGCGCGCGCCGAGGCATTGCGTGATCTGCTCAGTCTGCCGGCCTTGCCGGCGCGGATCGAGTGTTTCGACATCAGCCACACGATGGGCGAAGCCACGGTCGCTTCCTGCGTCGTCTTCGACAGCGAAGGCCCGGTGCGTGGCCAATATCGTCGCTACAACATCGCCGGCATCGAGCCCGGCGACGACTACGCCGCCATGCATCAGGCGATCGAGCGTCGTTTCCGCCGTGCCGTGGAAGAGCAGGGCGTGATGCCGGATGTGCTACTGATCGATGGCGGCGCGGGCCAGGTAGCGCAGGCGCGTGCCGCGCTGGACGATCTGGGCGTGGAGGGCGTGACCCTGGTCGGCGTGGCCAAGGGGCCGGCGCGACGCCCGGGCGATGAGGAGCTGTTGCTTCCCGACGGCCGTATCGTGCACCCCGGTGCGGAATCGCCTGCCTTGCAGCTGGTCCAGCAAGTTCGTGACGAAGCGCACCGTTTCGCCATCACCGGGCATCGCGGTCGCCGCCAGAAGGCGCGCAGTACCAGCCGTCTGGAGGATATTCCCGGTATTGGACCGCGCCGCCGCGCGGCCCTGCTGAAGCACTTCGGCGGCCTAGGTGGCCTCAAGGCCGCCGGCGTCGAGGAGATTGCGCGGGTGGAGGGTGTAAATGCGGCTTTGGCCGAGCGCATTTATGCTTCCCTGCACGGACTGGAAACTGCGGAGACGAAGGGCGAATGAAGTTAACCGTTCCCACCATGCTGACCCTGCTGCGGATCGTGCTGATCCCGGTGCTGGTCCTGGTGTTCTATCTGCCCTGGAAGTGGACGAACTTCGCGGCGGCGTTCGTATTCGTGCTGGCTTCGGTCACGGACTGGCTGGATGGCTGGATCGCGCGTGCCTACAACCAGTCCTCGGCATTCGGTGCCTTCCTGGACCCGGTGGCGGACAAGCTGATGGTCGCCGTGGCGCTCCTGCTGATCGTGCAGAAGCATCCGACGCCGTGGATGGCGTTGTGGGCGGCGGTGATCATTGGCCGCGAAATCGCGGTGTCCGCGCTGCGCGAATGGATGGCGGAGCTGGGACAGCGCGCCAAGGTGAAGGTCGCCTCCATCGGCAAGATCAAGACCATCGTGCAAATGGTGGCTTTGACGATCCTGCTGTATTTCGTGCCGGACAAGTTGGGCGATAAGCCCAGTATTCCGTTCGTCATCGGCGACTGGATGCTGGCGGTGGCCGCGCTGCTGACCCTCTGGTCGGGTCTGGCGTATCTGCATGCGGCCTGGCCGACCCTGCGTGAGGACGCGCGTGGTTCCTGAAGCACATACATCCGGCGGGCCGAATGCGCGGGGATTTTGCATTCAGGTGTTGACACTGCCGTTTGTATGCCTAAAATGACGGCTCTTCCGCGGGAATAGCTCAGTTGGTAGAGCACGACCTTGCCAAGGTCGGGGTCGCGAGTTCGAGTCTCGTTTCCCGCTCCAGTTTCATACGAAGCCCCGTTCGCGGGGCTTCGTCTTTTTCGGTTCAGGCATCGATGGTGTTTTAGAAACACTCTCGGTGTGACAGAATCGAAGTGTCATCCGGCCTCGTGGCAGATTGGTTATGCACCGGATTGCAAATCCGTTTAGAGCGGTTCGATTCCGCTCGAGGCCTCCAGTTTCAAACAAGAAAGCCCGGCATTGCCGGGCTTTTTTGTGTATGTAAGCTTGCGCCCATGCCTGGGTGGCGAAACCGGTATACGCAGCGGACTTAAAATCCGCCGGGGGCGACCCCATGCGGGTTCGAGTCCCGCCCCAGGCACCACCGATTCAGCCTGCGCGCTTCACGCGAACAGCGCGTTGAGTTCCGGATAAGGCATCGCATCCGCCGACAACGGCGCGGACAGGCCGTCGCGCAGGAAATCGCCGGCCAGCACCGCCACGCGGCGGTAGGCTGATTCGGCGATATCCGATCCCGCGCTCAAACGACGCACACCCCAGGACTGCAGCTCGGCGACATTCGGCAGTTGCGCGCGCGCCAGCACGTTGAGGGGCAGCGAAGCGCCGCCGACGACCGCGGCAATCTCGGCATGATCGGCAATGCCGGGAACGAACAGTCCGTCCGCGCCGGCAGCGCGATACAACTGCTCGCGCTCGAGCGTCTTCTCCACGCGCGCTTCCGCCGGTGCCAGCCTGCGCAGGTACACGTCGGTGCGCGCATTGATGAACACATCGGTTCCGCACTGGGCGCAGGCACTCTTGATCGCCTCGATCTTCGCGCAGAGGAGGCTCGGTTCCGCGGCGCCGTCCTCGAGATTGATTCCTGCGACGCCCATGCCGGCCAGTTGCGTCACCAGTTCGGCGACGGCTTTCGGATCCTCGGAATAGCCACCCTCGATGTCCACGGTCAGCGGCACCTGGATCGCATCGAGGATTCCGGTCACGGTGGACAGCAGTCGCGGAATCGGCAGCAGGTCGCCATCCGCATAGCCGTTCGCCCATGCGACGCCGGCACTGGTGGTCGCGATCGCCCGTGCGCCAAGGCTTTCGATCAGTCGCGCGGTGCCGGCGTCCCAGGCATTGGCGAGCACCAGGATTCCTTCGTGGTGCATCTGGCGGAAAGCGGTGAAGTGGTGACTACGGTCCATGGATGGTCTCCGCTGTGATCGGAACATGTTGTCATGACTGCCGCGCCGGCACTCGCCATTTTCGGACGTAGATCTTTGTTGTCCTATTTCGTCGGGGCACACCCTAGAATTGGCCCAAGTGGCCACGCCGGGCCGGGAGCAGGGACGAATGCTGGATCCTCGCAATGCGCGCATCGCCATCATCGGATTGGGCTACGTCGGACTGCCGCTGGCGATCGAATTCGGCAAACACTACGAAACCGTCGGCTACGACATCGATTCGCGTCGAATCGGCGACCTGCGCGAGGGCAGGGATGGCAACCACGAAAGCAACGCCGGCGAAATCGCCGCGGCGACGAAACTGCGATTCAGCGCAGATGTCAGCGAACTGCACGACTGCAATGTCTACGTGGTCACCGTGCCCACGCCCGTGGATGAACACAAGCGTCCGGATTTCACGCCGCTGATCGCGGCCAGCCGTGCCATCGCAGGGCTGCTGGCGCGCGGCGACACGGTGATCTACGAATCCACGGTATATCCGGGGGCAACGGAAGAGATCTGCGTACCGCAGCTGGAGGCGGTTTCCGGACTGCGCTTCAACGTGGATTTCTTCGTCGGCTACAGCCCGGAGCGCATCAATCCGGGCGATCGCCAGCGTCGCCTCGTCGATATTCCCAAGGTCACTTCGGGCTCGACGCCGGAAATCGCCGATTTCGTCGACGCCCTGTACCGCAGCATCATCACCGCGGGAACGCACAAGGTGTCCAGCCTGCGTGTGGCCGAAGCGGCAAAGGTGATCGAAAACACCCAGCGCGACGCGAATATCGCGCTCGCCAACGAGTTTGCCCTGATCTTCCAGGCGCTCGGCATCGACACCACCGAAGTGCTGGAAGCCGCGGGAACCAAGTGGAACTTCCTGCCGTTCCGTCCCGGGCTCGTGGGTGGCCACTGCATTGGCGTCGATCCGTACTATCTGATCCAGAAGGCCCAGCAGGCTGGGTACTACCCGGACATCCTGCTTGCCTGTCGCCGCATCAACGATGCCATGGGTGAGCATGTCGCCAACGAAGTCATCAAGCTGATGATCCAGCGCGACATCGCCGTTTCCGGTTCGCGCATCCTGATCCTGGGGCTGGCCTTCAAGGAAAACTGCGCGGACCTGCGCAATACGCGCGTGATCGACCTGGCGCAGCGCTTCCGCGAATACCGCGTGCAGGTCGACATTCACGACCCGTGGGTGGATCCGGCGATCGCCCGGCAGGAATATGGCGTCGACGTGCTGACTTCCGAGCCTGCGACAGGCGTCTACGATGCCGTCGTGCTCGCCGTTGCGCACGACCAGTACCGCGCTTCGGGTGCGGAAGGCGCGCGCCGCTACGGCCGTCCCAACGCATTGCTGTACGACATCAAGAGCCTGTACCCGCGCGACAGTGTGGACGCGAGGCTGTAACCCTTACTAGACATGCCGCCGGGCATATTCCGCAGGAATCGGAGAGGTCATGCGCTACGCCACCTACACCGCTTGTCTGATGCTGTTCGTCGTCGCCCTCGTTGCCGGTATGTGGCTGGGCGGCGGATGGTGGATTGCGGCGCTCGTATTCGGACTACTGGCGGCGTTGGGCACGGCGGACTTGCTGCAAAAGCGCAGCACCTTGCGACGCAACTACCCGCTGCTGGCGCACTTCCGCTACGGGCTCGAATCGATCGGTCCGGAAATGCGGCAGTACTTCATCGAATCCGATACCGCGGAAGTCCCGTTTTCGCGCCAGCAACGCGCGCTCGTCTACCAGCGCTCGAAGTCGGTCAACGACACTCGGCCCTTCGGCACGCTTCAGGACGTGTACGGAACCGACTACGAATGGATCAACCATTCGATCACGCCCACGCATCCGGATACCTCCGACTTCCGCGTCACGATCGGCCAGAACAGCGCGCATCCGTATTCAGCGAGCGTGTTCAACATCTCCGCGATGAGTTTCGGCTCGCTGTCGGCGAACGCGATCCGCGCGTTGAACAAGGGCGCGAAGCTCGGCGGTTTCTATCACGACACCGGGGAGGGTTCGATTTCGCCATACCACCGCGAAAACGGCGGTGATCTCGTTTGGGAGATCGGATCGGGATATTTCGGTTGTCGCGATGACCAGGGTAGGTTCGACCTCGATCGTTTCATCCGCGCGGCCGCCGATCCCCAGGTGAAGATGATCGAGATCAAGCTGTCGCAGGGCGCCAAGCCCGGTCATGGCGGCGTACTGCCGGCGGCGAAGGTCAGTGCGGAAATCTCGGCGACGCGCGGCGTGCCGATGGGCGTGGATTGCGTATCGCCTGCGCAGCACAGCGCGTTCGACACGCCGGCGGGACTGCTGCAGTTCGTGGCGCGACTGCGTGAAGCCAGCGGCGGCAAGCCGACCGGCTTCAAGCTGGCGATCGGTCATCCCTGGGAATGGTTCGGAATTGCCAAGGCGATGCACGAGACCGGTGTGCTGCCCGATTTCATCGTCGTCGATGGCGCGGAAGGCGGCACGGGGGCGGCGCCTTCCGAATTCATCGATCATGTCGGTGTGCCGATGCATGAGGCTTTGATGCTCGTGCACAACACCCTGGTGGGGCTGGATCTGCGCGGCGACATCCGCATCGGCGCAGCCGGGAGGATCACCAGTGCGTTCGATATCGCCCGCACGTTGGCCATGGGCGCGGACTGGTGCAATGCCGCGCGCGGTTACATGTTCGCGCTGGGCTGCATCCAATCCCTGAGTTGCCATACCGATCGTTGCCCGACGGGCGTGGCGACCCAGGATCCAACACGCTGGCAACACCTCGACGTGCCAGACAAGGCCACGCGTGTGTCCAATTTCCACCAGCACACGCTGCAGGCACTGCGCGACCTGCTGGCGGCTGCGGGACTGGATCATCCTGGCCAGATCGGGCCCGAGCACATCCTGCGTCGCGTATCGCCGATCGAAGTGCGCTCGCTGGCCGCGCTGTATCAATTCCTGGAACCCGGCGAGCTGTTGTGGCGCGTACCGGACCACGCAGTGTTCAAGGCGTTCTGGGCCGAATCGCGCAGCGATTCGTTCGCGCCGCCCGAACGGGTGCGACGGATGCGCGAAAGCAAGTCCCGGTGACGCCGCGAGTCGCGCAGAGTCGCAACGGCGCGGTGGAAATTACAGCAGTTCGAGCACCTGTTCCGGCGGGCGACCAATGACCGCGCGACCACGATGGACGAAGACCGGACGTTCGATCAGACGCGGATGCGCGACCATCGCCGCGATCAGGGCTTCCTCGGACAGCGACGGGTCGGCCAGGCCAAGCGCGGCGTATTCGTCCTCGCCGGTGCGCAGCAGGGCGCGGGCGGGCAGGGCCAGCATGCCCAGCAGTTCGCGCAGTTCGTCGGCGTCGGGCGGCGTGTCCAGGTAGGCGATCACACGTGGCTGGATGCCGTGTTCGTTCAGCAGTTCCAGCGCGCCCCGGGATTTGGAACAGCGCGGGTTGTGATACAGGCGGGTGTCGTCCATCGCAGGCTCCGATAGCAGGTTCAGTCGCCACAAAACAAAAGCGCCGGCTTGCGCCGGCGCTTCGTCGAATCTGGTGGGCGGTGCAGGGTTCGAACCTGCGACCCTTGCCGTGTGAAGGCAATGCTCTACCGCTGAGCTAACCGCCCGAGTTGGGTGCTTCCTTCCGGAGCCCCGGGAGCCGCGCACTATACAGCAAACCGGGCGGCGCAAGCCAGAGGTTGGGCGACGATGTGAAGATATCGTGGCTTTAGCTCGACGTTGTCACTAGCCAACGCCACAGCGGGCGCGCAGTAAACTCATGCGCCGGAAGGTGAATCGCCATGCTCGATCTGCACTGCCACATCCTCCCAGGTATCGACGACGGTGCAACCGACCTGGAAATGGCGTTGCAGATGGCCCGGATCGCCTCCGCCGATGGCATCAGGACGATCGCCTGCACGCCGCATATCTATCCCGGTCTTTACGAAAATACGGCCGAGAGCATTCGTGCCGCCGTTGCGTCCTTCCAGGCAGAGCTCGATCAGCAGCAGATTCCGATCCGTCTGCTGGAAGGCGCGGATGTTCACATCGATCCGGATCTGGCGGCATCCATCCGCGCCGGCCGCGTGCCGACCCTGGCGCAATCGCGCTATCTGTTGCTCGAACCGCCCCACCATGTCGCGCCGCCGCGATTCGAAGAGACCATCTTCGAACTGATGGCCGCTGGCTTCGTACCCGTGATCACCCATCCTGAACGGCTGACCTGGATCGAATCTCACTATTCGACGTTCACGCGCTTGAGCGAGCGGGGCGCCTGGATGCAGATCACCGCAGGTGCGCTGACTGGACGCTTTGGGCGCCGGGTCCAGTACTGGGCGCAGCGCTTCGTGGGAGAAGGCCACTGCATGGTCCTGGCCACCGATGCGCATCATCCGGTGCGCCGACCGCCATTGCTTGCCGAGGCGCGAGAGGCGGCAGGCAAGCTGGTGGGGATAGCGGAAGCCGAGCATATGGTCAGGACCCGTCCGCAGGGTGTCGTTGCCGACCTAGGGCCTGAGCAGTTGCCCCCGCCGTTGCACGCAACCGCCGGCTTCGTACCCGAAAATCCTGCCCCGGTACGCGACGGGAGCGGCTTCAAACAGTTCCTCCGGAGCCTGCGCGGCCGGTGACCGGGTTGGTGGAGACACCACCGTACGGGCATAATGTGTGATGCGGTTTTTGTTTTGGGGTCAAGGTCTTGCAGAATTTTGTCCGAGGTGCGGTGGCGGCTTGCCTCCTGTTCCTGATGTCTGCCTGCGCGAGTACGGGGAAGCCCCACTTGCCCGAGTCCTTCCCACAGACTGAGGCCACCCCGATTTCCGGGGACCGCAGCGAGTACCGCATCGGCCCGCAGGACCTGATCGCCATCACCGTGTTCCAGATCAAGGACCTGGACCGCGAGGTGCGCGTCAACAACGCCGGCCAGATCTCGCTGCCCCTGGTTGGCGCGGTGAGCGCCGCCGGACGCACCGTCGGCGAGCTGGAGCAGGACATTGCCACCCGCTATCGCGCTCACTATCTGCAGGATCCGCAGATCACGGTCTTCGTGAAGGAATTCGCCAGCCAGCGCGTGACGGTCAACGGCGCGGTCAAGAAGACCGGCATCTTCCCGATGACTTCGCGCCTTTCGCTGTTGCAGGCGGTGTCGCTCGCCGAAGGCCTTAGCGAAACCGCCAACGAGCACAACGTCGTCGTCTTCCGCCGTGCCGGAGGCAAGCGTCTGGTCGCGCGCTTCGACCTGCAGGCCATCCGCGACGGTCGCAACGACGATCCCGAAATCCTTGCCGACGACGTCATCGTGGTCGACGAATCTGCCGGTGAAATCTGGCTCAAGCGCTTCATCCAGCTCGCGCCGATCCTGACGGCGTGGGTCTACTACGACAACACCAATAGATGAATACGGAAAGGCATTCAGGCATGGGTCTGACGGATGCGCCGCAGAGCGAGCGCGATTCCGACGAAATCGATCTGCTCCAGTACTGGAACATCCTGCGCGATAACCGCTGGCTGGTTTCGGGCATCGTGGCCGGTGTCGTGGCATTGGTCGTCGTGCTGACGCTGTTGGCGACGCCGCTTTTCCGCGCCTCGTCCCTGTTGCAGATCGAACGCGAAAGCCTGCAGGTTGTGAATGTCGAAGGCGTGGTCCCGCAGGAGCAGGGCTACTACGGCGACGACTTCTACCAGACCCAGTACGAACTGCTCGGCAGCAACAGCCTGGCACTGCGCGTGGTGCAGGATCTCAACCTGACCGAGGACGCGTACTTCAAGCCCTTGCTCGAAGGCGTCGGTGACGAGTCGCCGGCTACGCAGCGCCAGCAGGAGCGGCAACGCGCGCTGGCCGACATCCTGCTCGGTGACTTGAACATCGAACCGGTGCGCAACTCGCGCCTGGTGCGTATCAATTCCGACTCGCCCGATCCCAAGATTGCCGCGCGGATCGCCAACGCCTGGGGCCAGGCCTATATCGCTTCCAACCTGGAACGTCGGTTCGAGGCTTCGTCGTACGCGCGCAAGTACCTTGAAGAGCGCCTCGCGCAGCTGAAGGCGAAGCTCGAGGATTCCGAAAAGGCCCTGGTGCATTTCGCCACGCAGGAGCAGATCGTTTCCGTCGGCGAGGACAAGCCGTCGCTCTCGGCGCAGAACCTGTCCGAACTCAACGCGTCGCTGGCCAAGGCGCAGGACGAGCGCATCCGTGCCGAAGCCGAGTGGACGCAGGCGTCGCAGGGCGATGGCATGGGCCTGCCGCAGGTCGTCGGCGATGCGTTGATCCAGCGCATGCGCGAAGAGCGCTCCAAGGTGCAGGCCGAGTACCAGGAGAAGCTGCGTACTTTCAAACCCGACTATCCGGACATGCTCCGCCTCAGCGGGCAGATCGCTGAAATCGACCGCCAGATCGCCGGTGCGGTCGCCAATATCAGGGCCTCGGTGAAGGCGCGCTACGACGCCGCGAAGGCACAGGAAACGCTGCTGGACGAGCGCATCGGCGGCCTCAAGGGCGACGTACTGGATCTGCAGAGCCGCAGCATCCAGTACAACATCCTCAAGCGCGAAGCCGAGACCAACCGGCAGCTCTACGACGGTCTGCTGCAGCGTTACAAGGAAATCGGTGTCGCCGGCGGTGTCGGTGCGAACAACATCTTCGTCGTCGATCGTGCCCAGGTGCCCGAGGCGCCGTACAAGCCGAGCCTGTTCCGCAACCTCGCCCTCGGTCTGCTGGCGGGCCTGATGCTGGGTGTACTCGCCGCGTTTGCACGCCAGTACCTCGATCGCACCATCCATACGCCCAAGAGCCTGGAAACCCTTACGCATCGTCCGGTGTTGGGTGTCATCCCACGACTGGGCAACGGGGTCACCCCGGCGCAGGCATCCACGGATCTCCGCTCGCCATTTGCGGAAGCCTATCGTTCGGTACGCACGGCCCTGCAGTTCGCTACCACGCATGGCCTGCCGTATAGCCTGCTGATAAGCAGCGCGGGTCCCGGCGAGGGCAAGACCACGACGGCGATGGAACTGGCGCGCAATATCGCGCAGCTGGGCAAGCGTGTGGTGCTGGTGGATGCCGATCTGCGCAATCCTTCCGTACACAAGTTGTTCGGCGCGCCCAATGCCACGGGCCTGTCCAGCATTCTGGCTGGTGCCGCCAATGCGGCAGCGGCCGTGCAGGCGACCAAAGACCAGGGCCTGAGTGTCATCACCTCCGGTCCGCTGCCGCCGAACCCCCCGGAACTGCTTGCGGGCGATGGCTTGGCAGCACTGCTTGAATCGCTGCGCCAGCACTTCGACATGGTCGTGCTCGATGGCCCACCGGTACTTGGACTTGCCGACGCACCGCTGCTGGCCCACCGCGCCGAAGCCACGCTGCTGGTCGCGACCGCCGAGCAGACCCGTACCGACGCGCTGCAGGGAGCAATGCAGCGCCTGCTCGCCGCGCGCGCACGTGTGCTGGGTTCGGTGCTGACACGTTTCGACCTGCGCAAGGGCGACAGTTACGGTTACGGCGGCTACACGTACTACAACTACGGCGGCGATTCGCGCTGACGTGAACGACGGATGGGGCGGGAGATGAAGCTGCTACGCATCGCCGCTGCAGGTTGTCTGGTGGTTGTTGGGGCGTGGATGGCGATCGGGCTGTCGCATGTCGATGCCACCATCGGTTCCCCCCAGGGGCCGGATCGGCAGATCCGGGCGATCGATGACGGGGTGGTCGAAGGTAATCCGGCCAAGGTGGCGCTGGCAGGAAGGATCCTGCGCGTGCATCCGATCGACGGTCGCGCTTTTCGTGTCCTCGCGCAGGGACAAGCCGACACCGGGCAGGCTCAGACGCTCAATGAAATCGCCGTACGCAGGGCGCCGCGCGACCGATTGGCGCGGGCCGCCGCGATCGACCACGCCTTCGCGGAGGGTGATGTCGAAACCGGAATGCAACATGTGGATGCATTGCTAAGAGTCGATACCCGGGTCAGGGACGACATGCTGCAACGACTGGTGCTCCTGCTTCCGCATGAGGAAGTCCAGAGCGCACTGCTTGAGCGCCTCGCGCATGCCCCGGATTGGCGACCATCGCTGGCCGCCGCGCTGACGGCGCCGCAGACCCCCGCAGAACCAGCGGCGGAACTGCTGGAGCGTCTCGCGGCTCGAACCGAGCTGCTACCCGCCGAAGTCGATGCCCGCATCGCGCTGCTGGGGCGCCTGGGGCGTGACACGGAGGCACGTTCGGCCTGGCTGCAATCGCTCCCGCAACAGGCCCGTAGCGGAGGTGATGCGTGGCTGTTCGATGGCGGGTTCGAACACCCCGACATCAACGGCGGATACGGCTGGCGCATTGCCCAGCAACCCGCGCTCGCGGTGGTCTACGACGATGCCGCCCCGCTTGAGGGCCGATATGCACTCGCTTTCGCCTTCGCAGGCCGGGCGGTCGCGGCGCCGGGGTTGGAGCAGTCGCTGGCGCTGGGGCCCGGTAACTATCGCCTGGACCTTGCCGTGGAGAACGGTACAGACGCCACCCGCCCATTTGCGATCGAAGTGGCCTGTATGGGCGTCGAGGCACCCCGGCTGAGCCTTCCGCTGCCGGCCGAGGCGCCGTCCTGGGTGCACAGCTCGGGGACCTTCGACATTCCAGAGACAGGGTGCCCGGGGCAGGTGCTGCGCCTGCAGTACCTGGGGCGATCCCTTCAGGAGCGGATGGTCTCCGGGACCCTGCGGCTCGATGCCATCCATTTGAATCGACTGAGAAATTCGTACTTGCAGTGACGAAACGGTTGGCCTTATTCTTCTCGTCCTGCAGTGTGATGAACAGCACACCTTTTGGAGTACGGAATGAAGCAAGTGGTTTTCGGCCTCGTCGCCACTTTCGCAATCGGCACCGCCGCTGCCGCGCAGCAGCCCGATGTGCTGGTTCGCGCGAAGGGCGCAGTGACCGTCCAGGCGTCCGGTTCGGCGCAGGTCGGTGACGTTGCCGTGCCTTCCGACTCCAGCGTCGGCGCCAAGGCCGGTGACCTGGTCAGCGTCAGCGACGGTATCGCCAAGGTGACCTACGACAACGGCTGCACCGTCAAGGTGGAAGCCGGCAAGCCGTACACCATCAGCGAGAAGGCTCCGGTTTGCCGCAGCCCGGTCGTTGCCAGCACTTCGGACACCAAGTACTACCTGATGGCCGGTGGCGCCGCGGCGCTGCTGGTCGCGGGTGCTGCTGGCGGCGGCGGTGGCAGTGACGATAAGCCATCCAGTCCCTGACCCAAGGGATATAGAGGCAAGGATCTAGACGGGCCGCTCAGAGCGGCCCGTTTCTTTACAGGGGAAAGAATGAGATGCGCGAGTACCGCGCCCACTTGCCGCCGACCATCAGCCGCCCCGTCGTCGGGGACAGGCTGGCGGAAGTAGCGGCTTGTGCATTGCTCGCGGCCGCGCTCGTCTTTGGCGGAGGCTCGCGGGGTGCGGGCGACCTCGTCGTGCATCTGGTGGCGCTGTTGGCGTTGGGCTTGGGTGTGATGAGGTGGCGGAGCACACACGCAACCCGCTCACAGCGTCTCTTCCTGTATTGGCTGCTTGTTGCAACGGCGGTGCTGATGCTGCAGCTGGTGCCGTTGCCTGCTTCCTGGTTCGCGGCCCTCCCGCCCCGTGCCCAGGTGCTGGTCGATCTCCGTCTGGCCGGAGTTAGGCCGGCCTGGCTTCCCATGACCCTGGATGTCTGGGGAACGGTGCGCGCGCTGCTGGCCATGATGACGTTGGCGGCTGCCTGGCTGCTGACTTCCACGCTGAGTGCCGAAGCCCGTATCCGGGTGCTGCGATTCGCGCTGATTCTTGGCGTGGCCACGGCCCTCCTGGGATTTGCCCAGGCCGCCGCGGGTGAGCATTCCCCTTTGCGTCCCTACGCTTACCACCACCCCGTGGGAGCGATCGGCAGTTTCGCCAACCGCAATCACTTCGCGGACCTGATGGCGATGTTGCTTCCGCTCGCACTGGCCTTCGCATTCGCCGCACAAGCATCCCAGCGCCAGGCGCACGCCGCCGTGTGGTACGCGTTGGCACTGCTGCTGTTCCTCGCCAGCGCCCTGAGCTTTTCCCGGGCCGGAATGATGCTGACGGCCGCAGTCACCGTCATCACCAGCGCCTACCTTGCCTGGACCAGGCAGGATCGCGGCCAAGGCCACTATCTCCTACCGGTGTTGGCGATCGTCCTGGCGGCATCGGGCGTAGTGGCTTACGCCTGGGGGGGGATCGCCCAGCGCATGGCGCTCGATCCACTAAACGACCTGCGCTGGCAGTACCTCCGATACGGAGCCGAGGCGGTCCGGGCCTATTTCCCATGGGGAAGCGGGGCGGGCAGCTTCCGCGATGTCTATGCGCCGTTCGAACCCGTTACCGCGATGCAGCCGGTGCATGCCCTTCACGCGCACAACGACGTGCTCGAAGTCGCGCTGGAACTCGGGGCCCCCGGGTTGCTGCTCGCGCTGTTCCTGCTGGTTCTGTTGATCCCCTCGGCATGCAGGGCACTCCGGAACAATGGTGGGGGACATCGGACTTCGACGATAATTCCCGCTACGGCCATTGCCGTCCTCGTACCACTGACCCATTCGTTCGTGGATTACCCGTTGCGCACCCTCGCGGTGGCGACGGTATTCGCGACGTTGTTGGCTGTGCTGACGGCACCCGTCGCTCAACGCGTTGAATGACTTACAGGGGAGTCATGCGCATGGTCGTTACATCGGCACCCCACGCCCGCACAGTCGGGCAGGGGATTCACAAGTTCACAGCCTTGGTTGGCTTCGCGCTGCGCGCGGGCGACCTGGTTGCGCTTGTGGCTGCCGCATTGGTCGCCTACGACTACCGGTTCGGTGTCGTGGCGTTGCCTCTCGCGTACCAGAGCACGCTTGCACGCGGAGTGCTTTTTACGTTGCTGGTGTTCGGTGCCTCGTCGATCTATCGCAGCTGGCGTGGCATGAGCTTCTCGCTCGAAGTAATGCGCACCGCATTCCTGTGGCTGGGCGTTTTCGTGTTCGGAATCGGCTACATCGTTCTGTTCAAGCTTGAAGGCGCTACATCGCGTTTGTGGTGGGGTGTCTGGTTTGTCGGGACCTTTGCCGGCTCTGTATTCATACGCCTGATATTGCGTGGCACGGCCGCATGGATTCGTGTTCGAGGTTGGGATCTGCGCACGGCTGTCGTCGTCGGCGGCGGCGCGGACGCCATCCGCATCGTTCATACGTTCGAGCGAAATCGTTGGGCCGGTATCGACGTCCAAGGCTGGTTCAATACGCCGCTCGATCAAACCCAACTCAAGGGCATACCGCATCTTGGCGATGTCGAGGCGCTTGCCGATTACGTCGAGCTCAATCGCATCAACCAGGTCTGGGTCGCCTTGCCCATGAGCGCGCAGGACCAGATCAGCAGCATCCTCAAGACGCTGGATCACTCCACAGCCGACATCAAATTCGTCCCCGATCTGTTTGGCCTGCAGTTACTCAATCACTCCGTGGATCAGGTCGCTGGTTTGCCGGTGATCAATCTTCGCGCGAGCCCGCTTGATGGCAATGCGCGTTTGATCAAAGCGATCGAGGATCGCGTCCTCGCAGCATTGATTCTCCTGTTGATTGCGCCGCTGCTCGCGATGATCGCCGCGGCGGTCAAACTCAGTTCGCCCGGGCCGGTGCTGTTCCGTCAGAAGCGCCACGGCCTCGACGGCAAGGTCATTGAGGTCTGGAAGTTCCGCTCCATGCGGGTGCACGCCGAGGAGACCGGCAAGGTCACCCAGGCCACGCGCCACGACCCGCGCATCACCAGGTTGGGGCGCATCCTGCGCCGTACCAGCGCCGACGAATTGCCGCAGTTCTTCAATGTGCTGCAGGGCACTATGTCGATCGTGGGGCCGCGTCCACACGCCCTGGCGCACAATCACCAGTACAAGGACGAGGTGGAGAACTACATGCAGCGCCACCGTGTGAAGCCCGGCATTACCGGTTGGGCGCAGGTCAACGGCCTGCGCGGGGAAACCGACACGATTGCGAAGATGGCGGCACGCGTGGAGTACGACTTGTTCTACATGCAGAACTGGTCGTTGTTTTTCGACCTGCGGATCGTCGCGTTGACGGTCATCAAGGGGCTGGGCGGCCGGAACGCGTACTGACATGAGCCGCATCCTGGTCAGTGGCATCAATTACGCCCCTGAGAACATCGGTACTGGAAAATACACGGGCGAGATGTGCGAGTGGCTCGCATCGCGCGGGCACGATGTGCGCGTCGTCACTGCGCCGCCTTATTACCCGGCTTGGAAAGTATGGCCGGGATTCGCCCGCTTCCGGCATTCGCGCGAGCGCCGCAATGGCGTGGATGTCGTGCGCTGCCCGATCTGGGTGCCTGAGCAACCACGCGGAGTGACCCGCATCCTGCATCTGGCAAGTTTTGCGGTTACTTCGCTGCTGGCCCTCTTGCAAGCCATCGCCTGGCGTCCGCAGGTCGTCGTGACTATCGCGCCCACGCTCGCCAGTGCGCCTGGTGCATGGCTGGTCGCAAAATTCGCGGGCGCGCGCAGCTGGCTGCACATACAGGATTTTGAAGTCGACGCCGCCATGGATATGGGCATCGTCGAAGCGGGCCCGTTCAAACGCTTCGCACTCGCCGCCGAGCGCTGGCTCCTGCGGCGCTTCGATCGCGTCTCCACGATCTCGCCGAAGATGCTCGAGCGCCTCGCACACAAAGGCGTGAGCCTGGATCGGTGCGTGTCGTTTCCGAACTGGGCCGACATCGATGCGATACGTCCGCTTGACGCACCCAGCGCGTATCGCAGTGAATTGAGCATCCCGGACGATGCCGTCGTTGCGCTGTACTCCGGCAACATGGGATTGAAGCAGGGGCTGGAGTTGTTGGGCGATGCCGCGCGGGCGCTGGCAGGACAATCCAACCTCTATTTCGTTTTCGGTGGCGAAGGCCCGGCGCGCGCCGCGCTGGAAAGTGCATGCGCCGGATTGCCCAACGTTCGCTTTCTCGGCCTGCAGCCGACCGAGCGCCTGTGCGATTGGCTCGGCCTCGCAGACATCCACCTGCTGCCTCAGCGCGCCGATGTGGCCGACCTTGTGATGCCCTCAAAGCTCACGGGCATGCTGGCCAGTGGCCGCGCCGTGCTGGCCACGGCTTTGCCTGGCACCGGGGTGGCCACTGCGCTGGAGCACTCGGGGATGGTCACGCCGCCCGCCGATATCGCTGCGTTCGTGTCGGCACTGCGTGCGCTCGCCAATGATTCGCAGCACCGCAGCGCGCTCGGAGCCGCGGCGCGCACGCAGGCCTTGGCCACACTTTCCCGCGACGCGATCCTCGGTACCTTCGAGAGTCAATTGATGGGGCTGGTCGGCGCAGGTGCTCCGTCCGGTAGCACAATCTCCGTCGCCCCGCTCGCGGGGAGAGGCACCGCGTCGCACCGCGACGAGGGCTGAGGGCTTGCCCCAGCTCATCCAAATTCATATTCCAGAAGAAGCAACAGCATGACCAAGCGCGCCCTCATTACCGGCATCACCGGCCAGGACGGTTCCTACCTCGCCGAACTCCTGCTCGAAAAGGGCTATGAAGTGCACGGCATCAAGCGCCGCGCCTCGTCGTTCAACACGGAGCGCGTCGATCACCTCTATCAGGATCCGCACGAGGCCCGCCGCAAGTTCCATCTGCATTACGGCGATCTCACCGACACCAGCAACCTCACGCGCATCGTTGCCGAGGTCCAGCCGGACGAGATCTACAACCTCGGCGCACAGAGCCACGTGCAGGTCAGCTTCGAGATGCCCGAGTACACCGCCGACGTGGACGGGCTCGGTACGCTGCGTCTGCTGGAGGCGATGCGCTTCCTCAAGCTCGGCGATCGTTGCCGCTTCTACCAGGCTTCCACCAGCGAACTCTATGGCCTGGTGCAGGAAGTTCCTCAGAAGGAAACCACGCCCTTCTATCCGCGCAGTCCCTACGGTGTAGCCAAGCTCTACGCGTACTGGATCACGGTGAACTACCGCGAGTCCTATGGCATGTACGCGTGCAACGGCATCCTCTTCAACCACGAAAGCCCGCGCCGCGGCGAGACCTTCGTGACCCGCAAGATCACCCGTGGCCTGGCAAACATCGCCGTCGGCCTGGAGTCATGCCTGTACATGGGCAACCTCGACGCATTGCGCGATTGGGGGCATGCCAAGGACTACGTGCGCATGCAGTGGATGATGATGCAGCAGGACAAGCCGAAGGATTACGTGATCGCCACCGGCGTGCAGTACAGCGTGCGCCAGTTCATCGACATGGCGGCGAAGGAACTCGGAATCACTTTGGCGTTTGAGGGGCAGGGAGTGCATGAACGCGCCGTGGTGCAGGCCGTCGAGGGCGACAAGGCACAGGCGGTGAAGGTGGGCGATGTGATCGTGCGAGTGGATCCGAGATATTTCCGGCCGGCGGAAGTTGAAACGCTGCTGGGAGATCCGACTCTCGCAAAGGATGACTTGGGGTGGGTGCCTCAGATTACGTTGCAGGGAATGGTGGTCGAGATGATGGCGAGTGACCTTGTCGAGGCAAAGCGCCATGCGCTCTTGAGAGACAAGGGTTTTGAAACCGCGATTCCGCGATAGTGCCCCGGATTGATAGTCAGGATGGATTGGGTGGCAAGAGCATGAGTCGCGAAACCACAGCGGGTTCCGCATCCCCGCGTTCGTTCTCTCGGCGCTTTCAGATGAACGTGCTGGGTTATGGGTATGCCCAGCTCGTGACCCTGGCTGTTCAGCTGTTGCTGGTCCCCTTCTTCCTGAAGTACTGGGGCGCGGCACGCTATGCCGACTGGCTTGTTCTGACTGGCCTGCCAACGATGTTGACGCTGCTCGACTTGGGAGTGGCGCAATCGCTGGCCAGCAGAGCGACAATGGAAGCGAGTGCCGGCAGATGGACTGAGGCGCGTGCGAGTTTGCATACGGCAAACGCTTTTACGCTGGTTCTTTCCCTCTTGATCCTGGTTTTGGCAGTCACGGTTGGACAGTGGGTCGACTGGTCCGGCTTGCTGAAGCTGGAGACGCTTCAAGGCCACGATTCGCGGGTCATCATGTTCGCCATGGCCGCCTACCTATGCGTCGGGTTGATGGGTGGACCACTGGATGCTTGCTTGCGAACGATTGACCGGGCGGCGATCAGCGCTTTTCTTCTCGCAAACCGCCGGCTTCTGGATGTCGTGGTGTCGATCGGGGTACTGCTTGGCGGGGGCGGGGCGGTAGAGCTCGCCGTTACTCTGCTAGTAGGGCAGGTGTTGGCGTTGATAGTGCTTCAAGGGTTGGCGATTCGGTGGTCTCCAGCCGGAACGTTTGGGCTCACCCACGCGTCCTGGAGGATATTCAGGGAAACGCTAAAGCCTGGGCTGGCATACATGGGCTTCCCCGTGGCCCAGATCGTCACCCTTCAAGGCGGTTTGCAGGTGTTGAACCTTGTCGCCCCACCGTCGGTCATCGTGGCTTTCACAATGGCGCGCACACTCATGCGGCTGATCATGCAAGCCGGTGTGGTGGCCAATAACGCGCTCAAACCAGAGATTTCGCGACTTGCTGGACAAGGTCGCCTCGTTGTCGCGCGGCGGTTTTCCAGGACGGCAGGTATTTTGATCTTCGTCCTCTGTTGCCTGGCCTACGTGGGCCTCGTGACCACCGGCCCGCTCATCGTGCACTGGTGGGGGCATGGCAAGGTTCAAGTCAATCACATGGATCTGGCTCTGATTGGCGCGCATGCGCTGGCGAACGTGGCCTGGTTTGTTCCCGCAGCGACGCTGGTCGCTACAAATCGCCATGTTTCCGTCGCGGTTGCGTACGGCATCTCGAGCTGTGCCGGCTTGCTGGTTTGGTACGTTCTCAAATGGAGCCTGTCACCCGTGATTGGCGCATCGCTGGTGCTGCTGGTGCCCGAGGTATGTGCCGCGGTCTGCTTCTGGGTGGTGCATAGTCGGAATGTTGCCAGTTCCCCTTCTTTGAAAGAGTCAGAAGGAATTGGCGGATGAATCAGTCGGGCTACATCCCATTGCGGCTGGGCAAATTGCGATTTCTGGGGCTTTCGGCGTGGGCTGCCTTGGTCCTGCTGCAATCGTTGATTTGGCCGTCGGACGAGAATTTCGTTCTTAGCGCGTGCATCCTTGCAGGCGGTGTTGTGGGCACCAGCTACGCGCTTCGGCGGCCGCTTCTGTTGGCTGCGCCCATATCGACCTGCATGGTGCTGGGGTTTACCAGCTATCACTTTCTTCTGCCGCCTCTGGCCCAGCTGCTGGAAGGACACTCCGTAGCGACCAACCTTGAGAGGCCTGTCTCGGTCGGTGTGCATACGTTGATCGGCCTGTTCGCAATAGTCATTGCGCATCTTCTGTATCGGCAATTTCCGCCGCTTCAGGGGCTGCGCTGGATACTGTCAGAAAGGGTTTACCGTCCATTTGGTTATTTCCGGGTGCCTACCAACCTGCAGCTGTTCTTCATGGGCGGCATTGGCCTGGCAGCGATGGCCTTCCAGATCTTCGTTGCGGGCGCCGGACAAACGGACGTTCAGGGTGCAGGGAACAAAGCGATGCAGGCGCTTTACCCGTTGGCCTATCTGCCGTTCTGCATTCTTGTGCCTGTGTTGTTCGGAAAAGAGCAGGTGGTCGAGAGGCGTTGGCTCCCATGGCTGGCTGCCTACGCCGGCCTGCTGCTGCTGATCTCAATGGGGCGCAACAGCCGGGGCGTGCTGCTCGTTGGCGTCGCTTCGATCGTGCTGGCTTACGGCTATGCGGTTGCGGTCGGGCTGGTTTCAACGCGACTGTTCAAGTCGAAGCAGTTTTGGGTCGCACTGGTCGTGTCCATCGTGCTATTGGGTCCGGTGGCTGACTTGGCTACCGCAATGGTGATCGTGCGCGGGGAGAGATCGAGCACTTCTGCCGTAGATCTTGTCGGGGAGACGCTTGATACCTATGCGGATCCGACTGCGCTGGCGGATTATCGAGCAGGCAGTGCGGAGCAGGACCGCGGTGGTTGGGACGAGCACTATGTCGACAATCTTTTTCTGGCCCGCCTCGCCAATCTCAAATTTATCGACAACAGCCTCGTTCTTGCGTCGAGATTGAATGGTGCGAGCACCAAGTACCTTCGCTACCTCGAGTTGCAGAAGGTGTTGGCGGTCTTTCCACGACCAGTCCTGGATGCGTTCGCGCCGTGGGTGGACAAGGATCTTGTGAGTGGGTCGTCCGGCGGCGACCTGATGGCATATACCATTACTCACAATAAATACATGCTGGGCGGTTTTCGTACCGGGTCGCTACTCGGCAGCGCTTATGGTCAGTTTGGGTGGTGGTATCCACTGATGCTGGTCTTGCCGTTGCTACTGACGTATTCCATTGCGGATGCGCAGACAACGGGGAAGAGGTCGGTTGGAGCCATTACGCCGGTAATGGCGCCAATTACTGTGATCACCCTCTTTTCCTGGGTCCACTATCTGACCAGTGCGGCCACCGGAATAGAATCGTATTCGGGACTATCTACATTGATCTTGCGCGGGTGGCTCCAGTCGATGCTGGTGTATGCGGTGGCTCTCTGGGTGTCACGCCTTGCCATCCGGATCAAGGTTGGGTGAGGTTGAGGTGGCTAGGATCTTGTATGTAGGCGAGTCGAGCGTGCGCTCCACCAGCCGTCACCGCGCCGAGGCGCTTTCGCGTCTTGGGCATGAAGTTGTCATCGCAGACCCGTACAGCGGTATTGGGGTTGATCGATTCGGACGGCTTGAGTCCGCGCTGCATTTTCGCACCGGGTACCGATTCCTGAGGTCCAGGGTTCTGCGCTGGCTCCGTCATTTCCTATCGCATCAGACTGGGCGATTCGATGCGGTATGGGTCGACAGTGGGGAGTTGCTGGGACCCGACTGCGTCAGCGTTCTCCGGGATACTGGCGGTCGCGTGGTTCTCTACAACCACGATGATCCTTCCGGAAGACGCGACGGTCAGCGCTTTGGCTCTCTGCTGGCCGCGATTCGCTACTACGATCTCTGTGCAGTCTGCCGCGACGTGAATGTCGAGGAGTTCAATTCGCTAGGAGCGCGCGACGTTATTCGATTTGTCAGAGGTTATGACGAAGTCGCGCACAAAGGATTTGAATCTGAGTCGAGTATCCCTAATGAGTTCCGCTCGGATGTCGCCTTTGTCGGGACGTGGATGCGGCACGAACGGCGCGACGAGTTCCTCTTGCGCCTGGTTGAAAGCGGCGTTCGTCCCGCCATTTGGGGCGCCCGCTGGGAAAAGTCGCCATCCTGGAATGACTTGAAGATGTTCTATCGCGGCGGTCCTCTCGCAGGAAGGGAGTACGTCGCTGCGCTTCAAGGCGCCAAAATTTCCCTGGGAATGCTGTCCAAGGGAAACAGGGATTTTTCAACGACGCGTTCCGCCGAGATTCCGTATGCGATGGGGCTCCTGTGCGCCGAGCGCACCGCCGAGCACCAGCAAATGTATCGAGAAGGAGTTGAGGCGGTTTACTGGTCCGACGCCAGGGAGTGCGCCGAGGTGTGCGCCCGGCTCCTTTCGGATGAAGGTCTGCGGGAGTCGATCAGGGCTGCCGGACATCGCAGGGTGCTGGATCTGCGCATCGGGAATGAAGATGTATGCGGGCGGATTTTGGAGCGCTCGTTGGCATGAGCATCGTGATTTTCTGCCACCCATCGTTTCTCGATTCGACGAGCATGCCGTTGTTCGCCGACCAGTTGAAGGAGGGGATGCGGAAGTTCGGGCATGAAGTGGCTGCCTGGGCTCCGGCTCCATTCTTTCATCGGCTTCCCGTGCCGAAGCCGATAAGGAAGTGGTTGGGATACCTGGACCAGTTCGTGGTGTTTCCCATGCAGGTGCGCCGGCGGTTGCGCCTCATGTCACCTGACACTCTGTTTGTATTCTCCGACCAGGCGTTGGGACCATGGGTGCCGCTGGTATCGGGACGCAAGAGCGTCATTCATTGCCACGACTTCCTGGCCCTGCGGTCGGCACTGGGTGAGTTCCCGCAGAATCCGGTTTCATGGACCGGGCGGATCTATCAACGCTGGATCCGGCGGGGCTTTCGGAAAGGTAGGAACTTCATATCGGTGTCCGAACGGACTCGAGCGGATCTGCACCGATTTCTTGGTGGCGTCAGGCCCGATCGTTCGGTGGTTGTGCACAACTCAATCAATTACCCCTATCGGCCGATTGCCCAAGCCGAGGCACGCGAACGATTCCAGCGGCACGGTATTCCCTTTCCTGAGGGAGGCTTTGTCCTGCATGTGGGTGGGAACCAGTGGTACAAGAACCGGGAGGGCGCTATCGCCATCTACGACGCCTATGTCAGGCTCGCCTCGCGCCCGGTCCCGCTGATGATGGTCGGTGCTCCCCCAAGCGATTCATTGAAAGAGGCGGCGGCACGTGTGAATCCGAAAGGAGCCGTGCACTTCGTCGTCCGGCCTCCGACGGAGGTGCTGGAAGCTGCGTACTCCAGTAGCTTTGTGTTGCTGTTTCCCAGTCACGCTGAGGGCTTCGGTTGGCCCATCATCGAAGCGATGGCCGCCGGCTGTCCTGTCCTCACGACCGATGATTCTCCGATGACCGAGGTCGGATCCGACGTCGCCTTTTATCTGCCGAAGATGCCGGAAGACAACGACGTCTCCTGGGCGGAAACGTGTGCACAGAAGCTGATGGATCTGTTGAGTCGCCCCGTGGAGGAAAGGACCAGGACGCGTGAAGCAGGAGTGGCGCGCGCAAATGTTTTCGGCCCGGATTCGGCCATGGCGGCTTATGACGCTGTGTATCGCGAGCTGATGGCGGAGGAGACACCGCGTGCAGATTGATCAAGAAAGCCTGTGTTTCATTGCAGCAAAGGGTTCCTAGTGAAAGTACTCCATGTGATTTCTTCGATCGACCCGAAGCACGGAGGTCCGATGCAGGGCGTTCGCATGCTTGCGAATGCGGTTCGCAGGCATGGTGCCGAGATTGAGGTGTTGTCGCTGGATGCGCCCGACGCCGACTTCATCGATGCCTTCCCGGCAAAGGTTCATGCCCTGGGTCCGTCGATGGGTGGTTATGGGTACAACTCGAAGGCCGTTCCCTGGCTGCGGGCAAATGCCGGTAATTACGATGCAGTGGTGGTCAATGGTCTTTGGCAGTATCACGGCTTGGCCGCCTGGCGCGCTTTGGCCGGAGGGCCAACGCCATATTTCGTTTTCACGCACGGGATGTTGGATCCCTGGTTCAAACGAACCTATCCGCTGAAGCACTTGAAGAAATGGCTGTACTGGCCTTGGGCCGAGTATCGCGTTCTGCGCGATGCCAAGGCCGTGATCTTTACGTGCGAGGAAGAACGGCTGCTGGCTCGAGAGTCCTTCTGGTTATACAAGGTGAATGAAGTTGTCAGTAGCTACGGAACAGCCGATGTGCCGGGTAACGGCAAGGAATTGGCTGCGGCTTTCCTGGTGGCTCATCCGCAATTGCAAGGCAAGCGCATCGCGCTATATCTGAGTCGCATTCACGAGAAAAAGGGATGCGACCTGTTGATCAAGGCATTCGCGAAAGTGGCCTCGCAGCGGACGGATCTGCATCTGGTGATGGCAGGTCCCGATCAGACTGGCTGGGTCGATGAGTTGAAATCCATCGCCGTCAAGCATGGTGTGGCCGATCGCATCGCGTGGCCGGGAATGTTGTCAGGCGACATGAAATGGGGCGCGTTCCATGCATCGGAAGTGTTCTGCCTGCCATCGCATCAGGAGAATTTCGGGATTGTCGTAGCCGAGGCGTTGGCTTGTGGCAAACCGGTGCTGATCAGCGACAAAGTGAACATCTGGCGAGAGATTGAAGCCGATCGTGCCGGAGTTGTGCGTCCAGATACACTCGAAGGCACATTGGCAGGTTTGGAGCAGTGGCTTGCAATGTCGCCGGTTGAAATGATCGACATGTCCGTTGCCGCGCGACACTGTTTTGAGTCGCGGTTCCGTATCGAACAGGTGGCGGCTGATTTGCTGCAGATTATTGGCTCGCATGTTCCCGAAAGGGCGCGGGTCGACGAGGCCAGGGTCCTGCCATGACGCTGTTGAAAGCACGCGATTCCAAACCGATGCTGGGCGGGGCCAGCTATTCGCTCGGACATCGCCTTTTCCGTGCCGCGTGGAATATTGCATGGCTGTTGTTGGCCGCCTGGACGCCACCGCCGATGCACCGTTGGCGTGCGATCGTGCTGCGGCTGTTCGGAGCGAAGGTCGATGCAACGGCGCGAGTCTATGGCTCTGCGCGCATCTGGTATCCGCCCAACCTCACGATGGGGCCGCACGCCGTGATCGGCCCTCGGGTCAACTGCTACTGCATGGATCGCGTGGAGCTCGGCGAAATGGCGATCGTGTCCCAAGGGGCGCACCTGTGCGGCGGCACGCACGATATTCGCGACCCGGACTTTCAGTTAGTAACCCGCCCGATTGTCGTGGGAAGGTCAGCGTGGATCGCCGCGGAAGCGTTCGTTGGGCCTGGCGTGACGGTAGGGGAATACGCCGTCATCGGTGCGAGGGCGGTCATCCTGCGAGATGCAGAGCCCTACGGCGTGTACACGGGAAATCCCGCGCAGCTGATCAAGCAGCGATTGCTACGCGTTAATTGAAGTTGCTACGAAGCGGCATCTTCCACGCCGGCTTCGTGCTCGTAGCTTGCGCTGCAGACACCAATGGCAGCAGCACCCAGGCAAGCGCCCAGAGAAAGTCCAATCAGAAAAGTCAGCATGGGTCGATCCCTCGTTTCGATAGTCGCCGAGTGATGGGGCGTGCTACGTCGGCCTCCCTGCAGGCCGAGGACGATTCTCCGGGGATGGATGTTGAATTTTCGTGAACCGCGGCACGGTTCTGGTTTGCGGTTTTTGGTGGCTGAACGAGTCGGTCGGGACTGGCTGGAGCCCAAGCTGACAGGCGGTGCACCTTAGCTTAGTCAGCCTTTCGGGAGCCCCTGTCCTCGACAAACAGAGGAAAGGCGGCATCTCCACGCCAATCCTTGCGAACTACAGGTGCCGGTCGACCGGCCAGCCAGGCTCCGGAGCGGGCAAGCCATGCCTCCGTCGGGATGTTGAGTGAATAGGGCACGGCCGATGCGAGCAAGGCAACCAGGACCGCTACCGCGACGAAACGGTGTGAAGGGCCCAACCGAAGTGCCTTGATGGAGGGCAGAACTACCGCCATCGCAGCCAGCCCGAGGACGCTGCCGACGATCGCTTCGGAGAGTGGGTGCGCGCGCAGCGCCACCCGCGACCAGGCGCAGGCGATCCCGAGGGTGATACCGAGTGCCGTAGCCAGATGCCGCCACGAGCGTCGTTCCACTGGTACCAGGGTGGTGAGCAGCACCGGCCATAGCGCGAACGCCATCGTCGCGTGGCCGCTGGGCATGGCGAGGTCCCAGGCCTTCACGCCTGTTCCCCAGCCATAGAAGGCGATCTTGCTGGCCGCGACCACGAATCCAGCCGCACAGCTAGCCATCAGCCAGCGCCTTGCGGCAATGCCGCCAGCCTGCGACTGCTTCGCCAGCAACAGGAGTGCACAGGCAAACACGGGCAGTGTCCGGGCTACGTCGCCCGGCAAGCTGAGCAAATGCCAGTTCCAGTGCAAGTCGAGTGCCCGAACGTCAGGCCGCGCGCAGGTCGCTCTGGTGCTCCAGGAACCAGCGGTAGGTTTCGGCGATGCCGTCGCGCAACGGGATCTTCGCCTCCCAGCCCAGCGCATGCAGGCGGCTCACATCGAGCAGCTTGCGTGGCGTGCCATCGGGCTTGCTGATGTCGTTGACGATTTCGCCTTCGAAACCGGTGATCCCGCGCACCATCTCGGCCAGCTCGCGGATGCTGATGTCTTCGCCGACACCGATGTTGACGATGTCTTCGCCTTCGTAGGTCTGCGCGAGGTGCACAACCGCGTCGGCCAGATCGTCCACATGCAGGAATTCGCGGCGCGGGGTTCCGGTGCCCCACATCACCACTTCCTTGTCGCCGCGCAGCTTCGCTTCATGGAACTTGCGGATCAACGCGGGCAGCACGTGCGAGTTATTGAGGTCGAAGTTGTCGCCGGGGCCGTATAGGTTGGTCGGCATAAGGCTGATCGCGTTGAAGCCGTACTGGCGCCGATAGGCCTGGCAGAGCTTGATGCCTGCGATCTTGGCGATGGCGTACCACTCGTTGGTGGGCTCCAGAGCGCCCGTGAGGAGGTACTCCTCCTTGATCGGCTGCGGCGCCAGCTTCGGGTAGATGCAGGAGGAGCCCAGGAAGGTCAGCTTGGTCGAGCCGTGGCGGTACGCGGCGTCGATGACGTTGTCCTGGATCTGCAGGTTCTCGAACAGGAACTCAGCCGGGTAGGTGTTGTTGGCATGGATGCCTCCCACCTTGGCCGCGGCCAGGAACACGTAGTCGGGCTTGTTAGCCTCGAAGAAGGCCTCGACCGAGGCCCGATCGCGCAGATCCAGCTGGGCGCGCCCCGCCAGGAGCAGGTTGCGGTAGCCCTTCGCCTGGAGGTTGCGCACGATGGCGCCGCCGACGAGACCGCGGTGGCCAGCGACGAAGATCCGGGCGTCGAGCTGCATGAAAGTCCTGCTGTAGCGTGTGAAACCCGCATTTTACCGGCAAGGCAGGTGCCAACAGGTCCGCAAACGGCGAAAATGCGTTCCGTATCCGGCTACCAGCGGATGCGCTCCAGCCACTTCCTGAGTGTTTGCATGATCCCAGTCATCCTGTCGGGCGGTTCGGGCACCCGCCTGTGGCCGCTGTCGCGTGAGGCCTTCCCCAAGCAGTTCCTCAACCTGCTCGGGCCGCATTCGCTGCTGCAGTCGACCTGGGACCGCATCGCGCCGCTGGCGTCGTCGGCGCCGCTCGTGGTGGCCAACGAAGAGCACCGCTTCATGGTCGCCGAGCAGCTGCGCGAGGCCGGCTGCACTCCCTCGGGGATCCTGCTGGAGCCGATCGGTCGCAACACTGCGCCGGCGATTGCCATTGCGGCACTGGAAGCCATGGCCAGCGGCAACGATCCGCTGTTGCTGGTGCTGCCGTCGGATCACGTGATCGTGGATGCCGACGGATTCCGCGCCGCGGTGAAAGCCGCGATGCCGGCGGCGCAGGCGGGCAGTCTGATCACGTTCGGCATCGTTCCGACCGGGCCGGAAACCGGCTATGGCTACATCAAGGGCGAGGCCGGCGAGGGAGTGCGCGCCGTGGCGCAGTTCGTCGAGAAGCCGGATGCGGCCACCGCGTCGCAGTACGTGGCCAGCGGCGACTATTTCTGGAATAGCGGCATGTTCCTGTTCCGCGCTTCGGTCTATCTCAAGGAGCTGGAAGCGCACCGTCCCGAGATGCTCGCGGCTTGCCGTGACGCGCTGGCAAAGGCGAAGCGCGACGAAGACTTCATCCGCCTCGACAAGACGGCGTTCGCGGCGTGTCCTTCGGACTCGATCGACTACGCGGTGATGGAGAAGACCGCACACGCCGCCGTGCTGCCGATCGCGGTGGGCTGGAATGACGTGGGCAGCTGGTCGGCGCTGTGGGAGGTTGCCGAACAGGACGGCAACGGCAATGCACATCACGGCGATGTCCTGGCGCAGGGCTGCCGCAACACGCTGGCCTGGGGCCACGGGCGCCTGCTCGCATTGCTCGGGCTGGAAGACGTAGTGGTGGTTGATACCGACGACGCCGTGCTGGTTGCGCACAAGGATCACGTGCAGGACGTGAAGGGCATCGTCGCCGAGCTGAAGAAGCAGCAGCGTCCGGAGCCGACCTGGCATCGCAAGGTCTATCGCCCGTGGGGTAGCTACGATTCCATCGACATGGGCGAACGCTTCCAGGTGAAGCGCATCACGGTGAAGCCGGGTGCGGCATTGAGCCTGCAGATGCACCATCACCGTGCCGAACACTGGATCGTGGTCAGCGGCACCGGTCGCATCACTCGGGGCGAGGAAACGATCATCCTGTCCGAGAACCAGAGCACCTACATTCCGCTGGGCGTGAAGCACCGGTTGGAGAATCCCGGCGTGATGCCGCTGGAGCTGATCGAAGTGCAGTCGGGAAGCTACTTGGGTGAGGACGACATCGTGCGGTTTGAGGATGTTTACGGGCGGGGATGATGGATCCGCGTTCTGCTTCAGCCGAGCCCGCGCCTGCAGACGCGTTGCGTCGTTGGTTGGCGGCTACGCTGGGCGAGGTAGTCGTTGATCAAGCGGAGCATTCCACGGCTGAATTGATCTTCGCCACCGAGTACGAGGGGCTGGTGCCGCTCCTTGATTGGAAGCTTCGGGAAACGTCCAGTCTGTTCGCTCCGGAAGGATTCCGGGAGGAACTGGCGGTCCGCGCACGTGACGAAGTCGCCCGCTCGCTGTTCAGCACGCATGAGATCGCGCGCATCGCCGGGGTGCTGGATTCGCAGGGGTTCAGGACGCTGCTGCTCAAGGGGCATGCTTTTGCACGATGGCTCTACCCGAAGCCCTATCTTCGCGTTTGCGGAGATATCGACCTGCTGTTCGAATCAAGGGAAGAAGCGAACCGTGCCGCAACGGCGCTGCAATCCTTGGGATACGCGCTCGCATTCTTGCCTGGAAGCCTGACCTACGAGATGAGCTGTCGCCTCATGGTTGATGGCCAACTGCTCTCCGAGCTGGACCTGCACTGCCGGCTCGTCAATCAGCAGATTTACGCGGAACGGCTCGGCTTCGATGAATTGTGGACGGCGTCCATGTCATTGGCTGGCTTGCCAGCGTCGGTACGCGGCCTTTCTCCAGAGCATGCCTTGCTGCACGCGTGTCTCCATCGCGCGCATGACATGGGATTGCGCAGGCCGGATCGTCTGAAATGGCTGTACGACATCCATCTGCTGATGGCTCGCATGGATGCCGCAGCATGGAATGCATTCACGCTGTTGGCGCAAGCCAAGGGCCTGTGTGGCATTTGCCTGCGCTCATTGCAGGATGCCAGAGAGTGGTTTGGGGCCCGGTTGCCTGCTGACGCCGCTGAAACCATGGCGCACGCTGCCCAAGCGGAACAACTGGATGCCCGGCGCATCGATGACTGGCGTTACATCCAGTGGCAAGGGTTCAAGGCCTTACCGGGCATGCGCGCGCGGTTGCGCTGGTTGTACGAAAGATTGCTACCCACTCGAAGTCATTTGCAGGAACTGCATGGTGAAGACGCGCCGTGGCTGGTGCTGCTCTTCCGCCGTGTTGGCCGGGGTTTCTGGCGAATGCGCAATCGCGAGTGAGCGCATGGCGTCGCATTACGACGGCCGCTCATGCTCCAGGAACTCCAGCGTGTCGTCGATGCGATCGGCGTCCCATGGGCGCACCAGCCGCAATACCGGAATCTGCGCGGCGATTTGCGCGCATTGTCGGAAGTGTGTGGTCTCGTTGCCCAGCACTCCGATGTACTCAGGGCAATAGGTATTGCCCGCGATCGCGCCGATTGCGTGCAGGCGCGGCAGCAATTCCAGGCGATGGCTGGAATCCGTAGCGACCTCCAGGACGACGATTTCGCGCACGGGCCAAGCCTGGTCCGCTGCGTGCGAAGTATTGGTCACGTAGAACTTGTCGGTGCGGTTGGCGATCGCATCGAGACCGTGACGATCCACGCGCAGAGCGGGAAGGGCGTCCTCCCATAGCTTGAACGACGTGCTGCCCGGCCAGACGCTGGGATTTCCCGAGGCATCCAGCCGGATCGGCGTGATGTCATCGCCCAGTACCGCGAAGCCGGCTTGTCCGAAGCGTGCTGCCAACGTCGACTTGCCCGCTCCACTATCGCCGACGAACAGGGTGGCCGCGCCCCCCCGCAGCACCGCGGACGCATGCATGACCAGTGCGCCCTGCTGGTGCAGCGCGAACCCCATGGCACTGCCATTCAAGTACAGGCGAACCAGGCCTGCATCTGCCTCCGGGTACGGCCATACGTCGATCTCGGTCCCGGCGCGGACGCGGTAATGGCCGACGTCCTCCACCCGCATCACGTATCCGCCTTCCGCAACAGCGGTGAACTCGTGTTCCGGCTCGTCGGTGGCGAGCAGCGGCATGCTACCCACCTGTCGGATCCGCAGGTCGGGGACCGCCGTTCCTTCCGCTGGGAGCAATTCCGGGAGGAGCAACTCCGAGGCAACGTTCAGGCCGAACGCGCGGTAGTGGAATGTTCCGCTCATGCGCCGCGCTCCAGATCGGATTGCAGCTTCAGGAACAGGGCCAGCCGCATCGCACTCGAGTGTTCTTCCTCAAGCGAGGAAGATTGCACGCCGGATGCGGCATCGGCCGACATCTGTTCGACGATTTCCTGCGCAGTGCGTCCGGACCGCAGGTAACCGATGATCTCTTCGATATCCAGGTATTTCGTGACGAGCGGGTAGCGTCGCAACCCGTCGAACAGTTCGATGATCCGTTCGCGTTGCCGGGCCACGCGCAGTGGTTCGACCGGAAACGCGGAGAATTTTTCTTCGCGCCAGCGCACCGAATCGGGAACGATGCCTTCGAGCGCATCGCGGATCACGCGGCGGGACACGTCGCCGCGACGGAACAGGATGCCCGGGATGCGCATCGCGTAGCGGATCAGGTCGCGGTCCAGCATCGGATAGGCGTAGGCGATGCCATGCCGTGCACCGAGTTGCGCGAAAGACTCCAGGCGATAGGGGATCCACCACGCTTCCATTTCCGCGCGCCGGTTCCGACGACTGTCGGTATAGCGGGGACGGAATTCGTGGCGAGCACGACGTCGCTTTTCCGGAGCGATGAAGCTGCGGTATTCCAGCCAGGGATGCAGTCCGCGCAGCTTGTGGTAATGCGGCACCAGACGGGCGGGCAGCAGCATGTGCAATGCGAGCGATGCCGCCAGGCGCGGTTGGCTGCGGCCGGTAAGGCGGCTTTTGCTCTTCAAGCGGCTTGCGAGATCGCGCCAACGGCCAGCACGCAGCAGTTCGCCCTCCCAGCCAACCCCGTAGCTGGTGACGATCTGGTCCCCGCCCCAGCCCGACAACAGGATGCTGGCACCGTGGGATGCGGCGTTGGCCAACAGCGCCTGTTCCGGATCGTCGGAAGCGGTGGGCTGGAAGGTGTCTGCATCCAGTCCCTCGAGAACGACCTCGAAGTGGCTCCGCGAGTTGATCGGCACCACCGAAAGGTTGCTTTCCGCGCGCGCCGCTTCGGCGACATACGGCGCCTCGTCGATCACAGGCAGGTCGTCGATCGGTGTTTCCTGGAACGAATACGCATGGACGTGCCGGCCTTCTGGTGCAAGCGCACGCGCAGCCAGGACGGCGATCGGGGTCGAATCCAGTCCGCCACTCATGTGGGAGGCTACGGGGCCAGATTCCGGCAGGCGGCGCTGGACTGCCTGGTCGAGCAGGCGACGGATCTCGCCTGCAACTTGCTCAGGGTCGCTGTCGAAAGGCAACAGCGGTTCGATCGGCAGGCGCCAGTAGCGATCTTGTCGTGTCTTGCCGGCGGCATCGATCGCGGCGACATGCGCGGCTCGTACGCTGTGGATGTCCCTGAAAAAGGTATGCCCGGGCAGCGGCTGTTCGTTCACCGGATACGAGACGATGGAGCCTTCGTCCAGCGAGCGGCTGGCCAGTCCCGTCCGCAGCAGGGCGGAAGGAAGCGATGCAAACGCGACATGCTGGCCCTTGCGGACCGTGAACTGCATGGGGCGTGTGCCGAAGTGGTCACGGCCCAGCAGCAACCGTCCGCTGTCCCTGTCCCATTGCGCGAAAGCGAAGTCGCCATGCGTATCGCTCAAGCCAGCCGCACCGGCTTCATGCAGTCGGTGCGCCAGTTGGTCCGCATGCGGCAGGTCCTCGTTGCCTTCGTACAGGCGCACGTCGGCGGCGATGCACCCCGTCGGTGTACGAACGATGGCGGGTTTCGCAGGCACCTGGTGCGCATTGGTCGAAATCGTCAGCATCGCCATGGCAATGGGGCCATCCAGGACGACATCGCTCGCGCACGCCTTGTCGGACGGCGTCATCGCATCGAGCATCGACTGGACTTGCGCGGCCTCCACGGGAAGGCCGTCTAGTCGCCAGAGACCGCAGATCAGGCGCACCATCTACTGCCAGGCCTCCAAAGCCTTTCCGATAGTCGAAGTTCCCAGAGGGATGGGAGAGGCGAACTGGAAGCTGTAGAACGAAACTCCCAGATTGGCTTCACAGAGCAACGGGCCTTCCCGGTCGAACAGTACATCCCAGCCGATGACTGGAGCCAGCCCGGGGTAGCAGGTGTGAGCTGACTTCAATACTGCGATTACACCCGGCCATTGCGGGAGAACGATTCCATCGAAGCCATGGCCTACCGGCATTTCGAAGACCGGATCCATTTGCCGTGCCGTGGCGTCCATTACGCGGCCGCTGTCGGTGTCGACCAGTCGATACGGCCCGGACTGCGAGATCACCATGCCGGGGCAGGGGGCTTGCAGCATTGCCGGGCCGACTTCGACGCGATTGTCCGGCCACCGCGACGTGAAGATGCGTAGTGCCGGCATGCCTTCGCCGGCGATGGCATGCAGCGCGTCATGCGGTGCGAGCAGAGGCTGCACCATGACTGCGTTCCCTGTCGCGCCCAGCGTGCGGACATGGGACATGAATTCTTGCGGATTCAGACGAGTCGTGCCCGAACAGAACGCCGTATCGCGCCAGCGCCAGGATTCGACGCCGGTTCCCTGCGATCCGCGGGTAGGTTTGACCAGTAGGTCCTCACGAGGCGGTTCGCCATCTGGAAACGGCCGTTGCCATTCGCCGTGGGCAGCGAGGGCATACGTTGGAATGGCGCGGAATCCGTTTGCCCTGCACCAATCGGCGAATGCGACTTTGTCGTCCGCCAGTTCCCGGGCTGGGGTGTCTGTCAGCTGCCGGGACAAGCAGATGAACTCCCAGAAGTACAACCATCGGCTGGTTTCGCCGGCGCCAGCCTCGAACAGCCGGAATGCCAGCGCTTCCACTGGCGGCACGCTCTGCGTAAGCGCCAGCCTCCATGCCCACAGTGCGTGGTGGCGCTTCGACTGCCCCTTGAGCACCGATGAAGTAATGAAGGCGCTGGACTGCATCGCCTCGATGAAGCTGCTGATAGGCCAGGCCAGGATCATGACCATGGCCGCGAACGGGCGGAGGAACCACGGCCATCGCGCCATGACGGCGTTGCGCGCATGTCGACGCAAGCTCGCACCGGGTGCCGTAGACGAGCGTAGGCCGGACGGAAGCCAGGGGAAGCCGGAAGTGGATGCCAGGCTGAAGGCGTATCGGGCCTTCGCTAGTAGACGATGCATGCCGGTGTGAGGCCGGACTCAGTGGAGCTGAGTCAGTGGAAGCAAGCGATGACTGCGTACCGGCTCAAGTCGCCATCGCCGCAGATCACGGTGTCGCCGATGCTCACCCAGGCATGGGCAGCACGGCCGCGCTGAGGAACGGCGCGATCCTCGTGATGAGTACTGAGCGCAAGGCTCAACGTTGCCGGATAACCGCGTCGCTGCAACATTCGCCGGGCTGCGAGCGCCTGTTGCAGGCATAGGGCACGGAATGGCATCCGGCGGGCTACGGCTTCAATCGTATTGCCGATCAGTCGTGCCTCTGCAGCGATCTCCGCTGCGCTGCTTTCGGTAACGCGCGGCTGCATCGGGACAGCCGGCGCCGGCAGGTACTTATCCGGAGATAGACAAGTCACGACGCGCGCGCGCAAGAGTTCGTAGCCCGTCTCGAAAGCCAGGCGCCAGCCGGCGCGCTTGATGCCGCGCCATGCACGAAATGGAAAAGCGGGATTCACGCCGGGACTTCTTTGATCAGGCCGTTACGGAGCAGGTTTTCGGCGAAGGTGAGCACTTCCCTGTTGCACTGGTCGGGCTCAACGTCGAATTCGTCCAGCAGCGCAGTTACGACCTCCTGCAGTCGCAGCGGCCGTTCCAGCATGTCCCAGATCCGCTTGGCGGTCGCATCGACGGCATAGTACTTGCCTTGGGCGATGCTCATCATCAGGGTCTGACCCGCGAAATCGGTTTCGACATGCGAATCACCCCGGACAACGGTGCTGGTCAGTGTAAGCACGCGCCCGTACCGTAGGTGTTTACGAAGCGCGAGTCTTCTTGTGGTTATTACCGGCTTCCTGATTGCCGAAGACCTTGCCGGCTGCGGTGTCGGCGATCGCGACTTCTTCCAGTTTCGGCGTCGACCATTCGGCCTTTTTGGTGTTCTCAGACATGCACTTTTCCCCTGTTTGTGCAAAGTGTGGGTGTGATGAGATTCACAGAATATTGGCGAAGCAGCGGCCGCGCAAGCGCGTTACGCAGGGGGATGCCGCATTGAGCATCCGGGGCGCTGTCCAGTGTCAAACTGCGCCCATTCAGAATTCGTGGCCCGAGCGGATGGGGAATAGTCAGGTGCGGGAATCCAAGCAGGGGCAGGGGCGCGGGAGCGCAAACCAGTGAACGGTCCTGTCCACCGCCTTTTGTGGTCACTGGCCCATCCCCGGCGGGTCGTGCTCGCCTCCATCCTGCTCTTGATGGTCGCGCAGAGCCTGACGGCACTGGCGATGCCATGGCTGGCCGGCCGGTTCTCACAGGCATTGCTCGCGAGCCAGCCCGTCGGGCCGACGCTCATGCTCTGGTTCGGAGTGATCGCGGCCCAGGCAGCCTTGGGGTACGGCACCGGCGTCCTCTCGCAATCGCTTACGTCGCGCATGGTCGCGGACGCGTCCACGCGGGTGTTTGACCATCTGCAATCGCTACCGGTGGGCTGGCATGGCGACAGGCGGCGCGGTGAAGTGCTCGCCTTGGCCACGGAGGATGTCCAGCGGCTGGCCCGGTTTGTCACCGGCACGCTGGTGCCGTTGTTGCCGCTGCTGCTGACCTGCGCCGGCGCCCTCGTGATGATGGTGCGGGTGGACGTGGGGTTGGGGTTGGCGGTGGCCATGGTCCTGCCGCTCATCTTCATTGGTTTGAGGCTTGCGGGCAGATCCCTGCGGCCGCTATCCCATGCGGAGTTCGAAGCCCTATCCCGCAAATGGGCCCTGGCTGAGCAGAACCTGGCCATGCTTCCGATCATCAAGGCATTTTCCGGGGAGCAGGCGGAATCGTCCCGCTACGCGGAGCAGGCCGGACGCTTGCGGGATGTAGAACTGCGGCAGGCCCGTTTGCAGAACCTCATCGCGCCCGTTGCGCGGCTAGTGGCGGCAGCAGGGGTCATGGTCCTGCTTTGGCTCGCGAGCGCACGTGTCGCGGCGGGGGCTATGTCGGCCTCGGAGCTGATCACCTTGCTGTTGTACGGATTGCTGCTGACCCAGCCGCTGGGCCAGTTGGCCGGCGTGTACGGTGAAGTGCAGACAGCCCGGGAAAGTGCCCGCAGGCTGGCCAATCTCTTCGCTGAATCGCCCGAGCCGGACGAAGGTCGCACGGAACTTGGCCGCGTGCGGGGAGAAATCCTCTTCGAGGGGATCGGATTCGGCTATCCATCACGTCCCGCGGTATTCGAGCGGCTCGACTTCGCCATTCGCGCGGGCGAGACGGTGGCGATCACAGGTCCGAATGGCGCCGGCAAGAGCACGCTCTCGCATCTGCTTCTGCGGTTCGCCGATCCTCAACGAGGTTGCATCCGGCTCGATGGCGCGGATATTCGCGATCTGCGCCTCGGGAACCTGCGCTCGCACATCGGTGTGGTCGCTCAGAACGTATTGCTGTTCCACGCCTCCGTAGCGGAAAACATTGCCTATGGTCGACCGGATGCCACACGCAATGACATCGAACGCGCGGCCCATGCCGCACGTGCGAATGCATTCATTGCCGCGTTGCCCGAGGGCTATGACACGGTGATCGGCGACCAGGGCGCTCGGCTGTCCGGCGGCCAGCGTCAACGCATCGCATTGGCCCGCGCGCTATTGAAGGATCCGGCCGTGCTGATCCTCGACGAAGCCACGGCGATGTTCGATCCCGAAGGCGAGCAGGAATTCATCGCCGAGTGCCACGAACTGCTGCATCAGCGCACGGTGCTGCTGATCACGCACCGATCGGCCAGCCTGGCGCTGGCCGACCGGGTGTTCCATTTGCAGGACGGGGTGCTGCGGGAAGTCGCGCGCTAGCGGGAAGCGCGCTTACCGGCTACTCGATCTGTTCCTTCGCATAGGCGGCATCCAGTGCCTCCATCGCATCGACAGGCTTGGCCTTGGCCGCCTTCTCGTACGCAGCCGCTGCGTCGTCTTCCTTCTTGTCGCCATACAACAGCATCAGCACGTTGCCATGTTCGATATGCGCGATCGGCGAGTTCGGCGTGAGCTTCAGTGCGGTCTTGATGTGCTTTTCGGACTCGGCGGGCTTCGCGCCATAGGTCATGCCGCCTATCAATGCGCCGATCTTGTTGACGATCTCGGCGTGATACACGGCCATAGCGGTATGTGCCTCGGCATGCTTGGGAGCGAGCTCCAGCGTGGTGTCGAGGGCGGTGCGCACCTTCGTGGCGATGCCTTCCTTCAGTGCCTTCACGATCGACAGGCCCTGACTGTAACGACCCAGGGCGAAGGCGAGGCGGTAGTGGCTGTTGGCTTCGTCGGGTAGGGCCTTGACCGCGGCTTCGGCGAGTTTGGCGGCCTGCTCGAAGCGCTTGAGCTTCTCGGCATCGCTGTCGACGAGATAGGTCGCATGGATGCCCATGGCCTTGACCGCAACGGAAGCGCCGACCGGCCCCAGCTTCTCGCCGGCTTCGAAGGCAGCCTTGAAGTCGCCGTGATGGAAAGCCCGCCAGGCATCCTGCAGGGAGGTGGCCAATGCATCGGCGTCGAGCTTCGGAGCGGACTTGCCAGCCGCCTTGAGCAGCGAGGTAGCGTGCTTGGCATCGGGAAACGGTTCGCAGTCACCGGCATGAAGCTGCGGCCAGGCCTTTTTCAGCGCATCGCCGGTATAGGCGAAGGCCTTGGCATCGTGGGGGAATGCAGCCCATTTTGTGGCCATGCGAGCTCCTTGCGATTTCGACGACGGGCTGGACCCGCCTGGTTCGTTGGATAGTCAATGACGGACGAAGGCCCGTCTTACCTGTACGCCTGCGTCAGGTGGTTCAAGTGCACGCGCTCCGCGTCGCGCAGGAACGGCGCGAGCAGCATCATCACCTGCACGATGCCGGCGCGGATGGCTTCGTGTTCGTCCTTGTCGCCGCGCGCCGAGGCGTAGTTGAGCCAGAAAGTGGCGATCACCAGCACATTCGTCGCCGTGGCGGCGAGCTCCGCGCCGGAGGCGCGCATCACGCCAGCTTGCGAGAGTCCACGCATGACGGCGTGTGCCTGTTCGTCCGCGCGCCTGAGGATGCGCGCGAAGCGCAGGCGCAACCGGCGATTGCGGCTGAGGATCTCGACGAGGTCGCGATAGAGGAATCGGTAGTCCCAGATCGACTCGAACACCAGGTGCAATTGCAGCCAGATGTCCTCGAGCCCGGGCAGGCGGCCTTCCGGCGCGGCCAGCGCGGCGTCCATGCGCTCCTCGAAGCGCGCGAACAGTTGCTCGATGATGTCGTCCTTGTTGCGGAAGTGGTAGTACAGGTTGCCCGGACTGATTTCCAGCTCGTCCGCGATGTGGTTCGTGGTGACGTTCGGCTCGCCCTGCGCATTGAACATGGCCAGGCTGGCATCGAGGATGCGCTGTCGGGTCTGCCGTGCCATCGATCGCGAACCTTCCGTCTCAGCTGCGCAGTTTCTTGACCAGATCGACGTACTTCTTCATCGCGTCGTCCTGGCCGGTACCCTTGAGCTTGGCCCACGCCTCGTACTTGGCGGTGCCGACGAAATCGAAGAAGCCCGGCTTCGGTCCGGACACATCGCCGTCCGAGCCCTGCTTGAACAAGGCGTACAGGCGCAGCAGCGTGTCGTTGTCGGGGCGTTCGGCCAGCGAATGGACGTCCTTCGCGGCCTGCTCGAATTGGGACTTCAGGTCGGCCATGTCGGCGGCTCCATGCAGATGAGCCGGCATCACAGCATGGGCCTGTTGCATGGTCAATACGCAGGGGAATTGTCCGCAGTCGCGCGCTCTGGCAACTTAGCTGCACGACCGGCGACCCCATGCGCCGGCTTACTTTCAGGAGAGCAGGGGCATGAGCTACTTCGTCACCGGCGCCACCGGTTTCATCGGTCGCTACCTCGTCAGCAAGCTGCTGCAGCGCAAGGGCACGGTGCATGTGCTGGTGCGGAAGGATTCGCAGAAGAAGTTCGATGCCATCGCCAAGAAGATGGGCTGGGACATGAAGCGGGTCCTGGTCGTCAACGGCGACATGACTTCCGCCAAATGCGGCGTGAGCGCCGCGCAGGTCAAGGCGCTGACCGGCAAGGTCAAGCACTTCTTCCATCTGGCCGCGATCTACGACGTGACCGTCGATGCGGCCGCGCAGCGTGCGGCGAACGTGGACGGTACGCGACACGCGCTGGATCTCGCCGCGGCCATCGGCGTCGGTTGCTTCCATCACACCAGTTCCATCGCGGCGGCGGGCCTGTATCCGGGCGTGTTCCGCGAGGACATGTTCGACGAGGCCGAGGGCCTCGACGATCCGTACCTGGCCACCAAGCACGAGTCCGAAGGCCTGGTACGCAAGGAGAAGCGCATCAAGTGGCGCATCTACCGCCCGGGCATGGTCGTCGGCCACTCGCAGACCGGCGAGATCGACAAGATCGACGGCCCGTACTATTTCTTCACCCTGATCAAGAAGCTGCGCGAGATGCTGCCGCAGTGGATGCCCACGCTGGGCATCGAAGGCGGGCGCATCAACATCGTGCCGGTCGATTACGTGGTCGACGCGATGGATCACATCGCCCACAAGCCCAAGCTGGATGGGCACTGCTTCCACCTGACCGACCCGGAACCGATGCGCGTCGGCGAGGTGCTTAACACCTTCTGCCGCGCCGGGCATGCGCCGGAAATGACCATGCGCATCGACGCGCGCATGTTCGCCTTCGTGCCGAGCGGCATCCGTGCCGCGGTGGGCAATCTGCCGCCGATCAGGCGTTTCATCGGCATGTTGCTGCGCGACTTCAAGATCCCCAAGGAAACACTCAAGTTCATCACCTATCCCACGCGCTTCGACAATCGCGAAGCCGAGCGCGCGCTGCGCGGTAGCGGCATCACGGTGCCACCGCTGGACAGTTACGCCTGGCGTCTGTGGGACTACTGGGAGCGCCACCTCGATCCGGATTTGTTCGTCGACCGCTCACTGCGCGGCAAGGTGAAGGGCAAGGTGGTGCTGATCACCGGCGGCTCGTCGGGTATCGGCCTGTCCACCGCGCAGCGCGTGGCGGAAGCCGGAGCGATCACGGTGATCGTCGCGCGTGGCGAGGAGGAGCTGTTCAAGGCCCGCGATGAGATGAAGGCGGCCGGCGGCAAGGTGTTCGCCTACACCGCCGACCTCTCGGACATGGCCGACTGCGACCGTTTGGTGAAGCAGGTCCTGGAGGCCCACGGTCACGTCGACGTGCTCATCAACAACGCCGGGCGTTCGATCCGTCGTTCGATCGAACTCAGCTACGACCGCTTCCACGATTTCGAGCGGACGATGCAGCTCAACTATTTCGGCAGCCTGCGCCTGATCATGGGTTTCCTGCCGGCGATGACGCAGCGCCGACGCGGCCACATCATCAACATCTCCTCGATTGGCGTGCTGGCCAATTCGCCGCGCTTCTCCGCCTATGTGGCGTCGAAGGCGGCGCTGGATGCCTTCAGCCGTTGCGCCCAGGGCGAACTGTCGGGCAAGGGCATCAGCTTCACCACGATCAACATGCCGCTGGTGAAGACGCCGATGATCGCGCCGACCAAGATGTACGAAAGCGTGCCGACGCTGACGCCGGACGAAGCCGCAGACCTCGTCGTCAAGGGCATCATCGAGCGTCCCAGCCGCATCGCGACCCGCCTGGGCATCTTCGCCGCCCTGATCAATGCCGTGGCGCCCAAAGCCTACGAGGTGGTGATGAGCACCGCGTTCGAACTGTTCCCTGATTCGGCCGCGGCGAAGGGCGACAAGGCGGCGCTGCGCGGCGACGCACAGCCGAGCAATGAACAGATCGCCTTTGCCGCATTGATGCGCGGCGTGCATTGGTAGGAATCCGCTGCGCACAAGCCGCCCTATCGGCGGCTTGTGCGGATTTCTAGTGAGGTAAGGATGCCGAGCGGCAATGCGCCGGGGATGGCACTCCCTGAATCCTTGGCGGCTACGATCAGATTTTTCCGCCCAGCATCAGTACATCGCGCACTGCAGGAAGCGCGCCGGCCGCGGCGAACCACTCGGCGGCTGCAGATGCAGGCGGGAGGTGCGCAAACTGTCGTACTTCTCCACCACATCGCAGATCTTGCGGACCGGATCCGCGTTCTCGTCGGTGAGATACACCAGCAGCGTCGACTTGGTGCTCCACATCACGCGCTCGATGCCAGGAAGCGTCGAAACCATGCGGATGACTTCGTCGCGCTGCTCGTTTTCGCTCCTGGGAGCGACGGGGGTTGCCGCCGGGGCGCTCTTCTTGGTTGCGACCTCGGGGGTGGGCTGTACGGCGTCCGCCTGTGCGGCGACTGGAACTGTTTCCATGGCGGGTTCGCGCTTTGGCATTGCCACGGCTGCCACCATGCCCACGGTCACTGCAGCGGCCCAGGCAATGGCGACCTGGCGAGTCGCCGCCTGACGCGATTTGCCTGCCAATTCATGGAGTACGCCGGCTGACAACTGTTGCTGCACGATGGGCCACAGGGCTTCGCCGTCGAAGAGTTCCAGACGGCCGGCTGCGAGTTTGCGCGCTTCGGAATCAACCGTGCCCGGAGTGGCTACGACGCCACCCGCCGCACCGTGGAAGCGCACCGCGTCGGTCATGTCGCCGACGACGGCGGCAGTAACGCGGTAGTTGAGCCCTTGCTTGCAGGCCAGCAGCCACTCACCACCGTTGCGCTTGAGGTGGATGACCGAGTCCTGGCCGCGTTCGGCGGCATCTTCGAGCGCTTCCGGCTGGAAGCCACGACTGGCCAGGCCATCGATGACCAGCTTGGAAAATTCGCGCCAGCGCATTGCGGCGAGCAGCTTCAGCCCCGTCTCGCGTTCCACCCGCGGCCGCTGGACCAGCCACAGCCAAGCGGTGGCGATGCCACCGATGACGGCGGTCAGCGCGAATGCGAGCAGAAACGTTGAAGCCGTCATGAGGACCTACCGTTACGAGCCAGGGCGAGACTATACGGCAGGGCGCCAAGGGCGAGAACGTGAAGGACGTCAGCGATTGCAGGAGTCCGGATGAGCGCTTGAGCGCGCTTCCATTTCAATAAAAAGCCCGCCAGTCCGGATCGCAGGGGGAGGGGAGCTGCGTGATGGAACTGGCGGGCGTGTAAACGTTTGTATTTGACGCGGACTGGCGTCAGGCAGACGGAGAAGCCTTGCGGGGTTTGCGCGCAGCGGGCTTCTTGGCGGCAGGGGCGGCACGCTTCGCGGCCGGCTTGCCGTTCTGCTTGCGCAGCTCGGTGGTCAGCGAATCGACCTTGCGGGTGAGTTCGGCGAGATCGTCACGGCCGGGGACGCCCAGCTTGGTCAGCGCGCGCTGCACACGGTCCTCGAACACCTTTTCCAGACGATCCCAGGTGTCGGTCGCGCGTTCACGGGCCTGGCCTACCTTGCTCTCCACGGCGCCGCGCACGACATCGGCCTGGCCGCCGGCGAACTTGAGCGCGTTCTTCTCCAGCTTCAGGCCTTCCTTGATGAGGGCCTCGAACAGCTTAGTGCCTTCGGTCTGCGCCCGGCTGAAAGCGCCGACGCCAGCCAGCCACACCTGCTGCGCGGATTCGCTCAGGGTCTTCGACAGTTGTTCGGACTGCTGGGCACTGGCCTTCGTGGTGCGGGCGGTCTTCTTCGCGGTCTTCTTGAACTTCGCCATGACGATCCCTGTGGGGAGGTGGGTGATGGCACCAAGATCGAGGTGTTGTCTAGAGCTTTCACACCAGCGAAGCCCGTTCTAGAACGACCGGGCTAATCCGCAGAAGGGTTCAGTGCGCCCGGCGCGAGCCGACCATCGCGTCGAGCTCGTCGAGCGCGCGGTGCAGGCGCGCCGTGGTTTCCGTCTTGCGCGGACGCGGCGGCAGCCCGTCCAGGATCGAGCGCTCGATCTCGCCCACCACTTCCCCGCGCACGCGCAGGCCATGTGCCGCGAGCACCGGCGTCAGCGCGTCCGCACGATTGCGCAAGTCGGCCATGACGTTGCGATAGGCGATCTCCGCGATGCGCTGGCGGTTCGCGAAACTGAAGGCATTGGTGAAGAACAGCTCGCCGTCCTGCGCGTTGGGCTCGAAGATCAGTTGATCGATATCCGGGAACTGCTGCTGATGCTTGGCCAGACCGATCTGCATGCGCGACTGCAGCAGCGTGCGGAAGGTCTGCGACAGAACCGCAGGTAGTCCGCCGGCCGCGAGCCGCCCCGGACTGGTCGCGGCAACGCCGGCGTCGACGCCGGTATTGAACGAAACCAGCGGGTTTACGCCCACCATCAGGTCGATGCCGCGCTCAAGCAGGACCGAGGCATGCATCGTGCGTCGCAGGGCACCGTCGACGAACTGGCGGCCGCGTACTTCCACCGGCGGATACAGGCCGGGCAGGGCGGCGCTGGCCTGGATCGCCTGCGAGATCGGCACATCATTCCAACCCTCGCCGCCGAAACGCACCGCCTCGCCGCTGTCGAGGTCGACGGCAATGACGAATAGCCGGCTATCGAGCTGGCGAAAGTCGTTGGTGCGACCGCGGCGGGTGAAGACGTCGCGCAGGAAGCGCTCGATTTCCGTGTTGTCGAACAATCCCGTCGGTACCAGCCCACCGAAGCGGGTGAGGACATCCGGCCAACGCAACTTGCCTGGTGAAAGCAGGCCCGGTGAAAACAGCAGCTCGTGCCACCAGTCGGCAGCCAGGCGTGGCAGGCTCGCGGCGCGGCGCATGTATTCGTGGAAGGCCGGCCGCATGAAGGTTTCCGGCCGGAACTGCACGTCGTCGCTGTCGCCGGTCAGGAAGATGCGGCACATCTCCTCGGTACCGATGCGATTGGCGAGGCCGGCGGCCAGGAAGGCGCCGCTGCTGACGCCGACGTAGCAATCCAGTCGCGACAGGTCGAGGCCCTCGATGGCTTCCTCGAGGGCACGCAGGGCGCCCAGTTCGTACATGCCGCCGATCGGCCCGCCACCCGCCACTGCGAGGCCGATGCGGGGCGGAGCCGTTTCGGTGGGGCGTGTCCGTTGGCGGGCGGTGTGAAAGGACAGCATGCGTTCGCGTATGGATCGAGTCGGGCGAGTGTAGCTGACCCACCCCGCCCGAAACGCGACCGGTTGCCGCCCGAGGGCCGGGCCCCGATCATCGTGGCGATGTCACGGACTAGCGACCTCTCCAAGCGCCTGGGCTGCCTGTTGACCCGGCACCAGACCCTGCACGATCCGCGTAGCGAGCCGCGCAACGGCCTGCGCTGGTTGCCCGAGGTGCGGCGTTGGCAGGCGCAGCGGCTGGAAGCGAGCTTCGATCGCTTCCTGAGCGATCCCCACCGGCGTCCGGCTGCGCATTTCTTCCTCAGCGATGTCTACAACGATCACGACTTCAGTCGTCGCGACGCCGATCTCGCGCGTGTGTTGCCCATGATGCAACGCCTGCTGCCGGCCACCCTGCTGGCGACGTTGTCGGATGCGATCGAGCTGGGCTTGCTGACCCACGCGTTCGATCTGCGCGTGGCACATCTGCTGGACGGGCTGGCACCGCGGCGCCAGCGGCTGGATTCCGCGTTGTATGCGCAGGCTTATCGCGAGTCCGGGCTGCCACGGCTGCGGCGGCATCAGATCGACCTGATCGCGGGCGTGGGCCAGGGGCTTGCGCACGCGTTGCGCATGCCGGGTGTGGCGACACTGCTCAAGCTCTCGCGTGCACCCGCGCGCGCTGCGGGACTGGAGGAACTGCAAGGCTTCCTGGAACGCGGATTCGCCGCTTTTTCCCAGCTGGGCGACGCGCGCACCTTCATCGGCGAAATCGAACTGGACGAGCGCGAAGTTGCGCGCCGATTGTTCGCAGGCGACCCGGATCCGTTCCAGGGCCGCATGAAGTAGCGAAGTTAGCCGCGGTCCTTGCGGCACTCCATCGCCGGCTGGCCGACCAGGCTCAGAGTGACCTTGCCGGGGCGACTCCAGAATTCATTGCCGGCCGCATCGGCGAAACGCACGCCATCCTCGTTCGCCATCGATTTCAGCGTGAACATGCGCTCCGGGGTTTCGAGCGTGATCGATTCGAGCGAGTCGTCGTCGAAGTGGGTGGCGACGGCGAGCGTGCCGCACTTCCAGCGGGTCACTGTGGTGGCGGTCTTGTGCGTCTGCGCCTGTTCGTCCGGAGTGGCCGAAGCGGGCTCGCCAGGCGCCCCGGTTTGCTCCTGGGTGCCCGGTTTGCAGGCAGCCAGCGAGAGTCCGACAACGACGGTAGCCAACAGTAGCGGCATGCGCAGGACAGTCATGGGCGGGCCCGGAAAAAGCGATCGGCGCAGGCTACACCGGCGCCGATCGCGGTCGTAGGCGGCTTGTGTGAGCGTTGTCACATTGCCGCCAAATGGCGGTTACGGGATACGGTCGACGCGCAATACCGGATAGAGGTTGTAGGCCTGATCCCACGAGGAATGAAGGCGGGCGAAGAACTCGAGACGTGCGGACGGGTCCTTGGCGAACGCGGGATCGTCTTTCAGCCGCTGTTCGAAGCGCGCCTTCAGCGCCGGGTCGTTCGCGAGCATCTGGCGCGCGACATCCTCGGCGACGTAGTCCTCCATGTATTCCTTGCGTTCGAAGGCGGTGTTGAATTCGCCCCATGCGACCAGCGCGTCGGGTGCCTGCGGTTCCAGCAATGACATCAGCAGGCGCGCCTTGGCCTGCGCGATCGGCACGAACAGAGCACCCGTCCTCAGGTCGCGGTGTTCCGGTGCCCAGTTGCCGTTGAGTTGTACGGTCTGGTGGCCTTCGAACGACTGCGCGGCGAACGTGACCTTGTCGGCACGGAACACGGCAACGTCCGCGCCCTGTAGCGGCGCGTCGAGCCGACGAAACTCGATGTCGTGCTGGCGCAGCTTCGCCGCGACCCAGCCTGCCTGCGCGGCGGGAACGAGATAGCCCGCGCGGGGGGCATCGACTACGTGGCTGGGAACGATCTCGTCACGCAGCGGGATGTTCCAGATCTGCGGTCGGGTCTCGTCGTAGTGGGTCATCAATCCGCCGGAAATGTCCGACGGCGTGCGCGTGTAGGCGTAACCCTTGAAGGCGATCGTGCGCGACTTTTCCGTGGCCTTGTAGTCCAGTGCGACGGGTTGGCCGCCGAGCTGCGTCGCGCGTTCGTCGGCCGCGTGCTCCTGCCGCTGCCAGTCCGCGCCGTGCGCGGCGATCAATTCGGCCGCTGCAAGCACGGTATTGCGCGTGATGCGCACGCGAGTGGGGTACTCCTTCCAGGAATGGGTTTCGACCAGCATCGCCAGTCGATTGCGCTGCGAGAAATAGCTTTGCGAGAAGCGGGGCGGTGCAACGGCGTGCTCGAATCCTGAAGCCGGATTGTCGTTTTCCACGAACGACGGATAGAACGGCACCGGTTGCGAGCCTTGCCTGGTCAGGCTGGCGATCACGCCCTCGCGCCACGTCTTGCCGACGGCGCGGAGCGGCTCGTCGCCGCCATCGGCCGGTTCCACCAGGATCGAGACGTCGTGCTGGAACTTGGCGCCGTCGGTGACGTGCAGATCCATCGTCGCCAGCGGGTCCCACTCGTTGACCAGTCGCAACATGGCCTGCATTTCCGGCGCGTCGGCCTTCATGTAGTCGCGATTGAGGTTGTAGTTCTGCGCGGTGGTGCGCCAGCCCATTTCCTCCGGGCCGCGCTGGTTCGGGCGATTCCAAGCGGCGAAGCGTTCGTGGCCATCGACGTTGAATACCGGCACGAACAGCAGGACGAGCTTGCCGAGTGGATTGTTCCGGCGCTTGCCTTCCAGCAGGTCGCGTAGCAGCAGGAAGCCGGCGTCCTTGCCGTCGATTTCGCCCGCATGGATGCCGCCCTGGACCAGCAGCACCGGCAGCCCCGCTTCGCGCGCTGCCTGCGATTGCAGCTTGCCGGTGGTGCTCACTGCCAGCGCCTTCATTGGGCGCCCCTCCGGCGTGGTGCCGAAATCGAAGCAACGCACTGCCTCAGGGAAGCGTTGCTGGAAGGCATCGCAAAGCGCGATCACCTCGTCGTAGCGGCCGGTCTTCAGGAAGCCGCTGCGCTCCGACAGCGTGGTCAGCTCCGGCGATGCGGCGTTTGCGAAGGACGGCAGGAAGGAGGCGAGGGCGGTGACGAGCAGCAGTGGTCGCAGCATGGTTGGGATCTTGGTCGGGATGGCGGATGGTAAGGCGTGATCGTCCGCACGCGCATTGCGCGATCGGTGACTTTGCGCACGCTACTGTTGGCGTGGTGTCAGCAGCGTCCGGGCGGCTTGCGTGCGATGATCCGCAGCAAGTCCACAGAGAGTCGCAGCATGTACTCGCTCTATTACGCCCCCGGCGCAGCCAGCATGGTCGTCCATTGGCTCCTGATCGAACTTGGCGTGCCGCACGAGTTGCGTCTGGTGGACACCAAATCCGGACAGCAGAAGTCGCCCGAGTATCTGGCCCTCAATCCCAACGGCGTGGTGCCGACCCTGGTTGACGGCGGGGTGCCGCGCTTCGAATGCAGCGCGCTGACGATGCTGCTCGCCGAACGGCATCCGGAAGCCGGGCTCTCGCCGGGCATCGATAACCCGTTGCGTCCCCAGTACCTGCAATGGATGTTCCATTTGGCCAATGCGGTGCAGCCGCTGTTCCGCATCTGGTGGTACCCGAACGAGCCTGCGGGTAATGCCAATGAAGAACTCGTCCGCGAGAGCGTGCGTCCGCGCATCGAGGCCGCATGGGACCGTCTCGACGCGCATCTGGGCGCACATGGTCCGTATCTGTTGGGCGACCACGTCAGCGCGGCCGACTTCTACCTCACCATGCTGATGCGCTGGTCGCGCAACATGCCGCAGCCGGCGACGACGTGGCCGCATCTGGCGGCGCTGGCGCAGCGAATGAAGGCGCGGCCGTCGTTCCGTGCCTTGTACGAAAACGAGGGGCTTACCGAATGGGCCTGATGTCCAAGCGGATGCGAGACAACGGTCGCCGACTCGCGCTTGCGGCCGGCGTGCTCGTCAGTCTGGCAACGACGGGTTGTGGGCAGATCCGGGACATCGGCGAGGAAATGGGCTGGATCGAGCCCCCGCAACAGCCGGCGCCCCCGCCGGAGGCTCCATCGCTTGAAAAGAATTGGGTGCCGGCCGCCGCGGCCGTTGCGGGGATCCCGCAGTCCAAGTGGGCCCAACACTGGTGGCAGTGGGTCGGCCGCTTCCCGAGCACCAATGAGCTTCCGACCCGTGACCTGGATGGGCGCCAGTGCGCGCAATTCCAGGAAAAGGACGGCGCGGTGTGGTTCCTGGCGGGTACCGACGGCAATTTCGAAGCCGCGCGCAGCTGCCGCATTCCGGCGAACAAGCATCTGTTCGTCCCGTTGATCAACTGGTTCGCGACCGAGGGCGACTGCGCGCAGAAGATCAGCGAGGCCAGACGCTTCGCGGATCACGTCCTCACCGGACTGGTGATCCTGGACGGGCGTCCGATCGGAGACTTTCAGGCGATGCGCGTTGCCAGCGGCACCTGCTTCGCGGCCTCCGGTGATCGACCGGCCGGCGCTACAGACGGTTACTGGTTGATGTTGTCGCCGCTGCCCGCCGGCCCGCACGTGCTTGCGATCACGGCCGCCCATCACGACGGTGGCAAGCAGATGCTGCAGAACTTCCAGTACAAGCTGGAAGTGGAAGGAACCCCCGTGGAGGCCACTCCGGCAGAGACGGAAGTGGCGAAGTAGTTTGCCTTTGCGGGCCGTAAACGGCCGGCTGAACGAGCCGGCCGCTTCGATCGGGTAGGCTTCCTGCATCCGTAGACCAGATGCCCCGCATGAGTGAAGTCGCCGTTCCAGCCGCGTCCGCCCGCCTACCCCGGCAGGTGCCTTACATCATCGGCAATGAGGCGTGCGAGCGGTTCAGCTTCTACGGGATGCGCAACATCCTGGTGCAGTTCATGGTCGGCAGCATCCTGCTGGCGTATCTGCCCGAGTCGGAGAGGGAAGGCGCAGCCAAGGATGTATTCCACAGCTTCGTGATCGGCGTGTATTTCTTTCCGCTGCTCGGTGGCTGGCTTTCGGACCGTTTCTTCGGCAAGTACAACACTGTGCTGTGGTTCTCGCTGATCTACTGCGCCGGTCATGCCTGCCTGGCGTTGTTCGAGGACAATCGCACGGGCTTCTACACCGGCCTGTTTTTGATCGCGTTCGGTTCGGGTGGCATCAAGCCACTCGTGGTGTCGTTCGTGGGCGACCAGTTCACGCGCGACAACAAGCACCTGGCGAAGCTCGTCTTCGATGCCTTTTACTGGACGATCAATTTCGGCTCGTTCTTCGCTTCGCTGCTGATGCCGTTGTTCTTGCGTAGCTATGGCCCGGCCGTGGCGTTCGGCATTCCTGGGGTCCTGATGTTCATCGCCACGGTGATCTTCTGGCTGGGACGCAGACAGTACATCCGCGTGCCACCGACGCACGGCCAGGATCCGCATTCGTTCTTCAACGTGGCGAGGACTGCGTTGGTCACGCAGGCCGAGGGACAGGCGCGGCCGGGACTCGCGGTCGTCACGTTCGGTGCGGTCGTCGCTGCCGTGCTGCTGCTGATCTCGATGCCCCTGCTGTTCGGAGTGGAGCTTCCGTTCTGGCCGAAGGATTTCGGCTTCGTCATTACCGCGTGTCTGGCCCTCGGCGTGCTGATCGCATTCGGCGGCATCGGGGTCTCGATGCAGCTGGAGCGTGCACGTGGCCATCATCCGGACGGTACCGTGGACAGCGTGCGCGCCGTCCTTCGCATCATCATCGTGTTTGCACTGACCACGCCGTTCTGGTCGCTGTTCGATCAGAAGGCCTCGACCTGGGTGCTGCAGGGCAAGTCCATGGCCGTCCCGCACGATCTGTGGTGGTGGCCGAGTTTCCTGGTCAAGGAAGCCGGGCAGATGCAGGCGCTCAATCCCGCACTCGTGATGCTGATCATCCCGTTCAACAATTTCGTGCTGTATCCGACGCTGCGCCGTATCGGATGGGAGCCGACCGCGCTGCGCCGCATGGGCTGGGGCATCGTGTTCTCAGGCATCGCCTGGGTGGGCGCCGGATTGATCCAGCTGCATATCGATGCCGGCCATTCGACGTCCCTGGCCTGGCAGACGTTGCCGTACCTTCTGTTGACCTTCGGTGAAGTGCTGGTCTCGGCCACTGCGCTGGAGTTCGCCTACAGCCAGGCGACCCAGTCGATGAAGGGCGTGATCATGGCGTTCTGGTATCTGACCAGCACCTTCGGCAGTTTGTGGGTGTTGCTTACGAACGCGGCCGTGCGCAATGAAACGGTGACCTCGCACATCGCATCGACCGGCTTGAGCGAGAACGCATTCCTGATGTTCTTTTTCGCCGCGTTTGCTTTCGCGGCAGCCCTCGCGTTCGCGTTGTATGCGCGTGGTTACCAGATGCAAGACAACTACCGCGCCGCCTGACGGCGCCAGAAATAGGACGTTCCATGCTGACCTTCATCCTGATTGCCGTGACCGTGGCGGTGTCCTGGCTCGCGTTCGAGAACCCGCGCGTGCTGCAGCGTCTGATCCTGTGGCCGCCCGCGATCGACCGTAACAAGCAGTTCGATCGACTGCTGACGCATGGCTTCATCCATGCCGACTGGTCGCACCTGATTTTCAACATGATCACGCTGTATTTCTTCGGTCGCGTGGTCGAGCGCGAAATGCTGGGGTACATCGGGCCGATCGGCTTCGTCCTGTTCTATCTGTCGGCGATAGTGGTTGCGATCCTGCCGACCTACATGCAGCACCGCCACGATGCGCGCTACAGCAGCCTCGGTGCGTCCGGCGGCGTGTCGGCGGTGTTGTTCGCCTCGATCATGCTCGATCCGTGGATGTGGATCATGGCGCCGCTGCCGGTGCCGGGTTTCGTGTACGGCATTGGCTATGTGGCGTATTCGTTCTGGAAGGACCGCCAGGGCGGTGGCAACGTGAATCACAGCGCACACCTGTCCGGCGCGGCTTATGGCGTGATGTTCATGCTGCTGATGGAGCCGAGCGTGCTGCAGGCATTCCTGCAACGGTTGGCGAGTCCGCGGCTCATGTAACGGCGGCTCGGCCGCTGGTATCGCGCCTGCTCAGGCGGCGTATCGCACTCGCGGCGAGGAGCCGGGCGGGGAGGCGCCGTAGGTCGCGAAGAGCCGCGCCTGAATCGTCGCATCGATGGCCGCCAGTTCTTCGGCGTGTTCTTCAGGATGGTCGGACAGCTCGAAGTAGCGATGCATCAGGGCTTCGTCGCTGAACTGCTCGTAGGTGCCGAATTGGGCCTGGGCCATGATCGTTCTCCTTCGTGGTACGGAATAGAAGCAGCTTCCGTGCCAGCGAAGGGCGGAGCCTTCGGTTCAATCGGGGTGACTTCCCTCGTCACCTGTATGCAGGTCAACGCAACCGGATGATCTCTACGGTCACCACTTTCGCTCACCCGATGTGAATGCCGCGCGTGTTATCCGTCCAGCGCGCAGAGCGCGGCGAATTGGCGCTGCACAAGCACACGGAGGCAGCATGGCAACCCGCAAGACCACCCGGACCGTCCGCAAGGCCGCCAAGAAGGCCGCTCCCCGAAACGCGGTGTCCAAGACCGGCTCCCGTAAGCAACCCGCGAAGAAAGTCGGGAAGAAGGCGGTGAAGAAGGCCGCCAGCAAGTCCGCGGTCGTCAAAAAGGCGGTCAAGAAGACCCCCAGGAGGGCCGCAGTCGTCAAGAAGGCCGTGAAGAAGGCCGTGAAGAAGGCCGTGAAGAAGGCCGCCGGCAAGGCTGTGAAGCAAGCAAAGCGGACAGCGACCAAGAAGTCGGTGCGCAAGGCCACGAAGGCTGTCGGGGGAAGCGTGAAACCGGCAACCAAGGCCCCCGCACGCAAGCCCGTACCCAAGAAGGCACCGGCGACGAAGGCAGCCAGGCAGTCCGCCCCGGCAGTCGAAACCCTCGAGCTGGCACGGCCCACGACCACCCAGGCGCCCGCCGGTCGCAGCACCGCCGCCAACCAGGGCGCGCGTGTTCGCACGGCGGGCAAGGCCACGGCGACCACGTCTTCCGCAAGCACCGCCTCCAAGCGCGCCCGCACTCCGCTTGTAACCACGGACGCTGGCGATACCGCTTCTCCCAAGCTCGAACCGCAGCGTATTACCCAGGAACAGGCCTTGGCGAACACACGCGAGTTGCTGGAAGCCAAGCATGCGCATGACCGCGAGCAGCCGCCTTGGCGGCAATTCGACCCCGACCGAGGCCACGCCGCACACGCGCATCAGGCGCAGGCGCCGGATTCCGGGGAGCAGGCGGAGACGCAGCAGGCACACGCACAGGCACCGCACGAAACGGAGAGCCGTCTTGAGGGCGTCCAGGGCAGCATCAGCGACCAGGATCGCGACGAGCAGGGCGGTACCGATGCGAAGGACTAAAATGTCTTCGCACTCTCTCGTCCGCGCCCGAACGGCCCGCCTGAACACCATGCAGCAGTACGACATCCACCATAACCCGGTCGCCCACCGTTTCACGACCACGGTCGAGGGTGTCGAAGCCGAGGTGACCTACCACTACGACGGCAGCATCCTGGTCATCAACCACACGGGTGTACCGCGTCCCATCGAGGGGCGCGGTATTGCCTCGGAGCTGGTGCGGGCGGCCTTCGAGTTCGCCCGTAATGCCGGTGCCAAGGTCCGGCCCGCCTGCTCCTATGCAGCCGTCTGGGTGCAGCGGCACCGGCAGTACGCCGATCTGCTGGCCTAGGCCGGTCCGACAGGCCCAGAGGCCGGGGCAGGGCTGACGGCGTATCATTCCCCGCCGTTTCCGCCCCTTTGCTCCATGCGCCTCAACAAACACATCAGCGACAGCGGCTTCTGTTCGCGTCGCGAAGCCGACCGACTCATCGCCGAAGGCCGCGTCACCGTCGGAGGGGTGCGTGCGCGCGTCGGCGCGGAAGTAGGCGAGGGCGAGGAAGTCCTGGTCGACGGCCAGAAGCTTCAGGTCCGCACGGTGGCCAAGGGCCAGAAGCGCCACGTCTACATCGCGCTGAACAAGCCGGTCGGGGTCACCTGCACCACCGAGTCGGACGTCAAGGGCAACATCGTCGACTTCGTCGGCCATGAGAAGCGCATCTTCCCGATTGGTCGCCTCGACAAGGATTCGGAAGGGCTGATCCTGCTCACCAGCAATGGCGACATCGTCAACGAGATCCTGCGCGCCGAGAACAAGCTCGAGAAGGAATACCTGGTCGCCGTCAATCACGCGGTCACCGACGAGTTCCTGCGTGGCATGAGCCGTGGCGTGCCTGTGCACGGACAGACCACATTGCCCTGCAAGACCGGACGCCTGGGCAAATTCGGCTTCCGCGTCACTCTGGTGCAGGGCTTGAACCGGCAGATCCGCCTGATGGCGGCGCATTTTGGCTTCCGTGTGAAGCAGCTGCTGCGTGTGCGCATCGGCAATGTGAAGCTCGGCCATCTCAAGCCAGGTCAATGGCGCAATCTCACCGACGCCGAACTGCGCGGGCTGCTTCCGCAACGCACCGAGTGGTGACCCTCGCGTCCGTGTGACCGATCGCGCTGCCGGTTCGACCGGCATTCCGCGTGAATGTGAATACGCAGATCACGATCCGGGCGATACTGTCCCCGGAATCACAAGGACTTGTTCCATGCGCACGAATGCACCGCGCAACCTGTTGAGTCTGGCTCCGATAGCGCTGGCATTGCTGGCCGCGCTTGCGGCCTGCAAGCGCGAGCAAACCGCCCAGACGGCGACCACCGCGACGGCACCACCGCCAGCGGTGCCCGCGGCCGCGCCGGGTCTCGAGCTGGCGGATGTCACCGAAAACACGCCGGCATACGTGGTCGGTATCAGTTACCCGCAGGTGGCCAATCGCTATCCGTCACTGGCCGCGGAATTGAAGCGTTATGCCGAAGCCGCGCGCGCGGATCTACTCGACGCCGCCAAGGGACGCGCGAAAGGCGAGGGCGCGGCGCCGTACGAACTGGTCCTGCCCTTCACCGAATTGCACGTGTCGCCGACCCTGGTTGCGGTCGGCGTGGACGGCAGCAGCTATACCGGTGGCGCGCATGGCGCACCGCTGATCGCGCGCTGGGTATGGTTGCCGCAGCAAAACCGGCAGCTGCAGGCCAGGGACCTCGTCATGGATGCGAAGGGCTGGGAAGCGATTTCCAGCCTGGTGCGCGAGCAACTGCATACCGCGCTGTCGCAGCGCGTGGATGCCGATGAGCTGCCTCCGGCCGAGCGCGTGGAAGTGCTCAAGAGCGCCAACAAGATGATCGAGGACGGTACCGAGCCCGATCCGGAGCACTTCAGCCAGTTCGAACCGCTGATCGGTAGCGATGGACGTATCCGCGCGCTGCGCTTCGTGTTCCCGCCCTACCAGGTGGGGCCGTATTCCGATGGCACGCAGACCGTGGAAGTCTCGGCCGTGGCCCTGCTTCCGTACATCGCGCCGGCCTACCGGAGCCTGTTCGAAGGAGGCTAGTTCCGTGCGTCATCGCAGCGCGAGCTGAACCGCTATGTCCGTGACGCCGTCCTCTTCGACCGCGATGCGGATCCATCCCTTCCGTCATCGGTTGGAGCAGCTTCTTGCGCAGGCGGATGTGCGCATGGATGGCGAGCGCGACTGGGACCTGCAGGTGCACGACCCGCGGCTTCCGACGCGCCTGGTGGTGCAGGGTTCGCTGGGATTGGGCGAGTCGTACATGGACGGCTGGTGGGATGCGCGCTCGCTCGACGGCCTGCTGTATCGGCTGCTTGATGCGCACCTCGACGAGCGCGTGCGCGGACTGCCGGCCTTGCTCGATGGGTTGCGTGCGCATCTGTTCAACCTGCAGACGCGCAGCCGCAGCTTCGTGGTGGGGAAGCGCCACTACGACCTGGGCAACGACCTCTATTCGGCGATGCTCGGTCGGCGCCTGGTTTACAGCTGCGGTTACTGGCACGAGGCGCGAACTCTGGACGACGCGCAGGAAGCCAAGCTCGATCTGATCTGTCGCAAGCTCGGGCTGCAGCCGGGCATGCGCGTGCTGGATATCGGCTGCGGTTGGGGCGAGGCGTTGAAGTTCGCGGCCGAGCGTTACGGCGTCAGCGGCGTCGGTGTGACCGTTTCCGGCGAGCAGGCCGAATTCGCGCGGCAGCTGTGCGCGGGGCTGCCCATCGAGATCCGCGTGCAGGACTATCGCGTGTTGGCAGGGGGGAGCGAAAAGTTCGACCGCGTTTTCTCCATCGGCATGTTCGAGCACGTCGGCGCCAAGAACTACCGCCGCTATTTCGAAGTCGCCCGCGCCTGTCTGTCGGACGACGGCCTGTTCCTCTTGCACAGCATCGGCAACAACGTCTCGCAGCACTACACCGATCCGTGGATCGCGCGCTACATCTTCCCGAATTCGATGCTGCCCTCGGCCGCGCAGATCGCGAAGGCCGTCGAAGAGCTGTTTGTGATTGAGGACTGGCATGGTTTCGGACCCGACTACGATCGCACGCTGCAGGCCTGGCGGGCCAATATCGAGGCCGCATGGCAGCGGTTGCCGACCTACGACGAGCGCTTCCGCCGCATGTGGCGCTTTTATCTGGCGGGCTCCATGGCCAGTTTCCGCGCGCGTCGCATCCAGCTGTGGCAACTGGTGTTGTCGCCGCATGGCATCCAGGGCGGCTATGCCGCGCCGCGCTGATCGCGCCACCCGCGTGCACGGAGCGACCTGAAGCCGCTTGCCGGCCTCTCACTCGGCCGTCTGACTTGCAGCAGTCAAGCTTTCGAAACCTGCGACGGCCAGCATGCATCGGCCGACAGAGGGGAGTCGGCTTTCCCCGACTTTCCAAAGAGGTTCATGATGCACAGCAAGCTGCTTGTTGCCGTTACCTGCGCCCTCCTGGCGCTCGCATCGACGGCAAATGCCAAGGACGCCAATGCCGTGACGCCCGTACAACGCGCCAATCACCAGGGCTTGATCGTTATCGGTCATCGCGGTGCGAGCGGGTATCGCCCCGAGCACACACTCGAGTCCTATCGCCTCGCGATCCGCCAAGGCGCCGACTTCATCGAGCCGGATCTGGTGGCGACCCGGGACGGTGTCCTCGTCGCCCGACACGAAAACGAAATCTCCGGCACTACCGACGTCGCCAATCATCCGGAATTCGCCAACCGCCGCACCACCAAGGTGATCGATGGCAAGACGCTGACCGGCTGGTTCACGGAGGACTTCACTCTCGCCGAGCTGAAGAGCCTGCGTGCGAAGGAGCGCATTCCGGACGTGCGTCCGGAGAACACGCGCTACGACGGGATGTTCCAGATTCCGACCTTCGCCGAAGTCGTGCGCCTGGCCAAGGCCGAGAGCCGCGATGGCCATGTGATCGGCGTGTATCCGGAAACCAAGCATCCGACCTGGTTCGCCAGCGAGGGCCGGCACCTCGATGGCAGCCCGATCGGGATCTCGCTGGGTCGCAAGCTGGTGGAGACGCTGGTCGCCGAGGGCTTCACCGACCCGCAGCGCGTCTACATCCAGAGCTTCGAAGTCGCCAACCTGATCGAGTTGAAGAAGTCGATCATGCCTTCGGCGGGTGTCGACTTTCCGCTGGTGCAGCTGTTCGACGACATCTACTCCGCCGGCCCGTACGACTTCCGCTGGAACGCTACGCACGGTGCCGATCTCAATGCGACCTATGGCGGGCTGGTCGGCGTCGTCGGCGGCATCGATGCCGGCACGAAGTACCAGGCGCTGGCGGGCGAATCGGCACTGCAATGGATGAAGGCCAACTACGCCAGCGGCATCGGACCTTGGAAGGTCAACATCCTGCCGCGCGCCGCATTGACGCCGAAGGTCGATGCCGACGGCGATGGCAACGCGCAGCTCGCCACGCGCAACCATGGGCTGGTGCATCCGTTCCTGTCCTACGCGCTCAAGGCGGGACTGGTGGTGCACCCATACACCTTGCGCGCGGAAGAGCAATATCTGACGCAGGGGCCCAACGGCATCAACCAGTCCGTGGTGGCCGAGGCGGTGCAGCTCTACGGGTTGGGCGTGCAGGGGTTCTTCATCGACCAGCCTGATCTCGGTGTGGCGGCGCGCGACATCTTCCTCGACGTCAGCCAAACCGGACCGCGATAACGCGGAAGCCCATCGACCGCGTCAGCGGCCCGGACAGATAAACCGCGAGTTCTGCCTTGTAGAGCGGAGCTCGCTCCGCTGCTTTTTGAGGGTTGCAGTAGCGCCGGGCCCGCGCCCGGCGCGTTAGCGGTTGGGCAAGCGCGATCGGGCGGTCCCGAATCTACAAGAGCACGGCAGCGGAGCAAGCTCCGCTCTACAAAAAAGAGACCGTCAATCGGGCCGACAGATTGCCATTTGCTGCCTGCAAGGGCCGGCGGTGTTGTTCTAGTCCGAATGTCACATGCCACCGGCCGTGAGCAACTGCTACGTTCGGGAATACCGCATGGCCTGCGACAGGGCATCCATGCCCTGCGGCCATCCCTATTCACGGAGATATCCATGGCCGTTCCTTCGAAGAATCCGCTGGCCGCAGCCTGCGTCCTTGGCGTATTCATGCTTGCCGGTTGCGCGGGCGACCACGCAACGCCGGAAGCCCAGGCTTCCACCGCCTCCGCCGCCACGTTCAAGCTTGACGAAAGCAAGCTGCCGCAAGTCGCCGGCTTCAAGGCGAGCGACCTGGATCCGGCTAAGGGCGCTTGCGCCGACCTCGATGCCTACGTCAACGGCAAGTGGAAGGCCGCCAATCCCATCCCTGCAGACCGCACCGACTGGGGCCTCTACGAAATGATGAGCGAGCGTTCGCTCGCCGTGCAGCACCAGCTTGCCGAGCATGCGGCCGCGGACAAGGCGGGCGGCGTCGAGAAGATCGTCGGCGACCTCTGGGCGACCGGCATGGATACCGACAAACTCAATGCGCAGGGCATCAAACCGCTGCAAGGCCGCCTGGACGCGATCAACTCGCTGGCCGATGGCGGGGCCGTCGCCGATTTCCTGCGCGAGTCCTATGCCAAGGGAGAGGGCTTCGTGTTCGGCTTTGGTCCGTCGCCGGACTTCAAGGATTCGAATACCAACATCGCTTATGCGACCCAGGATGGACTGGGCCTGCCGGACCGCAACTACTACTTCGACGCCGACAAGAAGGACGCGCGCGAGGCGTACCAGGCGCATGTCGCCAAGTTGCTGGAAATGTCCGGCGTGCCTGCGGCCGATGCCGCCGCGCAGGCCAAGGATGTGATGGCGTTCGAGACCCGCCTGGCGAAGGTGTCGAAGTCGAGCGAAGAGCTTTCGCGCGATACGGCGCTCTACTACCACCCCGTGTCCATCGCCGAAGCCGACAAGCTGACTCCGCATTTCCCGTGGAGCAAGTTCTTCGCCGCGCAGGGACTGGATGCGCCGAAGATGTTCTCGCTGGCGATGCCGGAGTTCCAACAGGAATTCGATCGTATGCTAGCCGGCGTTCCGGTCGCGACCTGGAAGAGCTATCTGCGCTTCCACACGCTGGACAGCGCAGCGCCGTATCTGAGCGATGAATTCGTGCAGCAGCACTTCGAATTCCACAGCAAGGCGTTGAACGGCCAGAAGGAGATCAAGGACCGCTGGAAGCGCGTGTTGGGCACCGTCAACGGCCAGGCCGGCGAGGCGATGGGCCAGTTGTACGTCAAGGCCGCGTTCCCGGCTGATTCCAAGGCCAAGGTGCTGGCGATGGTCGAGAACATGCGCGACGTGCTGAAGGCGCGTCTGGAACACCTGGAGTGGATGGGCGACGCCACGCGCCAGAAGGCGTTGGCGAAGTGGGCGACGTTCACGCCCAAGATCGGTTATCCGGACAAGTGGCGCGACTGGGCCGGCCTGCAGACGAATCGCGACAGCTATATCGGCAATGTGCTGGCCGCGAACGAATTCAACTACAAGTGGGGCCTGGGCAAGATCGGCAAGCCAGTCGACCGCACCGAGTGGGGCATGAGCCCGCAGACGGTCAATGCCTACTACAACCCGCAGCTCAATGAAGTCGTGTTCCCTGCGGCGATCCTGCAGCCGCCTCTGTTCGATCCCAGGTCAGACGACGCGCTCAACTACGGCAATACCGGCGCGACCATCGGCCACGAGCTGATGCACGGCTATGACGATCAGGGCAGCCGCTTCGGGCCCAGCGGCAACTTCGAGAACTGGTGGACGCCGTCCGATGCCAAGGGCTTCGCCGATCGCAGCGAGAAGCTGGTGCAGCAGTTCAACGAATTCGAAGCGTTGCCGGGCATGAAGGTCAACGGCCGCCTCACGTTGGGCGAGAACATCGCCGACCTCGGCGGCATCGAGGTTGCCTACGACGCGATGAAGAAGGCGGCGGGCAATACGCCCGATCCGATGATCGAAGGTATGAACCGCGACCAGCGCTTCTTCGCAAGCTATGCATTGAGCTGGCGCAGCTCGATGACGCCGGAATCGCTCAAGGTGCTGGTCGCCACGAACCCGCACGCCCCGGCGAATTTCCGCGCGATCGCGCCGCCCGCGAACATGCCGGAGTTTGCGACGGCGTTCCAGTGCAAGGACAGCGATCCGATGGTGCGTCGTGGCGACAAGCAGGTTGTGATCTGGTGATCTGGTTGTTTTCGCCCCTCGCCCCGCTTGCGGGGTGAAGGCGGGTGCTTGTGCGCCACTGGCGCACGCCCGACTGAACGCCCTTGCGCTATGCGCAAGGGCAGGGGGCATAGCGAGGGACAGCGTTGCGAAGCAACGCAGGGTGAGGGGGCGTCAGCGTTAACTGCTGAACCGGCATTGCCGCTTCGTTCGCCCCTCATCCGCCCTTCGGGCACCTTCTCCCCGCACGCGGGGAGAAGGACCAGCTGGCGTCAGGCAGAAGGAGAAGGCCGGTGAAGCGTACGTGGACAATTATTGGCGTAGCTGATGTCGCTCGAAGCTTCGGCTGGTACCAGCAGCTGTTCGGCCAGGCCAAAACCGGGCCTGCCCACGAGTATTTCGGACAAATCCTGGATACGGACGGGACCGTCCTGCTCTGTCTTCATCAGTGGGGATCCCACGATCATCCGACGCTTGCCAGTCCCGACCACTCCCAACCCGGCAACGGGCTGCTCTTGTTCTTCCGTGTGGACGACTTCGACGAAACGCTGAGTCGGGCCCGCGCTCTTGTTCCGACGCTCGAAGAAGAGCCCGGCCTGAATCCCAATACGGGTACCAGTGAGTTTGCGCTGCGCGATCCTGATGGCTACTACGTCATGGTCAGTGCGCTTGCCGCGCCCTGACGATCCGTTCAATCGGAGTCGTCAACCGAACAGATCTTCCTGCGCCGCCGCACTATCCGGATCCACGAATCCCGACAGCCCCACGCCGACCAGCCGATAACGCGTCTGGCTCGGCAGATCCACGCGTGCGCGCAGCTCGCTGGCGATTTCGGACAGTTGCTCCAACGTCGAAGGCCGCGTCGATGGTGTCAGGCTCCGCGTCAGCGTGCGGAAATCGGATGTCTTGAGCTTCAACACCACCGTGCGCGCAAGGCGGCCCTGGTGCGATTCGAGTTCGTGTTCGTAGCCCCGCCAGGCTTTCTCCGAGAGACGACGAATATGTGGCTCGAGCTCCTCGAGCAGCAGGTCGCTTTCGAAGGTGTCTTCCGCGGAGATCTGCATCGTCGGGCGTTCGCTTTGCACCGGATGCTCGTCGATCCCGAGCGACAGCTCGTGCAGACGCTGGCCCCAACGGCCGAAACGCAGTTCGAGTTCCTCCACGCGCAGTGCACGCAAGTCGCTGACCGTGGTGACGCCAAGCTGCGCCAGCCGGCCTTCCATGACCTTGCCCACGCCCGGAAGCCGTCCAACAGGCAGCGCTTCCAAGAAGGCGAGCACCTGATGCGGCCGGATCACGAAGATGCCATCGGGCTTGCGCCAGTCGCTGGCGATCTTGGCGAGGAATTTATTGGGTGCGACCCCGGCCGATGCGGTCAGTCCGGTCTCTTCGCGGATCGCCGCGCGGATGGCCTCCGCGGTCTCGGTCGCGGTCGGTAGCCCGGTCTTGGTGATGGTGACGTCGAGATAGGCCTCATCCAGCGACAAGGGTTCGATCAGATCCGTATGCCGCGCGAAGATCTCGCGTACCTGCCGCGACACCGCCTTGTAGCGGTTGAAGTCCGGCGGCACGAAGACCGCCTGCGGACACAGACGTTCGGCCCGCACGGCCGGCATCGCCGAACGCACGCCGAACTTCCGCGCCTCGTAACTGGCCGCGCACACCACCGAACGCGCCCCCCGCCAGGCCACGACGACGGGCTTGCCGCGCAATTGCGGATCGTCGCGCTGCTCCACGGACGCATAGAACGCATCCATGTCGATATGCACGATCTTGCGGGGCGAAGCGGAGGGTGGCGAGAACACCTCGGAAGTTTAGCTCTGCGACTGTTTCGCGGTTTGCGACACCGTCGGACTTGCCGCGAAGGCGCTCGCTTGGCAGCATCGCGACCATGAATCAGCCCTCGCCGAACCGACGTCACTTCTCCATGATCCGCGGCTTCCACCTGGCCGACTGGTTCACCCTGGCCAATGCCTTCTGCGGCACTGGGGCCATCTTCGCCGCGATGCGCTTCCTCCAGGACGGCGTGGTCAACGATCTGTTGATCGGCATGGCCCTGATCCCCGCAGCTTTCATCTTCGACGCGCTTGACGGCCGCGTGGCGCGCTGGCGCCAGGCCTCGTCGACGCTGGGGCGCGAGCTGGATTCGCTGGCCGACGTGATTTCCTTCGGTGTCGCTCCCGCCGCCCTGGCCTACGCCTGCGGCCTGCAGGGCGCTTGGGACTGGGCGGTGCTCAGCTATTTCGTCGGCTGCGGCGTGAGCCGTCTGGCGCGCTACAACGTCACCGCGGAGCAACTGTCCGGTGGCGGCGACAAAGTGAAGTACTTCGAAGGCACGCCGATTCCCACTAGCCTGTTGCTGGTAGTCGTGCTGGCGGTGGCCGCCTGGCAGGGCGCGCTTGGCGACAACGTATGGCTGGGCGTGGTCAAGCTGGGGCCGTGGCAGTTCCATCCGCTGGTACTGATGTTCGCGCTGTCCGGTTCGCTGATGATCAGCAAGACCCTGCGTATTCCGAAGCCGTAACCGCGGCATCCAATCGCGCCGCCCGCAAATACGCCGCCCTGCAACAAGCGGGGCGGTATCATCCGTCGCCTTGACGGAGGAATGCGATGGCCAGCGGATTCAACGACTTTGAACAGCTTGCACGCCAGTACTGGGGCGCCTGGGGCGAGGCGATGCGGAGCAGCACCGCGCCGGCCCAGCCCTCAGTACCGAATTGGAACGATGCGCTGGGCTGGTGGTCGCAGCTGGCGCAGGGCGCCGCGAAGTCGAATCCGGCCAGCGGCGTAGACGATGCGGTGAACCGTTTCCAGTCGCAGGCGCAGCAATGGTTCGGACAGATGCAGCAACTGGCGGCGCAGTTCGCCGGTAAGCCGGCACAGCCTGCCGATATCGTCTCCGCCTGGCAGCGCATGCTGGGCGTCAACGCCAGCAACGCGTTTGCGGACATGTTCAAGGGCATGTCCGGCCCGGGACAGCATGGCGTGGAGCAGTGGCTGGAACAGATGGCGCCGATGCTGCAGACGATGCAGCGCGACGGTCGCAGCTGGCTGGGCCTTCCGGCGTTCGGCTTCGCGCGCGAGCACCAGGAACGCTGGCAGGCGCTGGCGCAGGCACAGCTGGACCTGCAGGAAAAGACCAACGCCTACAACGCATTGATGACCGAAGCCACGCAGCTGGCCTTCCGTCGCTTCGAGGACAAGCTGGCCGAACGCAGCGAGCCCGGGCGCCAGCTCGGCTCCGCCCGCGCGCTGTTCGACCTGTGGATCGATGCCGCGGAGGATGCCTATGCCGAGATCGCGTTGTCGCCGCGGTTCCGCGAGACCTATGGCGACTTCATCAACGCACAGATGAAGGTTCGTGCCGGCCTGCAGCGCGAAGTCGAGCAGTACTGCGGCCAGCTTGGTATTCCCACCCGCACCGAGATCGACTCGGCCCATCGCAAGATCGTGCAGCTGGAGCGCGAGCTGCGGCGCCTGCGCGATGCCTTGCAGGAGCGCGCGCCGGCGGAGTCGCCGACGATCAAGCCGGCTGCGGCCAAGGCTCCCGCCAAGAAGGTTGGCGAGAAGACCGCCGCGAAGAAGAAGGGAGCAGGCGCATGAGCCCCACCGATCTCCATGGCCCGTTCAGCTTCACGCCCGACTCGCTGTCGCAGGAGGCGGCGCAGATCCAGGCCAAGCTGCGTGCCGGCCTGGACACGCTGCACGAGGTCGACGACGTCAATTACGGCGCGACGGCGCGCGAGGAAGTCTGGCGCGATGGCAAGGTCGCGCTGTATCGCTTCAAGGGTGAGCGCACGCCGACATCGAAGCAGCCGCTGCTCATCAGTTATGCGCTGGTGAATCGTCCGTACATGGTCGACCTGCAGAGCGACAAGTCCATCGTGCGCGGCTTGCTCGAACGTGGCCAGGACGTCTACGTGCTCGACTGGGGCTATCCGGACCGCTCGGACCGTTACCTGGAACTCGAGGACTACATCCAGCGCTTCCTCGGTGGTGCGGTGGATCATCTGCGCCGCGCGTATCGGACCGACGCGATCAACCTGCTCGGCATCTGCCAGGGCGGTGCGTTCTCGCTGTGCTATTCCGCGCTCAATCCGAAGAAGGTCCGCAACCTCGTCACCATGGTCACGCCGGTGGATTTCCACAGCGACGACAACATGCTGTCGAACTGGGTGCGTTGCCTCGATGTCGACGCATTCGTCGACACGCTCGGCAACGTTCCGGCCGACTTGATGAATTGGACCTACCTCACGCTCAAGCCGTGGCGGTTGTTCGTTCAGAAATATGTCGGGATGGTCGACATCTTGGACAACAAGCAGGCCCTGGAAGATTTCCTGCGCATGGAGAAGTGGATCTTCGACTCGCCGGACCAGGCGGGCGAGGCTTTCCGCCAGTTCGTTACCCAGTTCTACCAGCGCAATGGCTTCGTCAATGGCGGCATCGAAATCGGTGGACGCCCCGTGGACCTCGGCTACGTCGATATGCCGGTGTTGAACATCTATGCCGAACAGGACCACCTCGTTCCGCCGGCCGCATCGAAGGCGCTGAAGGACCTTGTCGGCAGCGACGACTACAGCGAGCTGTCCTTCAAGGGCGGCCACATCGGCATCTATGTGTCGAGCCGCGCCCAGCGTGAGGTCCCCAGCGCGATCCACGACTGGCTGGAACAGCGCGCGCGCTGATCGGGCTGCGGAGCGGCCAAGGAGGAAGGGGGTACGACGCCCGCCATTCGGTCAGACAGCGACGTACCCCCGTCCTTGGGGGTCATATCGAGTCGCGAGTTCAGTGCGATTCGTGATCCAGCATGTCGTTCACCGCATGCTGTCTTCGAGTCGGATGATGCCTCGCGTCGATCGACGCAGGCATCCGGCAAAACCCCCAGTGAGATCCGGCCGAGAACCACCACTGGGTTCAGGTTGATTGACTAGACTCGGCACGAGTTCCTACGAATCGCGCGCATGTCCCTGCTTCGGTTGTCCTTCCTTCTGGCCCTGGTTACGCCGACGGCGTTGGCGGCACCGCCGCCGCGAGCCGCCGCGGAAATCGATTACCTGATCACGTCCCTGGGCCGTTCCGGCTGCGACTTCCAGCGCAACGGAATCTGGTATCAGGCACCCAAGGCGGAGGACCACCTGCGCCGCAAGTACGAATGGCTGCGTGATCGCAACAAGGCCGCCACTGCCGAGCAGTTCATCGAAGGCGCCGGTACCCGCAGCAGCATGAGCGGCCTCGCCTACCATGTGCGTTGCCCGGGACGGCCGGTCGTGGATTCGGCGGACTGGTTGCGCGACCGGTTGCACGAAATGCGTGGCCGTGACGTTCGCGGCCACTGATTCCTGCGAACTATCAGGACTAAACTCGCTGCGTCTTCAGGAGGACGGCGCCATGAACGCTCCGCGCACACTTTCCCGCTCCCGCGACGACCGCATCCTGGCCGGCGTGATGGGAGGCATCGCACGGCGTTTTGGCTGGAGTTCGACGCTGGTGCGCATCCTGTATGTCATCGTTTCGGTGGCATCCGCGGCGTTCCCCGGAATCCTGGCCTACCTGATCCTGTGGCTGCTGATCCCGGAAGAGGGCAGTTGACTCCGGTAATGCGCATCGGCGTGATCGTGCTGGGCATGGTGTGGGCGTTGCCCAACAGCGTGCTGGGATTGCTTGCGGGAACCCTGGGGTTGGCGTTCGGCGCGCACGTTCATTGGCGGCCACGCGAACTGGCGCTGGTCTTCCATCATTGGCCCTGGGGACCGGGCGGCGCACTCACTCTCGGTAACGTGATCCTGCACACCGGCGACACGCTGGATTCGACCTGCATCACTTACGCGCATCGTGCGGGGCATCGCGATGAAGCGCCGATCATGCTAGCCGATCACGAACGCGCGCATGTCTACCAGTACATGGCCCTGGGCTTGCTGTTTCTCCCGCTTTACCTGGGGTGCGGCGGTATCAGCGTGCGTAATCCGTTCGAACGCGCCGCGGATCGCTATGCGCAGACCGGGCGCGGCTGGTGGCCCTGGTCGGCGTGAGGATGAATGCGTGACGCTGCTCGGACAGACCGCGCCGAGACAAATATCGCGCCACCCGAAAAATTCAGGCCGAGCGGCTCCAATGAATGGGATTCTCGCGCGATCGGAGAGATGCAACAGGCATCTTGATCCTGCAATAACAGTCGCAGCGTTATCCTCGCATGCGTCCGGAGAACAAGCGGCAAACCTGAAAGACTTGCTGTAACAACTCCGGCACGGAAGGCTCAGCCAATAGAGGGGTTAAAACCTCGAAGACTGGGCCTTCTCTATGTCCGGCGCACCGTGCGCCAAAAACAAATCGGGCCGCGTAAGCGGCCCGAAGTGCATTCATAGTCTGGTGCCGGAAGTGGGACTCGAACCCACACGCTTTTAAGGGCGGCGGATTTTGAGTCCGCTGCGTCTACCGATTCCGCCATTCCGGCGCGGTCGCGCAGTATAGCGGAGCCAGGCTCAGAAGCCACCGTAGCGAGCCATCATCGCCGCGAACACCAGGATGGCGGCGACCAGCACCAGCTCGAACTTGACGATGCGTGCCAAGGACGCCACCTCTGCGCGAGAGGGTACGAACCCGGGATTGTCCTTGGCGGCCTTGCGCCAGCGCAGGAAGCGCACGGTCGGCAGGATCGAGAGCAGCCCTACCAGGACGAAACAGCCCAGCTTGGCGTGGAACCAGGGGTTGTGCAGGTAGAAGTCGTAGCCCTTTACGCCCTTGAACACGCGCAGCAGGCCGATCACCAGAAGCAGGCCGGCGCTCATGCCATAGCCCGAGTCGAGACGCGCCAGGCGCTGCACGATCGAGGCGTCCACGCTGCCGCGCAGCAGCACCGATTCGGCAACCAGCATCGTGATCAGGGCGAAGAACAGCAGGTGGTGCAACGAAGCCAGAATCAGGTCGGTCAGCACGGGGCATCCTTTTGCGTCATGCGGATAGAACGAAGCCGGGCGGACCCGGCTTCGCAAGAATCAACTCGTGGCGTCGGTCTTCAATTCCTTGTCCTTCCGCACGAACCACTCGCCGTCGCGGGGCACGAACATGGAACAGCATTCCATCGCCGCCTTGTAGATATGCAGCGAGATCGCAACGTTGCTGTCGCTGGTATTGCGGATGGTGTGGTATTCGTGCGGCGGAATCAGGCTGCCGGCGCTGCCGGGGCCGGCGTGCATGCCGCCGGCGGCGCGGAAGTGGAAGCGTTCGCCGTCGCGTTCCAGCAGTTCGTACTGGACGATTTCGAGTTCGCCGTCCCAGACGCCTTCGACGCACCACAGGCCGGAATGGTCATGCACCGGCGTGCCCTGGCCGGGACCCCAGGTCATCGCGACCACGCTGTAACCGTGTTGCGGGCTGCGATAAAGCTCGCGGCGGGCGTAGTGGTCGGTAATGGGCTCGTGCACGCATGCGGGCAACTGGATGTCGCGGTCGCGGATCATGCGGCACAGCGCGTTGCGCAGCGCGGCGGTGACGGCGTGCTGGTCGCCCGCACCGACGGCGGCGTCGATCGCGGCAACCAGCTTGTCGTGGCCCGGGAAGTCGAAGTCCGGCAGCGTTGCTGCGGCCTGATTACATTGCGTCATATCCATATAACCCATTCTAGCGGGCCGGCCGGTTGTGGGCACGGGCAATGCGTCCGTTTTTCGCAGGATCGGTAGGGCGGGTCTTGACCCGCCATATGGCGCGCTTCGGATCGCGGGTCGAGACCCGCCCTAGAGCGCAGCGAGGAAGTTGGACACGGCCGGCCCGAACCGTTCGATATCGACGAGGAAGGCGTCATGGCCCTGGGGCGACTCCAGCGGCAGGAACTGCGCGTCGGCGCCACCCGCGCGCAAGCCATCGGCGATTTCCTGCTGCTGCTGGAGCGGGAACAGGATGTCGGTGTGGACACCGATCGCCAGCGCCTTCTCCACGCGGATGCTGGCCAGCCCAGCCATCGCATCGCCTCCGGCGTATTCGCCCAGGTCGAACCAGTCCATCGAACGGCTCAGGTACAGGTAGCAGTTCGGGTCGTAGCGCCGCACGAAGCGGCGGGCGTGGCCTTCGAGGTAACTCTCGACCTGGAACTCCAGGCCGAACGGATCTTCGTCGGGGCGGTCCGGACTTTGAGAGGTTTGGTCGAGTCGCACCCGACCGAAGCGGCCATCCCATTCCAGCGCGGAGCGATACGTAATGACGCCGAGCTTGCGTGCCATGCGCATGCCGGATTCGGGATAGCGCGCGTCGTCGTACTCGCCGTGGTTCCAGTTGGGATCCAGGCGGATCGCCTCGCGCTGCAGCGAACGGATCGCGATCGAGAACGGCAGTGCGCGGGCGGCGCCGGAAATGTTGATATGCGCGCGTGAGATGCCCGGATGCAGGAGCAGCAGCGCCAGCGCGGTCATGCCGCCCATCGAATTGCCGATGACGCAGGCGAGGCGCTCGATGCCGAGGCCATGGACCACATGAGCCGCGGCGTTTGCGCCGTCTTCGACCGCCAGTTCCGGGAAGTCCAGGCGGTACGTGCGCCCGGTCGCCGGGTTGAGCGAAGCCGGTCCGGTCGAGCCCTTGCAGCTGCCCAGCGAGTTCACGCAGATCACGAACCAGCGGTTGCTGTCGATGGGCTTGCCGGGGCCGATCATCGGTTCCCACCAGCCGGGTTCCGGATTGCCTTCATTCGCTGCGGCGTGTGCGTCGGGCGATAGGCCGGTGACGATCAGGACGGCGTTGTCGCGTGCGGCGTTGAGTTCGCCCCAGGTTTCATAGGCGACATGGCCGCCGCTCAGTTCTCCGCCACGCTTCATGGCGAACGGCGAGGGCAGATCGAAGTAGCGGGTGCCGGCAGGAATGAATTCGGTCATGGGCCGAAGTTTAACAACGCGGCATCGCCGCGTTATGCGGGAGTGGAATACTGGATTGCCGGCTTCGCAACGAATCGGGCCGCGGGGCTTGCCGCCGAAGCGCTATTCGACGACGCGATCGATGCGGATGCTGTAGCGCGCGCCTACCTTCGGCTGGGCGGCCTGCGCAGCCGACTCCAGATCGCCCGACGCACGATTGGCCGTGCCCGTATGCGACACGCGTGCAAGCAGTTCCACCGATCCAGCCTGCGACAGTTTCATCGTCGGCATGGGGCCGTCGGCGTCGCCGAGCTCGACCGTGATCGGGAAATCGCCCACCGGTACCCGCTTCACCGCAAGCGGCATCGGCGGCCCCTTGGGCTGGCGTGCGATCACGAACAAGGTGTCGTTCCCGCCGAGTTTCGCCTTGAGTCCGGGGGCGAGGTCGACGGTGACGCGAAGTAGCGCGCCCGCATCGGATGCCGTCGGTGCGGTCAACGGTTTCAAACCGGCTTCGGCGCGGGCCGTATTGATCTGTTCGCGCAGGCTCGATGCAGTGTTGGCATCAACGATGCCCAGCAAAGGCTCCCACGTCTTTGCGGCTTCGGCGGGCTGGTTCTGTTGGCGCTGCGCGATGCCAAGGAACCAGCGCGCACGCTGGTGCATCGGCTGCTTTTCCAACGCATGCCGAAGCATGGCGACGGCTTCATCGTCGAAGCGGCGGCCGCCGTTGTCCAAAGCGCGGGCCTCGGCAGCCTCGGCGAGCAGGTCGGGATCGTCGGGCAACAACTTCACGGCCTGCATGTACGCCACGCGCGCGGCGGCGGTTTGGCCCTGCTCGCGTTGGGCGCGGGCAAGCAGGCGCCAACCTTCAGGCTGGTTGGGATTGCGCTGCAATTCCGCTTCAAGCTGCTTGACCGCGTCGGCCAGGTTTTCCGGCGGACGTTGCGCGGAGTCGAGCGCGATCGGCGTACCGACCAGCAGGTACACCAGTCCGGCAATCATCGCGATCGAAAGGCCCGCGATAGCGGCGACACCGCGTCGCTCGCGCCATAGCGGACGCAGCACGAAAGCCAGCACCAGCGCGGCCATCAGCACCGCTGCGATCACGAACCCTTCGACTGCGCTCAGTGCAGGCATTGCCGTCACGTCACCACTCCTGCTCATCGTCCGCGACGACTTTCTGCCCCGAACCCGTGCGACGCCGCAGGATGCCGGCCACGATGAAACCGCCGGCGAGCAGCACCAGGCCGGGGCCGAACCACAGCAGCCACGTCTTGGATTCGACCTGCGGCCGGTACAACACGAACTCGCCGTAGCGCGCCACCAGAAATTGCTTGATCTCAGTGTCGGACTTGCCCTGGCGCATGAGCTCGAGCACTTCGCGGCGCAGGTCGCGGGCGATCTGCGCATTGGAATCGGCCAGCGACTGGTTCTGGCACATCACGCAGCGCAGCTCCGCGGTGAGCGCGTGGAAGCGCAGCTCTTCGGTGCGGTCGGTGAACCGCGGCGGCGCCTCGGGTTTGGCCGGCTGGGCCCACGCCAGCGTATTGCCCAGCAGCAATACGGCTGCGAGGCCAAGCGTGGCGACGCGCATGCGGATATGCGAAGGGGGGGTCATAGCCCGCGCTCGATCTGCGTCAGCTTAGGCAGCAATTGTTCGGTGATCACGTCATCGGTCAACGGACCGACGAACTTCCAGCGCACGATGCCCCTACCATCAACCAGGAAGGTTTCCGGCGCACCGTAGATGCCCCAATCGATTGCGACCTTGCCTTCGCGGTCGGTCACGACGATCCAGTACGGATTTCCGTGGTCTTCCAGCCAGCGCAGCGCGTCGGCGTGTTCGTCGTTCCAGTTGAAGCCAATCACGCGCACGCGCTTGGCTTCGGCGAAGCGCGTCAGTACCGGATGCTCGTTGCTGCACTCCGGACACCAGCTGCCCCAGACATTGAGCAGGTACGGCTGGCCGCGCAGATCGGCGGTGCCGAACAGGCGGCCGGCTTCGTGCAGTACCGGCAGCGAGAACGTCGGGGCCGCCTTGCCGATGAGCGGCGAGGGCAGCGCCTCGCGATTCGGATTGCGGCTCATCCACACGCCAGCCGCCAGCAGGACGCCGAGCACGGCGACCACGATCAGGGGCATCCAACGCATGAGGGGTTTGCGTTCGCTCACGCGGCGGTCTCCGAAGTCCTTGCGGGGTTCGAGCGGGCGAAGCGGCGATCGGTCGCCGTCACGAAACCGCCCAGCATCATCAGCAATGCACCGGCCCAGATCCAGCGCACGAACGGTTTCACGTGCACGCGCAGCGCCCAGCTACCGCCACCAAGCGGTTCGCCCATCGCGACATAGAGGTCGCGGTTGAAGCCGGGGTCGATCGCGGCTTCGGTCATCACCTGGCCACCGCTGGCATAGGCGCGCTTTTCCGGATGCAGCACTGTCACCGGTACGTCGTCTTGGAAAACGGAGACGGTGCCGCGGTCGCCGGTGTAGTTCGGACCCTGATAGCGCTCCGCGCCATCGAAACGGAAGCTGTAGCGCCCGAGTTCGACGCTGCCGCCCTGTGCGATCGCGACTTCGCGCTGCTGGCTGAGGCCTTCGGTCAGCAATGCGCCGATCAGAAAGATCGCGATGCCGAAGTGCGCGAGCGACATGCCGAGCATCTCGGCGGTGAACTGCTTGCCGGCCTGGTCGAAGCGGGAGCGCACGAAACGCAGCGTGCCGACCGCGATCCACACCGATGCCAACACACCCGCGATCACCTTCCACGAAGCCTGCGGCGCGAGAAAGTACGCGGCGATACCGGCGATACCGGCGAGTACGCCCCACGGCAGCAGCATTGCGAGCGGTTTCGACGCTTGTTCGCGTTGCCAGCGCGTGACCGGGCCGAACGGCAGCAGCAGGATCAGCGGCGCCATCAGCACCATGAACATCAGCGCGAAATAGGGCGGACCGACCGAGATCTTGCCCAGATCCAGCGCGTCGGCCAGCAGCGGATACAACGTGCCAAGCAGCACCATCGCGCAGGCAGTCGAGAGCAGCAGGTTATTGGTCAGCAGCAGGGTTTCTCGCGACGCCGTGGAGAACGGCGCGCCATCGTTGTCCGACGGTGCACGCAGCGCGTATAGCACCAGCGAACCACCGATCACCAGGCCGAGGAAGATCAGCACGAACAGGCCACGCGTCGGATCGGCGGCGAAGGCATGCACCGACGTGAGCACGCCCGAACGCACCAGGAAGGTTCCCAGCAGCGACAGCGAGAACGTCGCGATTGCCAGCAGCAGCGTCCAGCCGCGGAAGCTGCCGCGCTTTTCCGTCACCGCCTGTGAATGCAGCAACGCCGCGCCGGCGAGCCATGGCATGAACGAGGCGTTCTCGACCGGATCCCAGAACCACCAGCCGCCCCAGCCCAGCTCGTAATACGCCCACCACGAACCCAACGCGATGCCGAGCGTGAGGAAGGCCCAGGCGACATTGGTCCACGGCCGCGTCCAGCGCAGCCAGCGTGCATCGATGCGGCCGTCGAGCAATGCGGCGATCGCAAACGAGAACGGCACCGCGAAGCCGACATAGCCCATGTACAGCATCGGCGGATGGATGATCATCCCCGGGTCCTGCAGCAGCGGATTCAGGTCGCGACCTTCGGCCACGGCGGGCAACAGGCGCTCGAACGGGTTGCTGGTGAAGATCAGGAAGGCGAGGAAGCCGACCGCCACCGCGCCCATCACGCCGAGCACGCGCGCGATCACCTCGATTGGCAGGCGTTGCGAGAAGCGCGCAACGGCCGCAGTCCACACCGACAGGATCAGTGCCCACAACAGCAGCGAACCTTCGTGCGAGCCCCAGACCGCGGTATAGCGATACACCACCGGCAGCAACGAGTTGCTGTTGATGGCGACGTACTTGATCGAGAAATCCTGGCTGACGAAACCGTAGGTCAGCACGCCGAACGCGAACGCGACCAAAGCGAACTGCGCGAACGCCGCGGGCCGCGCGATCGCCATCCAGCTGCCGATGCCGCGCTGCGCGCCGACCAGTGGAAGTACGGTTTGCAGCGCCGCCATCAGCAGCGCCAGCACCAGCGCGAATTGGCCAAGCTCGGGCAGCACGGTTATTTCGCTTCCGCGGCAGCAGCCGGAACGTCGTGCTTGCGATGGGCCGCGCCCATCTTGTCCGCGACTTCCTTGGGCATGTAGGTCTCGTCGTGCTTGGCGAGTACCTGTTCGGCGACGAAGTGGTCGCCCTGCATGCGGCCCGTGGCAATGACCGCCTGCTTCTCGCGGAACAGGTCGGGCAGGATCCCGGTGTAGATCACGGGCATCTCCGCATCGCCATCGGTCACGCGGAAGTGCGCTTCCAATGAGCCCTGGGCGCGTTGGAAGGAATTGGCTGCGACCATGCCGCCCAGGCGGAAGCGCGCATTCGCGCCGGTCTCGCCGCGCAGTATTTCGCTGGGCGTATAGAGATAGGTGACGTTGCGCTGGATCGCGTAGGTGATCATCGCGGCGGCGAGGCCGGCGGCGGCGACGAGCGCGCCGATCCAGAGCAGACGGTTGCGGCGGGTGGGGTTCATTGCGACTTATCGGGTGAGTACGTTGTTCGATCCGCGGGTCGCCTCGCGCGCGGCGCGCAGGCGGGCAGTGCGGAGCTGGCGGCGGATCTGCAGGCGCGTGGCGACGTAGTCCCACGCCAGCACGATCACGAATACGGCGTACGCCGCGATCAGATAGTTCAGATAGCTCATGGGCGCGACTCCGCGGCTTCGACGACCCAGGCCTTGCCGGCCTCGCGACGCAGGTTGTCCGCGCGGGCGCGGGCGAGCAGGGCACCGATGAACCAGAGCTTGGTGCCGACGATCATGATGATCAGCGGCGCGATCATGCTGGAGTCCATGGTCGACTGGCCGAACAGCTTGATCGTCTGACCCTGGTGCAGCGAGTTCCACCACACTACCGAGTAGCGGATCACCGGCAGCAAGGCGACGCCCACGATGGCGAGGAAGCCCGCGGCACGCGCGGCAGCGCGGCGATCGTCGATCGCGTTGTACAGGCCGATCACGCCCAGATACATGAAGAGCAGGATCAGTTCGGTGGTCAGGCGCGGATCCCAGTCCCACCACGTTCCCCACATCGGCTTGCCCCAGATCGAGCCGGTGATCAGCGTGATCAGGGTGAAGGCGGCGCCGATCGGCGCGCAGGCCATGGCGAGGATTTCGCACAGCTTGATCCGCCATACCTGTGCGATCACGGCGTAAAGCGCCATCAGCGCGTACACGGCCATGCTCATCCAGGCGCTGGGTACGTGGATGTAGAGGATGCGGAAGCTGTCGCCCTGCTGGTAATCGGCCGGCGTGTGGAACAGGCCCCAGTAGATCCCCACGGCCATGATGAGCAGGCCCGAGCCGTAACCCCACGGCGCCCAGCGCGCGGCGAAGCGGTCGAAGTAGGGCGGCGAACCAAGTTGGTGGAACCAGCGCAGGATCGGATTCATCGTTTCTCGGGTCGCCCGCAAACATTGGCGGGCGGCGATATTGTCGTTGAGCGCTTGGCGCCGTGGCTTGATCGGGCTCAACCGGATGCGGAGCGATCCAGCGGCGCGTTCAGTTAAGAGCGATCCGGATGGCGGCGGCTGCCGCCAGCGGCGCCAGGACGAGCGCCAGGACCAGTCCGGCCCCCAGCATCAGCAGCGCGCCGGTGACATCCAGCCCCTGTGCCGCCTGCATCACGGAGCCAGCTCCGAACACCAACACGGGCACGTACAGCGGCAGCGCCAGCAGAGCGACGAGTATACCGGAGCGCCGCATTCCGACCGTCAGCGCGGCCACCACCGCACCGAGCAGACTCAGCAAAGGCGTGCCCAGCGCCAGCGACGCGATCAGCACGCCCAGCTGGGGGCGCGGGAGGTGCAGCAGCTCGGCCAGCAGGGGCGCGGCAAGCAGGAGCGGCAGCGCCGTCGTGGCCCAATGCATGAAGGTGCGCACGAGCACCAGCCAGGAGAGCGGGACCGGCGCGAGCATCCACTGCTCCAGCGAACCGTCCTCCGCGTCGCCCCGGAACAGGGTGTCCAGCGCCAGCAGACCCGCCAGCAGCGAAGCCAGCCACAGCACCGCGCCGGCCGACTTCGCCAGCGTCGCGCGGTCGTTGCCCAGCGCCAACGCGAACAGGGTCACCACCAGCAGGGCGAACAGGGCTGGCTGCAGGGCGTCGCCGCGACGACGCCACAGCAGGCGCAGGTCGCGCAGCATCAGGGCACGGGCCGAAACCAGTAATCCGGGATGAATGGCTTGGCTCATGCCGGCTTCCTCATCACCAGCATCCGCGTGCGGACCGGCGGCGCTGCGTAGGCGCCATGGGTCGTCACCAGGGTCGCGCCGCCGTCGTGCAAGTGCGCCTGCACCATGCGATTCACCAGCTCGATCCCGTCGAGGTCGAGGTTTGCGTACGGCTCGTCGAGCAGCCATAACGGCGCGGGCGAAAGCCACAGGCGCGCCAGCGACAGGCGCTTTTTCTGGCCGGCGGACAGCTGCCGCGCCAGCGCATCTTCGTAACCGGCCAGCCCGACCATCGCCATGGCCTGCTCCGGCAAGAGATTCGCGCGGCAACCGTGCAGGCCGCACAGGAAGTCGAGGTTCTCCAGCGCGCTGAGATCGGCCTTGAGTGCCGGCAGATGGCCGAGATAGGCAATGGCGTGCGAACGCTGATAGGGGTCCGCAGGACGACCTTCGATGAGAATTTCGCCCTCGTCCAGCTTCAGCAGGCCCGCCAGCACCCGCAGCAGCGTGGTCTTGCCGGCGCCGTTGTCGCCCTGGACCAGCAGGGCTTCATTGGCTTCAACGGCGAAGTCCAACGGCCCGAATACGGGCTCGTCATTGCGGGTGAAGCGCAGGCGGCGCGCCTCCAGCAGCGGGGGCTGCGCGGGCTTGGGCGGAGTGTTGTCCAAAGTTCGGGTCGCGGCCTGGAATACGGCGGCCACGGCCGCGAAGCGGCAATTTTATGCGATCAATTCATGCTCAGGGCGTCGGGCCATGCTCACGCGCCGACCCAATCGATCCATTCGTTATCGGGTGCATCGGCCGGGCAGGGCATCAGCATTCGCAGCCGCACCGGCTCGCCGGCATTCCAAGACAGGATGCCGGCCTGTCGGAATTCCCGTCCGAGCAGATCCAGCAGCGACTCTTCCATGTCGGCGATCAGCCAGCCGGCTTCGCGCCAACTCCCGTCGCTGGCAAAGGCATGTGCTGGCAGACGCTGGACACCGATCGCATCCAGTCGGGCCACCAGCATCGCGTTGGCGGTTTCGTTGGCGGTGTCCGAATACGGGATCGATGCCGGATTCCAGGCCGTGATGAATCCGTAGCGCCGTACCGGCCAATAGGCTTCGACGTCCCGGGCGTGCTCACCGACGCGCAGATGCAGCGCGTCTTCATCCATCACCAGGGCGTACCCCGCCCTGACGTAGGCGACCGCCAGCTCGGCGGCATCCACGATCCGCAGTTCGCGCATGCTGACAATTTCCCCATTGCCCATAACCGTTCTTCCTTGACGGTAGCTGTTTGTCATTAGGCCCCAGCCGGGTGATTCCTTACACTCCGGAGTTTCCCTCAGTGCCAGTCCCCTGCAATGACCCCGGAAACCAAGCTGCCCAAGGTCGGCACCACTATTTTCACCGTGATGTCCCAGCTTGCCATGGAGCACGGCGCCGTCAACCTGGGCCAGGGCTTCCCCGACTTCCAGGTCCCCGAGCGGCTGATCGAGGCACTCGACCGGGCGATGCGCGAGGGCAAGAACCAGTATTCCCCGATGACCGGCATCCCGGCCCTGCGTCAGGCCATCGCCGCCAAGACCGAGCGCTGCTACGGCTATCGGCCCGATGCCGATGCCGAGATCACCGTAACCTCGGGCGCCTCCGAAGCCATCTTCGATGCCGTGCTCGCCGTCGTGCGCCCGGGCGATGAAGTCATCGTCCTTGATCCCTGCTATGACTGCTACGAACCCGCCATCGACCTGGCCGGCGGCCGCGCCGTGCATGTGCCGCTGGATCCGCAGACCTTCGTTCCCGACTGGAACCTGATCCGCGCCGCGATCACACCGAAGACGCGGCTGATGATGATCAACACGCCTCACAACCCGTCCGGCGCGATGTTCACCACCGACGACATCGCCCAGCTCGCCGCGCTGCTGCGCGACACCGGCATCTACCTGCTGTCGGACGAGGTTTACGAACACATCATCTTCGACGGCGCCCGCCACGAATCCGTGCTGCGCTATCCCGAACTGCGCGCGCGCGCCTTCGTTGTTTCCAGCTTCGGCAAGACTTATCACTGCACCGGCTGGAAGATCGGCTACTGCGTCGCACCGCCGGCGTTGTCTGCGGAATTCCGCAAGGTGCACCAGTACAACACCTTCTGCAGCTTCCCCCCGGCGCAGTGGGCGTTCGCCGAAATGATCGAAGCCGAGCCCGAGCACTACGAGCAGCTTGGTGCGTTCTACGAGGCCAAGCGCGATCGCTTCCGCGAGCAACTGCTGACGACCAAGCTCAAGCCACTGCCCGTGCCCGGTGGCTACTTCCAGCTGGTCGATTACTCGGCGGTGAGCGACCTGGACGATGTCGCCTTCTGCCGCTGGCTCACCGTCGAGAAGGGCGTTACCGCGATCCCGTTGTCGCCGTTCTATGAAACGGCCCCTGCTGGCCAGCGCCTGGCGCGGCTGTGCTTCGCCAAGAACGAAGCGACATTGGATGCGGCGATAGAGCGTTTGCACAAGCTATAAGTGTTACTGCCCCGCGACAGCGATGGCCGGGGAGCTTTCCTACCGATGGCCGGGGAATTCTCCTCTTGCCGTTTGCGCGAAGTTCGTTCTACTCTTCGTGACGGGCGTCCCTTGACGCCCGTCGAGTAGCATGCCGACGTTGGAAGGGGGAGTTCAGGGATAGAACGATCACCGCTTGGGAACACGGATCGCCGATCGCGATCGTGAAGTGGTGTGTACAGGGATCGTACGCGCGCGCCGTCAACGCACGGCCGCCAGGCTTGCTGCCCTGGCATTGATCTATCCGCTTGTCTCACTACCACGGCGAGGACCGACCGGTTCCGCATGGCCACGCCATGCCTCCGGTACGGGCTTCCGGTGGCTACGCGTGGGTCCGATGCAGGCATTTTTTCAGGCAGGAGCAGGGATAGCGTGAGCACTACAAATGCATTTGGCATTCGCGGCGGGGCAGCGGCCCTGCTGGTGGTACTGATCGGGACAACCGCGGGGTGCGCTACCCAGCCGGCGCCGGAATACGGCGGCCGCTGGAAGGAGGTCAATCACTACGCGGAGGCCCCACAGGAACTCCCGCTTTATCAGGCCTACCAGTTCTATCCGTCGCCGATGGACGGAACGCTCAAGACCATGCTCGAGCGCTGGGCGCGCGATTCGAAGATGACCCTGTCCTACATGCATGCGTCCGATTTCACGCTGCACGCAGCCGTGGCCCAGATCCGTACCAATGATCTTGCCGATGCCGCATCGCAGCTGTCCGCCGCCTATGCCCCGCAAGGTGTTTCGGTCACCACCGAGGGCAACCAGATCGTCGTGCGCAGCGCAGCGCCTGCTTCGGCCGCGCTGACTACCGGCAGCGGCTCCAACGCCGTCACGCCCTGACGGCCGCCGACACGACAAGGACGCGAACGAAATGCTTGGAAAGAAAACGGATACACCTCAAGTCGACGCGGCAATCGCCAAGGCGGCCAACTTTGAAGTGACCATCGCCGACCTGGCGCGGCGCAGCGAGCGTCGTGCCTGGATGGTTGCGTGGTCGGCCATCGTGATGGCGCTGATTCTCGCTGGCGGCTACTTCTTCTTCCTCCCGTTGAAGGAGAAGGTGCCGTACCTGGTCATGGCCGACGCGTACACCGGCACCAGCACGGTGGCGCGCCTCACCGGAAACTTCGGCGAGCATGGAATCACCTCGAGCGAGGCGCTCAACAAGAGCAACATCGCGCACTTCATCATGGCGCGCGAGTCCTATGACTACTCGCAGTTCGGTCAGCGCGACTGGAACACGGTCCATGCGATGGCAACCCAGGCCGTAACCTCCGGTTACGCCCAGCTGTACACCAAGACCAATCCTTCGAATCCGCAGACCCTGTTCGGCAAGAACAAGGCGATCCGGATCAAGATCCTCAGCCTGCAGCTGAACGATCCTGCTGAAGTCGGCGGAACGCCAAAGGCGGCAACGGTCCGGTTCCAGCGCAGCCTGTACGACAAGAACTCGGGCGGCGTAACGCCGCTGGACAGCAAGATCGCCTCGCTGGAGTTCAGCTACAACGCCCACCTGAAGATGGATGAGCCGAACCGGATACTGAATCCGCTTGGCTTCCAGGTCACCAGTTACCGCGTCGACAACGACTACGCCGCGTCTCCGCCGGTGGAGGCGGAGTTCCCGGCGCAGGCCATGCATCCGGCATCGATTCCTGGCATGCCGCCTTCGGATGTATCTGGACAACTCGTGCCGACGGTACCGGGAGGCATGACGGAGCCGACTTCCGCAGTACCCGCACCTGCGACGGGCACGCCTCCGGCAGCCCCGGCAATGCCCAGCACCGCGAACGGAGCCAGCACCCCATGAAGTTTCTGAGTAAACACCGCTTTGCCGTGGCGCTGCTCTTCGCGGTATCGATTGGTGCCGCGCTGCCGGCGGCCGCCCAGGTCATCCAGGAATACGAGTACGAACCCAATCGCATCTACCAGGTGCGGACCGGCCTGGGCATCACCACGCAGATCGAATTGAGCCCGAACGAACAGATCCTCGATTACAGCACCGGCTTCAGCAATGGCTGGGACATGAGCCGGCGCGACAACGTCTTCTATCTCAAGCCGAAGAATGTCGACGTCGACACCAACATGATGGTGCGGACGGCCGCGCATTCCTACATCTTCGAGCTGAAGGTTGTGGCCACGGACTGGCGCGCGCTGGAGCAGGCGAAGAGCGCCGGCGTGCAGTACATGATCAAGTTCGTGTATCCGAGCGACACCGAGTTCGATGCCAAGAAGAAGGACGACGATGCGCCCCAGCCGGAGCTGAGCACGCAGCTGGACAAGAGCCGCCAGTACAACTTCGATTACTTGTACGCGACGAAGACGAAGCAGCGATGGCTCGTTCCCATCAACGTCTATGACGACGGCCGCTTCACGTATGTGCGGATGAGCGACCTCAAGAACATTCCGACCGGAAACTTCCCCGCAGTGTTTGCGCGTGAGCGCGAGGGCAGCGAGGACTTCGTGGTGAATACGACGGTGGAAGGAAACACCATCATCGTCCACGGCACCTATCCCTACTTGGTCATCCGTCACGGCAAGAACGTGGTCGGCCTGCGCAGGAACATCCGGAAATGAACCAGAACATGCCGAACGAACATGGACGTATTGATGGCCAGGCCGGTGAGTTCCAGGACAGCCGCGTCGGCGTGAATCCGTATTACGCGCAGCAACAGACGGCGACTGGCGCACCTGACCTGGATGCCAACGCGCCGATGCTGCGATCGACCGACGTGCAGCGGCTCAACCGCAAGGCGCTGGTCTTTCTTGCCGGCATCGTCGCACTGCTGGTCATCGCGGCCTTCTGGATGTTCAAAAGCGCTACGGCGGGCAGCGGCGACAACAAGCCGAGGGTCGCCGACCAGGAAGTGAGCATCCCGGAGCTGCCCAAGGGAAGCGACGGAGACAATCCGCCATTGCCGGAAGCAACCGACCTTCCGCCGTTGCCGGTAGCGGATGCTGCCGCGGCACCGGTTCCGGTACAGCCCCTGCCGCCCCCGATGCCTGAGCCGTACCCCGATGCTTCTGGCGAGGCGCGAGGACCTTCGCTGATGGAGCGCCGCATGGCGAATCTCGCGGGCGGTGAGGCCACGCCTTCCGCCGGAGCGGCAGGTGTGGCCGGCATGATGCCGCCCGATCAGTACGCGCAGACGATGCTCAATCTGGCGACGCAGGGTAACGGCCAGGGCCAACAGCCTGCCAAGCCCATGCGCACCATGCCGACCAGTGCGCAGCCGTTGACCAATCCGGACACGCTGCTCGTGCGCGGCACCTACATCCGCTGCGTGATGGAAACCCACATCGTCACCGATGTGCCCGGCTTTACTTCATGCGTGGTTACCGAGCCGGTGTATTCGGTCAACGGGCGCCGCCTGCTGTTGCCGAAGGGATCCAAGGTTTCCGGGTCGTATGAAAGCGACAACGTCACGGGTCCACGCGTTGCCGTGGTTTGGGACCGGATCATTACGCCGACTGGCATTGATGTGAACATGGCGAGTCCGGGCGTGGACAACCTCGGTGGCGCCGGGCATCCGGGTGACTACAACGCGCATTGGGCCAGCCGCATCAGCTCCGCGCTGTTCATCAGCCTGATCAGCGACGGGTTCAAGTACGCCGGTGCCAAGCACGGCCCGACTTCGAGCACGGTGACCAACTCGGGCAACGAGATCATCCAGCCCTACGAGAGCAACACCGCGCGGACGATGGAGCGCATGGCCAATGAAGCGGTCGATCGCGCCATGAGCCGACCGCCTACCGTCACCATCAATCAGGGCACCATCGTGAATGTCTACGTCGCCAAGGACGTGGACTTCTCCTCGGTGCTGCGCTGACGCGGAGCAGGGCGCATGGAAGCGGACAACTCACCCATTGCCAGGATCTCCAACGACTTCCTCGACTACCAGTACCAGGTGCTGGGAATCGACGAGCACATGAGCTCGCCGGACGTCACGGAGATCTGCATCAACCGACCGGGTGAGCTTTACCTCGAAACCCGCGCGGGTTGGCAGCGCATGGATGTGCCGAGCCTGACCTTCGAACGCGCCCGGCAGTTCTGCACCGCCGTCGTCAACGAGTCGAACACGGGGCAGCGCATTACCGATGCCGATCCAGTCGTCTCGTTGACGTTCCCCACGGGGCAGCGCGCGCAGTTCGTGATTCCCCCCGCGTGCGATGCTGGCAAGGTCTCGATCACGATCCGACTTCCGTCCAAGCACAGCAAGACCTTGCAGCAGTACCAGGAAGACGGATTCTTCGACCAGGTACTAGAGCACGCCCATACGCTGAGCGATCACGACCAGGAATTGCTGGACCTGCGTGCGGCGCGCAATTACGCGGACTTCTTCAAGAAGGCCGTCCAGTACAAGAAGAACATCGTGGTGGCCGGCGCAACGGGCAGCGGCAAGACCACGTTCATGAAATCGCTGGTCAACCATATCCCCGAGAACGAGCGTCTGGTGACGATCGAGGATGCGCGCGAGCTGTTCATCGCCCAGCCAAACGTCGTGCATCTGCTGTATTCGAAGGGCGGGCAGAGCACCAGCAATGTGAGCGCGAAGAGCTGCATGGAGGCCTGCCTGCGCATGAAGCCGGATCGCATCATCCTGGCGGAGCTGCGTGGCGACGAGTCCTTCTATTTCATCCGCAACTGCGCGTCCGGACATCCCGGCTCCATCACCAGCTGCCATGCCGGCAGCACGGCCCAGACCTGGGACCAGCTCGCGCTGATGGTGAAGGCTTCCGCGGAAGGGTCCGGTCTCGAATTCGCTGTAATCAAGCGCCTGTTGATGATGACGATCGATATCGTCGTGCATATCAAGGCGCATGCGGGACAGCGCTATATCACCGGCATCGATTTCGATCCGGCGAGGGCACAGCAATGAAGTAATGAGTTATGTGGAGTCACGCGTTTGTCGATCTGTGACGGGGTTTGCACCCATTGACAGTCCAAACAGTGGCATGAATCATGGCGATGCCAACCCTTCAGGGGTTGGAACGCACAAGGAAGTCTGCGTTGGGTGCCAAAACGGCACAGGGGGATAGGGATGTTGCCTGGCATGGAGCTGATGAGCTGCCCGAATCTGGCAGTTCCAAACGACGTCATGCAGCACGTCGTTCATGTCGAATCCGCATTCAACCCCTTCGCCATCGGCGTGGTGGGTGGGCGCCTGGTCCGTCAGCCACGCAATCTCGCCGAAGCGGTGTCGACCGTGCGGATGCTCGATGCACGAGGCTTCAATTTTTCGGTCGGCCTTGCGCAGGTCAACAAGCACAACTTCGATCGCTACGGGCTCGATTCCTATGAGCGCGCTTTCCAGGCGTGCCCGAACCTGCAGGCAGGATCGCGCATCCTGGCCGAGTGCTACGGCCGCTCTGGTGGAAATTGGGGCAAGTCCTTCAGTTGCTACTACTCGGGCAATTTTACGACCGGCTTCCGCCACGGCTACGTCCAGAAAGTCTACGCATCGATGCGGGGAAACACCGAAGGTGCGGTGGCGCCGATAGCGGTGGTTCCCTACATCGCACGCAAGCGATCTGCCGCGCCACTCGCGCGTCCGGCGGTCGTTGGCACGACGTGGCAACAGCGCCTGGACGCGACGGCGATGCGCCAACCTGCCACCGCGCCTGCCGCCGTCTCTCAACCGATGGCCGAGAACGTTCCGCAGGGCGGTCCGGTCGTGCTGCAACCTACAAGCGCGGGGCTTGCGCCCCAGGCACCGACGACAACAACGCAATCGCTTCCGGCCGAACCCGGTGACAAGGCCTTTGTCTTCTAGGGCCAGCACCGCTCATGAGTCACGAACATCTTGCTGTACCGCAGTCGCAACAACCCATGTCAAAAACGAAGAGGGATCTATCCATGCGTTTCAACCCGCAAGTCAAAAACACCGCCAAGGCCTTCATGGCCGCCCTGGTTTTCGTCGCATTGCTCGCCCTGCCGGAAATGGCCTTCGCGCAAACGACCGATGCGGAAGGCCGCGTCACCGGATTCATCGGGAAGATCAATGGCATCCTCAATGTAGCTTCGGTGGCCATCGTGACCATCGCCGTTATTTTCGCGGGCTATCAGATCGCCTTCGCGCACAAGCGGATTTCGGACGTGGCTCCGGTACTCATCGGCGGCTTCCTGATCGGTGCGGCCGCGCAGCTGGCAAAGATGGTGATTCCAGAAGACGTCGGCTCCTCGGTGAGCGCCGTGTTGTCCGCGCTTCCGGTCTATGCATAAGAACGTGCTGTTCCGCGGCTGCACGCGCCCGGCGATGTTTATGGGGGTGCCGTATCTCCCGTTCGCCGTCGGCGCGGGCAGCTGCCTGCTGCTCACGTTCTACATCAACATGTTCTGCCTGCTCCTATTGCCGATCGTGATTTTCGTGATGCGGCAAATGGCGCGACGCGACGAGATGATTTTCCGTTTGTTGGGCTTGCGCTTGCGGTTCCGGACCAAGGTCCGGAACCTTCAGCACCATTCCGGCATGTGGGTGTTCTCGCCGAATCTCTACCGCGCCCCGTCCGATCGGGCGCGGGACTGAAGGAACCAGTCGAGCCGAACTACGGCTCGACGATCTGCAGGGGAAGCTGTCCATCCATGTTTAGCCCAGATACTCCCATCAGCGAATTCATTCCGCTTTCCACCCATGTCTCGCCCACCGTGCTGAAGACGACCGGCGGAGATTTTCTGCTGGTATGGCGCCTGGGCGGCCTTCCGTTCGTCGGCAGGGAGGAGTGGGAGATCGAGCACCGACATAACGTCTTCAATCGCATGTTGCAGACGCTGCGCGCGCCTGATTTCGTCAATGTTGCGTTTTGGGTGCACGACATCCGTCGTCGCGGCAGCATCACTTCGCAGGCGCGGTTCGAACAGAAGTTCAACCAAAGCTTGTCCGAAGGCTATTTCTCCAGCCTTTCGGCACAGAAAATCATGCAGAACGAACTCTATCTGACGATGCTCTATCGTCCGGTCGTGTCCGGTAAGCGCTTTTCCGAAAAGTCGACCGATGCCAGCAAGCTGCAGGCCGAGCAGGATCAGGCTATCGGCCAGATCCTCGAGCTGGCGGGTAATGTCGAAGCGGTTCTCAAGGACTACGCTCCCGGCAGGTTGGGGATGTATGAGGCCAGCAATGGCATCGTATTCTCTGAAGCGCTCGAGTTCTTCGGGTACATCCTGAATCGAATCGACGAGCCGGTGCCGGTGTTGCAGGCGCCGGTCTACAACTACCTGCCTGTAAGTCGACACATGTTTTCCGCGAAGTCTGGCGACTTCGTGGTCAACACGCCCAATGGCGTCAACCACTTCGGCGCCATCCTCAATATCAAGGAATACACGGACGCCACGTATCCCGGCATCCTCAATGGGCTCAAGTACCTCGATTTTGAGTATGTGCTGACCCATTCCTTCAGTCCGATGGGGCGACAGGACGCGCTCAAGGTGCTGGATCGCACCAAGGGCATGATGATTTCGTCCGGGGACAAGGCGGTGAGCCAGATCGTGGAACTGGATCACGCCATGGACCAGCTGGCATCCGGCAACTTCGTGCTGGGCGAATACCACTTCACGTTGACGCTGTACGCCGAGTCGCAGGAGCGCCTGGCGCAGAACGTTGCCACGGCGCGTGCGGAGCTTTCGAATGCCGGCTTCGTCTCCGCGAAGGAAGACCTGGCGGTTACCGCCTCGTTCTATTCGCAGTTGCCGGGTAACTGGAAATATCGCACCCGCCTGGCGAACGTCAGCTCCCTGAACTTCCTCGGTTTGTCGCCCTTGCACAACTTCGCGACCGGGAAGAAGGAGAACAATCCCTGGGGCGAATGCGTCACCACTCTGCAGACGACAAACGGACAGCCGTACTATTTCAATTTCCACGCAACGCACCCGGCCGAGAATTCGTTGGGCGAAAAGGCCATCGCCAACACGATGGTCATCGGTAAGTCCGGTACCGGTAAGACCGCATTGATCAACTTCCTGTTGAGCCAAGTGCAGAAGCTCAAGCCGTCTCCGACGATCTTCTTCTTCGACAAGGATCGTGGTGCCGAGATTTTCGTGCGCGCTTGCGGTGGCAACTACCTTGCCCTCGAGAATGGACAGCCGACCGGCTTCAACCCGTTCCATTGCGAGCGCAACGAGGCTAACGTCCAGTTCCTGGCCGATCTGATCAAGGTGCTGGCCGCCAAGGCGATCTATTCCGCGCGGGAAGAGGAGGACATCTATCGGGCCGTCGAGAACATGCTCGATACGCCGATGCACCTCCGTAACATGACCAATCTGCAAAAGAGCCTGCCCAATATGGGCGATGACGGGCTCTATGCGCGCCTGCGCAAGTGGACCGTAGGCAATTCGCTGGGCTGGGTGTTTGACAATCCTGCCGACACCATCGATCTGCAGAAGGCGAACATCATCGGTTTCGACTACACCGATGTGATCGATAACCCGGAAGTTCGTGTTCCGGTAATCAACTATCTTCTGCACAAGCTGGAGTCGCTGATCGACGGGCGGCCCCTCATTTATGTGATGGACGAATTCTGGAAGATCCTCGACGGCGGCGGCGCGTTGAAGGAATTCGCCAAGAACAAGCAGAAGACCATTCGAAAGCAGAACGGTCTTGGCATCTTTGCCACCCAGAGCCCCGAGGATGCGCTGGCAAGCGATATTTCCGCGGCGCTGATTGAGCAGACGGCGACGCTGATCCTGCTACCCAATCCAAACGCCAGTCGCGAAGACTACATCGAGGGGCTCAAGCTCACCGATGCCGAATACCAGGTCGTCAAGAGCCTCGACGAGCGTTCGCGCTGCTTCCTGGTCAAGCAAGGACACGCGGCAACCGTCTGCCAGTTGAACCTGCGCGGTCTCGATGATTCCCTTTCGGTCATCTCCGCCTCGACCGACAACATCGACATCATGCACCGTGTTATCGAAGAAGAAGCGTATCGGTCGGGCATCAGCGTCAACGAACTGCGACCCGAGGACTGGTTGGAACGTTTTTATGCGGAGCGAAAGGGGTCTGGCAAGACCCGGCGGGAACCTGGTGAGCGCGAGAGTGGTTCGCGCGAAAGCGTGCGGGCCGTCGGGTGAGATCACCCTCGGCAATCTCAACACTCTTTAGACAAGGACGGACAAATGAGTAGGAACGCCAAGAAGCTGGTTGCGACTGCCTCCCTCGTGATGGCGCTGGCAGCAGGGTCGTCGGCTGTCCAGGCGACGGGTATCCCCGTTGTCGACGTTGCCAACGTTCTGCAGGCCACGCTCAATCAGATCAACACGTACTCGGCAAGGTTTCAGGACGTCGCCGAGTACAGCGAGCAGTTGATGCGATGGAAGCGCACGCTGGAGCAGTACCAGCAGCAGCTGATCCAGATCCAGGGCGTGGTAATGAGTTTCGGGCTCCCGCAGGGGCAGCCGATCACGAAGGTCCCGCCGAACTACATGGTGGCCGAGCGCTGCGGCGGTGGCTTCAATTTGAGCAATCTGACCCAGGTGTTCCAGATCAATCCGACTGGAAACATCATTGAACAGCAAAAGCAGGTTTGCGCGAACATCCAGCAAATGGAGAACGCAAAATTCAACTACACGGTGGATTTCTTCAACGAGTACATGCCCAAGCTCCAGAGCGAACTGAAACAGTCGGAGACCCGAAGGAATTCCAGTAATAACCAAGGCAACGTGGCGGCTGCCGATAATGACGCGCTGCGAATCAACAATACTGCCGATGCTAATTTCCAGACCTGGCAGGCGAACATCCAGGCCTACGATTCCTATATTGCGGGCATGGAGAACAATCAGCGCTTGCTGGCCAAAGCCGCAATGAAAGGCAAGGAAAGCTTGCTAGGCACGATGATCAAGACGACTGCCCTCAAGGGCGCTCTTGAGGTCGGGAACTAGGCTCGAATGGATTGGGAGCAGCATCGTGAGTAATTGGTTGGATTTTGGCTGGAGCCGCTGGCTCCAGCTCCGTGTCGATTCGATCGGGGATTTCGTCTTCTTCCGGCTCATCATGAGCTACCTGCGGAAGGAGATTCAGGACTTCGGCCTCGGCATCATGCATAACGCCATGACGTGGGCGGGCGGCATTGCGCTGACCCTGCTTACGTTGTGGATCATGATCCAGGGGTATCGGATCGTTACCGGTCAGTCCCGCGATTCGATGATGCTGCTGGTGACCAATTCGCTGCGCGCTACCCTGATTGTCGGGGCGGCGACCACGATGGCAGCGTTCGGGACGAATCTGCACGATTTCCTCACGAATGATGTCAATCGCGAAATCAACTGGGTCGTTACGGGCGACGACTCGTTGCCGGAAGACCGGATCGATAAGAATCTGGGCTGGATGCAGGTCGCGCTTTCCAGTATCGATGCGCTCGATGTCGTCAGCGATCCTACGCTCGATGACGACAAGACCCGGGCGATGTGGTTCGTGGGGCTGGGAACAGGCGGGCCCGCATTAGTCGGCGGCACCATGTTGCTGCTCTATCAGATCGCCCTGGCGCTATTTGTCGGGCTGGGGCCGATATTCATTCTCTGTCTGCTATTCGATCAAACCAAATCGCTATTCGGACGATGGCTTCAATACGGTTTAGGCACCATGTTCTCGATGGCGGTGCTTAGCGCAATGGTTTCCATTTCCCTGGAGATGGTTGCCCGAGTAGCCGCGGCGTTCTGGGCTTCTGCTGCGGCGGGCGCCTTGCTGGGGCAGGAAGATGGCATGACCAGTCAGGCCATGCAGCAGGGAGGCATGGGGCTGATCCTGACCACCTTGATCGTCAGCGCGCCTCCGATGGCGGCGATGTTTTTCCAGGGCACGCTGGGGCAATTCAGTGCGTATAACGCGTTTGCAAATCAGGGCAATCGACAAGTGCCTGGATTGCCGCAGGGTCAATCGAGTTCTTACACCTACAGTGGGCCGCCGCAGGTTCAGCGCGACGTTTCCGCGCCGGACGCGAGTGGAGGCAATCCTGTGCGTCACATGATTTCGGGCACCACGTCCAGCGCCCAGCCAACTCAAGATGCGATTAAAGCGGGACCTCGGGATAGGTAGATCATGAATACTCGTCGATTTTTGATCGTTTCTATACTTTCGTTGGCTAGTTGGTCTGCGCACGCGGAGCAAGGCTGCCCGGATGGAATGTACCCAGGAGGAGCGCAGCCAAGCGGGCCTATCTGTGTGCCCATTCCTGGCGCTGGAGGAGGCTCGGGCGAGCAACGGCCGGCGCAACGATGGGAAGAGCGCTGGGGCGCCATCGCGACCGATGCAAAGAATGGCTATATGGGAGTGGCTGTTGATCAACGATCAAAGTACATAGCGCAGGCAACTGCGCTGACTCAGTGTCGTGATTTCGGAGGTAGTGATTGCATTATTTCCGCAACATACGCGAATGGCTGCGCTGTACTGGCCACAGGCAATGACAAGTACTTGATTAAGGTCGGTTCGACGGTAGTCGAGGCCACCGAGCTCGCTTTTGAGGCTTGCGAGAAATCTGGGATGGATTGCACCATCCCATATTCGGCTTGCAGTTTGGCAAAGCGAACGCAGTAGTGCAGATGCCAATTTGGGCAAGTCTCATTCGGTGGAAATCGCAAGCGGCCCTTTGCGCGACGGCGCTGCTAGCCGTTTCCAGTGTGGCTCGGGCAGAGCAAGGCTGCCCGGACGGTATGTTTCCCGGCGGAATGCAGCCAAACAGGCCAATTTGTGTCCCGATTCCCGGTGCCGGAAGTGGTGATGTTCAACAATCGGCGCCGCAACCGCACTCGGAGGCCCGCTGGGGAGCGATAGCAACGGATTCCATTAACGGAACGGCAGGCTACGCCACGAATCAAGCTTCCAAAGGCGCGGCAGAGTCATCTGCGCTTACCGACTGCGGGCGTGGAACAGGCTCCGCTTGCAAAGTGATCATTGCTTACGAGAATCAGTGCGCGGTTCTTGTTGTTTCATCAAATTCTCACCTGGTTCAATCAGGATCCACCGCGGCTGAGGCTACGGTTAAGGCAATGAACGAGTGTAAGAGCGCTGGCGTGGAGTGTAGTGTTTACTACTCTGCATGCAGCTTTCCGCAACGAGTTTACTAGCGTTATCGCGTCTCCCGACCCCGCGATAGAGCAACACGAGTCAACCTAGGTCTGGCTGCATTTCCGATGAAGCCTTACGGCTTCACGACATCATTGTTGGCGAAGGCTCGTATCCAGGAGTTGGAGATTTCATGAAAGGGAAGTTCGTGGCGCTGGCCGTTACTGCGCTGGCAATACTGATAGCAGGCACATATGCATCGGGCTATCTGGCACTCGTCCTGATCAAAGCCGACACCGGCCTCCTGAAGTTCAGTACCTATCTGGACTACCTGCGCGTTCTCGATCATCCCCAATACCACCGATTCGCCGACAAGATCCGGCTGAGCGGCTACCTGGGCTTCGGGGTGCCGACCCTCGCTTACCTCGCCCTTGTCGCGGTGATCGTCAAGCCGGCGAAGAAATCCATTCACGGCGATGCCAGATTCGCCAACGTCCTCGATCTGCAGCAGAAAGGCATGTTCAAGACGTCCGGGAACGGCGTCGTGGTTGGCAAGTTCGGGGGCAAGCTGCTGAGGCTGGGAGGACAGCAGTTCGTCATCCTCGCGGCGCCAACCCGCTCGGGCAAGGGTGTCGGTGTGGTGATCCCGAACCTGCTCGATTACCAGGAGTCCGTGGTTGTCCTGGACATCAAGCAGGAAAACTTCGATCTCACCAGCGGCTGGCGGGCGCAGCAGGGGCAGGACGTCTATCTGTTCAACCCGTTTGCCGAGGATCGGCGCACCCATCGCTGGAACCCGCTTACCTACGTGTCATCGGATCCGGCGTTCCGCGTTTCCGACCTGATGAGCATTGCCGCCATGCTCTATCCGGATGGCGCGGACGAACAGAAGTTCTGGGTAAGCCAGGCGCGCAACGCATTCATGGCGTTCACGTTGTACCTGTTCGAAGCATGGGAAGAAGAGAGGCGAGCCGGGTTTCCGTTCGCCAAGCCGCCGACACTGGGTGCGGTATATCGGCTTTCCTCGGGCGATGGAAAGTCGGAACTCAAACCCTATTTGCAGGAATTGGCGAAGCGCCCATTCATCGGCAATAACACGCGCTCGGCATTCGCGAACTTGCTGTCTCAGGCCGATGAGACCTTCGCCTCGATCCTGGGTACCTTCAAGGAACCCCTCAATCCCTGGCTCAATCCGGTTCTGGACGCGGCGACCAGCGACGACGATTTCCGGCTCACCGACCTCCGCAAGAAGCGGATGACGATCTATGTGGGCATCCAGCCAAACAAGCTGGCGGAAAGTCGATTGATCGTGAATCTGTTCTTCAGTCAGATCATCAATCTGAATACCCGGGAGCTGCCGCAGAACAATCCCGAGCTCAAGCATCAATGCCTGTTGTTGATGGACGAGTTCACGTCCATCGGCAAGGTGGACATCATTGCCTCGGCGGTAGCCTATATGGCGGGCTATAACCTCCGCCTCCTGCCCATCATCCAGAGCATGGCCCAGCTGGATGCCACTTATGGCAAGGAAGTGTCGCGCACGATCATCACCAATCACGCGCTGCAGATCATCTATGCCCCGCGCGAGCAGCAGGACGCCAACGACTACTCCGAAATGCTCGGCTATACCACGGTGCGCAAGCAGAACCTGACGCGGGGGCGCGAGGTGTCGCGCAGCGAGAGCGAGGAGCGACGCGCCCTGATGCTTCCGCAGGAACTGAAGGCCATGGGGTTCGACAAGGAAGTCTTCCTCTACGAGGGACTCCCGCACCCGGTGCTATGCGAGAAGATCAAGTACTACCAGGATCGGTACTTCACTTCGCGATTGCTGCCAAAGATTCCGATTCCTTCTTTGCAAATAGGCGCCTAGCGGGCCCTGCCCCAGCGCGAACGAAAGCGGTGGCGACAACGCAGTTGCAGCGGTCGGGGTCCTTGCGCCGTGCTGCAGGGTCGCGCCGATTGGCGGTAAAGTGTCGCCATGAAGAATCTCCGCGTATCCCTTGTCCAGGGCGAAACCCGCTGGCATGACCCGGCCGGCAACCGTGACTACTACGCCCGGCTGATCGAGCCCCTGCATAACACAACTGATTTGATCGTTCTGCCGGAAACCTTCACCAGCGGTTTCAGCAACGAAGCCATCAGCGATGCCGAAACCATGGAAGGCCCCACGCTGGACTGGTTGCGGACGCAGGCCGACGGCGCCGATGCCGCTATCTGCGGTAGCGTGCAGATCCGGACGGAGCAGGGCGTATTCAATCGCATGCTGTTCGTGAGACCGGACGGCGAGGTGCATACCTACGACAAGCGGCATCTGTTCCGCTATGCACGCGAAAACGACCGCTATGCCGCCGGTCGCGATCGCCTGACCGTCGAATGGAAGGGTTGGCGGATCTGTCCGTTGGTCTGCTACGACCTGCGCTTCCCGGTGTTCTCTCGAAATCGCTACAACGTCGAGCGGGAAGGGCAGCTCGATTACGACCTGCTGATCTATGTCGCCAATTGGCCATCCGCCCGCAGCTACCCCTGGAAGACGCTGCTGCGCGCGCGCGCCATCGAGAATCTGTGCTACGTCGCCGGTGTTAATCGCGCGGGTACGGACGGCAATGGTCTGCATTATTCCGGCGACAGCGCGATCGTCGACTTCCTGGGGCATCCGTTGACCGAGGCTGCCGACGAAGAAGTCGTTTCGACCATGCTGCTCCAGGCTGCGCCGCTGATCGAACATCGCGAGCGTTTCCCGGCCATGCTGGATGCCGACAGCTTTGAACTGAAGTAGCGATTTATTCGAGCCCAACGCGTCGGCCTCTTTGTCGCGCAGCTTTTCCGCCGCTTGACCTCTGGTCCGGACTTCAAAGGAGCACCCCGTGGGAACCTGGTCGCACGAACCATTTGGCAACGACACCGCTAACGACTGGGTATATGGCCTGGAAGAGCGAAGCGATTTTTCGCTGGTCGCGGAGGCGATTCAGAACGTGCTGGACAATGGCACCGAGTACCTGGATTCCGACCTCGCCGTCGAGGCCGTGGCTGCGATCGAAGTGCTGGCCAAGGCCCTTGGGCGCGGAACGCAGGCTGACGTCTACACCGAAAAAGTCGACGCCTGGCTCAATTCTGTGTCGATCGCGCCGTCCCCGGATCTTCTGTCCAAGGCGCAGGCAACGCTTGCTCGCATCATGGGTCCTGACTCAGAGCTCAGGGAGCTGTGGGAGGAAAGTGATGACTTTGAAAGCTGGGAATCTTCCATCAAGACGCTGCAGTCGGCGATAGCTGCCTAAGCCAGTCATTCAGGGCCGATGCCGGTGCGGCATCATGGAGTAGGGAATGCTCGCCACTGCAATAACCGTCATTGCCCTCAGCTATCTCTTCGTAACGCTGTTTGTCCTTGCGCCTCGGAAGGCCGGCTATAGCCACGTCCGGCACACGATCAGCGAAATCGGAGAGGCAGGAGCGCGGCATCAGCGTTTCGTTGCGTTCGCCCTGTTCCTGCCGGTGGGGTTGCTGCTGCTGGCTGTTGCATACCTGGTGCGGCAGACTTCTCCCGCAGTAGCGACATTGGCGCTTTGCATCGCCGTTGGGTACATCGGCGCAGCGCTGTTTCCCTGCGATCCTGGCTCTCCGTTGTTCGGCTCAACCCGGCAGGCGTTTCACAATCTCGCCGGGGCCGTTGAATACGCCGGTGGCGGATTTTCACTCATGGCGATCGCGAGGGATTTTGGTCAGCCGTTCCAGCTGGCTGGATTCATCGTCCTGGGCACGGCCATAGGCTTGTCGGTCCTTCCGGCCGGAGCAGGCCGGGGCGCCCTGCAGCGTATCGCGGAGGTGTGTCTGTTTGGCAGCCTGGCACTCGCCGCGTGGAAGCTTGGTTCCGTGCCTTAGCATCGTTGCCGGGACGAATTGCTTCGAGTGAAGTGGTGATGTTGGCAAAAGAGCGTACGTCGCTCTTTCCATAAAAAACGAAGAGCCCCGCGAATGCGGGGCTCTCTTTTGACGACTAGCCGTGCGGGGCAGGGCTACTTGGCTCCGGATTGCAACTCTTCGATCAACACATCGCCGAAGTAGTCGGACGGAATCGTTCCCTGGCTGATGAAGGCATTGTGGAAGGCCTGCGACGAATAGCGTTGACCCAACGTCTTCTGCGCGCGTTCGCGCAAGGCGTAGATACGGTCCTTGCCGAGGTGATAGGTGATCGCCTGTGTCGGCCACTTCGAGTAGCGGAAGATCGCGGACTCCGCCGAGCGGCAGCTGGCACGCTTCACGTCATCCATCTTTCCCGTGCATTTGCCCGGCAGGAAATCCACCGTCAGCGAGAACAGGTCGACAGCCTCGTCGTAGCTCAAACGTCCGGTATGAATGCCGGTATCGACGTAGACGCGCACGTCACGGTAGAGCTGGCCCTGCAACTGGTAGAGGCGCTCTTCCGGTGTGTAGAAGCCGCTCGGTGCCCCCGTGGCCGGTTCCGCCATCAAGGCCTCGGCGTAATGCGCCCAGCCTTCCGCCGACATGGAGTCTTCCCACATCGAAGACGAATCCTCGACCGATCCCGGGGTCAGCCAACGCACCGGCGAGATCTTGTCGCGAAAGCGCGTCATGACCTTGTAGTACCAATCATGGCCGGGAAAGCCCTCATGCGCGGACAAATCGGCCAAAGCGGCGCGATTGTTCGACTGCAAGGCCGCAGGATCGTTGCCGGTTGGCGTCACGTAATACACGCCCACGCCGGTGTTCTTGAACGGAGGTGCAGGGTAATAAGCGGCACCGTCGATGGACGTGCGCAACGGTGGCGGTGTTTCGACTACGTCCAGCTTGTAGTCGTCCGGGACTTGGAACAGGCCGGTCTTGCGTGAGAAGTCGACCAGCCTGAAGGCGGCGTCGCGATACCAGGCGATCATTTCCGCATCGTTCTTGGGATAGTCCTTCGACAGTTGGTCGAAGACCGCGCGCACGGCGGCATTGTCGTCCGCGGGCAGCGTCCAGTCGTGTGTCTTGCCGATGCTGCGCGCCAAGGTTGCCATCTCGCTGCGTGTCTTGTCCGCCACCGCCATGGCGTTGTCGAAGAGCTGCTTCGAGGTCAGGTCGACATGCAGGTTGTTCTTGAGTGCCCAGTCGTATTCCTTCTCACCGAGCATGTAGCGATCTGCGCGGAATTCGGGTTTCAGGGCTTCGCGTCCATCGCCCTTTGGATCCAGGAAGTAGGTTTCGGCTACGAAATCGTGCAGCTCGTGATAGGCGTCTGCGGCTCGCTTGGCGTTGTCGCGCACGCTCGTGAGCACTGCATCGACGCCATCGCCCTTGGGCATGCGCTCGCTGGCGATCTTGGGTAGCGTGGTGGCGAAGTAGTCGGCATCGGCCAGCGTGGTATCCAGGCCGTTGCGCTTGAGCATGCGCCAATCCGGCGTGTTGCCGGCAGCGATACCCGCCTTCAGCTGGGTAATGGCGGCCTGCATGAAGCGCGGCACATCCGCCAGGCGTTCGGACAAGCGCTGCCAATCGGCCTGGGTGCCATAGCTGCCGTCAGCATTGCGACCCATGCCTTGCAACAGCCAGTCCGCGCCGCGGAATGGCTGATCGGTATAGGTGTCGAGGGCGCGCTGCTGATAGTGACGATCCTGGTGCTGGTGCAACTGGAACTTGATCTGCGCGATGGCCACCGCGCGATCGATTCGCTGCGCAGCGCTCAGAGAGGTCTCACTCATTCCTTCGAGTTGCGCAAGCGTCCTGGCAAGCCACTCGTCTTCGGTCTGCAACGCCTCCGGCGACCAGTCGCGCAGACGCCCGTCGGCGGCGACGAGCGCGGGATCCAGGCCGGCGCCGCCGAGGTAGGTGTTGGTCACGGGATCGTGTTTCAGGAACTCGACGGTGTAGTCGCGCAAGACCGCATCGATCTGCGGTGCCGCGGTCTTGTTCGACGCGATCTGAGCAGTCTTATCGTCCGGAGTCCTTGAGCAGGCGGCGAGGGCGAGCACCGGAAGGGCAAGCAGGAGGCGACGCATGGAAATCCTTTGGCGGTTACTGGCGCGGGAGCGCGGGAAAAGGCCGGCTGATCATACTCCCGGCTATTCCGCGCGCCATGGACGCGCCTGGCCGCAAACGGGTCGGGTTCAGATGGCTTTCGTCACGCCAATGAACTGTTTCGTCGCGCAGCGGTGGCCCGTGAGTGAAGGCCTGGGCATGCTGCGCGCCACTGCCGCTCGTCCTGCCATGTCGGCGAACCACGGGCGAAGCCATCAGCTACTGGAGGGCATATGGGTGTCATGAAACCTCGGACGACGATCGCGCTGCTCGCGGGCATTTTCGTGTGTGGGGCGACCACAGCCTCGGAACCGCAAGAGTCAGCTGGCCCAATCGACCGGGTCATCCAGCAACGTATGGACGAGGCCGGATTGGTCGGGCTGGGCGCGGCCATCATCATCGACCGCAAACTCGTGTGGTCCAGGGGCTATGGATTCGCGGACCGGGAACACGGCGTGCGCTTCACGCCCGATACGGTCATGAACATCGGATCGATCAGCAAGACCATCACTGGCGTTGCGCTCATGCAGGCGGTCCAGGCCGGGCGGTTGTCTCTTGATGAGGACATCAATGCCTACCTTCCGTTCAAGGTGGTCAATCCGTCGTTCCCCAACGATCCCATCACGTTGCGGCAGCTGGCGACGCACACGTCCGGAATCACCGATCGCTGGGAGGTGTATCGGGATTCCTATCACTGGGGTGGCGATGCGCCTGAAGCATTGGGCGGCTTCCTGGAGGGCTACCTGGTCGCGGGAGGCAAGGGCTACTCGAAGGATAATTTCCTTCCGTTCAAGCCCGGCGCGCACCGCGAGTACTCGAACATCGCGGCAGGACTCGCCGGTTACATCGTCGAGCGGGCAAGCGGGGAGCGGCTGGATGCGTATACCCGGCGTCATATTTTTGCGCCGCTGAAGATGGAGCGCAGCGGCTGGTTTCTGTCCGATATGCCCGCCACGGCGCATTCCACGCTGTATGTCGGCCAGGACGGCTTCGCCATCCCCATTCCGTTCTACGGTGTGCCTACGTATCCCGATGGCGGAGTGCGGACCTCTGTGTCGGACCTGTCGAGGTTCTTCATTGCGCTGCTCAATGACGGACAGTACGAGGGCGGGCGGATTCTGGCGCCGTCCACGACAGCAGAAATGCTCCGGTTTCAATACACCCCAGCGAACAAGCCCGACAACGTGAGTCTTGCGGAAAAGAATTCCGGCATTTTCTGGTCCACCAAGTTCAATGTCACCCGCATCGGCCACGGTGGATCGGATCCCGGCGTTCGAACAGAAATGCTGTCCGATCTCTCCAGGCGGGTCGGCGTTATTCTTTTCACCAACACCTCCGTGTCCGGGCCGGAAGCCAAGGTGTACCCGGCGTTGATGGACGATCTGTGGAAGTATGCGGTGACGCTGCGGGCTGACCAGGCGAGCGGAATCGCTGCGAAGACGACTGCTAGTTCTTCCCGTCCCTAAGACATCGTTCGCACCTACATGGCCACTTCTAGGCGCACCTATGTCAAAGTTGCCGGCATTCGCATGACATGCTGATGCTGTGGTCGAGAGGCGATGAAGTTGAATCCCTTCTTTGAAGGCGTACTCCTCGGGGCAGCCCTGGTGCTGGTGACGGTAGGCGACCTTCGCGCCGCGGAGCCTGCTCGTCCCGACTCTGATTCGAAAGTGCAGATCCAGGCGCTACTCGTGCCTTCGCCTTACCGCATTTCCCAGCAAGCTCGACAGGGCGCCATTCGTTATCGATTGAGTGCTCCAGGATCAAGCGCTTGGCCCTGGCCGGAAACCGGCGAGCAACGGATGTCGCGGGCAGACGGTGCCATCGAACTGACCGTATGTGAAACATGCGGGCGCGAGGCCGCACCGACGGAGACGGACCTGGCGCGCTATCGGGCGCCTAATCCCTGGCTTGAAAGTCAGGATCGTGCAGTAGTCGCATTCGCGCGCAGTGTGCGTGGCGGCAGCGTCGACATGCGCATGCGGCGTCTGGTGACAGCAGTGCAAACCCGACTGTCGGGGCCGGTGTCCTATCGCGAGTACGCAACGGCGCACCAGGCACTGGATCTGCGCGGAGGCGATTGCACCGAGTACGCGTTGCTGTTGGCGGCTGCGGGGCGTGCCCGTGGTATTCCGACGCGAGTGGTCGCCGGTCTGGCTTACGGCAGTCGCTTCGCCGGTAAGCCGCATGTTTTCGGCCCCCACATGTGGGTACAGGCGTGGAACGGCAAGCGTTGGGTCAGCTACGACGCCGGCTTGGGATCATTCGATGCCGGACATCTCGCTATTGCGGTCGGTGATGGCAGCCCGGAAAGCCTGCAAGGGGCGCTTCGATTGATTTCCAGTCTGCGCATCATCGATGCGGAAGGGCTGGTGCAGGCTTCGAGCATGAGCGCGACGCAGCCCTGATGCTTATTCGCGCAATGGCGCTTCCTGGCGCATCGGGAGTTCCGGCAAGGATTCGTCCACTTCTACCCATTCGACCTGATCGGGCTTGCTGACGCCGCCCACGAAGACGAGCTGGTCCAGTACGTTGGCTTCCTTGTCTGGAAGCGGGGTCTGAGGCGCATCGGCGCCCGGGACGCCAGGCACTAGCAGCGGGCTGGTTCCGGTCTGGGCTGCCATCAGCGATGGCGGATCCATCGCTGTTCCAGTCTGGTCGGCCGCCAGCACCGGGCCTGCCATCGACAGAGCCAATGCCGCGCCAATGCCGGCGGTGAGTCGATAGGAAACGCAAGCAGGCTCCTTGAGCTTGCTCATGAATTCGGTTCGCTCGGCGTCGCTTTTCCCGTCCAGACAGTGCACGGTCTTGCCGCACAAGTCGCAGCTGCCACGAATCCGCTTCTGCGTCTCGGTATCGAGCGGGCAGGGTCGATCGATCTTCGGGAAACGCGCCATGGTGGTGCCCTGTGAACTCAGAATTGGGTGGACGATTTGTATCACACGTCTGCATGGACGCGTGCGCGGCACGAACTCGCGCGCAAGGGCGGTGATCGCGAGGTTTGGCCGCATCGCTCGCGGGGTCCGTTTGTTCGCACTTGGGTGCGGCGGGCGCATGGTGGCGTCGACTCGGCTTGACTTATTACTAATTGCTTAGTACTAATGCAGGTAGAGTAATAGGACGACACCCAAATGCCCACTCCAAATCCTACCGAAGGCGAGCTCGCAATCCTGCGCGTGCTTTGGTCGCGCAAAGAGCCGATGACGGTGCGCGACGTGCACGACGTGCTCTCGCGCAACAAGGACACGGCCTATACGACCGTGTTGAAGATGCTCACGATCATGAGCGAGAAGGGGCTGGTCCATCGCGACGAGTCGGAGCGCAGCCATAGTTATCGCGCCGTGCATGCCGAGCCGGTCGTGCAGTCGTCGCTGCTTAAAGACCTGATGCGGCGGGCGTTTTCCGGATCGGCATTGACGCTGGTGCAGCGGGCGCTCGATGACGAGATCGCCAGTGCCGACGACCTCGATGCCATCTCCAAGCTGATCGCCCAGGCCAAGGCGAAGCGGAAGAAGGGCTGATGGAAGCCCTGTCGGCCGCGCAATTCGGATTCGCGCCGGCGCTGGCGTCGGCGCTACTGCACTCGCTGTGGCAGGACGCATTGTTGGCGCTGGCGGCTGCGTTAGCGCTGGCGGCGATGACGCGTTCGAGCGCCGCGGCTCGTCATGCGGTGGCGATGCTCTTCCTGTTGGCGATGGTGCTGGTGCCGTCGCTGCAGTTCGTGCACTTCTGGCAGCAGCCGGAGGAGCAAGTCAATGACGGATGGATCCCGGCGATGGAGTCGGTTGAATTCGTTCGCGAGTCTGGTGTGCTGATCCAGCAGTCTTCGCCGCTGGCGGGCGTGGTCGTGCTGCTGTGGCTGGCAGGCGTCGGTGCGGTGCTGCTGCGATACGCCAGGGGCTTGCGCACGCTGCGCATGATGGAGCGCGGCCCGCACGAATTGCTGTCGCCCGAATGGCAGGCGCGCGTGCACCGGCTTCGTCTTGTGCTCGGTATCACGCGCGACGTCGCGGTGCATCTGACGCGCGACGTGGTCACGCCATGCGCCGCGCGCGTGCTGCGCCCGGTGATCTGGCTGCCGGCGTCGCTGCTCACGCGCATGCCTGCTGAACAGCTCGAAGCGCTGCTGGCCCACGAATTGGCGCATATCGCACGCAAGGACTGGCTCTGGAATGGGCTGCAATGCGTGCTCGAGGCACTGCTCTTCTTTCATCCCGCAGCGTGGTGGCTCGGCCGGCGCATCCGGCAGGAACGCGAACACGCCTGCGACGATCTCGCGGTGGCGGCATGTGGGGACGCCATTGCATTGGCCGAAGCACTGACAGCGTTGGAACGTCAGCGGCAATCCTCCCCGCGTCTTGTTCTTGCTGCCAATGGAGGTTCACTCATGCAACGCATCAAACGTCTGCTCTCCGCACCGCCCTCACGCGGCGGGTGGGCGGCCCGCATCGCACTCGGGGCCGTAGTCACCGGGGGAATTCTGGTCCTCGCGCAAGCCACGCTGGCCGGCAACTGGCGACCGGATCTGCGCGTCTCCTCGACGACGGAAGGCAAGCTCGGCCCGGGCGACGTGCGTGAGATCGAGGCCAACGGCGTCGATGGCCAGCGCTACTACCGCGCCAGTATCGACGCACAGGGGCGTCTGACCGAGATCTACAAGAAGGACGGTCAATCCAAGCCCATCGATGCAGGCGTGCGCCGCTGGCTTGCTGAAATCGATCGTATGAGCGTGCCGCCGCTGCCGCCACCGTTGCCGCCTGCGCCTCCGGCCCCGCCGGCAATACCCGCGCCTCCGGCTCCGCCGCCGGTACCCGACGTTCGTGACTCGGTCGAGTTCAAGTCGCTGATGCGACTCGTCGCCGCTGATACCACGATCGCTGCGAAGCTGGGCACGCCCGTGACAGTAGCCTCCGGCGATTTCGATGGTCACATCAGGTTGGACGATGGCGACGGCGACGCCGACATGCACTTCAAGCTGCGTGGGCCGAAGGGCAGCGGCGATGTTCATGTAGTGGCGAAACTCGATAAGGGCGTGTGGGCCGCGCAAGTCATCAGTCTGGAATAGGCGTTTTTTTGCCTTTCGTTACTAATGGCTTAGTAGATGAAACGTCGCGGCGATGACTCGGCGATCGGGAAGATCGAAGCCGGGAACTCGCCGTGACGCTGTCGACGGCAACCAAGCCAGGCTCAAAGGCAAGGCTGCTGATCGGGCACTGCGCATGCCCGCTTACCGCAAGCGGCGTTAGCGGTTATTCCGGTACGGTCAGCCCCGATCCGCCCAATTCGGAAGGAAAGTCCTTCAACTTGGGCAGCCCGTCTTTCATGGGCAGCACGGTCTCGGCGTAATTCACGTGCACGCCGGGTTTGAATTCCAATGTGGGCAGTGTCGCGGCATAGACGTCAGTGAGACCCAGCGGAGGATGGTCGGTCATCAGATGGCCGCCGCAGCGGGTGCAGTACTGCCGGTCGCTCATTGGCGTTTTCCCGTAGTGGCCGATGTGCTCCGCGCCCCGGGTGACCTTCACGTTTTCCGGCTTCCAGAGCGTGAAGGCGTTGACCGGTCCGGCCGACCAGGAACGGCAGGAGGCGCAGTGGCAATAGCCCATGGCTTCCGGGGCGCCGGTGACTTGGACTTCCACTGCGCCGCAGAAGCAGGCGCCGGTGTGCTGCTGGGTCATGGGAGAGCTCCGTGCGGGCGGGGGATCCGCTTCTGGTTGAACGTAAGCGGCCGCCAGGCCGGGCCAGCGTTGACCCGCCCGGCCTGGAATTTGCGTATCCGCATAAGGCGGGCTTGAGCCCGTAATGGAGCGGTTCAATGGAACAGGGCCAGGGAGACCAATGAAATGGAAAGCGAGATCAGCACGGCCGTGAGGGAGCAGGGAGTCAGGGAGGCCAAGGGCGCGGAAGACGACATCAAGACATGGGCGGTCAAGGGAGCAGGGCGGTTCGAGCAGGTGTGGGAATTCGAGGACTATTGGAAGCGCTCCAACACGTTCCATTCGTTCCTTCGCTTCGTGGATGCCGCCGAGCACCGGTGGGGCAAGAACGATCCGGACCTGCGACCGATGCAGGCGTTGCGCTCAGAAATGGTCAGCCAGAACGCGCTGTACTTCCGGAAGTACATCGGAGGACAGGGAGTTTGGGTCGACGACTACGGATGGTGCGGCCTCTCGTGCATCGCTGCCAGGAACTATCTCCAATCGATCGGCGATGAAGTCGGCGCGCAGGAGTACGCGGGGTTGGCCGTCGAGTGCTGGAAGCAGATGAAGGACACCGGCTACGACGCGACCATCAGCGCCACTCCTGTTCCGCACGGTTGCGGCAACGTCTCGCCGGAACGAAAGAAGAACGGCGGCGGATACGGCACGAAGAACACGGTTACCAACGCCAATCTGCTGCTCTTGTCTCTGCAGCTCTACTTCCAGGATGGCGAAGCGCAGTACAAGGACATGATCACGAGCCAGCTGACCTGGTTCGCCACGTGGTTCTCCAAGCCGTATGCATCTCTCGATGATGGACCGTATCTGCGGACCCTTCCCGGTCCGCTCAGTCTGGTCCATGAGCGGCCGATGGCTGAGAAGAGCTATGTCCAGAAGGACTTTCCGGATTGGGAGCGCGGCTGGGTCTGGACCGGCGACCAGGGCCTGATGCTGATGGCTCTGGCGCAAGTGGTCTCGACGGGGCTCGACGTGCCGGGCATCGACTCGGCGCTGTTCCGCAATGTCTTCGTTGCGCTGGCCGCCGGTGCCGAGGTGCTGCTGTTCGCCGGCGACGACAAGGTGCTGCGCGAACCACCGTTTGATTCCAGCTTCGGGTCGAACTACGCACCCGATTATGTCGGCGGCCGGGGCGTGCTGTTGCGCTACGTTTCCGAGCCCGTCGTCCAGCGGACGCTGGGCCGTCCGATCGCTCGTGCGGGCGTACTGGCAACCGCACAGGCAGTCTGGAACAGTCGCGACCGGGGGGCGGATCCCAATCACGATCCCAAGCAGGATCTGGCTCAGTTCACGCCACTGTGGAACGCGGGCGGCGATGCGGCCTACAACCAGAAATTCGTCGGCGCGTGGGGAAGTGGTGAGACCGATATCACCGAGTGGGAGCTGGTCCCCGCCAACTATTACGGCGTGTTGCAGGCCAATGGTCTCGACGCCCTTACGGCGGCGATACGGCTGGGATCGACTTGATCGAAAGGAGCGAGGCCGGGTTCGCTTTGCAAACCCGGCCTTACCAACGGCCTACTTCGACTGCTCAGTACTGTCATTGACTGCAGGCCGCACGGAACATCTCCGTGCGGCCTGTTTGCTAGCGCTAGATGAAGCTCAGCATCCGATGGCGTTGCACAACGGAACGATGTTGTCGTCGTTGAAGCGCGCCCCGACATAGGCACTACCGAAAGCGCCGATGTGCGGCCCGCTGACGACACTGTTCACGTAGTTGCCGGCGTGCGAGTTGGGCGTGTAATTGATCAGCCAACCGCCGCCGCTGGCCCCATAGGTCATGTCGCAACCCTGCACGAGCACGTTCGTGCCTTCCCATGCCGAGCTGTAGGTCTGGCCCGCGCAGATGTTGGTGTACTGCGTGCTCAGGTTGCTGGCATAGCCGTGCGAGTAGGTGTACTGCTCGTAGCCATAATTCCAGCTGCGACCAAGCCAGCCGACATAGTTGACCACCGGCTGTCCACTACTGGCTTCGCCGGTGAGCCTGATAACGCCGATGTCCCAGCGACGACCGCCGTCGGTGATCCAGCTGTTCATCACCGAAGCAGAGCTCCAGCCATAGCTTCCGTAAGGCGCCGCGCCGTAGCGTTCGGCCGGAACGAAGACGAAGTTGGAGTTCCAGCCCTGGCCACGTGTGTACACGCAGTGCGCTGCCGTGACGAGTACCGAATTGCCGCTGGCCACGTTGGCAGTGCAATAGCCCGAGCCACCGCCGGGCGTGTTGAAGTACAGCTTGCCGATCTTGTTCCAGGGTGGCGCGGTCCATTGCGAGGTGTAGTAGTTGCCGGGATAGCGATAGTAGGAGTAGTGCGCGCCATCCTGCGTGGTGACGTCGCCGGACTTCGTGCTTTGCGATTGCGCTTCGGTCGCCGCAGCTGCGTCTACGGCCTTCCACGCTTCAGGGAATTGATTGCGTGCCATGTAGTTGCCGAACGACGGCGCCGCACCGCCGGCGGACTTGTCCGCGGGGCCTGTGGGCTTCTGCACGGACTGCGGCTCGATCGCCGCCGCCTTGCCTTCGTACCAGGGCAGAGGCTTGACTGCCGAACGCTGAGAGGCAGTGGCGAAAGGATGCGTGGCCTTCAGCGTCTGCTGCACGCCCTGGGGGGCCTGCAGAACGGCCACGTCGCCATGCGGTGTGCGTACTATCTTGCCGGCGGCATTCGCGACCATCGCGGTCGACACCAATGCCATGCCCAGTACCAGCCGGGTCGTCCGTGAAGACCTGCTCCTGCGAAGCGATCCCGTTTCCGTGGGAAATGAATGCGATTTCATTTACAGCTCCTTGTGATACGGGCCGCGATCAGAAAAGCGGACAGCACCCGACCCGGCAGTGCTGGTCTGCCGATCGCATAAACGTGGGGGCGAATCTGTCGAAGTGCGCTTCGTGCGCAAATGTATCGACGAGAGCGATAGTCGCCGTCCTTGCGATCACTCAATGGAAACGCGGAACTCCGATGCTGCAGGACACGGCAACATGCAATTCACACGCGAATTGGATGGCGAGGTTCTTGCTTAGAGCAGTACGTTTGCGACGTGAAGAGTGTGCGCAGGTCAATCGCTTGTGCGTCACACAATCACAGTTCGTAGGCATCCTCTTCGGCATTGAAGACCGATGCGTCATAGGCAGCAAGGCTGAGCGCGCGCACGCTTCGGATGCAGTCGTGCTTGTCCTGATATCCATGCGCGCTGCGCGCGATCTTGCGCGAGTTCGCTGCGCTCAATGTCCAATGCCATTCGCCGCTTTCGCGATAGATGGTGAAGTGCTTGACGTGGCCGGTTGTCGGTGGCGCGACCTTCAATGATGCGGTAGGCATGGCCATGCTCCAGTCCATTGGCACTCGCCATCGTTACAGGTGATTCGCTAACGCGAGGTCAAGGCTACCCGCAAACGTTAGCGTCGGATTGCCAGCACGCCGTCCAGCGCCAGTTCCGCGCGGAAGCCGGCTTTCTCCAGTCGCTTGGCAACTTCGCGCGGAACATCGCGTCCGCTGGTGAGCTTGTTCGGCGAGCCCGTGTAGTGGAACAGCCGTCCACTCTTGCGCAACACGCGCGCCAGTTGGTCGTAGAAGGCCTGCGAATAAAGCTCACCGGCGATGCCGAAACGTGGAGGGTCGTGGAGCAGGGCATCCACCGAAGCACTGGCGATCTGCGCGATCGTCTGCGATACGTCGGCGTGGGTAAGCTGCAGACGGCCACCAGCCTCAGGCGATTCGGGGTCGGGCGACCAGGGGTTGAGCGTGCGCAGCCAAAGCACGTCGGCATTCTTCTCGAACGACTGGATCCGGCTTACGCCCGCCTCAAGGCAGCAAGCCGCGAAGTAGCCCAGACCACCGCAGGTATCCAGCACCGTCTTGCCGCGCGGTTCGACCAATGCCACCTTGCGACGTGCGTCATCGATGGGCGATTCCTTCGAAGTGGGCAGCATCTTGATGCCGTCGATCTCGAACGTGGGCGCGCCCCATTCGGTCGGTACGAGCTTGATGAGCGAGCCGGAATAGCGCGAGATCGGCGCGAACTCGCGGCCGTCCCAATAATGGATGGTGCGGTCTTTCAGCTTGTCCGGGTACGGGTAGCGCTCACCGCGCCATTCCCAATCTTCCGCGGTCATTACTGCTTCACCGCTCGAGCGCCCCAGATCCAGCGAGCCGCTCCATGTCGGCACACCCGCATCGCGTGCGGCCAGCAACGCCTCGGTCAGGGGGCGGGTGAGCAAAGGACCGGAGTAGTGCGGCACGGCAGGAGTTCCCGGGAAGGTAGGCGGTGCATTTTCCCGTAAAACGGGAGTTCTCACCTGCAGAAGGAAAAGGCCCCGCACGACGGGGCCTTTTCGTCCGGAATCATCCCCTGATCAGACGAACTCCGGCTCCTCCGTCGGCTCACTCCCCTTGAGCCATTTCTCCAGGTCCTTGCGGGTCTGGTCTGAAACTTCTTCCGGACAAATGAACGGATATTCCCGGTTGTCGATGATGGGCTCGATGCCGAAGAAATCGTTCAATACCGATTCCGAGGTGCAATAAGCGCCTTCCACCCAGGCCTGGTCGTTGGAGTACGCCTCGCCAACGATGAAGATGTCGGCGTCCGCGCCGTCGATGAGCTGCGAGGGCTTGCGGATCTTGCGCTGCACGTCACCGACGTCGTAGTGCGGTGCCCATTCGTGGTAGCCGGCGTTGAACGGCGGCAGCGACCAGTCCATGTATGCGGACTGCAGCGGCTCGGGCACGGCGGTGTAATCCGAATTCGGGCCGAAATGCAGTTCAGCCAGCATCTTGCGCAACATTTTCACCATGCGCCCCGGCACCTTGCGCGGGCCATCCAGTGGTTGCGTGTCCGCGGACGCAGGTATTTCACGCTGACGCTTGGGGCCGAGTTCCAACTCCTTCCAGAAATCGGTGTTGTCCTCGTCGTCGTAGCTGGCGAGGATGCCGTAGACCGGCTTCTTCTTCGGCTCGGTCGCGTTGTTGCCGAAGTACACCACCATGCGGATCGGCGAGTTGGTCACGCTGGGGCCGATAGTGTCGTTACGTGTCGCCAGGGTCAGTTGCTTGGTCTGTGCGATGGTCAGCGCCTGCTCGGTGATGTTCTCGATCGCCTTCACCAGGTCCTGAGCGGAGGTATAGGGCACGTCGATCAGCGTCTGCATCGCTTTCAGGGCAGCAGCGGGGAACTTCTGTGCGCGCAACTTCGTGATCGCTTCCGGAGTGATCGTGTATCCGATGATCTGCGCGGGATAGGGCGCCGGGTTGTCGCTGTCGGGTGCCCACCAGGGCTGGTCGAAGAACATGCCAACCTTGTACGACGGCTGCATGATCGTCGCTTCGAGGTACAGGTTCACCTTTTCGTGATTGAGCACATCCACTTCGCCCTTGGCGGGTGCGTGGAAGCGAGTGGCCTGCGCCACCAGGTCGATTGCCGCACGAGGCATGGCCATCCATGCCGCATCGGCTTCGCGGGTGCCCGCAGCGATATTGGGGTTGTCGCGCCGCGCGTAAGTAAAGACCGCCTTGCCTGCCTTGCCCAGGATCGAATGCAAGCGGGTGTCGGGGTGATAACGGAATTCGATCCCCTTGGCCTTGGCCAGTTTCTCGATCTGTTCGAACAGTGAGTTGAACATGCCCGAATAGCCGATCGACAGCGTGCGGTACTGGCTGCCCGGGGTGAACTCGTTGTTGATGTTGAACGACACCCCGGCGTGGGTATTGATGACATTGGAGCTGTAGCCGTTGCCATCGGCGGCGTAGTCGTAGCCTTCCGAACCGAGCTGATCGTAGAGCAGGTTCCAGTAGCCGATGTCCTTGAGGTAATCGCCTTGCTGGAAGACGCTGGACGCCGGCAATTGCGCGGTGATCCGGCCGTGCTGGTAGAAGTCGCACCAGTCCCGGCGGGTGAAGTCCGCCCACGGTTTGGTGGTGGCCAGGTCCTGCACGGTGGTGAAGCCCTGGTCGGGCGTGGTGGCGGCGCCGAAGTCGTTCACGGCATACGGCGCCGGCGTGTTCGAGCCGATGTCGTTGAGATAGAAGTTGCGCGAGCGCAGGTAGAACAGCTGGTTGCCGGTAACGTTGAACGGCACCGAGTACTTGTCCAGCCCGAGCATCGAGATCACTTGCGTGACGACGCGATGACCCGGAGCAAGGCCGTTGTTCGGGTTGGGAAATTCCGAGGTGGGTTCGCGGTTCCAGAACGAGTAGCGCATGCCGCCAAGTTCGACGTACGAGTCGGTCCTGTCGTTGTTGTAGTGCCAGGTGCAGATGCGTGCGCCGGCAGCGCGGGTGCCGGGCTGGCGCTTGGAGAAGTCGTAACGGCCCCAGTCGTACAACTCCAGGACGTCGCCCTTCTTCAGCTGCTTCGAAGCGAATTTGTCTTTCTTGCACTTGCCGTCCAGCAGCCGCCAGGCGGTGTAGAGGCCGGCAGCGCCGGCGCCGAAGATCGAGTAGGTCTTCTGTGTCATGGTCGGATGTCTCGGAATGGGAATGAGGGAACTGCGCTCGTGGTTCACTCGCTGCCGAGGCGGTACATCTGGCCGGGCAGGTCCTTCTGCGGGATGACGACTTCGACTAACACGGGTTTGTGCTTGATGCCGGCGATGCGCGGCAACGCCGCCTTCAGTTCGTCCACCGTCTCCACCCTGATCCCTTCCGCGCCAAACGCTTTTGCCAGGGCGAGGTAGTCCCATTTGGGAAGGATGTCGAAGGCGTCGAAGGTGTGCTCGGGGCCGGGCTCGAATGCGGTCATGTCCACGTACACCTGCTCGATGGCGTAGACCTGGTTGCTCATGACGAAGATGACCGCGTTGAGCTGGTTACGGGCCAGCGTGGACAGCGACTGACACACCATCATGAAGCCGCCGTCGCCAGCCACCGTCCACGCGCGTTTGCCACTGCCCAGTTGCGCGCCGGCTGCAGCGCCGGTCTCGAATCCGATGCACTGCCATGCGGCCGAAGAAACAAAGCTGCCCTGCGACAGGCCGTAGGCGTTGGTTGCCACATACATGGACGAACTCACGCCGTAGGTCATCACGATGTCCTTCAGCAGGTTGGATTCCTGAAGAAAATTCATCGTGTGCTGGAAGAAGCGGTTGTAAGTAATGACCTCGGGTTTGTCCTTGTAGACCGGATCCGAGTTCGATGCCCACGGCTCCGGATACTTCGGCTGCGGCGGAGCCTTCGCCTTGATCGGATAGCCCTTGGTTTCCTTGAACCTGGCCAGCAGGGCTTCCATGAAGTCCCGCATGGTCACGTCGCTGTACTTGAAGTAGCCGGCGCGGACGCCGGCGGTGTCGGCCAGCACCATGGCGGGGTACTTGCTCTCGATGAAGGCGAGGTAGTCGTCGGTGATGATCGCGCCCAGCGTCAGCACGCAGTCGGATTCGTCCACGACATGACGCACGGATTCGATCGATGCAGCGTCGGAATACGTGCCGATGAATTTGTCGTCCTTCTCGTCCAGCACCGACTTGCCGAGGGTCGTGGTGGTATAGAGGAATCCGCTCGCGTCGATGATCTGCTTCAGCAGTCCGGACAGGCCGAAGCGCAGGATTTCCGCGCCGGCGAAGATCAATGGATGCTTGGCCGCCGTGATCTGGGTCCAGGCCTGGTTCACGGCGTTGCGCAGCGCGAGTTCCGGACTGCGCGTGACACGCGGCTCGAGCGGTGCCTTGGGTGGGCGCGGGCAGGGCTGACCCCAGACTTCCTTGTAGCAGGCGATGTAAACGGGGCGCTTGTGCGTAATCGCCTCGACCAGGAGTTCGTCGATCTGCTCGGCGGCTCCCACGTTGGTGCTCAATGTGATGGCGCGGACGGTGACGTTTTCGTAGATCTTCCGATCCGAATCGAGATCGCCAGTCGAGTGGTGGTACAGCACGTCATACATATCGGTGATATCGCGCATGTCGGCGCCAGGCGTGGCGCTGATCACCACGATCGGACTGCGCTCCACCCAGGCACCCGCAATCGCGTTCAAGGCGCTGTAAGTGCTCACGCCGAACTGCAGCGATACCGCCGCCAGGCCGCGAGTGCGCGCATAGGCGTCTGCGGCGTAGGCCGCGTCGAGTTCGTTGATCGCACCGATCGTCTTGATGCCGTCGAAGTGCTCCAGCGCCTGGGTGAAGTGCTTTACGTAATCGCCCGGGATCTGAAAAACGTCGGTGACGTTGAGTTGCCTGAGTCGGGTGAGCAGGTAATCGGCGACGGTGAACGTTGCGGCTGTGGTCTTCGACGTCGGTGTTGGCGAGGGAGCGGAAATCGGATCGCTAGGCCGTGGGCTTGCAGTGCTCGTGCGGTTCATGACAACTCCGATGTGTGGAGAAGACGTGGACGCGGGGCGCGCGGAATCGCCCCGCGCAAGGCGCGGTGGTCTTAGGAGTGGAACGGGTGCGAAGGAGGGCGCCGGGGACGTGGGGACGTCGCTGCGGCAGGGGCCCGGAAGTCGCGTGTATGCGCATGCGGAGAATCCTTTCCCGTTGCGTCTGCGCGAGTCCTTCGCGCTCCGCAACAGTCTGCCACCGGGTGGCGGATGTCAATCGCCATTGCCCCTTGCCAGCAGCAGGCAGGCCCTCCGAGTGCTCCCCGCATGTGCCGCCGACGTGTGCAATCGCGCCGGGGACAATCCTGCCCCGGCGCGATGATCCGCATGGACCGCGGGAGCGGTCCGCTTCAACGACTAGTGACGCTTCTGACGCTGCTTGGGCGCTTCGAGCCTGATGCCCGCCGCACCGAGCGACTCGCCCTTCCAGTACTGACCGATCATCAACGTGTGGCGCGGACGCACCTTGGTTCGGCCTTCCTCGAGGGTTGGACGGTCAGGCAGTGCGAACTCGACACGCAGCGTGAACTCCTTGTCGATGGTGAGGCGATCGAAGCCGGGGCGCTGCGGTTCCAGCCGCAAAGTGCGTCGTACCACCGGCTCGGTGCTGTGGAAGCGGTACTGCCGGTGCCGGCCGCGACCGTCGAGTACTTCATAGATCGCCAGTTCGCCGTCGCGATCGACCAGCCTCACGCCTTGCGGGATTGCTGCCTCCAGGATGCGCGCCGGTCCGCGCAGCAGGATGCGTGCTCCCGGAACGAATCCCAGGTCGTCCAGGCGCACCGCATAGCCTTCGCGATCGCCGAGGCCGCGAATCGCGACGTCGAAATGGCCCGCGTGTCCCGGTGCCACGTTGTCGACCACGTTGAGGTTGTGCCAGCCGATGTTGTTCGTGGCCCGCACGTAATCGACGAACATCGCGACGGAGGAGATCAGATTGGTATCCGGTGCCGGATCCAGCGAACTGGTCGAGACCGCGATGAGGCAGTAATGACCCGGCGCGGGGATGGCCGCCTGCGGGAACGTGAGCGGTCCAGCGATCCGGACCGAGCCTGGCGTAATGCCCGCTTCTGCCAGTGTGCCGATCAGCTGCCACGATGCTGGCGTGCTGAAGGCGGACGCCGGCGAGAAGTACACACGAACGGTGGCGTCACCCAGTTGCGGGCCACGGTTCTGCAGACGCACGTAGATGTAGTTGTTCTGGCCAAACTCCACGTTCTGGGCGAGCGTGTCGTCGGCGAGATTGCCGAGGTCGACCGCAGGATTGGCGACTGCACTGGTGCGATTGATCAGGTCCGGGCTCAGGCACAGCAAGCCGGCCGGGTTCGGTTCTACGCCCGTGTCGGTCAGGTTGTCGCGCACGTAGATGTCCGGACCGACGCCGACGGCGTTGAATGCCGCCTTCACCTGGGCCAGTTTGAACAGGTCGGTCGGATACAGGTCGAGGCAGGCATCCAGCATGGCCTCGCGGAACTGCAGGAAAGTCGCGTTCGGCTGGCCGACCAGATTGATGGTCATGCAGCGCCACAACAGCTTCTCGGACGCGGACTGGCCGATGCCCGCTACCGCGATGCTGCTGACCGTGTTCGTACCGCCGACGGTGAGCAGATAGAAGAGGTTGTTGATGATGCCGCTGTTTACGTGGACGCCACTGTTGTCCCACACACCGGTGTAGCGGACGCTGTAATGGCTGGGCTGGTGGCCGGCGAGGGTGCTGTTGACCGCGTTGGCGACGTTCCATTGGCCGCCATTGGTCGGGTCCATCATGTTGCGCCAGGCCGGCGCGGAGGCCTTGAGCCAGGAGTCTTCGAAGACCAGCCAGTCGCCGGTGATGAAGGCGGCGAAGATGTCCGAGAACGCCTCGTTGAGCGCACCCGATTCGCTGTTGTAGGTGAGGTTGCAGGTGTGTTGGGTGTAGGCGTGCGTCCATTCGTGGGCTAGCCAGTCATCGCTGCACTCGTAGTCATCACCGGGTGATGCGCCGGAACCATCGCCGAGATTGACCTTGGTGCCGTCCCAGTAGCAATTGTCGTAATCGGTACCCAGGTGTACGAGATTGGTATGCGCACCGCCTGCGCCATCGAAGCTGACCCGGCCATGGACCGTGCGGAAATAATCGACCACCGTGCCGCTGAAACGATGAGCGTCGACTTCGGCGCCCTGGTTGGCATTGCGCGGCGATGTCGACAGGGTGTTCCAGTTGCCGTCGGTGTCCTCGGACGGCGAGCTGCCATCCTCGTCATTGGTGCGGATTTCCGGGCCGCCACTGCCGGTCCGCGTGGTATCGCGCAACTGGTAGGTGGTGTTGGTGAACCAGGCGTTGAGCGGGCCGGAACCACCGTAGTAGCCGGTGCCATTGGCGACGACCGGGCCGGCGGTCTGGATGTTGTTGTAGTGCTCGAGCAGTTGGCCGGTCTGGCTGTCGATGTAGCCGATCCATTGGGTCGGCTCGTTCCAGTCGCCGCGCTGTTCGGTATCGGTTTCCAGCCGAACTTCCCATGCGAGATACGGACGATCCTCGTGGCGCATCACGACCAGTTCCGGCTTGGTGATCGGCTTGCTCTTGGAGCGTGATGCGTCGTGTAGGACGCGCACGGCGTACTCTGCATCGATCTTTGCTTCGCGGGGCACCTTCCCCAGATCCGGATACAGGCGGCTGCTGATCGTGTCGAGTGTGCCCGTTCCGTTGACGTGGAAGCGGATGCTGCCGCCGATGACGCGATGACCATCATGGCGTTGTTCGAGAATGGCATTGGCGCCGCCCGTGGGATCCGCATCCGCGTTGAGCGTGATCATCTCCTTGGGATTGATGTCGCCGAACAGATCGCGGTGTTCGCGCAGGAAGGTAATGCCGGTTTCTTCCACGACGCGGTCGAGATTGCTGGTGCTCTTGAGGGGAGGGCTGAGCTGTCCGCGAAGGTGTCGGACTACGCCCAGTTCATCGGTGCGGAATCTCAAGGAAGGATCCTGTCGTACCAGCTTGTCGAGGCTCTCAAAGTGAGCTTGCATGGTGACCTCCTTGTGGCGGGGGCGTCGGCATTGCAGCCGGCGTCGAGGCAGACGCATGCGCCCGCTGCAGCGGGCATCCTTGGGGGTGAATTGGAAGACGAACGCGCGGAGCGCTCGCGGGCCTCGCAGGGAAAGATAGCGCGGCAGGCTGGGCTATCGGGCCGCGTGCTTGATGGCCTTGCGTGAAGTATCGCTTGCGTGCCCGGCTTACCTTGCCGCGCGATGCGCTGGCTAGGTGGCTGCTAAGTGGTGCTGGACGGATCGATGGAAGTCTTGCTTGCTGGATAGTGGCTTTGCACGTTCGTGGCACGCCAGCGGTGGCTGGCTCGCGCGTCTTCCCAAGCATTGAAGATAGCCGCGGCGCTGTCGGTCGCGGCTGCCCGAAGATCATTGAGTCGCAGTCTGGGCTTGCAGAACCTGCTGCACGTCAACGATCTCGATGCCTTGCATCTGCCCTAGAAAGCTGTCGAACCACGGCTTGCGCTAGCTGCCGACGATCGACAGCACGCGCGCGCCGGGCCGTTCGCGGAATGCCGCGCGGATGTTGGCCACCAAGCGCAGGTTGCGAGTTTCCCCGCCGGCGACATACAGCTGACCGTAGTTCTTCCGCATTCCAGCGGCGGACGGTCAGGATAGGAAAACCGGATGCGCGATCTATCCGCCGAAAGTAGCTGACTGGTGCGAATACGGTCTGTTCGCTCAGAGTTGCTCGAGGCTTGGTCCCTTGCGTGGGATGGTCGCGCGCACTTAAGGTGGCGCGACCCGCATCCGCGGGCACTCAAAACGGAGTTTGAGCATGGCATTTCCTACGTCAGTCAATTCCCAGATCACCGACGCGGTCACGCAGGCCAACGTAAAGGTCCTTGCGGATGCACCTGCAATGGCAATGGGCGCGGTCTACCAGACGATCGCCCAGGCCGCCGGTATCGCGGCGCAGAACGCAACGGCGAATCAGCAGGCGGCCAATCAGGTATCGCAGGCGGTTGCCACGCGCTGCGTCGAATCGCTCCTCGGCGCGGCCGGCAAGTAAGGGGAGGACGACGATGGCATTTCCAACTGCAGTCAATGACCAGATCACCGACGCCGTCACGCAGGCCAACGTGAAAGTCCTCGCGGATGCCCCCGCTGTTGCCATGGGGTCGCTCTACCAGACGCTGGCACAGTCAATGGGGACCGCCGCCCAGAACGCGGTTGCCCATCAGCAGAATGCAAACAGCGTGGCGCTGGCCGTCACGACGCGCTGCGTCAACGCCCTCGTGGGCGGGTCGCGCGATCGCGAGTAGCACCATGGCCAAGGAAACCACAGTCAACAGTCAGATCACCGACGCGGTGTCCCAGGTAGACGCCGTGGTCGTCGGTTCGGCGGAATCGCAGGCTCGCGCCATGGCCGACCAGATGATGGCTCACGCGATCGGGCTTGCTATGCAGAACGCGGTCGCGCAGCAACAGCAGGCTTACATCCTGCGCAACGCGGTGACCACCGCGGCGGCACGGGCCATCCTCGAGTCCAGTCCGGAAGATGCGTTGCGCTTTGCGCGCGAGGTGCTTGCAGGCGATGACGTCGCGCAGACGATCGAGCGGCTAGGCGACCTGTTGGGAGGCATGGATGCCCGCAAGCCGAAGCAAGGAGAGGGGTGATGGCTGCCACGAAGAAGAAAGTCCGGCCTGCGCCATCTGCCGAAGACATCGCCGCGCAGCTGCAGAACACGCATGCCGCCGTGTCGGCGGCGATCGCTGCGGGGTATGACAAGGTCGAAGACGCGATGAAGCAGGCAGAAGACGCGGTCGCGCTGGCAGTTGGCGGCGTCGCCGAAGCGATGCGTCTCGCGCAGCAGGCGACGAAGGAGTAAACCTCTCGTCCTACTTGCGCGAAGCTGCGAATGGGTCGTCTGCCTCCTCGGCGCGACCCTGCAGTCTGCGAGTGTGGGGCAGGTTTTCCCATTTACCCGATCGGGGGTGCGTCTGCAGAGCGACTCATGAGCACGACTTCCGTGCTCACCGCTTGCCCGGCCTCATCCAGAGCCCGGGCAACCTTGGCTCAACTACTTGCCCCGCGACTCGTTGGTTCCGCCGCGGCAGGCGCCGTCCTTGCCCGGGAACCCATGCTCGAGGAAGTAGAACTTCCACGCATCGGCTGCCGTCTGGACGATCGATACCATCTGACCAATCGGATCCAGCGAATCGAAGTCGTTCAACCCGCTGTAGGCGCAGTTCGAGTTCGCGTGCTCCGGGGCTCCGGTGAAACGCGTGTTGTCCTGGGTGCCCGGTGGGCCCTTCACTTCACCTGCAAATGCATTGCTCGCCGAGAGACCTACAAGCATCACCGCACAAGCCGAGATCGCGAACGATGTTTGCTTGCGCATATTCGCACTCCTCTTTCGACAGCGTCATGTGACGCCGATCGGGACGCTACTGCGGGACGTGTGTCGTTTCAATCCAGCCAATGCTGCTTTGCAGCACCTGCTCGCGCGACGGGAAAGCACGCGGAACGGGGCGAAAGCGAGCGGGGAATTCGGAAGTTCGCGCGGCGAGCGTGCCGGTCGGACGCGTTGAATCGCAGTCTCAGCGCAGCAGCTCGGAATGTTCCGGATCGTCGAACCATTCGACGACGAAATCGCGGAACACGCGCGAACGTTGTGGCAGGTGTTCGCGGCTGGGATAGACCAGGGAGACCGATGTCGTGGGCAACCGCCATTCGGGCAGCAGCTGGACAAGGCGGCCGCTGCGCAACTCATCGAAGACCAGATAGCGCGGAAGTCGCGCGATGCCAATGCCACGCAGCGCGGCGCGGCGCATGCCGATGAAATGATTGATGGCCAGCGAGCCCCGCATAGGTACGGTTACGCATTCCTCGCCACGCTGCAGAATCCATTGGCCGTCATCGCGAAACGAGCGGTGGCGTATCGCTTCAAGCGCGCTTAGCTGGCCGGGGTCGGAGATGTCCTGGGGCGCGTGTTGGGCGAGGAACCCAGGACTGGCGACGATGAGCTCGCGCATGACACCGATGCCGCGCGCGATCAGCGACGGATCCAGGGTGCGCGTCATGCGGAAGGCAAAGTCGTAGCCTTCTCCGACCAGGTCGCGCTGCGCTATCGAGAAGTCCACATCGAAGCGCACCTGGGGATGGCGTGCGCGGAAATCGGCCAGCAGATCGACCAGGAACGCGTCGCCGAAGGACGTCGGCGCGGTGATGCGCAACAGACCGTCGACTTCGGTGCGCACGGCCGAGACCGCGCGCTCGCCATCGCCCATCAGTTCGCGTGCCTGGCGGGTGAAGTCGAGATAGAGACGTCCGGCATCCGTCACGGCAATGCGCCGAGTGGTGCGGTGGAGCAGGCGCACGCCCAGGGCGGCTTCAAGCTCCTGCACCTGTTTGCTCAGGTGAGCCTTGGAGACGCCAAGGCACTCGGCGGCACGGGTGAAGCTGCCGCTTTCCACCACGGTGAGGAGCCCAAGGGCCTGGTCGAAGCGGTCGCTGACTGTTTCCATGTGTAAACAGAATATCCACTTTTAGGCGGGTTATCTGGGTCTGACGCGTCATTAGGCTGTCTGAAATGACCAATCCGGTCGATACGGAGACGCAAGATGAAGATTCTTCTGGTGGGCGCCCATGGCACGGTAGGGCGCGGGGTCGCTGCGGAACTGGGCCAGCGGCACGAAGTGATTGCGGCAGGCCGGAAGGGGGCGCAGATCACCCTGGACCTCGCCGATCCCGACAGCATCCGCCGTGCGCTGGAACCGCTCGGTCCGCTGGACGCGATCGTCTCCGCGGCTGGCCAGGTCGGATGGGCGCCGTTGCTGGAGCTCACGCCTGAGCAGTGGGCTTTCAGCGTCGCCAACAAACTGATGGGGCAGGTGAATCTCGCGTTGATCGGCCAGCAATACCTGCGCGATGGCGGCTCGATAGCCCTGACCTCGGGCGTGCTGTTCGACCAGCCGGTCCGTCATGGCGCTGCCGCGAGTCTTGCCAATGGCGGTATCGAGGCCTTCGTCCGCGCCGCCGCGATCGAATTGCCGCGCGGCATCCGCATCAACGCGGTGAGTCCGGGGGTGCTGGTGGAGTCGATGGATGACTTGGGCCCGTTCTTCCGCGGCTTCGAACCGGTGCCGGCGGCGCGCGCCGCATTGGGCTACAGCCGCTCCGTGGAAGGCTCGGATACCGGCAAGGTCTACGCCGTGCATTGAGTCGTGGTGGGGGGGGCGGCGCACGGTGTGGAAACGGGTGCGACAAAAATGGGCTCACCCGTTATTCCGAAGCGCCATGCACGCGTCCGGGAGAGCCAAAAGGAGGAGTGCTAAAGTCTCCAGCCCCTCCCGATGCGATCAAAGAGCTCGACGTGACGACTGCCCCGGCAACCTATCCCATCGGTACACCCGGAGTTGCCTGGGGTGCGGCGGAACGCGCGCTCTGGCTGTCGCGCCAGACCCGCCATCGCAGCTACGCGGCGGAGGTGCTCAGTGTCATCGAGCGCCTGCGCCCGCGGTTCGATATCGAGGAATACGGCCGCCTCGAATACGGCCCCGATGCCTATTCGCTGTTTGCAATCAGGAGCCGCGACTGGAATGACGCACTCCCGATCGTGTTGGTCACCGGTGGCGTGCATGGCTACGAGACCAGCGGCGTGCATGGCGCCCTGCGTTTCGTCGAAAAGCATGCTGCGGACTACGCCGGCAAGGTCAATCTCCTGGTCGTTCCATGCGTCAGCCCTTGGGCGTATGAACGCATCCACCGCTGGAATGCCGATGCGATCGATCCGAATCGCTCGTTCCGCGAGGACAGCCCGGCCGGGGAATCCGCCGCACTGCTGCGCCTGATCTCCCCGATCCGCGATCGCGTTCTGGTTCACATCGATCTGCACGAGACCACCGATTCGGACGAATCCGAATTCCGTCCGGCACTGGCGGCCCGCGAGGGTAAGCCCTTCGAGCCGGATGGCATTCCCGATGGCTTCTATCTCGTCGACGACAGTGAACATCCGCAGCCCGAATTCCAGCAGGCCGTGATCGCCGCCGTAGCGCATGTCACCCACATCGCGCCCGCCGACGACAAGGGCGAGATCATCGGTTCGCCCGTGGTCGCGCCGGGTGTCATCGAGTACCCGCTGAAGCAGCTCGGTCTCTGTGCAGGCATTACCGATGCCCGCTACAAGACCACTACCGAGGTTTATCCCGACAGCCCGCGCGCCACGCCCGAGCAATGCAACGTCGCGCAGGCGACGGCGGTGTGTGCGGCGATCGATTACGCGCTCGAGCACCGATAAGACGCCAGCTGTAGTACCGCGTGCCGAACGATTCGATCGCCGCGGCACCGCGGGCCCTTATGTGCGGGTGGCCGTCGGCACATAATCCTGCGTAACCCCAAAAAGGGCGGCGCCCATGACCCCTTCCTTCAGCGACTTCGACCCGCTGCTCGATCGCGTTCACGGGCACGCGCGCGACTATCTCCATCGGCTGCCGGAGCAGCACGTCGGTGCGCGTGCCGGTCGCGAGGCAATGATGGCTGCGCTCGATGCGCCGCTGTCGGCACATGGCGAAGACCAAGCCGCAGTGCTGGATCTGCTCGCCGGGCAGGCCGCACGCGGGATATCCGCATGTGCCTCGCCGCGCTATTTCGGTTTCGTCATCGGCGGCTCGCAGCCGGTTGCATTGGCGACTGACTGGCTCGTTTCTACCTGGGACCAGAACGCCGGCATCCACGCCGTTTCGCCGCTGGCGGCCGCGGCGGAGGAAGTAGCCGCGCGGTGGTTGCTCGAACTGTTCGATCTGCCGCGCGAAGCCGGTGTCGGTTTCGTCACGGGCTGCCAGATGGCCAACTTCACCGGTTTGGCCGCCGCGCGGCATGCCGTGCTGGAACGCGTGGGCTGGGATGTCGAGGCCGATGGGCTGCAGGGCGCGCCGCGCGTGCATGTCGTGACCTCGGCCGAATCGCACATCACCATCGACGCCGCACTTCGCTATCTCGGCCTGGGTACGCGCAACGTGCATCGGGTCGAGACAGACGCGCAGGGCCGGATGCGCACCGATCGCCTTGACCACACCCTCGCGACGCTGGAGGGTCCTGTCATCGTCTGTGCGCAGGCTGGCAACGTGAATACAGGCGCCTTTGATCCCTTGCGCGAGATCGGAACGCTCACGCGCAAGGCCGACGCATGGCTGCATGTCGACGGCGCCTTCGGCCTGTGGGCACGGGCGAGCCGTGCTCACGCCGCGCTGGCCGAAGGTCTCGAACTCGCCGATTCCTGGGCGACCGACGCACACAAATGGCTCAACGTGCCCTATGACTGCGGTGTCGCGATCGTCCGCGACGCGGAAGCGCACCGCGCTGCGATGACATCGATGGCCGCCTATCTGATCCAGACCCGCGGTGCGGAGCGCGACGCGGTCGACTGGACGCCGGAATTCTCGCGTCGTGCGCGTGGGCTTCCGACCTATGCCACGTTGCGCAGTCTCGGCCGTGATGGCGTGGAAGCCCTGGTGGATCGCTGCTGCGCGCGTGCGCGCCAGATGGCCGCGCTGCTCTGCGCCGATTCCGGGGTGCGCGTGCTCAACGACGTCGTTCTCAATCAGGTGCTCGTTCGTTTCGACGATGACGATGCGATCACGCGCGACGTGGTGAGCGGCGTGCAGGAAGAAGGCACCTGCTGGATGAGCGGCACGACCTGGCATGATCAGGCCGCGATGCGGATTTCCGCGTCCAACTGGGCGACCAGCGAGGACGACATCGTGCGCAGTGCGGAATCCGTGCTGCGGGTGTTGAACAGGGTGCGGGCGCGTTAGGCGTCCGCCCGATTTCCTCGTAGAACGCGTCATAGACGCGACGGCCCATGCGCTGTTCGAGAACGTGCCCGGCGACGTTGAAATCCCAGTTGTTGTAGTAGAAGAACTCGCGCGGCGCATGGCTGGCACGAGCCGGCGGGGGGCGAACCGTTTCGTACCTTGGCCCCCTCCATTGGGTGCAGTATTCGAGTGGAGGTCCATCCATGCGCTTACCGATCCACTCGCCAATCCTCTTGCTGATTTCCTTGCTGTCCCTGCTCAGCTTCAGCACCCAGGCGGCCGAGGCCTGCCGCATTCACAGTGGCGCGACCACCCTGCCGCTGGTGGAGCTGTATACCTCTGAGGGCTGCAGCAGCTGTCCTCCCGCGGACCGCTGGCTGTCGCAACGACTTGCGCGGGGCGATGCGAACTATCTGGCCTTCCACGTCGACTACTGGGATGACATCGGCTGGCCGGATCGCTACGCCTCACCGATGTATTCGCAGCGGCAGCGAGCGCGCGTCACGGCGGCAGGCAGCCAGGCCGTGTACACGCCCCAGGTCATGCTTGGCGATCTGGTCAATGCCCCATGGTCGCGCGAACGCGCGTGGCGGAGCGCGCTTCAACAAACGCGTGGCCCGGCGCAGGCGGCACTGGCACTGCGATTGGATCGCCAGCAGGAAAACTGGGTGGTTGCGATTGGAGCAGCGCGACTCGGGTCTCACACGCCGGCGGCGCAAGTGTGGATGGCACTGCACGTTGACGGGCAGACAACGGAAGTGCGCGCGGGCGAGAACCGCGGGCGTACGCTGCATCACGACCGCGTGGTACGCCAGCTGAAGGGACCCTGGACACTGGGGGCTACCGCGCTATCGCAGAGGCTCGTGCTCTACGTGCCGACGACTTCCTGGGGCGCGACCCTGTTCGCGCAGGACGCACGTGGTCGCATCCTGCAGTCGCTCGATCTCGATGCAAGCGACTGCTCCCGCTAACCGCGATATCGCGGTGGGCCTAAAGGTCTCCCTCCTTCTTGTGTCCCTTCAGCAACGCCACGATCGCCATCGCGTGTCCATGCCCCAGGTCGAAGTCCTGCTTCAGCCACGCGATGATGTCTCCGGCCTTGATGCCCGGGCTCAGCCCTTTGGCATCGGCGTAGCCCTTGCGGGTGGCAAGCGAACGGAAGTCGGCAGGGCTCTTGCCGGTCTTGGTCTGGATGTTGTCAAGGTAGGCCTGGAAGGACATGGATGGGTTCCGTGTTGGGTTGGCGAGGGCCGGTCTTTGGCGCTCTCGGTGATACGACGAATGGGGATGGGTGGAATCGACATCCCACGCGTTCGCCGAAAACCTCGAATGGGGACGGCTCGACGCGGGCCCGATTGCCGTTATCTTCGGTAACACTTGCTCTGAGGGAGCTGAGCCATGAGGGGCAACGCCAGGCGAGTCCTGATCCTTGGTTATGGCGCCATGGGGCGCGCGTTCGAGACCCTGCTTGCGCCGAGGCACGAAGTCGCCATCTGGGATCGCGATCTGGTGACAGGCGTGGAGACCGAGCCCCTGGAGCAGGCGATCGGAGGTCGCGAAGTGGTGGTGTTCGCCATGCCCACCGATCCCCATGACGAACTGGCCCAACGTCTCGCGGCATCTGCTGCCGACGGGATCGTGTGCCTGTCCATCGCCAAGGGCCTGGACAAGCAGGGCCGCACGCCGGCGCAGATCTTCGAACGCAATTTCGGTTCCCGCATCGGCTGGGCCCTGATCTATGGCCCGATGCTCGCACGCGAACTCCAGGCCGGGCGAGCCGGTTTCGCCATGGTGGCGAGTGCGCGGCCGGACATCGGCCAGCAAATCATCAACCTGTTCGAAGGCTCGGCGCTTCGTCTGGAATATCTCGACGACGTGCACGGAGCGGCGTGGGCCGCGATCCTCAAGAACGTCTACGTGCCGCTCATCGGCGCCGCGGAGGGGCTCGGCCTGGGCGACAACCTGCGTGGGTTCCTCATGGCCGAAGCGACGCGTGAACTGGGGCTCATCGCCGAGCTGATGGGCGGTCGCCGTGAAACCGCCTATACCTTTTCCGGCCTCGCCGATCTGGTGACATCGGCAACGAGCGCGTCCTCGCATCATCGTCACATCGGCGCCGAATTGGCGGCAGGTCGGACGGATGAATTGGCTGCATCCGGCGTCAACATCCGCAGCGAAGGCGTGCACACGGCGACCATCGTTTGCCAACAGGCCGTGTTCGCGTGGGAACGATTTCCGCTCTTCGCCCTGGTATGCAATTTCCTGCGCGAACCGACGCATCTGGAAATGCAGCTTGACGCCTATCTGGCGCAACGCTTCAGCTGAAGAACACTGACTCGTACTCGTTTCGTCAGCATTCGGTTTCGATACTCGAATTTGACGCGGCGGTAAGTTTGCGCAGCGCATCCTGTTGCTGCGATCGGAAGTGCCGTGCCGCCATTCCGACGGTAGCCAAAACGTGCGGTCGCCGGGTTCTTCGCCGTGTGTCACTCAAGAAAACCCAGTCTCTTCGCAAAGTTTGCGGGACTCTGCGCTCTCACCGTGCCTGTCATTGGATGGGCCTTCGATCCACCTGCTGTCCCTGGGCCTTCGGCAACAAGCCACGTGGAAGCGAGTGAAGTGCCTGCAGCCATTGCGGCTCCGGTCTCCACCCAAGGTGACTTCGAAGTGCCGGCCGGAATGCTCGACACGTGGAATGCTGTCGGCCAGGTGCTGGTTCGACTGGACGGCGTCACCTACGAAGGGCGTGCACAGATGCTCGGGCTGTACGCGGTGCAGTACCAGGGTGAGCGGTTCCTTATCGTGACGAGGGGACGCGTGCTGCAAAGTCCCGTCGACAGGGAGCTCACCTACGTTCGCGCCCTGTCGAAGAGCGGCGGCCCCAACCACGGGACATGCGCGGCCGAACTGATGGGCCATCTCCAGCGGGCGCTGCCGGCGGAACTGGCCCGGATTGCTGCCCTGGAGACAGCAGGCCCACAAACCGCCGGATTGAATCCGCCCTAGGCGTTACGTCGCATCGTCGGCGGCCACTGCGTGCGCAAGCGCGCGCTCGGGTGGTCCGAACAGTTGCGCCAGCGCGGCACGCAAACCATTCGCGCGCCAGGCATCGCGGAACATCGACAGCCATTCGTGGAAGGTCAGCCGGACCGGATTGTGACTGTGGACCTGGCCGATGATCCCGAACTCGCACGGCACGGCGGGGTCTTCTTCGACGAAGCTGCCGAACAGCTTGTCCCAGATGACCAGTACACCCGCGTAGTTACGGTCGATGTACTTGGCGTTGCGCGCATGGTGGACGCGATGGTGCGAAGGGGTGTTGAACACTTTCTCCAACCAGCCCAGTTTGCCCACCGCCTGGGTGTGCACGAAGAACTGGAAGGCGAGATTGATCGCCACTACCGCGACGATGTGCGCCGGTGCGAAGCCGAGCCACGCCAGCGGCAGCCAGAACACCCACATGCCCGAGATCGGATAAGTCAGGCTCTGCCGGAAGGCCGTCGACAGGTTGAGCCGTTCGGATGAGTGATGGGTCACGTGCGAGGCCCACATCCAGCGGATGCGGTGACTGGCGCGATGGAACCAGTAATAGAAGAAGTCCTGCGCGAGAAACAACGCGGCAATGGTCCAGGCGGACGCAGGCAGGTCGAACAGACGGTGGCGGTAGACGAAGTAGTAGACGCCGATCACCAGCGTCCATGCCACGGCATCCGCGGCCTGATGCATCAGCGCGAGCGTGGCGTTGGAAATGGTGTCCTTCCAGCTGTACATGCCCGGACGACGGCGGCGCCAATACAGCGCCTCGATGATGATCAGTCCCAGGAAGACCGGGCCCATGCCCAGCAGGATCCATTTTTCCATCCAGGTTCTCCGGCGTCGCTTCCTGCAGTGATGCAGGGAGTGTCGTCGGCGTCTGCAGTCCTGTCCAGACTGGTGCGTATGGTTCGCGAGCGAGGGCACGGAACGCGCGCCCTGGCCGGATTGGCGGACCCGGTCGCCTTCGTCATTTGCCCGGCTGCGAGGCGGGCTCCAGCAACGCCGGCAGCAGCACCTTCGCCATCATCGTGTTGACGGGCGAATCCTGGTTGAAGGCGCCGCCCGTGAACACCGCGACGAGGTCGAGCGACGGCACCACGTACACCTTCTGGCCACCGTTGCCGGAGAACATGATCGTGTCGACCTTCTCCGTGCCAGTCGGAGTGGCTACGGCATACCAGCGATGCCAGACGCCCAAACCGTAGTCGCTGTCATCGACATGCGACTGGCGCGCGGTCATCGCGTCGGTCCAGGCAGCGGGTACTACATCTTTCCCCTGCCATTGGCCGTGCTGCCTGATCAGCAGGCCCAGTTTGAGCATGTCGCGCGGGCGCAGGTAGATCTGGCCGAATTCGTTGCGCTGGCTCCGGTCAAGCGTGAAATTCCATTGCCAGGAGTCGCGCGCAATGCCGAGCGGAGCAAACAGGTGCGCCTGGGCGAAGTCGGGCAGGGGCGTCCTGGCCGCGCGCTCCACCATGCGGCCGGCCGCGAGTATGCCGCCGGAACAGTAGCGTCCCGCGTGACCCGGATCGTCGATCATCGGCAAGTCGATGAAAGCCTTGATCCAGTCGGGTTTGTCGTAGAGCGCGACTTCATTGCCCGGCGATGTCGAGTCGTGGTCATTGCATGCCAGGCCCGAGCTGTGGCTGAGCAGTTGCTTCAGTGTTATTTGCGCCTTGCGTGGATCCGGATTGAGCGGCGATACCTCGCCCAGACCCTGCAGCACGGGTGAGTCAGCACGCATGCGGCCTTGCCCGGTGGCAATTCCGGCCAGAAGCGCGACCACGCTCTTGGTGAGCGAGCGCATTTGGTGCGGACGCTGTCGATCGTAGCCGTAGAAATACTCTTCCAGGAGCAGGCGATCGCCGCGGTAGATCAGGATGGAATGCACGTCGGCGTAGCGGCCGTCGAGCACGCCCTGGACCAGTTGTTCGGCCGCGGTCGGTGGCAACGTGTGGGTGGTCGCGCGTCCGGTGGCGATGCCATCGCCCAGCGACGGCGGTGGCTGGTAGTGGTAAGTGGCGGGCTTTCCGTCGCCGCCGTTGGGTCGCGGTTGCAGCAGTTGCCGCGTGGCATCGGGTATCGCTCCGGAAAGACGCGCATAGGCTTGCTCGTTTTCCTTGAATGCGGTGATCCGACCGGCCTTGTCGCGCAGGAACGGGATGGCATCACCGCTGCCGTTTTTGAAGAGATCCGGACCAACCCGAAGCAGCGGATATTTGCCTTCGCCGATGATCGCGACCAGCGTGTCGCCGCTGGCGACCATGTCGAGCAGCTGGCCATCGCGATACGCGTAATGGCCTTCGAACTCGGCCAGTCCCGTCGCCGTCGCTTCATCGGCGCGTGAGGCAAGGGACGTCAGGGCGAACACAAGGCCCAATGCGAGGGAGGCATGTAGTGCGAACTTCCGGGTCTTCATCAGGCGCGACACGGCAACTCCTTGTTGCTTCAGGTCGAGAGAGATCCAGAGGGGAGGGGCAAGCCCCGGGGTCATGACGGCCGTGCCCAGGCTACGTTCTATCACCTTGGAAGCCCGCGATCATCCGGGTCCGAGGCGGCCGGGCAAGGCGCATCGCGGCTTCAGGGCGGCAGGTCCGATGCCCGGAAGTTGCAGTGGCGCACATGCGTGCTCGTCAGGGTTCTCTTTTTTTGCGCCCGACCCGTTCTACCATTGCACCGGCAGGGACCTTTGAACCAGAGACAGGAAATCCGATGACCACAGCACGCTGGATGGCGTTCGCTACGCTGACTGTTGCCATCTGGCAGGCGCCCCTGCCGGCGTGGGCCGAGGTCTACAAGTGCAAGGTCGCTGGCCGCACGGTCTATCAGGATCAGCCCTGCACAGAGGCCGGAGCGGAACCGGCCAAGACCACGGGCGCTGCCTCGGGCAACGCGCCTCCGTCGTCGGACCTTGCGACCCTGCACCGGCAAATGCAGGAGGCGCACGAACAGTCCGCCCAAGTGCGCGCGGCCTACGAACGCGACCTGCAGGAAACGAAGGCCAAGGCCGGCGCGATGACGCTGGACCAGCAGCGTCAATTCACCAAGGTGCTGCACGCACGTTGGGATCCCAAGCTGCAGGCCGCCGGTCGTCGCGAACAGGAGTTGTCCGACTGGTTGCGGAAGATCTGTCCGGGAGGCGCTCTCAATGCGCAGGCGCAGTGCGCGAAATAGCCGGGAATTGATCCGTCACGACGGGCCGACCAGGTCGATTCAGTGCCATCAGACTTCGATGGCCATTCCTGGCCGGGCAAGCATGGCTTTGATGCCGAATCGCTCGCCCAGCTCGCCGGCCAGCGCTTCGCGCGCCTTGTCCTCGCCATGTACCAGCACCAGCGGTGGACGATTTGCGATCTCGCCGTACCACTCGATAAGCCCTCGCTGATCGGTGTGCGCGGATAGGCCGCCGATGGTGTGGCGTTGCGCATTCGCACGCACGTCGCGGCCGTGGATCCTCACCCAGCGTGCGCCATCGACCAGTCGGCGACCGAGGGTGCCTTCGGCCTGGTAACCGACGAACACGACATGCGTTTGCGGGTGCGATAGACGATGCCGCAGGTGATGCAGGATGCGGCCGGCATTGGCCATGCCACTGCCCGCAATGACTATCACGCCCCGATCGACATCGTTGATCGCCATGGACTCCTGCGCGGTTTCGGCGAAGTGCAGGTTGGGCAGGTGGAAGGGTGTGGGCTTGCCCGCCCAAACGCGCCGCGCGTCCTCGTCGAAGAGTTCCTGGTGGCGGTCGTAGACCTTCACCACTTTCTGCGCCATGGGACTGTCGAGGTAGATCTGCCAGCGCGACAGATTCCAGTCGTCCCAGTGGCGCGCGAACCAGTACAGCAGCTCCTGGCTACGACCGACGGCGAAGGCGGGAATCAGCACGTTGCCGCCCTGTCGCCACGCGTCATCAAGGATCTCGCCCAACTCGGCGATGGTGGCGGCGCGGTCGCGGTGCAGGCGATCGCCGTAGGTCGATTCCATCAGCACCAGGTCCGCACGATCGATGCTGGTCAGATCGCGCAGGATGGGTGTGTTCTTCGGGCCGAGATCGCCGGAAAACACCAGCTTCCGGCCATCGCCGAAGACTTCGACGATGCACGAACCCAGGATGTGGCCGGCATCGCGAAACACGAGGTCGATGCCTTCAAGCACCGTGTGGCGCTGCTCATAGGGCAGGGGACGCACCTGCCGCATCGCGGCCTCGACGTCCTCGCGCGTGTACAGCGGCTGCGCGGGGCGCTCGCCATTGCGCCGATGGCGGTTGGCGCGCTCGGCGTCGTTTTCCGCGATCGAAGCCGCATCGAGCAGCATGATCGACATCAGGTCGGCGGTCGCTTGCTGCGCGATGATCGGTCCCTTGAAGCCGCGTTTGACCAGCAGGGGAATTCGACCGATGTGGTCGATGTGCGCATGGCTGACGATCAGCGCGTCGAGTTGCGCGGGCTCGAATGGAAACGGATCGGCGTTGCGACGTTCGGCTTCCGGACTGCCCTGGATCATGCCGCAGTCGAGCAGGATGCGATGTCCGGCGGCTTCGACTTCGTGCGCCGAGCCGGTGACTTCACCGGCGGCGCCGTGGAAATGTACGCGCATGATCCGTGCCCCGTATGCGCCGGTTCGGTCGGCCTGGGCACTAAACCACCGATGTGGCTCGCGTGCCAGGGCGCGGGGCGGAAGCGCCGCTTCCGCGGCGCTCAGCACCTCAGGTCGGGAACGTTACTTGCTCGCCCTTCGGGATGAATGCCCAGAGCAGCACGTATGCCACCAGACCCAGGCCGCCGGCGAAGATCAGACCGATGAAAGCAGCGCGCCAAAGCCAGGACGGGATCGGAGTGTATTCGCCCAGGCCGCCGCAGACGCCTTCGACCTGGCGGTCCGTCGCGGAACGACGCAAATCGTGCAGATTCCAGGTCGAACCGGCAGTGGCGCCTTGGCTGTTTGTGCCAGGCATCAACCACCACAGCAGCACATAGGCCACGAGCCCGGCGCCGCCGAACACCGCGGTGAGGATGAAGAGCACCCGCCAGACCGTTGCCGGGACCGGCGTGTGTTCGCCCAGGCCACCGCAGATGCCGTCGAGTACCCGGTCATTGGTCGATTTGCGGAGTTGTTGCAGGTTCCAATCCATGTCTTGCCTCCAGCGCGGAACCGCATGTCTGCGGCGATGATTCGATCCTCATCTCGCATCGGCTGGATTCACAGTGTCTAAAGGCAGGGTTCCGGCGGGCACACACCCCCGGATCCCGCGCCTCATGAGATCGCGAGTGCGTTTCTTGTGGAGGCAATCCTTACGGGTTACGTGCTGAGCGCTGTTCTGGAGCAACTCGTCGCCATCACTTGAACACCAGTTCCCGGACCATCATCTCGCCCATGATCGTCCGCATCACGGTGCGCTTGCCCGAGGCTTCGTCGGCCTGCTTGTAGTTCATCTTGGTGACCTTGGTCATGATCGGGTCGAGCTTTTCGGTCATGCCGTCGAAGGTGGCCATGTTCGGATAGGTGACCACCAGATACAGGTCCGGTTCTTCAGGAGTGTGAGCCTGAGCGCCGTAGACGTGGTAATCGGTGACGATGCCCGCGGTCTTGGATTCCTCCATCACGTGCCGCCAGGTGGAATTGAGGAAGGCCATGTAGTTCTCGAACTGGCCATCCATCACCTTGACCGATGTGACGATGGTGACGGAACCCTCCGAGTACGGGCGTTGTTGCGCCCACGCCGGTACGGCGCAAAGCGCCAGCAGAAGTCCCAACAACCATAGGGTCATGCGCTTCATACGGCTTTCCTCCGCAAAGTAAGTCACGCGGCCATTCGCGCGACGCGATCGGCGGGAATGCCGATCGCACCGGACCCAACGCAAGCGATGCAGTCGAGCGGACAGATTCGTGGGTTGGCCACCCGTTCGGGGGGAGTCGCGTGTTGTCGGATGCGGGGCATCGACATAACGTGCGCGTTCTTCTTCAACCCTACGAGCACCCATCATGATCCAGCGTATCGACGCCGGCACCCGCATGTCCGAAGCGAGCATCCATAACGGTGTGGTCTATCTGGCCGGCCAGATTCCCACCGATGCGACCGCTGGCATCGAGGAGCAGACCCGGCAAGTGCTTGCCGAAATCGATGCGTTGCTGGCCCAGGCCGGTACCGACAAGACACGCATCCTGCGCGCGCAGATCTATCTTGCCGACATCGCGGATTTCGACGGGATGAATCGCGCGTGGGACCAGTGGGTCGTGGCCGGTCAGGCGCCATCGCGCGCCACGGTGGAGGCGAGGTTGGCCAATCCCGCCTGGAAGGTCGAAATCGTGGTGACCGCCGCCGTCGCATAAGCAGCGAACGGGACGACGGACGCTGGCCCGCCGTCCCGATTTTTGCGGCGCTTACTTCTTCTTGAGCGTCTTCACCGCTTCCAGCATTTCCTGCACGTGCTTGTTCGGATTGAGGTCCGAATAAACGTGCGTGATCGAGCCGGATTGCGAGATCACGTAGGAGGTCCGGTCCGACCACTCGGGCTTCTTGGCAAGGACGGCGTCGTACTGCTGGGCGATCTTGGCGCCCGGATCGGCAGCAACGGGGAACTTCCCGCCGCAATGTTCGGTTTCCTTAGAGAAATCGGCGAGCTGTTCGACGTTGCCCGCGGTAACGCCGATCACCGTCGCACCCTGCGCCTTGAAGCGGTCGATCGCTTCAGAGAACTGATGGGCTTCGAGGTTGCAACCCGGGGTATGTGCGGCGGGGAAGAAATAGACGACTACCGGCCCCTTTTTCAGTGCATCGGCGAGCTTGAAGGTGAAGGGCTTGCCAGCGAGATAGGCAGGAGCGGTGAAGCTGGGCGCCTTCGTGCCGGGCTTCAACGCTGCGAGCGACGGTGCGGCGAACACGAGCGCGGCGAGTGTGGTCAGGAGGACGGGCTTGAATGCTTTCATTGGTCGATCTCCAGGAGTTGTTCGCGTTATACCGGAAGAAGCGGTGGACACGCCGCATCCGTGTCCTCGCGACTTTGCTGACTGAGGCAATTGGCCGACGAATGCGGCCATGGGGGCGCTCGATCCGGCATGTCGATCGTTACGGCACGCCTATCGGCTGCAGACGCACCGCCGCGCGCTTCGCAACAGGCAGTGCGGCTTTCACTGCTTGATTGAAGTGGGTGGCGAGGACCGCGAAGCCAGCCTCGGTCGGGTGGATCTCGTCGTGCCAGAACGACTCGGCCCTGGCTTCCGCGACGCCACTGAAGTCCGCATAGGAGAACGCCGGGTGGGTTGCCTTGACCCGGGCAAGTACGCCGGCGAACCCTTGTATCAGCAGCAGGTCGGCAAAGGGCTTCGCTTCGGCCTTGTTCTTGAGCACGCCCTGCATCGGTCGCCATAGCCAGGGGCCGACATTGCCGATCAATGGTCGCGCCAACCCCAGATTCATGATGTCGGTCTTGCCGCGCACACCGATCCGGATCAGGGGGGCGTAGGTGTGGCCGACCACCCGCACATTCGGTGCAATGTCGGTCATCGACGTCATCAGCGTGTCGTAGTCGTCGAACAACCGATCGAATATGCCCGCGTCGACGACTTCCTGGTACGCGTCCGGCGCCGACAGCCCGCTCATTCCCTTGAACACGTTGGCCAGGCGTTTGTCGAGCGCATCGTTGCCGCCGATGCTTACGCACAACAGGTCGAATTCGCGCGAATCCAGCCGCTCGGCGTAGTTTCGCGTAAGGCTGCGGGTGCACATTTCGGCAGCGAGATAGCCCGGCTTGCCGAGCCGGATCGATAGGCCCTCGATGCGCGAAAAGCTGTGCCAGTTGAGATTGCGATACAGCGGCGTGGTGAACCAGGAGTCGCCCCAGTACGCGATGGCCGGACGGGTGGCGAGATATTCCCGCCATTGTTGGCGCTTGCGGCTGCTGGGGGTTCCGGTGGCATCGCGTACCTGATCCCAGTTCTGATAGATGCGCTGCAATGACATGACACCTCCGTTCGTCGTGTTCGTCGCGGCTGCTACGCGGTCAATCCTGTTGCGTGGGCCAAGGTCGCTTCGCAATCGGCATGCAGCTTGATCGAGGCCAGTGCATCAGCACGCGTGATGCCGCGGGTAAGGATGGCAAGCGGCTTCCCGGCTTCGTGTGCCATGCGTGCAAAACGGTAGCCCGAGTAGACCATCAGCGATGAGCCGATCACGAGTATCGCGTCGGCCTCATGCAGCGCTTGGACGGCGGCTTCCACGCGCATCCGTGGCACGTTCTCGCCGAAGAACACGACGTCAGGCTTCAGCAGGCCCCCGCAGTCCTGGCAGGCGGGTGGATGGAAGCTGCCGAGGTCGGTGTGTTCCAGATCGGCGTCGCCGTCCGGTGCGACGGTGACGGTCAGCGTGGTCCAGGCTGGATTGGCTTCAGCCAGCAGCAGCTGTACGGATGCCCTCGATATGCGCGCATCGCACACGACGCAGACAACCTGGTCGATGCGGCCATGCAGGTCGATCACATGCTCGTGGCCGGCGCGCGAATGCAATCCGTCGACGTTCTGCGTCACCAGTGTCGAGACCTTGCCGGCGGTCTCCAGCGTCGCCAGTGCGGCGTGGGCGAGGTTCGGGCGGGCGTCGGCGACGATCGGCCAGCCAACGAAGCTGCGTGCCCAATAGCGCGCCCGCATCGCCGAGTCCTGCATGAAGGCCTGGTAGGTGATCGGCGCGTTGCGCTTCCACTGGCCATCCGCATCGCGGTAGTCGGGAATGCCGGAATTGGTGCTCACCCCGGCACCGGTCAGGACGAATACCGACCGATGGACCTGCAGCCATGCGCGCAGCTCCGCGGCCGCATGGACGTCAGGCAAGGGAGCAATGGCTTGCATGCGGCGCATGGTAGCAACGCGGCGTTATCGGAACGCCAGATGCCCGGCAGAAACAGGCAGGCCAGGGCCGCTAGACTGGCGGGCATCCCCTTGTCGATAAAGCTAGTGAATTAATGGCGCCTCCGCGTCATGCCGAAATATGTCGAGAGACCTGATGTTGCTGAGAGACGCAAGAGAAGACGAAGTCGATCGCCTCGCCAGGATCTGGTACGGCGGCTGGCAGGACGCCCATGCCGCCATCCTGCCCGAGGAGCTCGCACGACTGCGGACGCTGGAAAGCTTCCGTGAGCGCTTGCTTGCGCGGCTGCCAACTACACGCATTGCCGAGATCAATGGCGAGGCCGTCGGCTTCTGCACGCTCAATGACGATGAGCTCTACCAGCTTTTCGTCGAGCCATCGGCGCGGGGGAGCGGGGTTGCGGCGGCACTGGTCGCGGACGCGGAGAATCGCCTGGCCCATGCGGGGTTCGATACCGCCTGGTTGGGATGCGCGATCGGCAACGACCGGGCTGCACGTTTCTACGAAAAGTGCGGGTGGCACCGGGTTGGGGACGTAGTGGTCGCGGTGGAGACGTCCCAAGGCCCCTTCGACCTGGAGCTCTGGCGCTACGAGAAGCCGTTGCATCCCTAGTGCGGGGCATGGGCGTGGCGCGGGGAGCCAAGCCGGGCGAGGCCACGCTACACTCGCGGAACGGAGTCGTGGGGACGCTCCGCGGGAAGAACGGGCAACAGATCCGGATCCCGACCGCAACAGCAAACAATCACAACAATGACGACGAGCCAGGGGGACTAATGAGCCGCACGGGATCGATGACGCAATTGCTGCGCCTGGCGCGCCTCGCGGAACGCTGCGAGCGGACGGGAGAAAGCGCGGCGGAAGCCGTCGGCCAGGATGGCCTGCGCGACCAGGGGCGTCGCCGTTTCGCCCAGGGCGCGATGGCCGCCGCGGCTTCGGCTGCCGCTGCCGGCGCAATGATGCCTTCGGCCTGGGCCGGGGCCGCGAAGCTGACCCGGACCGCGCTAACGCGCATGAGTCGTTCCAGTGGCGTGGCGGTGGTCGGCGCCGGGTTGGCGGGCTTGAGCTGCGCCTTCGAACTGGCGCGCCAAGGCATCAACGCCACCGTCTACGAGGCGGGCAGTCGCGTCGGTGGACGCTGCTGGACCCTGCGTAATTTCTTCCCGGGCCAGGTCGCCGAGCGGGGCGCCGAATTCATCGGCACCTCGCACCACGCGATGCTCGGGTACGCACGTGCCTTTGGCCTGCGACTCGAAGATTTTTCGATGTATCCGGGCAAGCCCTTCTACAACTTCGGTGGCCAGAGCTACACCGAAGCGCAGGTGGTGGAAGAGTTCCGCGCCTTCGCGGCCTGCATTCGCGACGACCTGTGCGCGTTGAACTATCCGACCGCGGATCGGCATACCGAAGCCGACGCGCTGTTCGATTTCATGAGTCTGGACGACTACCTGACCGTGTACGGCGCCAGCGGCCTGCTGCGCCAGGTCATTGGCGCGGCCTATGCGGCCGAGTTCGGTGCCGGTCTGGACGAGCTCAGCGCGATCAGCTTCCTTCGCTTCGTGTACAGCGATCGACGCAGCAAGTTCGGGCCTTATGGCGCCCATAGCGGCGACCATTTCCATGTGGTCGACGGTAACGACCGCATCGCCACCGGCTTGGCCGAACGCCTGCCGACGCCAGTGCAGTTCGGGCACAAGCTGGTGTCGGTGCGGAAGCTGGCGGGTGGCCGCGTGCGTTTGAGCTTCGACAGGGCCGGACGCGGCGTGCAGATGGATCACGACGTCGTCGTGCTCGCGTTGCCGTTCAGCGTGCTGCGCGACGTCAATCTCGACAGCAGCCTCGAATTGCCGGCCTGGAAGCGCCTCGCGATCAACGGCACCACCATGGGCGACAACACCAAGCTGATGGTCGGCTTCAAGCAGCCCTACTGGTATACCCGCCACGAGTCCAACGGCAGCGGCTACGGCGACCGTCCCAATCTGCAGAATGTCTGGGAAACCAATCCGATCAATGGCAACAGCACCCGCGCGGTGCTGACCCACCACGCGGGCAGTGCAGCAGCGCGTGCGATGACGGCAACGACGCTGCAGGCCGATACGCGCGCGTTCCTCGGCGACATGGACCGGGCGATGCCGGGCGCGTTCGACGCCGTGCAGCGCAGCTCACGCGGTGCGATGCTCGCCTTCAGCGAGAACTGGTCGACCAACGCACTGAGCAAGGGCTCGTACGCGTATCCGCGCCCCGGTTATTTCACAACCATCGCGCACAACGAGGGCAAGGGCGTGGGCAACGTGCTGTTCGCGGGCGAGCACACCAGCAGCTTCTACGAATGGCAGGGCTTCATGGAGGGCGCTGCGCTGTCGGGGCTGCGCGCAGCCGGCGAAGCTTGCAGCCTGATGCAGAATCAAAGCATCCCGACCATGGTGGCGGGATTGCTCGAGCGCTGACGCGGCATTCGCGACGAATCAGGGCCCGCCGCCATGGCGGGCCTTTTCGTTGGTGAAATACTTGGAAAAATCGGGCGACCTTGTCGATCTGGTCCATTCCCGTTCGTCGTGTGGAGGAGAGCAGGCATTCCGCCCGCCCGTTTCCACTCAAGCACAGGAGTATCACCATGCGGTTTCTTTCGATGATCCGGATCAACGAGAACAACAATCAGCGTCCTAGTGAAAAGCTCATGGCCGACATGGGCCGCCTGATCGAGGAGATGACCCAGGCCGGTGTGTTGCTCGATACAGCGGGATTGATGCCCACCACCGAGGGCGCGCTGGTCAAGCTGAAGAACGGCCGGACCAGCGTGGTCGATGGTCCCTTCACCGAGACCAAGGAGGTGGTCGGCGGCTACGCGATGCTCAAGGCCGATTCGATGGAACATGCCATCGAACTGACGCGCCGGTTTCTGCTGATCCATGGCGATGAGTGGGAGCTGGACTGTGAAGTACGCCAGCTTGTCGAACCCGAATTCGGCTAAGCGTCACGCATGAACAGGTCAGGCAACTGAATGCGCAGGCGCATTCAGGTTTCACGCGGTAATCACGCCTAGACTGCGTGCAGCAGGGGCTCTAGGGTTTCCAGCGCCGGACCATGGTCCGGCGACGGGGTGTCTGCATCACCTCCTTGCAGCAACAGTTCCGGAAGCATCCCGTGCCGCGTCTCGATCTCCTCGTCATCCTCGTCCTAGCCGCCGTCGCCGGCGCCATCGCTTCGGCTGCCATCGGCAATTTCCAGCCGCTGCCGCTGCTTGGCGGCGTGATCATCGCGGGCGTGGTGCGCAGTCTGCGTCTGGCCCGCCAGCGCGGTTGATCGGCACGCTGTCGAATGGCCTAAGGCCTAGTTCGAAGGCCCTTTCAGTTCCCGCAAGCGAGTCGAATAAGCGGCGCGGGTAGCGCCTTGGGTGAGCGCCTGCGCGCGCAGCAGGGCTTTGGCGGCGCGCTTGGGATCGCCGGCCTTCAGATAGACCTGTGCGAGCGCCGAATAGAAGCGATGCTCGCCCGGAAATAGATGGATTGCGCGTCGGTAGTGCGCGATCGCCTTGGCATAGTCGCCATTTCTTTCGTAATCCATCGCTTCCATGAAGTGGTGCAGAGGATCCTTCTGCTCCACTCGTGCGAGCCGACGCCGGAATTCGGCTTCACGACGGCCATCGCCCTGTCGGTGGGCCAGGCTCACCATGTTGAAGAGCGCGCCGTCTTCGTCGGGATCGAGTTCCAGCGCCTTGCGATAAGAGCGCTCGGCAGCGGCGAGGTCGCCGTCGCGCATGTGCAGCACGCCGGCATTGCTCCAGAGCGGTGCGTAGTCGGGGGCGGCTTCGAGCGCGACGTCCATCAGCTTTAGACCGGCCACGAAATCCCCGTCCAGCTGTTCCATGGCGAGATTGTTGTAGTAGTGCGCCAACAGGCGCTGCTCGCTGATCGCGACCGGGAGTTCGCCAGTAATGATCCGGTCGCTCGAGGTGTCGACCGTGAGATTCCGGCCACCGACAAGCACGCCTGCGTTGATGTGGTTGTTGCGATAGATCGTGCCTTCCTCCTGCCGCCAGGAAAGCGTGTTCTTGATTTCCTGGGCATGCGCCTCGAACCCGGCTTCGCGTGCGATGGCGATGAAAAACAGAGTGAAGCTCAAGCAGTTCGCCTTGCGGATGGCATAGGTCTGCGCGACTGAATTGGTTGCGTCTTCGTCATAGACGATGCCGAGCGCATTGGGGTCGAGCATGAAATGCAGCAGCTGCTCCACCCGCTGGCGCTGACCGGCGCGTGTCGACAAGACCTCGTCCTGCAGCCGCTGGCGCAGTTCCGGCGGCATGGCCATGACAGTCGCGGGCGGCGCTGGAGGCAAAGGGGGAGAAGCCACCGGATTGCCCGGAGCTGCGAGCAGCGCTGCGGCAAGCAACAACGCGTACATGGCGGACTCCACGCATGGGCGCCAAGAGCCTGGAAACAGTGTAATCCCGGGACTGTTGGGGTTGCGCTAGGGCATTTTTGGCGGAAGGGCAGAGCCCGTCTACGATCTCCGCATGGCGGCCTCTGCTGGGCAACCCGAAGGGCCGTGACTGTAGACCCGCAGCGCGGCGTCATCGCTCGGTCGCGTATCGACATACGCTTCCTCACTCTTCCTTGCTCTGCAGGTCTACAGACACGGCGCGGGCCATGCGGAGATCGTAGACAGGCTCTAGGCCTTGGCCAGCGCCAGGGCGATTTCGAAGACGATCAGCAGCACGATCGCCAGCTCCAGCAGCTCCGCGCGACGACTGGATGCCTCGTCGTACAGGGCTGTGTAGGTGTCGCGGATGATCGCCAGCTTCCGGTCGACCGCTGCGCTCAGTCTGGGAACCCGGAACAGCTCCAGCGCCGTGCCGTAGATGCGGGCCAGGTAGACGTCCTCGGTGACCTGCAGGGAGTTCTCGACCCGTTCGGTGAGTTCGGTGACCTCCGCCACCAGTCCGTACAGCTTTCGCGCCAGTCGCGCGGCGCGCCGCGAGGCTACCAGCGACAGGCCACCGCGCGCGTTCGCGACGAGGTCGTACATGGCCGCGAGTTCCTCGTCCAGCAGCTCGTCGTAGTAGCGCATCTCCAGCAACTGCGCGTTGGCGACCTCGATGATGTCGATGACGTCGGAATCGCTCCGCGGTTCGTAGACGAAGGCGCGGTCCCAGGTAAGCACGACCAGGTCGTCCTCGAAGTAGGAGTAGGCCTGTTCGGTAAGAGCTGCGGCTTCCTGTGTGGACAGCGGCCGCGTCTCGCCCGAAAGCAATGCGGCCAGGTCGGCGTGTTCGCGAACTTGCGCGGCGCTCATTGGGCCGGTGAAGGCATGGACGATGGCGAACAAATAGTCCTCGTCAAGGTGCCTAGCCGCGGGCTTGTGCAGGGCAGGGGCGATGACGTCCAGGACGTAGCGCAGCGCATGCTCCCAGACCGCGGCCTCGCGCGTGGTCGCGCGGCCGAGTGCGTCGAAGCGATGGCTGAATTCGCGCCATGACAGGCCGCTCACCGGTACCCGCAGTGCGATCACCAACGCGCCGAAGTCGTAGACGCGAACGGTCAGCTCGGCCTGCGCGATCTCGCCGTCTATCGCAAGTTCCGTGGGGGGCAGGATGAGCAATGCCGGGGGCACGTCGAACGCGAGTTCGTTGGACTGCGCGGTGGACAGGCGCGTGCGCCGGCTTTCGTGTCCCTCGCGGGATAGCCACAGCGCCTCGGCCTGCGCCAGATCGATGTCGTTGGCCACGTCCAGCAGGCGGTGGGCGATCAAGGCGCCGGATTGGACATGCAGGCTGGCCGGCATGCGGGTTCACGCTGATGAACTGAGGCCAGTGGAACCCGCCGACCGTTACGTCGGCGTTACCGCTTCAAGCAACGGCGCGCGAAATCCGGAAACGAGAAGGCCCAGCGGCGACTGAGAGAGAAGCCTCGCGCGCTGAGCCTTCTGGCCGAAACACGGCAACGGTCCTCGGTCCGTTGGCCTTTCGACAGGGCGACACTAGCTCGGCCGATGTTACGGGTAGGTCAATCCGCGGGTCGTGTCGATTTTCGACTTACTCGCTCGTCATCCAGATAGAAGCTAGGCTGCGCGCTCCGTGCGGCGGCTTCATCGAATCCACAATTTCCGGAGGCTCCCTTGACCCTTGATATCGATGCCCGCAAACGCTGGCTCGCACTGATCGTGCTTTGCCTGGGCGTACTGATGATCGTCCTCGACACGACCATCGTGAATGTCGCGCTGCCGTCCATCCGCGAGGACCTCGGCTTCACCGAGACCTCGCTGGTCTGGGTGGTCAACGCCTACATGCTGACCTTCGGCGGCTTCCTGTTGCTGGGCGGTCGTCTTGGCGATTTGTATGGCCATCGCCGGTTGTTTCTCGCAGGCATCACGCTGTTCACGCTGGCGTCGCTGGTTTGTGGCCTCGCCGGTACCCAGCAGGTACTGGTTGCCGCACGCGCGGTGCAGGGGCTGGGCGGCGCCGTGGTCACGGCCGTCGCGTTGTCGCTGATCATGACGCTCTTCACCGATCCGGCCGAGCGTGCCAAGGCGATGGGCGTGTACGGCTTCGTCTGTGCCGGCGGTGGCAGCATCGGCGTCCTGCTCGGCGGACTGCTCACCAGCACGCTGAGCTGGCACTGGATCTTCCTGGTCAACCTTCCGATCGGCATCGCGGTGTTCGCGCTGTGCCTGCGGCTGATTCCGCTGGTGCGTGTGCAGGTGGAATCGAAGCGATTGGACATCGCGGGCGCGGTGACGGTCACATCAGCGCTGATGCTGGCGGTGTACGCGATCGTCAATGGCAACGAAGCCGGTTGGCGTTCCGCGCAGACGCTGGGCTTGCTGGGTGCGTCGGCCGGCTTGATGGCTGCGTTCCTGGTGATCGAATCGCGGGTCCGCGCACCCTTGATGCCGCTGCGCATGTTCGGCCTGCGCAACGTCGCTACCGCGAACGTGATCGGGGTGTTGTGGGCGGCGGCGATGTTCGCGTGGTTCTTTATCTCCGCGCTGTACATGCAGCTGGTACTGGGCTACGGACCGATGCAGGTGGGCCTGGCCTTCCTGCCGGCCAACCTGATCATGGCGGCGTTCTCGCTCGGGTTGTCGGCGAAGCTGGTGATGCGCTTCGGCATCCGCAAGCCGATCGGTGTCGGATTGTTGCTGGCCGCGGCGGGATTGGCTTTGTTCGCCTTCGCTCCGGTGAACGGCAGCTTCGGCAGTCACGTGTTGCCGGGAATGGTGCTGCTCGGCTTTGGCGCGGGCATGGCATTAAACCCGGTGTTGCTGGCGGCGATGAACGATGTCGAGCCCAGCGAAGCCGGACTCGCCTCCGGCCTGGTCAACACGTCCTTCATGATGGGCGGTGCATTGGGGCTGGCGGTGCTGGCGAGCCTGGCGGCGGCACGGACCCATGGGCTCTCCGACGCCGGCGCGCAGACCGCAACAGCCTTGACCGGCGGTTATCACGTTGCGTTCCTGCTGGGAGCGGGTTTTGCTGCGCTGGCGGCGCTGCTTGGCCTGTTCGTCCTTCGACGGGAGCAGCCCGCGGCAGCGCAGGACGATCTCGAAGTAGTCGCTGAGCCTGAGTAAGGCGGGGCGGGGCATGATTTCGATTCGAGTTCATGCCCCGCGGGCTATGCTCGCTGGGTATCGGCAATCCGGAGAACTTCCATGGCAACCGGCTGGGCAGGCGATGGCGCCGTGCAGGACCAGATCGACGCCACCATCAAGGACGCGATCAAGCGTGTCCGTAGCCAGCTGCCGCAGGGCCCCGGCCTGATGCGCTGCGAGGAGTGCGACGCGGAGATCCCCGAAGCGCGGCGCAAGGCGATCCCGGGCGTGCGCCTGTGCGTGAGCTGTCAGGAGGCGCGCGATCAGGAACAGGCCGGCTACAGCGGCTACAACCGCCGCGGCAGCAAGGACAGCCAGCTGCGCTGATTCCCGCATGGATTCACTACGACGCGCTTGGCGCGCCTGGCTGGCCCGGTGGTTCGGGGCACGCCGGGCGGTACCGCCGCACCTGCGCAAGCCGATCATCCGTCGTCGTGGCAAGACGACTGAGCTGCAGTTCGTACGCGGTGTCTCGCAGAGCCAGATGGTCACGCGTGATCCGGATCGTCTCCTGATCGATTACACCCGCACGATGCTCGGTGCATTGGTGCTGGTGCCGCGGCCTGCGCGCGTCGGCATCGTCGGCCTGGGCGGCGGTTCGCAGGCGAAATATTGCTACCGCCATCTGCCCGAAGCGCGGATCGAAGTCGTCGAGAACAATACGCACGTGCTGGCATTGCGCCGTCGTTTTCATGTGCCGGATGACGACGCGCGCTTCCAGATCTTTCTTGGAGATGGCGCCGCCTTCCTGAGCGAGCGGCCCGGACGCTATGACTTGCTACTGGTGGATGCCTACGACGAGAGCGGCATTCCCGAAGCGCTGTCTTCCCAGGCGTTCTACGACGACTGCCGGGCAGCGCTTACGCCGCACGGAGCGCTGGCGACCAATCTCTATTGCGGCGATTCGGTCATGCACGTCGAACGCTTGCAGCGCGCGTTCGGCAGCGAGCACGTCGTCGTGATCGAAGAAGCGCGGCAAAGCAACCGGGTTGCATTTGCCTGGCTTGGAAATGGAGCGGGCGCCGGCGAGGAAATGGCGCTGTCTTCGCACGGACAGCGCGATCTCGCGCACGTGTTCGCCGCCGCGCGCGAGGCTGTGGCTGCCAGTGCTATACGCGAGGCAAACGACTAGATCTTGCGCACGCGGAACTTGCGCCCCTTGATTTTGCCGGCCTGCAGGCGCGCCAATGCCTTGTCGACCTGGTTGCGCTGGATCGCGACGTAACTGCGCGTGGCGAAGACATCGATCTTGCCGATGGCGTCGGCGGACAATCCGGCATCGCCGGTGATCGCGCCGACGATGTCACCGGGTCGCAGCTTGTCGCTGCGGCCCGCGTCGATGCGCAGGGTGACGGTCGTTGCAGGCGGCGCCGAGCGCGGGCGCAGTGTCGCGAGCGTGGGGCGTTCCCAGCGAATGGTGATGCCGAGCTGTTGCGCCAGCTGGGTCGAGCGCGGCAACTCGCGCGGAGTGCACAGCGTGAGTGCGATGCCGCTGCGTCCGGCGCGACCGGTGCGGCCGATGCGATGGACGTAGGTGTCGGAATCATTGGGCACGTCGTAGTTGATCACCGCGCCCAGGTCATGGATGTCGAGGCCACGCGCGGCAACGTCGCTGGCCACCAGCACGTTGCAGCTGCGGTTGGCGAAGCGGACCAGCACTTCGTCGCGATCGCGCTGCTCCATGTCGCCGTGCAGGGCCAGTGCCGAATAACCCAGATGAGCAAGTGACGACGCGACTTCGTCGATGTCGCGCTTCATGTTGCAGAACACCACGGCCGATTCCGGGTTGTAGTCCATCAGCAGGCCGGCCAGCGCGGCGGGCTTCTGCGCCGGATCGACATCGAAGAAGCGCTGGTCGATCGTCGCCTGCTGCTGCGCGCCCTCGACAGTGACTTCGAGAGGATCGCGCATGTAATTGCCGGCGATGGCGCGGATGGCATCCGGGTAGGTCGCCGAGAACAGCAGGGTCTGCCGGTTCGACGGGGTCTTGCCGATGATTTCGCGGATCTGGTCCTCGAAACCCATGTCCAGCATGCGGTCGGCCTCATCGAGTACCAGCACGTGCACGTCGCGCAGATCGAGCGCGCGCTTGCGCAAAAGCTCCTGCACACGTCCCGGCGTGCCGACCACCACATGCGGTGCGTGCTGCGCGAGCGAAGCCAGCTGCGGCTCCAGCGCCACGCCGCCAGTCAGCGTTGTCAGCTTGAGGTTGGGAATGCCCGTGGCGAGCTTGCGGATGTGCTTGCCGACCTGGTCGACGAGTTCGCGGGTCGGGCACAGCACCAGGGCCTGCAGGCGGATCTGCGCGGGGTCCAGACGATGTAGTAGCGCCAAGCCGAAGGCGGCGGTCTTGCCGCTGCCGGTGGGCGCCTGCGCGATCAGGTCGCGGCCTTCGATCAGGGCGGGCAGGCTCTGGGCCTGCACGGGGGTCATCTGCACGTGGCCCAAGGCATCCAGGCCCAGGAACAGGGCGGGATTGAGCGGCAGGTCGGTGAATTCAGTCATGCGCCATGATACGGAACGAAGGGCGCGGGGCGGGCGGCGCCGGCCCGGGCTTCGCGAAGCCTTGCGTTTCCGCGGCCTAGAATCGGCCCCTGGCGATCCGGAATGCCTGCGATGAACGCCGCTAGGTTCGATACCTTCCGTCTTGTTTTGACCCTCCTGCTTGCGCTGGCGGCCGCCAGCCCGGCATGCAGCGAACCGAGGAGGAACGCCATGTCACTGAAACTGGTCTCCCCGGCGTTCGCCGCCCACGCGGCGATACCTGCGAAACACAGCTGTGAGGGGAGCGATGTGTCGCCGGCGCTGCAGTGGTCCGGAATACCGACTGGGACGCGCAGTCTGGCGTTGATCGTGGATGATCCCGACGCGCCCGATCCCGCCGCGCCGCAACGCACTTGGGTGCATTGGGTGCTCTACAACCTCCCGGCTTCTTTGACGGGCCTGGCCGAAAGCGTGAGAGCCGCGCAATTGCCGGCGGGAACCCGCGAAGGCCAGAACGACTGGAAGCGCACCGGCTACGGCGGTCCTTGCCCCCCGAAAGGCCGGCATCGCTATTTCCATAAGCTCTACGCGCTCGACATCGAGTTGCCCGATCTGCACCAGCCGGACAAGGCACGGCTGCTGAAGGCGATGGAAGGGCATGTGATCGCGGAAGCCGAACTGGTGGGCACCTACGAAAAGGGAAAGTGAGCTCCAGTATCCTCGGCGTACCTCCACGCCACTCCGCCCTGATGCTGCAGCTTCCGTCCGATCAATTGCTGGCCTTGCAGGCGGCCTACGCGGCGCCACCGCGTGCGTACCACAACTTCGCCCACGTCGAGGAAGTGCTGCGCCATTACAACGATGTCGCGAACGGCCCCGGCTGGAATCAACCCGAGGAAGTTCGGCTCGCCGTGCTGTACCACGACGCGATCTACGAAGCCGGGCGCAAGGACAACGAGGCGCGCTCCGCCGATCTGGCAGTCGAACATGTCGGACGCTGGATGCCGGGCGGTGATATCGACACCGCGCGCGTGGCCGAACTGATCAATCTCACCGCACGCCATGGTTCGCTGAAGCCGGGCGAAGTCGATCGCGATGCCGCGTTGTTCCTGGACTGCGACATGGCCATCCTCGCGGCCGATGCCGCCACGTTTGCGGCCTACGATCGGGGCATCACCGCGGAGTACCGTGGCAAGGTGCCGGCGTGGCTGTTCAAGCTCAATCGTCGCCGCTTCCTCAAGGCGCTATTGGGCAAGGAGCGCATCTACCTGAGCGACTGGTTCCATGAGCGTCTCGACGCACAGGCGCGAATCAACCTGCGACGCGCGGTGACTGAGAAGCGCTGAGAGGCCTACCGCGCGGCTGGAATGGCAATGAAGCAAGCACTCATGGCTGTTGCCGACCCGAAGCAGGCCTTTGTCAGCTCGACGGTGCGGCGTTAATCGCCAATTGGGCGGCGAAAGCCCGCCTGTAGGCGGGCCGTGCTTCGCCACGGGAGACATAGGCTGCAAGGTTCGGAAATTCGTCCAGGATGCCCGAGGCTCTCAGCCTGAGCAGCACCGACACCATCATCAGGTCACCCGCGCTGAACGCACCATCGAGCCAGTCGGCATCGCCCAGTCGCGCGGAAAGTTGCTTTAACCGGTCGCGGATGCGATCGGCGACCAGAGGCAGGCGCTCCTGACTCCAGGGCTTGTCGCCCTCAAGAAACTTGGCGGTTACGAGTTCAAGGATCGGCGGCTCGACCGTGTTGAGCGCGGCGAACATCCATGTGATCGCCCGCGCCCGGGCATTGCCATCGTCCGGAAACAGGCCCGCATGGCAAGCGGCGATATGGAAGACGATCGCGCCTGATTCGAACAGGGCGAGATCGCCCTCCTCATAGGTTGGAATCTTTCCGAAAGGATGAAGGGCCAGGTGCGCGGGTTCCTTCATCGCATGGAACGAAACCAGGCGAACCTCGTAGGGTTGGCCCACTTCTTCAAGTGCCCAGCGAACGCGCGTATCGCGCGCCAGTCCCTTGCCGCCATCGGGCGACCGTTCAAAGGCTGTGATGGTTGGGGTCATTGGAAGGCTTCGGGTTGATTGGATGAACTGTCGAGAGTCAGTGCGCGGTTGCGGCGACATTTCTCGTAGTGGTGTCCTGTCCGACGCGCGGACAGCGGTACTCCAGCACCACGAAGCCCTGCGGATATCCACGGATAGACAGCAACTCCAGCGAGTGTCGGCAAAGATCGGAGGGAGCGAAGGAGCGTCCGGCGCCAATCAGCACAGGCACGATGCGCAGGCGCAGCAGATCGACCTCGCCTGCGCGCAGCAACGCATCAGACAGGGTCAGACTGCCCCAGATGATCAGGTCGCCATCGACACTTCTACGCAGAGCGCGCACCGATGCCAGGCCGTCGCCACGCAGGATGGTCGCGGCATCTCCGCGCGTGCCCCAGGGCGCCTCATTCAACGTGTTCGACACCACGTATTTCGGGATGGTGTTGAGCGGCAACGCCACGGGTTCCTGCTCCGGATCGGCTTCAGGCCAGTAGTCGGCGAACATGCGGTAGGTCGTGCGCCCTAGGACGATGGCGCCCACGCGTTCCAGCAGACGCAACTGATCCTGGTCTGCCTCGTTGACGCCGCGCGCATCGACGAAGAATCCGATGCCGCCGTCCGGTTCGGCCGCGTAGCCGTCGGCGCTAATAATCTGCTCCACGATGAGCCTACCCATGCCCGTTCTCCTTTGGGGGGATCCCTGATGACGACGAACGAAAGAGGCTGCGATCGACATCCGGTGCTCGGTGATGGTCTATGGCGTCGTCTACATCGACATCCAGATAGCGCACTGTGAGCTCAAATAACCGCAGTTGGCGGTCGTTACGCAAAGTCCTGCGACGGCTCGCGACCCAAAGCGATCGCGGTTGCGGCGTGATCGCCCCTCTGTGCCTCATTGCAGAGCAGGCAGTGCGGTGCGCGCCTTGTTCTGGCCCGTTCAATGGGTCGACGGATTCGAAGATACGCAGCCCAATGCCGATGGTGTGATGCCAGCCCTGATGCGCGACGCAGGGTTTGTCGACGCAGAGGAAACCGATGTGTTCGCCACAGTCACGGGTTCTATCTCGATCTATCGCGGACGCAGCCCTGAGGTTTGATGCTGAACGGGCCGGCTTTAGCAAAGAGATAGACAAGGCCTCAGGTAGGTGAGGTCTAACAATTCATTCAAGCCGAAGCCGCTTCGGGGCTCGGCCTAATTCAGGTTAGATGACAATGAAAATGTCACTGGCAATTGCAACCATCAAAAAGTACACGGACCTAGCGTTCAAAGAGTTGGAACTCATGGCTCAGAAGGATGTTGATGTCCTGGTTCGGGAAACAAAAATCCGCGGTTAGCGGGCAGTAGCTGCCGTCGAGATCTTCGGCTCAAATGCTGACAATCACACCGCATTGCCGGCCGCATGCCCCGACGCCCAGGCCCACTGGAAGTTGTAGCCGCCCAGCCAACCGGTCACGTCGATGACTTCGCCGATAAAGTACAGCCCGGGTACCTTCTTCGACTGCATCGTCGAAGACGACACTCCATCGGTATCGACTCCGCCCAGCGTCACCTCGGCGGTGCGATAGCCTTCGGTGCCACTGGCGATGAGCGGGAAGGAAGCCAGCAACTCCGCGGCTTCGCGCAACTGCGGTTCGTTGAACTGCTTCATCGGACGGTTCGGCAACCAGTGTTCGCATAGGCGCTGCGCGAAACGCTTGGGCAGCAGGTCGCCCAGGATCGTCTTCAGCTCCGCGGCGGGGCGCTCGTGGCGAAGGCGCAGCAACGTTTCGTGCGCATCCATGCCCGGCAGCAGATCCAGGCGCAGATCGTCGCCCGGCTGCCAGAACGAGGAGATCTGCAGCACCGCGGGCCCGCTGATGCCGCGATGGGTGATCAGCAGGTAATTGCTGAATGACTTGCGGTTGCAGCGTGCTTCCACCGGGAAGGCGACGCCACTCAGATCCTCGAAGCGCTCGTGGTGCTTGCCGCTCAGCGTGAGCGGCACCAGGCCCGCGCGCGTGGGCAGTACGTCGTGGCCGAACTGTCGCGCAAGCTCGTAGCCGAAGCCGGTCGCACCCATGCTGGGAATCGACAGGCCGCCGCTCGCGACCACGAGTGCCGGTGCGGTGAATACGCCCCGTGTGGTGTGCACGTGGAAATGCCCGCTGTCGCCATGAACCACGCGTTCGATGCTGCACGACGTTTCTATGCGCACGCCGGCCGCCGCGCACTCGTCCAGCAGCATCTTCACGATGAGCTTGGAGGACTCGTCGCAGAACAACTGCCCGAGTTCCTTCTCGTGGTAGGCGATGCGATGGCGCTCCACCAGTTCGATGAAATGCGCCGGCGTATAGCGGGCGAGGGCGGACTTGCAGAAATGCGGGTTCGCCGACAGGTAGTTCGCGGGCGAGGCGCCGGTGTTGGTGAAGTTGCAGCGCCCGCCGCCGGACATCAGGATCTTTTTGCCGACGCGGTTGGCGTGCTCGATCACCACCACGCGCTTGCCCAGCTGGCCGGCGGTGATGGCGCACATCAGGCCGGCCGCACCGCCACCGATGATGAGAACGTCGGCGGCGGGCTGGGCAGTCATGGAGATCCGTGCGGAAAAACGGCCTCCATTCTACTGGGCGAGAGCCTCCGACCGGTCCATGGCGGCTTCGCGCAGCACGGCCAGGTCCAGCTTCTTCATCTGCATCAGCGCGTGCATGACGTGCTGGCCGCGTCCGGAGGTCATCAACCGTGGCAGCTCGGCCGGCACGATCTGCCAGGACAACCCGAACTTGTCCTTCAGCCAGCCGCACTGCTGCGCGGCCGGGTCGCCGCCTTCGCCCAGGCGTGTCCAGTAATGATCGATCTCCTCCTGGCTGGCGCAATTGACCATGAAGGAAACCGCTTCGGTGAACTTGAATATCGGTCCACCGTTCAGTGCGGTGAACTTCTGCCCGTCCAATTCGAAATTGATGGTCATCACGGAACCCACCGGGCGGCCCGTGTGTTGTGCGGCCTCCTCGGTTGTGCGCGCGGCATCGCCGATTCGCGAATTGGGGAAGATGGACGTGTAGAAATTCGCCGCTTCTTCGGCCTGGGAGTCGAACCAGAGAAACGGGGCGATGCGTTGCAGATTGGCCATGGCGGTGCTCCTTGGGGTTGGGGCGCGAGGCGTGATTGCCCGCGCTTCCTTGGTAGACGAATGAGCCTGCGGCGAATCGACATTCGGGGGAGACGAGGTTGGAAGGGTTGCGGTGCCGGCTTCGCGGGCGTGAGGGGATTGGTGGCGGTTGGCTAAAGCAAAGCCGTGGCACTGGCGGGTGGTGGCGTGAAGCGGGACCATAAGCCGCTATGTTTGAAGAACGTGTTCACCCCGAATACCGTCTGCGTCTAACCGAGCACGGCGATTTCCTGCAGGTCGAAGTGAGTGGCGACGTCGATGCCCAGGCAGTCCGTATCGCGTATTGGCGCGAAATCGCAGCCGAAGGCAAGGCTCGTGGCCTCCGCAAGGTGCTGGTGACCGATCGCAAGAAAGGGCATCCGGCCAGTCAGGCTGAACTGGCTGAGCTGGCGGTCCTGTTTCATGAAGAGAGCAGCAATTTCGACCGGGTCGCCGTGATCGAACCCACGCCTGAATTCCTGCCCGCAATCGAATACGCCGAGATCTTCGGTCAGAGCATGGGCATCAACGTCCGCATCTTCAGTGGCGCACGGGATGCCGAACGCTGGCTGCGCTATGGATCGCCCGACGATTGAGTCAGTCAGCGCGGTAAAATGCCGGTTTACTGTTCTGGATCCGACCGATGTCCGCCGCACCCGCCTGCCCGCAATGCACCCTTGAGAACACCTACGTCGACGGTGTCAATTTCGTCTGCGCCGATTGCGGCTTCGAGTGGCCGCAGGGCGAGGCGACGGAGCAGGGCAGCCTGGTGGTGCGCGACAGCAACGGCAACACGCTCGCCAATGGCGACACGGTGGTGGTGATCAAGGACCTCAAGGTCAAGGGCTCTTCGATCCCGCTCAAGCAGGGCACGGTGATCAAGAACATCCGCCTGGTCGAGGACGATGCCGAACACATCGAAGGCAACTCGGACAAGATCAAGGGACTGGTGCTGAAGACCTGCTTCCTGAAAAAGGCGTAAAAATCTAGGCAGAAGGGCGGATGAATGCGCCTTAGGGCGCTTCGCGGCGCCGTGGCCGAATCCGTCGCGGGTGGCTAATTTGGCCCAATTCGCGTACAGTTCGCCCCGTTTCGCGCACGGCTGATCCGTTTTCCTAGGTAAGCCCCGCCGCTCCCGGCCTTCAGCCGACCCTTGCGGCCCCAGCTTCTGCTGGCATATCCCGTACGTCTTTCGTCGCGCAGACACGGTCCGGAGCTTCCGGCACCGTTCAATCAGATCACTCGCAAGCGCGGTTCCAAGGAAAGCTTCGAGTTTCGCAACCGGTTCGCCGGCTGCGATCAACGGAGCTTCACATGACTTTTGAATCGCTCGGGCTTGCGCCCGCGCTACTGCGCGCGCTTTCCGAAAACAACTACACCACGCCGACGCCGATCCAGGCCGAGGCCATCCCGCTCGCGCTGGCCGGCCACGACGTGCTCGGCGGCGCGCAGACCGGTACCGGCAAGACCGCTGCTTTCGGCCTGCCGGTGCTGAACCGTCTCGCCAAGCAGACCCCGCCGAACGGCCCACGCAAGCCGCGCGCCCTGATCCTCACGCCGACGCGCGAACTCGCGCTGCAGGTGTGCGACAGCCTGCGTAGCTACGCGAAGCACCTTCGCCTCAACATCACCGCCATCTACGGTGGCGCAGGCATGCAGCCGCAGATCGACCAGTTCCGTCGCGGCGTCGACGTGCTGGTGGCCTGCCCGGGCCGCCTGATCGATCACCTCGAGCGCGGCACGGCCCGTCTCGACAACGTCGAAGTGCTGGTGCTGGACGAAGCCGACCGCATGCTCGACATGGGCTTCCTGCCGGCGATCAAGCGCGTCCTGGGCAAGCTGCCGGCGCAGCGGCAGACGCTGCTGTTCTCGGCGACGTTCGAGGCGCAGATCAAGGCGCTGGCGCTGGAATTCATGCGCAATCCGCGTCAGGTGCAGGTGGCGGCGCAGAACACCATCGCCGAAACCATCACGCATCGTGCGCATCCGGTCGACGCCTCGCGCAAACGTGATCTGCTGACCGAGATCCTGTCGAAGCGCCACACCGAACAGGCGATCGTGTTCAGCAAGACCAAGCACGGCTGCAACCGTCTCGCCGAGCAGCTCGAAGCCTCCGGTCTGAAGGCCGTTGCCATCCACGGCAACAAGAGCCAGGCGCAACGCACCAAGGCGCTGATCCACTTCAAGACCGGCAAGGCCCGGGTGCTGGTCGCGACGGATGTTGCCGCGCGCGGCCTCGACATCCCGAACCTGCCGCTGGTCATCAACTACGACCTGCCGATGGTCGCCGAGGACTACGTGCACCGGATTGGCCGTACCGGTCGCAACGGCGCCAGCGGCGAAGCACTATCGCTGGTTGCACCCGAGGAAGGCGGCCTGCTGCGTCAGGTCCAGAACATGCTCAAGGCTCCTGTCGAGCTGGTGATCATGGAGGGCTTCGCGCCGAGCCGGCCGATCCAGCTCAATGCGCCGCTGCCGAAGCACGGCAACCAGCGCCCGGCGCGTGGCCATCGTCCGCATGGCAAGCCGGCTGCGCGTCATGGGCATGCGCATGCGGGACAGAAGCAGCCTCGCAGCGCCGCTCGTCCCGGCAACTCCGGTGCGAGAAGCAAGGGCGCTTGATTAAGGGCGCTTGATTAGTGAGCGCCGTTCCGGCGCTTGCGTCGCCGGGAGCGCTTCTGGGTGTACATGGCCTGATCGGCCGCCTCCAGTAGCGCTTCCAGCGTACGGCCATCATCGGGATACAGCGCGACCCCAATGCTGATCCGCAACTGGATCGGGCGCCGTTCGAATTCGAACGGCTCATTGATGCAGTCCGCCATGCGTTGGGCCAACGCATCTACGCCATGGCGGTCATCCACCTGCGAGAGGATGACGCCGAATTCGTCGCCGCCGAGTCGCGCGACGGTATCCGCATTGCGCGCACAACTATGGATGCGTGCACCGACCTCGCAGATCGCGGCATCGCCAGCGCGATGGCCCAGCGAGTCGTTGATCGGCTTGAGCCCATCCATATCCAGATTCATTACGCCGAAGGCGTGCTGTGAGCGTTCGGCCATCGCCAGCAAGTTGCGCAGGCGCTCGAAGAACAGCGCGCGGTTCGGCAATTCCGTGAGCGGATCGTGGGTCGCCCGATAGAACAGCTCTCCGCTTTCGTGGCGTGCCGCATGGAACATCGCCGCCGCAACCAGATCGGCCATGAGTCCCAGCACGCGCACGTCTTCGTCGTCGAAGGCGCCGGGATGGTCATCCAGGACCTTGAGGACCCCCACGATCTGCTCGTGATAGCGCAAGGGCACGGTCACCATCGAACGCAGGCCGATGCGGCGGCAGGCCTGGATGTCGACCCGCGGGTCGCTTTCGGAATCGTCGCAGCGCAAGAGGTGGCGCTCTTCGACGCAAAGGCCGGAGAGGCTGTGAGCGCGGGGAATCCGCAGGCCCAGATGTGGATTGGCGATGCCTGCGGTGGCGCGATAGACCATGTCGTCGCCTTCCGCGAGCTCGACGACAGCGCCGATGGCATGTGTCAGTTCCAGAGCGCGTCCGGCGACGAGTGACATCACTCCCGACAGGTCGGATCCGAGGCGCACGATTTCGGTCTGGGTCTCGATGACACCCAGCAGCCTATTAGCCGGCATTACTGCCCGCTTGGCGACCATTTCCGCTCCACGCGGCCCCTGTCCAAAACCATAGTAATGCCGCTGGTGTCCGGGAACGGCGGCCACCCTTTCGGGGGGTCTCGAAACAGTTCTTACACATCAGTGACGGCATAGTCGCCGCCGCTTGGCCCCACTTCGCCCATTCATCACGAACCAGGAGCCTTTCCATGAGCTATGTCGATGGTTTCGTCGTACCCGTTCCGGTCGCCAAACTGGATGCCTACAAGAAGCTGGCGCGCAAGGCCGGCAAGATCTGGCTCGAATACGGGGCGCTGCAATACATGGAGTGCGCTGCGGACGATGTGCAGCCGGGGAAAGTGACGTCGTTCCCGCAGGCAGTGCAGTTGAAAAAGAACGAGGTCGTCGTCTTTTCCTGGATCGTCTATCGGAACCGGCGCGATCGCGACCGCATCAACAAGAAGGTCATGGCCGATCCGCGCCTGGCCGCCATGGCCGATCCGAAGAACCTCCCGTTCGACGGAATGCGCATGTTCTGGGGCGGCTTCAAGCCCATCGTGCAGTACGACGCGGAATAAGGTCGGCAGGCCCGGACGAAAAATTTTCGCCGACCGTGTCGATTCCGGCCGGCTTCGCTCGTCGTCCTTGCAAGAGCGCGGATTGCAGGCCCGAAACCGGACCGGTAGCGGCGCTCTTCCATCCCAACCGAATCGAGGAGAAGAACATGCGTGTCCTGGTAATCGTCAAAGCCAGCAAGGATTCCGAAGCCGGTCTGATGCCGAGCGAACAACTGCTGACCGAAATGGGCAAGTTCAACGAGGAGCTGGTCAAGGCCGGCGTGATGCTGGCCGGCGAAGGCCTGCATCCGTCCTCGCGCGGCAAGCGGGTCGAGTTTTCCGGCGGCAAGCGCACGGTGATCGACGGTCCGTTCAGCGAGACCAAGGAGCTGGTGGCCGGCTTCTGGCTATGGCAGGTGAGTTCGATGGAAGAAGCGCTCGAATGGGCCAAGCGCTGCCCGAATCCGCATCCGGGTCAGGAGTCCGCCATTGAAATCCGTCCGCTGTTCGAAGCCGAGGATTTCGCCGACACGATGACGCCGGAACTGGTCGAGCAGGGCGTCCGCCTGCGCGAACAGCTGCAGCACTGAGGAGACGGACATGCAGATCAATGCCTATCTGGTCTTCAACGGCAACTGCGAGGAAGCGTTCAACTTCTACGCCCGCTGCCTGCGCGGCGACATCGTGGCCCTGCAGCGCTTCGGCGACACGCAGGGCTGTGAGGGCATGCCCGCGGCGCATAAGGACAAGATCATGCATGCGCGACTGCATGCCGGCAGCCAAGTGCTGATGGCTTCGGACAACCATCCCGACCATCCCTACGATGGCGTGAAGGGATGTTCGATCGCGGTGAGTGTCGACAAGGCCGAAGAGGCCGAGCGCATCTTCGGCGAGCTTTCGGAAGGCGGGGCCGTGATCATGCCGATGCAGGAAACCTTCTGGGCGCAACGCTTCGGCATGGTGACCGACAGGTTCGGCGTGCCGTGGATGGTTAACGGCGCAGTGCAGTCTTGAGCCTGCGCGTCAGGGATGGCGCCTTCGTGGCGCCTGTTCCTGCAGTCAGCCGGAAGTGTCCTAAGTCATCGCTTGCGCTGGAATCCCGACGATGGTGTCATCGCCGGATATGGCGGACTCTCCAGACAATCCGGGCACGCAACAACAGATCCGCCGCACCATCGACGCGGTGTGGCGTATGGAATCGGCGAAGCTCATCGCGAGCCTCGCCCGCATGCTGCACGACGTAGGGTTGGCGGAAGAGCTGGCCCAGGATGCGCTGGTCACGGCACTGGAGCAGTGGCCGCAGAGCGGCGTACCCGACAATCCGGGTGCGTGGCTGATGACCACGGCCAAGCATCGCGCCATCGACCGCTTGCGGCGCCATCAGCTGCAACATCGCAAGCATGAGGAGCTCGGTTACGAAATCGAGCTCCACCAGCAGATTCACGAGGAGGACATCCTCGATGCGCTCGACGATCCCATCGGCGACGACATGCTGCGGCTGGTATTTACCGCCTGCCATCCGGTGCTCTCGCAGGAAGCGCGCGTCGCACTGACCCTGCGCCTGCTGGGCGGACTCACCACCGACGAGATCGCGCGTGCCTTCCTGGTGCCCGAGCCGACCATCGCACAGCGCATCGTTCGCGCCAAGCGCACGCTGGCCGAAGCCAACGTGCCGTATGAAGTGCCGCGCGGCGAAGAACTCGTCGAGCGACTGTCGGCGGTGCTGTCGGTGGTCTATCTCATCTTCAACGAAGGCTATTCGGCGACCGCTGGGGAAGACTGGTTGCGTCCCGCACTGTGCGACGACGCGCTGCGCCTGGGGCGCGTGCTCGCCGAACTGATGCCGCAGCAGGCGGAAGTGCACGGCCTGGTCGCCCTGATGGAAATCCAGGCTTCGCGCGCTGGCGCGCGGACCGGTCCCTCCGGTGAGCCGATCCTGCTGCTGGACCAGGATCGCGCGCGCTGGGACCGTTTGCTGATCGGTCGAGGTCTCACGGCCTTGGAGCGCGCAGCAAAGCTGGGCGGACGCCGTGGCATGTATACGCTGCAGGCCGCCATCGCCGCCTGCCACGCACGTGCCCTGCGACCGGAAGACACCGACTGGGCCAGCATCGCCGGCCTGTACGCGGAACTGGCGCGCCTGACCGGCTCGCCCATCGTCGAACTCAACCGCGCGGTCGCGCTAGGCATGCTCTTCGGCCCTGCCGCCGGTCTGGAGCTTGTCGATGCGCTCGCGAACGAGCCGACTCTGGCGCGTTACCACCTGCTGCCGAGCGTGCGTGGCGACCTGTTGTTCAAGCTCGGCCGCATGGATGAGGCGCGCAGCGAGTTCGAACGTGCTGCGGAAATGACGCGCAATGCCCGCGAACGCGCCTTGCTGCTGGAGCGCGCAGCGTCGTGCGTGAAAGGTGCATAGGCCGACGCGTGGCCGCTCCGCCACCTGACGATCATTGGCGGGTCTTCCGATGAATTCGTGCTTCGGGCGAACAGTGTCCGAATCCGGCGAGTAGCGACGATCCGGCTCGCCTAGCGTGGTTCGCGAGGACGCAGCAACGCGCACAAAACCCCACTGCACACCGTTCCGGTCTATCCGGAACCAGGCAGACGCGTCTTCGCGAATCGCGTAGTGCGGATCCCGCGCTGCGCCCATGCACTGATAGGGAGACCGATCACATGAACGTACCGATTTCGCGAGCCCTGCTGACAACTGCGCTGATTGCCGCCAGCGGCGCGGCCTGGGCCCAAGCCAGCTATCGCGTCGAAGAACTTGAATCACCGGCAGGCGCGAGCGCGCGCGGTAGCAGCATCAACAATCTCGGCCTTGTCTCGGGCTACTCGACAGTCGAAGACACTACGCACACGCCCAATGCCTTGCGCCACGCCACAGCGTGGTTCCAGGGACAGACGCTCGATCTGGGCACATTGGGGCATCCCGGCACCAGCAACAGCACCGTCGCCTGGCCGGTGAAGAATCTGAATGGCCGCATCGTCGGGATCAGCCAGACCAACGCGCGCGATCCGAACGACGAACTGTGGAGTTGCTTCTATTTCTTCAGCGGTCCGTACGCGAGCAATGGCAAGACGTGTCGCGGCTTCGTGTGGGAGAAAGGCCATATGCGTCCATTGCCGCCACTGGAGGGCGGCCACCACAGCTTCGCGGCCGGCGCCAACAACGCGGGTGAGGTGATTGGCTGGGCCGAAAACGGCGTGGTCGATCCGAAGTGCGAAGCGCCGCAGAAGTTGCAGTTCCGCCCGGTGATCTGGGGGCCTCGCGAAGACCAGATGCGCGCATTGCCGTTGATCGGCGATGACACGTCCGGCGCCGCCACCGCGATCAACGACAGCGGGCAGGCGGCTGGCATCTCCGGCATCTGCGACATGGCGGTCGGACGTTACTCCGCGGCTCACGCAGTGGTCTGGGATCACGGCCAGGTCATCGAGCTCAAGGGCTTTGCGGCCCCGTACTGGAACACGCCCAACGCCATGAACCAGCGTGGCGACGTGGTGGGTTTCATGGGCACGCCGGGCGATCCGAATGCCGACCGGCGGAAGGCCTTCGTCTGGTTCAAGGGCAGCGAAGCAATCGCCGAGATCCTGCCGTTGCAGGGCGATGTCTATGCCTCCGCGCAGGGCATCAACGAAGCCAGGCAGGTCGTAGGCATGTCATGCAAGGAAGCCGGGGTCGGTTGTCGTGCCTTCCTGTGGGAAGGCGGCGTCACGCAGGACATCAGCCATCAACCCGGCTATTCCGGGACGCTCACCAGCGCCATCGACATCAATGATTTTGGTGCGGTCACGGGACGCGCTGTGGGCGCCACCGGTGCGCGCAAGGCCTTTGTCGCTACGCCCATCAGTCCCTGACAGAGCCTTGGTGAATTGCCGTGGTCTTCGAACCTCAACCCCGCCGCATTCGGGCGGGGTTGATTCTTGCGATGCGGGGATGGGGCTGCCCGGCTAAAATGCGCGGGTGATCCTGAATATCGCCGCCTACCACTTCGTAACCATCGACACCCCGTCGGATCTGGCCGCGCAGCTGCGCGCCCTGGCCGAAGCCGGCGACCTGCGCGGCACCGTGCTGGTCGCGGGGGAGGGCATCAATCTCTTCCTGGCCGGGCCCGAAAGCGCGATCCGGATCTTCGTCGACACGCTGCGCGGCGATGCGCGCTTTGCCGATCTGATCGTCAAGGAAAGCCGCAGCCAGACCCAGCCGTTCGCGAAGCTCAAGGTCAAGCTGAAGCAGGAAATCATCGCCTTCCGCCGCGACAATTCGTCTCCGCTCACCGGCCGCGCACCGATGGTGGCTCCGGAGGAGCTGGCGCGCTGGATAGAGCAAGGGCAGGACGACACCGGCCGACGTCTGGTGCTGCTGGACACGCGAAACCGCGAGGAAGTCGAACACGGCACCTTCAGCGGCGCGCTGACCCTCCCGATCGACAACTTCACCGACCTGCCCGAAGCACTGACGCCGCATCGCAGCGCACTGGCCGATGCCGTGGTGGTGAGTTTCTGCACCGGTGGGATCCGCTGCGAGAAAGCCGCGCTGTGGATGCAGGCCGAAGGCATGGACAACGTGCTGCAGCTCGATGGCGGCATTCTCAATTACTTCGAACGCGTCGGCGGCCACGGCTACGACGGACGCTGCTTCGTGTTCGATGAGCGTGTTGCGCTGGATGCAGAACTGAAGCCGCTGGTCGACCGCGACGCCTGAACGACACATCGTCACGGCCGCGCTACCGGCGTCCATCGCTTGCTGCGGCGTTGATTTTTCCATGGAGGAGCAGATGCCGATTTCCCGTTTCGACACTCGCCGTATTGGCACGCTGTCTTTGGCAGCGGTCGTACTTTTTGCGCTGGTGTGCTTTACCGCGCAGATCGCGCGCACCGATCTCGAATGGTTGCGTGCGCCGTTGAGTCTCTATCTGCTGGGCGACTATGGCTGGGTCGTGAAGTCGGTGTACTTCATGCTTGGGGCCGCCCTCATCCTGCTCGGCCTGGGGTATTACCGGGCGCTCACCACGTCGGCTCGTAGCGGCGCGCCGTTGCTGCTGTTCGTCGTCGCCGGACTCGCGCTGGAGGTGACTGCGCTGGCTGATTCGGCGACGCGGCCCGGCGAGTATTCGCTGGAGGCATGGGTGCACGGTCTCGCGGCCAACACCGCCTTTCTCTGCGTAACGGTGGCGATGATGTTGCAATCCGCGCGCCTGCGCGGTGATGCGGCCTGGCGGCATAGATCGGCTTCGGCATTCGTGCTCGCCGCGATCTGTTTCGTGGCGCTGTGGGTGCATGTACTGTGGCGCGAGGCACCGCGCGGGCTGACTCAGAAGGTCGTGATCGTGCTGATCCTGGGCTGGCTGGCGCGCGCATCCATCTGGTTGCGCCATGGTGGCCAGGTTGAAGAACACGGCGATGTCGCCTTGCCGGTCGGGGAGCTTCCATGAGCAACGATCGCAACCCGCAAGCCGAGCAGATGGGCGACGAGTCGATGGCGCGCAATCTTGCGCATCAGGCGCAGGCCATCTGGCCGCAGGAGCAGGCGCTGTTCGACCGCTACGGGCTCGCGGGAGCCATCCGCATTCTGGATCTGGGCTGCGGCACCGGCGAGATCACGCGCCGACTGGCCGCGCGCTATCCCGAGGCCATGCTGACCGGCATCGATATCCTCGAAGGCAATCTGGCGCTGGCCCGCCGCGACAGCGCTTCATTCGGCGAGCGTGTCCATTACGAACAGGGCGATGCCTTTGCGCTGCAGTACGCGGACGCCAGCTTCGACCTGATCGTGTGCCGCCACATGTCGCAGGCGGTGCCGGATTTTCCGCTGGTGCTGGCGGAAATCACCCGTGTGCTGAAGTCGGGTGGCTGGCTGCACCTGCTGTCTGAGGACTACGGGATGCTGCACATGCCCGTGATCGAACGCGATGGCCGCACGTTTGACCCCGACCGCTTCTGGAACGAGAACGCGGTCGCGTTCATGCGCAGCATCGGTTGCGACGGCCGCATCGGCCGGCATTCTCCGGCGTTGCTGGAGCAGGCGGGATATCAGCGGATCGCGCTGGATTTCATCACTGTGGACACCCTGCGTGTCGAACGCACTACCTTCGCCGGCATCATGCACGCCTGGCGCGATGGCTATTCGCAGGTGTTAGCGGGAGCATCGGGACGCAGCGCGGCCGAAGTGACCGCCGACTTCGACACGATGATCATGGCCATCGAAACACCGCCGTACTACGTGGTGTGGCATGTGCCCGTAGCTTCGGGGCAGAAGCCGTAGTCTGGCGTTATCGCACCTGCGAAGTGAGCCAATTCACCGCACCACGTCCTGCCAGCAAACCGCTGGCGAAGCACCCGGTGAGCAGGTAGCCCCCAGTTGGCGCTTCCCAATCCAGCATCTCGCCGGCGCAGAACACGCCGGGCATCGACTTCACCATCAACGCATCGTCCAGCGCTTCCAGGCGCACGCCGCCGGCACTGCTGATCGCTTCCGCGATCGGGCGGGCGCGCTGCAGCGTGAGCGGTAGTCGCTTGATGGACTGGGCCACCGCGGCTGCGTCGTCCAGCTGATCTTTCGAAAGCACCTCGCGCAGCAATGCCGCTTTCACTCCGGCAATGCCGGTCTGACGGCGCAGGTACTCGCTGAAGCTGCGGCCAGCACGCGGCTTCGCCAGATCCTGCTGCAGGCGGACAAGATCGCGGCCGGGCGCCAGATCCAGTTCCAGTGTTGCCCGGCCATCGCGCGCGATGGTGTCGCGCAGTGTCGCCGACAGCGCATAGATCAGGCTGCCTTCGATGCCGGTGGCGGTGACCACGCATTCGCCCTGCAGGACGTGTTCGCCGCCTGCGAGGTCGCGCCAGTGTGCGATCACCGGTTTGAGCGGCGAACCGGCGAAGCGCTCGCTGAGATGCGCGCTCCACGCGATATCGAATCCACAGTTGGACGGTTGCAATGGTGCGACGTCGATGCCGCGCTGCTGCAGCGGCAGTACCCATGCGCCATCGGAACCGAGTTCCGGCCAGCTGCCGCCGCCGAGCGCGAGCACCGTGGCCGGCGCCGAGACTTCCAGTTCACCCTCCGGTGTCTTGAAGCGCAGCATGCCGGTGTCATTCCAGCCCAGCCAGCGATGCTGCACGTGGAAGCGCACGCCCTGATCGCGAAGCCGGCGCACCCAGCCGCGCAGCAAGGGCGCCGCCTTGCGATCCATCGGGAACACGCGGCCAGATGTGCCGATGTAGGTTTCCACGCCGAATCCTCGCGCCCATTCGCGCAATGCATCCGCGTCGAACGCATCCAGCCAGCGCCCGATCTCCGCTTGCCGCGCGCCGTAGCGCAGATCGAAGTCGGGGCGTGGCTCGCCGTGGGTGAGATTCAGGCCGCCCTTTCCGGCGATCAGGAACTTGCGTCCGACCGAGCCCTTGGCTTCGTACAGGTCGACTTCCACGCCGGCAGCGCGCGCGATCTCGGCCGCCATCAAGCCGGCGGGGCCGCCCCCGATGATGGCCAGGCTGGGAGTAGGGGCTGTGGACGACATGCGGGGGGCCTAGAGGGGCGCACATTATGCCGCGCCGCGAGAACCCGTCCGTGGCGAAAAATACAAACGCGCCGCAGCGCGTGGGAAACCGCGCCGCGAGAAGCCAATCGCCGCGAAGAAGTCAAACGTGCCGCAGCGCGTGGGAAACCGCGCCGCGAGAAGCCATCCGCCGCGAAGAAGTCAAACGCGCCGCAGCGCGTGGGAAACCGCGCCGCGAGAAAGTCATTCGCCGCGAAGAAGTCAAACGCGCCGCCGCGCGTGGGAAACCCGAAGCGCGCAGCCCGGAACACTTCGGCAGGCGGACAGTGCCGCCCCCAGATGCTAAAACAGCGCAACCCAAGCAACAGGCCCGCCATGCGCATCGCCATCACCCGCGAAGTCAGCCCCAGCCTCGCCGCCTGCGAGCTCACTCACGTCGCCCGCACCCCGATCGATATCGCCCGCGCCGATGCACAGCACCGGACCTACCAGCGCGTGCTGTCCTCGCTGGACTGTCGGGTGCTGGTGCTGGAAGCCGAGCCGTCCATGCCGGATTCGGTATTCGTGGAAGACGTGGCGATCGTCCTCGACGAAATCGCGGTGATGACCCGCCCCGGTGCCGAATCGCGTCGGAGCGAAGGCGGCAGTGTCGCCGAAGTCCTGGGCCGCTACCGCTCGCTGCGATCGATCGAAGCGCCCGGCACCATCGATGGCGGCGACGTCCTGCGCGTGGGGCGCACGCTCTTTGTCGGCCAGTCCTCGCGCAGCAATGCAGAAGGTGTGGCCCAGTTGCAGGCGGTGGTCGGCGAGTTCGGTTACCGCGTGCAGTCCGTGCCGATCCGTGACTGCCTGCATCTCAAATCAGCGGTGACCGCCTTGCGCGACGACACCTTGCTGCTGCAGCCGCTGTGGACGGATGCGGCGTCGTTCCCCGGGTTCCGGATCATCGAAGTCGACCCCGAGGAGGAGCATGCGGCCAACATCCTGCGCATCGGCGATACGGCGGTGATGCCGGCGTGCTTCCCGCGCACGACGCAGCGGCTGCGTGATGCCGGCTTCGATGTGGTGACGGTGGATGTGTCGGAGCTGCAGAAGGCGGAGGGCGCGACTACGTGCTGCAGCCTGGTGTTCAACGAAGCCACGACGGCCTGAGGCCCGGAACGACACGCTCACTGCCCGCGCGATAAGCTCGGATCATTCGACTTCGCTGGAGACATTCATGAGCTGGATCGGGATCATCCTGGTGCTCATCGGCCTCTACCTTGCCTTCAAGGTGGCAGGCTTCTTCCTCAAGCTGCTGATGTGGGGGCTGGTGATCCTGGGGATCTACTGGTTCGCCGCGCCGTACCTCGGACTGCCGCAGCTCTTCTGATCAGCGCGACGGCAGCGTATGGCGCCGTTGCGGCCGACCAATGAGGTCGAGGAAGTTGTTGAACACCGCATCCGCCTGGCGTTGCATGGCCGCGACGTGTTCGCGGGTTTGCGCACGGATCGTGGCCTCGTCGGTATGGCCGAGCGAGGCCAGTTCCTCGCGATAGGCGGGATTGGCCAGCCAGCGTTCGATCAGCGGCTCGTCCATTTCCAGATGAAACTGGAAGCCGTAGGCGTTGTCGCCGTAGCGGAAGGCCTGCGATTCGCACGTCTCGGTACGCGCCAGATGCACCGCACCTTGCGGCACTTCGAAGCGGTAGCTGTGCCACTGGAACACCGGCGTGTCTTCGCCCAGCGGGGCCAGCACGGGATCGCGACGCCCGGCTTCGGTCGCCTGCAGTCGGTACCAGCCGATTTCCGGCGCCGTGTGGCGCTGTACCGGCGCACCCAGCACGTGCGCCAGAAGTTGTGCGCCCAGGCAGATTCCCAGCACCGGCTTGTCTTGCGCCAGCATGCGTTCGATCGCGCGCAGCTCGGTGCGCAGGTGCTGGCGGTGCACCTGGTCTTCGACATTCATTGGGCCGCCGAGCACGATCAGGCCGCGATAGCGATCGACGTTGGGTTCCGCGTTCGGTTGCCGCTCGAAGTTGGCGAAACGGATGCGGTGGCCGCGCGCGCGGACCAGGGGATCCAGCGTGCCCAGAGGTTCGGCGGCGACGTGTTGGAAGACGAGAAGGCGGGACATGGGTCAGCAGGAGGGGCGTAGCCCAGCCACTTTGCCAAATCGCGCGCCGGTATCCATAACCACGCGTCCGGCCGACATGCCCGGCTGGAATGAGCGCGCTCAACGCGCGGGTTCGGGTTCCCAGCGGCCGTCGGGCCAATCCTGTGAGGCCAGCACCGTCTGCAGCAGCTGTGCGGTGGCCTCGTCGGCGGGGAAGAACGACTCGATCGCCAGCTCGGACAAGGTCGCGTCCATCGGTGTGCCGAACATCGTCGTGGTGCTGATGAAGGACATCAACCCCAGCGGCGTCTGCAGCTGCATCGGGACGACCATGCTGTTCGTGCCCGACATCGGCACGTCGGGCGCTTCGGGGCCGGGATAGCCGGACAGCTCGTCATGCAAGGCATGCAGCACCGGATCGCCGCTGGCGTCTGCCTGATGGCGCAGCCGATGCAGCAGATGCGCGCGCCATTCGCCCAGGTTGGCGATGCGCGGTGCCAGCCCCTGTGGATGCAGGCTCAGGCGCAGCACGTTGAGCGGCGGTTCCAGCAGGAACGCCGCCGAAGTGCCGCTGTGCAACGGCCCCAGTGCGCGATTGCGGGCCAGCAGGTTCCAGTGGCGATCCACCGCAATGGCGGGATAGGGCTCGTGGCCGTGTAGGACCAGTTCGACCGCCTTGCGCGCGTGTGCCAGCGCAGGATCGTCCTTTATGCGGCGTTCGGCGTAGATCGGCGCCAGTCCGGCGGCCGTCATCAGCACGTTGCGTTCGCGCAGCGGCACTTCGAGGCGATCGGCGAGGCGCAGCAGCATCATGCGGCTGGGTAGCGAGCGTCCGGTTTCGATGAAGCTCAGATGACGCGTCGAGGTTTCGGCCAGATCGGCCAAATGCAGCTGCGTGAGGCCACGGCGCTGACGCCAGTCGCGAATCAGGTCGCCTACGGGTCGGATCGCATTCATGCGAAGACGATAACCCGTCACGTGCGCGGGGACATTACGTCGGAAGTAATCGACGCAGGCGCCGCGTGGCGGTTCCATGTTCCCGTCCATCAACGAGGAGCACGCCATGAACACCTTGGTACAACCGCGTCAGAACCAATCCCTGTTACGCCGCGCCTTTACGCTCGATGCGATTGCGACGGGTGGATTGGGTTTGGGGCTCGCCATTGCCGCGGAACCCTTGCAGCCCTGGCTGGGACTGCCGGTGGGGTTGCTGCGCGAAGCCGGCTTCATCTGCGTCGCCTTCGCCGCGATCCTGGCGTATGCGTTGACACGGCCATTGCTGACCCAGTGGATGGCACGTTTCGCCATCGGCGTTAATGCGGTCTGGATATTGGCGAGTTTCGGATTGCTGTTGAGCGGCTGGGGGCAGCCCACTACGCTCGGCGTGACGTTCGTGATCGCACAGGTGCTCGCGGTCGTGGTGTTCGCGGAATTGCAGTATCTGGGTATGAAGCGCGCGCAGCGCGCCTGAGGTCAGCGAAAGAAAAAGGGCGGATGGCTCCGCCCTTTTTCTGTTTTTTGCTCAGCGCGGCCGCGGTGGCCCGAACTTGCGTGGCTTCGGCCCTCGCGGCGGACGACCATCGCCATCGTCGCGACGCGGTCGCGGATCGCCGCCTTCACCCGGCCGGCTGATGCGCAGCGGCTGGCCCGCCACGCGCACGCGCTTGAGGTGCTCCATGACCTCGCGCGGCATGCCTTCGGGCAGGTCGATCAGGCTGAAATCGTCGCGGATGTCGATGCGGCCGATGTAGCGGCTTTCCAGCTCGGCTTCGTTGGCGATGGCGCCGACGATGTTGCCGGGCTTCACGCCGTGGCGATGGCCAACCTCGATGCGGAAGGTTTCCATGCCTTCTTCCGGCGCACGGCGCTCTTCGCGCGGTGGGCGCGGCGCGCGCGGTCCCTCATCGTCGAAGAAGCTTTCGGCGTTGTTGTGCCCGTGCTTTGCCGCAATGGCATCCACGGCCGGATTGTGATCGCCGCCGGCGTGCGGACGCGGGCGATCGCGTTCGTACTTGCCGGTGTGCGGCCCGTCGAAATCGCCGCGGGTGCGCTCGGACATGCGCTTGGCGAATGGTGGTTTGGAATCGCGCTTGTCGAAGCCCGGCTTGTCGAAGCCCGGCTTATCGAAACCCTCGCGATGCGGCCGCAGCTGCTCCGCGGTGGCCTGCAGCAGCAGTGGCATGTCGCCCTGGACCACCTTGGCCAGCGCTGCGGCGATTTCCACTGCCGGCACGTTCTTCTCGCGTTCGTAGCGTTCCACCAGGTCGCGGAACATCGCCAGCTCGGTGCTTTCCAGGGCGGTGGTGATTCGGCCGAGGAACTTAGACACGCGCTGCTCGTTCACCGTCTCCACGGTCGGCAGCGCCATCGGCTCGATCGGCTGGCGCGTGGCGCGCTCGATCGCGCGCAGCATGCCGCGCTCGCGCGGAGCGACGAACAGGATCGCTTCGCCCTTACGGCCGGCACGGCCGGTACGGCCGATGCGGTGGACGTAGCTCTCGGTGTCGTAGGGGATGTCGTAGTTCAGCACGTGGCTGATGCGCTCCACGTCGAGGCCGCGCGCGGCCACGTCGGTGGCCACCAGCACGTCGATCTTCCCGTCCTTGAGCTGGGCGATGGTGCGCTCGCGTGCCTTCTGGTCCAGGTCGCCGTTGATGGCTGCCGCGGAGATGCCGCGCGCGGACAGCTTGTCGGCCAACTCCTGCGTGCCCAGCTTGGTGCGCGAGAACACGATCATCGCGTCGAACGGCTCGGCTTCCAGGATCCGGGTGAGCGCATCGAGCTTGTTCACGCCGCTCACCGCCCAGTAGCGCTGACGGATGTTGGCGGCGGTGGTGGTCGTGGTCTTGATCGCCACTTCCACCGGATCGCGCAGGTAGGTCGTCGCGATGCGCTTGATCTGAGGCGGCATGGTCGCCGAGAACAGCGCCACCTGGCGGGTCTCGGGGATCTTCTTCAGCACGGCCTCGACGTCGTCGATGAAGCCCATGCGCAGCATCTCGTCGGCTTCGTCGAGCACCAGGCAGCGCAGCTGCGACAGGTCGAGCGAACCGCGCTCGAGGTGGTCGATCACGCGGCCCGGAGTGCCGACCACGACCTGTACGCCGCGCTTGAGCGACGCCAGCTGTGGCGTGTAGCTCTGGCCGCCGTAGATCGGCAGCACGTGGAAGCCGGGCAGGTGATGGGCGTACTTCTGGAAGGCCTCGGCGACCTGGATGGCCAGTTCGCGCGTCGGCGCCAGCACCAGCGCCTGCGGCTTCTGTTGGCTCGGGTCGATGCGGGCCAGGATCGGCAGCGCGAACGCCGCGGTCTTGCCGGTACCGGTCTGGGCCTGGCCGAGGACATCGCGTCCGCCCAGCAGCGGCGGAATGGTGGCGGCCTGGATGGGCGAGGGGGTCTCGTAGCCGACGTCGGACAGGGCCTTGAGCAGGGGCTCAGGCAGGCCGAGATCGGTGAATTTGACGGATGGGGCGTCCGCAGCGGCTGCGTCGGGGGAGGTGTGGGCGCTCATGGCAGCCTCGATGGCGCCGGCACTTGGCCGGTCTGGGAAGACATTGTAGCGGCAGGGATGCCGAGCCGACGCTCGATAAGCTGGAATGCCGCGCTTTTCGCCCCAATCATGCTCCTCACCAAGACGAGACATCGCCCGCAATGCTGGATTTGAGCTTCGACAATGCATTCCTCCGCGAGCTGCCCGGTGACCCGGAAACGGGGGGCCGCGTGCGCCAGGTGGAAGCGGCGGCCTGGTCGCGCGTAGCGCCCACGCCGGTGGCACGCCCGCAGTTGCTGGCTTGGTCGAAAGAAATGGCCGCAACTCTGGGCATCAGCGAAGCCGAGCTGCGTTCGCCTGCATTCGCCGAAGTCTTTGCCGGCAACGCACTGCTGCCGGGAATGGACCCGTTCGCGGTCAACTACGGCGGGCACCAGTTCGGCCACTGGGCCGGGCAACTCGGCGACGGACGCGCGATCAGCCTGGGCGAAACCATCAATGCCGCCGGCGAACGCTGGGAACTGCAGCTAAAGGGTGCCGGCATGACGCCGTATTCGCGTACCGCCGACGGTCGCGCGGTGCTGCGCTCCTCGATCCGCGAATTCCTGTGCAGCGAGGCGATGCATCACCTGGGCATCCCGACCACGCGCGCCCTGTGTCTGGTGACGACCGGCGAAGCGGTGGTGCGCGACATGTTCTACGACGGGCATGCGAAGCCGGAGCCCGGTGCCATCGTATGCCGCGTCGCGCCGTCCTTCCTGCGCTTCGGCAATTTCGAGCTGCCGTATTCGCGCGGCGATCTGTTTCTGTTGCGGCAGCTGGTCGAGTTCTGCATTCGTCGCGACTATCCGGACCTGTCGGGCGAAGGCGAGGCCTTGTACGCGCAGTGGTTCGGCGAGGTGTGCGAACGCACCGCGGTGATGATCGCGCATTGGATGCGCGTCGGTTTCGTCCATGGCGTGATGAACACCGACAACATGTCCATCCTCGGACTGACCATCGACTACGGTCCGTACGGATGGATCGATAACTATGATCCAGACTGGACGCCGAACACGACCGACGCGCATGGCCGCCGCTATCGATTCGGCTGGCAGCCCAAGATCGCGTATTGGAATCTGATCCGGCTGGCGCATGCGATTTCGCCGCTGTTCGAGGACGCGCAACGGCTCAACGATGGTCTGCAACGCTATGCGGATGCATATGCGCGCGAAGACCGCGGCAACATCGCCGGCAAGCTGGGCCTGATGGAGTGTCGGGATGCGGACGTGGAGCTGGTGCAGGAGCTGCACACGCTACTGACCGACGCCGAAGTCGACATGACGCTCTTCTTCCGCGCGCTCGCCGATGTCGACCCGGAAGCCCCTACGCTTGCGCCGATGGAGCACGCGTTCTACAGCGCGGACAAGCGCGCGGCTGCCGCGCCGGCATTCGATGCCTGGCTCGCGCGTCACGCCGAACGGGTACGTGGCGACGCCGGGCAGCCACAAGCGCGTCGCGCGCGGATGAACGCCGTGAACCCTAAATACGTGCTGCGCAACTACCTGGCCCAGCAGGCCATCGATCGCGCCGAGCAGGGCGACCCGGCGGGCGTCGAGGAACTGCTCGAGGTGATGCGCAAGCCGTACGAAGAACAGCCGGGGCGCGAGGGTTACGCGCAGAAGCGGCCCGATTGGGCGCGCGCGAAGGCCGGTTGTTCGATGCTTTCGTGCAGCTCCTGATCGAACGTCAGCGACCAATTCGCCCCGCGCAGCGCCGCGCGACGCGTAAAATGCCGCCATGCCCCTGATTACCCTGCAAAACGTCGATTACGGCGTCGGCGGCCCACTGCTGCTGGAAAATGTCGGCCTCACCATCGAGGCCGGCGAACGCATCGCCCTGATCGGCCGTAACGGTGCCGGCAAGTCGACCCTGCTCAAATTGCTCGCCGGCGAGATCCATGCCGATGACGGCGAGGTGCGCGTCGAAGGTGGTGTGCGCATCGCCCGGCTCGAACAGGAGGTTCCTGCCGGCGCGGATGGCGACGTGTGGGACGTGGTCGCAGCCGGCCTGGGCCCACTCGGCGCCTGGCTGGCCGAGTACCACCATCTGAGCCACGCCGAGCACGTCGACACTGAAGCCCTGGCCAAGGTGCAGGCGAAGATCGAGGACGCGCAGGGCTGGTCGCTCGACCAGCGCGTGACCGAAACGCTGACCCGGTTGGACCTCGATGGCGACGTGGCGTTTTCGGGCTTGTCCGGCGGCATGAAGCGCCGCGTGCTGCTGGCGCGCGCGCTGGTGTCCGCCCCGGACGTGCTGTTGCTCGACGAGCCGACCAACCATCTCGACATCGCCGCCATCGACTGGCTGGAAGGCTTCCTCAAAGCGTGGCCGGGCGCGCTGGTGTTCGTCACCCACGATCGCCGCTTCCTGCGTGCGTTGGCCACGCGCATCGTCGAGATCGACCGTGGCCAGGTCACCAGCTGGCCCGGCGACTGGGCCAATTACGAGCGCCGCCGCGAGGAGCGCCTCAATGCCGAGGCGCAGGAGAACGCCCGCTTCGACAAGCTGCTGGCGCAGGAAGAAGTGTGGATCCGCCAGGGGATCAAGGCCCGCCGTACCCGCGACGAAGGCCGCGTGCGCCGGCTCAAGGCGATGCGCACGGAGCGTTCGCAGCGCCGCGATCTCACCGGCAACGTGAAGATGGAAGTCGCCCAGGGCGAGGCTTCGGGTCGCAAGGTGATCGAGGCCAAGGATGTGACCTTCGCGTACGGCAGCAAGGCGATCGTGAAATCGCTGTCCACCGCGATCATGCGCGGCGACCGCATCGGCCTAATCGGCCTCAACGGCAGCGGCAAGACCACGTTGTTGAAGCTGTTGCTGGACGAGCTGGCGCCGACGTCGGGTGAGATGAAGCTGGGCAGCAACATCCAGGTCGCCTACTTCGACCAGTACCGCGCGACCCTGCGCGAGGACTGGAACGCGATCGAGAACGTCGCCGAAGGCCGCGAGAGCGTCGAAATCAACGGCAAGCACAAGCATGTGATCGGATACCTGCAGGACTTCCTGTTCACGCCGGAACGTGCCCGCGCACCGATCACGCGTCTGTCCGGTGGCGAGCGCAATCGCCTGCTGCTCGCCAAGCTGTTCGCGCAGCCGTCCAACCTGCTGGTGATGGACGAACCGACCAACGACCTCGATGTCGAGACGCTGGAACTGCTGGAGGAACTGCTGGGCGACTACCCGGGCACGTTGCTGCTGGTGAGCCATGACCGCGACTTCCTCGACAACGTCGTGACCTCGACGCTGGTGATGGAAGGCGAGGGCGTCGTGGGCGATTACGTCGGTGGCTATAGCGACTGGCTACGTCAAAGGCCTGTGCAGTCCGTGTCCGTCCAGGTGGCAAAGCCGGCAGCAACCGTTGCTGCTCCGGCGCCCGCCAGTGCGCCGGCGAAGCGCAAGCTCAGCTACAAGGATGCGCGCGAGCTGGAGCAGTTGCCGGGACGCATCGAAGCGCTGGAAGCAAAGTTGGCCGAACTGACCGCGGCCATGAACGATCCTGGCTTCTATCAGCGCGGCAGCGACGGCCTCAACGCGCACAACGTCGCCATGGCCAGCACGCAGGCCGATCTGGATGCCGCGTACGCGCGCTGGGCCGAACTCGACGCGTAATCGCTTAACGGTTCAGCGCTTCGGAGGCAGCGGCGCAGCGGATGAGACGGGACGTCCCCATCTTTCCCGCATGCGCCTCAGTCTCCCGCAACACGGTCTGTTCCCGCCGAACGGTCCGCAGGTCCTTCTCGAAGATCGCGAAGGCGGTGTCGTCTATCGTCCAGGGCTGGTCGATGCGGCGACCGCACAGCGGTGGTTCGACACGCTGCGGGATGATGTCGTCTGGCACGCCCAACAGCGGCCCATGTACGACCGCATCGTGGCAGTCCCGCGCTTGACGGCGGGATTCCGTCTCGCCAGCGAACACCTGCCACCGGTACTGCGTGAGGCAGGCGACCTGCTGCAGCAGCATGTGGGTGCGCCCTTCAATGCCGTCGGCCTCAACCACTACCGCGATGGCCGCGACAGCGTCGCGCCGCACAGCGACAAGCTGCACATCCTGGTTCCGCGCCATCCCATCGCGTTGATCTCGCTGGGAGCGGTACGGCGCATGACCATCCGTGCCAAGCAACTGCCGCGCATGCCCATCCATGTCGATCTGGAACCAGGCAGCCTGCTGCTGATGAGCTACGACTCCCAGCTGCATTACGAGCACGGCGTGGCGAAGACGCGTGAAGCGGTGGGCCCGCGTATCAGCCTGGCTTTCCGCGTCCGGCCAGATGTGGAGCCTTCGGGCTGAGACGTTGGACCCTTGCGTAATCGGGGGGACGCACGCGTTAATCGGCGCACGCTCAGCTCGACGGGGAAGATCATGCGCATCCGGGTGACTGCATTGCACGCGTTGGCCATTTTTTGGGCGTTGACCGGCCCGGCGCATGCCGAAGTCAAGGACGCCAGGCCCAATGGCTTCACCCTCGAAAATTCCCAGGTCGTGCCCGTGGATGCGAAAACCGCGTGGGATGCGCTGGTCAATCACGTCGGTGAGTGGTGGCCGAAGGATCACACCTGGTGGGGCGATGCCAGCAAGTTGTCGATCCAGCCGCGCGCTGGCGGCTGCTTCTGCGAGATCGACGGACCGAGACAGGCCTGGCACATGACCGTCACGTTCGTCGATCCCGAGCGCACGCTGCGCATGACGGGTGGGCTGGGGCCGCTGCAGGGGATGGGCCTGGACGGCGCGCTCGAATGGCGTCTTGCCAAGGCCGAAGGCGGAACCCGGATCACCCTGTGGTACCGCGCCGGTGGCTATACCCCGGACGATCTCAGCAAGTTTGTTCCCGTGGTCGATCAGGTGCAGGACGTGCAGCTGGGCGGACTCGCCGACTACCTGCGCGCCAAAGCGCGCAAGTGAGCCGCCCCACCCAGCGACACGGTCAACCGATGAAGCAGAGGCCGTCGCCAGCACATGAAGTAACGCCGCTGAAGTAACGCCACACGCACTACACTGGGTGTATGCATCGCGATCTGTTTTCTCATGGCGCTTCAGGCGGCCAAATCACGCACAACCTCTTCTTGGGCTTGTTGCCGGACGAGCATGTACGCCAGCGCATGACCGACGAAGTCGGGCGCCTGCGCGTTGCGCACGATGTGCAGGGACGATGGATCAAGCCCGATCGTTATCACATGACGCTGCATTTCCTTGGCGCGTTTTCCGAAGTGCCGGAGGAACTGGTATCGCGGGCCTGCCAAGGTGTAGCGGAGCTACGCATGCCCGAGTTTGATCTCGTGCTCGATCGCGTCGGCCACTTCGCGCAAGGGGTGGGCTGGCTGGGTTGCGCGCAGATCGACGTCCGCTTGCAACAGCTATGGGAAGGGTTGCGGATGGCGCTGACCCGCGAGCACGTACGCATCCAGGGACATGCGGCGTTCAAGCCGCATGTAACCGTGCTGCGCGATGCGCGTCAGGGCTTGCCGGCAGGGCCGATCGATCCGATCGTATGGCCGGTACGCGACTTCGCGCTGATCGACAGTCAGCTGGGTTCGCGCAACGAATATGTAGTGGTGCAGCGCTGGTCGCTGCTATGAGCCGGAATCCCGCAGCTTGAGATTGGGGTGATTGTCCAGCGAGCCGTCCGGATTGATGACCGACAACGCCTTGCGGTCACCGTCGATCACCACCGGAATGGAGTCCTGGAACGGAGGTCGACGGATGAATCGAAGCTCCCAGCCAAAGCGTTCGAGATCGCGCAGCGTCATCAGCTGATCTTCGTTCAGCAGGGCGCGAATGGCGGAAGTAGCTGCAAGGCTTCCCCGACGTTCGCGTTGGATACTGGTTGCCATGGTGGTCCCCTCCCATTTGGGACAACGCAGCCCCGGTGCAAAATAGGACGCGCCGACAGGAGGAGTCCCATGGGGCAGCGCGACCCGCGTATCGACGCTTATATCGCCCGTTCAGCCGAATTCGCCCGGCCCATCCTGGGTCACCTGCGCGAGTTGGTGCATGCCGCGTGCCCCGAATGCGAGGAAACGCTGAAGTGGAGCGCTCCCAGCTTCACTTATCGCGGCAAGATCCTGTGCGGCATGGCGGCGTTCAAGCAGCACGCGACCTTCGGCTTCTGGCAGGGGGCGATGGTGATGGGGGGCGACGGTAAGAAGCTCGACGATGCCATGGGCCAGTTCGGCCGACTCACCAGGGTCGCGGATCTGCCCGGAAAACGTGAGCTGACGGGTTATCTGCGCCAGGCGATGCGCCTCATCGAGGAAGGCGTGAAGCGGCCTGCGACGAAGGACAGCAAGCCCAAGCCGGCCGCCGAAGTGCCGGACGACCTGGGCGCGGCCTTGAAGAAGAACGCGAAGGCCCGCGCCACGTTCGATGCCTTCCCGCCGAGCTGCAAGCGCGAATACATCGAATGGATCATCGAAGCCAAGCGCGAGGAAACCCGCAGCCGGCGCCTTGAGCAGACCATCGAATGGCTGGTTGAAGGCAAGCGCCGCAACTGGAAGTACGAGAGCTGCTGATCAGGTGCCAAGTCTTGGCGCCATCGCGAAAAGCGCCCCTCATCCGCCCTGTGGGCACCTTCTCCCCGCACGCGGGGAGAAGGAAATCCCTTCCGCGTTCCTAGAGCTTCCCTCGCCCCGCTTGCGGGGAGAGGGGACCGCGTTGCACAGCAACGCAGGGTGAGGGGGCGTCAGTCAAACCGCTCGGCCAGCACGCGCTTGATCTCGGCTTCGATCGGCCCCTTGAACGCCGCCATCAGGAAGCCGAGATTCGCCGTGACGCGAAGATTCTTGGGAGCCAGATCGATCTTGCCGTCCACGCCGCCTCGCTCGAAGTGCAGCGTTTCGCCTACCCACTTGTAGTCCATGCCGAAACGTTCGGCCAGTTTGGCCGCCACTTCTTCCACGGCCTTGCGGGCCTGGGCGTGGGGCAGGGAATGTGCGTGGCTGATATCGATACTGGGCATGAAGTCCTCCTGTTTCGCACATTGTGTGCGCAGAGGCCGTGGCATCCAAGCCGGCCGCGTCGCGGATGCAAATACGGTGCGGCGTGCTAGATTGCGGCCGCGCCATTATTTTCGCGACATGACTGCCCTGAGACTGAGGTTCCCCAACCGCCAGCAGCCTGACCTGGTCCTTGGACCGGGTGTGCATGCCATCGGGCGTGACATCGTTGATCGTCCGGTGATGGTGGCCGATCCGGATGAGGCCATCGCTCAGTTCTGCGTGGATCGCCGTGGCGTGTGGTTGAAGGTGCGCGAACCCACGCAAGGCCTGTACGTGAATGGTCGACCGGTGCGCCGGATGGCCATGCTGCGCGCTGGCGACGCCGTGTTCGTAGATGGCAACCAGTGGCTGTTGCTCGGTGACACGCCGCCTTCGGCTCCGCCGGAATCGCGTCAGGCCGATGATACAGGCGGCGACCCACGTACCGTGCTGCGTGGCGTTGGTGGCCCGCACCACGGTCGCAGCATCACGCTCGACCAGCCGCGCGTCGTCGGGCGTCTGTCCGAATGCGATATCCGCATCGACGATGCCGCCTTTGCCGATCGCCATGCGCGTCTGGAGCCGCATGCGGAAGGCGTCGTGCTGCGCGATCTGGGCTCCCACGAGGGCAGCGTCGTCAACGGCTGGCCCGTCCGGAACGCCCTGCTGCGGGCGGGCGACCAGGTGGTGTTCGATACGCAGCGCTTCATTGTCGAGGCGCCCAACCGCGGCGGCGCGAACGAATCGCGCAAGCCCGCACAACCCGCTCCCGTCGCGGAAGTCCCAGTCCTGGCAGAGCCGGCCCGGCTCCCTTCGTCGGCACGCCGGATGCCCTGGCTGTTGCTGGCGGCGCTGTTTCTCGCCGGTGCGCTCAGCCTGCTGTTGCTGTACGGCGCGCGCTAGTTCGCCGATCGCGCAGTTTCTTGATGAGGCGCCACCCGAGCAGGGTGGTGAGGATCGCGGCGTATAGCGCCGGCTCGCGCACGTCCGACTTCACCAGCCACCAGAAATGCAGCACCGCAAGGACGCCGACGGCATAGACCAACCGGTGCAGTCGGGTCCAGTTGCGGCCCAGTCGACGGATGGCGGCCTGGGTCGATGTGATCGCCAGCGGTACCAGTAACAACCACGCGGTGAAGCCCACGGTGATGTAGGGGCGCTTGGCGATTTCCTCGAAGATCTGCGACCAGTACCCGCGAAGGTCGAGGACGAGATACGCCGTGAAGTGCACGGTGGCGTAGAAGAAGACATACAGGCCGAGCATGCGGCGGAAGCGGATCAGGACCGGCTGATGCGTGAGCTGGCGCAGCGGCGTGATCGCCAGCGTCAGCATCAGCAGCCGTAGTGCCCACAACCCCAGCCGATGTTCGATCTCGGCGACCGGATCAGCCCCCAGGCCGCCACTGCCCGTCAGCGCTTCCGCGCGGATCTGCCAGGCAAGAATGGCGGCAGGGGTAAGGGCCAGCAGGTGGATCAGCGTTTTGGCGACGATGATGCTGCGTGAGGTGCGCGCCATCGCTCAGAACCACTTCCGCAGGTCCATGCCCGCATACAGGCCGGCGACCTGGTCGGCGTAGCCGTTGAACATTCGCGTCGGAATACGTTCCGCGAACAGCTTGCTGCCCGTGCCGGCAATGCGCCGTTCGGTCTTCTGCGACCAGCGCGGATGGTCGACATTCGGATTGACGTTGCTGAAGAAACCGTATTCGTCGGACGCCTCGTCGTTCCAGCTCGTGAAGGGCATCTTCTCGACGAAGGTGATCGCGACGATCGACTTGATGCCTTTGAAGCCGTACTTCCACGGTACGACCAGCCGCAACGGGGCGCCGTTCTGCTGCGGCAATGGCTTGCCGTACAGACCGGTGACGAGGAAGGCGAGGGGATGCATGGCCTCGTCGATGCGCAGGCCTTCGCGATAAGGCCAGCGGAGCGTGAACCGTCCTGCACCTCCCGTGCCCGGCATCTGCTTGGGATCGTCCAGCGTGGTGAAGGCGACGTACTTCGCCTTCGACGAGGGTTCGAAGCGCTTGAGCACGTTCGCCAGCGGCACGCCCAGCCACGGGATCACCATCGACCAGCCTTCGACGCAGCGCAGTCGATAGATGCGCTCTTCCGGCGCAGTGCCCTTGAGCAGATCCTCCAGCGACAACACGCCGGGTTTGGCGCAATTGCCACCTACCGCGACGCTCCATGGCTTCACCCGCAGCGTGCGCGGCGCGCGCGAGGGATCGCCCTTGCCGGTGCCGAACTCGTAAAAGTTGTTGTAGCTGGTGACATCCTCGTAGCGGGTCAGCTCCTCCGTGGTGCGGAAGCCCGAACGCGCCTGTTCGGGCGTGACCACCAGCTTCGAGGGCGGGGGCGGTGGAGCGGCATCGCTGCAACCGGCCAGCCCCAGCCCGGGGGCGAGCGCCAGGGCCGCCAGCAAGCGACGGCGATCCAGATAGACCGTCTCGTCGGTGACTTCGGACGAAGAAATTCGCAAGGGGTCGCGCAGGGACATGGCGGGCTCCGGAACGTGGTTCGACTATATGTCCAGAGGTGATAAGCGGGCGAAAAGTTGCGCATGCAACCCATGATCCAAGCCTGTTGCGCTGCGGCATACTAGCCCGGCCGCACCGCCTGGCCTGCCATCCCTCGCCTTGTCGTCCCTTCGGTCTGCGTTCTGCAGGCCCCTGTGCCGCAAGTAGACAAACTTTTGCCAAGTCGAGGATTCCCATGTCACGCGTACACAATTTCAGCGCCGGTCCCGCCACCCTTCCCGAGTCCGTCCTGCGCCAGGCGCAGGAAGAAATGCTGGACTGGCATGGTGTCGGTGCTTCGATCGTCGAGCTGAGCCACCGCGGCCCCGAATTCATCCAGGTCGCCACCGAAGCCGAAGCCGACCTGCGCAAGCTGATGTCGATTCCGGACGATTACGCCGTGCTGTTCCTCGGTGGCGGCGCGACCACCGTGCAGGCGTTGTTGCCTCTCAACTTCGCCGCACCGGGCCAAGCGGTCGATTACGTGCTGACCGGCCACTGGGGCAAGACCGCGATCAAGCAGGCCAAGCCGTATGTCCCGGCAAATATTGCGGCGACCAGCGAAGCCGACGGTTTTCGCAGCATTCCCGCGCGGGACACCTGGCAGTTGTCGAAGGAAGCGGCCTACGTCCACATCACCGCCAACGAAACCATTCACGGCGTCGAATTCCGCGACACACCCGATGTCGGCGACGTGCCGCTGGTTGCCGACTTCAGTTCGTCGATCGCATCCGAACCGCTCGATGTCTCCAAGTACGGCGTGATCTACGCCGGCGCGCAGAAGAACCTCGGTCCGGTCGGCATCACCGTCGTGATCATCCGTCGCGATCTGCTCGAGCGCGCCGGCCAGTCGCGCGCCGACATCCTTGACTATCGCTCCCACGTGAAGGGCGAGTCGATGCTCAATACGCCGCCGAGCTGGAACTGGTATCTGCTCGGCCTCACCGTGAAGTGGATGTTGGCCGAAGGCGGTGTCGAGGAATTCGCTCGCCGCAGCGCGCGCAAGTCGGCACTGTTGTACGACGTGATCGACAACTCCGGCGGCTTCTATCGCAACGAAGTCGACAAGGCCGTGCGTTCGCGCATGAACGTGCCGTTCTTTCTGCACGACGAGGCGCTGGACAAGCCCTTCCTCAAGGAAGCCGAAGGTGCCGGCCTCATCTCGCTCAAGGGACACCGCGCGCTCGGCGGCATGCGCGCTTCGATCTACAACGCGATGTCGGAGTCGGGCGTGCAGGCGCTGGCCGACTTCATGCGCGACTTCAAGCAAAGGCACGGGTAAATGGCTGCAAAGACTCCCAAGGGAAAGACAGGCAAATCGCAGTCCAGTAGCCCGGGTAAGGCCGCAGGCCGCACCCGGGAAACCGTGAAACCAGAAGCGGCCAAGCCCGAGCCCAAGCCCGATCTCGCCGAAGTCCGTGCGCACATCGACGGCATCGATCAGCGCATCCAGGCGCTGATCCTCGAGCGCGCCAACTGGGCACAGCAGGTCGGCAAAGCCAAGGGCAAGCTCGCGGCGGCGGTGGACTACTACCGCCCCGAGCGCGAAGCGCAGGTGCTGCGTCGCGTGGTGGATCGCAACGACGGTCCGCTCAACGACGAAGTTCTGGTGCGGTTGTTCCGCGAAATCATGTCGGCCTGTCTCGCCCAGCAGGAGCCTTTGAAGATCGGCTTCCTCGGTCCCGAGGGCACGCATTCGCAGCAGGCGGTGTACAAGCACTTCGGCCATTCGATCCACGGCCTGCCGCTGTCGAGCATCGAGGAGGTCTTCCAGGAAGTGGAGGCCGGCCACGCCGATTTCGGCGTGGTCCCAGTGGAGAACTCCACCCAGGGCACGATCCAGTCGACGCTAGACATGTTCCTGACGTCGAAGCTGAAGATCTGCGGCGAAGTCGAACTGCGCGTGCACCAGCACCTGCTGTCGCGCGCTGCCCGGTTCGAGGACATCGAGCGCGTTTACGCGCATCCGCAATCGTTCGCGCAGTGCAAGGCGTGGCTGCGCCAGTACCTGCCGAAGGCGGAGAAGATCGCTGTTTCGAGTAACGCCGATGGCGCCAAGCGCGCACGTCAGGCTGACGACGCGGCAGCGATCGCCGGCATCAGCGCCGCGACGGTCTACGGCCTGAAGTCGCTGGCCGGGCCGATCGAGGACCGCCCCGACAACACCACACGTTTCCTGGTGCTCGGTCGCGAACTGTTCCCGCCTTCGGGTAACGATCGCACCTCGCTGCTGGTCTTCATCAAGGACCAGCCCGGTGCGCTGTACCACGTGCTCGCACCCTTCGCGAAGCACGGCCTGAGCATGAACCGCATCGAGTCTCGCCCCGGCCATACGGGGCTGTGGCAATACGCGTTCTTCATCGATATCACCGGCCATGCGCAGGAAGAAGCGATGCGTCGCGCGCTGGATGAAGTCGATGAATTCGCGCAGGAAGTGAAGGTGCTGGGTTCCTATCCGGTGGCGATTACGTGAGTACGGCACAAGTCGGGGCGCCCGTGGCACCCAAGCACGATGAAATCTGGTTCGCCTCGCGCGCCTCGCGCGGCGTGCAGGGGCTCAAGGCCTACGATCCGGGGCATGATCTGGTTGCCTTCCGTCGCAAGTTCGGCGAGGCACTGGTCGAGCTGGGTTCCAACGAGAATCCGTATGGCCCGTCGCCGGCAGCGCGCATGGCGATCCTGGACCAGCTGCATTCGCTGCATCGCTATCCCGATCCGCTCGGATTGGACCTGAAGCGTGCGCTGGCGGCAAAGCACGGCGTGGAAGTCGCGCAGATCCTGCTGGGCAATGGTTCGCATGAGTTGCTGATGCAACTGGCGCAGGTCTTCGCCGGCGCCGGCGACGAAGTGGTCTTCTCGCGTTATGGTTTTGCCGTGTTTGCGTTGGCGACGCAGTGCGCGGGAGCGACCGCACGCGTGGTCGCGCCGTTGCCGCGCGACCACGCCACGATGCCGCTGGGACACGATCTTGACGCGATTGCCGCGGCGGTCACCCCGGCAACCAAGCTGGTGTACGTCGCCAATCCCAATAATCCGACCGGCACGTGGTTCGGTCGTGCCGCGCTTGAAGCCTTCATTGAACGGATTCCCGACGACGTCATCGTCGTATTCGACGAGGCGTACGCGGAAATGGCCGACGCACCGGACTACGCCAGCGCTCTGCCGCTGCTCGCGCGGCATTCCAACCTGGTGGTCACCCGCACCTTCAGCAAGGCCTATGGCTTGGCCGGTCTGCGCGTGGGTTATCTGATGGCCGCACCTGGCCTGGTGGCAGTCATGGAGCGCGTGCGCGAAAGCTTCAACGTCAACGGCCCGGCGCTGGCGGCGTGCGAAGCGGTACTCGACGATGCTGCGCACTTGCAGTGGTCGATCGGACAGAACGCTGTAGAGCGCGCCTGGCTTACCGAAGCCCTGCAACAGCGTGACCTGCGTGTGTTTCCATCGCAGACGAATTTCGTACTGGTCGAATTCGGCGCGAATACGGCACTGTTCGAAGCCGCATTGACGGCGCAGGGCGTGGTCCTGCGACCCATGGGCGGCTATGGCCTGGGCGACTGCCTGCGCATCACCGTCGGCACGCGTGTGGAAAACGAACGCCTGCTGGCTGCGCTGGACAAGGTCCTGCCATGAATCGCGAGCTGCAGCAGCACTGGGTGGCGTCTTCCGGAACCGCCCTCAAAGGCAACATCCGTGTGCCGGGCGACAAGTCGGTTTCGCATCGCGCAGTGATGCTCGGCGCCATTGCGGAGGGCACTACTCGTGTCCGCGGCTTCCTCGAGGGAGAGGACACCCGTGCCACCGCCCGTGTCTTCTCGCAGCTGGGTGTGCACATCGAGGCGCCGAGCACTGGCGAACGCATCGTGCATGGTGTCGGTCTGCATGGTCTGCGTGCGGCCGATTCAGCGCTGGATTGCGGCAACGCCGGTACCGGCATGCGACTGCTCACGGGATTGCTCGCAGCGCAGTCGTTCGACAGCATCCTGACCGGCGACGAATCGCTGTCGAAGCGACCGATGCGCCGTGTGACCGATCCGCTCGCGACCATGGGTGGAGAAATCGATAGCGAACCAGGCGGCCTGCCACCGCTGCACATTCGTGGTGGTCGATCGCTGCATGGCGTGGACATCACCACTCCGATGGCAAGCGCGCAAGTGAAGTCAGCGCTGCTGCTCGCGGGGCTGTATGCGCAGGGCGAAACCGTGGTGCGCGAACCGCATCCGACCCGCGACTACACCGAACGCATGCTTGCGGCCTTCGGCTGGCCGATTGAATTCTCGCCCGGCTTCGCACGGTTGAGTGGCGGTCATCGTCTGACAGCCATCGACGTCGACGTGCCGGCGGATTTCTCTTCGGCGGCGTTCTTCATTGTGGCGGCCACCCTGATCCCAGGTTCGGAGTTGTGCATCGAATCGGTCGGCATGAATCCGCGCCGTACCGGCTTGTTGGCCGCACTGCGCGCCATGGGCGCCGACATTCGCGAAGAGAACCGGCGGGAGCAGGGCGGTGAACCGGTGGCCGACCTGGTCGTGCGACATACGCAGCTGCATGGCATCGAAGTGCCGGCGGAGATCGTGCCGGACATGATCGACGAGTTTCCGATCCTGTTCGTGGCCGCGGCTTGTGCCCACGGACGCACTGTCGTGCGTGGCGCCGCGGAATTGCGGGTCAAGGAATCCGATCGCATCGCCACGATGGCGAGTGGCCTGCGCGCGCTCGGCATCGATATCGAAGAAACGCCGGATGGCGCGGTAATCGAAGGTGGCCCGTTGAAGGGCGGTGTCGTGGAAAGCCATGGCGACCACCGCATCGCAATGAGTTTTGCCGTGGCGGCGCAACTGGCCGATGGCGATGTGCGTGTCGGTGATATCGCCAACGTGGCGACGTCATTCCCGGGCTTCGTGTCACTGGCGAACGCGGCCGGAATGGGCCTGCGCGAGTGATCCCTCAGGGCCGATCAGTTCTGGAAATTGATCGGCACCTGCACATGACCCACGGTAGGCCGCCCTTCGGCCATGGCCGGGCGGAAGCGCCAGCGCTTCACCGCATCCACCGCAGCGCGATCCAGTGCCCTTGAGCCACTGGTCCTGGCCACTCCGACCGACGTCGGCACGCCATCGACACCGATTTCGGCACTCACCAGCACCGTGCCCTGGTCTCCATTGCGTAAAGCCTGGGCCGGGTATTGCGGCGATGGCATCGAAATCGGTTGTGGCTGCGAAGGCGTACCGGTAGCGGCCGGGCGCGGCGCGGGCTTGGCAGAAGCCAGTGGCGGAGGCGGCGGTGGGGCCGTTTCGACCAGACGCGGATGTTCCTCATCGTCTGCTTGCGTCGTACTGGCGGCGGCCGGTACGTCACTGACCTCGTCCGAGCCGGCAGCGATGGGCGCCGGCAGCGGCGCGTATTGCGGGACGGCGGCCGTGGGCGCGGCGGGATCGGCCCGGTAGAAGTCATCGCTGTCGCTGCCAAGGCGCCAGACCAGCAGGAACAGCATCAGGCCGAGCAGGAAGGCACCGATCACCCAGAGCACGGAGCGGCGATTGGGAAGCCAGGCAGCGAAGTCGAAAGGGCGATGGGGCGGGGGCGACGCGGCAGGACTGTGGGCCATGGCGGAGTGAAACGGGGGGATCAGCCGATGGTGCCCGTCGGGTCGTTAAGAATTGGGCAATCGGCACGGCAAGCCTGCGATAATCGCGAGCTTCGTCACCGTCTCCGGTCCCGCGTCCGCCATGCTCGATCCCACCCTGCTGCGCCAGAACCCCGCCGAACTCGCTGCTCGCCTGCGCGAAACCCGTGGCTACGAGGTCTTCGATGCGGCCGCGCTGGAGTCGCTGGAAAGCGAGCGCAAGCAGATCCAGATCCGCACGCAGGAGCTGCAGAACCTGCGCAACACGCGCAGCAAGGCGATCGGACAGGCCAAGGCCAAGGGCGAGGACGTCTCGGCGCTGATGGCCGAAGTCGCCGGTTTCGGCGAGGAACTCAAGGCCTCGGAACATCGCCTCGAAGCGATCCGCACCGAGATCGAAGCGATCGCGCTGAAGATCCCCAACATCCCGCACGAATCGGTGCCGCTGGGCCAGGACGAAACCCACAACGTCGAGCAGCACCGCTGGGGCACGCCGCGCACGTTCGACTTCGCGGTCAAAGATCACGTCGAACTGGGTGCGCGCAACGGCTGGCTCGATGGCGACACCGCCGCGAAGCTGAGCGGCGCCCGCTTCACCGTGCTGCGCGGCCAGCTGGCGCGCCTGCATCGTGCGCTGGCGCAGTTCATGCTCGACCTGCATACCGGCGAGCACGGCTACCAGGAAACCAACGTGCCACTGCTGGTCAACGCCGATTCGATGCGCGGTACTGGGCAGTTGCCGAAGTTCGAGGAAGATCTCTTCGCCACGACGGTGGGCGAGGGCGAAAACGCGCACAAGCCGGCTTCTGATAGGCGTTATCTGATCCCGACTTCGGAAGTGCCGCTGACCAACATCGTGCGCGACGAAATCGTCGAAGCCGAGGCACTGCCGCTGCGCATGACCGCGCACTCCATGTGCTTCCGCGCCGAAGCCGGCAGCCATGGCCGAGACACGCGCGGCATGATCCGCCAGCACCAGTTCGAGAAAGTCGAACTGGTGTCGATCGCCAAGCCGGAAGAAAGCTACGCCGAGCATGACCGCATGACCCGCTGCGCCGAAGTCGTGCTGGAAAAGCTCGGCCTGCCGTATCGCCGTGTGCTGTTGTGCACGGGCGACATGGGCTTCTCCGCCACCAAGACCTTCGACCTCGAAGTATGGCTGCCGTCGCAGGACACCTATCGCGAGATTTCGTCCTGCTCCAACTGCGAGACGTTCCAGGCCCGCCGCATGCAGGCCCGCTGGCGCAACCCGGCGACGGGCAAGCCGGAACTGGCGCATACGCTCAATGGATCGGGCGTGGCGGTCGGTCGCGCGCTCATTGCGGTGATGGAGAACTACCAGAACGCCGATGGTTCGATCACGGTGCCGGACGTGCTGCGTCCGTATATGGGCGGCGTCGATCGCATTGCATAAGCCGAACGCGGCGTTCTTTCGCTCGTCATCCCGGCGAACGCTCGGATCCAGCTTTGATTTGCCGGGCGACGAGAACTCAAAGCGAAAGGCTGGATCCCGGCGTTCGCCGGGATGACGAAGAAAAAGAAACGGGCCCGCGATGCGGGCCCGTTGCGTTTCCAGCGAGGGGAGGGCGCGGAAACGCGGGGACTCGCCCGATCAGGCCGCTTCGCGCAGCGGCGCCGGCGCCTGGATCGCGGCCTTCGCGCCTTCCAGCGCATCCTCGCGATGCTTGGGTGAATAGGACACGCCTTCGGCACGCACGAACTCGATCTCGGTGACGCCAAGGAAGCCGAACACCTGACGCAGATAGGCTTCCTGGAAGTCGGCCGGGCTGTTCTCGCCATAGAAGCCACCACGGCCACTGGCGATCACCAGGCGCTTGCCCTTGACCATCCCTTCCGGGCCCTTCTCGGTGTAGCGGAAGGTGCGGCCCGAGACCGCGACGCGATCGATCCAGGCCTTCAGCGTGGAGGGCACGCTGAAGTTGTACATCGGCGCGCCGATGACGATCACGTCGCTGTCCAGGAACTGCTGGAGCGTCTGCTCGCCGGCATCTGCTGCAGTGGCGTCGGCCTTGGTCAGCACCGGGCCGGTGAGGTGGGGCAGCGGCGCGGCATCCAGGTCGCGGTACGTGACCTGCAGGCCAGGCACCGCATCCTGCCAGCGTGCGACGATGGCGGCGGTAAGTTCGCGGGTGATGGAGCCGGCGCCGGTGGCGGCGGAGTCGATATGCAGCAGTTTCATGGGCCTCTCCGGATGATGGGATGCGGCTGGGTGGCCGCGTTGGACGCCACTTTCCACTGTTGCGAAAATAGAATAAAGCTGGTTTAATGTCACTGACCGTTCCGAATTCGGGATAATCGCCATGCAAGACCTCAACGACCTCTATTACTTCGCCGCCGTCGTCGACCATCAGGGCTTCGCCGCGGCCGAACGTGCGCTGGGCATTCCGAAGTCGCGCCTGAGCCGCCGCATCAGCCAGCTGGAAACCGACCTCGGCGTGCGACTACTGCAGCGCTCGACGCGTCGCTTCGCGGTGACCGAAGTCGGGCATAGCGTGTATCGCCACGCGCAATCCATGCTTGCCGAGGCCCAGGCTGCACGCGAAGTCGTCGATCGCCTCAGCGCGGAACCGCGCGGCGTGATCCGCGTGAGCGTGCCGGTGGGAATGGCGCAGCAGCAGATGCCGAAGCTGTTGCCGGAATTCCTCGCGAAGTTTCCGCAGGTGCGCGTGCAGCTGCATGTGAGCAATCGCCGCGTCGACATCATCAATGAAGGCGTGGACGTCGCCCTTCGCGTTCGCACGCGCCTGGACGACGACGGCAGCCTGGTGATGCGCAACTTCGGCCAGATCCAGGAGTTGCTCGTCGCAAGCCCGGGCTATCTCAAGCGCATGGGGCGGCCGGCCAATCCGGACGATCTCGCCCAGCACGTCACGCTGAGCATGAACGAGGACGAGGCGCACCAGCGTTGGGAACTGCACGGCCCCAACGGAGAAGTGCGCCGTGTCGAACTCAAGCCGCGCGTAGCCGGCTTCGACTTCCCGATGCTGATGGCGCTCGCCAAGCAGGGCGTGGGCATCACCATGCTTCCGGAGACGGTGTGCGCCGAAGCTGTCCGCAGCGGTGAACTCGAAGTCGTGCTGCCGCAGTGGCGCCTGCCGCAGGGCATCTTCCACGCCGTGTTCGCTTCGCGTCGCGGCCTGTTGCCGGCGGTGCGCGTCTTCATCGACTTCCTGGCCGAACGCGTTCCGGCGCTGGTGGAATCGGCACGGCTGCAGTGCGGCGATATTCCGGGCCCATGCCCCGAAGGCGTCAAGAAGGGCGCCTCGCCCAAGAGCGTCGCCGCACAGAAAGACAAGCCCGCACCCAAATCGCGCGAACACACCGCCGAGCCGGCATGAGAGAATGCGCGCCCCGCCGCAATGGCGGGGCATGAGCGCTTGGTCGCGACGGGTGGCCTAAGCCCTCGCGCCCGATTGCTGCACGACAAACAAACGGAAGTGTGGCCGAGCGGTTTAAGGCACCGGTCTTGAAAACCGGCGTGGTAGCGATACCACCGTGGGTTCGAATCCCACCGCTTCCGCCAGAATCAATGGTTTAGACACTTGCAAAGCCCGAAAAACGGGCGCAGGGTGACCCGCGTTGGGACACTTTGGGGCAGCAAGTGGCAACCTTCGAGAAGCGAGTCGGTAAGGCCGGCAAAGCGACATGGCGCGTTCGCGTGCGTCGTGCCACTGGCCCGCATCTCACGAAGTCCTTCAAGACGAAACAGGCGGCCCAGGAATGGGCGCGCAGTGTTGAGCACAAATTAGACGTTGGTGAGCACGTCCCTTCGTCTGAGGCCCGCAGGCGCACGCTAGCGGATGCCATCGACCGCTACCTCACGGTCACTCTTCCCCAAAGCAGGTTCCAGAAGAACGCCAGCGAGCAGGCTCGCTTGCTTATCTGGTGGAAGCAGGAGCTTGGCGCTCGTCCGCTGGTAGGCATCACGGCAGCCACGGTCGCAGAGGTTCGGGATCGCCTTGTGAGCGAGCCGAACAAGCACGGCAAAGTGCCCAGCGGCGCAACGATCAACCGCCGCATCACGGCCCTCTCTGCCGTTCTGACCGTCGCTGTCAAGGAGTATGGCTGGCTCGTTAAGAACCCCATCCCGAACGTCACGCGCATGCCCGACAGCAAGGGCAGGGAGCGCTTCCTCAGTGATGCCGAGCGAACCGAGTTGTTCGACGCCTGTAGGGCCTCAGAACTCGACGCATTGCCTGCGCTAGTCACGCTCGCGCTGGCCACTGGGGCGCGCAAGAGCGAGCTTCTGGGCCTGCTGTGGGCCCACGTAAACCTCGACCGCAGGAGCGTCCGCTTCCTGGATACCAAGAACGGTGAGAGCCGCACGGTCCCACTGGCACCGCCTGCCGTGGACGCGCTGAAGGCATGGGGTAAGGGGCGCCTAAAGACCGGCCCTGTCTTCCCCTACACGAAGGATCAGGTGGACAAGCCCTGGCGCGATGCTCGCGACGCCGCAGGTTTGCAGGACTTCAGGTTTCACGATTTGAGACACAGCGCTGCTAGTTATCTAGCGATGAGCGGGGCAAGCCTCATGGATATCGCGGCAATCCTTGGCCATAAGACCTTGGCCATGGTGAAGCGCTATTCCCACCTTAGCGAGCAGCACACCAAGGCTGCCGTTGACCGAATGGCCGAGAAGTTCCTCGGCTAGAAAGCGGCGCGACCGGGTGCGCTAACACTCCGGCCGCGCCTTCCAATCACGTCTGTTAGGGAGACGATCATGGAAGCGGAAAGGATACAGGGGGCGGAGATCATAGTTGGTGATGAGCCTGACTTCTACGCTGAAGCTTGGGGGGCGCTAGACGTTTCGCCCATGCTGAGGACAGAACTAGAAAAGTTGGACCGCCGCGTAAATACCGTCATGGTTCTTTCAGAAATGCTGGCTGCACACGTTAAGGGGAAGACCGACCAGGAGAGCAACTGTGGCATTCGCTACGCCTGGTTGACCGATCGTCAGGCTTGGGCGATTTGCGACGCCCTAAAGGACATGGCGTTCGAGTGTTCCGTTGGGATGGAGGAAATTCGTGAAAAGGGCTTCCAAGCTGGGGTGCGGCCATGAATATCGAGGACGCGGATCTGTGCAGTGTGCATGACCTTTTGGTTGAAGCCGATGCCATCGTGAAGGTCTGTTCCATGACGGAGGACCTTGATGACACCGTTCGATCCTGTGCTCTGGCGGGTGCATCGCGCCTACTGAATCGGGCAATGGGTACAACCTGTAAACACACTGATTAACCTCCAAACCCGCGCCTAGCTCGACGGAGCGAAAACGCCGTAACCCTGCGGCGCTGGCGCGGGCCTTATCAGAGGGGCGCGGAGGGCGCGCGATGAAGAAATATGAGTTCGTCAAGGGAGAGGGAGTCGATTTCTTTCGGTCCGCGCTCACTGAGCGAGACGGTCTACTTACCATGTCGCCAGACCCAGATGACCATGACGGTGTGTCACTAAGTGTCTGCAGGTACGCACAACATGTTCTGACAGGCCTGGATGAAGAGGACGTGCTCGGCATTTTGAGGCTGGCCGACGAGTTCGTTGATAGCGTTTTCATCGATCGCCTGATGGTGAACACAGGGACTGAGAGTGTTCTCCTCACCAAAGAGCTTCTGCAAAGGATCCGACCGACAGAGATCCTGCCGGTGATGATTTCGATGCTGGAGGAGTACCCTGTTGCCCTAGGCGATTTTGAAGGCAATGAGTTGCTCATTTCAGGGGAGCGGCTTTGCTGTGCTTACGCGCTCACACAGGTATGGCATTCCAGGTTTGGCGATGAGGCGTCCGGATACGCAATTGAAGCTGCCAAGGCGCAGGCGATGGCAAGATTGTTATCAGGCGCGGACTCTATCCTGAGTGAGGTCTTGAAGCATCGATTCGCAAAGGTGCAGGCCGCGAAGCATGCGAACAGCAGGTGGGGTCGTCTGGAGCCAGTGAAGGATCTCGCATTTCAGCGCCGCAAGGAGATGAGCGGCCTTAGCCGAGCCGAGGCGATACGAAGGATGCTTGCGGAAATCCGGTCCGCTGCCGAGGCGGCAGGCGAACGTTTGTCTGGCCAAGACACCGAAAAAACCATCGAGAGATGGTTTCGAAAAGCGGGCATACGGTAAGGGTTCGCATGCCGGCACGCACACTATGCCTGCCTGCATGTGGTCTACGAGTAACTTGAGGTAAGCCGCAGCCTTGCACTCACCACACCACGAGTGAGTGCTAGCAGTGAAACGCGACCTAAAGTCTCCGGCCCAGCTCGCAGCAGGGGGCCCTCTCTCCATTGATCAAATCCGCTGGCTGATTTTTCGGGCGAAGGACAACGGCCTGGACTCTGCCATTTGTCGCATCGGCCGCCGCGTTTACCTCGATGTGGACGCGTTCGATGCCTGGCTGCAGACGCGTAATCCCGCGCTACGTCCTATCGAGCGCAACGCTCAGGCGGGTGCAGCATGATCAAGGCCCTAGCTCTGAGCCAAGCGGCCCTGAACCTCGCCGCCAAAGACCCGAAGAACCACCACGAGATGCGCCAGTGGCGCGCGCAAGCTATCGCGCTGCGTGACCAGGCGGTGCGGGAGCACGTGGCCAATCTGGCCAGGGTCAATGGTTTCATTGAGCGCGTTGGAATAGCTCTGGGAGAGGTGGCGGCATGACGCCTCTAGCCCACAACCTGCGGGCCTGTCTGCCAGGACTGGCCGAGCGCACGCGGGAGCAACTGTTCCAGCTCTATGGCGAGCTGACGCCCGAGCGCTGCGATCTGATGGTGATTGCCCTGCAGGAGGTCGCCACGGTCTGCAGGCGCCTCTGCGCCGAGCTACAGCGCGGCGAAAGCCCGACTGTGTAAAGCGCCGGGGGGCGAATGCAAATCGACACCGCTATGGCGGCGCGGTTTCTGACCGCGCTAACGGGCGACTGCACTCATACGTTTCAGACCTTCGACGACACCGGTAAGAGTCGTCCTGGAATGAACCGCGTGTTGCACGGCTCGTTTGCTAGCCAAGCCCAGCGCTTGGCCGGGCTCAACGACAAGGGCGCTGGCGTCTTCGTCATGGTGAACCGTGGCGATGGCTTCGGAAGGAAGGCTGACAACGTCACGGCCTGCCGCGCGCTGTTCGTTGACCTCGACGGCGCGCCCATTGAGCCGGTTCTGTCGTGCCAGTTGCCCCCGCGAATAGTGGTGGAGTCGTCGCCGGGGAAGTGGCACGCCTACTGGCCTATAGCCGACATGCCGCTGGAGCAGTTCACACCCGCTCAGAAGACTCTGGCGGCGCTGTTCGCTGGTGACCCTAAGGTGCACGACCGCTCGCGCGTGATGCGCTTGCCGGGCTTTCTGCATCGCAAGGGAAACCCCTTCCAGACGCGCCTGGATCGCTGCGAGGCGGGCGTGCTGGCTTGGCGTGAGATGTCGGAGGCGTTCGGGCTGGCGCAGCGCATGGTGCTGCCCAACGCGATTCCGGAGGGCGCGCGAAACGACACCCTGTACAAGCTAGCCTGCTCTGCAGCAGCCAAAGGGGTGCCTCAGCCAGAACAGTTCAATCGCCTCCTGCAGGTCAACGACAAACGATGCCATCCACCGCTCGATCCGCGAGAGGTTCAAGCCATCGTTGCAAGCGCCTACAGCGCGCCTCAGCGGGGCGTGGCGTCTATCCCTTTAGCGGTCATGGATTCACCCGCCTACAAGCGCCTCAGCAACGCGGGTCGCACGCTGGTACTGCTGGCATACCGAAAGCTGGACGGGTTCAACAACGGGCGCCTTAGCCTCGCCTGGTCGGAATGCGTCGAGTGGTTCTCCGACTCCAAGACGTTCTACCGCGTTCGCAAGGAAGTGCTGGCTTCGGGCCTGCTTACCGAGTCCGTGCCGAGCCAAAAGCCACGCCCAGGTCAGCCCCCTACAGCAGCCCTGTACGGATTGCCGATAGGGGTCAAATACACCCCCTATGAAGCTGATCTAGTAGGGGTCAAATACACCCCACTTGAAGCTTTACAGGCTCTTGCTTCTGATGCTCCTGAAGACCTTGATCTAGACGGCGGCCAATTTCCAAAAACGGTCAAAGCGGAGCGGGCGGCATGAGGCCCCGTCCGCGCGACCTGCTGACCGCTCTCCTGGACGCCTGCCGTCGTGGCTTGGTGACTCACGAGGAGGCCGCCAAGCTGGTGGGTATCCGCAAGTCTGACCTGTCGGACCTGGTTGCCTGGCGGATGCTGGAGGTGGCTGCCTGGCGCACTTGTGAGGCCGCCTTCTATCACGCGTTCCCCGAATGCAATCCGCGACTGTGGCGGCTGCCTAGCGTGGAGCTAAAGCAGGACAACCTGCTACGCGGAGGGCGGGCGTCCCAGTGCAGGCACTACAGCACCGCAGAAGCTCGATATCTTCAGCCATCGCAAGCGCACATCCATGCGCCGGAACTGGAAAACGGCGAGGCGTGGGAAAATGGAAACTGTGATGAACGCTCCCCGGCACTCCGTCACCGCGCGCCACCCCGCGATACAGGGTGGCGATCTGATTTCGATTGGGCGGCGTGATGAGTGCGCCCCCTTTTCGTTGGGGGGCGCCCCCGGTCAAAGGGGCGCATCTACCTGAACCCCGCGGCCAAAAGCACACGCTGAAAGTTGCTAAGGCCGGTTAACTAAGGTTGCTAACTTTGATAGGTCTAAGTAACTGAATTTCTTGGGATTAAGCAGAAGATCGGCAGGTGGTCTGTTAACGGTGGTTTACAACCCATAGTTGCGCCGACTAGTACTTTGAGTACTATAGGGACCTGTTAGGGCCCCAGTGGGGCCATTAGGAGGACTCAAAATGCATAGCGCAACCGTGAAGGCCAAGGTCGATCAGGACCTCAAGTCTGCCTCGGAGTCGGTGCTGAAGCAGCTTGGGATGGACATGACCAGCGCCATCAAGGTGTTTCTTACTCAGGTTGTTGCGCGTCAGGGGCTGCCCTTTGAGGTTCGCCTAGCGCAGCCGAACGCCAGGACCTTGGCGGCTATTGAGGACAGTTACGCCGGCCGCGTTGAGAGTGCCGATAGCGTTGAGGCTATGTTTGACGCGCTTGAGCGCTAACTGTGAGTGCAGGCGCAAAGGACCGCGCAGTCTCTTGGACCAGTCAGTTCAAGTCTGACTACAAAGGAGCCAAGAATCATCGCAAATGCGATATGGGTGCCCTACAGAAGGCCATGTCGGACATCGCCAAGCGGGTCCCTTTGGACGCCTCATTGAAGGACCATAGGCTCCAGGGCCGGTATCCGAACAAGAGGGGCGGAGATACCGATTGCAGGGAATGCCACACGAGCAATGACTGGTTGCTGGTATATCGATTCCCGGATGCCGACTCAGTGGTATTCGTCAGGACAGGGACGCATTCGGATCTGTTCTGAGCACCATCACTATCACCAGCAAGGGGCCCCCTTCGGGGCCTTTTTTCTTTGGCAGGTAGGGGGTATCGGATCTGCACAGCTCCCGTCCCGCTTACCGATCGTTCCCGTTCGCACACACACCTGCAATTGGAAAGGCGAGGGGCACCCAGGCCCGGGCCCGTTGGGTCGCACTGCCGCGAAGCCCGCATCGGGCGCAACCGCTGTCTAGATCGTCTGGATCATTCTTCCGAAGCGGTCGTAGGACTCATTGAGTAGCACGACGCCTAGATCTTCGGAGATGGCCGCGAATCCGTCGCGGTCAATCTCCGAGGTCAGGCGTGAACAAACGTCGGCCGGAAAGAACTCAGCGGGCACGTAGCCCTCGAACATCAGCCTTCCGTAGTTCTTCATGGAAGTCGGGTGCGGGGCAGATGACTGGGTGATGATCCAGGACCGGAGCCCTGAGAAAAGAGTGAGATGCATGGCGAGCCTTCAGCTTAAGGAGCTGCACGGAGGCTCGGAGCACGACGTTCGTCGAGTGCCTACGGAGTGTGCGCCCAGGAGACTGGGGCTGTATGAACCGCAGAGGTTTCGGCTGAACAACTCAGATAAGCAGCATGCGGGCACATCAATTACTGAGGGGGAACAAGCACGTGGGAAGACTCAAGACTCTCAAGCCTCGGTTGCAGGGGCTACCCGACAGGTTGCAATCGCTGCCTCGTACGGCAACTCGACGGGCAGTGACGGGCCGTCAGCTGCAACAGCGGAGGTTGTCGGTTTGGACCAAGGCAGAGGGCTGTTGCGCTAGGTGTGGCTGCTTGATGGCATGGCCGAATGGCTTTGAGCTAGATCACGTAGTTCCACTCTTCAAGGGTGGGCAGGACACAGAAGAGAACACGCAAATCCTTTGCATTGAAAACGGGTGCCACGCGTCAAAGACCCGAGAGGACTTGGCAGCGCGCGGCTAGCCCACCCCCGGGGTCAATCTTTCCAACTTTCATCCCGGGAAACCGCCTGTCCTGCCTCGCGCAGAAAATCTTCCCGTTTGAAAAAACAATCAGCAAATCAAATGCCTCTCAGACCGTCGTGATGACGGTAGCCCCTGGGGGTATCAAATCTCTGGGCGATTCGAGGCTTTGACCGGTCGTCTCCCTTCGCATTACTGCAATTGAGTCCTGCTTAGGAAAAATTCCTACCCCATGAACGCAACCAAGAAGCCCAGGGCTCCCGAAGGCCTGGCTGCATCCACCGCCAAGTGGTGGCACGAGGTACGCGAGGAGTACGCGCTGGACGATCCCGCCGGCCTCTATCTGCTGGAAACCGCTGCTCGCTCCTGGGATCGTGCTCAGGAAGCCCGACGCGCAATCGACAAGGACGGCCTGCGCGTCACGGATCGTTTTGGCCAATGGAAGGCCCACCCGCTATGCACCGTAGAGCGAGATGCACTTGCCACGTTTCGCGCTGCCTTGCGCGACCTCAACCTGGACCTGGAGCCGCTACGCGATCGGCCAGGCCGTCCACCAGGAACCTAACATGCCCACAAAACGGAGCAGAGTGACCCGTAATTCCCAGGCCCGAGTAACGCCGGAGGCGCTAACAGCTTGGCGAGCCGGTGATAGGTGTGCGCTGCATTTAGCGCTTCGCCTGAAGCCGTGGGAGTACAACCCCCTGGATTGTTCTGGCACGCGTCCCTTGTCCTGGGATGCCTTGCGCTGGGACGCTGCTGTGGCCTGGCGCAAGGCGCTGGAGGAAATCGAGAGTCGAGCCGGAACAAGTGGTTAATACCTGCTACCCATGAGGGTGAGCCATTCACTTGACCGTCTGCGATTCATGCGGGCGTTATAGAAGCCAGAGGAAACGCATCGCACTCGCGCTGAGAGGGAATCTTGTACCAATAGGACGCGCATGAAAGGAGGAGTTGCGATGAAAGCGTTACTCGCCATGGGCTTGCTGGCTATTTCTCAGGGAGTCTTCGCTCAGGTCAAATTCCCAGAGCCTGACTGGGAAGTCACCGCTACAGGTGACGAGATCTTCAGTGGTGTGAGACGGGAAGTCGGCGATAGCGGTCCCGTCTTCGTCATGGTGGATGCCTCCGTTTCCGCCAAAGCTCCTGACAATGGGCACAGGCGAAATACGCAAGGGACGTTAACTGTCTTGATTAACGGAACTCCTTGTGGATGGGACAGTTACGGCAACGAGTTCAAGACTTCCACGGCGGCCATGCATGTTCATTGCTTTGTCAGGGGAAGCGGAAAGTATGTCGTCGAAGCAAAGGCATGGTTTTGGCATTGCTGTGAGGGTGGCACAGTCGAGTGGAACGGTTTCCAGAATCGACAGTCAATCGTGAACATCTACGCCTTCCGCGCCGAGACTCCGATTAAGAAGGCTGGGAAAGTGAAGCCCGCCAAGTAGCGGCCCTTAGAGTTGAAAGCAGCCCGGCTGGCATTCTCGTCAGCCGGGTACTAATTCAAGAAGAGACCGTCGTGACGACGGACAGGAAGTGAAATCATGGCCGAGAGCATCGGCACCGCACGGCTAGACATAGTCGTAGACACGTCGAGCCTGGACGCTGGCGTCACCAAAGCAAGGCGTTCGACCTCCGACATGGCCAAGGCGGCGCAGGACGCGTCGCAGAAGATGGACGCAGGCACCAAGCGGCAGGTCGCGTCCCTAGAGCGTCAGATCGCAACGCTAGGCAAGAGCCGTTCCGAAGTCATCCGCTGGCGCATTGAGCAGTTGAACTCGGGCAATGCGGCATCGGCTTTGACCGCGAAGCTTGATGCCCAGGTCCTACACCTCAAGAACGTCAACGGCATCTTTGATCGGGCAGGGGCCTCCGCAAAGCGCCTGGCTGCACAGTGGACTGCCGTGGGCGTGGCAGCGGCTACAGCCGCGATCGGCTTCGGTATCCGCAATGCGACCGAGTTCGCTGATCACCTCAATGACATCAACCAGCGCCTTGGCATCTCGGCTGAAGCTCTGAGCAGTTGGGCATATGCGGCGCAGCAGTCGGGCACCGATATCGATGCTTTGGGCGTCGGTCTAAAGAAGCTAGCCAAGAACATGGGCGAGGCGCTTGATCCAAAGTCGAGCCAAGCTAAGCTGTTCCAGTCGCTGGGCATCCAGATTAGAGACGCCAGCGGCAACCTACGCCGGCTGGAGGACGTGCTCCCACAGATCGCCACGCGGTTTAAGGAGCTGGACAACGCGACCACTGAGGCCGCACTTGCACAGGAGTTCTTCGGCAAGTCCGGCACAGACCTTGTGGAGTTCCTAAACCTTGGCGCGTCGGGCCTTGCCAATATGCAGGCGAAGGCGCGGGCGCTAGGTGTGGAACTGAGCCAAGGCACCCTGCAAGCGGCCGATGAGTTCAACGACTCGCTGGCAGACCTTCGCACGGCGTCGCGAGGGTTGTTTACCCAGCTTGCTGCGGATCTGTTGCCGTCCCTCAAGCAGTTGGTGACGAAGCTCACCGAACTGGTCAACGACGGCCGCACGGCGGCGAACGTGGCGACGGTATTGGGGACAGCCTTCAATGGCGCGGCTGGCGCACTCGACTTCTACAACAATGCAGTTGACCGCACTGCCATCGCCTTCCGTCTGCTGACCGAAAGCGCGTCAGGCTTCATGGAAGTTCAGCGCCAGATTCAGACGCTCGGGTTCGCCGACGGCAGCATCTCTGGAGGTATTCAGCACATCCGCGACGCTTACAAGGAAGGCCAGGCGGATCTGGATGCCCTCATTGAGCGCACGTCGCCCGAGGGTAGGCTGCGCCGCAATATCGAGGCCCAGGTCGCAGCTGCCCGCGCGCCTTTGGATCACCGGTTTACGGCCGAGGGCAGGGCAGAGGCGGAAGAGGCCAAGAGGCGAGCCAAGGAGCTGGAGAGACTGCTCAATCGAGGCTTGAGTGGTGGAGGTCGCAAGAGTGCTGGCAAGGAAAGGGCCGGGCGCGAGCGTCTCGACTTCAGCAAGAATGCGGCCGAGGAGCTGGACCGTCTTATCGAGAAGGAGGGGCGGGCTACGGCTTCCTTTGAGCACCTGGCCGCGGAACTCCAGGGGCCGCTGGCCGTGGCCCTGCTGGATCACAACGAGCGGGTCAAGGAACTCAACGAGCTGGCCAAGGAATCGCCTGTAGCGGCGGCTGGGCTGTCGGATGCGTTGGCCAAGGAATCCAAGCGCTATGCGGATGTCCGCAAAGAGATCGAAGCGGCGCAGAACCCGCTCGGCTTGCTGCTCGACGACATGAAGTTTGAGCTGGACATGATCGGCAAAACGAATGCCGAACGTGTCGTGACGAACGAACTTCGCCGTCAGGGCATCGACCTGATGAGCAAGGAGGCGCAGTCGGCACTAGCTACGGCACGGGCATACGACGCCGAGTCCCAGGCCAAGGGGCGCTCAATCGAATTGCAGGACGAGTTCCGTCGTGGAGTTGCAGATGCGATTACGGACTTCGTCACCGGCACAAAGTCGGCGACCGACGCGCTCAAAGACTTTTTTGACGAGTTCGCTGATCAAGTCACACGCGCCATTGCTAACCAATGGAGCGCCAAGCTATTTGGCCAGCCTGGCCAGCAGGGAGGCGGCGCAGTCGGTGATTGGATAGGCAAGGTAATGGGCCTGCTTTCTGGGGGGTGGAAAGACGGCGGCGCTTTCAATGGCGGCAACGTCATGGCGTTCGCCAACGGAGGCGTCTTTGATCGCCCCACGTTCTTCGGCATGTCTTCTGGCCGCATGGGCGTCATGGGCGAGGCTGGCCCGGAAGCAATCATGCCGCTTGAGCGTGGCCGTGATGGCCGACTAGGCGTGCGCATGCATGGGGATAGTGGCGCCAGGTACGGCGACTTCCACATGACCCAAAACGTTGTAGTCCAGGGTCGCCCTGACAACTCGACGCTTCGCCAAATTGAGCGGGCGTCTGGACGCGCTGCGGCGAAAGAGCTTTCCAGGACTGGACGATAGACGCTTAGTACGAAAGGGGACTCCCAAAATGTCTGGCAGTGTTATTGGTGGTGTAGTTGGTGCGGTCGTTGGCAGTTTTATTCCAGGTGTTGGTACACAACTCGGCTGGATGATCGGCAGTCCGGTTGGGCCATGCGTTGAACCGAAAGCGACGATACGGAGGGAATGGAATGAGCTTGATTCAGATATGGCTGGAGCGCGACAAGGCTCGCGTGGCGGTCGATACCCTTGCGCGCCCGGGAGGTGCGCGCCAAAGCATGGGGCACGTAAGCAAGCTGATTCCGCTTACCCATGCAGGGGTGGTCTTGGCCTATCGAGGGTCTGACCTTGCATTCTTTCAGGTGTTCGCGCAGTTTTTCCTGACACCAGGAAATGACGACTTCGATTCAATCGAAAGCGCCATGCCTACCCGTTTCATGCATGCCTACGGTCAATTCTTGATCAATGCGTCCAGTGTGCCGACTCACGCTGACGTGTCTTGCGAGTTGTTCCTTGTCGGCCACTCAAGGCTGCAACAGAAGATGGCGTGCACCCAGTTCAACTTGAACCTGCGCACCGGGAAAGCAGTACCTATGCCGATGAAAGGGAACTGCAGGCTTGCCCCTGGCTTTGAGAACGTGCCTGAACTGACTACGGACGAAGCGATGCAAGAGGTGGCCGCGCGGCAGATTGCGTGGATGCGCGAAAACGCGCCAAAGGTTGCAACCGGTGGTCGCCTATTGATAGCAGAACTCACGCGGGACTCAGTCGTCATTCGTGACGTTGGGGATATCGAGTCAAATGATTAGAGGGCAGGCCATTGGTCTGCTGGACGCATCCTCCACGGCGCTGCATTGGCTGCCTTTCTCTGACAGACTTCGATCCATAGTCGCAGATGGGCTTATGCAATGGATCAAGCAACTTGGGAAGCGTGGCGTAAGGACGAGATCCAGAAGCACGGCAACGACCCTGTCGCATGGGCGCGGGTCTCCAAGAACCTAGTAGTGAGCGCATCGGTGCTTGCGTCTACCGATGCTGACTCGTTGCGAATAATTATGCGGAATCTGAGGAACGGTGGCTCCGACACAGACCGGCCGAGGACACCTGACGAAGAAGCGATTGTCCAGAAGGGGCACCAAACGCATCGAGTAACTTTGATGCTATTGGGCTTCGCTATTGAATGCCTGCTAAAAGCTGTTTTCCTCTCTAGGGGAGGTCAGCTCTATCTAAATGGCACGTACGCTTCTAGGTCGCTAAAGCAGAAGGGTTTGCAGAAGTCACACAATCTTCTTCAGATCGCGAACGTCTTGGACTGTGCTTCGTTGTTCAGCGCAGAGCAGCTAGATCTTCTTGACGACATTTCTGCAAGCAACGAAATGGGACGCTATCCGGCTCATAGTCGGTTCGATGAGTACGGGCTCCAATGCCCTGCTCCCGATGGCACCGCGCGCTTCTACGGTTTGTGGGGCCCGGGAAGAACTTCACAGGTGTTTTTCATCCTAAGGGTTCTATACACGGAACTGGGCGACGAGATTCCGAATGCAGCCTTTGCCCTGCTAGAACCAGAGCGCGTCGCGCGCTTGGCGTATGGCTGGCATGTTCCGTAAGGTCACTTGCGACCGCCCCAGAGACTCTCCCGGGAACTAGGCGCTAGTGGAGCCGTTTAACGTGTGGCTCCAGCAGCCGCAGCATCCAGGCGGCTTGAGCGTCGCCTGAGGCGGCCGCAGCGCGTAGAGCCTCGACGAGGGCTTGCGGCGTCATTTGGGCGTCCATGTGTCTGGGCCTGCCAGATCCCTTAAGTGCTGCAGTGTAGGCGTCACCCGTCGCTTTGTCGGGTTGCCCATCTCAGGGTAAATCGAGCGGACGCGAGCAAGGTAGGCCCGTGTCAGCCGCTGAAACTCTTTGGCGGCGGCAAGCTCCGCCTCTAATGCTGTGCGTTCGGATCGGCCGTTTGGGAGAAGGGTCATCGGGGGCATTGTGAACCGGGCCGTCTCATGACGTGAGACCCGATTGGGTAGGCTTAAAGAGCCAATCGGGAGCTAAGGCCGTGTGCTACTCCGCCCAGATCCGCCAGGACTTTGACCGTTTCGTGCGCGAGTACGGCGCGGTAATCGACATCGCTACCTTCGTGCGGTTGTACTGGGATCGCAGGGAGGGTACGAAGGTCAAGACCGCCAAGGCAATGGATGCGACCTTCGCCAGAGCGCATTCCGCCGAGGGGCAACAGGTGCGCGACTGGATCGAGGAATACGACCGTGCCGAAGCCTCGAAGCTGGAGCAGGAAGTATTCAAGCAGCGCAAGCGCCTGGCCGATGCCGAGCGCATTCTGCAGACCAAGACGACCAAGAAGGCGCTGGAGGATCAGCGCATCGCCACCGCCAAGGTAGAGTGGGCGCTGGGTAAGCTCGCCGACCTGCGCCGCACCACGCTCAATGATGAGGACTCACGCATCTTCCCCGGCTGGTACGCCCCTGTGATTGTCAGCGAGAACGGCAAGCGCGTCGTCAAGCCGATGCGCTACCAGTGCCGCGTAGCAGGCACGCCAGCGTTCTACGACGTGAAGTTCCCAGGTACCTACAATGCGCGTAGGGACAGCTTGGAGAAGTTCTGGCGCGGTCAGTTCGGCGTAAGTCACGGCATCCTGGTGGTCAACGCGTTCTACGAGAATGTGGCGCGCCATAACGTGGAGCATCGCGAGCTGGCACCGGGCGAGAAGGAAGAGAACCTAGTGCTGGAATTTCGGCCCCGTCCCGCACACGACATGCTGGTCGCCTGTCTGTGGTCGCACTGGCAAGGGGAGGGCAGCGAACTGCTGTCCTTTGCCGCGATTACAGATGAGCCGCCCCCGGAAGTCGCGGCTGCCGGCCATGATCGATGCATCATCCCGATCAAGCCGGAGCATGTGGATGCCTGGCTTTCGCCAGATCCGGCAAACCTCAAGGCTCTTTACGCCATCCTGGATGACCGGGACCGGCCGTACTACGAGCATCGGCTGGCTGCTTAGCTGAGTCACTCCCGTTAGAATCCGCCCCCTCAGAAGTCGTGAATTTCGGCCCGCAACGGGCTGAAACGGAAGGGGGAATGCTTTTTATGTGGCTTGCAGGTAGCCGTGAATCGGCCGCTTCGGGCGTTTTTGCCCGTGTAATTCGCCAGTTGTTGGGTTCGAAGTCGAACGTGGTTCTCCGAGCCCTATTGGTGCTTGCGATGCTGTGGTCCGGGTCTGCTGCGGCGACGACCTACTCGAACGAGCTAGAGGCCTACGACGGCTGCATGGCTGCCACGAAGCTGAATTACGAAGCGCGGATTGCCTCGAATGGCGCCAAGGAATACAAGTGCTTGCGATCTGGCCCTAACATCAACGCCTACGTAGGCCAGATCTATCTGGCCAACTGCGCCTCTGGCTGCGCCTACTATTGGAGCGTTGGCTATGGCACAGGTGAGTGGCCGTACCTCGCGTTCGACCCTCGTAGCAATCTAGGCGGTGGTACCTGCTGTGTCGGAAAGCCCAAGGGCAACCCGCTGGTCGGCACGCATGCTGGTAACCCCATCAACGTGGCGACCGGCAACAAGTATCAGCGTGAAGTCGATCTAGAGGCCTCGGGTCTGCTTGGGTTTGTGCGCCACTACAACAGCTATGGCGCGTTCCAACAGTACGGGCTTGGCGCAGCTTGGACGCATACCTATTCCAAGCGCATTGAATACTCTGCCACTCAGTACAACGGGCGAGTGGCCAAGCTGCATCGGCCGACGGGAGGCTACCTGCTGTTCCTGAAGCAGCAGGACGGTTCCTGGAAGCCTGAGACAGATGTATTCGATGCGTTAGTGACAGACAAGGACGCCAACGGCACGGAGATTGGCTGGACATATACCAATCGCAGCACCGGCGACGTTGAAACCTACGACACGCTGGGACGCTTGCTTACGATCTCCAATCGCTCCGGCGATTCCGTGTCGTTTGAATATAACGGCGGAGTGCTGACGGGCACCGCGCAAGATCTGCTCCTGACGCGGGTAACGGACCGTTCGGGCCGCAGCCTCAGCCTTCACTACGATGCCTCAAGCCGCCTCGATCAGATCACGGACGCGGCGGGGCAGGTGTATGCGTATTCGTACGATAGCCAGGGGATGCTTTCCGGCGTTGTTTACCCTGGTGGCGCGACGAAGGGATATTTGTACAACGAGGCTGCCTACACAGCCGGAACGAATCTGCCTTTGGCCCTGACCGGGATCGTGGACGAGTCGGGCCAGCGCTTCGCTACATACAAATACGACACCTCGGGTCGTGCCGTTTCGACGGAGCATGCGGGTGGCGTCGAGAAGAACACTGTTGCCTATAGTGGCAGCACAGCCACGGTGACCGATCCACTTGGCAACCCTCAGTATCGGGACTTCGGGAGCTATGCGGGCGTCAAGAAGCTGACCTACTTGCTCAATCAGTGCTCGACCTGCCCGACGTCCGCCAGCACGTACTCATTCGACGCAAACCTGCACCTCGACAACGTCAAGGACTTCAACGGCACCATCGCCGACCACGATCGCAACGTTGACGATCTGGAAACGCAGCTGATCGAGGCTAAGGGCAAGCCAACTCAGCGCAAGACCCAGACCGATTGGGACAGCTCACTCAGGCTGCCGCTGGAGCGTCGCATCTACGACGCTGCCAATGTGCTGGTTGGCAAGCAAACCTATACCTACAACACGCGCGGCCAGATCCTGACCGCGACGAGCGTTGACCCGGTTACCAGCGCTACCCGCACGAGTACCAACACCTACTGTGAACATGCCGACATGACTGCCGGCACCTGCCCAGCGTTGGGCTTGGTGACCTCGGTCAACGGCCCGCGCACCGATGTCAACGACATCACCACGTACACCTACTACTCCAGTGACGACGCTACCTGCACAACGTCGCCGACCACCTGTCCGCACCGCAAGGGCGACCTGTGGTTGGTGCAGGATGCTTTGGGCAGTATCGCCGAGACGCTGAAGTACGACGGCGTCGGCCGCGTGCTGTCGGTGAAGGACGTCAACGGCGTAGTCACCGACTTTGAGTATCACTCACGCGGCTGGTTGACCGCCCGCAAGGTCCGTGGTACGGATGGTGCAGTCGAAACGGACGACCAGATCACCCGTATCGAGTACTTCCCGACGGGACTGGTGAAGAAGACCACGCTGCCCGACGGCAGCTACACGAGCTACACGTACGATGCCGCGCATCGCCTGACAGATATCACGGACGGCGCAGGTAACACGATCCACTACACGCTGGACAACGCCGGCAACCGGACCAAGGAAGACACGAAGGACAGCGTTGGGGTTCTAGCTCGAACCCTCTCAAGGGTCTTCAACAAGCTTGGTCAGTTGCAGACACATAAGGACGCCTATAACAACGCCGCCGGGTATATCTACGATGCTAACGGCAATGTTGATAAGACGACCGATGCGTTGGGCAGAGTGACGGACGACGACTACGACCCGCTCGACCGTCTAACAAAGACGATCCAGAACCAGGGCGGTCTCAATGTCACCACCCAGTTCCAGTACGACGCCCGCGACCACCTCACCGCGGTCATCGACCCCAAGGGCCTGACCACGGGCTACACCTACAACGGCCTGGGCGACCTGACCCAGCTCAGCAGCCCAGACACTGGCGTCACCGGCTACACCTATGACAACGCCGGCAACCGCAAGACCCAGACCGATGCGCGCGGAGTCACCGCTACGCTCGGCTACGACGCGCTCAACCGGCTGGTGTCGGTCAGCTATCCTGACAGCAGTCTCAACGTCGGCTACAGCTACGACACCGCGGCTACCGCGTGCGCGAACGGCGAGACCTTCGCCGCCGGCCGCCTGAGCCTGATCACCGACGGCAGCGGCAGCACGCAGTACTGCTACGACCGCTTCGGCCAGATGGTGCGCAAGGTGCAGACCACGGCAGGGCGGAGCCTCACCGTGCGCTATGGCTACACCAAGGCCTGGCAGCTGAGCAGCGTTACCTATCCGGATGGCACTGTCGCCGACTACGTGCGTGATGGCCTCGGTCGCACTACCCAGATCGGCGTTACCCGTCCGGGCGGCAGTCGCCAGATCCTGCTGACGTCGGCGAGCTATTACCCTTTTGGTCCGGCTTCGGAATGGGCGTTCGGTAACGGCCGTCTGTTCCAGCGCACGCTGAATCAGAACTATCAGCCTGGCGTGTTCCAGGATCAGAGCACTGGAGGCCTGTCGCTGGGTTATGAGTTCGATGCGGTCGGCAATCTAGCTAAGCTCCGCAATGGCAATCAGGCGAATCCGCCCCTGCGAGTTTATGGTTACGACGCACTCAATCGGCAGACGTCGGCTCAGGACGGTACGACCCAAGCGTTCACCGAACAATACAGCTACGACGCCACGGGCAACCGTACTAGCACCACGATTGGTGGCACAGCAACGGCATACACAATTGCTGCCAATAGCCATCGCCTGACGGATGTCGGTGGCGTGGCGCGCATTTACGACAATGCCGGCAACACTACCGCGATTGGCGGTACCACTCGCGAGTTCGTCTATAGCGACGCTAACCGCATGAGTGCGGTGAAGCAGGGTGGCGTGATCGCCATGAGCTATGCCTATAACGGCAAGGGTGAGCAAGTGCGCCGCAGCAATGGCGCCAACGACTTGCTCGCCGTTTATGACGAGGCGGGGCATTGGCTGGGTACGTACGACAGTACGAATACACCGAAGCAGCAGGTGGTTTGGCTGGACGGCCTGCCAGTAGGACTGATTCTGGAAGCAGCAGCTACAAATCAGCCGTTGCATTACATCGAAGCGGACGCCCTCAAGACCCCGCGTGTGGTTATCGATAGTCTGCGCAATGTCGCCGTATGGTCTTGGCTACTTGTAGGCGAGGCATTTGGTGTCAGTGCGCCGCAGGAGGATACGGACGGCGACGGCACGAGTCTTGTATTCAACTTACGGTTTCCTGGTCAGATCCACGATTCAGTGTCGGGCCTAAACTACAACTACTATCGTGATTACGATGCGGTTGTTGGACGGTATGTCGAAAGCGATCCAATAGGTATGCGTGGAGGTGTCAGCACCTTTTCTTATGTAAGTGATCGGCCTCTTGAAAGCACTGATCGGATGGGCTTGTCCGAGTTCACGAGGGCCGTTCGGGGAGTCGGGATAATCGATACCTACAGAGCCGACTCCGCTTCAGATGATGCGGAAGAAGCAGCAGAAGGCTCCGGATTGCCAGGCCCAATCTCAGGTCCACAAGACGCCTACCGCCATTGCGTGTGGTCGTGCCTCATGACTCAAAGGATTGGGAGCGCTTCTGCAAAATTCATTGGAGATAGCCATGAGCTGGAGGGCCGGGAGAGGCACCAATCTCAGCTCGATGAGGCTATGGATCAAGCCAATAACGCGGCTGGTCGTCAGTGCGGACTCATGAAGGACCAGGACAATTGTCAACAAAGGTGCATGCGAAGAATCTTAGACGGGGGGCTTTTGGGTCCGGGTGGAGTGCCAATGCCGGCTACCGTCCCTGAGCCGCCCAATCCTATGGAGAAGTACCGATGAACAGCTTTGCCAAGTCGATCGCTCTATCCGCGCTGATCTTGCTGTGCGGATGCGGTCAGGACAAACAGTTTGATTCGGCCTCATGGAAGGCGACGCCAGAAGATGAGCGCTATGTATTTGCCGACACGCTGATTGGCAGTGGAATTCTGGTGGGCAAGACAAAGGAGGAGGTCGAGCGTGAGCTTGGGAAGCCTTCACACATTGATGCTGGCGATGGTAGATATTCCTACTTGATCAAGCGTGATGGCACTGGCTTTAACAGAATCACGATGGTGGATATTAAGTTTGGATCGGACGGGCTTGCGCGCGAGGTCTTCCTGCGGGAAGACTGATTCGCGGGGAAGGCTAGCCGACACGTTAGTGCTCTGTGTTGACCGTCCGGCAGCCGCCATTGATCGGAACCGATTGATTACGCGGTTGCCGGGGCGTCGGCGTACACGGCGCTTCATGGGGCTCTACGGGGCTCCATAGGTACAGCACTCCACTTCCATTGACGGCTGCTACGTCGGCATGACGCCAAGCGCCCGCGCCGGGGTTTCTTCACCTGGGCGGGCGTACGATTTTCGCGTGCTCTGGTATTGCGTCTGCCCCGTAGCGAGTAAATGGGCTGTCACCTTTGACACCCAGCGGCGGGCCTTCATCTACGACACAGAGGACGAGGCCCTTGAGGCGGCCAAGGACGCGGCCGAGCGCAACTGGGAAAGGCACCACGTGCCGTCTGGCGTCCAAGTCAAGAAAGGCAAAACGTGGCGGGAAGTGTGTCGGGCTGAGGGCGATCCGCCCCAGATGAGGTGCACACCTGCTCGGCCGACCCGTGCAGCCTGCAGTGAGGTCCTTCCGGTCAGGATTCAACCAGGCGCCGATGTGCTCCCGGCTTGATATTGTTCACCGATATGGCTGGGTATGACGGCGCCACTCACCGGATTCATCGAAGTCGCGGCATTCGTCCAAATCGAACGTCTGCCACACTTCGTCAAGCAATTGCTTTGATAGCGCGCCCGAAGAACTATAGAGGTCTTCTACGCGATCACTAAAGCGCTCCTCATAGATAAAGACTTCGTCGTGAGGCTGCGCGCTTGTAACCTGCTCAAAGCCATTGCCAGCATAAAGGAGGTAATGGCTGCGGATGCCAATCAACGAGATGCCAAACGCCACAGCGCCGGAAAGCCCTTCTCGCGTAAGCAGCTCACTAACCCTTTCTAGAGCGGACTTGGTCTTGTTAGAGCAAGTGATGCTGTCGACGGTGTCTCTTCCGTCGTCCAACCGGTGACGACACTTCCAGGCTACCTCCACCATGCCGCGTCGAAAGCACTGCGCGTACTCCTGAAGTTGGATGTTTGAAGGGAAGGGGCTGAAGAGCAGGCCTTCGCTGTTGTACCGCCTCATCGCGTGCGGGCCGCTACTGAACGCGAAGCCATAGCGTTCCAATTTCTTGAGATCGAATGAGAATTGTTTGGCAAACGAAGCCAGTGGCAACACATGCAGAACTGCATATGAATTGTTGGCGAGCTGCTGGCTTAGCATCAATTCCTGTATGCGTTGCACGCGAGCATGTCGCCACGCCCGCAGTTGCTCCAGTAGCCGGTTTCGTTCGCCGAAGGCATGTCGCAGCTGCATGTAAGTCATTTCCTGATTGACTTGCCCCACCCGACACTTGAACCACATTTTCCCTTCGAGCTGAGCTCGAAACGGGCCATCGAACTGCTGGGGAACTTCGACCACCATTGCGAAGCCCCCCGCGATCTTGACGGAGTCGATTCGCAGTCCGGCGACGCGAGGTTCTATGCAGCCGCTCGCAGCAATATTGAGTAGACGCGTAGCCTCGGCGTCGGCGTCCCCTTGAAGCGGGGCAAATGCACTTGCGCGCCCCTCGGTCTCGACGACGCCGTAGACGATACGGCCACCCCACGTGTTAGCTAACGCAGTGACGTCGTGCAGGAACGACTTCCTGTCCTTGTCGCTAGGGAGTTGGCGCTTGAAATCGAGCGTGACGGTTTCCGGTTCGGCGCGATCGACGATCGCATGAAGCCACTGCTCTGTCGTTTCCATGCGGCCGCTCACATTTGCCGTTCGTGCTCGGGCAGCCGGCCGTGATCGACCAGCAGGTTATGAGGGAAGACCCAGGCGCGTTCGCTGGCGTCGTCACCGACGCGGTCTGCGTCGTCCTGGATGCGCTCGGCGATACCAGCAAAAGCAGGAAAAAAGTCAGCCTCGCCTCGGTACTCGCTCTTCATCTTCGGCATTTCGGCCGCGAGCGCTGGGAATCGGGCAAAGATTTCAGGCCAGGTCAGCATCGGGACTTCCAAGGAGTCGGTGGTAGGTCATGGCCTCGCGCCCGTTGTCGGTCAGCCCGGCGCCAACGCTGGCAATCAGTTGCCGCTCGCGGAGCGCGCGCAGGGTCACGGCCGAAGCATACCGCCCCTCGAATCGAAGCTCTGCCGGCTTGGATCATACGCAGAGTGCCAGCCGCAGCGGCTTGCAGCATCTCGGTCTGCGGCCGGCTCAGGGGCTTCTCGATCCATGGTCTGGGGACTGGCTGCCGCTCGATCACATCGGGTGCAAACCACGGGGTGGCCACCATGCCCGCGCCCACGCTCTCACCTCGCGCCTGCCAGCCGGGCGACCTAGGGACGTAGCGGGGGTTCTTATGGCGCTTCATGGCTGACGCAATTCTGCTCTCCGCTGTCGCGCATACTGCGACCTCCTGTCTGGAGGGCCTTAGGTGAGTGGAACGTGGCTATCGCCTGAAGAGATTGAAGAACTCACCGCGCTAAAGCGGTGGTCCGCGCAGTGTCGTGCTCTAGCGCGGATGGGAATTCCGTTTTTGCCTAATGCTGTCGGCCGTCCGCTGGTGGAGCGGGGTGCGGTTTGTAGTAAGCCGGCACCGGAGCGCACCAAGAAGCGGGAACCGAACTGGGATGCGATGCCGAAGCCCAGGGAAAGGAGCAAGTGATGACCGGAGCGCGTACCCGGTAGTGCCGATGCCGGCTGTTGGCGGAGAGAAGTCGACCACCGCTGGGCGCGGGCGGCAGGTTGAGGCATCTCCATGGCGCAAGCCGTGATAGGCGAGATCGTAGAGTTTGCGGACCTACAGCGCTTGAGTGGCTACCAACGCTTGGCGGACGTGCAGCGATGGGCCGACTTAGCGGGTGTGCCGGCCAAGCCTTGCCGAGGGGGCCTATGGACGACACTCGCGGCCCTGAACTACGCGCTTGGTGTGCGGAATGCGGGGCCGCCTGATGATTCGTATCCGCTGTGGATCGTGTGATTTGCCGGCGGTCGTTTTGAAGAACGGTTGCAGAATAAAAAAGCCCCAGCGCGAGGCTGGGCTTCCTCTTCTTTTGGCGACCGTTCGGGGATGCGCATTCTTCCTGGTCGCGCGCATATTTGCGCATTCGCGGGACATTTCTGGGGCAGCACCGCCGTAAATGCCAAGTATTGGCAGCTACTGAATACAGCAGAAAGGACGGTTTTTCTAGTTGATATCGATTGACTCAAGTTGCTGATTATTATCTCTTTTCGGTCTTGAAAACCGGCGTGGTAGCGATACCACCGTGGGTTCGAATCCCACCGCTTCCGCCAGTTCCGGCCTCGTGGTGAAGCGACACACGAAGGTGTCCGTGGCACCCTGGATTTCCGCACCCACCGTCACGCGACGCGCCGTTCTTTGATGACGGCACCAGACGACGGAATCCGACCAGGATTCCGCCGTCGGCAACGAGATTCGTGCGAGGGGATTACCAGCCCGTCGTGGTCACGCACGGCTGTCGTGGGCCGTTCAGATTGAGCTTGAAGCGCACGGTATTGAAATGCCGCGTCCGCGATGACTGGCAGATCGAAGTCCATTTCGTGCTGGTATACGTCTTGTACTCGGCAATGAAGACCGCCTTGTTGGCCTGCGTGTAGAGCTGCAGGCCAGGTACCTCGGTATCGCTTGTCGGATCGTAGGGCCAGATGCATTCCGAATAGGCGTTGCATTCCTCATTCAACGTCCAGTCGAAATCCCCGACCAGGTCGATGGTCTGGATGATGTCGCCCTTCTGGCCGATCGACATGCCGATTTCGTGAGCCCACTGTGCCAGCTTGCGGTTGTAGTACAGCTGGTCCGCATAGGTGATGGCGAAGCCGGTGGCGCCGTTCTGTGCGCTGGGTTGGTTGGTGGCGGGATCCAGGCTGTTTTCCCATGCATCGATCTCGTCGGGCTCGATGGCGTCGAAGCCCTTGTCCTTGCACATCTGCATGCGCGCTTTCATGACCGGTTCGAGTTCCGCGACGCGGCGGATGTCGAGCCAGTAATGGCCTTCCCAGCCGGCATCGGGCTTGCCCCAGATCTGCGGAGTGATCTGCTGGAACTTCCAGGCATCGCTGCGATAGGTCTCGTAAACGCCTGCGTCGATGTAGCAGATGACTTTCTTGCCACGCGCATGCAGCGCATCGACCGTGCTCTTGGGATTGATCTCGCCATCGATGTCGTAGACATCCGGTTCCGGCAGGGTGCGGCCGGAGAAATCGCGAAGACCCATCTTCACCGGATCGTTCAAATCAAGTGGCGTGGACAGCAGCCAATGGAAGGAGAGCGGTTTGTCCGCGGTTGGCTGCCACCAGGTGACGGACTGCGCGTTGGCGGATGAGGCGAGTAAGGCGCCCAGACCCAGTGTGGTGAGGAAAGCAAAAGCGGGGGAACGAACCATGACGTGCTCCATGTCGGACGGGCGCGATAGCCCGGCGCCACCATAGTTCGCAGTTGTCTCAAATTCTGAGCGCGAGACCTCATCGCGCAGTGCACATCACGCGAGCAGCGGCAAAGCATGCCGCTCCGAGCAGGCGGACTAGTGTTGCGGCAGCGTCACTTCGAAGATGCAGCCGCCGCCCTCACGCGCCAGGCAGCTGACGCTACCGCCATGACGGTGAGCGATCTGCTTGACCAGCGACAAGCCCAGGCCCCAGCCGCTACCGGTTTCCCGACTATTGGCCGGGCGATAGAACGGCTCGAAGATGCGCTCGCGCTCGTCCGCGGCAATGCCTGGTCCGCGGTCGGCGACGTCGATGATGCACGGTCCGTTGTCAGCCATTCGTAGTGAGGCGCGCACGTCCTGTCCGCCATGCTTGAGTGCATTCTCGATCAGGTTGCGAATCAGTTTCCGCAGCAGGCGCGAATCACCTGGTACATCGACGGGGATAACGTCGAAGGGCACATCCAGTCGCACGCATTCCTCCGCCAGCAGCCCCGCGAGGTCCACGCTTTCCGGTACCAATGCGCCTTCGATCGTATCGAGTTTGCTGGCCAGCAGAACTTCTTCGATTTGCGAATCGATCTCCGCGCAATCCTGGCGCATGCCCCGCAGCAATTCGGGGCTGGGGTTGCTCTCGTGCAGGTCGAGCGCCAGGCGCACGCGCGCCAAGGGGGAGCGCAGTTCGTGCGATGCGTTGGCCAACAGGCGCCGATGGGCGTCGAGCAGGTTCGTGACGCGGCCCGCCATGCGGTTGAAGCTCGTACTCAGCGCAGCTACTTCATCGCGGCCGGCGACCGGTGCGCGCGCCGCGAGTTCGCCTTCGCCGAATCGGTCCACGCATTGAGCGAGGGTTTCCAGCCGTAGAGTCAGGCGACGCACCATCGGATACGAGGCCAATGCAACGAGCAGCGTCACCAGCGTGATCACCAGCAACGCGTGCAGATGAAAGGCGCCCGCGTTGGTCCGCATTTGCGCGATCAAAAGGCGTCCATCGCGTAGTCGGATGGAGCGCCATGCGATCGCATGGCCAGCCGATCCCTGCGCGAGGATTGTGGCGTCACCAACGTTCGTCAAAGTGCCTGCGCTGCCGAGTCGTGTGCGCTGCTGGTCGAACAGCGCCACGCCCAGCACCGGCGCGGAGACGAAGTCGGCGAGCGTGCGATCCAGGACGTCGGGAGCCGCGGCGGCAGGCAGTGTGCGATCGAGCAGTGCGGCGACGAAGCGGGCGTGCTCGACTTCGACCGAATGCTGCGAGGTGAATCGCCATGTGGCCACACTGAGCAGGACCACGACGGCCAGCGCGGCGAGCGTGGTGAGATAGATGCGCAGGTACAGATGACGGATCACGCGGACTCGTCCTGGGTTCGGGTAAACAGGTAGCCCGCGCCACGCAGGGTGAGGATGCGTCGGGGTTGCCTCGGATTGTCCTCGATGGCTGCACGGATGCTGGAGATGTGGACGTCGATGCTGCGGTCGAAGGCATCCAAAGCGCGGCCCGATACCAGCTCCAGCAACTGATTGCGGGTCACTACACGGCCCGCACGTTCGGCCAGCGTCACCAGCAGGTCGAACTGGTAGCCGGTCAGCGCACGCACCTGCCCGTCGATGCGCACCTGGCGTGATTCGCGATCGATTTCAAGCCGTCCGAAGCGCAGTACCGGACTAACCACGGCGCCGCCACGCCGCAGCACGGTACGCAGCCGCGCCAGCAGTTCGCGCGGATCAAAGGGTTTGGGAAGGTAATCGTCGGCGCCAAGCTCCAGGCCGACGATGCGATCGGTCGCGTCGCCGCGAGCGGTGAGCATGATGATCGGTACCGCAGTCGTCTCGCGCAGCTTCGTGCAGACGTCCAGGCCGTCGCCGTCGGGGAGCATGAGGTCGAGGATGATCGCGTCCGGCGAGAGGCGACGCTGCTCGCGCAGGCCATCGCCGACCGTGTGGCAGCAGGTGACGCGGTAGCCTGCCTGCGAGAGGTACTGGTCGAGCATGCTGCACAGGCGTTCATCGTCGTCGATGATCAGGAGTTGTTTCGACACGAGTCTGCTCTTGGGCGGTAGTCCCGCTGCCCGGAGGGCAGCGGGTTCGAACGGAGCGGCCCGTTCCGGTATCAGCCGGCATGATGCCCGATGTGCGAAGCGAGCATCTGGTCGAGGGCCGTTCCCAACTTCTGGCGCTGCGCAGGCGTCAACACCTTCGCCACAGCAAGTGCGGTGTCGGTGATGCGACGGCTGGTCGCCGCTGCCAGTTGTTCCTGTTCCGTGCGCACGGCGTCCACTGCGTTCAGATCGATGCCGGGCGCGGTCAGCAGGGTTTTCAGGCGCGTCATGCTGTCGTGGTAACGCCGCAGGTCGGCGTGCTGATCGTCCATTGCACGCCGGACGATGGTCTGGATCTGCTGCTTCTGCGCCGGGTCGGTTCCGACCTCGTCGAGCACCTTCTGGAAATGATCATGCATCGCCGCATGATCCTGGCCGTGCAGATGTGCCAGCAGCCCGCCATTGCTGGCGACCTGGGCCAGCGAAGCGGCGGCTTCCGCCTTGGGCGTGGTGGCCACATAGAGCGTGCCGACGCCGGCGACGAGAGCAAGGGCAAATGCGAGAGCGCGGATTGCGCCAGGGCGGCTTGTGGTGGAGGAATTCGTGTTCATCAGGGCTCCTTGATGTTGGTTGAGAGTCCCCCGTGCGGATCGGGGTGGGGTCAGGCTGACGGAGCCGCGTTCAGCGATCGCTTGCGGTTTGTAAAGATTTGTTGGGGCGCAAACTGGCCGCCAGACACCAACGGAATTGCCTCTGCGCGCGATGGCTTTGGCTGCAGTCGGCCTCCAACTCGGCCATACTCCCGCGTAGGTTCCTCTCCAGCGCCACTGCCGATGGACATCGCTGTCGCCACTCCCGTTACCGATCTCGCACCGACGCTGCAACGCCTGCGCGAAGCATGGTTGAAGCAGCGTCCTTCGTACGAGCAGCGCCGCAATGATCTGCAGCGTCTGCGCAAGGCGTTCCATGCACGCCTGGATGAGATGGCGGAGGCCGTGAGCGCCGACTTCGGCCACCGCTCCACGCACGAGAGTCTGCTCGCCGATGGCATGACCGTGCTCAGCGAGCTCGACCACATGATCGCGAACCTGCGCCGATGGATGCGCCCGCAACGGCGCGGCGTCGGCTGGCAACTGTGGCCGGCGCGTGCGCAGGTGCGATATGTGCCGCTGGGCGTGGTCGGTGTGATCGCGCCGTGGAATTACCCGGTCAATATCTCGCTGGTACCGCTGGCTACGGCGATTGCCGCGGGCAACCACGTGTATCTAAAGCCTTCGGAATACAACCCACGCACGAACGTATTCCTGCGCGACCTGCTGGCCGAAGTATTTCCGCCCGAACGCGTCGCCGTAGCGCTGGGTGGTGCGGATGTTGCCGCGGCATTCGCCGCGTTGCCGTTCGACCACATCATGTTTACGGGCTCGACCGCGGTGGGCCGCAAGATCATGGCCGCCGCGGCGCAGAACCTCACGCCGGTAACGCTGGAGCTGGGCGGCAAGTCGCCTGCGGTGATTGGCGAGGATGCGCCGATGGCGACTACGGCCGCGCGCATCGCCACTGGCAAGCTGTTCAATGGCGGACAGACCTGCATTGCGCCGGATTATGTGCTGGTCCCTGAAGCGCGCCGCGATGAGTTCGTGGCGGCATTGCGCAACGAAGTGGCATCGCGCTACCCGGATCTGGAATCGAGTCCGGACTACACGCGGGTCATCAACGAACCCAACTATCGCCGGTTGCGCGGTTACCTCGACGATGCGCGCGAACGAGGGTTGCAGATCATGCCGCTGGCGGAGCTCAGGGATGCAGCCCTGGCCGAATCAGGGCGCCTGTTGCCGCCGACGCTGGTGATGGAGCCAGGCGACGACGCGAAGGTGATGCAGGAGGAGATCTTCGGACCGATCCTGCCGATCAAGACTTATCGTCGCTTCGATGAAGTGATCGACTACATCAATGCGCACGACCGTCCCCTTGCGCTGTATCACTTCGGTCATGACCGTGAGCAGATCGAACGCCTGCTCGGCAATACGACCGCCGGGGGTGTGTGCGTCAACGAGACCCTGCTGCAGTACGCCTGCAACAACCTGCCGTTCGGTGGTGTGGGTGCCAGCGGCATGGGGCATTACCACGGCCATGACGGCTTCATCACCTTCAGCAAGGCGATGCCGGTGCTGCGACAGGCACGTTGGACACTGTCGGACAAGTTGAAGCCGCCTTACGGCGGCTTCCCCGAGAAGATCATCAGGCTGCTGGTGCGGTAAGGCGGGTCACGACCCGCCGCGCCTCACTTCGCAATCGCAGCGGCAGGCGTGCCGGTCGATTCCGCCGCGTCCCAGCGACGCAGCGCCGCTTCCACGGCATCGACACCGTGCGCCGCAGCGTTGGCATCAATCTGCGCCAGCGTGTCGCCATTGGTGTGGATGACCTGCATCACCTTCGGCATCGCGGCTGGCTTCTTGCCGGCGTACGCGTCGAGGATCGCGGTGATCTCATCGCCGCCCACCATCGAGTACGACACAGCCGGCCAGCCTGACTTGAGGAAGGAGAGGTGGTCGGTGGGCGGGTAGTGTTCGCCTGCGGACAGCTTCAGGCCGTTCGCGCCGGTGCTTTCGCGACTCGCGGCGGTGAGGTTGCCGTTCGCATCGGGCGTCATCATCCACACCGTGTCGCCCCATGCGAACACATCGAAGTTGACATACAGCTCTGGCTTGGCGCCGCCGTTGGCGACGTAGGCCTTGGAGCCCAACAGGCCCTTCTCCTCCAGGTCCCAGAAGGCGATGGCGACGCGATGATGGGCGAGCGGTTTCGCTTTCAGTCGCTGCGCGAGCGCGAGCACCGTCGCGCTACCTGATGCATTGTCGGTCGCGCCCTCGCCCTTGCTGACCTGATCGGAGTGCGCGCCCAGCAGCAACATCGGAGCGGCGCCATCGCCGGAAACATCGGCAAGGATGTTGGTGCCGTTCTGGCCGTCGATCTCGAAAGCGCTGGTGTGCCAGGTGATCCCGAGCTGATCCAGGCGCGTCTGGATCGCGGTACGGCGGCCTGCGCTGGCGTCGGCGTCCGCAATTGCGGCCACGTCAGCGAGCCATGACTTGGCCGCGGCCGACGCCGGTGCCGGAGCTTCGGAAGCGGGGTGCGCGCACGCGGGCAGGGCGAGGGTGCAGGCCAGAATGGCGAAATGCAGGCTGGGGCGCATGGCGTGGGATGTCGGGGTAAGGTCATGCAGTTTGCAACAAACTGGTCGTCGAGGCTTGTGCTGCGCCATGGACCGGTGGACACGGGGTTGGTTGCGCCACCCCCGCGTCGAGGCTAGCCTCGACGCACGGAGCTTCACTCACCAAGGACGGTAAGGATGACCATTCGAGTCTTCATCGTGGACGACCACGCGCTGGTGCGCGCGGGCATGCGCATGATCCTGTCGGCGCAGACCGACATCGAAGTGATCGGCGAGGTGGAAACAGGCGAGGCTGCGCTACCGCTGATCCGGCGGCTACGGCCGGATGTGGTGCTGTGCGACCTGCATCTTCCCGGGCTCAGCGGATTGGAAGTCACCGAGCGGGTCACGCATGGCGGAGACGGTCCGCGCGTGATCATCGTCTCGGTGCTCGAAGATGGCCCGTTGCCAAGACGCCTGCTTGAAGCGGGCGCATCGGGTTACGTCGGCAAGGGCGGCGATGCGCAGGAGCTGTTGAACGCGGTGCGGGAAGTAGCTCGCGGCCGGCGCTACCTTGCCAGTTCGGTCGCCCAGAACATCGCGCTATCGGGAGTAATCGGCACCGTCACTCCCATCGATGCGCTGACCGATCGCGAACTCGAAATCAGCCTGTTGCTGGCGCAGGGCATTCGTCAGAGTGAAATCGCGCAGCGATTGAGCCTGAGCGCCAAGACGATCAATACGCACAAGTCGCGATTGTTCGACAAGCTCGGGATCGGCGACATCGTCGCATTGGTGCGGCTGCTGAAACAGCATGGAATGCTGGATCCAGTGCAAGTGATGTAGCCAGGTCGCAAAAAAAGAAACGGCCGCGATTGCGGCCGTTTCTTTTAGCTGAGCGCCTGCGTCAGGCGCGCTGCTCGTCGTTGTCCTGCTCGGCGGCCTTTGCGGCGGCATCGGCCGGGGCAGGGGCGACCGGTTGCGGTACGTCATCGAACAGTCCCGCCGTGCGCGGCAGTTCCTCGACCGGCAGCTGCGAGGTCGCGGCGGCTGCCGGCTCCTCGTCGATGCTGACCGCTGCTGTCGTGGCAGGCTCGACTTCGGCGCTGACTTCGGTGGCGACATGGCCACCGTCGCCCGGGAGTGCATTCGCGATCTCGCTCTCGTCGGCAGCCTGTTCCAGGCGATCGACGATCACTTCATTCACGGCCTCGGGTTCGACCGGTTCCGGAGCCGGCACGATGCTCGGTTCCACCGCTTCATTGCTGACGACGGCAGCAGGTTCGACTTCGCCGGACGAAGTGACGACGCGAGCGTTGCTATCGCTGACCGCCGGAGTCGGCTGCACTTCGCTGATGACTTCCGCGGCGACATCGGCCGGCGTCTTCCGGGGAGTGGTATTGGCGTTCGACGGAGCACTGACGACGGGTTCGCTAGCCGGCGCGGCGGTGACAACGGCCGACGGCGTGGCAGAAGCGATGTCGTCGAACTCGAACTCCGGCTGCGTGCGCTGCACTGGTGCGATCGGCATCTCGTCGTTGTCGAGAGCGAGGTCTTCGATGTCGATTTCGCCTTCGATGTCGTCGCCAAGCTCGTCCTGCGACAGGCTCTCTTCGTTTTCGCCGGCCAGCGTCGCGGCCTCACCGGCCGCACCCGTACCGCGACGGCGACGACGACCACCACGACGGCCGCGGCGACGGCGACCCGTGCCTTCGGCTGTGCTTTCAGCGCCCGGAATTGCGTTGTTGTCGGCTTCCGTGGCCGGCGCGGCAACGTTGGGGGTGTCAGCGTTCTCGACGCTCACAGTCGCGACAGTCGCCGCGGCAACGGCTGCCGGCGCGAGGGTGGCGACAGTTTCCAGGACCGGAGAAACGGCGACGACTTCAGCCTTGCTGGCTTCCGGCTTCGCCGCCTGAGGCTTCGGCTGCTGTGCCTGCTCGCGCGGGGGCTGCTGTACGCGCTCCTCGCCTTGCTGGCGCTGCGCGTTCTGTTGCTGCTGCTTTTGTTGTTGCTGCTGCTTTTGTTGTTGTTGCGCCTGCTGCTTCTGTTGCTGGGGCTGTTGCTGCTTCTGCTGCTGGCCCTGTTGCTTCTGCTGCTGGGGCTGTTGCTGTTGCTGCTGGCTGCGGCGTTCGTCGCGACGCTCGTCACGGCGGTTGTCGCGACCCTGCTTGCCGCTGCGGCGGTCCTGGCCGTCGCGGCGCGGTCCGCCGCGGTCCTGCGCGCGACCCTGTTGGCTGCGCTCGGCCTGCGTCGGCGCCACCGTGATCGGCTTGCTGCCGCGGAAGAAGCCGAGGATGCGCTCGACGATGCCGACCGACTGGGTCGGTGCCGCTGCAGCGACGGGCGTCGGCGCGGCGGCGACCGGTGCTGCCGGGGTTTCGCGCGCTTCGCGCGGCTCGCGCAGCGGAGCGGGCGAGGTCGGCTTCACGTTGGTCACGGCCGGGAGTGCCGGGATGTTGAGGTGGGCCTTGGTCAGCGCATGCGTCGGCAGCTTGCGTGGGGTGCCGCGCTGGTAGCTGGGCTTGCTCGACTCTTCGCCGAGCTCGTTCTCGCGGATGCGGGTGACTTCGAAATGCGGCGTGTGCAGTTGCTCGTCGGAGACGATCACGATCGGCGCGTCATGACGCTTTTCGATCTCGCTGAGCGCGCGACGCTTCTCGTTGAGCAGGAAGTTGGCGATCTCGGTCGGAGCCTGCACCAGCACCTGGCCAGTGTTCTCCTTCATCGCATGCTCTTCGGCCAGGCGCAGGATCGACAACGACAGCGATTCGACGCTGCGCATGCGGCCATGGCCTTCGCAGCGCGGGCACACGATCTGGCTGGATTCACCCAGCGACGGGCGCAGGCGCTGGCGCGACATTTCCATCAGACCGAAGCGCGAGATGCGGCCCAGCTGGACGCGGGCGCGATCGTGGCGCAGGGCACTCTGCAGGCGATTTTCGACTTCACGCTGGTGCTTGTTCGACGCCATGTCGATGAAGTCGATCACCACCAGGCCGCCCAGGTCGCGCAGGCGCAGCTGGCGGGCCGCTTCCTCGGCCGCTTCCAGGTTGGTGTGGAACGCGGTTTCCTCGATGTCGCCGCCCTTGGTGGCGCGGGCCGAGTTAACGTCGATCGCGGTCAGCGCTTCGGTCTGGTCGATTACCAGGGCGCCGCCGGAGGGCAGGCGCACTTCGCGCTCGTAGGCGCCTTCGATCTGCGATTCGATCTGGAAGCGGTTGAAGAGCGGCGTGTCGTCGGTGTAGTGCTTGAGCTTGCGCAGGTTGTGCGGCATCACCTGTTCGACGAACTCACGCGCTTCCGCATACATCTCCGGGGTGTCGACGAGTATTTCGCCGATATCCGGGCGCATGTAGTCGCGAAGGGCGCGGATGATCAGGCGCGATTCGGCGTAGATCAGGAACGGCGAGGGCTTGCTCAGCGCAGCCTCGGCTACCGACTTCCAGACCTGGAGCAGGTAGTCCAGGTCCCACTGCAGTTCTTCCGCATCGCGGCCTACGCCAGCGGTGCGGATGATCACGCCCATGTCGTCGGGGATGGTCAGCTTGTCCATCGCCTCCTTGAGGGCGGCGCGGTCGTCGCCCTCGATGCGGCGCGACACGCCGCCCGCGGTGGGCGAGTTAGGCATCAGCACCATGTAGCGGCCGGCCAGCGAGATGAACGTGGTCAGGGCCGCGCCCTTGTTGCCGCGTTCTTCCTTGTCGACCTGGACGACGATTTCCTGGCCTTCCTTCAGCAACTCCTTCAGGCCGGCCTTGTTGTGGTCGACGCCGGGCTGGAAGTAGTCGCGGGAGATTTCCTTCAGCGGCAGGAAGCCATGTCGCTCCGCGCCGTATTCGACGAAGGCGGCTTCGAGAGAGGGCTCGAGACGGGTGATCTTGCCCTTGTAGATGTTGGACTTCTTCTGTTCCTTCGACGGCTGTTCGATGTCGATGTCGTACAGGGTCTGGCCGTCGACGATGGCAACGCGCAGTTCTTCCGCCTGCGTTGCGTTGATCAGCATTCGCTTCATTGTTACGTCCTCGCGCGCTTCATTTCCCACCCGAGGGAGGGACGCGCGGAACGCCGTGGGCGTTTCGCCTCTGGATACCGCAAGCCGACTGGCGCGGGGCGAACCCCGGCTGCCGAGATGGCTGACCGCGCGTGGCACGCGCCGTCGGCTTCAATTTCCAGCGCTACGACACCACGGCAGACCGCGGGAGCGCTTTTGTTTCTGTTCCATAAGGCCGGCGACTAATGAGGCCGGAAGCAGATCGGACGAAGGTGAGCCGGCCTGTGCCGTCGCTCGTTTCCTTGGTGCGCCACTTCCCGCTCCCGTCGCACGGGGCGTTGTTCATCTCACGGCGGTTTGACCCACCGGGCGGGAACCGGTTCCGCCGGGCCGTCGCTGCTAACATGGCTGCCCCCAGGGCAGTGGTCAGGCGCGGACCGGATCGCAGGAGCGGGGCTTTCGGCCCCAAAGCCTCTCCGGATGACCGGGGGTTATGGCAACTCCAGCGAAATCAAAACCTTATCTCGCGCCCTCAGTGTAGCAGATCAACCAATCCGATGACCCGTTCAGATACCCCCGCCGCGTCCGGTCCGGGCGCCCGTACCGTTCGCGTGCCCGACGACCGTGATGGCCAGCGCCTCGACAATTTCCTCCTGGGCCAGCTCAAGGGCGCACCGCGTTCGCTGGTCTACAAGCTGGTGCGCTCGGGCCAGGTTCGCGTCAACGGCGGGCGGGCCAAGGCCGAGCGGAAGCTCGCGGCAGGGGATGAGGTCCGGATCCCGCCGGTTCGGCTCGGTGAGCCGAGCGACAAGGGCGCACCTCCCTCCGGCTTCCTGAAGGCCATGGAGGCGGCGATCGTCTTCGAGGACGCGCGCCTGCTGGCCCTCAACAAGCCGTCCGGTGTGGCCAGTCATGGCGGCAGCGGCATTTCCTTTGGTGCCATCGAAACCATGCGGGCGCTCCGTCCGACGCAATCGCTGGAGCTTGTCCATCGCCTCGATCGCGATACTTCCGGCCTGCTGATCATCGCCAAGAAGCGTTCGGCCCTGACTGAGCTGCAGGCCCTGATGCGCGAGGAAGGCGGGATCGCCAAGCGCTATCTCGCCTTGCTCACCGGCCGCATGCCAGACGGGGTGATGACGGTGGATGCACCGCTGCATATCGGCTTGCGCCAGGGTGGCGAGCGGCATGTCCAGGTCAATGCGGCCGGGAAGCCGTCGCTGAGCCACTTCAAGGTGCTCGAGCGTCGTGGTGGCCAGTCCTACTGCGAAGTGCGGATCGAAACCGGCCGCACCCATCAGATCCGCGTGCATGCGCAGCACATCGGACATCCCATCGCGGGCGACGACAAATACGGCAATGCCGACGCCAACAAGCGGCTGCGCGAACAGATCGGCCTGAAGCGCCTGTTCCTGCATGCCTCGACACTGGAGTTCGCCCTCGATGGCGGCAAGGCGCCGTATCTGCTCAATGCACCCCTGGTGCCGGAGCTCATCGACGTGTTGGATCGGTTGGCGTAAGCCGCCGACTGCGTCAGCTCGCGGCGATGGCCGCCTGGTGCCGGCGGGGCAGGGACAGGAATGCCTTCCTGTACGACCAATCCACCAGTTCGCGCAGGTAATCCTCGGGGACGGTGCGCACGTCCACGATCGTGACCCAATGGAACCGCGCCATGAACCGCGCGGGTTTGATTCCCGGGACGTCGGTCAACTCGAGAAAGCGTTCGGGCGTTGTACGGATCGTGAAACGCCATCGCTCGGGCTCGCTGGTCTTGAACCAGGCGAACCGCTTGCCGCCGACGAAGTACACAAGAATGTTGCTGGGGTGGCCGTAAAGTCGGGCTTCCGCGCCGGGAAGCGCCTGGCAATATCGTTTGAGGCCTTCCGTATCCATCCCTACAGGTAGCGATTGCACTCGTCCGGCGGCGGATTCGGCGGATTGAAGGTGACAGGGACCTGCAGCTTGCTCGTCGTCGGTTTGCCATGAACGGTGGCCGGGCGGAACTTCCAGTCGTGCACCGCGGTGACTGCGAGGTCATCCAACGCCTTGCTGCCACTGCTCTGGAAGATATCGATCTTCACCGGGTAACCGTTTGCTGCAAGCGCCACGTTGAGCACGACGGTGCCCCCAATACGCTTGCAGGCAAGATCAGGCGGATAGTTGGGCGGCGGTGTTTCTTGCGCCATCGGCGGCGTGGGCGCAGGTGGCGCCGGCTGCTCCGATTGCGGTTGCTGCTGGCACGCGGACAATAGAATTCCCAGCGGCAGCGCCAACCATGCGATCGATCCCTTGACGAAAAACATGGAGCGTTGCCGACCGGTCATGACTCCTCGCTCAGCCCAGCAGGGCTTCGGTTCGGGCTGCACAGATGAAGTCGTTTTCGCTCAGGCCACCCACGTCGTGCGTGGAAAAGCGCACCACGCAGCGGTTGTAGTGAACGCCGAGGTCGGGATGGTGGTCTTCGCGATGCGCCATATAGGCCAGCGCATTCACGAACGCCATCGTCTCGTAGTAGTTCTTGAAGTTGTAGATCTTGCTGAGCGCATGACCGTCTTCGATCAGCTCCCAGCCGGGGACTTCCGGCATCAACTCGCGCACGCGTGCTTCGCTGAGCTTGTGCTCGCTGCCGCGGCGGGGGAGGCAATGGGCCTGGGAGAGGGGGACGAGATCGCTCATGGGGCTCCTTCCTGAAAGGCGTCGATGCCTCGCCTGAACGAAAATGCATCGGACAATGTCGTAGGGTAGGCACGTGGCGGCTTAAGGCCGCGTGGACCCCGGTAGAATAGCCCGACGCTCAACATTTCCGAATTCGCCCCACCGGCACGTCACTCAAGCCGATGAGCGCGAGACCAAGCCGCATGATCAATATTTCCGAATCCGCCCAGACCCATTTCCGCAAGCTGATCGAGCGCGAAGCGCTGCCCGGTCTGGGCGTCCGGCTGTCGGCCGTCCATCCCGGCACCCCGCGCGCGGACGTGCGCCTGGAGTTCGCCGAACCCGCCGATCTGCAGGGCGATGAGTGGGCGATCGACTGCGAAGGTTTCACCCTCTGGCTCGAAGCCGCCAGCGTCCAGTACCTCGACGGCGCGGAGATCGACTACGAAACCCGCACCACCGGCGGCCAGCTTCAGATCCGTGCGCCGAAGATCAAGGGACACGTGCCGGCCGATTCGGCATCGTTGGTGGAACGTGTGCACTGGGTGGTAGAGAACGAGATCAACCCGCAGCTGGCCGCCCATCGCGGTCATGTTTCGGTGCAGGAAGTGACGGCCGACGGTGTGGTGATGCTGCGCTTCGGCGGCGGGTGTCACGGCTGCGGCATGGCTGACGTGACCCTCAAACAGGGTATCGAGAAGACCCTGCTGGAAAAGGTGCCAGGCGTGACCGCGGTACGTGACGCGACCGATCACGAGACCGGTGCCGCGCCCTATATCCCGCGCGACGCGGCGTAAGAGGGCAGCGGCGCTTGTTTACCGCCGCTGATCTGATCCAAGCCGTGCAGCGGCGGCTGCAGCTGGTAGCTCCCCATCTTCGTCGCCCCCCGGGTGAATTTCCCCCCGGATGGCAGCAATGGTTCGAAGCAATGACCGTGCGCGGCGGCGCCGTCACGGGAGCGACTGCTCAAGCGCTGATCGACGTCATCCTGCAGCGGCCGCTGGCCGAACGCCCGCGGAGAACCGGCGTGCTGACGCGCTGGCAGGCGTTCAACATGCTCTGGCGGCAGGAGTGGCACGGGCCGGAACCAGAAGACCGCAAGGTGCGCTGGTTCGCCGCTGTATTCACGGCGGTATGGCATCTGGTCTTCAGCATCCTGATGCTGTGGTTCTGGTTCACGCAGTCGGCCTACATTGAAGAGGCGACCAAGCGTCGTGGCGAAGTAGTGGTGCAGGTCGAATTCATTGGGCGCGGTACGCCCGAAGAAGTCGGTGGCGGCGAAGCGCAGGAGCCGGCTCCGGAGCTCGAACCGGCGCCCGCGGAGGAAGTCGCCAGCGAGACGCCAGCCCCTTCGACTGATGCGGCGGCACTGCCGACGCCGGCCGTGGAAACGCCAGCGGTCAACGCGCCGTTGCCCGACATCGTGCAACGTGAAGTTCCCGAGCCACAGGTGCCGCCGACTCCACCCGTACAGCAGGCGGTGGCGGTCAGCGCGCCGACGCCGGATACGAGCACCTTCGTGCTGCCACCGCCGACGCCGCGTGTTGTACAGCCGCAAATCCGCGTGCCCGAGATCACGGCGCCCGCGGCATCGATGCAGGCGGTGGAAGTGCCCGAACCGGTGCAACCGATCCAGCGCGAGATCGTGCCGCGTGCGACGTCCTCACCGCGGATCGAGGCGCGGGTTTCGGATGTGGCGCGACGCGAAGTGAGTGCGCCGGTCGAACGCATCGAGCGCCAAGTCGCGACGCCGACCGTCGCACAGCCCACCGTGCGTGCGGCCGAAGCGACGGTTCGCGTACGCGAAGTTCCCGCGCCGGCGACGAGAGCTGCCACTCCAGCGGCCACCGCCGCGCAGGCACCGAGTTCCCCAACCGCGAGTTCGACGGCGCCATCGACCGCCGCGACGAGCGCCCCTGCAAAGCCTGCAGCCAGCGGAACGACACCCGCTGCGGCCAAACCCAGTGGTGCCGCTCCTTCAAACGCGACTGCCGGGCAGGGGCCGAAGCCGATTCCTGCACCGGGCGGTTTCCCGACACCAGTCAAGGCCGACGACTGGGGCGCCTCCAAGCGCAATGTGCCTGGTGGGCAGCGGGGCGAGCCGCATGGTCTCTACAACTCGGAGGGTGGTCCACGCCTGGCGGAACAACCGGTCAATACAGGGCAGCCGCCCGGCACCGTGGACGATCGCATCGTCGACCTCGATCGCTCCGGCACCTGGCTCAAGCGCAAGCCAAACGACTACGAACCGACCACATTCGACAAGTACTGGCGTCCAAACGAAACCCTGCTCGGCGAGTGGGTGCGCAAGGGCATCAAGCGGATGGCAATTCCTATCCCGGGGACGAGCAAGCGCATCGAATGCGTCATATCCCTTCTGCAGCTTGGTGGTGGTTGCGGCATCAACGATCCCAATCTCAACGACCAGCCCGCCAGCGCGCGCCCGCCGCCGGACATCCCGTTCAAGCCGCAGCTGCAGGAAGACAATGGCAGCGTCAAACCAAAAGAGGGTGGCTAGCGCCGCGATTCCAGCGCGATACGTAACCGGTTCGGTTCGGAAAAAGAAAAGGCCCGCTTTCGCGGGCCTTTTTCATGTCCAGCTGGTGATGCCTTACTGCAGGCCGTGCAGGTCGCGCAGGTTGCTGGTGCGCGAAGTGAAGTACGCGCCCAGGTCGGCGATCTGCTGGTCGGTCAGTTCGGCGGCCTGGCCGGACATCAGCGCGTTCTCGCGCTTGCCTTCGCGGTAAGCCTGCAGGGAGTGGGCGATGTAATCGCCGTACTGGCCGGCCAGCTTCGGATAGGTCGGGTCGATCGGCGCGTTGCCTTCGGCACCGTGGCAGTCGACGCAGGCCTGGCCGGTCTTGGCGTTCTTGGTGCTGGCGAGCTTCGCGCCGGCTTCGGCGTTGCCTGCGGGCAGGCCGGCGGAGGAATGCTCGATGGGAGCTTCAGCTTCGGCGCCTTCGGCGGTGGCTTCTTCCGACTTGCTGCAACCGACCAGGGCAACGGCGGCGGTGAGCAGGGCGATGGCGAGGATCTTCTTCGTCATGGTGGGGCTGCTCACTTCAGGGTCGACAGGTAGGCGGCGATGTTGGCGATGTCCTGGTCAGAGAAGCTCTGGGCCTGGGCCTGCATCGTCGGGTGCTTGCGTGCGCCCTTCTTGTATTCGGTCAGCGCGTTGAGCAGGTACTGCTCCGACTGGCCGCCGATCCGGGGCACGTGGTAGCTCGGATACGCGTTCTTGTAACCGGTGATGCCGTGGCAACCCTGGCAGGTGTAGGTGAGCTGCTTGCCGGCGGCGGCATCACCCTTGATGGGTTGTGCGGCCGGGGCGGGTGCGGTCGTCGCCGCGGGGGTGGTGGCGGCCGGCTCCTGCTTCTTCGGTTCGTCGGCAAAAGCGACGGCCGAGGACAGGGCGAGGCAGGCGGCGATCATCAGCGGTCGCATCATGTAATCCGCACTCTCGAAATGGCTGAGTTGTTGTAGGACTGGCGTTTACTAAATCGGGTCGTGCGGGCTGCCGGACGGCCAGGGACGCGCACAAGTCGGCAAGTATAGCCGCGTGAACAGTCGCGACGAAATGCGGCCGGCATCCGACATCGAGAGACGTGCAACCCGACGTCACTGTTTCGCATCCCACAGGACAGATGCCGCGCCCGGCGGAGGCCGTCATGCGGCCACGGAACGAGCCGTGGCGGCAGTCACCATGACCTTCGGCGGATGGCCGTTGTGAAGGTGGGTGATATACCTACATACAACACCGGCATACAGCCAGAACACCAGCCGGAACTTCGTTTAACCGATTGCCCCCAGGGACAGATTCCATGCGCCAGACCCCTCTCAGCCCCAAGTCCACGGTCCCCACCGTGTTTGCCAGCCTGCTCGTTACAGGAGTCCTGGCCCTGGCCGCCTGCAAGGGCGGTGGCGGTGGTGAAGCTGCTGCAGACGGCAAGGATGGAAAGAAGAAGGGGCCGGAAGCGGTCCCGGTGGAAGTCGCCCAGGCCTCGCGCCGCGCGGTGGCTGCCAGCTACACCGGCACCGCCCCGCTGGAAGCCCGCGCCGAAGCCCAGGTGATCGCCAAGGTCTCGGGCGTCGCGCTCCAGGTCCTGGTCGAGGAAGGTCAGTACGTCCACGCCGGCCAGACCCTGGTCCGACTGGATTCGGCTCGTTCGGCGCTGGTGGCGGCCCAGAGCGCCGCCCAGCTGCGCAAGCTCGAGGCCAATTACGCCCGATCGCGCCAGCTGGCCGATCAGAAGCTGATCAGCGCAAACGACAACGACCAGCTGCGTTACGACCTCGAAAACGCCCGTGCCGCCAACAAGGCCGCCAACCTCGAGCTCCAGTACGCCAACGTCACCGCGCCGATGTCCGGCGTAATCGCCTCGCGCTCGATCAAGGCCGGCAATTTCGTCCAGATCAACTCGCCGATTATCCGCATCGTCGATGTCTCGCGCCTGGAAGCCGTGCTCAACGTGCCTGAGCGTGAACTGGCGACGCTGAAAGCCGGCCTGCCGGTCCAGCTCGGCGTCGATGCGCTGCCGGGCAAGACCTTCAAGGGCAAGGTCGACCGCATCGCGCCGGTGGTGGATTCCGGCAGCGGCACCTTCCGCGTCGTGTGCGCGTTCGCCGACGGTGAAGCGCTGCGTCCGGGCATGTTCGGACGCATCAGGATCGACTACGACCAGCGTGCCGACGCCCTCGTCGTGCCGCGCGCTGCACTCCTGGAGGACGAATCCGATCCGGCCGTCTTCGTCGTGCGCAACAAGAAGAGCACCCGCGTCCCGGTCAAGCTGGGCTACATGGATGGCGAATGGGCCGAGGTCCGCAGCGGTATCAAGCAGGGTGAGCAGGTCGTGACCGCAGGCAAGAGCGCATTGCGCGACGGCAGCGAAGTGGTGGTGATCGGCCAGCCGGGCGCCAAGGCGGAATCCGCGGCTCCCGCCACCGCGACCGCGCAGCGCTAAACGGAGGCTTCCAACGTGAGCCACACCTCGCAAGCTTCATCGGGGTTGATCGAGTTCGCCACACGCCGCCGTGTCACGGTGGCGATGGTGACGATCACCTTCGTGTTGTTCGGCCTGATCGCGCTGTCCCACCTCAAGGTCAACCTGCTGCCTGACCTGAGCTATCCCACGCTGACGGTACGCACCGAATACACCGGTGCCGCGCCGACTGAAATCGAAACCCTCATCGCTGAACCGGTGGAAGAAGCCGTCGGCGTGGTGAAGGGCCTGCGCAAGCTGAAGTCGGTCTCGCGCACCGGGCAGAGCGACGTCGTGCTCGAGTTCGCCTGGGGCACCAACATGGACCAGGCCAGCCTCGAAGTGCGCGACAAGATGGAAGTCGTGCAACTGCCGCTGGAAGCCAAGAAGCCGGTGCTGCTGCGCTTCAATCCTTCCACCGAGCCGGTTCTGCGTCTCGCCCTAACGTCGAAGACCGATGGCGATTCCGTACGTGCTCTGGGCGCGCTGCGCCGCTACGCCGAAGAAGACCTCAAGAAGAAGCTCGAGCCGGTCGATGGCGTCGCAGCAGTGAAGGTCGGCGGTGGTCTCGAAGACGAGATCCAGGTCGACATCGACCAGCAGAAGCTCGCGCTGCTCAATCTTCCGATCGAAACCGTCATCCAGCGCTTGCAGCAGGAGAACATCAACATCTCCGGTGGTCGCCTGGAGGAAGGTTCGCAGCGCTATCTGGTGCGCACGGTCAATCAGTTCGCGACCGTGGACGAAATCCGCGAGATGCTGGTGACCACGCAGGCTGCAGGTGGCGGCGCCGCCGCGAACGCGGCTGCCGAAATGGCCCGTGTTGCGGCCGCGACCGGTAACGCTGCGGCGATGGCCGCGGCGCAGTCCGTGCAAAGCGCCAATTCGGGCGGCTCGTCCACCGTGGCCGGCGGCATGCCGGTGCGCCTGAAGGACATCGCCGAAGTCCGCCAGGGCCACAAGGAACGCGAAGCGATCATCCGTCTCGGCGGCAAGGAAGCGGTCGAGCTTGCGATCTACAAGGAAGGTGATGCCAACACGGTCGCCACCGCCGATGCGGTCGAGGCCCGGCTGAAAGAACTCAAGGACCAGATTCCGGCAGACGTCGAACTCACCACCATCGACGACCAGTCGCAGTTCATCCGCCATGCCATCAGCGACGTGAAGCTCGACGCCGTCATCGGCGGCTTCCTCGCGATCCTGATCATCTTCCTGTTCCTGCGCGATGGTTGGAGCACGTTCGTCATCGGCCTGTCGCTGCCGGTGTCGATCGTCGCGACGTTCTTCTTCATGGACCAGTTGGGCCTGAGCCTCAACGTGATGTCGCTGGGCGGCCTCGCACTCGCGACGGGTCTCGTCGTGGATGACTCGATCGTGGTGCTTGAGTCGATCGCCAAGGCACGTGAACGCGGCCTGGGCATCCTCGATGCCGCCATCCAGGGCACGCGCGAAGTGAGCATGGCGGTCGTGGCTTCAACGCTGACCACCATCGCGGTATTCCTGCCGCTGGTGTTCGTCGAAGGCATCGCCGGTCAGCTGTTCCGCGACCAGGCGTTGACCGTTGCGTTGGCGATCGCGATCTCGCTCGTCGTCGCCATGACGCTGATTCCGATGCTGAGTGCGCTCAAGGGCCGCGCACCGATGGCATTCCCGGAAGAGGCACCGCATCCGAAGTGGAAGCCGGCCGCACGCGTGCTCAAGCCGGTCGCGGCCGTCGAACACGGCATTGGCGCGGCGTCGCGCGGCGGGATGTTCGGCATCGCCTGGGTCATCGTGAGGATCTGGCGCGGCATCGTTGCCGTCATTGGGCCGGTCATGCGCAAGGCCAGCGATTTCGCAATGGCGCCTTACCATCGTGCGGAAAGTGGCTATCTGAAGTTGCTGCCCGCGGCGCTGCATCGCCCGTGGATGGTGCTCGGCGCCGCCACCGGTGTGTTCGTGCTGACCTTGCTGACGGTGCCGATGCTGGGCGCGGATCTGATTCCGCAGCTGGCGCAGGACCGCTTCGAGATGACCGTCAAGCTGCCGCCGGGTACGCCGCTGCGCGACACCGATGCGCTGGTGCGTGAATTGCAGCGCCAGCACGCCAAGGACGATGGTGTTTCGGTGCTTTACGGTGTCAGCGGTAGCGGCACTCGCCTGGATGCCAATCCCACCGAAAGCGGCGAGAACATCGGCAAGCTCACGGTCGTGATGGCTAACGGTGGCAGCAAGGCCATCGAGGCCCAGGAAACCGAGCGTCTGCGCGCAACCATGGCCGGCCACGGCAATGCCCAGATCAACTTCGCACGCCCAGAGCTCGTCAGCCTCTCCACGCCGCTGGAAATCGAGCTGCGCGGTACTGACCTCGCCACGATCCAACGCGCCGGTCAGCAGATGGCGGGGATGTTGCGCAAGAACTCGCACTACGCCGACGTGAAGTCGACGGTCGAGCAGGGGTTCCCGGAAATCCAGATCCGCTTCGATCAGGAGCGCGCGGCTTCGCTCGGCCTGACCACGCGCCAGATCGCCGATGTAGTGGTGAAGAAGGTGCGCGGCGATGTCGCCACGCGCTACAGCTTCCGCGATCGCAAGATCGACGTGCTGGTGCGCGCGCAGGAGTCTGATCGCGGCTCTGTGGAAAGCATCCGTCGCCTGATCGTCAACCCCGGCAGCACGCGTCCGGTGACGCTCGATGCCGTGGCGGACGTCGTTTCCACGACGGGTCCGAGCGAAATCCATCGTGCGGACCAGGTCCGCGTGGCGATCGTGTCGGCCAATCTGCGCGACATCGACCTCGGCGGTGCAGTGGAAGAAGTCCAGAAAATGGTCAATGACCAGCCGCTGGGCGTCGACGTGCGCATGCACATCGGCGGTCAGGGCGAGGAGCTGCAGCAGTCGGTGAATTCGCTGCTGTTCGCCTTCGGCTTGGCCGTGTTCCTGGTCTACCTGGTGATGGCGTCGCAGTTCGAATCGCTGCTGCACCCGTTCGTCATCCTCTTCACCATTCCTCTGGCACTGGTCGGTGCCGTGCTGGCACTGCTGCTGACCCGCTCGCCGGTCTCGGTGGTGGTGTTCATTGGCCTGATCCTGCTGGTCGGCCTGGTGGTGAAGAACGCGATCATCCTGATCGACAAGGTCAACCAGCTGCGCGAAGAAGGCGTGGCCAAGCACGAAGCGCTGATCGAAGGCGCTCGCTCGCGACTGCGTCCGATCATCATGACGACGACCTGTACGCTGTTCGGCTTCCTGCCGCTGGCTCTCGCTTTCGGCGAAGGTGCGGAAGTGCGCTCGCCGATGGCGATCACCGTGATCGGCGGCCTGCTGGTTTCGACCATGCTGACGCTGCTGGTGATCCCGGTGGTGTACGACCTGCTGGATCGTCGCGCGGATGCGTACTACCGCGAACGCGGTCTGCGCGCCCGTCGCGAGAAGGCGGAAACCGCCGCCGCCATCGATGCGGATCCGGAGGCGGCAGGATGATCGTCTCCGTCCACTCCATCCTCAAGCAGGGGAGCGACCGCGCATGAGCATTGCCGAGCTGAGCATCAAGCGGCCCGTCACGGCGATCATGTTCTTCGTGTCGCTGTTCGTCGTCGGCCTGATTGCGGCGATCCGCCTGCCGCTGGAAGCCTTCCCCGAGGTCTCGCCGCCTTTCATCTTCGTGCAGCTGCCGTATGCCGGCTCGACGCCCGAAGAGGTCGAACGCACCGTGCTGCGTCCGGTCGAGGAAGCGATGTCGACCATGAGCGGCATCAAGCGCATGGATTCGGAAGCCAAGGCGGACGGCGCCCAAGTCTTCCTCCAGTTCAAGGACTGGAGTCGCGATGCCGCCATCGCAGCTTCCGAAGCGCGCGAAAAGATCGATACGATCCGCAAGGACTTGCCCGACGACCTGCAACGCTATTTCGTCCTCAAGTTCTCCACCACCGACCAGCCGGTGCTCAAGGTACGTCTGGCGAGCCAGACGCAGAACCTGGTCGGTGCCTACGACCTGATCGATCGCGAGTTCAAGCGCCGCCTGGAACGTATTCCGGGCGTCGCTCGAGTCGATATCTCCGGCGCGCCGCCGAATGAAGTTGAAGTCGCGATCCAGCAGGACCGTCTCACCGCGCACGGCATCAGCCTCAACGACCTTACCAAGAGCCTGCAGGCGCTGAATTTCTCGGTGTCGGCGGGCGAGATCGAAGACGGCGGGCGGCGGCTGCGCGTGCAGCCCATGGGTGAATTGACCGACCTGCAGCAGTTGCGCGATCTGGTGATCGCTAACGGGATCCGCCTCAGCGACGTTGCGGACGTGCGACTGAAGCCAGCACGCCAGGACATTGGGCGCCGTCTCGACGGGCGTCCGGCCGTGGGCCTGGACATCTTCAAGGAGCGCAATGCGAACCTGGTCGAGGTCTCGAAGAATGCGCTCAACGAGGTCAAGAAGATCCAGCAAGAGCCGGAGCTTCAGGGTATCCAGGTCAAGATCATCGAAGACCAGGGCGACAACGTCACGACTTCGCTGCTGGAACTGGCCGAAGCCGGCGGCATCGGTCTGATCCTCTCGATCGCGGTGCTGTTTTTCTTCCTGCGCCACTGGCCGTCGACGCTGATGGTGACGTTGGCGATTCCGATCTGCTTCGTGATGACCCTGGGCTTCATGTACTTCGCCGGCGTCACGCTCAACATCCTGTCGATGATGGGCCTGTTGCTTGCGGTCGGCATGCTGGTCGACAACGCCGTGGTCGTGGTGGAGAGCATCTACCAGGAACGCGAACGGATGCCCGACCAGCCACGCCTGGCCTCGATCCTGGGCACCCGTCACGTCGCGATCGCGCTGTCGGCGGGCACGCTGTGCCACTGCATCGTGTTCGTGCCGAACCTGTTCGGCGAGCGCAACTTCATCAGTATCTACATGTCGCAGATCGCGATCACCATCTCGGTGTCGTTGCTGGCGTCGTGGCTGGTGGCGGTGAGCCTGATCCCGATGATCTCGGCGCGTCTGAAGACGCCACCTGCGGTACGCAGCGAAGGCGGCCTGATCCCGCGCATGCAGCGCCGCTATGCCAGCCTGCTGCGCTGGACGCTCGAGCACCGCGGCAAGAGCATCCTCGGCATCATCCTGATCATCCTGGTCAGCTTCGTTCCGATGAAGATGACCAAGGTCAACATGTTCGGTGGCGAAGAGGGCAGGGACACCGAGTTCTACTACCAGTGGAACGGCAGCTACACCAAGGAGCAGATGGCGGACGAAATCACGCGCGTCGAGAGCTACTTCGACGCGAACCGCAAGCGCTTCCATATCCAGCAGATCTATTCCTACTACAGCGAGCAGGGCTTTGCCGGCACGCGGATCACCTTCGATGACAGCGCGGGTCCCATCAAGCCGATGGTCGACACGATCGTCAAGGAGCTGCCCAAGTCGGCACGCGCCACCGTCGGCGCGGGCAACCAGGGCGGGCCTGGCGGCGGTGGTCAGCCGGGGCAGAAGGCGCAGGTGTTCCTGGTCGGCGACTCCACGCAGACGCTGACGGAACTGGGACGTGACATCGTTCCGATCCTCTCCCGTCGCAAGGAACTGCGTGACGTCCGCGTCGACATCGGCGACACCAACAGCGAGCTCAACGTGCGCGTGGATCGCGAGCGTGCGGCGGCGTTCGGCTTCAGTGCGCAGCAGGTGTCGCAGTTCGTCGGTTTGGCCCTGCGTGGTGCGCCGCTGCGCGAGTTCCGTCGCGGCGAGAGCGAAGTCCCCGTGTGGGTGCGCTTTGCCGGTGCGGAGAAGTTCGGCGTCGAAGACATCGCCTCGTTCACCGTGCGTGCTCCAGATGGCCGCACCGTGCCGCTGCTGGCGATGGTGGACGTGGACGTGCGTCCGGCGGCCACATCGATCAAGCGCGCCAACCGCCAGACCACGCTGACCATCACCGCCGGCCTTCCCGACAAGGTGACGATGCCGGATGCGCGCAAGGCGATCGAGGAGTCGTTGAAGTCGGTGTCGTTCCCGGCCGGCTACAGCTACACCTTCGAAGGCGGCGGCTTCGGTGATGACGACGAGGCGATGGGGCAGATGCTCTTCAACCTCTTCATCGCCTTGATCCTGATCTACATCGTGATGGCGGCGGTGTTCGAGTCGCTGCTGTTCCCATCGGCGATCATGAGTGGTGTGCTGTTCTCGGTATTCGGCGTGTTCTGGCTGTTCTGGATCACGGGCACCGAGTTCAACATCATGGCCTTCATCGGCATCTTGGTGCTGATGGGGGTAGTGGTGAACAACGGCATCGTGATGATCGAGCACATCAACAACCTGCGCCGTCGTGGGCTGTCACGCACCGAGGCGCTGGTCGAAGGCAGCAAGGAACGACTGCGTCCGATCCTGATGACGATGGGCACGGCGATCCTGGCGATGGTCCCGATCGCGATCGGCGGCACCAAGATGGGCGGCGAAGGTCCGGCCTACTACCCGATGGCGCGCGCCATTGCCGGTGGTCTGGCGTTCTCGACCATCGTGAGCCTGCTGTTCCTGCCGACGATCTACGCGATGCTCGACGACCTGCGCGCCGGCACCACGCGTGTGATCCAGCGCGCACGCGGTAAGGCTGGGCCGGCGGCGGTCCCGGCTGCGTCCGTTGCAGCGATCCACGCGGAGTGAATTGAGTCGCTCCGCGTCAGCAGCGTATAAAACTAAAGCCGGCCCGCAAGGGCCGGCTTTTTTCTTTCCAGCGATGGTATTGGTAGTGCCTTACGCGTCCTACCTGGATCAGCTCCGCAGTGCGCTTCGAGCTTATCCGGCCAGCTTGCTGGCGATGCTCACACCGGCCAGCCACACGCCGATCATCGTGCCGAAGTTGGTGAGCAGGAAATTCAGCACCACGCGTGCGACGCGATTGCGATACCAGCCGCGCAACGTCTGCGCGTCATCGCGCAGGGCGAGGAAGTCGCCATACGCGGGCTTGCGGCGTTGCGCTTCGATGAGTGCGGTGACCGCACCGGTGGGCACGCCAGGGCGGAACGGCTTCAGCGGAGCCACCAGTGCGGCGGCAATCACACTGAGCGGATGACCGCCGGCCAGGATGCAGCCCAGAGCCGCCAGGCCACCGGTGAACAGCACCCATTGCTTCAGCAGATCCGCGCCAACGGCCATGCCGCCGTGCCAGAAACCCCAGCCAATGCCGGTGAGGATCAGGCCCATGATGATCAACGTGATCCAGGGGATGCGGCGCTTGGCTTTCACGACTTCCAGTTCGGTGCGCAGCGCTTCCGGATCGCGCGTTTCTTCACGCAAGTGTTTGGCCATGCCCTGCAGATGACCGGCACCGACCACCGCGAGCACTTCGCGCGCATCGCCGTGACTCTCGCGCAGACGTGCGGCCATGTAGCGATCGCGCTCGCCGATCACGGCTTCATACAGTTCTGGACTGCTGCTGGCGAATTCGCTGAAGCTGGCCTCCAGCATGTCGCCCTGCTTGAGCTTCTCGATTTCTTCGGCGCCTACTTCGTCATCGGCGAAGAGACTGCCGATCAGTCCGCTGCCGAGCTTCATCCGACCCCAGAAACCCAGCTTCGCCGAGGCACGCTTGAAGGTCAGGCCGACTTCGCGGTCGATCAGGTGTACCGGCAGGTTGCGTTCTCGCGCTTCCAGAACGGCCTGCTTCAGTTCGGCACCGGGCTCGATGCCGAGCTGTTCGGCGAGACGACGCTGGTAAGCCGACAGCGCGAGATTGGCCGCGAACATCGCGACGCGGCCGGTGCGGATGACCTGGATCAGGTCGAGCTTGGCAAGCGCTTCGGGATCTGTGAGGGCCTGCAGGCGCGGCGGATCGAGTTCGACCGCGACGGCATCGAAGCGACCGCTGCCGACGGCTTCCTTCACCGCATCGACACTGGCGCGCGATACATGCGCGGTGCCGAGCAATGTGTAGCGGACGCCGTCGCGTTCAACGATGGCGTGAGGCTGCGTGGTGAGGAAGTCGGCGGGCGTTGCGGTGGCTTCAGCGGTCATCGAGTGTCAACAGGTGCGGCGGAGGACCGCCCGGATTCTTCCAGGCGGCCGCGCAGCATAGTCGTTCCGGGGCAACGCTGTCCGAGGATTCGCGCGATCGCTGCCAGTCCGATTCAGGCAAACCCGTAGGGCAGGTTGGGGCTGGAAACCACACGCTCGCCGACCTGTTCGCCTTGCAGAAAATGCATGGCAGCAGCGATCACGCCAGCATCGTCGGCGATGCGGTTGTGACCAAGGCCACGGGTGCTGAGCAGCCGCGAATCCTGCCAGAAGCGGGCGTAACGCTCGCCCTCGGACCAGGGGACTTCACGATCTTCGACGTCATGCACGATCAGCGCCGGACGGGCGATCTTCGGCGCGTTGTTGTGCGCCTGCAGCTCGTCGACGTCGAAGCGCATGGCTTGCTCGAAGCTCGCGAACATGCGCCGGCCGAGATAGCCGGCCAGCCATACGAAGCGCGAGAAGCGCTCGACCGCTGCGAGCGGATCCGCGGCCGGGGCAATCAGGATGGCGCGTTGCGCTTCCAGCCCGCGTGCCAGCGCGAGAGCGCTGGCCGCGCCACCGAGCGAATGTCCGATCACCGCGGCAGCGGGCCCGAAGTGACGGCCGACCGCAAGCAGGTGAGAGGTGAAGTCGGGCAGGGTGGTGTAGGTGCCGCTGCTGCGACCGTGGCCCGCCTGGTCGAACGCGACCACGGCATAGCCAGCATCGCGTAACGGCTTAAGCCAGGTCGCGATCCGCGTGCCATGACTCGACCAGCCGTGCGCGAACAGGACATAAGGCTGGTGGCCGGGATCGCCCCAGACGTAGGTGTGGATGCGCGTGGCATCGACATCGAGTTCGAGCTCGACGGCGTTTAGCGTTGGCGCCGACAGGGCGCGGGAGCGCGAGGATGCGAACGGCTTCGTAAATAGTCGGCTTGCCTTGCGCACCACGGCCTGGGGTGCGAGCCAGGCGCCGACCAGGAATTCGAACCGGACCGCATAGAGCGGAATAAGATTACGAACGGTCGTGCTAATCGAGGGCGTGCGGTTTGAGGTGACAGCGGCCATGGCAGATACCTCGATGGGGTCAGGGGGAGTTGGCGGCGAACCAGCGCTCGACGGCGCGTTCGCCTAGCACGCGGGCATGGTCGTAACCGAACAGCCCGGACTGGTGATGGACGGTGAGCGGGATCGAATACAGCTCGAAGGCGTATTGCTCGCTGTCGCCGGGGCGCAGATGACCGCATTCGATCGCGAGTTCGATGGCCCGGCGCAGCACGTCGCGCCAGCGCATTTCGTTGCGGGCCACCTGGTCGTGCAGTAGGCCGGGGCGGTCGTCGTATTCGGTGACCGAGCTCATCAGCACGCAGCCGCCCCGGTTGGTCGAGCGGACCCACTCGAACCAGTTGTGCATGATCGCCCGCAGGCGTGGCAGACCACGCGGCTGCGACAGGGCGGGCGTGAGCACCGCATCGCCGAAACGCATGGCGGCGGACTCGATGACCGCCAGCTGGAGTTCCTCGCGCGAACCGAAATGGGCGAAGACGCCGCTCTTTGACATTCCGACCGCCAGGGCCAACGGGCCGATCGACAGACCCTCGACGCCCGAGACCCGGGCCATCTCATAGGCCCGCTCGATGATGGCGTCGCGGGTGGCAGTGCCCTTCGAGGTGGCGGTCATGGCGGACATGAAACGCAAAATAGCACGACCGTTCGTTTAGTGGCGGCCGTTCGTCGGACGACTTCGTGCCGCAGTTTCAGCCTGCGGGGGTTGAGTTGCCGTCGCCCAAGGAGAGTTGCATCTGCACCGTGTCCAGCCAGCGACCATGCTTGCGGCCCAGCCCCTCGAAAATGCCGACGACGCGGAAGCCCATCCGCTCATGCAATGCGATCGAAGCCGTGTTCGAGCGGTCGCCGATCACCGCAACCATCTGGCGATAGCCCATCCCGGTGCAGGTGGCGATCAGGTGCCCGAGCAACGCCCGGCCGATACCGCGCCCATGGAGATCCGGGTGCACATAAACGGTGTCTTCCACCGTCCAGCGATAGCCCTCGCGCATGCGATAGCTGCTGGCGTAGCCATAGCCCGCGAACCGACCGGCGCATTCGGCGACCACGTACGGATAACCCTGCGCGACGATCGCCTGCCAGCGCCGCGTCATTTCCGCATCGTCGGGGACGGTGTACTCGTAAGTGGCGACGCCATCGAGTACTTCACCGGCATAGAGCGCCGTGATGGCCGCCATGTCGGCGGCCGTGGCGGGGCGCAGCACCAGGTCCGCGGGGCCTGCGTGCTGCGTCATATCCATATCAGTCGCGATAACGCTTCAGCAGATCGCCGTAGGCATCGATGCGACGGTCGCGCAGGAACGGCCAGATGCGGCGCACGTGCTCGCTGCGCTCCATGTCGACTTCGCACATCAGGATTTCGGGCTCGTTCTGGTTGGCTTCGGCAAGGAATTCGCCCTGCGGGCCGAGTACATGGGTGGAACCCCAGAACTGGATGCCCGACGTGCCCAGCGGGGAGGGCTCGTGTCCAACGCGGTTGCACGACAGCACCGGCAAACCGTTGGCCACGGCATGGCCGCGGTGACTGAGGATCCAGGCGTTGCGCTGGCGATCCTTCTCCGGCTGTTCGTCTTCCGGATCCCAGCCGATCGCGGTGGGATACAGCAGCAGCTCCGCGCCGGCCAACGCCATCAGGCGCGCGCCTTCCGGGTACCACTGGTCCCAGCACACCATCACGCCGAGGCGACCGACCGACGTATTGATCGGTTCGAAACCGATATCGCCCGGGGTGAAGTAGAACTTCTCGTAGAAGCCCGGATCGTCGGGGATGTGCATCTTGCGGTACTTGCCCGCGGTCGAGCCGTCCTTTTCGAACACGACAGCCGTGTTGTGGTACAGGCCGGTGGCGCGCTTCTCGAACAACGAACTCACCAGCACGACGCCGTGCTGCTTCGCCAATGCGCCCAGGCGTTCGGTGCTCGGGCCGGGAATGGTTTCGGCGAGATCGAACTCACCGACAGACTCGTGCTGGCAGAAGTAAGGGCCGTTATGCAGCTCCTGCAGTAGAACCAAACGCGCACCGCGCTTGGCCGCCTCGGCGACACGGGTTTCGATTACGGCCAGGTTCGCTTCGGCATCGCCGTGGTTGCGTTCCTGGATCAGGGCGACGGGCAGGGTGGTCTTTTTCATGGGCGAATTGTAGGTGCTCAGGCCGCGGCGCACTTCTTCACGGTGTCCCAGGTGCGGGTGGTGATGTCGGTGCCGAAGGTTTTCTCGATCAGCGCCATGAACACGGGCGTTCCGGGCGTGGGTTCGTAGGCGGTAAAGATTTCGCTGCCCTGGATCGCCAGGATCCGGGCGCCGTCCTTTTCGGGCGGCAGCTTGGGCGGAGCATCGAGCGGCTCGCGCAGGAACGTCACGACGCGCTTGGCCGTGGCGGTCAATCGGAAGTCGCGATACGGATCGGCGTCGATCAGGGCTTGAAGGCGAGCGACGGGACGCACCACGGTCCAGAAGCTGCGATCAAGCGACTCCGACATCGCGGCTTCCGCCTTGCGCGCGATTGCGAGCTCGGACCGCGAGGTGGTGTCGAACACGACATTGCCGCTGGACAGCAGGGTCTTGACGTTAGTGAAGCCGGCCGCCTCGAAGCAGCGCTTGAGCTCCGGCATCTTCGCGTTCATCGGGCTGACGCCGCGGAGAAAGGCTACGTAGCGTGGCATGGTCGCTGCGACGATCGGCTCGGGAATTAGGCCGCCACGACGCCGGCGGGCAGCTGCATGGTGATGCAATGCAGGCTGCCGTTCTGCCAGATGAGCGGACGGCACGGGACGGCGACTACTTCGCGATCCGGGAAGGCTTCGGCCAGCACGGCTTGCGCCTGCGCATCGGCTTGGTCGCCATAGGCCGGCATCAGCACCGCGCCGTTGATGATCAGGAAGTTGGCGTAGCTGGCCGCGAGACGGCGACCGTCGTCGATGACCGGTTGCGCCCACGGCAGCGGGAACAGCCGGTACGGCGCGCCGTCGCGCGTGCGCAGCGCGGCGATCTCGTCAGCCATCGCCTTGAGTTCGGCGTAGTGCGAGTCGCTCTGGTCGTCGCAGGCCTGGAACACGATCGCGTCCGGCGCCGCGAAGCGGGCGAGGGTGTCGACGTGTGCGTCGGTGTCGTCGCCCTCAAGGTAGCCATGGTCCAGCCACAGCACGCGGTCCTGGTGCAGCCAACCGGCGAGCTTGCGGGTGATGTCTTCGCGGCTTGCCGCCGGATGGCGCTCGTTGAGGCATCGCCAGGTGCTCAGCAGGGTGCCGTCGCCATCGGTTTCGATGGCGCCACCTTCCAGAGCAAAATCAATGGATTGCCGCGAACTGTTCAAGAAGGTTCCGACTTGCTCGAGGTGCTCGACCAGCTGGTCGTCGAGACTCGCCTCGAACTTGCCGCCCCAACCGGTGAAGCGGAAATCGAGCAGGCGGAAACCGTTGCCCTCGCGCAACGTGATCGGGCCTGAGTCGCGCAGCCAGGTGTCGTCGTATTCGGCGGGAATGAAGTGCACGCGCGAGAGATCCAGCCGCGCCGAACGCAGGCGGGCTTCGGCATAGGTCTGCAGATCGTCGTCGGCAATGCAGATCAGCACCGGCTGGAAGCGCGTGATCGCAGCGACCAGGGCGATGTAGGTCTCCTCGACTTCGCCCAGGCGGTCGGCCCAGTCGGTGTCGGCATGGGGCCAGGCGATCAGGACAGCGGATTGGGTTTCCCATTCCGCGGGGAAGCGAGGGGGGGCTGGATTCATTGGAGGCACAGGCAAAGAAAAACGGCGGGGAATGATAGCCCGCCGTTCCGGATCCGGATTTGGTTTGAGCGACCCGCGCACGAATGCGCGGGTGCAACGCATTACTTGATCGGCGGCTTCGGGCCGACTTCCATCGCGCTGGCCTTGTTGGCCACAACGTCGATCACGCGGCTCTTTTCGAAGTACACGGTGAAGTTCGCATAGGCCCAGCGGTTGATGGTCGGCCACTTGCGCTTCTGGCCACCACGCGGCTCAAGCTTCTCGGAGGGAGCGCCGTACTTCGCTTCGACCTCGGCCATGGTCTGGCCGCGGACTGGCATGGCTGCCTTGTTTTCTTCCTGTACGCGCTCGATCAGCAGCGTGCGGGTCTCAGTCTCGGTCGGGGCCGGCTGGGCTTCAGTAGTTGCAGGCTGGGCCTCGCTCGCGGCGGGCGTGGTCTCGGTCTGGGCCCAAGCTGCTCCGGTCAGGGCCAGAAGGGCGAACATCGGAATGGCGGCAATACGAGCTTTCATAGCGTGGCACTCCCCAGTGGACGGGCGATTGTACGCACAAGCATGCAGAACGCGGCAGCAAGACGCCGTCACGGTTTTGCATGCGGCGTCAGGGCTTGGAAACGCAAAAGGCCGCCTTGCGGCGGCCTTTTCGTCGAACTCAGAACGCTGGCGCTTAGCGCTGGCGAGCCTTGAAACGCGGGTTCGACTTGCAGATCACGAAGACCTTGCCACGGCGGCGAACGACCTTGCAGTCGCGGTGACGGGCCTTCGCCGACTTCAGGGAGGACAGGACCTTCATGACAGACCTCGGACGAAATGGGTGAAAAGGGGGTGGAGCGGAACGAAGCCCGCGATTCTAGAGGGTAAATTGCCGGCAGATCAAGTGGTTGCGTCGAGCGCGTGCGATTCGGGGTGTCGGGACGGCGTTTTTGGGCTTCGTTTCGAGGTCGGATCAGGCGCGGGAGCTGAATCGGTACCCGTCATAATGTCCCGATGACCAACATTATCCCCGTACTCACGATCGACGGCCCTTCCGGTTCCGGCAAGGGCACCATCAGCCGCCTCATCGCCCAGCGCCTGGGCTGGCATTACCTGGATTCCGGCGCCCTGTATCGGGCGGTAGGCGTGGCCGCAGGCTGGGAGGGTATCGACCTGGACGATCACGCCGCATTGGTCCGGTGCACCTTCGATACCACCATCGAGTTCCGGGAGACCGAGGCTGAGCTCAGGGTCGTGGTCAACGGCGTGGATGCGACCGATGAGCTGCGCACCGAAACCGCGGGTGCGGCCGCTTCGGCCATCGCGGCCATTCCGGAGGTCCGCGCCGCCCTCAAGGATCGCCAGCGCGTCTTCCGCCAGTCCCCGGGCCTGGTCGCCGACGGTCGGGACATGGGAACCGTGATCTTCCCCGACGCCCCCTTCAAGGTCTTCCTGACCGCCAGTGCCGAGGAGAGGGCGGAAAGACGCTATAAGCAGTTGATGGAAAAAGGGGTTTCCGTTACATTGAGCGGTCTGCTGCGGGAGATCCTTGCCCGTGACGCCCGTGACGCCCAGCGCGCCGTGGCGCCGTTGCGACCGGCCGATGAAGCCGTCCGCATCGACACCACCGGACTCGGAATCGACACGGTCGTCGAGCAGGTGCTGGCGCTGTTGCCCAAGCACTGAGCGAATCGTCTTTCGCGGCAGATAAAGACCCCATCGCAATTCTGCGATGGGATTTCCATCAACTGGTGCATCGACCCCGATGGCACCGCACAACGGGTGGGTCGCCGGATCCTGGCGGACTTCAACAGTCCCCGTCCCCCGTCTGCGACCCGTGTGTTCAACTGAGTAATTTTCAATGACCGAATCATTTGCCGAACTGTTTGAACAGAGCCAGACCAATCTGGCTAAGCTGAAGCCTGGCTCGATCGTCATCGGCACCGTCGTGGAAGTCCGCGGCGACGTCGTGGTGATCAACGCCGGCCTCAAGTCCGAAGGCATCGTGCCGATCGAACAGTTCCGTAACGATGCAGGCGAAATCGACGTTGCCGAAGGCGACGAGGTCAAGGTCGCTCTCGACTCGATCGAGAACGGCTTCGGCGAAACCATCCTGTCGCGCGAGAAGGCCAAGCGCTCGATGGTGTGGGACGAGCTGGAAGAAGCCCTGCAAGCCAACGCCACCATCACCGGCCGCATCAGCGGCAAGGTCAAGGGCGGCTTCACCGTCGACATCAAGGACGTCCGCGGCTTCCTGCCCGGTTCGCTGGTCGACGTGCGCCCGGTGCGCGACTCGTCCTACCTCGAAGGCAAGGAACTCGAGTTCAAGCTCATCAAGCTGGACCGCAAGCGCAACAACATCGTCGTCTCCCGCCGTGCGGTGGTCGAGAGCGAACATTCGGAAGAGCGCGAGCAGCTGCTTGAGAAGCTGGTCGAGGGCGCCGTGCTGAAGGGTGTGGTCAAGAACCTCACCGACTACGGCGCGTTCGTCGACCTCGGCGGCATCGACGGCCTGCTGCACATCACCGACATGGCGTGGAAGCGCGTGCGTCATCCGTCCGAAGTCGTGGAAGTCGGCGCAGAGCTCGACGTCCGCGTGCTCAAGTACGACCGCGAGCGCAACCGTGTTTCGCTGGGCCTCAAGCAGCTGGGCGAGGATCCGTGGGACAACATCGCCCGTCGTTACCCGGCCAACACGCGCGTGTTCGGTAAGGTCTCCAACGTCACCGATTACGGCGCGTTCGTCGAGATCGAGCCGGGCGTCGAAGGTCTGGTGCACGTGTCCGAAATGGATTGGACCAACAAGAACGTCAATCCGTCGAAGATCGTCCAGGTCGGCGACGAAGTTCAGGTCATGGTCCTGGATGTGGATGAAGAGCGTCGCCGCATCTCGCTGGGCATGAAGCAGGTCACCTCGAATCCGTGGGAAACCTTCTCCGTGCTGCACAAGAAGGGCGACAAGGTGTCGGGCCAGATCAAGTCGATCACCGACTTCGGCATCTTCATCGGCCTGGACGGCGGCATCGACGGCCTGGTTCACCTGTCCGACATCAGCTGGAACACCACCGGCGAAGACATCGTGCGCAACTTCAAGAAGGGCGACACGCTGGAAGCCGTGGTGCTGGCCGTTGACCCGGAACGCGAGCGCATCTCGCTGGGCGTCAAGCAGCTCGAGCAGGACCCGATGGGTCAGTACGTGGCTACCAACGCCAAGGGCTCGATCGTCAAGGGTATCGTGAAGGAAGTGGACGCCAAGGGCGCCACCGTCGAACTCGACGGCGGCATCGAGGGCTACATCTCCGCTCGCGACATCTCCCACGACCGCGTGGACGACGCCAGCAAGGTGCTGAAGGTCGGCGACGAGATCGAAGCCAAGATCGTTGGCACGGACCGCAAGGGCCGCAGCATGCAGCTGTCGATCAAGGCGAAGGACCAGGCCGAGCAGGCCGAAGCCCTGGCTGACTACAACCGTCAGTCGTCGGAAGCCTCCAGCGGCACCACCAAGCTGGGCGCGCTGCTGCGCGAACAGCTGGGCAACAAGGGCGAGTAATCGCCCCCGTTGAGGTAAGTTGTTGAAACAACGAAGGCGGCCCGGTATGCCGGGTCGCCTTCGGTCTGTAAGACGATTCGTGTCCGGGGAGTGTCTCCGGGCACGTGATCGATGAAGGTGGCACTGGGGAGTGCCAGCTTTGCCGTCAGGGGAGTTGAAGCTACGTCATGACCAAGTCCGAACTGATCGAGATCCTGTCGCAGCGTCAGGCCCACCTGAAGGGCGACGACGTGGATCTGGCAGTGAAGGCGCTGCTCGAAATGATGGGCGGTGCGCTTTCTTCCGGCGAGCGGATCGAGATCCGTGGCTTCGGCAGCTTCTCCCTGCATTTCCGCCCGCCGCGCCTGGGCCGCAACCCGAAGACGGGTGAGTCGGTCGCGCTGCCGGGAAAGCATGTCCCCCATTTCAAGCCGGGCAAGGAATTGCGCGAACGCGTCAGTGGCGTGACCCCGGTCGAAGAGAACGACTGACGCCAGTCCTCGAGGTGTCCTGCAAACGGACATCCCATTTGCCCACGCTGTCGGCAAACGACCCCCGATCGACATTTCCCGCCTGCGCGCGTCGCTTAGTCGCAACGCGTCCGTTAAGCTACGTCAGTGACGATGTGGCTCCGGAGGCCGTCATGCGTGTAATCCGCCTGCTGATGGCCTTCGCCTGCATCGCGCTTGGCGCTGTGGTGGGAGCACTCAATCGACAAGGCGCCATCATTGATCTCGGCGCGGCACAGATTCCCACCACGCTCGGCGTCGCACTACTTGTCGCGTTGCTGCTCGGCGTCCTGCTGGGCGGTCTGGCGATTGCAGCCAGCGTCGTCCTGCCGCTGCGACGACGTCTGGCCAGCAGCGAGCGACAACGCACCCCGTCGACCCCCACTACCGGGTCCTGATACATGGAATTCATCAACGAGTGGTTCTGGTTCTTCCTGCTGCTACCGATCGCGGCCGTCAGTGGCTGGGTAATCGGTCGGCGTGGGGGCGAACGCCATAGCGACAGCCAGGTCAGCAAGCTGTCGATGACCTATTTCCGCGGCCTCAATTACCTGCTCAATGAGCAGCCGGACAAGGCCATCGAGCTGTTCCTGCACATTGCGGAACTGGACAAGGAAACCTTCGAGACGCAGGTCGCCCTCGGCCATCTATTCCGCCGTCGAGGCGAAGTCGATCGCGCCATCCGGCTGCATCAGGCGCTGGTGCAGCGTCCGGGCCTGAGCGATCAGCAGAAGGTGCAGGCCTTGCTGGCACTGGGCGAGGACTACATGCGTTCGGGATTGCTCGATCGTGCGGAAACCGTCTTCAGTGATCTGGTTGCGTTGGACACCGCGCCACTGGCACTCAAGCACCTGATCGGCATCTACCAGGCCGAGCGCGACTGGGACAAGGCGATCGAGAACGCGCGGCGCTACGAAGCAGCCACCGGCGAAGCGATGGGCAAGCTGATCGCGCAGTTCGAATGCGAAGTCGCCGAACGCCACCGCGCGGGCGGGGACACCGACGCTGCACGTGCGACCGTGGCGCGTGCGTACGAGGCCGATGCGAATTCGGTTCGGGCCGGAATGATCGAAGGCCGCATCGAGCTGGACGCAGGTAACGATCCGGGTGCGATCCGCGCATTCGAACGCGTGGCGCGCGCTGATCCCGATTACCTCCCGGAAATCCTGCCGCCGCTGCTCTCGTCCTACGAAAGGGTGGGGGACAATCCCGGTGCCAAGGCCTTCCTGGCCGAGATGTGCGAGCACTACCGCGGTATCTCGCCGGTGCTTGCGCTGACCCAGATGGTCGAGGCGGACGAAGGCGTTTCAGCCGCTCGTGCCTACCTTGCCCGCCAGTTGAAGGATCGTCCTTCCGTGCGCGGCGAAGCGGCGCTGATCGACCTTACCCTGGCGGAACAGGCGGATCCGCTCGCCACGCTGCACGATCTCAAGCACATCACCGATCAGCTGCTGGTGCGCAACCCGAGCTATCGCTGCACGCGCTGCGGATTCGGCGCGCGCAGCCATCACTGGCAGTGCCCGAGTTGCAAGGAGTGGGGTTCGGTGAAGCCGTTGCTGAATTACGCGGTGGTCTGACCGGATGCTGATCTGGCTACTGCTGCATTTCACCATCGGGCTCATGGGCACCTGGATGGCCCGGCAATACGCGCTCCGGCGCGAACTGATCGATCACCCGGGCGAGCGTCGCAGTCACCACGTGCCAACGCCACGCGGTGGTGGCCTCTCCATCGTGATAGCGCTGCTCGTGGCCACCTGTGTCGCGGCGTGGCACAGCCCGCAGCAGATCGTGCTGATTGCGGGCTTCGGGTTGGGACTGTTGCTGGTCGCCGGCATTGGCATGGTCGACGACCATCGCCCGCTGTCCCCCTGGCTACGACTTGGGGTGCAGGCTTTCGCCGCCACCGTATTCGCGCTGGCGGTCGCCGGAGCATGGGGCGATCCGTTGGCCGCGATCCTTGCCTTCATCGCCGTGATGGTGCTGACCAACATCTGGAACTTCATGGATGGTATCAACGGCATCGCCGCCAGCCAGGCCGCCGTAGTTGCGGTGGGACTGGCGATGCTTCTGGGCGGGATCTGGGGTTGGATGGCGCTGGCCCTGGCCGCCGCCTGCCTTGGCTTCCTGCCATTCAATTTCCCCAAGGCCCGAGTCTTCATGGGTGACGTTGGAAGTGGGGCGCTGGGATTCGCCTTGGCGGGTCTGTTGGTAGTGGCTTGGAAGCGCAGCGACGTTCCGATGCCTTTGCTGCTGTTGCCGCTTACCCCCTTCCTGGTCGACAGCACGCTTACCCTGCTGCGACGCCTGCTCAGGCGCGAACGCTGGTGGACCGCCCATGCCCAGCATGCCTATCAGCGTTGGGCTTTCCGGCTTGGTAATCACACGCCTGTGACGTTGGCGTACGCAGGCTGGTCGGTCGCGGGGTGGCTGCTGTCGTGGTGGCTGGCGGCCAGGACGGAGAGGGCCATGGTGACCGGATGCGCGATCTGGCTCGCGGCAGCTGCCCTGCTGTGGGCCTTGCTGCAATACTTCCCAGTCAATGAAAGTTCGATTGAAAAGGACAGGAAATGAGTTCCTGGTTTGAGCGATGGAAGAGCCTGCTGCCGCGCCAAGCTGTGGTGCTGCATGACCTTTTCATGGTTTGGCTGGTGTGGCAGGGACTGCACCGTCTGCGCTGGGGCATGGTTCCCAATCCGCCGGAGACCGACCTGTGGAGCACCGAGGTCGCCCTGGTGCTGGCCGCCCAGGGTCTGGTGTTCTGGCAGATCGGCCTTTACCGCGGGCTCTGGCGCTTCGCCAGCGTGCCGGACCTCTGGAACATCGTGAAGGCCTGTGTGCTCGGCCTGTTTGCGATCCTGCTGGGACTGTTCCTCTACAACCGCCTGGACATGGTGCCGCGCACCGTGCTGGTGCTGTACCCATTGGCGCTGATGGCGCTTCTGGGAGCGCCGCGCCTGCTGTACCGCGCCTGGAAGGACAGCCGTACCGAAGGTAGCCGCGAAGGCAGCGTTCGCACGCTGATTCTGGGCGCCGGTCGCGCGGGTGAGGCTCTGGTGCGCGATCTGCGTCGTGTCGGCACGTATCAGCCGGTGGGTTTCCTCGATGACGCTTCCGGACTCCGCGGCAGCAAGGTGCAGGGCATCCCGGTGCTGGGCACCGTGCAGGACGTGGCTGAAATCGCGCGCGAAACGGCGGCGAAGCTGCTCGTCATCGCCATGCCATCCGCCGATGCCAGCGCGATGCAACGCGTATTGGCGGCCTGCGAACGCACCGGACTTCCATTCCGCATGGTGCCGCGTCTGCAGGACGTGCTCGAGGGAAGGTCGTTGCCGGGTGAGCTCAAGGAAGTCGCGATCGAGGACCTGCTCGGGCGTAAGCCAGTGTTACCCGACTGGAAATCGATCCGTGGCTGGCTGGGCGCGCGCACGGTGCTGGTCACCGGCGCCGGCGGCTCCATCGGTTCGGAACTGTGCCGGCAGTGCGCACGCCATGGTGCACGCAGGATCGTCCTGATCGAAATCGACGAACTCGCGCTTATCAACACCGAGACGACGCTCAGGCGCGACTTCCCGGATATCGAGTGTATCCCGTTGCTCGGCGATTGTGGCGACCCGGCGCTGATCAACCACGCATTGAAGCTGACCGAACCCGACGCGGTCTTCCACGCCGCTGCCTACAAGCAGGTCCCGGTGCTGGAGACGCAGTTGCGTGAGGCGGTCCGCAACAACGTGCTGGCGACGAGTACGGTCGCACATGCTTGTCGCGAATACGGCGTGGGTACGTTCGTGCTCATCTCGACCGATAAGGCGGTCGACCCGGTCAACGTGCTGGGCGCTACCAAACGCCTGGCCGAAATGACTTGCCAGTCGCTGGCTGACCATCGTTCCACCCGTTTTGTCACGGTGCGCTTCGGCAATGTGTTGGATTCGGCCGGTAGCGTGGTACCGCTGTTCCGCGAACAAATCCGCCGGGGCGGACCAGTCACGGTGACCGATCCGGAAGTCACCCGGTTCTTCATGACCATTCCCGAAGCCTGTCAGTTGATCCTGCAGGCCTCCGCCATCGGCACGCACGAAGCCATCTATACGCTCGACATGGGCGAACCGGTACCGATCCGACTGCTGGCGGAGCAGATGATCCGCCTCGCCGGCAAGCACCCGGGACGCGATATCGCCATCGTGTATACCGGCCTGAGGCCCGGGGAAAAGCTGCACGAGACGCTCTTCCACGCCGATGAGCGCTATCGCCCAACGGCGCATCCCAAGATCCTACAGGCCGAGCCGCGCCAAGTGTCGGCGCAGAGCATCGAGCACGCCGTGGCCCAGCTGCGAGAGGCCAGCGCACGCTACGACGTCGACGCACTCAAAGTGCTACTGCGCGCCGCTGTACCCGAATTCGAACCAGTCGGTTCGCATGGCGTGCAACATGTGGCGTCTACCGTAGTTGCATTCCCTATTCGTAACGCCAGGAACATTTGATGTCGCCAGCTTCAAAGCAGAACCGCATCCGTATTGCGGTCTTTCCAGTCGCCGGACTCGGCACCCGCTTCCTTCCCGCCACCAAGACGGTGCCGAAGGAAATGCTGCCGGTCATCGACAAGCCTCTGATCCAGTACGCCGTCGATGAGGCCGTGGAGGCAGGCTGCGACACGCTGGTATTCATTACCAATCGCTACAAGCACGCGGTCGCCGACTACTTCGACAAGGCTTACGAGCTGGAACAGAAGCTCGAGCGCGCTGGCAAGGCGGAACAGCTGGACCTGGTGCGCAATGTGTTGCCGTCGCACGTGCGCGCGATATTCGTAACCCAGGCCGAAGCGCTCGGGCTGGGGCACGCCGTGCTGTGCGCCAAGCCCATCGTCGGGGACCAGCCCTTCGCCGTGTTGCTACCGGACGATCTCATCTGGAATCGCGGCCCCGGGGCGCTCAAGCAGATGGCCGACGCGGCCGAAGCGACGGGTGCCAGTGTGATTGCAGTCCAGGATGTTCCGCAGGAACAGACGGCCAGCTACGGCATCGTGGCTACCGAGTCGTTCCAGAATCGTCAGGGTCGGATTACCGCGATCGTGGAAAAGCCGCGCCCCGAACAGGCGCCGAGTACGCTGGCGGTCGTGGGCCGTTACGTTCTCAGTCCGCGGATTTTCGATCTTCTGGAAGCCACGCAGCCCGGCGCGGGCGGTGAAATCCAGTTGACCGACGCCATCGCCAAGCTGCTGGCGGAAGAACCGGTCAACGCGTATCGCTTCCAGGGCACCCGCTTCGATTGTGGCACCCACATCGGCCTGATCGAAGCCACGATCCGCTACGCCCTCGACCACGAAAAGCTGAGTGACTCGGCGCGCCGCTTGATGCAGAACGCCCTGGACGAACTCGGCGTGGAAGACCTGGAGTAAGGCCGCCGGCTACTGATCGCTGCCGCTCCACGGGTTCGGAGCGGCGCGTTTCAGCCGCTGAAATGCCACCAAGCCCAGGCGGCCCATCCGACCAGCAGTCCGGCCAGCGCCAGGGCTGCCGTACCCGCGGCCTCTACCCGTCGCGCCCAGGTTTGCCCAGGCGCGTCGCGTAGCACGCGCACATCGCGCCAGGTCTTCCATTGCGCCGGCGGGAAGCGACCTTCGCTCCTCGATACCTGGCCCAGCTGGCGAAGCGATAGGCCCAGCCCGACGGCGGGGATCGCCAAAGCGATTCCCAAACCGCAAAGCAATAGGCGCACCCAGAACCGGACCGTACTGGGATCGCTGCCGCCCAGTTGCACGGTCAGGTGACTGAGCCACGCCTGCAGTTGCCATAGCAACACGCCGCACATCAGGACGATGCCAGCGAGCAGCCACATGGCGCGCTTGCGATAGGCTTTGTCGGCTGGATGAAGTTCCATCGAGTCTCTCCCCATGGGTTGTAATCACACTCGCGTCGTCCCTTCATGTCCAGTCCGCCTATCAGCTATTACCGCGCTACCGTCACAGAACGCGCATCCGCCGTACCGCTGGTCGCTCCGATCGAGGCGCAGGTATGCGTAATCGGTGGCGGTTTCGCTGGCCTGAACACGGCCTTGGGACTGGCGGAGCGGGGGATGCGCGATGTCGTGTTGCTGGAAGCGGACGAGGTCGGGCATGGCGCTTCGGGGCGCAACGGCGGCTTCGTGTTCGGCGGTTTTTCGCGTGGCGAAGACGCGCTGCTGCGTGAGCTCGGACCACAGCGTGCGCGTGCGCTCTATCAGGGCACGACGGATGCCGTCCGGCTGATCCGTAGCCGCATCGATCAATACGCCATCCAGTGCGATGTCAGCGACTCGGGAATCGTCTGGGCGAATTGGTTCCGCGATCCTGCGGTATTGCGTGAACGACAGGCGTTGCTGGCCGATCACTACGATGCGAATTGGGAATGGTTGCCGCAGGCGGAGCTGCGACAACGCATTCGTAGTGCCCGCTACCACGACGGTTTGTTCGAACGGCACGCGTTCCATTTTCATCCGCTCAAGTACGCGCAGGGCATTGCCCAGGCCGCGAAGGCGCACGGCGTCAGCATTCACGAACGCAGCCCCGTCACCGGGCTGCAACGAATAGGCACACAATGGCGCGTGACTACGCCCCAAGGGGAAGTGCTTGCCAAGGAAGTCGTGCTCGCTTGCGGCGGGTACCTGGCGGGCCTGCGCAGAGCCGTCGATGCAGCGGTATTGCCTATCGCGACTTACGTGATGGTGACCGAGCCGCTTGGTCCGCGCATGAGCGAGGTGCTGTCGACCTCCTCCGCTGTTTACGACACACGTTTCGCTTTCGACTACTACCGGCCGCTGGTGGATGGGCGCCTGCTGTGGGGCGGCCGGATATCGGTGCTCGACCGTTCGCCGGAAGCCGTCAAGCGACTGCTGTACAAGGATCTGCTGAAGGTCTTCCCGCAACTCGAGGGCGTCGGCATCGATTACGCCTGGTCAGGGCTGATGAGTTACGCGCGTCACCAGATGCCGCAGATTGGTCGCATCGATGAGGGGCTGTGGCTTGCTCAGGCGTTTGGTGGACATGGGGTGGCACCTACCACGTTCGCGGGCGAGGTGCTGGCTGCCGCCATTGCCGAGGGTGATGCGCGCTGGCGCGAATTTGCCGATTACGGCGTGGTATCCGCGCTGAAACCCGCGGGGTTCGTCGGTGCCCAGCTCAGCTATTGGTGGGCGGAATTCAAGGACGCATGGAAGGCGGCGCGGAAAGGGAGCGACGACTGACTTCGCAACTTCGACGTTCCATCCACGATGACAATCGGCTGCGCGGAACCGGGCACCATGACAGCCGTTACCGACCAACAGCTGCAACCGGTTATGCAAACCCAGACCATCGAATGGAGCGACTTCGAGAAAGTGATGCTTTGCGCGGGCACTGTGCTGCGCGTCGAGCCTTTTCCGGAGGCACGCAAGCCCGCCTGGAAGTTATGGGTCGATTTCGGCCCACACGGCGTACGCAAGACCAGTGCGCAGGTGAAGGCGATCTATTCCGCGGATGAGCTGATAGGTCGACAGATCGTCGGCGTCGTCAATTTCCCGCCGAAGCAGGTGGGGCCGTTCGTATCCGAATTCCTGTTGACCGGGTTCCACACCGACGAGGGAGTGGTCATCACCACGGTCGAGCGCCCAGTGCCCAACGGTGCACGGATGGCATGACGGGCCGGAAGATGAAATCGAATTAATCTTCCAGACATTCTGCGGAAGGCCGCGGTTGGCTAGCTTCGAAGCGTCATCCAGACCGCGGGGAACTACAAATGCGCCGTTACCTGATGCTTGCTGTTGCTGCCGCCGCACTGTTCAGCATGAATGCCATGGCAGCTACCTCGGGCGCTGCTCCCAAGTCCTTGTCGACGGTTCGCTGCCGCGATGCCAAGGGGCATTTCATCACCTGCGCGAAGAAGGTCGCACCGCAGCATTGTCGTGATGCCAAGGGCAAGTTCGTGGCTTGTTCGAAGTAAGTTTCGAGGTGTGCGGTAAGACAAAGGGCGGCCTAAAGCCGCCCTTTGCATGTTTTTCCGCACACGACGGCTACTTACAGCGCTTCGAAGATCCCCGCCGCGCCCATGCCGGTACCGATGCACATCGTTACCATGCCGTACTTCTGCTGACGACGACGCAGGCCATGCACGATGGTGGCGGTGCGCACGGCACCGGTCGCGCCGAGCGGATGGCCCAGCGCGATTGCGCCGCCGAGCGGATTGACCTTGGACGGATCCAGCTGCGAATCACGGATCACTGCCAGCGCCTGTGCGGCGAAGGCTTCGTTGAGTTCGATCCAGTCGAGCTGGTCCTTGGTCAGGCCGGCCTGTTTGAGCGCCTTCGGGATCGCGGCGATCGGGCCGATGCCCATCACTTCCGGGCGCACGCCGGCGACCGAGAAGCTGACGAAGCGGGCGAGGGGCGTCAGACCGTAGTCCTTGATGGCCTGCTCTGAGGCCAACAGCACCGCGCCGGCGCCGTCGGACATCTGAGAGCTGTTGCCTGCGGTGACCGTGCCGCCGAACTGACCGTTGCGGAACACCGGCTTCAGCTTGCCTAGACCTTCCAGCGACGTGTCCAGGCGCGGGCCTTCGTCGACCTCGACCAGCGTCTTCTTCAGACGGATCGTGTTGCCTGCCAGGTCGGGCAGGTGCGAAACGACTTCGTACGGCGTGATCTCGCTCCGGAATTCGCCGGCCTGGATCGCAGCGATGGCCTTCTGGTGCGAGGCGAGGGCGAACGCGTCCTGATCCTCGCGCGATACCTTCCATTCCTCAGCAACCTTCTCGGCGGTGATGCCCATGCCGTAGGCGATCGCCACGTTCTCGTTGTTGGCGAATACGCTTGGGCTCAGGGCGACCTTGTTGCCCATCATCGGCACCATCGACATCGATTCGGTGCCGCCGGCAAGCATCAGGTCGGCGTTGCCCAGACGAATCTGATCCGCGGCGAGTGCCACGGCCTGCAGGCCCGACGAGCAGAAGCGATTGATGGTCTGCGCGGCCACGGTATTGGGCAGGCCGGCCAGCAGCGCGCCGATGCGCGCCACGTTCATGCCTTGCTCGCCTTCGGGCATGGCGCAGCCGATGATCGCGTCATCGATGCGATTGACGTCGATGCCGGGCGCCTGAGCGACCACGCTGCGCAGCACGTGCGCGAGCATGTCGTCGGGGCGGGTGTTGCGGAACACGCCGCGCGGAGCCTTGCCGACCGGAGTGCGGGTGGCGGCGACGATATAGGCTTCTTGAACTTGCTTGGTCATTGTCGTGATTCCTGTGTCGTCGTCGCTTAGTTGCGCAGCGGCTTGCCGGTCTTGAGCATGTGCGCGATGCGTTCCTGCGTCTTCGGCATCTGCGCCAGGGCGACGAAGTGTTCGCGTTCGAGCTTGATCAGCCATTCCTCGTCGACCAACGTGCCGCGATCGACTTCGCCGCCGCAGAGCACGGTCGCGATCCGGGTGGCGATCTCATAGTCGTGCGGCGAGATGAAGCGGCCTTCCAGCATGTTCACCAGCATCATCTTGAAAGTGGCGACGCCGACGTCGCCGGCTATCTGGATGCGGCGTGCGGGCAGAGGCGGGCGGTAGCCGGATTCGGCCAGCGCACGCGCCTGCGCCTTGGCGACGTGGAGCAGTTCAAAGGCGTTGAACACGACGGAGTCGGTGTCGCGCGCGACCTTGAGCGACTTGGCTTCGAAGGCCGAGGTCGACACCTTGCCCATCGCAACGCTTTCGAACGCGGTCTTGAGCTGGGCGAACACGTCGCCGCCCGGGCCGGCGGCTTCCGAGGCGCGCACCGCGAATTCCTTCAGCCCACCACCGGCCGGCAGCAGGCCGACACCGGCCTCGACCAGACCAACGTAGCTTTCCAGCGCGAACACGGTCTTGGCCGCATGCATCTGGAATTCGCAGCCGCCGCCGAGGGCGAGGCCGCGCACGGCAGCCACCACGGGCACCTGCGCGTACTTGATGCGCTGGCTGGTGGTCTGGAAGTTGGCCACCATGCCTTCGAAGCCCTTGAGGTCGCCGGCCTGCAGCAGGCCCAGCGCGCCTTGCAGATCGGCACCGGCGGAGAAGGGTTCCTTCGGCTGCCAGATCACCAGGCCGCGGAAGTCCCGCTCGGCAATCGCGATGGCTTCCTGCAGGCCATTGAGCACATGGTCGTTGACCGTGTGCAGCTTGGTCTTGAAGCTGACCACGGCGATGTCATCGCCTTCGTCGGCCCACATCCGCACGCCGTCGTTCTCGTAAACCGTGCGGCCTTGCGAAAACTTCTCGCCGATCAGTGCATCCGGGAAACGCTGGCGCGCATACACCGGGTTGGACGAGCGCGGCACCATCGCATGGCGCGATGGGCTGTAGCTTCCGGCGGTGCCGTGCACGCCTTCGCGGCCATCGAACACCCAGTCCGGCAGCGGCGCAGTGCTCATCGCCAGGCCCTTCACGATGTCGTCGGCTATCCATTCGGCGACCTGTTTCCAACCGGCGGCCTGCCAGGTTTCGAACGGCCCGAGCGACCAGCCGTAGCCCCAGCGGATCGCGAAGTCGACGTCGCGCGCGGTATCGGCGATCGATTCCAGGTGATAGGCGGTGTAGTGGAAGGTGTCGCGGAAGCAGGCCCACAGGAACTTCGCCTGCGGGTTCTCGCTGGCGCGCAGGGCGGCGAACTTCTTCGCCGGATCCTTTTCCTTCAGCAGTGCGGCGACGTCAGCGTCGAGTTCACCGGCCGAGACGCGGAAATCCTGCGCCTTGAGGTCAAGGACGAGGATGTCCTTGCCCTTCTTCGTGTAGAAACCGGCGCCGGTCTTCTGGCCCAGTGCGCCCTTTTCGATCAGCGCGGTGAGCCACTTGGGCGCCTGGAAGTACTGGTGCCACGGGTCTTCCGGCAAGGTGTCCGCCATCGTCTTGATGACGTGGGCCATGGTGTCCAGGCCGACTACATCCGCGGTGCGATAAGTCGCCGACTTCGGACGGCCGATCGCCGGACCGGTCAGTGCGTCGACGGTGTCGAAGCCGAGGCCGGACTGCTCGGTGTGGTGCATTGCGGCCAGCATCGAGAACACGCCGATGCGGTTACCGATGAAGTTCGGGGTGTCCTTGGCGTAGACCACGCCCTTGCCGAGCGTGGTGGTCAGGAAGGCTTCGAGGCCTTCGAGCACCGGAGCGTCAGTGGTGCGGGCCGGGATCAGTTCGGCCAGGTGCATGTAGCGCGGCGGGTTGAAGAAGTGCACGCCGCAGAAGCGGTGGCGCAGTTCTTCCGGGAGCACCTCAGCGAGCTTGTTGATGCCCAGGCCAGAGGTGTTCGAAGCCAGCACCGTATGTGCTGGCACGAACGGCGCGATCTTCTTGTACAGGTCCTGCTTCCAGTCCATCCGTTCGGCGATGGCTTCGATGATCAGGTCGCAGTCCTTCAGCAGCTCCAGGCCCGTCTCGTAGTTGGCCGCCACGATGCGCTCGGCCAGCGCCTTGTCGGCGAGCGGGGCGGGGCTGAGCTTGGCCAGATTGGCGATCGCCTTGGTGACGACGCCATTGGGATCGCCTTCCTTCGCTGGCAGGTCGAACAGCACGGTATCCACGCCGGCGTTGGTGAGGTGGGCGGCAATCTGCGCACCCATCACGCCCGCGCCCAGAACCGCCGCGCGACGGACCAGTAGTTTGCTAGACATGTTTCACAAGTCCTTGATTTATAGCGGGACGAACCCGCCGTTGGGTTGCTTGAAGCAGAAGAGGGCGAAGCGTCTTACGGACTACGGAAGCCCGCGGCCGCGAATGTGATGAGTTCCCGCGCCGCACGTTCACGATGCGCTGCTTCGGTGACACCGACAGGACGCTTGATCAGGCCGAAATCGGCCATGGCGTAGGTCAGCGCGCCCACCACGATGTCCAAGCGCCAGTACAGGGATTCCTTGCTCAGCGCGGGCAGGCAGGCGGCGATGGCCTTGGAGAATTCGCGCAGGACATGGCCGTAGTGCTCGGACAGGAACTTGCGCAGGGCGTCGTTCTTCTCCGCGTAGGCACGGGCGATCATGCGAGCGAAGGCGCCGTTGTGGCGGTCCTGCGCCATTGCCAGGGCCGGCTCGACGAAGGCGGCGAGGATCGGCTCGAGCTCGCCGGGGTGGTCCTTCTGGGCCGTCTTCAGCGCGGTGAGGCGCTTCTGGCTCATTTCGTCCATGCGCCGGCGGAAGACCTCATTGACCAGGTTTTCCTTGCTGCCGAAGTGGTAGTTGACCGCGGCGATATTGACGTCGGCGCGGCTCGTGACCTGGCGCAGCGAGGTGCCGGCGAAGCCGAACTGGGCAAAGAGCTCCTCGGCGGCGCCGAGGATCCGGTCCTTGGTGGAGAAGGGGTGCGGGGTAGCCATTCGTGCGGGCGTTTCAACGGGTGGATTCAAACGTGCGTTTGATGCTGAACCATACGCTACCGCACGTCAACCACCCGAAGGTGAACAGGTGCTCCAAACCGAGCCCTACTTGGGCTAGAATTTGCCCCAGCCATATTGGCTAAACCCGCGATTCGACGCGGGTTTTTCTGTTATTCTCGGGCGCGAACACGGACTGTTTCGCGGCCCGCCTATCCGGAGATATTTCCCATGGCGCTGGAGCGCACCCTTTCGATCATCAAGCCCGACGCCGTCGCCAAGAACGTCATCGGCGAAATCTATTCGCGTTTCGAAAAGAGCGGCCTGAAGGTCGTCGCCTCGAAGATGACGCAGCTCTCCCGCAACGAAGCCGAAGGCTTCTACGCCGTGCACCGCGAGCGTCCGTTCTTCAGCGCGCTGGTTGAATTCATGATCAGCGGCCCGGTGATGATCCAGGTCCTGCAGGGCGAAGGCGCCGTGCTGAAGAACCGCGACCTGATGGGCGCCACCAATCCGAAGGACGCTGCGCCGGGCACCATCCGCGCCGACTTCGCCGACAGCATCGACGCGAATGCGGTGCACGGTTCGGACTCGCTGGAGAACGCGGCGATCGAGGTCGCCTACTTCTTCCCGGCGACCGACGTCTTCGCCCGTTGATTTGAAGTAGAGCAATGAACCAGACCCGCGACATCGCCATCGACATCGTCCCTGCTGCTGCCGACGAGGCGACGCAGGCGGCGCTGCGCGAGTCTGTGAGCAAGACCGCGCCGTCGGAGTCGAAGACAAACATCTTCGACTTCGACCGCGCCTCGCTCGAGCGCTTCTTCGAGGAAGAGCTCGGCGAAAAGAAATTCCGCGCGCACCAGGTGATGAAGTGGATTCATCACCGCTACGTCACCGACTTTGCCGGGATGACCGATCTGGGCAAGGTGCTGCGCGCCAAGCTTGAGGAGCGCGCCGTCGTGCATGCGCCTCAGCTCATTTTCGACAAGGAATCCACCGACGGCACGCACAAGTGGCTGCTCGGCATGGATCCCAAGAACGCGATCGAGACGGTCTACATCCCCGACAAGGGCCGCGGCACGCTGTGCGTGTCCTCGCAGGTGGGCTGCGCGCTCAACTGCCAGTTCTGCTCGACCGCGACGCAGGGTTTCAATCGCAATCTGTCGACCGCCGAGATCATCGGCCAGGTCTGGATCGCGGCGCGCCATCTCGGCAACGTCCCGCACCAGCAGCGCAAGCTCACCAACGTGGTGATGATGGGCATGGGCGAGCCGCTGGCGAATTTCGACAATGTCGTGCGCGCCATGAGCATCATGCGCGACGACCTGGGCTACGGCCTGGCCAACAAGCGCGTGACGCTGTCGACGGCCGGCATGGTGCCGATGATCGATCGCCTGGCTGCCGAGAGCGACGTCTCGCTCGCTGTGTCGCTGCATGCGCCCAACGACGAGCTGCGCAGTGAACTCGTGCCGCTTAACAAGAAGTACCCGATCGCCGAACTCATGGAGTCCTGCGTGCGCTATGCGCTGCGCAAGCGCGGCACTTCGGTGACGTTCGAATACACGTTGATGAAAGACGTCAATGACCAGCCGCAGCATGCACGCGAACTCATCCGCCTGATGCGCGAATTCGATCGTCGCGTGCAGATGAAGGATGCGGCCAAGGTCAATCTGATTCCGTTCAATCCGTTCCCGGGCACGCGCTTTTCACGCCCGGACGACGAGGCCATTCGTGGCTTCCAGAAGCTGCTCAACAACGCTGGAATGATCGCCCCCGTGCGACGCACGCGTGGCGACGACATCGACGCGGCGTGCGGTCAGCTGAAGGGGCAGGTGATGGATCGCACCCGCCGCCAGGCGGAATTCCGCAAGCGCCTGAATGCTCAGGGAGCAGGTGATGCCGCAGCGTAAAGCGCTGATGTTGGCAGTCGTTATCGCGGCGATCGCCAGTGGCGGTTGTGGCAACAAGAGCTATGTGCGTACCAGTCTCGGCGAGCGGCACTACGTCGAACCGGCGGTAAATCGCATCAGCGAAAAGCGCAGCAACAAAGAGCGCGATGGCGAAGCCAGCGCACAGCGCGATCTCGCAGAAATGGAGCGCTATCTGTCTGAGGGTGACTTCGCCTCGGTAAAGCAGACCGCGAACGCACTCCTCAAGCGCAATCCCGCGTCGATCGAAGCGCATACGTACTTGGCGGTGGCCTTGGACAAGTCCGGTGACGAGCCTGGCGCCGGCCAGCACTATTTGCGGGCGGCAGAGCTGGCTCCCACCAACGGCGGCATGCTGGGCAACTACGGCATCTGGCTTTGCGAGCAGGGACGGGTGGACGACGCCATGAACTGGTTCGATCGCGCCCTGGCACTGCCCGGTTTCGCCGACTCGCCGGTGATCCTGGCGAACTCTGGTGCCTGCGCCGACAGGGTCGGGCAACAGCAGCGCGCCCAACGTGATCTGCGTCGCGCCATCGAGCTCGATCCCCAGAACCCGGTGGCTCTTGCTGCGCTGGCGACACGTGAGTTCAAGGCGGGCAACGCCTTCGAAGCCAGGGCATTTTCGGAACGGCGTCTCGCTGCTGCACCAGCCGACCCGAAAGCGTTGTTGCTTGCGTCACAAATTGAACAAAAACTCGGCGACAGCAGTGCAGCTGCGCGCTACGTTTCGCGACTGAAAACGGAGTTCCCCGATGCACCGGAAGCACGGAACTCCGCCAAGGGGGATGGTGGCAGGCAATGACGTATTCCGACCAGATGACGGGTGCCGGTGCTGGCGCTGCCCTCAGGCAGGCGCGTGAAGCCGCAGGCATGTCCATCGAGCAGGCGGCCTCACAGCTGCGCATGACCGTGCGCTCCGTGGCCAATCTTGAAGCTGAAGACTGGAGCTCCCTGGGCGCCCCCGTTTTCGTCCGCGGCCAGTTGCGCAGCTATGCGCGCCTGCTGGGCGTGGACATCGAACCCTACATCGAGCAGACGCCGGTGGCCGTGGTTGCGCCGTCGACGCTCGTGAGCCATACCCACACGCCCGGTTATCAGCGTTTCGCCGAACAACTCGGCCGCCGCGCGATCTACGTGGCCATCACCGCGGCAATCGCGGTGCCGGTATGGCTCGGCACGCGTTCGCATTTCGGCAATGGCCAGCTGGCGGTTCAGTCGCTCGACGTGCCGGCAACCACCGCCCAGACCGAAATCGCGACGCCGTCGCGAGCCGCTGCTCCCGACCGCACGCCACTGGTGGCGTCGATCGCATCGCTCCCGGCGGTGCCGCCGTCGGCCGCGGCGCTCACGATCTCGTTCAAAGGCGACAGCTGGGTGGAGATCCTCGGCCCGAACGACCAGGTGCTCGAGCGCGGTCTGCTTGCCGCTGGCCAGCAGCGCATCTACAAAGCCGGCGAAGTCGCGCGCGTGAAACTCGGCAACATCAATGCGGTCGAAGTGAAGCGCGCTGGGGTTGCCGTTGACCTGGAACCGTTCAGCCGCGCGAATGTGGCGCGCTTTACGCTATCCTCTGACGGTTCCCTCGCGCCGGTCGCCAACTGACCCGCGACGCGGGTCACCTCCCACCGGCGACAGCCGGTCTCCTGACGAACCCTGCCTGACCTGGTGGGGCGGAATTCCATGGCGATCGACGAACTTCTAGACGAACACGAACAGAGCGAGCGCGTCCGCGAATGGCTGCGCCGCAACGGCAGCGCTCTCATCTTCGGCATCGCGCTGGGCCTTGCGGCCATCGGCGGCTGGCAATGGTGGCAACGCCACCAGGACGCGAAGCAGTCGCAGGCAGCGGCTGACTACCAGGCTGCCGTAGATGCGATCCAGGCGAATGACAAGGCTGCAACCGCCAAGGCGCAGGCGGTGCCGGAAGGAATCTTCCGGGCGCTCGCGCAGCTGGAGCTGGCCAAGTCGCAGATCCAGGCCAATCAGACGCAAGCCGCAATTGCGACCCTGAAGTCCATCCAGACGCAGAACCCCGCCGTGGCAGCCATCGTCAATCAGCGCCTGGCGCGTTTGCTGATCGATACCAAGCAGGCCGACGCCGCGCTCAAGCTGATGGCGAATGCAGATTCGCTGGCCGCGCTCGAAATCCGCGGCGACGCCCAGCTGGCGCTCGGCCAGCGCGATCAGGCTCGCGACAGCTATAACAAGGCCCTGCTCAAGGCGGAAGTCGGTGCGCCGCAGCGTCGCGTGCTCGAGCTGAAGCTCACCGAAGCCGGCGGTACGCCCCCCAAGACCGAGAGCCAGTCCTGATGACGTCCAACACTAGCCCGACCTTCCGCATGCCGGCCGCACCGGTATTGCTGCGTTCTTCCGCGGTGCTGCTGTGCGCGTTCGCGCTGACCGGTTGCTCCACGGTCCAGGGTTGGTTCGGCGGCAAAAAGAAGGAAAAGCCGAACGAACCCGCAGCCCTGACCGATTTTGCACCGTCGGCGACGGTTACCAAGCTCTGGTCGGCGCAGGCAGGCAAGGGTGAAGGGCGCACGGGTGTCCGACAGGGCCCGGTCATTGCCGATGGTCGCGTCTATGCCGCGGCGCTGGAAGGAGGTGTGCATGCCTTCGACCTGCAGACCGGCAAGCAGGTCTGGCGCTACGAAAGCAAGCTGCGCCTCTCCGGTGGTCCGGGCGCTGGCGATGGACTGGTGGTGATCGGCGGCCTTGAAGGCGAAGTGATCGCGCTCGATGCCGCGACAGGCGCCGAGAAGTGGAAGGCCAAGGTTCCGGCCGAAGTCATAGCCGCCCCCACCATTGGTCTGGGCAGCGTGTTCGTGCGTTCCAACGACGGGCATGTAACGGCATTCGATGCCGCCAGCGGCGAGCGCCGCTGGTTCTGGGTGTACGAAGTCCCCAACCTGAGCCTGCGTGGCAACGATGCCGTGGTCGTGGGTCCGGGCTACGTCTTTGCCGGCAATGACGATGGTTCGGTCAGTGCCCTGGCGGCTACCGATGGCCACACGCTGTGGAACCTGCCGGTGGCAGTGCAGGAGGGCCGTAGCGAGTTGGATCGCCTTGCCGATGTCGACGGCACCCCGGCGCTGGACGGCAGCACCCTGTACGCGACCAGCTTCAAGAAGCAGACCGTGGCCATCGACGCGTCGAACGGTCGTGGGATCTGGGCTTCGCAGTTCGGTGGCGCGGGACGCCTGGGCGTTGGCAGCGATCGACTGGTCGTCGCCGACTCGTCTGGCAGCGTGTATGCGCTCGACAAGAGCAGCGGTGCATCCCTCTGGCAGCAGCCCGCACTGGCGCACCGCCTGCTGACGTCCGCCGTGGTACAGGGCGATTACGCCGTGGTCGGTGACTACGATGGCTATCTGCACTGGATGAAGCTGGAAAATGGCGAGTTTGCCGCGCGCGCCCGTGTCAGCGGGGACGCGCTGCGGGGTTCGCCCGTAGTCGCCGACGGCATCCTCGTGGCCCAGGACATCGACGGCGAGCTGGCCGCGTTCCGCCTCGGCCAGTAACCCTCGGTTGGTCTTTTGCATGACCCCGGCCCGTGGCCGGGGTTATTGTTTGTGCGGTTCGAAGGCTCGTCCCGATCCGCCCCCTTGATTGGCAGGTTTGCATGCTTCCCCTCGTCGCCCTGGTGGGCCGCCCCAATGTCGGCAAGTCGACACTGTTCAACGCACTGACGCGTACCCGTGACGCGCTGGTGCACGACCAGCCCGGCGTGACCCGCGATCGCAACTACGGCGTCTGCCGGCCGGAGGGCCTGCGCCATTTCGCCGTGGTCGACACCGGCGGCATTGCAGGTCACGACGAGGGCCTGGCCGGCGCCACCGCGCGCCAGGCCCGCGCCGCGGCGGAGGAGGCCGACCTCGTCCTGTTCGTGGTCGATGGCCGTGAAGGTCCGTCCGCGCTCGACGACGACATTCTGAAATGGCTGCGCAAAGCCGCCCGGCCGACGGTGCTAGTGGTCAACAAGACCGACGGCATCGACGCCCGCGCTGCGATGGCGGAATTCGCGCGCTACGGCTTCAGCGATGTGATCGCGATTTCGTCCGCGCACCGGATGGGCATCGACGAGCTGCTCGTCGACATCCAGAAGCGCATGCCCGAAGCCGGCAGCTCGGTCGAGCTCGACAACGACCCGAACCGCATCCGTGTCGCCTTCATCGGTCGCCCCAACGTCGGCAAGTCGACGCTGGTGAACCGACTGCTGGGCGAAGAGCGGATGATCGCGTCGGAGGTGCCGGGCACCACGCGCGATGCAGTCTCGATCGACATGGAACGCGACGGCCGCCTGTATCGCCTGATCGACACCGCCGGCCTGCGCCGCAAGTCGAAGGTCGAGGAGGTGGTCGAGAAGTTCTCGATCGTGAAAACCCTCGCTGCGATCGAGGAATGCCAGGTCGCCGTGGTAATGCTCGACGCCGGCGAAGGCGTGACCGACCAGGACGCCAGCGTGCTCGGCTATGCGCTCGATGCAGGTCGTGCCCTCGTGGTTGCGGTCAACAAGTGGGACAACCAGACCGAATACCAGCGCCAGCAGACCGAGAATCTGCTGATGCGCAAGCTGTCCTTCGTCGAATGGGCCGAGAAGGTGCGGATCAGCGCGAAGCATGGCTCGGGCCTGCGCGAGCTGTTCAGCGCGATCCATCGTGCGCACCGTTCGGCAACCACAGAGCTGGGTACCAGCGAAGTCACCAAGGCGATGGAAATCGCCTACGAAACCAATCCGCCGCCCGTGGTGCGCGGTCATGTCGCCAAGATGCGTTTTGCGCATCCGGGTGGCGTGAATCCGCCGACGTTCATCATCCACGGCACGCGCCTGCGCACGCTGGCCGACAGCTACAAGCGCTATCTGGAAAACTTCTTCCGCAAACGCTTCAAGCTGGTCGGCACCCCGGTGCGGTTCGTCTTCAAGGAAGGCGCCAATCCGTACGAGGGCAAGAAGAACGTGCTGACCGAACGCCAGGTGGCGAAGAAACGTCGCATGATCCGGCACGTGAAGCGCGGCAAGTAACGCCTGCGCGGGCATCGCACGGCACTGTCCTTGCTTCCCATCATTCCGCCGGATCAGCTGACGCTGGGCGTTCTTGCCGGTGGTCGCGCCACGCGGCTGGGTGGCGTCGACAAGGCGTGGATGCAGCGTGACGGCGTCCCGCAGGTGCTGCGCTGGCGCCGTCGCTTTGCCGCTGAAGCCAGCGCGATGCTGGTCAGTGCCAACCGCGATTTTCATCGTTACCGGGAAGCAGGCATCGATGCCGTCGCTGATCGTGTTGAAGGCGACTTCGGCCCAATCGCAGGCATCGAGGCGCTGCTGGCGCATTGCCGTACGCCCTGGTTGCTGACCCTTCCGGTTGACCTGGTCGGCGTCAACGATTGCCTGGCGCAGACGCTATGCGCGGAACGCGCACCCAATGGTGCCTTTGCGCGCGACGAAGACGGCGATCAGCCACTCGTTGCACTGTGGAATGTCGAAGTTGCCTTGCCGGCGGCAGGCGCTGCGATCGAGGGCAACGAAAGAGCCATCCATGCCTTGCAGGCCCGACTGCAAATGCCAGCGGTGCACTTCAATGGCGTACGCTTCGGCAACCTCAACACTCCCGACGACCTGCTAGCTGCGGGGATTCGCCATGACTGATTTCCCCACGGGCCTGTTGTTCGACGAAGCCATGTCGCTGCTGCGCGAAACCGCAGTCCGACACCGTCTCGAAACCGAGTCGCTTGCACTGTCGCGCTGCCACGGGCGCGTACTGGCCGAGGACGTTGTCGCGTCGATGCCGCTGCCGCCCTTCGACAACAGTGCGATGGACGGCTTCGCATTCCGCCAGGCTGACTTGCAGGGCAACGAAACCGCGCTGCGCCTGGTCGGCGAACAGTTCGCGGGCCTCGCCCAACCGCTCTCGCTGCAACCGGGCGAATGCGCGCGCATTACGACCGGCGCGCCGATGCCACCGGGTTCGGACACGGTCGCTATCAAGGAAAACTGCCGGCTCGAAGACACAACGATAATCGTGCCGGGCACAACAGCCTTCGGTGCAAATGTTCGTCGTGCCGGCGAAGATGTGCGCGCAGGAGACCTCGTCCTGCAGGCGGGACAGATGCTCACGCCTGCCCGCGTCTCGCTTGCGGCCTCATTGGGAGTAGCGTCGCTCCGCGTTTCGCGCAAGCCGACCGTGGCGGTCTTCAGCACCGGTGACGAGCTGGTCGAGCCCGGAATGCCTTTGGCGCACGGCCAGATCTACGACAGCAACCGCGATCTGCTGATGGGGCTGCTGCGCGCGGATGGGCTTGAGCCAACCGCATGGCCGCGATTGTCCGACGATCCCAAACAGGTGGAAATCGCACTGCGCGATGCCGGTTGCGCGTTCGATCTGATCATCACTGCCGGTGGCGTGTCCGCGGGCGAGAAGGATCACCTGCCGGGCGTGCTGGCCCAGTTCGGACAGACGCATTTCTGGAAGGTGAAGATGAAGCCAGGCATGCCGCTGCTGTTCGGCAGTCTCGATCAGTCCCGCCTGCTCGGCCTACCGGGCAATCCGGTGTCGGTTCTGGCGACGTATCTGACCTTTGGCCGCGCGTTGATCGACGCCTTGCAAGGAAGAGGCGAATCCCGGCCGGTTTGGCATGCCCAACTGGTTGCGCCGCTCGACAAGGTGCATCCGCGTCGGGAATTCATCCGCGGCCACCTCTCCAGTGGCAGCAATGGCGCACTTCATGTCGAAGCCAACGCGGCCACCGGATCGCACCGACTGCGCGCCGCAGCAGATTCGAACGTGCTGATCGTGGTGCCGGAGGGCTCGCAGCGATACGCGGCAGGTCATGTCGTCGAAGTAATTCCCTTATAGCGCGGGTCTTGCACCCGCCCCAGGCGCCTATCGATCCCATTAGGCTTGGTGCATGCCGTAAAGCGATAATGTGCTCATGGCCATTGTCATCATTTCCCCGGCAGAAGCACTGCGCCGCCAGCAGTCCGGCGCGGTGCTCGTCGACGTACGCGAAGCGCACGAGCGCGCGACCGGCTTCGCTACTGGCGCGGTGGGCATCGCGCGTGCCGATCTCGAAGCCGATCCCCACGCCACGCTCGCGCAGACGGATATGGAAGTTCTGCTGATCTGCCAGAGTGGGGCGCGTTCGATGAAGGCCGCACAGGCCCTGGAGCTCGCTGGCTACAGCAACCTTGCTTCGGTCGAGGGCGGCACCACGCGCTGGATCGCCGACGGCCTACCTTTGACGAAGCCGGAGATCGACACCGACTTCTACGACCGCTACTCGCGCCACCTGCGCCTGCCGGAAGTAGGCGAAGCCGGCCAGCGCCGGCTCGAAGCCGCGCGCGTGGCGATGGTGGGTGCAGGCGGGCTCGGATCGCCTGCTGCCTACTATCTGGCCGCGGCCGGTGTCGGCACCTTGGTATTGGCAGACGATGACGTCGTGGATCGCAGCAACCTGCAGCGGCAGATCCTGCATACCGACGCGCGCATCGGCGTCGCCAAGGTCGAATCGGCGCGCATTGCGCTGTCCGCCCTGAATCCGCGCCTGAAGATCGAGAGTTTTCCCGAACGCATCACCGCCGCCAATGTCGAACGCCTGATCGAAGGCGCGGATGTAGTCGTCGATGGCGCCGACAACTTTCCGGTGCGTTACCTGCTCAACGATGCCTGCGTAAAGTTGCGCAAGCCGCTGGTGTATGGCGCCGTGCATCGCTTCGAAGGGCAGGTGAGCGTTTTCGATGCGGGCCGGCATCGTGGTGAGGCACCGTGCTATCGCTGCCTGTTTCCGGAACCGCCACCGCCGGAAGCCGCGCCCAATTGCGCCGAGGCCGGCGTGCTTGGCGTGCTGCCCGGCGTCATTGGCTTGCTGCAGGCGACCGAGGCGATCAAGCTGATCCTCGGGATCGGCGATGCGCTCGCGGGGCGCCTGCTGAACTTCGACGCGCTGGCGATGCGTTTCCGCGAAACCCGCCTGCGTGCGGACCACGATTGCGCGGTATGCGCGCCGGGGCGCGAGTTCCCGGGCTACATCGACTACGCGAGGTTCTGCGCGGGAAGCTGACGGAGGTCGCGATGGGCAGCGGTAGCGGGCGGAAGGGATGGTCGGACATCGTTTCCTGCAGGGCGGCCGCTGCAATCGGCCTGCTGGCATTGGCCAGGGTCGCTTCAGCGGGAAATCTGTGCGAAAGGATTCCGCAATCGCCGCCGAGCTATGCCTCTCGCATCGCGCTGCTCGCCTGCAGCGAAAATGCGATGTGGTACGGGCCGTTCATCGACGCGCAGGGTCGACTGGCGAGCATCACGGTGGCCGAGTCCGAACGCCTGCGCCTGCAGGATGGTTCGCCTGCCTGGCAGCGCGTGGCCGACTACTGGAAAGGCAGCGGCCTGCTGGGGCAGATGGCCGGATATCCCGGGGCTAGCGACTGCAGCTTCACCAGTGCACCAGCTGGCAATGGACACCTGCAAAGCGCCTCCTGCCGCGCCTTCCTGACCGATACGCCATGGTCGGCGGCATTCGTGTCCTACGTGCTGACCCGGGCCGGACTGCCTGGGTTCACCGCGTCGGCGGGCCATATGGACTTCATCCGCGCCGCGTACCGGCATCCGGACACGTCGCCTTATGTATTGAGCGATCCGGACAGCGCGACGCCTGCTGCTGGCGACCTGCTTTGCTTTGCGCGCGGTCGCGAGCCGATTGGCGCACAAGGGCTGCGTGATTTCCTCGCCAGTGGCAACGGCAATGGATTGAACATGCATTGCGACATCGTCATCGCCGCCAATCCCGATGACGACAGCCATCTGTATCTCGTCGGGGGCAATGTTCTGCAGGGCGTGACCCTCAGGGTCTTGCCGCTCAATCGTAATGGCGTGATCTGGGGGCTTCCGCGGCGAACGGGGCTTCCGGCTGACTGCCTGCCGGACAACGAATCGATGTGCAGCTTCAACCGGCAGGACTGGGTCGCGCTGCTGAAGCTCAAGCCTCTACCGGCCCCCAGCGGCATGCCGGCCGTGCCAGAGGTCCCAACGCAGCCCCAGTGCTGCACGCAATGCCCGCTGCCGATGCCTGCCGATCTGCAGCGGTGTCCGCTGCCGCCCATCGATGCACAGCCGCCTTCGGGCGGCTGAGTCTTCTGCGACTGGGTATTTTGCGAACTTCAGGTCACGCGGTCGGGCACGGCCGACGCAGCGGACTTGCGCCGCGGCTTCGCGCGGGGATCCAGCTGCACGTGGAGCACGGCGTTGCAGTGGATGCAGCTGTAGCTGAGGCAGCGGATATCGTCGCTGCCGGTGTTCTGGCCCATCACGCTCTCGATGCGGACATGGAACATCCGCTTGCCGCACTTCGGGCACTCGCCTTGGTTCATGACAGCCTTCTCCGGGTCGGACGGGGTGTCGATCGACGGGACTTCGCGCCTGCGGACGCACGGCGAGTATGCGCCGCAAAGAAGTTCGTGAGGGTGGTGAAAAAATCCGGTGCTTCGGTGAAATTGCCGTGATCGGCACTGGGCAATTCGAGCACCTGCGGCCGATGGGGCAGGGAATCGATCAGGCGCTGGGTATTCGCCGCCGGGATGACTGTGTCGTTGCCGGCGCGGACCACCAGGAGCGGATTGCGGTAGCGGGACAGGTTCGCTATCGAGTCGTAACGATCGCGAGCCAACAGGTGGATGGGCAGCCAGCGGTAATGCGCCTGGCCGACATGCGCCAGGGTGTCGTAGGGCGTGATCAGCGCCAGGCGGCGCACCGGGCGCCTGGCGGCGACATGAGCGGCCACGCCCGTTCCCAGGCTGCGCCCGATGACATCGACGCCGGTCCCGGGATGTCGCCTGCGTACCCGGTCAAACAGAGCCACGGCATCGCCTGCCAGGGCTTCTTCCGAAGGGATGCCCTCACTGGCGCCAAAGCCGCGATAGGCGAGGAGGTACACCGTGTGGTTGGGGAACCAGTGGGCAAAAACGTCGCGGTTGACCTGTACCGGCTCCTTGTTTCCGCCGAAATAGATCAGGGCCTGTTTCTGCCCCGGATTGACCACCCAGCCGCGCAGCCTCACCCCATTGCGTACCAGCGAGAAGTCGGTCTGCTCAACCTCCACCCGGGTGTTCTGCGGGTAATACACGAGGTCGCGCTGGCGCGCGTACATGTAGCCGCAAAGCCCCAGGTACACCAGCGTCAGTGGCATCGCGATCCAGATCATGGCCGTCGCAGCACTCGCGTTAACGAGTTCGAGTTACGAGTTCGAGCCTATCGCCGGCAATGTGATCCGGACGCATTCCCCTCGTCCTTTCGCCGATCGCTTTAGCTTTGGTTATGCAAACGCTGCGCAGCCTCGAACGCGGCCAGTTGTTCCGGCGAGGCCTCGCGTTGGTGCTTGGCCTTCCATTGCGGAAAAGGTTCGCCATAGACCGCTTCGCGCGCCTCGTCCTTGGTCATGGTGATGCCGCGTTGCTCGGCGGCATCGCGGTACCAGTCGGCCAGGCAGTTGCGGCAGAAGCCGGCCAGGATCATCAGGTCGATGTTCTGCACATCGGTACGCTCCTGGAGCAGGTGCTCGCGCAGGCGGCGGAAGACGGCGGCTTCGATCTGGGTGGTTTCGAAATCGGTATCGGACATGGAATGCCGGCAAGCGGCCGGATCGGTTGGGGGATGGGCGATAATGTGCGCCTTCGTCGCTTCGATTCCCACCGGCCCACGCATGACCGCCCGCATCCTTGACGGCAAACGCATTGCCGAAGATCTGCTCGACAACCTCAAGGCGCAGGTCGATGCCCGTGTCAAAGCCGGCAAGCCGGCGCCAGGCCTGGCGGTGGTGCTAGTGGGCAACGATCCGGCCTCGGCCGTATACGTCAAGAACAAGCGCCGCGCCGCGCAGAAGGTCGGCATCCGGGCGATCGACTACGACATGCCGGCGGACACCACCGACGAGCAGCTGCTGGCCCTGATCGATCAGCTCAATGCCGACCCCGAGGTCCACGGGATCCTGGTCCAGCTGCCGCTGCCGGGCCACCGCGACGCCACCCAGCTGATCCACCGCATCGACCCGCGCAAGGACGTTGATGGCTTCCATCCGGAGAACGTCGGCCATCTGGCCCTGCGCCAGTTCGGCCTGCGTCCGTGCACGCCGCGCGGCATCACCACACTGCTGGCCTACACCGACCGGCCGGTACGCGGCCAGAGCGCGACGATCGTGGGCGTCTCCAATCACGTCGGCCGCCCGATGGCGCTGGAGTTGCTGATCGCTGGGTGCACTGTGACCAGTTGCCACAAGTTCACCCCCAAGGACGTACTCGAGCAGTCGGTCCGCAATGCGGACATCCTTGTGGTCGCCGTCGGCAAGCCTCAGCTGATCCCGGGCGACTGGGTGAAGCCGGGCGCGGTGGTCATCGACGTGGGCATCAACCGGCTCGACGACGGGCGCCTGGTGGGCGACGTGGGCTTCGACGCCGCGGCCCAGCGCGCCAGCTGGATCACCCCGGTGCCAGGCGGGGTAGGACCGATGACTGTCGCCACGCTCATGCAGAACACGCTTGAGGCTGCCGAGGCCGCCGGTTGAGCCGCGTAAGCGCGTCGCACGAGGTTTCCCACGCGCTGCGGCGCGTTCCGGCGTCCCGTCGCGTGAAGTCTGGTCGAGGCGCGATGCAGAACACGCTGAAAGCGGCTGACGCGGCGGACAGCTGAGTAGGGCGGGGCTCGATCCGCCGCTCGGCAATGCCAATGGCGGGTTAAAACCCGCCCTACGCAACGACGCATCCCAACTTAGTGAGCGCCGAAACCCCGAAACGGGTTAGAATGACGAGCTTCATCCATCCGGGACCGCCCATGCTGCGTATCCAGGCTGAAGCGCTGACCTACGACGACGTTTCGCTCGTTCCCGCGCATTCTTCCGTCCTGCCCAAGGACGTTTCGCTCTCCACGCGTCTGACCCGCAATCTGTCCCTGCGTCTGCCGATCGTCTCGGCGGCGATGGACACGGTGTCCGAAGCCCGCCTCGCGATCGCGATGGCCCAGCTCGGCGGCATCAGCATCATCCACAAGAACATGAGCCTGGAGGCGCAGGCGGCGCAGGTCGCCCACGTCAAGAAGTTCGAAGCGGGCGTGATCAAGGAGCCGTTCACCGTCGGCCCCGAAACCACGATCGCCGAAGTGCTCAAGCTCACCCGCGCCCGCAACATCTCCGGCGTGCCGGTGGTGGAGAACGGCCAGCTGATGGGCATCGTCACCAGCCGCGACATGCGCTTCGAAAAGAAGCTGGACGATCCGGTCCGCCACATCATGACCAAGAAGGATCGCCTCATCACCGTGCGCGAAGGCGCGTCGGACGAGGAAGTGCTGCAGCTGCTGCACAAGCACCGCATCGAGAAGGTGCTGGTGGTCAATGACGGCTTCGAGTTGCGCGGCCTGATCACGGTCAAGGACATCCAGAAGAAGTCCGACAACCCCAACGCCGCCTACGACAGCAGCGAACGCCTGCTGGTCGGCGCCGCAGTGGGCGTCGGCGGTGACACCGAAGCGCGCATCGCGGCACTCGCCGCCGCCGGCGTGGACGTGGTGGTGGTCGACACCGCGCACGGTCACTCGCAAGGCGTGCTAGATCGCGTGCAGTGGGTGAAGAAGAACTTCCCGCAGCTGCAAGTCATCGGCGGCAACATTGTCACCGGCGATGCCGCACTGGCACTGATGGATCACGGCGCAGATGCGGTGAAGGTCGGCGTCGGCCCGGGTTCGATCTGCACCACGCGCATCGTCGCGGGCGTCGGCGTGCCGCAGGTCACCGCGGTCGACATGGTTGCCGAAGCGCTGCAGGACCGCATTCCGCTGATCGCGGACGGTGGCATCCGCTACTCCGGCGACATCGGCAAGGCCATCGTGGCCGGAGCTTCCACCGTGATGATCGGCGGCCTGTTCGCCGGCACCGAGGAAGCTCCGGGCGAAGTCGAGCTGTTCCAGGGCCGCAGTTACAAGAGCTATCGCGGCATGGGTTCGCTGGGCGCGATGGAGCAGGGTTCGAAGGATCGCTACTTCCAGGATGCTTCCGACGCCGACAAGCTCGTGCCTGAAGGCATCGAGGGCCGCGTCCCGTACCGCGGTCCGCTGCGTGGCGTAGTCCACCAGCTCGCCGGCGGCCTACGCGCGACGATGGGTTACGTCGGTTGCGCGACGATCGAGGAAATGCGCAAGAAGCCGAGCTTCGTGCGCGTGACCAGCGCCGGCACGCGCGAGAGCCACGTGCACGACGTGCAGATCACCAAGGAACCGCCGAACTATCGCGCGGGTTGAATGTGAGCGAAGAAGGGAGACGTCAGTTTCCCTTCTTTGTTTTTGAGTCTCCGTTTTTCCATTTCCGTAGATCGCCGCCCCCATGACGACGAACATCCATAACGACAAGATCCTGATCCTCGACTTCGGCGCGCAGTACACCCAGCTGATCGCCCGCCGTATCCGCGAAATCGGCGTGTACTGCGAAGTCTGGGCCTGGGACCACGACCCGGCCGAAATCGCCAAGTTCGGCGCCAAGGGCATCATCCTGTCGGGTGGCCCCGAATCGACCACGGAGTTCGGGGCGCCAAAGGCGCCGCAGGAAGTCTTCGATTCCGGCCTGCCGATCCTCGGCATCTGCTACGGCATGCAGACGCTCGCTGCGCAGCTCGGTGGCGCTACCGAAGCCGCCGACGCACGCGAATTCGGTCACGCCGAAGTCGAACTCGTCGCGCACGACGCGCTGCTGGGTGGCCTGAGCGACCACGATGGCGAGCCGCGCATCGACGTATGGATGAGCCACGGCGACCATGTCGCCAAGGCGCCGCCGGGCTGGACGATCACCGCCGTCACCGACCGCATCCCCGTGGCCGCGATGGCATTGGAAGATAAGCGTTGGTACGGCGTGCAGTTCCATCCGGAAGTGACGCATACCAAGCAGGGACAGCAGTTGCTGCGTCGTTTCGTCGCCGAAATCTGCGGCTGCCAGACGCTGTGGAACGCCGCGAACATCATCGAAGACCAGATCGCCCGCGTGCGCGAGCAGGTCGGCGATGATGAGGTAATCCTCGGCCTCTCCGGCGGCGTGGATTCGTCCGTCGTCGCGGCGCTGCTGCACAAGGCCATCGGCACGCAGCTCACCTGCGTCTTCGTCGACACCGGCCTGCTGCGCTGGAACGAGGGCGACCAGGTGATGGCGATGTTCGCCGAGCACATGGGCGTCAAGGTCATCCGCGTCAATGCGGCCGACCGCTATTTCGACAAGCTCAAGGGCGTCAACGACCCGGAAGCCAAGCGCAAAATCATCGGCAACCTCTTCATCGAGATCTTCGACGAGGAATCGGCCAAGCTCGCCAATGCCAAGTGGCTGGCGCAGGGCACGATCTACCCGGACGTGATCGAGTCGGCCGGCAGCAAGACCGGCAAGGCACATGTGATCAAGAGCCACCACAACGTCGGTGGCCTGCCGGAGAACATGAAGCTCAAGCTGGTCGAGCCGCTGCGCGAGCTGTTCAAGGACGAAGTGCGTCGTCTCGGCGTCGAACTCGGCCTGCCACGTGAGATGGTCTATCGCCATCCGTTCCCGGGTCCGGGCCTGGGCGTGCGCATCCTCGGCGAAGTGAAGCGCGAGCACGCCGAACTGCTGGCCAAGGCCGATCACATCTTCATCGACGAACTGCGCAAGGCCGGCTGGTACGACAAGACCAGTCAGGCATTCGCGGTGTTCCTGCCGGTGAAGTCGGTAGGCGTGGTCGGCGACGCGCGCGCCTACGAGTGGGTGATCGCGCTGCGTGCGGTCGAAACCATCGACTTCATGACCGCGCACTGGGCGCATCTGCCGTATGACCTGCTCGGCACGGTGTCGAACCGCATCATCAACGAGCTGCGTGGCGTGTCGCGCGTGGTCTACGACATCAGCGGCAAGCCGCCGGCGACGATCGAGTGGGAATGATCCGGAGTCGCTTGCGTGACAGCCGAACCGCGTAACGACGAATACTGGATGCGCCATGCTCTCGAGCTGGCGCATCGCGCCCAGCACGAGGACGACGAGATCCCGGTGGGTGCGGTCCTCGTCTCGGCGGAAGGCGAAATCCTAGGCGAAGGCTGGAACCGCAACATCACCGAAAGCGACCCGACCGCCCATGCCGAAGTCGTGGCGATGCGCGCAGCGGGTGTGAGGCTGGGCAACCATCGCCTGTTGGGCAGCACGCTCTACGTGACGCTCGAGCCGTGTGCGATGTGCGCCATGGCGATGGTGCATGCGCGCGTCAGTCGCGTCGTCTACGGTGCAAGCGACCCGAAGACCGGTGCGGCTGGCAGCGTATTCGATCTGCTGACCGATCCGCGCCACAATCATCGGGTGGAAGTGCAGGGTGGGGTGCTCGCAGAAGAAGCGAGTACGCGGCTCACCAACTACTTCCGCGCCAAGCGCGGCAAGCCGCCGATGTAAACCAATTCCGGTTTGGTTTTGTAGAGCGGAGCTTGCTCCGCTGCCCTTGCGGCGCGAAAAGCGCACTGCGCAGGCGCAGCGCTACAAATGCAGCAGCCGTCCAAACCGCGATCAGCTCCGCTTTCGCGACAGTTCCTGATCCAGTTCGTCGTCGAAACTGCGCACCGATAGACTGACCTCGCTCCCCATCGCCAGACTGGCAAGCAGCAGGAAGCTCACACCGATGATGGCCAATACGGTCGGCATCACGCCCAACCGGAATCCCAGGAAAGCATCGATTGCCAACGCCAGGCTGGTGCCGACAAAGGCGCCCAGCCCAGCGTAGAGAAGTTGGCAGGCGCGCAGCACCAGGTAGGCACGTTGCCGGTGTCTACGGATCTGCAGATCGCGATAGGCGCGGTCGGGGGCCTCTTCCTCCCACGCGACGATGAGCGAACGTAGCCGGTCCACGACGCGCGCCAGCCGCGCGTTGGCCGATACCAGCAGGGAGCCGGTAGCCGCCATCAGCAAGGCGGGCGCAAGCATCGCGGTGAGGATGGCGTAGTGGCCAGGCGAACCGGGATCGAGCATGAGCGGGTTGATCGTGAAGCGGCGGTCACCGCGTGCTGGGCTATGATGCGCCGTCCCGACGAACAGTGCGAGCGCATGGCAGCCCAACCGCAGAAGGAACAACGCCTGATCTGGATCGATCTCGAGATGACCGGGCTCGATACCGACAACGACTCCATTCTGGAAATCGCCACCGTCGTCACCGACGCGCAGCTCGAGATCCTCGCCGAAGGCCCTGAGTTCGCCATTACCCACCCGCTCGAACGACTCGAAGGGATGGACGAATGGAACCGCAACCAGCATCGCAAGTCCGGGCTATGGCAGCGCGTGCTGGAGCACGGCGTCACGATGGAAGAAGCCGAGCAGCGCACGCTCGATTTCCTCGCGCAATGGGTGCCGGCCAATTGTTCGCCGATCTGTGGCAACTCGATCTGTCAGGATCGCCGCTTCCTGCATCGCTGCATGCCGCGGCTGGAAAAGTACTTCCACTACCGCAACCTCGACGTCAGCACGATCAAGGAGCTCGCGCGCCGCTGGGCGCCGGACGTGCTCAATGGAGTCCGCAAGGACGCCAAGCACACTGCACTGAGCGACATCCACGATTCGATCGCGGAGCTGCGGCATTACCGAGTGTTTATGGGCAAGCTCGGCGGTCAGGTCTGAGTCAATAGATGTCGTCGTGTAGTTGCGCGACGACAGCGTGCTGACGGTGCAGCTTTCAGATCAACCGTTGGTCGGGATCTGACCGGCAGGTGCAGACGGCGCCTTGGTGCTGTCGATAGCGGTGTTGTTCAGCAGCTCGCCCAACGCACGCCCATCCATCCCATGATGGAACACGCGTACGTCGCGCGTTGATGTGGGCAGTCCCACGCCCAGTTCAATCATGCCGTTACGGATGGCTTCGGTCAGCTCGCTGCGGGCCTGCTGGACGTCGGCGGTGCGAACCCAGGCGCGCAATTCCAGATTCAAGCGATTGTCGGCCGCGAGACCAGTGGCGATCAGCACCGGTTCCGGTTCCTGCAGTACCTTCGAATGCGTCTTGGCGATCTCGACCAGACGAGAGCGCGTGGCAGCCAGGTCTTCGGCGTGACCGATGCTGGCCGCGACATCGATGCGACGCTTCATGGTCGCAGTGAAGTTGGTGATCGCCGCGGCCGTGATCAGGCTGTTGGGCACGATCACCACGCGGTTGTCCGGCGTGCGCAGTCGCGTCTGGAAAATCCGGACTTGTTCGACCGTACCTTCGAGGCCGGCCGCGAGGATGTAGTCGCCCGCCCGAAACGGGCGCTGCACGATCAGCTGGAAGCCTGAAGCAAGGTTGGACAGCGAGTCCTTGAGCGCAAGACCGATACCCAGGCCGGCGGCGCCAAGTACCGCGAGGAGCGAGGCGGGGGTATATCCCAGCGCCTGCAACGCGGCGAGGATCACGATCACCACCATCGCCGCATAGGCGATGTTGCGCAGGAAGCCACGCAGCGTGGCCTCCGTATGCGTGCGCTCCAGCACCCGATCCAGGGCGCGGGACAGGCGCTTGGCCAGCCACAGACCGATCAGCAGGATCAGCACCGAACCCAGCAGGCGCAGGCCGTAGACCTCGGCCAACGCCCGCCAGTGTTCCAGCGAGTGCAGTTCCTTCAGCGAAATCGTGGTGCTGGCCTGGTCCATGGCGTAGCGATCAGGCCGCAGCCTTCACCTTGGCCAGACGCAGCCAGGTGTCGACGACGGTGTCCGGATTCAACGACACCGATTCGATTCCCTGCTCCATCAGCCACTCGGCGAGGTCCGGATGATCGCTCGGACCCTGGCCGCAGATGCCGACGTACTTGCCCTTGGCGCGCGCGGCCTGGATGGCCATCGACAGCAGCTTCTTCACCGCCGGATTGCGTTCGTCGAACAGGTTGGCAACGATCGCCGAGTCGCGGTCGAGACCGAGCGTCAGCTGGGTCAGGTCGTTCGAACCGATCGAGAAGCCGTCGAAGATGTCGAGGAACTCGTCCGCGAGCAGCGCGTTCGACGGCACTTCGCACATCATGATGACCTTGAGGCCGTTTTCGCCCTTCTTGAGGCCATTGGCTTCCAGCACTTCGATGACCTTGCGGCCTTCTTCCAGCGTGCGCACGAACGGGATCATGACCCAGCAGTTGGTCAGGCCCATTTGTTCGCGCACCTTCTTCACCGCGCGGCATTCCAGCGCGAAGGCTTCGGCGAAGCTCGGATCGATGTAGCGGCTCGCGCCGCGGAAACCGATCATCGGGTTCTCTTCGTGCGGCTCATAACGTGAGCCGCCGATCAGGTTGGCGTATTCGTTCGACTTGAAGTCGGACAGGCGCACGATCACCGGATTTGGCGCGACCGAGGCGGTGATGGTGGCGATGCCTTCGGCGAGACGGTCCACGTAGAAGTCGACCGGGCTGCCATAGCCCGCGATCTTGGCGTCGATCTTCTTCTTGGTTTCGGCGTCCTGCGACGCGTATTCCAGCAGCGCCTTGGGATGCACACCGATGTGGCTGGCGATGATCATTTCCAGACGTGCCAGGCCGATGCCGGCATTGGGCAGCATCGCGAAATCGAAAGCGCGTTCCGGGTTGGCGACGTTCATCATCACCTTGAGCGGCGCCTCCGGCATCTTGTCGAGATCGGCGACGTTACGCTCGAAGGGCAGGGCGCCTGCGTAGATGTAGCCAGTGTCGCCTTCGGCGCAGGAGATGGTGACTTCCTGGCCGTCCTTGATGGTGTCGAGCGCGTTGCCGGTGCCGACGACAGCAGGAACGCCCAGTTCGCGCGCGATGATCGCGGCGTGGCAGGTGCGGCCGCCGCGGTTGGTCACGATCGCGGCGGAGCGCTTCATCACCGGTTCCCAGTCCGGGTCGGTCATGTCGGCGACCAGCACGTCGCCGGGCTGCACGCGGGCCATGTCATCGAGCGAACGCACGACGCGAGCGACGCCGCTGCCGATCTTGTTGCCGATGGCGCGGCCTTCGGCGATCACGTCACCGCGCTTGAGCAGCGCATAGCGCTCGATCTGCGTGGCATGCGCGCGCGACTTCACCGTTTCCGGACGCGCCTGCACGATGAAGAGCTTGCCGCTGACGCCGTCCTTCGCCCACTCGATGTCCATCGGGCGGCCGTAGTGCTTTTCGATCACTAGGGCCTGCTTGGCGAGTTCGTGCACGTCAGCATCGTTGATCGAGAAGGTGTTGCGCAGCTCGGTCGGCGTTTCTTCGGTCCTAACGCGCTCGCCGGGCTTGTCCGAGTAGACCATGCGCAGCTGCTTGGCGCCGATCGAGCGACGCAGGATCGCCGGCTTGCCCTGTTGCAGAGTGGGCTTGTAGACGTAGAACTCGTCCGGATTCACCGCGCCCTGTACGACCATCTCGCCCAGACCGAAGCTGGAGGTAATGAAGACGACGTCGCGGAAGCCGGACTCGGTGTCCAGCGTGAACAGCACACCGGACGAGCCGACGTTGGAGCGAACCATCAGCTGCACGCCCGCCGAGAGGAACACGTCTTCGTGCTTGAAGCCGTGGTGGACGCGGTACGCGATGGCGCGATCGTTGTAGAGCGATGCGAAGACTTCCTTGACCTTGTGCACGACGTCGTCGGCACCGGTGACGTTGAGGAAGGTTTCCTGCTGGCCGGCGAACGAGGCGTCGGGCAGGTCTTCGGCAGTGGCGGACGAACGCACAGCGACGGCGACGTCGGAACCGCCGTTCTCGTCGCACAGCTGCTTGTAAGCCTTGCGGATGTCGGCATCCAGCTCAGGCTGCAGCGGCGCCTCGATTACCCAGCCGCGGATTTCCTTGCCGGCGGCGGTGAGGGCGGGCACGTCCTCGACGTCCAGGGTCGCCAGCTTGTCGTAAATGCGCTGGTGCAGGTCGTTGTGGGCGATGAAGTCCTTGAAGGCTTCTGACGTGGTCGCGAAACCGCCCGGGACAGAGACGCCCAGATTGGCCAGATTGCCGATCATCTCGCCGAGTGAGGAGTTCTTACCGCCCACGCGGGCCAGGTCGGACAGGCGAAGCGCGTGCAGCCAGAGGATGTTCTCGTTCAAGACGGGGGCTCCGTGGGGGTAAGGGCCGGAGGCGGCGGCCGTAGATGTGAAAGGTCGCTATTATCGCCGCTGCGACGCCCCCGGACAAACTTGCCGGGGTGTGATTTCTAGCAATGACCAAGCCCTTGACGAGGTAAGCGATGCCTGGAGTGCGGCCGGTTTTCTATGTGTCCGACGGCACGGGCATCACCGCCGAGACGATCGGTCACAGCCTGCTGACACAGTTCACCCAGACCCAGTTCGTCACCGATCGCTATCCCTTCGTGGGCACGGTCGAGCGCGCCCAGGAATTGGCGGCGAAGATCAGGGCCTCTGGCGAGATGCACGGCGTGCGCCCGGTGGTGATCAATTCATGCATGGACAGCAACGTCGGCGCGGCGTTGGCCGAGAGCGGGGCGTTGATGCTCGACGTCTTTGCGCCCTTCATCGAGCCACTGGAGCGGGAATTGGGCGAGGTGCGGGAGCGTCGCATCGGCCAGGCCCATGGCCTGGTCAATTTCGAGACCTATCACCGCCGCATCAACGCGATGAACTTCGCGCTGACCCATGACGATGGTGCTGCCACCGACTATGCCGGTTCCGACGTGATCCTGGTGGCCGTGTCGCGTGCCGGCAAGACGCCGACCTGCGTGTACCTGGCGCTGCATTACGGCATCCGCGCGGCGAACTATCCCTTGACCGAGGAGGATCTCGAGCACGACCGCCTGCCGGCTCGTTTGCGCCCCTATCGCAGCAAGCTGTTCGGCCTGACCATCGATCCGGTCCGTTTGCAGCAGATTCGCCAGGAGCGTCGTCCGAATTCCCGCTATGCCCAGTTCGACACCTGCAAGCGGGAGGTCGCGGCGGCAGAAATGATGTTTAGGGGTGAGGGGATTCCGACCCTTAGTACGACGCATACGTCGATCGAGGAAATCGCCAGCAAGGTGCTGACGACACTTGGCATCCATCGGGAGATGTTCTGAACCCGACGTACTGAACGAGATGCCCTGAACAGGGCGTTCAGGAGCCCATGTCGCTGAAGCCGCGGAAAGTGGATTTTTCGCGGGAAGAACTGTGACCTTAGGCGCGTTCAACTTGTGCGTCAACGCTGCCGCCGCGAGGGTTGCGCGTGTAGCATCGGGTCCATGCAGCAACTCATTGCCCGTACCACGCACACCGACACCCTGGGTCGCCTGCGGCTCGGCAAGTTCGGCTGGCTGATGGCGCTGTACGCCGAGAACCACGCGCGACTGCAGCGTCTGTTCGAACCCGCCGACCTCGCGCCGGGCCGTTACGTCTCGGATATTGGCGATAGCCTGCCTTTGCAGCTGGATGTGATGGAGCAGCATCGCTATACGACCGAACTGCGCCTGACCTACAGCATGCTCGACCCGGTGACCGGTGAGCCCGATCCTTCGGCCTATCTTCGCGTCTATCACGATGCCCGCCAGGTCGAGGCCACGCACTGTTATGTGGGCCGCCGCTGGCAGGACGTGATCGGAATGTATCCGCCGCCGGCGGAAGTGATCGGACATCGGCTGCGGATGAACACCTTCCTCGGCAAATGGCTCCAATACCTGGCCGAGAGCGGCCATGGAGTCGCCACCCTGCGTCCGATTGGGCAGGAAATTGGTCCGGAAATCGAAAAGGTGGCTTGACGCCCCTTAATGGGCCCTCTAAACTTTTCGTCTTTCCAGCGCCGTGGGGCCATAGCTCAGCTGGGAGAGCGCCTGCATGGCATGCAGGAGGTCGCCGGTTCGATCCCGGCTGGCTCCACCACTTGGTACAAGTTTCAAAAACAGGCCGGCTTTCAGCGAAGAACATTTCGATGAAAGCAAAAGTTTTACAGCGTCCCCATCGTCTAGAGGCCTAGGACATTACCCTTTCACGGTAGCGACCGGGGTTCGAATCCCCGTGGGGACGCCACTCTTCAAGCATTCAGGGCTCGGGAAACCGGGCCCTGAGTGTTTTTGCATCCGATGATTTGTAGAGCGGAGCTTGCTCCGCTGATTTTTCTTTCTTGTCGACGGGAAAAGCAGCGGAGCAAGCTCCGCTCTACAAAGACTGCGGCTGGTGCGCGAATGCGTGGTCAAGCGTCCCTGCAGTGGCGTCAGATTCTCCAGAGAAGAAGCGATCACGTGTGGGCGCAATCCACGCATTCGATATTACGCAACTGAAGTTTGGCGAGGTGTTGTCGCGCTACAGTGTTGCCATGCTGGCTCGCTCGCAGCTTGTCGAAAGCGCAGTGCGAGTTTAGGTGTGAGTCTTTCGACTCATCAGCAAAAAGATGTTTGCAGCGCGCGTCTTTTACTTTAGACTTGCGCGCTTTCCAGCGCCGTGGGGCCATAGCTCAGCTGGGAGAGCGCCTGCATGGCATGCAGGAGGTCGCCGGTTCGATCCCGGCTGGCTCCACCACTTGGTACAAGTTTCAAAAACAGGCCGGCTTTCAGCGAAGAACATTTCGATGAAAGCAAAAGTTTTACAGCGTCCCCATCGTCTAGAGGCCTAGGACATTACCCTTTCACGGTAGCGACCGGGGTTCGAATCCCCGTGGGGACGCCACTCTTCAAGCATTCAGGGCTCGGGAAACCGGGCCCTGAGTGTTTTTGTGCGTCCGGATTCGATCAATGCGCGCTTTCGCTTCTGCGCAAAGGCCTGTCATGCGCGCGCCTTGATGCTCGAGGGCAGCGCGACAAAGTCTTCCGTGCGTTCAAGCGAGTTCATCGCTGCAAATAGCGCGGGCGGTGGTGCGATCAACCTGCGCTCGTTCAAGTCCAGCCATCCGCCGGCACTGGTTACCCGTGCAGCCAGTTTTCCATCCGGTCGAAAGATTTCGTGACGCAGCAGGAAGCGGCTTCCGTCCTCCGCATGGCCAGCGAGCGCATAGGTCACGACGATCTGTTGCTGTAGCCCGACTTCCTTGAAGTATTCGAGCTCATCTTTCATGACGACTGGCCCGACTCTCAGCCGGGAGAACTCCTCCATCGGGAAGCCATGTTCCATCAGGAACATCTGTCGGACGTCGGCCGCCTTGTCCAGGTAGGCGGTATTTCTCATGTGCGAGTTGAAGTCCATGTCGCCCCAGCCGGCGTAGAGGGTCTTCGAGTACATGTGATCGCTCCCATGAAACTTCCGGCTCCAGACTACCGGGATTCGTGGACGCCTTCTCAGCCATCGCCAGTGCGTCCATCGTTTAGTGGAAATCGCGGGAACTCGTATTCAGTCCCGACAGCAACGAGGTCAGGTTATGCAGGCGTGTGGCGATCAGGTGCTGTACGCCGTCGGCATGTTCGATCCGTCCCTCGATGGCCATCAGCCTCGATTCAAGAAATTCGCGACGTTGCCGTTCGGCGACGTGCTGCCAGACCACGGCATTGACCAGGCCGTCTTCATCCTCGAGCGTGATGAAGGTGACGCCGCTCGCGGTCTGTGGCCGCTGGCGCATGGTGACCAAGCCGGCAAAGCTGACCCGCTGGCCATGCTTCATCTCGCGCACTTCCGAAGAACGCTTGAAGCGGCGCGCCCGCAATTGCGCACGCAGGAAGCTCAAGGGATGCCGCCCGAGCGTGAGCCCGGTCATCGCATAGTCGGTGCGGACATCTTCGGCTGGGCTGGGTAGTGGCAGGGAAATCGAAGGCTCCGCAATCGCACCCAGCGGATCAAGCAGCGGCATCTGCGCTTCCACACCAGCGGCCGCCCAGCGCGCCTTGTGCCGATGTCCGGCCAGTCCACGCAATGCGGCGGCATCAGCGAGGATGCCGCGCAGGCGTTGATCAAGATCCGCGCGCAGGCACAGATCGGTCACGTCGCGGAAGGCCTGCCGGGCACGTGCGGCTTCGATGCGCAATGCCGCGTCTTCGCGGAAACCGTTGACCATGCGCAATCCGAGCCGCAAGGCCGGTTGCGCACCTGAATCAGATGCGCGGGATTCCAGCGTGCAATTCCAATGGCTGTAACGCACATCGACCGGCCGCACTTCGATGCCATGTCGTCGCGCGTCCTGCACGATCTGGCTCGGCGAATAGAAGCCCATCGGTTGCGAGTTGATCAACGCAGCCGCGAATGCCGCCGGTTCGTGCCGTTTGAGCCAACTGCTGGCATAGGCGAGCAGGGCAAAGCTGGCAGCGTGAGATTCCGGGAATCCATAGCTGCCGAATCCCTTGATCTGCTCGAAGATGCGTTCGGCGAAATCCAGCGCATAGCCGTTCTTCAGCATGCCGCTGATGATTCGCTGGCGATGGCCCTGCATGTCGCCATAGCGCTTCCATGCCGCCATGGAACGACGCAGCTGGTCGGCTTCCCCCGGCGTGTAGCCCGCGGCATCGACCGCGAGCTGCATCACCTGTTCCTGGAATAGCGGCACACCCAAAGTGCGCTCGAAGATGTGCCGGAGTTTCTCCGATGGATAAGTCACCGGTTCTTCGCCATTGCGGCGGCGCAGATAGGGATGAACCATGTCGCCCTGAATCGGGCCGGGACGCACGATCGCGACCTGGATCACCAGGTCGTAGAACCTTTTCGGTTTCAGTCGCGGCAGCATAGCCATCTGCGCGCGCGATTCGATCTGGAACACACCAATGGTGTCGGCGGCCTGGATCATTTCGTAGGTCTTCTCGTCCTCTCGCGGAACGCGATCCAGGTCGAGATCGCGACGTCCGCTCTCGCGCAGCAGTTCGAACGTCTTGCGGATGCAGGTGAGCATGCCCAGCGCGAGACAGTCGACCTTCAGCAGTTTCAGTACGTCGAGATCGTCCTTGTCCCACTGCAACACGGTGCGATCGTCCATCGCCGCATTCTCGATCGGACCGATCATCGAGAGCGGCGATTCGGAGATGACGAAGCCGCCCGGATGTTGCGACAAGTGCCTGGGGAAGCCGAGCAACTGGTCGGTCAAGGCGATCACTCGCCGCATCACCGGCGAGTCCGGATCGAAGCCGTGCTCACGCAGGAATTCCGCTGGCGGCACTTCCTCACCCCAACGGTCCATGGTCTTGGCGAGTTCCTCGATCTGGTCCATGGGCAGGCCGAGTGCCTTGGCCACGTCGCGTACCGCGCTGCGTCCGCGATAACGCGTGGCCACAGCCGTCAGCGCCGCGCGCTCGCGGCCGTAGCGGTTGAAGACGTACTGCATGACTTCTTCGCGGCGCTCGTGCTCGAAGTCGACGTCGATGTCTGGCGGCTCGTCTCGTTCCTCGGAAACGAAGCGTTCGAACAGCAGTTCCATTTCGCCCGGCTGCAGCTCGGTAATGCCCAGCGCGTAACAGACGGCCGAATTGGCTGCAGAGCCACGTCCCTGGCAGAGAATTTCCCTGCTGCGGGCAAAGCGCACGATGTCGTGCACCGTGAGGAAATACGATTCGTATTGCTTCGTCGCGATGATCCGCAGCTCCTTGCGGATCAACTCGACGGCTTTGCTTCGTTGCGGAGCGTCCGAGTGCTTCTTCTGCCAGCGCTCGCGAATTCCTATCACTGTCAGGCGGCGCAACCAGCTCCGGGGCGTGTGGCCGGGCGGGACCAGTTCGTGTGGATACTGATATCGCAGCTGGCGCAGGCTGAAATGGCAGCGTTGTGCGATCCGCACCGATTCGGCGAGCAGCTGTTCGGGATAGATCGCCGATAGCGCCTGGCGCGTGCGCAGATGGCGTTCGCCATTGGGGAAGAGGGCGTGGCCCGCTTCAGCCAGCGTGCGATGCAAGCGGATGGCGGTCATCGTGTCCTGCAGGGCGCGGCGATTGCGCACATGCATGTGGACGTCGCCGCTGGCGACGGCGGGAATGTCCAGCTCCAGAGCCAGTTGCTGCAGCGAATGCAGGCGACTGACGTCGTCCGGACCGCGATGCAGTTGGATGGCCAGCCAGGTGCGCTGCGGAAACTTGGTCTTGATCCAACGAGCTTCATCCGAAGCAGGTTTGTCGCCAGGGATCCACAGCACCAGCAACCCTTCGTTCATGCCTTCGAAGTCCTCCGGCAGCGAGCGATAGGAGCCTTTTTCCGCGCGCCGTCGCGCCAGCGTTATCAGTTGGCATAGGCGCTGGTAACCCGCGAGGGTTTCGGCCAGCAGCACCAGTTTTGGGCCGTCTTCGATGCGGAATTCGCTGCCGACGATCAGCTTGAGATCGATGGCTTCCGCGGCTTCCAGTGCACGGACGATGCCGGCCAGACTGCATTCGTCGGTGATGGCGAGCGCGGCATAGCCCTGTTGCTTGGCTCGCTCGAACAGTTCGCGGGAATTCGAAGCGCCGCGCTGGAAGCTGAAGTTCGACAGGCAATGGAGCTCCGCGTAAGCGGGGAGGGAGGTCATGGCGCCCTCGCTGGCCGTTGCCCTTGTTGCTGTTGTTTTTGCTGTCTTTGTTTTTTCTGTCTTTGCCTTTGCTCGTCATCCCGGCGCAAGCCGGGATCCATTTTGCTTTTGTCGTTGTTTTTTCTTTTAAAGGCCAAGGCAAAGTCAAAATGGATCCCGGCTTGCGCCGGGATGACGACAAAAGCCAAGCCCAAGCCCAAGCCCAAGCCCAAGCCCAAGCCCAAGCCCAAGCCCAAGCCCAAGCCCAAGCCCAAGCCCAAGCCCAAGCCCAAGCCCAAGCCCAAGCCCAAGCCCAAGCCCAAGCCCAAGCCCAAGCCCAAGCAACCGCTCATGCGAACCACCCATGCAGCATGAACGGCCCCGCCTGCTCGCCAGCGCTACGGAACCCCCACGCACGTTGCCCCTGCGTGGTTTCGATCAGGTAGTAATCGCGGCGGACTTCGTCGTCGTCCCACCAGCCCGACTCGATGCGCTCGGGGCCGGCGAGCACACGCTGGACCCGGTCGCGCAGGGGCATCGGTTGCGGCAACAGCCAGCCTGGGCGGAGCAAGGACGGCGCAACGGCCGTTTTGGGCAGCGGCTTCCCGCCGGTGACGACGTGCTCGGGGCGATGATCGGGCCACCAGCCGATTTCCTGGACCGCGTCATCGCCCAGGCGAGCCCGCAGGCGCTCGCGCAGCTGCGTCCATGGCACGGCCTGCTGCGGACGCGGATCGAACAGGTCGCGTTCGGCGGGGACGAAAGCGGGAAGTTCGCGCGCGACCAATTGCATGCCGCGCACCGGCGCGGGTACCTGCGCCTGCTCGATGCGGCCTCGCGCGAGTTCGAACAACATTGCCGGTTCGCGTTCGGCGGCCAGCAGGCCGACTTCGACTTCGCTGTGCGTGATGTATTCGTGTTCCAGCACGACGGTAAAGCGTTGCACGCCACCATCGCGGCCAGCCAGAAAGGCGGCAAGATCCGCCGTGAGCCGGCGCAGCGGGAACAGCAGGGCCTGGCTGGATTCGACTTCGTGTTCGAACTCGATGCGGCCTTCGAACACGTCCGGCGGCTGATACCACGTCAGCGGCGCATCGGCGCCACGCAAGCGGTCGAGATGTTGCAGCACCTCGCGCGGGAAACGCCGGTTCAACGTATCCCGGGGCAGGGCGAACACCTGCCGCAGCTTGCGCAGGCCCATGCGCGACAGCGAATGCGCGACTTCCGGTGGCAAGCCGGCGCGTTCCACCGGCAATTGTCCCAAGGCGTTGATCAGCGCGTTTTCACCCACGCCCAGGCCGTCATGCACGTTGGCCAGGACGCGGGCAGCGTGGGGATTCGGCGCGGCGACAAGGCGATGACGGAAGCCGAGCGCGCGCAGCTCTTCGCGCAACTGCGCTTCCAGGCGCGGCCAGGGTCCGAACAACTGCAGGCTGTGGCCGACTTCGAGCACGATGGCGTGTGGAAGGTCGGTGCTGACCTGCGAACTGAAGCGGTAGGCCCAGGCGGCCAGCAGCTGGCGCCAGCGTTCGTCGTCGCGTGGATCGTACTCGGCCATGGCGAAGCTGCCGCCCAGCGCCTGCGCAGCGGCAAGCGGCATCCCCGGACGCAATCCCAATGCACGTGCCGCCGGATTGATGGCGTGCAGCACGCGGCGCTGCGCAGGGCCGCTGATCAATGCGAGCGGCGCGTCTGGATCAGGATGGCGACGCAGAATGCCGTCGATCGCCAGTTGCGGGAGGAGCAGGCAGGCCCAGCGCATGGTTCAGGCCCCGATGCCCGCTCTGTCCGGCGCGCTTTGCGCGAGTTCCAGAGGAAGGAGCGGACTGATGCCCGCAGGCCGCGGAGGCCGGATGGAAGGCAGTGCGGACGGCTTGCTGATGAGCGGCGCACGAATCGAAACCGGTGCATCGCACTGTAGCGCGGGCAACGGAAGAAGCGACTCGGGATGTCCCTGCGTCGGGAAAGGAATCGCCCGTACCGGCGGATTGCCACCGCGGCACTTCAGTACGCGCAGTTGCCGCGGCGAGGCATCGACTGCGATGCGCAATGCCGCCGGAGACGGGTTCAATGCAGCCTTCATCGGCCGGAAAGCGAAGCCCAGTGCCTGTCCGGTTTCGGCCGCCACCTGCAATCGTCGCAAGGCGCGATCGTCGGCCTGCAGCGGCCAGCACAGCACGGCATCGCAGGCACCGGAGCGGAGGCACTGTTCGGCCGCCCACAGCGCATCACGTGGCGTCTTTGTCCGGATGACCTGCAGCGCGCCGAGCCTGACTCCAGCGGCTTGCCAGGCCGGCGGATACGGGTGGTAGGGCGGTGCGATCAACGCGATGACGCCGTCCTTGGGCTGGCTCAGACGGGAGAGGGTTGGCCACAGCAACTGGAGTTCGCCAACACCGTCGGCGGACAGCAGCAATTCGCTCAGCGCCGCAGCGGGCCAGCCGCGTGTGGGCAGGAGGGCATCCAGACTGGGCCAGCCCGTGGGTTGTTCCAGCGCAGGAGCCGTAGCCGCGGATTGTCCGCGCCAGATCCGTCGCTGGGAAATAAGCCCATCCAGCAGAGGATCGGAGGCCGCCGCCGCATTCCCGCCAAGCGCTGTCACCGTGCCCATGGCGTGTCTCGGGTAGCTAGGCGGAAGGGGCGGGACTGCATATTAGCAATATTACTAATAATGCGGTCTCAAAGGTTAAGACTTTCAACTTCAATAGGTTACTTGCCCAACTTAAAGCGCCTTGGCGAACAGGTGCGGATTGTCCGTTCCGCCGCCGTCCCCTCGTTCCTAACTAGACAGTGATGAGGATGGCGCCGGCGGCGTCCATGGGCAGGCCGGATGCTGCAGACCAATACCAATCAGGGCATCGCGTCGCAATGGCGACGCGTCCTGCTGCGCGAAGCCTTCGAAAGCGCGTTGCCTGCTCCCGAATGGCTCGCGCAACCAGCCATCAGCGTGCATGTCGCCCTGTTCGATCTTCACGATTGGTGGCCCTGGTTGCCCGATGCGTACGCGCTGCTGGACATGGGGGAACTGAGGCGCGTGCATGGCCGGCGCCTCACCGTGGATCGGGACCAGCTTGCGCTCGGTTATTCGCTGCATCGCATGCTGCTGGCAAAGGTCCTGGGTCGCGATGCCTCGGAAGTCGCGATTGGCCGCGACATGAAAGGCTGCCCGCGTCTGTCGGGCAGCTCCCTGTCCACGAGCTTGAGCCATGCCGACCATTGCGTTGCGGTGGCCGTTGCGACGGAAGGTCCGGTCGGTGTGGACATCGAATTGACCGAGCATGCACCGGTGGTTCCGGAAATCGCCGGCCGGATATGCCATTCGTCCGACACCGGAATCGTCGCCTTGCCCGGATTGGCACGAAATGAAGCGCTGCTTGCACTGTGGGTACGCAAGCAGGCCTATCTGAAAGCGGCTGGGATAGGCCCCCAACGCGAGACGCCCACCTTTGCTGCCGTGGATGGGGCATTGGTTGCCCTGCCATGGGGCGGATCGGTCAGGGTGCAGATGCTCGATGCCGATCATCCATGGACGGTCGCCGTGGCGTCCGCACCCCAGCTGCCTGTGCTCAGCGCGCAACTACGTCCATACGCCACTGCGCTTGGATCCGAACACGACTGAATCCTGGCCACGCCTTAGCGGCCGGGACATTGCATCCATCGCGTTCTCATCAGAGAGCCAGCTCGTTTGGATCGAAGCCCTTTACTCCCGAATACGGACAGGACGGAGCATGCGATATGACCCATTGCAGCAGGAGAGGCCGTGAGTATCGCTCTAGCCAGTCGTAAGAGTCGCGCACTACTCCTGCTATGGTTGGCCGAGCTCGCACTCCTGATGCTCGCGGTGCTTCTGGCGGCATGGTTGCGTTTCCTTCGCGATCCCGCAGGCTTCGCGCAATTCTTCGAATCGGCGCCGTCGCGCGCCGTCGTATTCGCAGTTTTCATCACGGTGTCGATGGTGGCCTTCGGGCTGTACCAGGTACACGTGCGGCACAACCGCATGGAGTTTCTTGTCCGCTTGTTGCTGTCGTTTGCGTTCGCGGGCGTCGCGTTGCTGGTGCTCTATTACCTGGTTCCCGTGACCTACATCGGTCGTGGCGTGCTCGCCATGGCACTCACCCTGGGATTGATCGGGCTGGCTGGATTACGACTCGTCGTCGATCGGCTGTTCAAGACGGATGTATTCCGACGCCGCGTCTTGATACTGGGTGCCGGCAACAACGCGGATCTCATCAATAGCCGGTTGCGTCGCAACGCCGACCGGCGATCGTTCATCGTGGTGGGGTTCCTGGCGATTCCGGGCCAACCGGTGCAAGTGCCGGAAAAGCTCCTGCTGAGTACCGACTTCTCATTGTCCGAAATCACCGAGTGGTTGCAGGTCTACGAAATCGTGGTTGCTCCGGACGAGCGTCGCGGTGCGCTACCGATGGAGGAAATGCTCAAGTGCGCACAGCGCGGAGTCACCATCACCGACCTTTCCACCTTCTTCGAACGTGAAGCCGGAATGGTGAAGCTGAGCGTTGCGGACCCCTCCTGGCTGGCGTTTTCGGGTGGGTTCGATCATTCGGTTCCGCGCCGCCTCAGTAAACGCTTCTTCGATCTGGTCGCCGCAAGCTCACTGTTGCTGGTCGCTTGGCCGTTCATGCTGATCGTGGCCGCATGCATCGCCCTCGAGTCTCGCGGGCCGATCCTGTATCGCCAGGAGCGCATCGGCGAGGATGGCTGTACTTTCAAACTGATCAAGTTCCGCAGCATGCGCGTGGACGCCGAATCGGACGGTGTCGCTCGCTGGGCCAGCCAGAACGACGATCGCACGACGCGCGTCGGACGCATCATCCGTCTCTCACGCCTCGATGAGCTGCCGCAATTGTTCAACATCCTGCGCGGCGACATGAGCTTCGTCGGGCCGCGTCCGGAGCGTCCGCAGTTCGTCGATCTGCTCAGCAAGGAAGTTCGTTACTACAACGTCCGCCACTGCGTGAAGCCAGGCCTGACCGGCTGGGCGCAACTGCGCTATCCCTATGGCGCGTCAGTGCAGGATGCCGAGGAAAAGCTGACGTTCGACCTGTTCTACGTCAAGAACCACGGCCTCGTATTCGACCTGATGATCCTGCTGCAGACAGTCGAGGTCGTGCTGTTCCATCGCGGTTCGCGTTGACGAACCCAGCCCTCAGGGAGAGTGCGGCGAAGGTTGGCCAGCGGGATGAACGGCGAATGCCTCTTCCACCGCGGCGCCTTCGAAATGGATCTGCACATCTCCGAAGCGTCGGGAAAGATGGCGGAGCAGGGAGTGGATGAGAATGATCACGCCCGCCATTTCCATGCCTTCTTCCAACGCCACGGACAGATGGAAGGCGATCGTCCGATAGGAATGCTCTTCGCGCCACCAGCCTTCGAAGAGTTCTACACCCACCGCGCCACCCAGATAGATCGCGCCAGAGACGACAAACGCAATCATCGACCGGCGCGGCAGTCGTCGCAGGAAGGGCAGGAAGTACACGCCAAGCACAGCGACCAGTACCAGGGCCGGAAGGACCCATGCGAAGTGCAGGATTCCCAGGTGTCCGCCGCCCAGAAGGTGTTGCATGGGCCCGATCAAGCGTTCGTGGAAGGCGAGGTTTTCATCTACGGCCATGACCGCGAAGCCCATCGCCAGGATCTGCCACTGGCGAAAATCCCTGGATCCGCCCACGCGTTCGACCATGGCGACGAAGGCGAACAGCGCGGAAGCCGCAACCAGAAGGAAGGTGGAGAACAGGGATGGGAGGCTTTGCTCCTTGTCCAGGCTCAACCATGCGAATCCACTGACGTACTCGCGGTGCGAGAGGATCCAATACGACGACATGGCGATGTGGATTGCCACGAACAGCGCGGCGGCCAGGGCCAGCGGTCGTGTCACGGTCCACGGGTTGAGCGAGACTTTCTGGATATCCATTGCCCCAATCTCGATGCCGCGACCATTCGCGTGGGTCGTTGGGGAAAACGGGGAGGCCGGCCCATCTCGGTCAGCTTGATGCTTCCTCCACATTTCGTAACAGGAGCTATCTGAGCCACTCTCCAGAGGCGACCGCAACCAGGATGAAGAGGACCACCAGCAACGCCATCGCGACCCAGAACGCGATGCGCAACGGCGGCGGCGCCTGGTCGTCGGAGGGTGAAGCGCTGTAACTGGTCGGAACATGCTGCACGCTGCCGCGATGCATCGAGGCAGTCGTACCCACATGCCCGTGTGGGGCTGCACCCGGCAGGCGCCCATAGCGGCGATGGAAGCGGGTGGCGCTCGTGTACAGCCAGATGAGGTCGCGCAGGACGGCTACAGATTCGGGCGACTGCACGCCGCCATTGCGATGCGGCTGCAGTTCAGAGATCCGCCTGCGATAGGCGAGCTGAAGCTCTGCAAGCGTGCAGTTGGGCTTCAAGTCGAGTTCTGAATAGAGCAGCGTCAAGTCGGGTTTCATGGCACGGCTCTCCATATCCCTATCGTAACGCGCGATTCGGCCGTGAAAAGCCCGAAGCGGAATCTCAGTGGGATGGCCGCATGAGCGTGCCCAGGACGTTTCCCACGATATCAGCGCGATCTGCATGGCCGCCCCTCGGGCCCGTGGATGATGCCCAGGGGACACGAGTGGGCAGCACAAAGGGCCGATTCACGCCTGGAGGTGCGAAACACGGGGATTGGGAAGAGGCATGAACGAGCGATTCGACAGTCCTTCACCGTGCGGCCTCGCGTCCGACCAGGCGTGCATCACGCAACAGATCGAAAAGCAGGCGGCCACCCGTCCCGACGCAATTGCAGTCACATGCGATGGCGCCAGCCTGAGTTACCGCGAACTCAACGAGCGCGCCAATCAGGTTGCACACCGCCTCCGTTCGATGGGCGTGGGGCCGGAAGTCCTCGTTGCCATCGGGTTGGAACGCTCGCTCCAGATGGTGGTGGGGCTGCTGGGTATCCTCAAATCCGGTGGCGCCTATCTGCCGATCGATTTGGCGTATCCGCGGGATCGCGTGCAATTCATGTTCGAGGACGCGCGGCCCGGGGCACTGCTCACTTCAACCTCGCAACACGGGACGCTACCTGAGACGGATGTCCCCGCACTCATGCTCGATGACTGGTCTGCATTCGCCAACGAGCCGATGCACGATCCCGAACCTTCGGCGAGGCCAGAGGACCTTGCTTACGTCATCTATACCTCGGGCTCGACGGGCAAGCCGAAGGGCTGCCAGATAACGCATGCCAATGTCGCGCGGCTGTTCACGTCGACCGACCCTTGGTATGGCTTCGGTCCGAGCGACGTCTGGACCTTCTTTCATTCGCACGCTTTCGATTTCTCCGTGTGGGAAATCTGGGGAGCGTTGATCTACGGCGGCCGTGTCGTGGTGGTCCCGTATCTGGTCAGTCGCTCGCCGGAAGCCTTCCATGCATTGCTGGTGCGCGAAGGCGTAACCGTGCTCAACCAGACGCCATCGGCATTCCGCAATCTGATCCATGCCGATCTGGCCGCAGGTAGCGATGCATCGCGCCTCGCGCTGCGGTACGTGATCTTCGGCGGCGAAGCACTCGAATTGCAGATGCTGCGTCCGTGGTTCGAACGCCATGGCGATTCCAAGCCACGGCTGATCAACATGTACGGGATCACTGAAACCACCGTGCATGTCACCTACCGGCCGATAGGCCTGACCGAACTAAACCGCAATGCCGGTAGCGTAATCGGCGAGCCGATTCCGGACCTGCGTCTGTTCGTGCTCGATGCCAACCTGATGCCGGTTAGGACCGGTGAAGAAGGAGAAATCTACGTTGCTGGCGCCGGCGTTTCCCGAGGCTATCTCAACCGCCCGGACCTCACTGCCGAGCGGTTCTTCGAGTGGCGCTCGCCTGACGGCGAAAATGTGCGCCTGTACAAGACGGGCGATCTCTCACGGCGGCTCGACGATGGCGATCTCGAGTACCTCGGCCGTAGCGATCACCAGGTAAAGATCCGCGGCTTCCGCATCGAAACCGGCGAGATCGAGAGCGTCCTGGCGCGGCACGAATCCGTGCGCGCATGCGCGGTGATCGCGCGTGCTGATCGCAGCGACGGCGACGCACGACTGGTTGCCTACGTGGTGCCAACGGGCTCGCCGGCATCGCAAGCCGAGCTGCGTACGCACTTGGCGGCTTCGTTGCCCGATTACATGATCCCCAGCGCCTTCGTTGTGCTCGGCGCATTGCCGCTGACGGAAAACGGCAAGCTTGATCGCAAGGCGTTGCCGGCGCCCGCGCGGCAACGCCCCGAACTGGCTTATGCCTGCGAACCGCCCGTTGGACCGCTGGAAGACCTGCTGTGCGAATCGTTTGCCGAGATACTCGCGATCGAGCCAGTGGGACGGAACGACAACTTCTTCGATCTGGGCGGCGATTCCATGCTGGCTACGCGGCTGCTGCACCGCGTCGCCCAGGCACGTGACCCGTCCAGCGTAATTCCCACCGCATCTTTGTTCCGCAACCCGACGCCTGCCGCACTGGCTGCCTCGCTGGAAGGTAGCGACGACGCGGCCATTGATCTGCAGCGGTTTTCCTCCGCGCGCCAAGCGGGCGGCCAGCCCGTTGCCGAACCCATCGCGATCGTTGCCATGGCCGGGCGCTTCCCGGGTGCCGCCGATGTCGAAGGCTTCTGGAAGAATTTGTGCGATGGCCGCGATTCGATCACGTTCTTCGGGCCCGATGAACTCGATCCTGGCGTCAGCGACCAGGATCGCAATGATCCCGCTTACGTGCCGGCGCGCGGAATCATCGACGGGGTGGAGCAGTTCGACGCCGCGTTCTTCGGCATTGGCCCGAAGGAAGCCGAACTCATGGATCCGCAGCAGCGGATCTTCCTGGAGTTGTGTTGGGAATGCCTCGAACGCGCGGGTCATGTACCCGATACGTCCGGCCCCGTTGGCGTGTTCGCGGGCATGTTCAACGCGAGCTATTTCCAGCGCCATGTGGCTGCGCATCCGGACCTGATCGACCGGGTCGGTGCGTTCCAGGTGATGCTGGACAACGAGAAGGATTTCATCGCCACGCGAGTGGCGCACAAGCTCAACCTCACCGGCCCGGCGATAAGCGTGCATACCGCGTGCTCGACGTCGCTGGTGGCGATCTGCCAGGCGATGGACAGCCTGCAGCTTGGCCAATGCGACATGGCGTTGGCAGGCGGAATCACGGTGACCTGTCCGCCGCGCAGCGGCTACTTCCATCAGGAAGGCGCGATGCTGTCGCCTGACGGCCACACCCGGCCGTTCGATGCCGGCGCCGGCGGCACGGTGTTCTGCGATGGTGCGGCGGTCGTGCTGCTCAAGCGGCTTTCCGACGCGATCGACGATGGCAACCAGGTATTCGCCGTGATACGCGGCGGTGCGATCAACAACGACGGCAGCGTCAAGGCCAGCTTCACAGCGCCCAGCAGTGAAGGGCAGGCTGCGGTGATCGCGATGGCGCATGACCGCGCGCGGGTCGATCCGCGCAGCATCAGTTATGTCGAAACCCATGGCACGGCCACGCCATTGGGCGACCCCATCGAAATCGAGGGCCTGACCCGCGCATTCCGTCGCAGCACGCAGGACGTGGGCTTCTGCCGGGTTGGATCGGTGAAGAGCAATGTCGGCCATCTCGTCATCGCTGCTGGCGCCGCCGGGGTGATCAAGACGGCGCTGGCGCTTACCGAAGGGAGAATTCCCGCGACAGCGCATTTCACGGAGCCCAATCCGGCCATCGACTTCGCCAATTCGCCCTTCGTCGTCAATGCGGCCCTGAGCGAATGGACCTCAACGGACGGGCCGCGGCGCGCCGGTGTGAGTTCGTTTGGTGTCGGCGGCACCAATGCGCATGTCGTTCTGGAAGAGGCGCCTCAGCTGCCCCTATCGGACGCCGCAATCGGACCGCAGCTCTTGGTGCTGTCCGCGCGCACGCCGGCCGCACTTTCGCGCGCAGCGGTACGCCTCGCGGACCATCTGGAGCAGGAACCGCTGACCAACCTGGCCGACGCGGCCTGGACCTTGTCGATGGGTCGCAAGGCGTTCGCGCATCGAACCGCCGTCGTCGCCGATGACCTAGGCAACGCGATCGCGCAGCTGCGCGGTCCCGACCTGGCCAGTACGATCGGGCGGACGCGGCCGGCGCGCCAAAGCGACGTCGTGTTTCTGTTCCCGGGGCAGGGCGCGACCTATCCTGGCATGGGACGCGAACTGTACGAAAGCGAACCGGCCTTCCGCATTGCCTTCGATGATTGCGCTGACGCACTTCGCACGGAGCTCGGCTTCGACCTGAGCGAACGAGTGTTCTCCGATGATCCGGAATCGCTGTTGCAGACCGCGGTCATGCAGCCGGCAACCTTCGCCATCGAATACGCACTGGCCCAATTCTGGATGAGCCATGGCGTCGTGCCGGCGGCAATGATCGGTCACAGTGTCGGCGAATTCGTCGCGGCGACGATCGCCGGGATATTCACGCTCGCGGATGCGCTGCGCCTGGTTGCGCGACGTGGCGCACTGATGCAGGCACAGCCTGCGGGCGGAATGTTGTCGGTACGGATGCCATTGTCCGAGCTCACCGCGCGCCTGCCCGAGGACCTGTCTCTGGCTGCCGAGAATGCGCCAGGCAGTTGCGTCGTTTCAGGCCCGCTCGATGTCATCGCCCGCTTCCAGGAACAGCTTGAAGCCGATGGCATCGCCTGCCGCGCGCTCCGGACTTCGCACGCCTTCCATTCGCAAATGATGGAGCCGGTGGTCGCACCGTTCCGCGCCGAAGCTGCCGCGTTGACACTGTCGGTCCCACGCATTCCGATCGTTTCGACCGCCACCGGCGACTGGCTCGACCCCGCGCAGGCGATGTCGCCAGACTACTGGGCCATGCATCTGCGCCAACCGGTGCAGTTCGCGACCGCTCTGGGTCGCGTGATCGACACGCCTGCGCGCGTGCTGCTCGAGGTCGGTCCACGCAGCACGCTTGCAGCACTCGCGCGGCAGCATCCGGGCATGCAGCAGCATCACCTCAGCGCAATAGCGACACTGGCCGATACCCCGGCAGGGGAGCCCGCGAATCTGCGGCTTGCGGCTGGTCAGCTATGGGTCAAAGGTGTGGCCATCGACCCGGCCATGTTCGATCGCCGTCATGTCCGGGCGCGCATTCGGCTCCCGACGTATCCGTTCGAACGCCAGCGTTACTGGGTGGAGGCGGGCACAGCGCCAGCTTCCAACGTGGTTTCGCATCCCACCCTGGCCGCCTCGCGGGTAGATGTCGAGGCGCCTGCGACCGCAGCGAACAGCGCGACGACACCAGCGACCGTAGATGCATCGCCACTGATGGCACGGTTGAAGGATGTATTCCTGGAGACAGCGGGATTCGATCTCTCCGAAGCCGATGCCGACGCCAACTTCATGGAACTCGGCCTGGACAGCCTGATGCTGACGCAGGTGTCCCTGCAGTTGCAGAAGGCTTTCGGAGTAAAGGTCACTTTCCGTCAACTGATGAGCGAGTGCAGCAGCATCGGGCGTCTCGTGGAAATGCTCGAGGCGGAGGTGCCTGCAGATCGCAGCTCGGCTCAGTCGCGAACGGAAGCAGCAACCATCGACCCGATCAAGGCGCGGACTGAAGTCGCGCCCGGCGCCGATGAAGCCGAAGCCGCGGTCTACAAGTACGACGTGAAGAAAGCCTTCGGCGCGATCGCCCGCATCGACAATAGCGGCGGCACTGTGCTCAGTACTCACCAGCGCAGCCGCCTTGATGCCTACATGCAGAGGTATGTTGCCCGGACACAGAAATCGAAGGCGTACACCGCCGCCAATCGCGCGCATCTCGCCGATCCGCGAGTCGTCAATGGATTCCGTCCGCTGACCAAGGAAGTCACCTACCAGATCGTGGTCGAGCGCTCAAAAGGGGCCCGACTGTGGGATCTGGACGGGAACGAGTACGTGGATGCCACCAATGGCTTCGGCATGAGCCTGTTCGGATGGCAGCCTGATTTCGTTCTGGAAGCGGTGAAGCGCCAGCTTGATAGCGGTTACGAGATTGGTCCGCAGACGCCGTTGGCGGGCGATGTAGCCAGGCTCGTCTGCGAGTTGACCGGGAATGATCGCGCGGCGTTGTGCAATACCGGATCCGAAGCCGTGCTCGGCGCATTGCGCATCGCACGCACCACGACCGGTCGCGAAACCATAGTGTTGTTCACGGGCTCCTACCATGGCATCAACGACGAGGTGATCGTCCGCGGCACCCGTTCGCTGAAATCCGTTCCGGCGGCCCCAGGCATTCTGCGCAATACTTCCGAACATGTTCTGGTGCTCGATTACGGCACGCCGGAATCGATGCGCATCATCCGGGAACGCGCCCGCGAGATCGCCGCTGTGCTGGTGGAACCCGTGCAAAGCCGGCGGCCCGATTTCCAGCCCGCCGAGTTCCTGCGTGAATTGCGCCAGGTGACGAAGGATTCCGGCGCGCTGCTGATCTTCGATGAAGTTGTCACCGGCTTCCGCTCACATCCGGGTGGCGTGCAGGCGCTGTTCGACATCCGGGCCGATTTGAGCACTTACGGCAAGGTCATGGGTGGCGGCTATCCGATCGGCGTGATCGCCGGCAAGCGCGAATACATGGATGCCCTCGATGGCGGCGGTTGGCAGTTCGGCGATGAATCCATGCCGACGGTGGGCGTCACGTATTTCGCCGGTACGTTCGTACGCCATCCATTGGCGATGGCGGCGGCGAAGGCCGTGCTGGAGCACCTGCGACGCGAAGGCCCGCAATTGCAGGAACGGCTGAATGCGAACACGGCCGCGATGTGCGCCGAAATCAACACATTCTGCCGCGCGGCCGGCGCGCCCATCGAAGTACGGCACTTCGCATCGGTCTGGAAGACATTCTTCCTTGAGGATCATCCGCTGCAGGACCTGCTGTTCGGGATGATGCGCAGCCGCGGCGTGCACATTCTCGAGAATTTCCCGTGCTTCCTGACGACCGCGCATGGCGTCGCCGATATCCGGGCGATCGTCAATGCATTCCGGGAGTCGGTTTTGGAACTGCAGGAAGCCGGTTTCCTGCCACAGCCCGCGGTCCCCGAGCAGATGCCGGCCGCCGCGGGACTGGCTGTGGCGACCAAGACAGCGAGTCCCATTGCGCGTCCCGAGGGGGCGCCCGACGTTGAGCCGGTGCCGGCAGTACCGGTGCCTGAGCAAGGTGGAGTCATGAATGCCACGGCAGCCTATCGATCCGAGCCGATGGACTTCGGGCCGTTCGCCGGGCGCGAGCTCGCGCTCTGCGTTCCCACCACGGAGGCGCAGCGAGAAATCTGGCTGGCGGACCAGCTGAGCCAGGAAGCCTCGCTCGCGTTCAACCTGTCGGTGCAATTGCGCTTCACTGGCCCTCTGGATACCAGCGCGCTGCAACGGGCGGTCCAGGAAGTCGTGGATCGCCACGACGCATTGCGCGCCTGCATCAGCCCCGATGGCCAGACGCTGGCGATCCTGCAGCGCTACACGATTCCCATCCCGAAGATCGATATCTCCGCCGGTGATTCTGTGCGGCGCGACCAGGCCGTGGCCGAGCACGTGCGCGCGTCGGTGGAAACCCCGTTCCAGCTCGATTCGCCGATGTTCCGCGCCGCCTTGCTGCGGCTTGGCGCAGAGGAAAACCTGCTGCTGCTCTCGGCGCATCACATCGTGTGCGATGGCTGGTCCTGGTGGGTGCTGGTGCGCGAACTTGGCGTCCTGTACGGAGCGTACAGCGGTGGTGAAGCAGAGCCGCTGCCGATGCCGGCGTCGTTCGCCGACTATGCCTTGGCCGAAGTCGAACAGCAGGACGATCCGTTGCACGAAGCGGACGGCGCCTACTGGGTATCGCGTTTTCCGGACCAGGCTCCGGTACTCGAATTGCCCACCGATCGCGCGCGCCCCGCATTACGAACTTTTGCTTCGGATCGCGAGGACCACGTGCTGGACGAGACGCTGTTTGCCGACCTGCGCAGGCTGGGCGGGCGCCACGGCGTCAGCCTGTTCGCCACGTTGCTCGCGGGCTTCTCGGGCCTGCTTTCACGACTGACCGGACAGACGGACGTGGTCATCGGCATACCGGCTGCCGGCCAGGCCGTGGCCGGTCTCGATGATCTGGTGGGGCATTGCGTCAATGCGTTGCCGTTGCGATACACGGTGGACCCGGCGATGCCTTTCAGCGCGCTGCTCGATGCATCGCAGGGTCTCCTGCTCGATGCGCTCGATCATCAGCGCCACACCTTCGGAGAGCTGCTCAAGAAGCTGCACGTGCGGCGCGACCCCGCGCGGATGCCGCTCGTCAGCGTGCTGTTCAACCTGGATCAGGCGCTGGACCGCCAGAGCTCGGCGTTCCCCGGCCTGGCGATGGAATTCGACAGCAATCAACGCAGCTACGAGGCTTTCGAACTGTTCGTCAACGCGGTACAGACGAGAGGCGAGCTGCGCCTGGAGTGCCAGTACAACAGCGACTTGTTCGACGCGGCGACCGTGCGTCGCTGGTTGCGCGCCTACGAAGCCCTGCTGCGCGTGGCGGTCGAGCGTGAGACCAGTGCGTTTGCGAGCCTGCCGCTGGTCGATGCCGCCGCACGCGTGGAACTGGATGCATTGCAGCCGCGCGCCATGGAGTTCGATCGCCGCCAGCGCATGCATCAGTTCTTCGAGCATCAGTGCGACGCGACGCCGACACGCATCGCACTGCGGGCCGGTGCCGTGGCAATGAGCTATGCCGACCTGGAAGCGCGCGCCAACCGCATCGCGCATGTGCTGCGTGGGCAGGGCGTAAGGCGCGGCAGTCTGGTCGGGCTCGCACTGGATCGCAGCCCCGACATGCTTGCGGCATTGCTGGGCATCCTGAAGGCCGGGGCAGGGTATGTACCGCTGGATCCACAGTTCCCGCGCGAGCGACTCGCCTACATGGCGGCGGATGCGGGCCTCGCGATGCTGGTCACCACCCGCGAGTACGCCCCGTGCTTCGATCTCCGCGGACGCCCCTTATTGCTGGTCGACGAGCACGCGGCCGATCTGGCTGCCGCGTCCACGACACGGCTTGAAGCGAGCGCGGAGGCCGCTCAACCGGAGGATCCGGCGTACGTCATCTACACGTCGGGCTCAACCGGACGGCCGAAGGGCGTGATCGTGCCGCATCGGGCCGTTGCGAATTTCCTTGTCAGCATGCAGCGCGAGCCGGGACTGACTGCGAACGACCGCGTGCTCGCCATCACTACGCTGTCGTTCGATATCGCCGTACTCGAGCTGCTCCTGCCCTTGTCGGTCGGTGCGCAAATCGTGCTGGCGGACAGGGAGACGGTCGGTGATGGCACTGCGTTGCTGGGACTGTTGGAGAACAGTCGCGCGACGGTGATGCAGGGCACGCCTTCGAGCTGGCGCCTGCTGCTGGACGCCGGCTGGAGCGGTTCGCCGGACTTCAAGGCCCTGTGCGGTGGCGAAGCAATGGCCCCAGATCTGGCCGCGTCGCTGCTGACGCGTTGCGGTGCGCTCTGGAATGTCTACGGCCCGACGGAGACCACGGTGTGGTCGACCTGCGCGCGCATCGCCTTGCCGCACGGCAACCAGGCACCGGACGTTCACATCGGTCGGCCGATCGCCAATACCAGCATCTGGGTGCTCGATTCGCACGGCGAGCTGTGTCCCTTCGGCGTGCCGGGAGAAATCTGCATCGGTGGTGCGGGCGTCACCAAGGGCTATCTGAATCGGCCAGAGCTCACCTCGGAGCGCTTCATTGCCGATCGCTTCAGCGCGACTGCATTGCAACCGGGTGGTCCCGCGCTGCTGTATCGCACGGGTGATCGCGGGCGTTGGCGTCCCGATGGCAATCTCGAGCACCAGGGACGTCTCGACCACCAGGTCAAGGTGCGCGGTTATCGCATCGAGCTCGGCGAAATCGAAGCCAATCTCGCTGCACGTGCCGAAGTTGCCCGCGTCCTCGTGATCGTGCGTGAAGACCGCACAAACGACCGGCGCCTGGTGGCCTATCTGGTCGCGCAACCGGGAATAAGCGTCGACGAAAGTGTGTTGCGCACTTATCTGCGCGATCAGTTGCCGGCCTACATGATGCCGCAGCACTTCATCGTGCTCGACGAATTGCCGCTGTTGCCCAATGGAAAGATCGACCGGCATGCATTGCCGGCTCCGATGCGCGAAGAAGCCGGTGTCGTTGCCGCGACCGTGGACGCTGCGACGCTCGATCCGCGCGTGCGCTACCTGTCGGAAGTCTGGTCCGAGCTGCTGGGCCTGCCTGCCGGCCCCGATGACAACTTCTTCGATCTGGGAGGGCACTCCATGCTGGCCGTGCAGATGGCCAGCCGCGTCGAACGTGGCACGGGTCATCGCATCAAACTGATCCGCCTCGGCGCAGAAACGTTGGCGCAGGTAGCCGCGGGACTGCCCGCACCCGCGGAAGAACCCGTCAAGGAACGTGTGGGCGGAAAGCTCAGCAGCGGCCTGCGGCGGCTGTTCGGGTTGGCAGCGGGATCCGGCTCTTGAGCCGCGCGGACGCCATTCGGAGACAGGCGCGATGAGCATTGGAGCGTGGGAACCCATTTGGATCGGATCCTCGACGTGTCCGTTGTATGCAGCACTGCATGGTGCGCCTGGAGCGACCGGCGTTGTCCTGGTGCCGCCGCTGTTGCATGAACTGCCGCGCAGCCGGAGGTTTCTCGCTGAAGTGGCCAACGAATTCGCCACCATGGGTCTGCCGTGCTTGCGCTTCGACTTCCATGGTACCGGCGACTCCAGTGGCGAAGGCGAAGCGCTGGATTTCGCTTCGATGCAACGCGATCTGGATGTCGCGGTGACCGCTTTGCGTGAGAGGACCGGTATCGAGAGGCTCGCCCTGGTGGCCTGGCGCGGCAGCGCGCTCGCCGTGGAGGCGTGGCTGCAACGCGGCGGCAATGCCGAACTCGTCGTGTTGTGGGAGCCCATTGTCGATGGCGCAGGCTGGCTGCAGGAAATGCTGACGGCGGATATCGGCGAACGGGCATCGCGGCCACCGCCGCGGCCAGGTGTTCCACGCATGACCGATCCTTCGGATGGTCAACTGATGGGCTTTCCTGCGTCGCGACGCCTGCGTGAGGATTTGGAGCAATCGCAGCTGCATGGCGGTCAGGCGCGTCGCACTCCGATTTGGGCGGTCGTCCGTTCGGATGCGGGCGCATTGCCCTTGCCGCTGGCGAAAGTCCTTTCCCTGCCTGCCGGTGCGCCGAGCTTCCATGTCGGTGCAGCGATGGACGCCACGTTCTTCCTGACGCCGTCCATGCGCGAGCTCGTCAGCGAACTCGGTCAGGCGATGCGGAAGGAGGCGTTTGCATGAGCGCCGTGCTCGACGCCAATCGTTTGGCGGCCGCAACCGCGGGCAGCGACGTCTTCGTGCGTTTCGGGCCCGACGAGCAGTTGTTGGGGGTGCTCAGCGGTCCGGCGGGTGCAGGTCCCGTGCTGCTGTTGCCGAGTGCCGGGTTGCAGCCGAGGTCCGGTCCGTTCCGATTGCACTGGAATCTGGCGCAGCGCTTGGCAGCTGCCGGCATGCGCAGCTTCCGCTACGACATTCCCGGCGTCGGCGAAGCGCCGCGATTACCCGGGTGCGATGCCACTCAGGCGACCATCGCCGCCATCGACAGACTCGAAGCGATGCATGGCTGCCGCACGTTTGCCATTGGCGGCATCTGCAGCGCGGCCGACATCGGTTGGGATGTCGCCGTCAACGATCGTCGCGTAGTGGCGCTGTTGCTGCTCGATGGCATCTGTTTCCGTGGGCCGTGGTATCGCTATGCACGCCTACTCGGTCTGTTGAAGCGTCTTCCGAAGGAATGGATGCATTTCGCGCGCAAGGCGTCGGGTCGCCTGCGTCGCGGAAATGCGAGTCTGGATTCCAACGCGTTCCGTACCTGGCCAGGTCAGGCGGAGGCTCGCGTGCAATTCGCGCAGATGGTTGCGCGTGACATGCAACTGCTATGGATTTTTAGTGGTGGTTACGAAGACCGCTTCCTGCATCCGCGGCAGTTCCAATGGTCGTTTGGTTCCCCGGCCATCGATCCGCGCGTGACGATGCACCACTGGCCGGATTGCGATCACACCTATTTCGGTAGGGCACAGCGTGAGCGCCTGCTCGCCAGCGTCGTGGAATGGATGGCCGCGCTCCCGGGATGGCAGCGTCCATGACGAATGCGCAGCCGCGGCCGACGCCTCTGTATCCAGCCCCCGATGGGCTGAAGAGGCCGCTGCGGGTGGTGCTGGTGGGGCCGCCGCAGATCCCCGGCTGGGTGCAAGCGTTTGCGGGTCTCGTTTCTGCTTACGACTGGATCGAACTGAGCACCCTTGCGGTGGCCGATGCCGCGCCGCCACGCGTGTCTGGAGTCCGCGCGGACCTGCGCGCCCTGATCGCATTCGAGCAACTGGCGCTCGGTGACAGTTCCAGCTTGAGGCCAGTGCCCTTGCAGGCGAATGCAGGGCAGGGCAGCGACGTGCTGTCCACGCAAGTCGAGGCGCTGCGACCGGACCTGATCATCCTGCTGGGTCCCGCGTCGTGGGCCGGGTCCCTGGCCGCTCTCGCCCCATTGGGTTGCTGGCATCTCGATGCGAGCCTTCTGGACCGGCGGTACGCCGGGCTTTCGCTCATGTCACCGTTGCTGCGCGGGGAGATGGCTACGCAGATGGCGCTGGTGTTGCGCGACGCGGAAGGCCGGCAGAGCGATTTGGCGGCGAGCTGGGGCAGGACTCATTCGACGTCGTTCTTGAAACAACGCGAGGAGGGGTTCCGGAAGCTTCCACCGCTATTGCTGCGCGGTCTGCGACGATTGGCCGCCGGCTACGTTCCTTCGACACCGCATTCGGTCGCGACCCTGCAGCTACAGTCGCAGCCGCCTGTCGGGTTGAGAGCCGTGCCGCATTCGTTGCTGCTGATGGCGCGGGCATCCCTGCGCTGGCTTTCGGGCCGGAAACGCAAACGCCGTATCGGCTGGACACTGGTATTGCGACTGGATAGAACGCCGCTGGATCCGGGGGCGCCTGCGATTGGACCGCACGTCCTGCTGCGTGCGGCCAAAGGATGGTGGGCGGATCCTTTCATCGTCGCGACACGCGGACGCCGGTTCCTGTTTGTCGAGGAAATGGCTGCGCCGGATCTCAACAACGCCAACATCGCCTGCGTGGAGCTCACCCAGGGCGGCGCGGTCCGTCTCGGCATTGCGCTCGACGAGCCTGGCCATTTGTCCTTTCCCCAGGTCTTCGAGTGGGAGGGGCAGTGGTACATGACAGTGGAATCCAGTTACGACCAGCGGATCAGTCTTTATCGGGCGAGCGATTTCCCGATGCGATGGGAGCGCCTGACGGATCTGGTGACCGGGCGGGTTTGCGTCGATCCGACGCTGCACCATCACGAGAACCACTGGTACCTGTTCACCAACGTTTCGGAGAACGGAAGCAGCACCAGCGACGAACTGTTCCTCTTCGTTTCCGAACACCTGGAAGGACCGTTCGTTCCACATCCGGCATCACCCATCGTGTGTGACGCGCGGCGGGCACGAATGGCGGGTCGGCTGTTCCACCATCACGGCCGGCTCATTCGTCCGGCGCAAGACTGCGGCCCGGGCTACGGCAATGCCGTGGTGTTCAACGAAGTGCTGGAACTGGGGCCGACCATTTACCGCGAGCGCCAACTCTCGCGACTTGCGCCCCGCCTCAAGCGCCAGGTGGCCGGATGCCACACCTACAACGTCTACGCAGGCGTTGAGGTCCTGGACGTCCTAGGGCGGCAACCCGGCAGCGCTGCACGGCTACAGGTCTTCGAAGGTGGCGAGAATGTCGATTCTGAACAACGAGGGGAGCTCCCGGATCGGAGCCGCCCCATGACATCCACTGGTCGCGTCGTTCCAGACGCGCGTCCCCGATGATAGTGGTCAAGGAATGAGCACTCAGGCAGAGATCGCAACCGACAACGAACGGGGCGCACACGCCGAGTCGCATGTGCGTACAGACATTGCCACACACTACCTGCGCTATTCGATTTCGAATGGCTTGGTAATGCTGCTCGGGTTCATTTCGTTCCCGATCCTGGCGCGATTTCTCGACAACACCCAGTTCGGCATCCTCAGGTACTACGACACCCTGATGCTGCTCGGGGTTGCGCTGGTCAAGTTCGGCGCGCCACACGCGATCGTGCGCTTCTATCCATATGGCGATCCGCGGGGAATGCGCGACTTCGGGACCAACATGGTCCTGCTGCCACTGCTAATGTCCGTGTCGATATGGGCATTGGCCATCATCTGCCTGATGCTCTGGAGTTGGACGGGCGAGGGTACGTTCACGCCCCTGTTCTGGTGCGCCGCGGTCATGGTTCCGATGCTGGCCGCGACGAACATCGTGCAGATGGTGGTGCGCGCCAGCGAACGGTCCGACATCCTCATGACCACGCGGGTCATTGCGCGCATGCTCGAGCTGGTGCTCGTACTGGGCGCGGTGATCCTGGTGCAGCACAGCGCGCTCGCCGTCTACGGAGGAAAGCTCGTCGCGGCCGCGCTGCTGTTGGGGTGGCTGTTCCATTGGATGTATCGCAACGTCCAGGTGTCGCGTGATGCTGTCGATTGGACCGTATTTCGCGAGGGGCTGATCTACGGCTTTCCACTGATGGCCAACGAGCTGGCTTACAGTGTTCTGGCGAATCTCGACCGGGTTCTGCTCAAGCACATCACGGGCGACTTCGCCGCGGTGGGCATCTACTCGATCGGCTATTCGCTGGCCATGCAGTTGAATGTATTCATAAGCGCCACGTTGTCCGAGGCCTTCACGCCTGTGGTGATGCGCGCCTATGAAACGGGCGGCAACGATGCGGTGCGTGCACTCAAGGAACGCGTGCTGTTGCCGATGACCTACGCGGTGGTGGCGTTGATTGCAATGCTGCTGGTGGCGGGTCAGGACCTGATGGTTGCTCTGGCCGGACGCGAGAAGGCAGCATCGGGCGAAGTCTTCATCATTGTCGGGATCACGGTATCGGCCTATGCACTGTTCGCCATTGCGAACTATGGCCTGCAATTGAAGAAGCGAACGATCCAAGTGTTGTTCATCACCTTGGGGGCGGCGCTGCTCAATGTTGCGATTAACTTCACCCTCATTCCGCGGTTGGGCTACATCGGAGCAGCATGGGCGACAGCGATCAGCTATGCCGCCCTAACCATCTCCCAGTTCCTGGTTTGTCCCCATGGCCTGGCCAAGCTGCCCAATGCGCGCGCAACGCTGATTGCGTTGGGCTGCGCCACGACACTGGTGGTGGTTGCGACGCAGACCGGCCATTTTGGCCTGCAGAGTACCTGGGGCCGCTTGGGCGTCTCAGGGGGGCTGTTCCTGCTTCTCTACGCACTGCCGGTGCTGACGTTTGATTCCACGTTGCGTGGCATGGTCATGGCGCTCGTAAACCGGTTGCGGTGATCCGTGGCTTGGCTGCTGTCACCGCTAGCATGGTTGTTGTTTGCCGGCGTCTTCCTTTCATGGGCCTGTTTCCGGCATCGGACGTGGACGATCGTCGTCGGTGTGTTGTTGGCAGCAGTGTCACTCGGTGCGATGACGCCCCTGGGATCCAACGCGTTGGCTCGATCGCTGGAGCGCCCCTTCCTTGGCGCCGATGGTTGCGCCGAAGATGCACCGTCCGTAGCAGTCGTCCTCGGCGGAGGTGTCGACGGAAGACCGCGCGGCAACAATGATTTCTCCGTGCTCAACCTCGCCAGTCGCCGTCGCGTCGATCGTGCGATCGCCTGGTGGCGCGGTGGTGAGCACCGCGTGTTGCTGCTGCAGGGCGGCGCGCCGAACCCCGGCCTGCCGCCACTGGCGGAGCTGATGTCAGCTTATGCGCAGCGTCAGGGCGTTCCGGCGGCTGCGCTTCGGCTCGAAACCCACTCGGTCGATACCTGGGGCAATGCGGTACGTGCCGCGGAACTCTCCCCCTCGATCCCAAGGCGTGTGGTGCTGGTGACTTCGCTGATCCACATGCGGCGCGCACGGGAAGCATTTGTCGACAATGGATTCGAGGTTTGCCCATTGGGTACCGACATTCGCCGACTGCCATCGAGGATTCCATGGGCGCTGGTTCCCAGGACCAGCGCATTGGCCAATGCGGAAGTCGCTCTGCACGAATGGTCGGGCCTGATTTACTACCGCTGGAAGAGCAAGCGGTAAGCATCGGACGAGCAAAAAGAAAGGGCCCCGGAATTCCGGGGCCCTTGGCTTTTGGCGGATCGCTTAGTTGACCGAGAACGAAGTGGTCGCGACCTTGGTCATGCTGCCGCTGGTCGCCGTGGCGCTCAGCTGGTAGGTGCCGATCGAGCTCGGACCCGTGCCGGACACGAAAGACACGCGGGCATAGCCGTTGCTGTCGGTCGTGCCGGTGAGCTTCACGCTGTTGACCTTGTTCGGCTTCAGGGCGGTGAAGTTCACGCTGGCGCCGGCAACCGCAGCACCGTTGAGCGTCACGCGGGCGGTCATGGTGACCGTCTCGCCCGCCGTGTAGCTCGACTTGCTCGTGCTGATCGTTTCGGCAAGCGAAGGCGCAGCAACCGAGTAGTAGTTCGCGATACTCGCCGTGTGCAGGCTGCCCGCGCTGCTGCTGGTGCCCGCACCGACGCTGTAGCGGCCGGCGGCGGCATTGGCCGGCGCGGTCACGTCGAGAGCCACACCACCCGTCACGCCCGGAGCGAGCACGATCGAGGTCGACGAGAGCGTGCCGGTCCAGCCCGACGGGATGCTACGGGCCAGAGCGAACGTGGTGTTGCCGCAACCAGCGCTGTCCTTGTTGGTGACGCGGAAGACGTAGCCAAGCTTGGTGCCAGCAGCGACCGAACTCGTGGTCGGGGCCTGCAGCTCGATCGCGGGAGCGGCGCGAGTGCAGGTCGACGGAGTCGGGGTCGGAGTCGGAGTCGGGGTCGGAGTCGGAGTCGGAGTCGGAGTCGGAGTGGTGCCGGCGCCCGCACCGTACTCGTACGCACCCACGTCGTTGGCGGCGCCGGTCGGACGCGCACCCATCACGAAGTCGGTCGTCACTGCGCTGATCATCGGCGCCTTGTCGATGACCGGGCTGCCAGCCTTCGGCTCCGCGTCGAACGAAGCGAGCGCCATGTTGGTCAGCGTCGGGTTCTGCGTGCAGGTGCTGCCCGATGCGCAGGAGCGCACGTTCCAGCCCATGTTGCCGGAGAAGCTCTTCACCGCCGGGGCGCTGCCCGCGGCCATCGACGTGTTGGTCGAGGTGTTGGCGTAGTACGGGAAGCCGACCACCAGGTTGTTCTGGACGTACACCTTGTCGGTCGACGTGCCTTCGCCGTAAGCGATCTGTGCGTCGCCTTCGCCGGCGATGGTGTTGTGACGCACGGTCGCGACGTCGTTACCGGTGAGGATCAGCAGCAGCGAGCTGCCGTACGCACGGCACAGGTCGCCTTCGGTCATGTAGAACTTGCCGCGGAAGTAGGTGCACTGACCCACCAGCACCGAGTTCTCGATCGTGGAGTTGCCCTTGATCTTGACCTGGTTGCCCGCATTGGCGACCGAGTAGATGCGACGCAGCGTCACCTTCGTGGTGTCGGCGCCGTCCATGTAACGCATGTCGAGGCCGTCGGAGGTGTTGTGGTGGATGAAGGCATCTTCGACCAGCCAGGTACCGGCGGTGTCGACCGTGCCGAAGCCGTCGCCATAGCCACCGGTCTGCTGCGCCCAGCACGCCCACGGCTCGCCGGTCGAGACCTTCTCGCCGCAGCCGTTCCAGGCGATTTCGAGGTTGCGCAGGGTCATGTTGCCGGAGTTCGAACCGCCGGTGCCGATGTTGCCGTCCCAGCCGGCGGCGCCGTTCTTGTTGATCTTGAAGCGCTCGATGGTCCAGTTGCTCAGGCCACCGGCGTTCACGCCGTTCTTGGCCATGCCGTGGATGTTGACGTCATGCACCCAGACATTGTTCGAGGCACGGGCATAGAGGCCCACTCGCGCCCAAGGCATCGAGCTGGTGCACGCCGCCGCCGCCTGCGAATGGTTGTAAACGCAGTCGCTGTTGTCGGTGACTTCGAGGTTGCCGAGTTCGACGTTCGAGCTGCCGTCGAGGTTGAGCACGCGGTGGATGCCACCGATGCCGATCAGCTTAGGCGCGGTGCTGCCGTTGCCGAGGATGCGGGTCTTGGCGGACGAAGTGCCGCTCGGAACCGACTGCATATAGCCGCCGCTACCGATCTGGTAGGAACCAGCACCGATCAGCAGGGTATCGCCACCGGCAATCCGGGCCGAACCCGAATTCGGAAGCGCGATATTGGGATTCTTCCAGGCGCAATTCTGGGCGGTGCCGCTGCCCGGATAGGCAGCATCGGCGCGGCCGTTGCACTGGGTGCCATCACCGCCATCGGTACGGACGTAGTACGTCGCCGCTTGCGCGGAACCAATGGCAGCAAGACCGAGGGAGAGGGAGACGAAAAGCTTGGACAGCTTGCGGCTGTTGGTGAGGGACAAAGACATCTGGCGCAACTCCATAAGACCAATGGGGGATTGGCCAGGAGCTCCCTCCCTTGGCCGAGGGCGGACTCTACGGAGGGGGTCTGAGGGGGTTTGTGCGACTCGCCACACTTCGGTCCCGCATGGCGTGGCAGCGCGCGTATGGCGCGCTTAAGAACTTCGATCAGCTCGGATTATTCAGCTGGAAGTTCAGGAGGTGAAAATCATGAATAGGGAAATCCCTATTCATGATTCCTCGCGTCCGCGCGTGTGCGCGCGAAGGATAGCCTTAATGCGCAGGAATAGCGGGTCGCGAAAATTTGACGTACGTCACGAATTGACTGTGCTGGCGGAAACCGTGCCAACTTTCAGTCGAGACCGGATTTGAAGAAGCCGCAGTCGCGGCAGAGGCACGCCTATTCAGCGGCCTTGGACTTGCGGTCGCACGACAGGGCGCCAAACCTGCCGAGTGCCGGACTTCCCTTGAGCGGCCTGGCATCGAACGATGCGAGGCTCATGTTGGTCAGCTTCGGATCTGCCTTGCAGTTCGTATTCGAAGGACAGTCCCTCACGCTCCACGCCATGTTGTCGGCAAAGCGCTTGGTCGCCGTGCTCTTTCCCGCGTTGAAGGCGGAGAGCGAGTTGGAACTTCGGAAATACGGAAACCCGATCACCAGGTTGTCCTCGATGACGATGCGGTCCGAAGCATCGCCTTCGCTATGCCCGATCTGCGCGGCGCCTTCGCCCGCGATCGTGTTGTGGCGAACGATGGCCGTATCGTTGCCGGTCATCACCAGTTGCAATGTGCTGCCATCGGCACGGCAAAGATCCTTGTCGAGCATGAAGAACCGGTTCTTGAAGTAGCTGCAATAGCCCACGAGCACGGAGTTCTCGATCAGCGCGTTTCCCTTGACCTTGACCTGATTGCCCGCGTTGGCCACGGCGTGGATGCGGCGCAGGGTAACGTTCGTGGAATCGGTGCCATCCATGTAACGCAGGTCGAGGCCATCCGACGTGTTGTGGTGAAAGTAGCCGTCCTCGATCAGCCAGCGTCCGCCGGTGTCGGTGGTGCCGAAGCCATCGCCATAGCCACCGGCCTGCTGCGCCCAGCATGCCCAGGGCTCCCCGCTGGCAACACGTTCGCCGCAACCATTCCAGGCAACTTCGATCCCACTGAATGTCATCCGGCCGGAATTCGAGCCATTGTCTCCGACGTTTCCATCCCAACCCGCGCGACCATTCTTATTGAGCTTGATTCGTTCCACCGTCCAATCGTGCAGATCGCCTGCGTTGATTCCGCGCGCGGCCAGCCCGTGAATATTCAGGTCATGCAGCCAGACATTGCCGGATGCGCGGGCATACAGGCCCACGCGCGCCCATTGCATGGCACTGGTGCACGCGACGCGTGGATCGGAATGCTTGTAGATGCAGTCGCTGTTGTCCGTGATCTCGAGATTGCCGATCTCGACATTGGAACTGCCTTCCAGACTCAGCACGTTATGTATCCCGGCAACGCCCAGCAATTTCGGTATGGCTCCTGGTTTGCCGAGAATGCGGGTAGGGGCTGCTGGACTGGGTCCGCCGGGGATCGGTTGCATTTCCCCAAGATCCCCAATCGGGTATGTGCCTGCGCCGATCACCAGGATGTCGCCACCGGCGATGCGCGGCAGGCCCGAGGTTGGCAGGGCAATGCCGGGATGCTTCCACGCGCAGGCGCGAGCGCTACCCGTGCCCGGATACGCCGCATCCGCGCGACCGGTGCACTGCCTGGCATCGCCACCGTCGACACGCACGTAATAGGTGGCCGCGTCGCGCGACGCTGTCATCGAGACCGGTATGGCTGAAGCGGTCAGCCGTTCCGTCGGGCACGAATTCGCGGGTGGGCCCGCGTAATCGGCGTGAATGGAGAAGCTGACCAGCACGACCGCAGCTGGCAGATACCGCGCGCATGCCGCAAACGAACCCGCAAGCCGCACCGAGCGCGACGCTCTGACGCCTGCCCGGCGCGAATCGGATAGAACCTCAGTGCCGTGCATCCCTGGTCAAGCCAGGCAGTGCCCGCGCGGCGAGCGGAAATCGATGTCCAAGCGGCACTGCGTTCCGGTGCTCCGTATTTTCGGCCACGACCTGTACGGCATGCGTCTTGAGATTGCCGTAGCGCTCCATGAGTCCGCAGAGGATCCAGAAATTGGACATGATCAGGCTGTCGAAGAAGGGGCTCCCGTAGAGGTTTCCCAACGCCATCGAGATGATGGCCAGCGTGAATCCGCGTTCCAATGCCTGATCCGCGGATTGCGCGGCGCTGGAGCGACGGAGCCAACGCGCCAGCCGCGCCAGCCGCCAGAAGACCCAAAGCAGCGCCAGCAATCCCAGCGGCCCGCATTCGGCCAGGGTCAACAGGAAGCCGTTGTGCGCGTCCTTGCCGGCGTAGTTGGTATAGCTGCCGATGTGATCGTTGAACCTGCCCAATCCCACGCCATTGGGATGATCGCGCAGCATCTGCAGCGTTCCGCTCCAGATTACGAAGCGGCTGGCCGTGCTCGGATCCAGCACCATTTCCCCGGTCCCGTCCGACTGTTCCGTCTGCTCAACACGGTCGATCACACTCCTGGGCACGAACGTGATCGCGGCGACCCCCAGGACCACCGCGGCAAGCAGCGCCACGGGAATGCTGCGCCAGATCAACAGGATCATGACCCCGAACAACGCAATCAGGTACGCCTGCCGCGAAAAAGTCAGGAGGATCGCAGTGGCCAGGATCAGGCTGCCTGCGATTGCCGCAAGGCGCACGGTGCCTTTCTGGCGAGGTTGCAGCGCCAATGCCACCAGGAACGGCAGGAACATCGCAAAGAAGATGCCGGCGCGATTGGCCATCTTCAGCTCGCCAAACGGGCCGGTTGCCCGCTGCGTTTCCGAGAACGTGCCCAGGTCAAAACTGGCCCCTTGGTATAGGGCCTCCAATCCGGCTCCAATCGCGACGACTAGGACGAGGACGATGAGTTGACGGGTGCGTTTGAGATCCAGGCCGCAGTGCAGGTAGGCGAGGTAGAGGAATGGAAACAGCAGCGCGACCTTGCCTTCGCGTACGTCCTTGTCCAATCGGGATATGTCGTGCCACTGCGCTGCGACGAAGCCGACCAGCATGGCCAGGAACAACGCCACGAGCGGCGCGGTCATGAAGCCCCTTCGTGCCAGATTGCCTGGGTCGCGATCGCCCAGCAGCATCGCCATGATCAGCAGTGCGGCCGAAGCCGCGACACTGATATCCGCGGGCAGGTGTGCCGTGTTCGGCAGCAGGATGATGGGGATGGCGTAGATCAGGCGCATTGAGTCAGTTCGCTATGGTCATCCGGGTGTTCGTGTTCACTTGCCCGCTCCATGCACCAGGATGTGAGTATCCGACGGCGTGGGATGAAGACAGCGTTCATAGACCTGCGACGTGGCCGACACGAGCGCGGCCTGGCTATGGTTCTTTTCCACATGCAGCCGGGCTGCCTGTGCGAGCGCTGCACGCAATGTCGGGTCGCAAATGCGTTCGATCGTCTTCGCAAGCGCACTGGCATCGTCGCTCGGAAACAACAGGCCGGTGCGGCCGTCGTCGATCAATTCGGCGCTGCCGCCAACCGCGGAGGCAATGACCGGGCAACGTGCCGCCATGGCTTCGAGCAACGCATTGGACAGCCCCTCAAAATGCGATGGCAGGACCAGGAAATCCGCAGCCTGCATCAGCTGTGTGGCGTCCGGCCGTTCGCCGAGGAATTGCACGTCGGACGCCACGCCGCATTCCACCGCCAATTGCTGGAGCGCCTCACGCAGCGGTCCATCACCGACGAGAGCCATCTGCGGGCGTTGCGCGGGCTCGAGCAGTGACAAGGCCCGTATCAGGCAAGCCAGATTCTTGACAGGAACCAGGCGTCCTACGAACAGGCCCAGCAGACGCTGATCAGGAACGCCGATCGCAGCCCGGATGTTGCCGCGATGTCCGGTATCGATCGGCGCCGGTAGCTCGACGTCGTTTGTGATGGTGGTGAACAGCGACTCAGGCATGCCGGTTCGCTGCGCCGTCGATCGCGCGCCCGAGCTCGAATTGGCGATCACAGCCGCACAGCGGCCGAGCACCAGGCGCTTGAGTCGCCAGTACCAATCGGGCCGGTCGCGCCGCTGCGAACTGCGTTCGGAGGCCACTAGCGTCGGCCGGCGGCCGGCAAGGAAGCTGGCCGGCAGCGTCCACAGCTCCGCCGTCAGCGAGTAGGCGTGCACTAGAGCGTAATTGCGTTCTCGCAACAGCCGCGCGTAATCGAACAGAAACCGCAGATCGATCCGGCTTCGCTTGGGCAGGTAGTGCACGGGAATTCCGCTATCGCGAACTGCCTCGACCAGGAACGAGTCGCAACGGAAATAGGCCAGCTCCGGTTCCCAGCGCTGGCGGTCTAGCCCGGCAAGCAGATGTTGGACCTGGCGCTGGCTGCCGCCGATCTCCATGCTGTCGATCACGACCAATACGCGCTTGCGCTCAGCCATGGCACGCGCTTCCGAAATGTTTGAGCAGCCGGCCTGCTTCGATGCGAACGTCGAAGTCGCGTTCGACTTTGCGTCGTCCCGCGATGGCGAATGCCTCGCATTGGCCTGGATCCTGGAGAAGTTCCTCGATCGCGGTGGCGAGTGCGCTCACGTCGCCTGCCGGAACCAGACATCCATTCACCCCGTCCTCGACCAGTTCCGGTATTCCGGATATGCGCGTGCTGATTACGGGCAATCCGGTCGCCATGGATTCCATCAGGACGTTGGGAATTCCGTCCGACTGGCCATTGGGGGCGACGACGCATGGCAATACCATCAGCGTGGATTCGCCCATGTGCCGGACCACCGCGCTTTGTGGCATCGCTCCGGGGAGTTCCACTGCTGACTCCAGGTCGAGTGCGGCCCGCAGCTTCTCCAGTCGTTCCCGTTCCGGCCCCTCGCCGATGATGGTGCAGCTGACCTCGATGCCGCGCGTGCGCAGTTGTGCCAGTGCAGCCAACAGAAGGTCGAAGCCCTTCATCGGCACGAGCCGGCCAACGGAAAGCAGCTTGCTTGATGGGCGGCCGCCTCGCACGAAGGTCAGTTCAGGCAGGTTGAGCGCCGAATGAACTACTTCGACTGGAATCGCTCCCGGACTGGGCATCCAGCGCGCCATGTAGCGCCGGTTGTACTCGGTGATGGTGACCGCCAGCGCTGCGTTCGCCAGCTTGCGAGTCATCATGTGGTCGTCAATGAAGATGTCGTGCGCGCGACTGGTGAAGCTGAAGGGTCGGTCGAGTAGCCGCGACAGCAACCACGCGACGGTCGCCGGATAGGTGGCCCATGGCGCATGAACGAGCTCTGGTGCGAATCCACGCATTTCGTCGATACGTCCCACCGCACGGAGAATCGCAACCAGGCTCTTTGCCAGGATCACCGGCCGACGCCACAACTCGGACAGCATGGTTGCCAGGAATCCCAGCGTGATGAGCGGTCGACGTAGCAGGGTTGTGATGCCGGCCAGTAACGTTCTTCCATGGCCAACGGGATACCAAACGCGATCGACCATCGCGGTAGCCTGCGGCTGCACGATTCGCTCCGCAGGGATCTTTAGCGAAAGGATCCTAACGTCCACGCCACTATCCATCAGTGCGCGTATCTCGCGGACGATGAATGTTTCCGACAGGCCTGGGAACTGGGACAACACATACAGGACACGGCTTGGCGCAGTCATTGTGGCAGCGTCCGTCCAGGCGTTTCCCGCGGCGTCATCCTGGCGCGACAACCGCGACCCGGTTGTCGTATCGGAAGTGCGCAGTTGGGCAGGATGGACGACCATTGCGTGCTCCTAGCGCAAGGGCGTCCAGGTCACCATGCGTTCCCCTTGAAGGAATCGGAACAGGCTGACCGCAGATGCCAGATTTGTGAGCAGGAAGTAGTAGGGCTTGGATAGCAGGCGCGAATTTCCCATTTCGCGCAGCGGGGTGAATCCGATCGCCCCGGAAAGCAACAATGCCAGTTGCATGAACAGCAGCCACAGGTATTCCCCCTGCAGCGCGAGCACGACATTGGCCGCGAACGCGATCAGCCAGAAAACGGGCGACAGGTAACGAAGCAGCTTGTGCGACCACAGTTGCAACGCAAAGACGCCGAAGCGGAACGGATTGAGGAACCGCTTCTGCGCCGCCAGCGCCACCAGGCTTCGCACACCCACACGCACGCGCATCGAGAGTTCGCGGTCGGGCCGATCCAGTGTGTCTTCGTAGCACACGGCTTCGGGTTCGAGCACGGTCCGCAACCCTTGTTCCCGCACCACCATGGCCGTCACGAAGTCGCTGATCAGCTCCGGCGATATGGGGCGGTATGTCTCGCGGCGCAGTGCATACAGGCAGCCTGAGACGCCGATGAGCGAGCCCAGCGAGCTCTCGGCCATTCGCAACATGATCTCGTAACCCCAATAGGAGGTTCCGCCTTGCCCAGTAGCTTCATCGCGCTGCGCGATATACGCGAGCCGGCCAGCCACGCAGCCCACCGAGGCATCGCTGAAATTCGCGGTCATCGCGTGCAGGGCATGCGGTTCGATGAGGGTGGTCGCATCGGTGAACAGTAGGATGTCGCTGGACGCGACTTCGGCCGCGGCATTCTGGCAGGCGGTCTTTCCGCGCCGTCCTTCGACCCGCAGCAAACGGACGTTCGACGCCTCGAATTCGGTAACGATGCGGTCGGTGGCGTCGCTGGAAGCATCCGACGTCACGATTACCTGCAACCGGTCTGCGGGGTACTCGAGATCGAGCACGTTTCGCAGTTTTTGGGCGATGTGCTTCTCTTCGTTGTATGCCGCGATGACTACGGTCACGGTGGGAAACTGCGTCGCCTTGGCGACCGGGCGCGGACGCAGACGCGCTATCGCGATCGCAAGTGCTGGATAGCCCACGTAGATGTATGCCAGCAGGAAGAGCGCGCACCAGAGCAATGTTTCGGACATCTACGTAGCTCCGTTTCAGCGCTTCCACCAGATCGTCAGGTAGACGGCCTTTTCCTTGTACTCGGGATCTGGCTGATTGGAATCGCGGTCGTTCCTGAGCACCGAAGCGCGCCAGCCCAGGTGCCTTGTGCGCTGTTGCTCGATTCCGAGGGAGTAAACGTGGTCGTGGTCCTTCTGGCCGGTATCGAAATAGCGCTGACGCTCCATGCCACTAAAAGCCAGCGTCGTCAGGGGATTGAGTCGATAGCCGATCTGGAACGCGACGGATCGCTCCGTGCGGTTATTGGTGAACGTGTCGATGTAGTCGAGGGTGCGATACCGGGGGCGCACGCGGTAGTTGAACCGCTCGCCGGTGGCACGGTAGTCGAGCTCGAAATCCTTCTGGCGATAGACGCCACCGCTCACCAGAGACGACGACGAATCCACCAGGTCTGGAGCAAGGGATTCGTCAGGATCGCTCAGCCGGACGATCAGGTCCTGGACCTCGTCCGCGAACTGCCGCCGCCCGCGGAAGCGAAGGCGGGTATCCGGATTGATGTCCCACTGGAACACGCCGCGAACAAGGGAGTAGGTAACGTCGCCGGCCGAGCGTCTATTCAATCGCGACCCCCCCAGGTCCAGCTGGTAGAGGGTCTTGCGCATGTGGTGCTCATAACTCCCGAAGACATCATGCCGGGTGTAATCGATCGCTGTCAGGTCGTCGAAGTTGACGCGGGTTGAAGTCAGATGAACCGATGCATTCGACGTCGGGCTCAAATCATGCTGCAGTACGGCCGCGGCGCTGTAGCGCTTTCCATCGAACCCCTGAGCTACTTCGGCATACGTATCGGCAGCCCGGAGGTCGAGCTGGAGACGGGTGGCATCGCTGAAATGGGCATAGAAGCTCGGACCGCCGAGAAATATATTGACGTTCTGCAGGTTGCCCGGGTATCGCCCGTCGCGGAAGTTGATCGACTCCTCGCTGAGATAGTCCTCCAGCACTATGTTCATGCGGTTGGGGAAGACCGACCAGTTCAGCTGACCGGCGAACCGGCTGCGGGTCTCGTCATCGAAGCGGGTGTCGGAATAGTGGCGTCGCTCAACCTCGCCGCGTGCCTTGATCCTGACAGCGGAACCTTCCTCGCTGAAGTCGAACTTCACGCGAGGAATCAGCACGGACTCCGGAGCCTCGTTGTCCTCGCTGAGATTGATGTTGTCGCTGTGGAGATGCGTCAGCTCGATCTGGTAATTGAGCCTGGCGGCCTGGGCATCATCGACGGCCATGACTGCGAACAGCGCGAGTGACAGGGCCGCCGGCCTCAGCATTCGCGTGAGTACAGGAGGGCGATCCTTGCGCTCAGGCATTTTCATTGAAGACCACGCCGGCGAATTTACGTGGGTCGAAGTTGCCTGCAGCGGTGGCGATTTCTGCCGATGTATTCCGGCCGTATCCGGCGACCAGAACGACAACGTCGGCGAGTTCGGACAGCATGCGCGCATCGGGGGCTCCCAGGGCAGGCGGACTGTCGAGGAAAATGTAGCGATCCGAGTAGCTGCTGCGCAGAGAGTCGAGCAGCAGCCGCATGCGGAAAGATGCGAAGTGTTCGGATTCCATGTCGCCGTAGGTTGAACGCCCGGCAGGGATCAGCTTGAGGCGCGGGATGCCGGTGCTGTACATCATGCTGTCGACTTCGGCTTCCGGATCTTCCAGATAATTGATCAGGCCGCCATGCGAGGCATCGATCCTCATTTCGCGGTCCTGTACCGGGTGACGCAGGTTGCAGTCGATCAGCAGGGAGGTCTTGGACTGGTCGAACGTCACCGACAGGGCCAGGTTGCGCGCGACGAAGCTGCCACCGCAGCCGTCGCTCACAGGAGCAATCAAAGTGATGAAATTCTCGTTGGAGATCGCCATCAAACGCGTGCGCAGGTCGCGGAAGGAATCGACCAGCGGTCGGTTCGCACCGTCCAGATAGGGGATGATCGCCCGGTCGGCCAGCTGCCCCGGCGTCAGTGCAGTCGTCTCACTGCGGCGTACCACGCTGCGGTGTTCCGCTGCCATCTTGGCCAGTGCGTCCTCTGCGGACTGGTTGAAATCGTTCATAGCACGTCCATCATTTTCAGCAGCAGTACCACGCCGTAGGTCACCGGTACTGCGGCGATCAATATCGAACCCAGTCGTAGCTGTCGGGCACGATGCTCGGACTGGGCACGCGAGATGTGCAAGGGAATGGTTGCGAGCACGGGCAGGCCGGCTTCCCGCTCGATCTGCAGCGGAACCCGGACGCGCGGATCGTGTTTGACCAGGATGGAGAGCAGCAGGCAGGGAATGAAGATCGCCACTGCCAGGCCAGCGACCGCAAAATGCATCAAGCGCAGGCCCGAAGGCAGCAGCGGCATGGAAGCGGGTTCCTGGATCTGGAAGCCGAGGCTGCGGCCGTCTGCGTCGAGATGCATGGATACGCGCGCGTTCTCGCGCCGCTTGAGCAAATCCTCGTACATTTCCTTGTTGACGTCGTGGGCGCGCGTGAGCGCCGTCGTCTCGCCACTGTTCTCCATGATCTGGCGGCTGCGCTCGTACTCTTCGCGCAGCAGCGCCTGTGCGGTGGCGACGCGGGAAGCTGCCGCGGCGCCTTGACGGCGGACCTCGGATAGCTGGCTGCGCAGTTGTTCGTAGACAGGATTCATCGTGGGTGTCGCTCCCGGCGACACGGAGCCGGTGACGCTACCGCTTCGCATCTGTCGCTGCAGATCCTGGATCTGGTTGCGAACCCGAACGACATCCGGGTGCTGGTCGGTGTAGCTCAACAACAAGCGACTGTATTCCGCCTGCAGACTGCCGAGCTGTACATTGGCCTGGCTGGCACGCGAGATCGTCGTGATCTGGCTCTCTCTCGACAGCATGCCAATCAGCTGATGCTCCTGAGCCCCCACGTCAGCCAGATCCATGCTGGCGTTGTCGGCGGTCCTGCGCAGCTCCGCGATGCGGGCAGCAACATCGGTATCTACGCCGGAAACTGCATCGGGATTGGCGATCTGATACTGCTGGAGTTTCCGGTCGGCTTCCGCGAGGGCCTTCTGATATTGGTCGACCTGGGCGTCAATGAATTGATAGGCGGACTGGCTCGCGCGTGCGCGTGAATCCAGGACCTGTTCGATCAGCGCCTCCGAATAGCGCTTGGTGATCTCATACGCCCGCTTGGGGTCGGAGTCGGTGTAGTTGATCTTCACCAGGCTCAACTTGGGATCCGATGAGCGCACCTGAGTACGCTCGGTGACCGTGATTTCCGTGCGATCCATGATCCCGTTTAGCAACTTTTCCTTCTGCAGCGGGCTGAGATCAGAAGGTGACCAACCACCTGCCTTCAGCACCTCCTCCATGACCCGGTGACCGAAAAGCACGTCGCGCGCGATCACCGCACGAGATGCGTCGTTCGGTGCAGCGGTCCGGCCCTCCATCAGCGGGGTGATCGTTGCGTTGTCTTGCACGAGCACGGTCGCGGATGACTCGTACGTCGGCGGGGTCAGCAACCCCCAAACCAGGAAGATGATCGCGATGGCTGCGAAGGTCGTTGCCAGCGGCAACAGGTAGCGACGGAACTCCTTCCGCGCAATGCCCAACAGCGAGAGCGTCGGCAGACGGTCCGCTGCTGGGCCTGGCAGACTGAGTTGCCGATACGAGCTATTCACAGGACGCGCTCCGGCACCGTGATCACGTCACCGGGTGCGACCTTGTAGTTGGTGCTGAGGTTGCCGTTCACGAGGATGTCATTGAGCTGGACCCCATAGGCCTCCGCGCCGCCTGTCGACTTGCGATGCAGGCTGGAGCGATTGGGTGCCGCGAACTCGGTCACCCCTCCGGCAGCGAGTACGGCGTCGAGCACGGTCATACCCTGGCGGTAGGGAATCGAGACCGGCTGGCGTACGGCTCCGGTGACCCGGACGCGCGACAGGTACTCGTGGCTGCGCAGTTCAGTCAGGATTACCGTGACCTGGGCATCGCGCACGTAGGCGCCGAGTTTTTCCTGCAGGTCCTTGGCGACCGCGTCAGGCGTGCGGCCACCGGCCACGACGTCGCCGACGAGCGGCACCGAAATCTTGCCGTCAGGACGCACGGGCGCGGTGATACCCAGCTCGGGATTTCGCCATACCGACACCTGGACCATGTCGTCGACGCCGATCAGGTAGTCCTCGGCCGGTGCCGGGGCGGGCGGATCGCCCGATGCGACGGTGCCTGACGAAGCGCAACCGGCGAACAGCAGGGGTAGGCACAAAGCCCGAAGGACAGATGCGAAGCGCATGGCGATTCTCCAATTGACCCCTCTTGAACAACGCCGTGTGCCCGGGCACCCGGCCATGAAATAGGCCTCGCAGCGCGGGCGATTCAGCTGCCGTGGTACTGCAGGTACCAGTCGACAAAACGCGCAACGCCCACCTCGATCGGTGTCGATGGCGAATAGCCGACATCCCGGCTCAGGGCCGCCACATCAGCCCAGGTATCAGGCACGTCGCCGGGCTGCATCGGCAGCAAACGGCGCTCGGATTTGCGCCCCAGGCAGTCCTCGAGCACCTCGATGTAGCGCAGCAGCTGCACCGGCTGGTGATTGCCGATGTTGTAGAGCCGGTAGGGCGCCCGCGACGTCGCGGGTGACAGCTCGGCCGAGCTTTCGTCATCGTCGGCAGGCGCGGGAATGCGGTCGAGCGTGCGCATCACGCCCTCGACGATGTCGTCGATGTACGTGAAGTCGCGGCTGTGCTGGCCATGATTGAAGACTTCGATCGGCTGCCCGGCCAGGATCCGGCGCGTGAACAGGAAGAGCGCCATATCTGGCCTTCCCCAAGGTCCATACACCGTGAAGAAGCGCAAGCCGGTCGTGGGCAGTCCGAACAGATGGCTGTACGTATGGGCCATCAGTTCGTTGGCCTTCTTGGTCGCGGCGTACAGGCTCACCGGGTGGTCGACGTTGTCATCCACCGAGAACGGCAGCTTGCGATTGGCGCCATAGACCGAACTCGAGGATGCGTAGACAAGATGTTCGACATTGCGATGGCGACACTCTTCCAGGATGTTCAGGAACCCGGTGATGTTGCTGTCGACATATGCATGCGGGTTGTCCAACGAGTAACGGACGCCGGCCTGCGCGGCGAGGTTGACCACTCGTTGCGGAACGAACGTTGCAAAGGCCTCGCCCAGCGCTGCTCGATCTTCGAGTGAACCCTGGACGAAACTGAAATTGGAGTAGGGCATCAGTCGCGCCAGGCGCGCCTGCTTCAACCTTGGGTCGTAGTAGGCGTTGAGGTTGTCGAAACCACAGACCTCATCCCCGCGCGCGAGCAGGACTTCGGAAAGCCTCGCGCCGATGAATCCCGCTGCACCGGTCACCAGGACGCGCATCACAGACAGCCGTCGACGGCGGCACGAGGTAATGCACGCTTTACGTCGAAAAGGATGGCATCCGGTACGCCGAACCCGCGAATCCGCTCGGCGCCCATGTCCACGAATTCCCGGTGCGCAACAGCAAGGACGACTGCGTCGTAGTTCCCGGAATCGGGCTTTTCGATCAGTTCGACGCCGTATTCTGAAAAGGCGTGGGCGGGACTGACCCAAGGGTCATGCACGTCAACGTGGGTGTTGTAGCAGCGCAATTCACGGATGATGTCGACCACTTTGGTGTTGCGCAGATCCGGGCAGTTCTCCTTGAAGGCAAGACCAAGGATCAGGACGCGGGAACGCGTCATGTCCTGGTTTCGCTTCCGCATCAGCTTCACCACACGACGCGCGACATGGCTGCCCATCCCGTCGTTGATGCGCCGTCCCGCCAGGATCATGTCCGCATGAAAGCCGATCTGCTGAGCTTTGTGCGTGAGGTAGTACGGATCCACACCTATGCAGTGGCCTCCGACCAAGCCGGGACGGAACGGCAGGAAGTTCCACTTGGTGCCTGCGGCCTCGAGCACTTCATGGGTGTCGATGTCGAGTCGGTGGAAGATCAGCGCCAGCTCGTTGATCAGGGCAATGTTGACATCACGCTGGATGTTCTCGATGACCTTGGCGGCTTCGGCTACGCGAATGCTGGATGCCTTGTGCGTGCCGGCCTTGATGATCTCGCCGTACAACGCGTCGACCAGCGCGGCCGCTTCAGGCGTCGAGCCGGAAGTCACCTTGGTGATCGTTTCGAGTCGATGGTGCGGATCGCCGGGATTGATGCGCTCAGGACTGTAGCCGGCGTAGAAATCCTGGTTGAAAGTCAGCTTCGACTCGCGCTCCACGATGGGCACGCAGACTTCCTCGGTCGCACCGGGGTACACGGTGGATTCGTACACGACCAGGCCGCCGGTTCGTATCGCGCGCCCGACGGTCCGGCTGGCGGATTCGAGCGGACGCAGGTCGGGGCGTTTGTACTCATCGATGGGTGTGGGCACGGTGACGATGAAAACATTGCACCCAACCAGTGCCGCGGGGTCGTGGCTGAATTCCAGCAGGTTCGCCTCGCGCAGCGCCTCGGACGATACTTCGCGGGTGTGATCGTGATGGGCCCTGAGTTCGGCCACTCGCGTCGCGTCGATATCGAAGCCGACGGTCGGAAAACGCTTGCCGAATGCGGCAGCCAAAGGGAGTCCGACATAGCCCAGGCCGAGGATCGCGACGCGGACCTGATCCAGCGCGGACAACGGGGCAGTGGTTGCCAAAGCAGACCTCCCTCTGGTCTTGAGCGATGCACTCTCCTGGCATCGACTCAATGGCTAACGCCAACCGCTTGAAATCGAGGACAAATCGCCGCGGGGAGGGCGTAAGGAGGGAAATGGACGCTCAAGGCTTCATTCCGCGTTCTCCTTGAAACTAGGCCACAGGCTCGGAGACGACGGCTGATATGACGGTGCCGGCTTCCATGTCCATCCTCGTGTGCGGTGGCGCCGGTTATATCGGCAGCCATACCTGTGTCGCTCTCTGCGAGCAGGGCCATCGTGTCGTCATTGCAGACAATTTCACCAACAGTTCACAGCGCGTGCTACTGCGGCTGCAGCGCATTACCGGTGCCCCCGTGGAATGCGAGCGGGTGGATTTGCGAAGCAAGACCGGGCTTGCCCGGCTATTCGTTCGGCATCGTTTCGATGCTGTCGTCCATTTCGCGGCTCTGAAGGCGGTGGGCGAGTCCTGCGCAAAGCCGCTGGCCTATTTCGACAACAACATCTGCGGGACGATCAACCTGCTACGGGCCATGCAGGAAGCTGGGATCAACCACCTCGTCTTCAGCTCGTCGGCCACCGTGTATGGCGACCCAACCTCCATTCCGGTAGATGAACAGGCACCTCTGCACGCAACAAACCCGTATGGCCGCACCAAGCTGGTCATGGAGCAGGTCATCGACGACGTGTGCCGGGCGCATCCTTCGTTCCACGCGGCCAACCTGCGCTACTTCAATCCGGTCGGCGCGCATCCGTCGGGACTTATCGGTGAAGATCCAACCGGCGTTCCGAACAATCTGATGCCCTACATCTGTCAGGTCGCCGCGGGGCGGCGCGACAAGCTGAATGTCTTTGGCGGTGACTATCCCACGCCCGATGGCACCGGCGTGCGGGACTACATCCATGTAACCGATCTCGCCCAGGCCCATGTGGTCGCGCTGGAGTATCTGGTGCGTGAAGGTGCGAACCTCACAGTGAATCTGGGTACCGGGCGCGGCACCAGCGTGCTGGAATTGCTGCGTGCGTTCGAAGCGGCGTCCGGGCAAAGCATTCCGTACGAAATCGTGGCGCGCCGTCCAGGCGACGCGGCCCAGGTCTATGCGGATCCCGCACTCGCGCAGCGGTTGCTCGGCTGGAGGGCCCGACTCGGCGTGGATGCGATGTGTCGGGACGCCTGGCGGTGGCAGTCGATGAATCCAAACGGGTACGAGCGCGGGAGGCTGCAGGTGCAGCCTCGCAGCCGCCCCGCAGCCCAAGCCCAATGGCATCGCCCGGGTTCGGTGCCGCCCCCTCCGTAGGAAGCCCAACTCAGCTTTGTGAAGCCGGACACCGCCGTTCCTGGAGCGGTTAACCCCATGTCGGCGGGTCGATCCAGTTGCGCCTGCTTCTCGCCGCCGCCCTCGTGTTCACAGTCCGCCGAGGAGCCGGAATCGGACGCCACTGCGCACCATGAACACAACCTTCCGCGCGAAGAAAAACGGCTCAGTCCTGGTCACTCAGGCGATAGGCTGAGCGGTTCTTGCCTGCGCGCTTGGCCTCGTAAAGAGCCTCATCCGCGATCGCCAGAAGCGGAGCATAGGAAGTGCCCCGGCAGGGTGTCGCGGTTGCGACGCCGATGCTGACAGTGACGCACACGGCCTTGGTTCCCTGGCGCGGAATGGCAAGCTCACGGACATTCGTGCAGATCTGATCGGCTACGCGTTGCGCGCCTTCCGGTGACGTGGCGGGAAGCACCAGGAGGAATTCCTCGCCGCCATAACGCGCCGCGACGTCTGCCGGACGTTGCGCACTGTGCTGGATGACCCGGGCTACGGAGCGCAGGACTTCATCGCCGGCGAGATGTCCATAGTTGTCGTTATAGAGCTTGAAATCGTCGACATCGATCATGAGGAGCGAAAAATCGGTCTGTTCTCTTACCGCGCGACGCCACTCCGCATCCATGTAGGCATCGACATAGCGGCGATTGTTCAACCCGGTAAGGCCGTCGACGTCGCTGAGGCGTCGCAGGGCTTCATTCATCTCGACCAGCTGCTTCTGCTGTTCGCTCAAGGCGCGGTACGCGGCGTCTCTCTCGACCATGTTCAGATATGACTGCGAATGATGGCGAATGCGCGCGACCAGTTCGATCGGCTCCGGAAGCTTCACCAGATAGTCGGCGGCACCGGTAGCAAACGCCTGGCTCTTGACCGCGGCATCCTCCTTGCTGGAAAGAACCAGGACCGGGACATCGCGCAGCACGGGGTTTGTCCTGTACAGATGCACCAGGGTCATGCCGTCGACATCCGGCATGATCAGGTCTTGCATGATCACCGTAGGCCGTAACGCTTCCGCCATGGGAATGGCTTCGCCGGCCACGCTGCAATAGTGGAATTCGATGTCGCTCTGATTGGCGAGGGAGCGCCGTACCGCCTCGCCGATGATCGGCTGATCATCGACCAGCAGAACGACAAGTCGGCGTTCGCCGAACAGATCCGGAGGAAGGGCGCTAGCAGAGAGGGGCTTGATCATGAGGAGATGTTCCTGATATCGCCGACCAGAACCTGGAGCCGCGATGCGATGCGGCCAATTGGAAGAATATCTATCGCCGCCCCCAGCTCCGCAGCGGCCTTGGGCATTCCGTAGACAGCACTGGTCGCCTTATCCTGGGCGATCGTGTGGTGGCCCTTCTGCCTGAGTGTATGCAGGCCGGCGGCGCCGTCGCGTCCCATGCCGGTCAGCAATACGCCAACTATCTGGCCTGACCATGCTTTGGTAATGCTCTCGAAGAACACGTCGACGGAAGGGCGATAGGAGAGTTCGACCGGCTCTTCCGTGTAATCCAGATCGCCATCTGGTTTCATCACGAGATGCTCGTTGGTGGCGGCCAGGAGAACCGTGCCCGCCAAGGGTCGATCCCCGGGCTTGGCGACATGCACGGGAACGTGCGAGTACCGATTCAACCAGTCGGCCATGCTGCCGGCGAATTTCTCGTCGATGTGCTGGACCACCACGATTGCCGCAGGAAACGACACGGGCAAGCCGCTGAGAACCTGCGCGATGGCCGCGGGACCGCCGGCGGACGCGCCTATCGCCACCAGGCCCCTCGCCGTGGCATGCCGCACTGGGAGTCTTCGTATGTGCTTGAGGCCGGAGGTGTTGATCAGTCGTTCGATCAGATCGATCTTGTCGAGCAGCTCCGAGATTCCATCGCTGGTGTTGGAGCCGAGAGCGGGAACGTCGGTTGCGTCGATCGCGCCGTAACCCATGGCTTCGAACACGAGCGAAGCGTTGCTTCCTACGCTCGCGGTAACGACCAGCACCGCGCACGGATTCCTGTCCATGATCTGACGGGTCGCCTCGACACCATCCATCACCGGCATCAGCAGATCCATCAATATCAGGTCCGGCGTTTCGTTCGCACAGCGGGCCACGGCGTCCCTGCCATTGGCGGCGGTCCAGATCACCTTGTGCTCAGGGCGCTGGCTCAACGCGCGGCGCAGGGCTTCCACCGCGATAGCGAGATCGTTGACGATTCCGATCTTCATGCGGGAGCCTCGCCGATGAGGTCGATCACGGCCTGTAGCAGCGCTTCCTCATGGAAGCCGCCTTTGGTCAGATAGAAATCGGCACCCGCGTCCAGGCCACGACGGCGGTCCTCCTCGCGGTCCTTGTAGGAAACGATCATCACGGGAAGGGAGCGCAATCGCGCATCGCCTTTGATGAGGGATACGAGCTCGATCCCGTTCATGCGCGGCATATCGATGTCGGTCACTACCAGGTCAAACTGCCCAAGGCGCACGGCATTCCATCCATCCATTCCATCCACGGCGACCTCCACGGCGTAGCCGCCGCTCTCGATCAGCTTGCGTTCGAGCTCCCGCACGGTCAATGAGTCGTCCACTACCAGGACTCGCTTGCGAGCTGCCACTTCCTTGCCATCGTCGTAGCGAACCTGAGCAAGGCGACCAGTGGAGACAAGACGTTCGACCGAACGCAGCATGTCCTCGACATCGATGATCAGGAGTGGAGCGCCATCGTCGAGCAGCGCCCCAGCGCTGATGTCCTTGACCTTGCCCAGGCGCGGATCCAGCGGTTGCACGACGAGTTCGCTTACGCCGCGAAAGCGATCGATGGCCAGGGCATATTCATGGCTCCGGTCATGGTCGCTCACTACGACGACGTGCAGTTGTTCGGGTGCCGTCATTGCGTCGGAGCCCTCGAGCACCTGCTGGGCGGACACCAGTCCAACCTGACGTCCGTTCAGGTCGAAGTGCTGGCGGCCCTCCAGCCAACGGACATCGTCACGCGGCACGGTTGTAGTGCACACGATGTGTGCGAGGGGAAACGCGTATGACTCGCCGCCAATGTCAACGATGAGTGCGCGCAGCACCGACGTCGTCAGCGGTAGGTGCAACTGGAACCTGGTGCCTTGTCCCCGTTTCGAATAGATCCGAACGCTGCCGCGCAGCTGCTTGACCATGTTCTGCACGGCGTCGAGTCCAACGCCGCGGCCGGATATCTCCGTGACGACGCGGCGCCCGGTGAATCCGGGAAGGAACAGGAACTCCAGCAGCTCCGCTTCGGTGAAGCGCTGAGCGGTCTGGTCGTCGGACAATCCCCGCGACACCACGATCTGGCGAATTTGCTCCAGATCGATGCCTTGACCGTCGTCTTCGATGTTGACTTCGAGGAGTCCTGATACGTGATGGGCCTCGACGCGGATCGTGCCCTCGGCGGGCTTACTGGCCGCGATGCGTTGGATTGGAGGCTCAATGCCATGGTCGATGGCATTGCGCAGCAAATGGCCCAGTGGAGCTTCCAGCTTCGCGAGGACATCGCGATCCACTGGGGTCTTGGCGCCAACGATTTCCAGCTTCACATCCTTGCCCAGTTCACGAGCCAGGTCGCGAACCATTCTCTTGGCGCCACGCGTGCCGTCGCCGAAGGGACGCATGTGACTGGTAAGCACTTCCTGGTAGAGGCGGTGCGCAACTCCTGCTATCCGGCGCTCGAACATGTCCAGTTGTGAAACACGATCGTTGAACAGCTGCTGCCCTTCAGCGATCGCCGCCCGAGCCTGGCCAAGCAGTTCGGCGGCTTGATGGTCGCTCGCGAGTGCGGGCACGTGCTCGGACAGCCTGTCCAACGCTTTCATGGAGCGACGCTGCAACACCTTCATATTGGCAAGCGACCGCACGAAGGGATCCAACCAACGCGATTCGACCAGCGATTCGCCGGCAAGACCCAATAGCCGGTTCAGGCTGCTCGCCGCGATGCGTAGGACGCGCTCTTCGCCATCGACAGTTTCGTTCGCGGTCGTATCGCCTACGGCTTGTGGTATCGCATCGGCGGCGGGCGTCGCTCCGTTTGCAAGTGCGGCTGCCAGCGCCGCACGGAAGCTTGCGCTCTCAGGCGCGTCATCGCGCATCCACTCCGCGGCGTCGGCGGCCGGGGTTTCCGCTATGCGACTAAGCAGGTCCACGCCGCTCAGCAGGACGTCGACAATCGAGTTGCTTAGGATGATGCGCCCGTGTTGCGCGTCCACAAGACAGTCTTCCATCGCATGCGCAATCGCAACGGCTGCGGTCAGCCCTACGATGCGCGCAGCACCCTTGAGCGAATGCGCGGCGCGCATGCACGACTCGAGTTCGGCGGCTGACGTGGGTTCTCGTTCCAACACCAGCAAACCATCGGTAAACGACGGTCGCTGCCCCTCGACTTCCATCCGGAACAGGTCATGCAGGGAAAAGTCGTGGAGGTTCTCGGTGCTCATCCCAGTCGCCTGTTGATGGCATGGACGACAAGCTCGCCATCGAGCAGGCCCACGCGGTGGTCACCCCACGCCAGTACGCCCGTGGTGAAGGTGGATATCGAGTGGGCGACGGTTGAAGGCACCTGCTTCACGGCTTTCGGGTCGTAGCGATGCGATCCATGCACCTCATCGACTTCGAAGGCGAGCCGTTGACCTTGGGACGCGATGACCACCAGGCGCCGGCCGAGCGGACCTGCGTGACCACGCACCGGCTTGGCGGCTTCGAGTTGGAACAGCGGCTCCAGGGCGATGCATATCGTCAATTGGCCCGTCACGTTCACCAGTCCGCGCACTACACCTTCGCGCCGGTGCGGCAGCGAATGGAGCGGGCGACGTTCAACCACTTCGTCGATCAGGCTCGTCGCCAAGCCGAGCCATTCCGCTCCGAGCCGAAAGATGAATGTGGACGCGCTCAACAGCGCCAGGTCGGGAGCCTTGCGTGCAACCTGCGCAGTGGTACTGCGCAGGTCCGATGCGTCCATCGCGCGATCCAGCAACGCGGCGACCGCGGTGGCTGCCTTGACGGGAGAATTGGATTTGTCCATGTCAGACCGCCTTGCTGCGTCGACGCTGGGCACGCATCCGAAGCACGCGTCCACCCGCGGTGTCACCCTTGGTTTCCAACAGCAGCGCCAGGTGCATCAAGGCCTCCTCGTGATCGGGTTCCAGATACAACGCCTTGCGGAAGTAGTCCTCGGCGCGATTCCGCCTGCCGGTTGCTCCATGGATGAGCCCCATGAGATAGAGGGCTTGTGAGGTGGGGCCGTGAGTCTTCAGATGCGCCTCGCAGGCAACCGCGGCCTCATCGAACGAGCCCACGTCCGCCTTCTGTCGTGCAATCTCCAACAAGGCCTGTTCCGATGCAGGTGCGGGTGTGGAAGTGGGCGAGGTAACAGCAGCTTTGGCCTGCTGGGGTGGTAGCGGCTTGGGTTTGATCGGCTTGGGAATCTCTTGCTTGACCTTGGAATGGCTCGTGGCTCGGGGTTTCGCGCCGACGGGAGAAAGCGCTGCTGGAGCATCTGAACGCGGCTTGAGGAATGCGAATGCCATAGGCATCTGCGCGGAAACGTAGTTGAGCGAAAGCATCAGGCCGGACTCGGCTGGTCCGACGAACAGCAAGCCATCGGGGCGAAGCAGGCGGGCGAGCGCGTTGACGACGCGCACCTGCGTATCCTGGTCGAAATAGATCAGCAGATTGCGACAGAAGATCGCGTCGTAGGACTCTGCAGCGAGGAGGCCGGTATCGAGTACGTTTCCCCGGCGAAACCCAACTCGACTGCGGATGGCATCGGACAACTGCCAACCTCCGTGCACCTTGTGGAAGTGGCGATCGCGGTATTGCAGGTCGCGTCCACGGAACGAATGGCCGCCATAGACGGCGCGACGCGCCTTGGCCAAGGCGCGTTCGCTGATATCCACGGCATCTATGGTCAGGTGTTCCGTCGGGAAACCTGCATCCAGCAATGCCATGGCCATCGTGTAGGGCTCCTCGCCGGTGGAGCAGGGCAGGCTGAGCAGATGCAGTCGTCGTCCCGGGCGCGATGCCAACCAGTTCAGGTCATAGGTGCGGATCAAGGCTTCGAATACCTCCGCATCGCGGAAGAATGAGGTTTCGGGGACGACGACAGCCTCGATCAGTTCCTGCTGCTCCACCGGGGATGCGCGCAGTTGTTGCCAATACTCGACCAGGTTTCTGCACGAGCAGAACGTCATCCTGGCTTCGATGGCGCGATCGACGACATTCGGGCCAAGGGTGGCGGCATCCAATCCCATGGTGTCCTTGAGCCATTGCTTGAAGCCGTCAGCCTCCATCAGCAGCTCTCGATGGTTTCCTGGAAGAGGAGATCGCGGACCGTATCCGGAAGCAGATGTTCGATCTGCACCCACTGGATCAGCCCATCCGGGTCGGAAGCCACCGGTCCAAGGTAGGAGGCTTCCTTGTTGCTGATGCCGCTGGCGACGAAAGCCTCGGGGACAAGTCGCATGGTTTCGACCACCTGTTCCGCGATCATGCCGAGCTTGCGCGTCGAGCCATCGGGTAACGGGTAGTGCGTCACGATGATGCGGGTGCTCAATTGGCGACGCGCGGACCGGCCAAGCGTCAGCCGGCTGAGGTCTACAAGAGGTATGGCTTCGCCATGAAGCGTGAATGCACCGGCGATCGCCGCGGGAGCGTGCGGAATTTTCTTGGCCGTTACCAAAGGTAATACCGAAGAAACCTTCTCGGCTTCTATCGCATACCTGTCGTCATCCAGTTTGAAGAGAAGGAAAAGCACGTCTGTTGCTCTCCCATGCTGTCTATCGACGGATTTCTGCGGCGACTACGCTTCGTTTAAGCAAGCAGCTTGAATTTGGACACGCCATCACGTAACCCGGCACTGACGTGGTGAAGCTCGTCGATGGCCTGGTTCGATTGCTTGAGTGCGTCGACAGTCTGCTGCGCCGCTTCGCTAAGCTGGGTCAGCGCCAGGTTGATCTGCTCGGCGCCGGCCGACTGGGCCTGAACACCCTCATTGGCTGCTTCGAAGCGTGGGACCATGGCCTGGACGTGATCGATTACCTGCGACAACTGCGCGCCCACCAGCTGCACATCGTTCGTTCCGCGGCGAACTTCCTCGGAGAATTTGTCCATTCCCATCACGCCAGCGGAAACCGCTGACTGGATCTCGCGAACCATCTGCTCGATATCGAGCGTGGCTATGGCGGTCTGGTCAGCCAGGCGGCGAATCTCGACGGCGACCACCGAGAACCCACGGCCGTACTCGCCGGCCTTTTCCGCCTCTATCGCCGCGTTGAGGGAAAGCAGGTTCGTCTGGTCGGCAACCTTCGTGATGGTCGTGACGACCTGGCTGATGTTGTCGGCCTTCTCGGCCAGAACCGCGAGCTTCGCGCTGATGGCAGCCGTCGCATCGATCATCCGATGCATGGTTTCTTCCATCTGCACCAGACCCGTTTGTCCACTTCCGGCGAGTGTTCCGGTCTGCTCCGCCGTGCTGGCCACACTGTCCATGGTGCGTGCCAGCTCCTTGGAGGTGGCGGCGATTTCCCTGGAGGTCGCGCCGATTTCCGTCGTCGTCGCCGCGATCTGTGCGGCTGTCGCCTGTTGTTCGCGCAGCGTCGCGGTGATTTCGTTGATCGAGGAGTTGACCTGGATTCCCGAGGTCTGGACCTGGCCGACCAGTTCTGAAAGATCGTCGGTCATGCGGTCGTACCCTTGCGCCAGCGTGCCGAACTCATCGGCGCGTGCGAATGCGAGTCGCTGGCTGAAATCTCCCTTGGCCATCGTCTCCACGGCACGCGCCAGGCGCTGCAAGGGGTGGGTGATGGCTCGCAACAAAAGGAAGCCCGCCAGTCCTGCAAGCGCCAGTGCGCCGACGAAGGTCACCGCGATGCCGATCTTCGCCGCTACGACGGCCTCGGCAATGCGTCTCCCGCTTTCCACTGCGTTGGCATGGTTGTGATCGACGATGACCACGATGGCTTGCTGGGCCTTCTCGAAGGCCGGATCCACACGCGTTCGAAGGTACTGCGCATTCGCTCGGGAGTCGGAAGCCTCCGGGCGGACCAACTCGGATTCAAGGGTGAAGTATTGCTGGCTCAGGCGCTTCACCGTCTCCAGGTTCTCCCGGTCCGCGCTTGTTCGCACGGTGGCTTCATAAGCCGTCAGGGTCTTCTCGAATTCTGCCCGGCGCGTGCGAAGCTGCGTCTGGGCTCCGGCGATTCCGGCTGCGTCGGTCGCTGTCAGCGCATGCAGGGCGACATAGTTTGCGTGCCATGCCGATTCCATCCGGCCGGAGACATACATGCCGGGCAGGGCATCCAGACGCAGGCGATCCTCTTCGGCCTGGATATGGAACAAGCGCTGTAGCGCGATTCCCCCCATCAGAAGCATGACCACGATGATCACGGCAAAGCTGAGCAAGATGCGCTGACGAATCGTAATGTTGTTCATGCCATTACCCCTGAAAAGGTGGCCATGCATTGATCGACAACTCGCGGGCGTGCGAACTCGCGCCTGGGTCGCAGACAGGCGGAAGAAGTAAGTAAGGGGATGGGAGCGCTGGGTGTAACGACAGAGGTGCCGGACCGAGCCGGTCGGCCATGTGTGCGAATTCCATGCGATTCCAAGCGCATATTCGCTCCGATTTCTTCCGTGAGACGTCGACTCGATGCTTCAGGCAGTCATTGCGAACCGGCCGGCGTCCAAGCTGAATGTACACCTAGATAGGTGTCGGAGTGATGGCGATTGCAGGATCTCGTGCGCCTGGTGATCCCCACTGGCTATTCACCGTTTGGCTCCGCGCAGGGACAAATTGAATCAATCGTCTGACGTCGGCTGCGCCTATTGCCCTAATTTAATCAATGGGTTACGAAGAAATTGCAGCCGCCAGCGTCCCTCGAGAGCATCGGTGCAGCCCGGTAAGTGCCGGGCTCTGGGGCCAGATAAGCGGAGACCCGCGGGTCAGACCGTCAGGCGATCATCAAGAAGTCGTCCGTCTTCGCCCGGCCCGCCGCGTGCTCGGTCGCCGCTGCGGACCGGCGTTCGATCTTCGCGATCCGGCCCTCTTCCAGCACGATCAACTGGTCCGCGAGATCGAAATAGCGGTCGTCATGAGTGATCGCGATGATCGCCTTGTTCCTGGCCCGCAACGACGGAAGGATCTCGTTGTAGAAGACGGCCTTGAAGGTCGGGTCCTGGTCGGCAGCCCACTCGTCGAACAAATAGAGCTCCTTGTCGTCGATGATGGCGGCCAGCAGCGCCATGCGTCGGCGCTGACCATCCGACAGGGCGAGCGTCGAGAACTTCCCGTCCTTGTAGGTGACCTTGCGGTCGAGGTGCAGCGCGGACAGGTAGTGATTGACCGCTTCGTCAACGTGTTCGTGATGCGCGCCAAGCAACTGATCGAAGAGATGGTAATCGGAGTAAATGGCGCTGATCGATTGCCGATAGGTACCTATGGTCTGCTCGGTGATCGCTTCGCTCCCAAAATAGATCTGTCCGGCAGCCGCGGGATAGTGGAGCGTCAGTAGCTTGCTCAGGGTGGACTTGCCAGAACCGTTGCCGCCGATGATGAAGGTGATCTCGCCCTTCCTGATCTCGAGATCAACCGGCCCGACACTGAAGCTGTCGTCTTTTCCGCCCTTATTGTGGTGGCGATAGCAGACTTGCTCGAACCGCACCGCGTTCCAGGGCAATGCAGGCTTCTGCGCACTGTCCATGGCTTCCGCCGGGATCTCGTTCAGCAACGTGGCGACGCGCTGCATCGAAACCCGCGATACCGAAATCATGGGCAGAACATGCAACAAGGCAGAGATCGGGCCCGAGATGTACAACAGGGCCATGATGATGCCGACGAGCTCCTGGTTGCTGATCACCCGATAGTTGACGACGATGAACACTATCGAGCCGATCACGAAGAAGCTCAGCAACTCCCCGTAATTGTTGGCAGCCTGAATGATCGTGTGTCCGGCCTTCTCGTTGCCCTGCACTGATTTTTCGTGATGCATCAAAACGGAGTCGAAGAAGGCGGCGCGCTTGGCGTCGTTCAACTTCAGCTCCTTGATGCCGTGGATCAATCCCTGGATCGAGGCTTGCAGGTCGTCGAAGTGCGAGCGGGCGCGCTGGAAAAATCGGCGGCCGGCCATCATTGGCAGCTGGAAGCTCACTACGCCGAAAGCGATGCATCCGAGAACGAACCAGAAGACGTCCGAGTTCAGTATCAGAAGGAATCCCAGCATGCCGATCAGCATGACAAGGTTGACCAGGGCGTCGGGCAGCGTGCGGGCGCCTTGCACGATCCTCGGGACGTCGGAAGTGAGTGCGGCGATCAGCCGTGCAGAACCGATACGTTCAAGAGAGGACAGGGGCGCATTGGCAATTCGCGCATACATCTGCGTTCGCAGGTTCGAAGCCACATCGATGGCGACGCGCGTCAAGAATATCTGGGACAGGGTTCTGGTCGTCAGAACCAGCAGGCACACGACGGTAAACACCAGCGCCAAGGGCGCATTGGCGATTTCGAGCGAAAAAAGGTAGGTCGGGGCAACCGCGACTGTTTTCAGGTTTGGGTTGCCCTCATCCAGGACCGACAGCACCAGCGGGATCAACAAGGAATACAGAACGCCGGATACGCCGCCGAGCACGATGGATACCGCGACCTTGTTGGGTGCGCGCTGCGAAAACTGGGAGAACAGATTCATTGCGCCACTCCGCCATGGCCGGTTGCGGCATGGGATACGGTTGGTCTGCGACCGCCGGGTGCGTGGTCGTAGGATGCTTCCAGCGGGTAGTACGTCACGTTCCGGAACGGTTCGACCATGTCGTCGTAGTGCGGGCTGAAGATGTTTCCGGACTGTCCCGTCGAATTCATGTAGATGTGTCGGATCCCATCCGGCTTCAGTGAGAACACCTGACGGAAGCCGGCGCCGAAGCTCTGCAGATAGCCTTCCGACCCAGCGTACTTGGACGCGGCGACGCTGATGGAGTTTGCGGATCCGCCGTTGCCGATTCGCCTTTCGAAGATCTTCGCAAGGGCCTTGGACTGACTGAAGGGCACGTGTTCATATAGGGTGGCCTGCATCGTTCCCCAACCCCAGCTCTCCATGCTCCAGTCGCCCTTGAGCTTGTGCAGTTCCCACAGAGCGCTCTCCAGAGACGATGCCAGCAACGCGTCGCAGTTTTCGACCGATGTCGTATTGCGGTCGTCACACCAGCGCTGATCATCCTTCTGCGCAATGGCAAGCAATTGGTCCGTCTCGACGCTGTCGGTCAACGATTCCATCAGCTCGGTGGCCTGTTCGTTTCCCCAGTTCGAGCGCAGGCGGTTGCTGAATATGGCCTGCCTGAAATGACGCATCCAGGTGTGGAAGATCGCGGCAGCCTGGCTGTCTGCGCGCATGTCGCCGTCCCAGGACTTGAGGTATCGCGCCGCCGTGGATTGATGCTCGCCCTTCGGCAATCGCGTCCGCAGGAACCGCATCATCGCAGCGGCCTGCAGGTCGATGGTGTCGCCCTGCATGCGTTGAATGTCTTCGATCGTGAGACGCTTGCCGTCTGCGATGGAGCGATTCAGTAGTTGTTCGATCCGTTGCGCACGGGCGGGCGGGGCCCAGTCATCGGAAATGAAGTATTGGTAGGACGGCCCGACCACCTTGTTGTTGGCCGTGACGATGTAGCCCGAGGGTGGGTTGTATGTCTGGGGCCACTCGCTGGGCGGAACATATCCAGACCAGCCGTATGCGTCATCCCATCCGGGCGAGGGCAGGGTGCCCTGGCCCTGCTTTCGAATGGGAAGGCGGCCTGCGCCGATATAGCCGATATTTCCCTGGCGATCGGCATAGACGATATTCATGGCCGGCGCGACATGCCGCTGAAGTGCTTCGGAGAATTCCGTCCAGTTGCGCGCGTAGTCGAGCCGGAAGAAGGATTCGTAACTCGTATCGTTCGAGTCCAGACCCGTCCATCGCAGCGCGACAGGTTGGTTGAACACGCCATATCGATCGCTGATCACGGGGCCATGGCGGGTCGATCGAACCTGCAACTTGATCGGTGCGTATTGCTTTCGCAGAGTCTGCGGGAAGTCGGCTCGAACCTGGATGACTTCCTCCCGCGTCTGGAATCGCTCCCAGCGGCCATTGATTTCATAGCGCTGGCCGGTTTCATCGACTCTTTCGAAGAAGAGGTCCTGGGTATCGGCCATCATGTTGGTGCCGCCCCACGCGATGCTCTCGTTTCTTCCGAGCACGACGAGAGGTAATCCGACCAGTCCCATGCCGGAGGTTTTCAGTCGGGGCGTTTCGATGCTTATGGCATACCAAAGCGATGGAATCTTCAGGCCCAGGTGCGGATCGTTCGCCAGCAGGGCGGCGCCATCCCGGGTGTGTCGTCCCGACACCACCCAGGCATTGCTTCCTGTCCGTGGCATCGCCAAACCGTAGTCGCGCTGCAGCTGATCCTGTAGCTCCAGCAGTGATGCGAGCGGGGCTGTATTAAAGGGGTGCCCTGGTTCGATCGTGGTTGGCGCATCGCTCGGATAGGTCGGGAAGAAAGCGGAAAGCTGTGTGTCCGACAGCGACTGCCTGGCGATGTAGTGGCGCATTTCCTTGCTGAAGTTTCCGCCCAGGTCCAGTGCGAACATCTTGACCCAAGCCAGGGAATCCCGCTCCGTCCAGCGAGCGGGCGAGATGTGCAGAATCCGGAACTCGATGGGGAGCTCATGCCCTTCGGCGATCCAGGCATTGATGCCGGCGGTGTATGCGGTGAGCGATTGCTGCGCCTGCGGAGTCAGCGATTGCCATGCAGAGGCGGTCGATTCGTATATGCCCAGCGTGCGCAACCAGGCATCGGTGTTGATGGTCTTGTCGCCGAATACCTCGCTCAGGCGACCGCGGGCAATGCGGCGTTGTAATTCGAGCTGCCACAGGCGGTCCTGCGCATGGGCGTAGCCGACCGCGAAGAAGGCATCGGCATCGGTGCTTGCCCGGATATGGGCCACTCCCTGTGCATCGCGCCGGATGGTTGCCGGCGCCGACACACCATCGTTGTGCAGGGTAATGGTGCCTTCTGGAGGAAGGCTGGCTCGAAGAATGCCGTGCAGCCAGATCGCAAGCGCGATTACCGGAACCAGGACGACTACCACCAGGCGCTTCGTTAGCGGAAACGAACGTTGTGCCATCAGTGGCACCGGCTGGATCGGAGGGACGAGGTCAATTCCATGTGGTTCGCCTGATGCATTGCGTTGGCGCAATGCCTAGTGTTGTTTGGCCGGGTAGCGGGCATGCACGCATCGAACCGATCGGAGTGCGATCGGTTTGAATTAGGAGTCGCGGTGCGAGCGACGGCATTGCCGCAACGGGCAACGCGCGCAGTAACGGATTCCGCTCGACTTACACGAATAAAGGGGGCTTATCAGGCCGCGCTGCTGGATGCGAAAAACTCGTCGTTCCAGGGCCTATGCGCGCGATGCAATGAAGGTTCGCGATTGGCGATCCGCTGCTCCTTAGCAATAAAAATCCATTCCATGGGTGTGCTGCGCTGCGGAATCTATCGGGTGAATGCTACCCGCCGGTTACCGCGAAACCGGCCGGAGGCTAGATGAGCTGAAATATCCTGTCAAGAAGTCTGAAACATCCGGCTTGCACAGTACCAGTGAAGGGCTCACGGCAATAAAGCCCTACATACCCGGTCGTATCGAAAGTTTGCTGCTGACTTCTCATTTCAAAAAAATGAACGGCTGTTGACTTTTGTGAAGAAAGTGTTGAGCCTGTCCCTGTTGGAATTGACAGTCGCGGCTTCGATGTAACTGTGATAGCGCCGCAAGGCGCGATTTCGCGGACGAAGAACGACGCATGCTGATTCGACGCGTTCGTGGCCAGGTCAAGTTGTCCAGATTCATGAAGCTGCTGGGACTGCAGTTGACTGCACGGCCGCGTCATTGATCCAGCTCCCGGAAGGCTGCCCTTCGAAAGATTGGCCGCCACGGGTGTCTGTTGACGTAATGGTTTGAACGATGGTGTTCAGGAGGCCATGCAGGCTTCTGGTAGTGCTGCAGAGCGCGCGTAGAAAGTCGCGATCGCACTGCATATGGAGTTGTAAGTCGATGCGTGAAAGACCGCATTTGTGCTGGGACTACGGAAGGGATAGGGATGTCGAGCTTCGCCGAACTGATGGTGAGTCGTGCGCAATCCACGCCAAACAAGATTGCCTGTCGCTTTTTCAAAGGCGCGTTGCTCCAGCCGGAAGATCTGACTTTCGGCGAGCTATATGCGCGGGCGAAGATCCTTGCGGCGCACATGGATGCGCTCGGGCTTCGGGACAGCCGCGTATTGCTGATCTGCAAATCGCAGAAGACTTTCGTCATCGCGTTCTACGCCTGCCTGCTGGCAGGAGTCGTTGCCGTACCCACGGCGCCGCCGCGCCGACAGATCATGCAGGCACGTCTGCAGGTCATCGTCGGCGATGCACTGGCCAGCGGAATCCTGTTCGACGCGGATGAGTTGGTGGACGTCGAGCTCGATGGCGCAAACGGCTCGATGACCAAACTCGATCTGCGTGAATTCTTCGAGAAGAGCGAACTGCAGGCGCTTGCCGAAAGCTGGCAGCCCGCTTTCCCGCAGCTCTCCGCGCCTGCCTTCCTGCAGTACACGTCGGGTTCGACGGGCGATCCCAAAGGGGTGGTGGTCAGTCACGGCAACCTGGTGCACAACTGTGCGGCAATCCAGGAGGCGATGGAGATCGACGGCGATTCGGTGCTCTTCACGGCGCTGCCGCTGTTCCATGACATGGGACTGGTCGGCGGGGTCCTGCAACTTATGTATTCAGGGTGCACCGCCGGATTCCTGTCGCCGTCGGAGTTCGTCCAGTACCCGGAACGCTGGTTGCAGATCATTTCGCGCTATGGGGTGACTGTCAGCGGCGGCCCGAACTTCATGTACGACCTTGCCGCCAGAGCAATCAAACCTGAGCAGATCGAGAGCGTTGATCTTTCCTCCTGGCGGGTTGCATTCAGCGGTGCCGAGCCGATTCGTTCGGATACGGTCCAAAGATTCGCCGAACGTTTCGCCGAGCATGGTTTTCGGGGCGAAGCGTTCTATCCGTGCTATGGCATGGCCGAGTCCACCTTGTTCATTACGGGTACCCAGTGCGGCGTCCAGTACAAGGTGCATCGTCAGGAATCCAGCAACGTTGTCGGGTGCGGTAAACCCCGGCGCGATACGCGTGTGGAAATCGTGGACCCGGAAGCACGCCGTCGCGTCCCTGAAGGAACGGTGGGCGAAATCTGGGTTCGCGGATCCAGCGTTGCGCAGGGCTACTGGATGCGTCCGGAAGTAACCGAGCGCGTCTTCCGCGCGCGTATCGAAGGCAGCGAGGGCGAGTACCTCAGGACCGGAGATCTCGGCTTCGTTCAGGACGGCCAGCTGTACGTGAGTGGGCGTCTCAAGGACCTCATCGTGGTGAATGGGCGGAAGTACGCGCCCCAGGACATCGAGAACGAATGCGAGCAAAGCCACGTTGCCCTGCGACAGGCTTCAGGTGCCGCCTTCGATGTCGACGATGCCGATAACCGGCGGCTTGTCGTGGTTTTCGAGCTCAAGCGCGAATGGCTGCGTCGCCACCCGGAATGGGACGACGTGATCGGCTCGATGCGCGCCTCGGTCAGTGCAGCCTACGGGCTGCCGGTGTCCGACGTGGTGCTCATCAGGCCCGGTTCGCTACCTCGTACCTCCAGCGGAAAGGTGCGGAGGAGCCAGTGCAGGGCGGACTACCTTGCCGGGGCATTGGAGCGGGCCGGCTAGTGAAGTTGGAAACGGGTTTGGAATGCCCGTAACACCGAGAAATCGGTAGCAGATGATTGCGCAGTGATCATGACGATCGAAGCACACGGAGTTGCAGGAGCAAGTGCAGTGAGCAAGCGTGAAATTTGGCTGGCAGCAGCCCTGGCAGAAGTCCTTGAAGTGGATGCATCGCAAATCTCGGCGACGGAGACCTTCGCCCAGATCGGCGTCGATTCGCTATTGGGCCTGCGTCTGACCCGCAAGCTGGAAGACCAGCTCGGCGTCGAAGTCGAGCTCGAGTGGGTCTTCGACCATCCAAGCATCCGTGAGTTGGCCGGATTCCTTGATGGCCGTTTCGGCGAGATGACAGGTTCCGTTCAAGCAGTCTGTTGACGACAGCCTTTGCCTGAAGACGCTGCGCTTCACGGGCGGCGTTGGATATCACTTTGTCAGAAGTACCTGAAGTTCATGCATGCGGGGATTGCCAGACATGGCAGTCGCTGCAGATCAAGGATGCGAAATGCTATGAGCGATTATCCGATTTCCCCGGTTACCCGATTCTGGACGAGCGAAGCGCCGCTGGCATTGGAGCTTGGTGGCGAGTTGCCGGCGTACACACTTGCGTTTCGAACTTGGGGCGAGCTTTCCGCTCAGGGCGACAACGCAGTAATCGTCTGCCATGCACTGACAGGATCCGCCGATGCCGAGACATGGTGGGCGGATCTGTTTGGCGCGGGCAAGGCAATCGACCCAACGCAGGATTTCGTGATCTGCAGCAATACGCTGGGTAGCTGCTATGGCAGCACCGGACCCACGTCGTCGGATCCTTCTGGTCGACGTTGGGGTGCACGGTTTCCCCGTCTGACGATTCGTGATCAGGTGCGAGCGCAAATGGCACTGGCCGATGCGCTTGGCGTGCGCCGAATCAAGCTTGTGATCGGTGGCTCGATGGGTGGCTTGCAGACGCTGGAGTGGGCGTTGTCGGATGCGACCCGGGTCGAGTCAATCGTCGTAGTCGCCGCCAGCGCCTCCCATTCCGCCTGGTGCGTCACCTGGAGCGAGACACAGCGGATGGCCATTCGCTGCGATCCAAAATTCCGTGATGGTGACTACCCGCAGCACGACGCGCCGCATGACGGTCTCGGGGTTGCCCGCGCCATTGCGATGGCCACGTACCGTAGCGCCGGTGCGCTGGAGCGAAGGTACGGGCGAAACAACGGTGCACAAGTATTCGGCTCGCAGGCGAAGGCTCCCGAGCAGTTCGCGGTGCAGAACTGGGTTTCGCACCACGCGGACAGCTTCGTTCGGCGATTCGACGCGAACAGCTACATCGCTCTGATCAATGCCATGGACCAGCACGATGTCGGGCGTGGTCGCGGTGGAATCGAAGCGGCGCTGGGGAGCATTACCCAACCTGCATTGGTCGTCTCGATATCGAGCGACGCGCTCTATGTTCCGGCCGAGCAGGAATATCTCTTCGACATGCTGCCCAACGCGCGACTCGTGGAAGTCGCGTCCCCGCACGGGCACGACGGATTCCTGATCGATGCAGTGCACATGGAATCGAGCATCCGCGAGTTTCGCGGTACCCCGATGGCAGGACAGCACCACGCCATCCTCAACAACGTCGCCGAGGTCGCCACTTATGCTGAATAACACCGCGACGGCACGAATCGATGCCCGATTCGCGCCCGCCCAGGCCCAACGGGTCGACCTGATTCTGATCGGCGCGCGAGGAAAGGTCGGAACCGCATTCCGTCAATTGCTTGCACGTCGCCAGGAAGCGCTGCTTGCGGAAGCCAATCTTGACTTGCGGCTCCTCGCCAGCTTCGACCGGCGCGGCTTTGCCTTCGATGCGCATGGACTGTCCCCGGAAGCCATCGACCAGCACATCCCCGAACGTAACACCAGCGATTTCGACAATCTTCTGGCATTCGTTTCCGGGCGCGACGGCGCGCGTACGCTCGCGGTCGACTGCACCGCCAGCGAAGAAGTTGCGGATTGCTACCCGCAGCTCCTAATGAACGGAATGGGTATTGTCGCCGCGAACAAGCGGGCCAATGCGCGCAGTCTCGCCCACTACCACAACCTGCAGCGCACATCGCGCGACCAGGGCGTTCCGTATCGCTACGAAACGACCGTGGGTTCGGCGATCCCGTTGCTGGGACCCCTCCGCGATTTGCGCCTGCGCGGTGAGGAAGTGATTTCCATCCAGGGCGTGCTCTCCGGTTCGCTCAGCTACATCCTGCATCGCATGCATGAAGGCTGCGCCTTCTCGGCCGCCGTGGCCGAGGCACGCATGCTGGGATACACCGAGCCGGATCCGATGGAGGATCTGCGCGCCATCGACCTGAGTCGAAAGCTGCTTGTGCTGGCTCGCGAAGCGGGCTTCAGCCTCGGGCTGGACGAGCTGGTGATCGAGCCGCTGGCGGACCTGGATATCGATACGGACGATCTCGTGTCCACGCTGCAGTCGGTCGATGCCGGCTGGAAGGCGCGCATCGACGCGGCGCTGGCGCGCGGTGAGCGCTGGGTGGTGCTGGCCGAGGCCTCGCACCATGGCGGAAAAATCAGTCTCCATTCCGTGCCCGCGCATTCCGCGTTCGCGCAGCTCGAGCCGGGCCAGAACCATATCGAGATCCGTACCCGGTTGCAGGATCGGATGCCGCTCAAGGTAAGCGGCCCAGGAGCCGGTGTGGAAATCACGGCCGCTGGTGTGCTTAGCGATGTCGTCACCGCGGCCACGCACTGGCCAAGTCGCACCTGATTCGCGTTCCAGACCCAAGCAGGATGCTTAACGATGAGTCTTGATCACGCTGCCGAAGCCTGGTTTCCACTGTCTGCTTCGCAGCATGCACGCTGGTTCCTGTATCACTTCGCGCCGGAAGGGCGGGGGAGCCACAACAACGTTTTCTGCGTCGGACTTCGTGGAGAAGTTGATCCGGCGATGTTGTCGCGTGCGCTCGACCGGCTTGCCGAGCGGCATCCGATGCTGCGTGTACAAATCCGAGCCCTGGATGGCCGCGTGCCGGAGCAACGCGTGCTCGATAACGTGCGCGTGCCATTCATCGAACACGATGCGATCGGGTTGGACGACCTGGTGCTGCGAGAGCGGATCGGCAAGGATGCGTGGGCTCCATTCGAGTCCGCGCAATCGCCGTTGATCCGGGCAGGGTTGTATCGCCGTCATGAGCGCGAAGCCGTGCTCCTGCTCGTGCTTGATCACCTGATCTGCGATGGCTGGTCCTACTGGCTGTTGCTGGACGAATTGTCGGCCCTGATGCGCGGGGACACCGATCTGCCGGAGCCGCAGGCCGACGCGCGGTGCTACCGCGACTACGTTGCGTGGCAGCAGGACTGGTTGGAAGGCGCGCAGGCGGAAAAGCAGTTCCAGTACTGGAACGGAGTCTTTGGTGGCGAGACATCGCTCCTCAGTCTTCCAATCGATCGCCCCAGGTCGCTCGAATCCACCGGCGCGCAGGGCGTAGTTTCAGTCGATATCGCCCATGGAATGCTGGCGGGGCTCCACACGCGCGCGAAGGAGAACGCCGGCACGCTGTTCACGACGCTGCTGACGGCATTCCAAATCCTGCTCCACCGCTACTCGGGCCAGACCGACATCGCGGTCGGTTCGCCGATGCCGGGTCGAACCGACGAGCGCTGGAGCCAGATCGCCGGCGACTTCGTGAACATGGTGACGCTGCGGGCGGACTTCAGCGCCGATCCGAGCGTCGCCGAAGCCATGCGCCAGGTGCGCAATATCGCGCTTCGCGGCATGGCCAACCAGGACTACCCGTTCGCGCGCGTGGTCGACCGGCTGCACGCGCCGCAGGCGCTCGGCGAGCACCCGTTCTTCCAGGCGACCTTCGTATTCCAGAACGCGCGTAACTCCGTCGCAATGCGCGATCTGTGGCGCACCGGCTCGTGCAGCACCGTTGGACACTGGGGTGCGATTGAGCTCGTGCCTTTCTCGATTCCGGCGAAGGTGGCGACCGATCGCGTTCCGCTGACCCTGCAGGTCCTTGAGTTCAGCGACAGCCTGCGTTGCGACTTCCACTACGACGCAGATCTTTTCGACACCGCGACCATTGAGCGGATGGTCGACAGCTTCCGGCTTCTGCTGCAGGGGATGACCGACGATGTTTCAGCGCCGATCAGCCGATTGCCAATGCTGAGCGACGAGGCGCGTTCCCGCGTACTCACCGGATTCAACGATACCGGCCTCGATTACGCGCGCGACGTCCTGCTTCACCAGTCCTTTGAAAACCAGGTAAGGCGACAGCCGGATGCGATAGCGCTGCGCGATGGCGATCTGGTGCTCAGTTATGCGCAGCTGAATCGTCGCGCCAATCGCATTGCGCATCAGCTGATCGCGCTTGGCGTGCGCCCCGATGACCGTGTCGGGGTGTGCATGACACGCGGTGCCGCGATGGTGGCAGGTGTACTTGGCATCCTCAAAGCGGGCGGCGCCTATGTGCCGCTCGATCCCAAGTACCCATCCGATCGTCTCGCCTACATGCTGGCGGACAGCGAGCCGAAGGCTTTGCTGACCCAGTCGTCGCTGCATGTGTTGCCCGAATCGGACGTGCCGGCGCTGTACCTGGACCATGAAAGCACGTGGGGTCATCAGGAGGAGGGTGATCCTTCGCCGGTCGGCCTGAGAAGCGAGCACCTCGCCTATGTGATCTATACGTCCGGTTCGACCGGGCAGCCCAAGGGTGTGGCGATCGAGCATCGTAACGCCGCGAACTTCATCGCCTGGGCGACCGCCAACTTCGGCCGTGAGGAACTGGACAACACGTTGTTCGCCACTTCGATCAACTTCGATCTGGCGGTCTATGAAATCTTCGCTCCCCTGGCCGCTGGAGCCACCATCACCATCGTGGCGGATGTGCTCGCGGCGGATCGGAACACTCTGGTCTCCCTGATCAACACCGTGCCCTCGGGCATCCAGGCACTGGTGCAGGCTGGTGGTGTCTCCGAATCGGTGCGCACCATCAACCTCGCCGGCGAACCACTGAAGCGTGCGCTGGTGGAGCGCATCTTTGCCGAGACCGGAGTGGCTAGCGTCGCCAACCTCTATGGTCCGACCGAAACTACGACCTATTCGACCTGGGTGCGGATGCCGCGCGAGCGCTCCTTCGTCGCGCACATCGGACGTCCTATCGCCAACACCCAGGTCTACGTGCTGGACAAGCACCTCCAACCGGTGCCGGTTGGAGTCGTAGGTGAGTTGTACATCGCTGGCGAAGGCGTCGCGCGCGGTTATCTGAATCGCGACGAGCTGACGGCAGAGCGATTTCTTTCCGATCCGTTTGCCGCCGCGTCCGGCGCACGGATGTACAAGACCGGCGACCTGGGGCGCTGGCGTTCCGATGGCAACATCGAATATCTCGGACGCAATGATTTCCAGGTAAAGATCCGCGGTTTCCGGATCGAACTCGGCGAAATCGAGGCCAGGCTCGCCGGTTGTTCGGGCGTTGCCGAAGCCGTAGTGGTCGCACGGGAATCCGCAGCCGGCGATCAGCGTCTGGTCGCATACGTCGTGCCTAAGCCCGGCGTCGCACTCTCAATCGCGGGATTGCGCGAAGCATTGGCAAAGACGCTGGCCGAATACATGGTTCCCAGCGCCTTCGTGATCCTTGAAGCATTACCGCTGACGCCTAACGGAAAGCTGGATCGAAAGGCGCTGCCGGCCCCCGATGATTCCGCGGTCATTGCCCGCGAGTACGCGGCGCCGGAAAATGAAATCGAACGCGCGATTTCCACGATCTGGCAGGAGCTGCTGGGCCTGAAGCGCGTCGGTCGCAACGATCACTTCTTCGAGCTCGGCGGAAACTCGCTGATCGCTTTGCAGCTGGTATCGCGTCTTCGCCAGGTGTGCGGCGTCGAGATCAGCCTGAGGGATCTGTTCGCGCGGCCGATCGTGGCGGCGCTCGCCGAGCTGGTCCAGATGGGCCAACGGTTGGACGACGTTCCGCTTGCCGCACGGGATCGTGACGGCCCGCTGGAGCTTTCCTTTGCACAGCGACGCCTGTGGTTTCTCGATCAGCTGGATCATGCGGCGGGCGCGGCCTATCACATGCCCGCAGCCATGCATATCCAGGGCGCGCTGGACCGACAGGCGTTGCGGGCGACGCTGGATCGAATCGTTGCGCGCCATGAAGTGTTGCGGACGTGCTTTGTCAGCGAACGGGGCGAGCCAGTCCAGGTAGTCGCACCGCACGCCGAGTTCCATTTGAGCGAACACGACCTGCGCGGGCTGGAGCCCGGCGCGCGTGCCATCGCCATTGCCGAGCTCAGTGCCACCGAAGCGGCGGCTCCATTTGATCTCGCGACCGGGCCGCTGATCCGTGGTCGCTTGCTTCAGCTGGATGCGGACGACCACATCCTACTGATCACCAAGCATCACATCATTTCCGACGGCTGGTCTGTTGGTGTGTTGTTGCGTGAGTTTTCAGCGCTGTACGCGGCTTTCAGCCAACAGCAAGATGATCCGTTGCCGCCGTTAGCGGTGCAGTACGCCGACTACGCCGGCTGGCAGCGGGAGCGGCTGCAGGGAGACTTCGCGCAAACCCAGATCGAATTCTGGCGCTCGCATCTGACCGGTGCACCTGCATTGCTCGAGTTGCCGACGGACCGGCCGCGTCCGCCGGTGCAGAGCTATTCCGGCGCCTGCTTGCCGGTGGAAATCCCGGGCGAATTGGTACGTGAGCTGCGAGCTCTGTCGCAGCGTCACCAGACCACGTTGTTCATGACCCTGCTGGCGGGCTGGTCGGTCACGCTGGCGAGGCTGAGCGGGCAGGACGAAGTAGTCGTCGGCACCCCTGTCGCGAATCGCCTGCGCCCCGAGATCGAGTCCCTGATCGGACTGTTCGTCAACACGCTGGCCATTCGCACGCACGTTCCAGCCGATCAGACTGTTCGCGAGCTGCTGGCGAAAACCCGCGCCACTGTTCTGGAAGCCTTCGATCATCAGGAGCTGCCCTTCGAGCAGGTCGTGGATGCGGTTCAGCCGACCCGCAGCCTGGGCCACAGCCCGCTGTGCCAGACGCTGCTGACGCTGGACAACACTCCGAATAGCGATGCACTGGCGCTGCCGGGGCTGGCGATGTCGCCATTGCCCGTCCCCCAGGACAGCACTCGCTACGACATCGCGCTTTCCCTGCGCGACACTGGTAACACGCTCGGCGGTGAGCTTGAATACGCCACTGACCTGTTCGATCAGGCCACGGTCGAACGATACTTCGGACACTTCCTGACCATGCTCGAAGGCATGGTTGCCAACGAAGCTTGCAGGCTCGGCGAGCTTGCACTGATGACGGGCGAGCAGCGCGAAGAAGTCCTGTCCGGGTTCAATCCGCCGGCGAGCGGTGAGTTGCCCGAACAACTGGTTCATCGTCGCTTCGAGCAGCAGGTCGCAACGCGACCGTATGCAGTGGCGGTAATTGCGGAGGACGAGTCCGCGACCTATGCGGAGCTGAACTGTCGCGCCAACCAGATCGCACACCGCCTGCTTGAACTCGGCGTCAAGCCCGAAGATCGCGTTGCGATCAGCGTGGAGCGGGGCATCGGGCTCATTGCCGCGGCATTGGGTGTGCTCAAGGCCGGCGCCGCCTACGTGCCGCTGGATCCGAGCTACCCGCCGGAACGGCTCGCGTACATGCTGTCCGATAGCCGGCCTGCAGCGCTGGTGACGACCACCGGTTCGAATCTGTTGGGCACCGCGGCGCACAAGCTTCCTCCGGTGGTCCTGCTGCAGGACGTCGAGCTCCTGACGCAGCCCGACGGCAATCCTGAGCCGCAGGCGATCGGCTTGCGACCGGATCATCTGGCGCAGGTGATCTATACCTCCGGTTCGACGGGAATGCCCAAGGGCGTGATGGTCGAGCACGCGAACATCGCCCAGCTGGTCGAAAACCACATCGCGCAGTGCGGCCTCGAGCCGGGCGATCGCATGTTGCAATTCGCTTCGTTCTCGTTCGACAGCTCGGTTGTCGAGATCTTTCCGACACTGGCGGCGGGCGCGACGCTGGTGCTGCGCCCCGTGCAACTGGTAGCGCCCGATCAGGCGTTCGCGGAATTCATCACGGCCCATCGGATCACCATTGCCGACTTGCCGACGGCGTTCCTGCATCTGTGGGCGCAGGAAGTCAGCGAAGGCCGCAGCCTGCCTGGCGATAGCCTACGTTTGGTGGTCGTGGGAGGTGAGGCACTGGAACGTCGCCATCTGGCTACGTGGCTGGAAACGCCGCGCGGCCGCAGCATTCCCGTCTTGAATACATATGGCCCGACCGAAGCGGCCGTGTATGCAACGGCCGCACTATTCGACGATGCGAATCGGCTTGGTCCCGGTGAGCTGTCGATCGGCCGTCCGGTTCCTAACAGCCGCGTCTATCTCTTGGATAAGGCGGGGCAGCCGGTACCGCCAGGCATCACCGGTGAGATCTGCATCGCCGGCGCGCAGGTCGCACGGGGCTATTTCATGCGCCCGGATCTGACCGCGGAGCGATTCGCCAGCGACCCCTTCCATGTGCCCGCGTCGCGAATCTATCGCACCGGCGACCTGGGGCGTTGGCGTCTGGATGGAACGATCGAGTACCAGGGCCGAAACGATTTCCAGGTAAAGATTCGCGGCTTCCGCATCGAGCTCGGTGAGATCGAAGCCAGGCTCGCTGACTGCGACGGGGTGAAGGAAGCGGTTGTCCTGGCGCGCGCCGATGCGATGGGTGAGAAGCGTCTGGTCGCCTACGTGGTTCCGCATCCGGGTGTGGAGATATCCGCGCCGGTACTGCGCGACGCGCTGGCGGAAACGCTCACGGATTTCATGATCCCCGGTGCTTTCGTCAGTCTGCCGGCAATGCCATTGACACCCAACGGCAAGATCGACCGCAAAGCATTGCCTGAGCCGGATATGTCGGCCTTGTCGCTCCGGGAATACGTCGCGCCGGTCGGTGAGTACGAAGAACGCATGGCCCGTGTCTGGCAGGAACTGCTTGGCCTGGAGCGCGTCGGTCGCAACGACCACTTCTTCGAAGTCGGTGGCAATTCGCTGGCGATTACCCGGCTCAGCTTCGCCGTCAAGGAACATTTCGGCGTCGTTGCAAACGTGAGCCAGCTCTATGGCAGACCGTCCTTGCGGGAGATGGCTGCCTTCCTCGAGGAACAGGCCGAGCGATCGGCTGCGGAAACCACTGTCGTCCTCGAGTTCTAGCCGGGCTATCCACCCGGCATGTTCAAACCTTCTTATTCAGTACGAGAGATCAACCAATGACCACGGACAATGTCAGCTACTACCTGAAAGAGAATGCCTACTTCGAACCGCTCATTCTCAAGTGGTATGCCTGGCCATACCTGTTGCCGCCCGTAAGCGCGGCGATGAATCTCACCGGTCGCAGCATGCGCCTGATGAAGTCCTTCGTGGCCAACCATCAGCTGCACCTCGCGGCGAGCCAGAACTCGGAACTTTCCGGTGGCGACTTCGTGAATTGCAGCGCCGATCAGGTCGATACGGTACGCAAGCTGATCGAAGAACTGCAGACTCATCATCAGGACTACATGGAGCTGCGCAAGGCCGTCGCGCATTTGAATGAAATGCTGGAGCAGTGCAAGGGCCTGTCGCTGGAGTCGCTCTACGACTCGATTCCGGAGCCGCTTCGCGGCCTGGTCGAGTTGACCTACGACATGAACCATAACGCCTCGTTCCGTCTGATCGAAGGACTGATCTACGAAAGCAGCCTGTACAAGCCCGACGCGCAGAGCGTGTCGCTCGGATTGCTTGGCGACAAGGTGAAGGAGCGTCCGTTTGTGCTCAGCTCGCCGCGTCTCCCCGACGAGAACCACATGCACCTGACGGTTCCGTTCACCGACTCCTTCATCGACAAGTTGTTTGCCGCCCGCACACAGCCGATCACGCGCGAGGCGATCGATGCCTTGTTCGAAGGTGTAACCACCGAGGGCGGACTGAGCGTGGACGAACTGTTCACCACGCAGGCGCCGAAGCGCGTCCGCCAGGAGCTCGAGGGCGGATTGCGGGTCAGCTACCTCGGTCATGCCGGTCTGCTCATCGAAAGTGCCAAGACCAGCATCCTGGTCGACCCTGTGATCGCAGTGCGCGACGAGTCGTATGGCGACAAGGTGATCAGCTTCAGCGAGCTGCCCGACGTTATCGACTACATCTGTCTGACCCACACCCACATGGACCACATCTGCGTGGAGACGCTGCTGCAGCTGCGCCACAAGACCCGCATGGTCCTGGTTCCGAAAAATGGCAGCGGCAGCATCGTTGACCCGTCCGTGAAGCTGATGCTTCGCAAGATCGGCTTCGATGTGATGGAGTTCGAAGACATGGAGACGATCCAGTGCGCCGATGGCCTGATTCGCGCCATCCCGTTCCTGGGTGAGCACGCGGACCTGCATATCCGTTCGAAGAGCGCTTGGTACTTTGAGTTCGCCGGCAAGAAGATCTTCTCCGGCGCGGACTCTTCCAGCCTCGACGAGCGCATGTACGAGCGCATCCACCGCATTACCGGTGACGTCGACCTGCTGTTTATCGGCATGGAATGCGTCGGTGCGCCGATGAGTTGGCTGTACGGATCGCTTTTCACCAAGCCGATTCCGCGCGACATCAACGAGTCGCGTCGCTTCAACGGTTCCGACTGCGCTTCGGCGCGGAAGATCGTGGACATCTTCAAGCCGTCGCAGCTCTACATCTACGCACTCGGCCTGGAGCCGTGGTTCAAGTACTTCATGGGCATGGACTACACCGAAGACGCCAGGCAGATCCAGGAGTCGGGCCAGCTCCTGCAGATCTGCGCCGACAAGCAATTGCATGCGGAGCGTCTCTTCGCGAAGCACGTCTGGAACTTCGCCTAACACGCCCATTCACTTCGCAGGAATGCGGTGCCCAAGCAAGCGGGGCGGGGCACCGCTGCACCCTCATAAAGACAGGCAGGAAAGCCGGAATGTTTCTTTTTGAACTCGTCCAATACTTTGAACAGCATGGAATCGGCGTCGAAGTCGACAACGGAAAGTTGCGCGTCACCGGCGACCAGTCGAAGCTGACCGCCGAGGTCACCGATGCCATCAGGCGTTACAAAGGCGAACTCACGGCGCAGGTCGCGCGCGAGTCCGGAAGGATCATTCCGCAGGGCGGTTCGAACAGCTATCCGCTGTCGTATGCGCAGCAGCGCCTGTACTTCCTGTATCAGTACGACCCGAGTGTCACCAGCTTCATCCTCCCGCTCGAGCTGGAACTAAAGGGCGCGCTCGACGCCGAGGCTTTCCGCCGCGCCATCGTGACGGCGGTGCACCGGCATGCCATCTATCGCACGACCTACTTCACCGAGGGCGGCGTGGCCCGTCAGCGCGTCGAATCCGACCGCACGTTCGAGGTCGAATGGCTGGACATGTCGGGTCAGGCGGAGGCTGAGCGGGCGGCGATGCTGGCCCGCAAGCGTGATGAAATCTCGCAGCGCCCCTTCGATCTGCAGCGCGATCTCCCACTTCGCGTCTGCCTGGTTCGCCAGGGAGAGGATTCCCACCGGCTGATGGTGGGCATCCACCATATTGCAACGGACGAATGGTCGATCCAGCAGTTCGTTCGCGAAGTTTCCGAGGCATATCGGAATGGATCGACCAACAACGAGGCGCCAGCGCTCTCGTACCCCGATTACGCGGCATGGCAGGTTGCGCAGTACGAGCAGGGCGGGTACGAGGTTTCGCGTTCCTATTGGAAGACGAATCTCGACGGCATCAAGGGCGTGCTTGAGCTGCCGCTGGATGCGCCGCGTCCGGCAATCCAGAGCTTCAACGGCGCCACGGTACGCCGCCGCCTGTCGGCCGTGGCCGAGTCGGTCGCCGCCGCCTCCCGGCAAATGCGCATCTCGGAATTCACGTTCTACCTGGGCGTGTTCAACGTGCTGACGAGCAAGCTCACCGGCGATCGCGACATCGTGGTCGGCACCGACGTGTTCGGTCGCGATCACGCCGATCTGGAGGCAATGGCCGGCTTCTTCGTCAATCAGGTCGCCTTGCGCAGCCAGGTGGATCCTGAGCAGTCGATTGCCGAATACATGGCTCACCTGGGCGAGTCCACGCTGGCCTCGTTGCGTTATCAGGACATGCCGTTCGACAAGGTGGTGGAAGCGCTGAATATCGAGCGCGACACGGCCTATTCGCCGGTATTCCAGGTCAAGTTCCTGTATGACCGGACTCCGCATGGTATCGATCTGTTCGACTCGATCGACGTGAGCGAGGGGCATGTTTTTCCGACCAGGTCGCAGTACGACATCACGCTGAAGATCGAGGGCGAAGACGCTGTCTTCTACTTCAACACCGACCTGTTCAAGACGGAAACCATCGAGCGCTGGGCCGACCTCTACCTGTCGCTGACCTCCAAGGCCATCGAGGACACGCAGGTCCCCATATCGACGGTTCTGCAGGACGAGTTGAAGGTACAGCTGGCGCAGTACACCCAGGGCGAAGAGCAGGAAGTCCGCGCCGGCGAAATGTTCGCCCAGATCGATCGCGCGGCGAAGTCGACGCCCGACGCCATTGCCGTTCGCACCGGTGACGCGCAGATCTCCTACGCCGACCTCAACGACCGCGTTGGTCAGATCGCCACCCGGCTGATGAGTCTTGGGGTGAAGAAGGGCGACAAGGTTGCCGTTTACCTCGAGCGATCGATCGCGATGGTGGCGGCGATCGTCGCCGTCATGCGTTGCGGCGCCGTATTCGTCCCCCTGGATTCCAGTTATCCACGCGAACATATCGATTACACGCTGTCCGACAGCGAGGCGACGATCGTCATCAGCGACAGCAGCCTGTCGGAAACGTTGTCGGAGTTCTACGGCTTCGTTCTCGACATCGAAAGTATTCCGGCGAAATCGGGCGCTGAACAGCCGTCATATCCGGCAGTTGACGGAAGTGACCTGGCCTATCTGCTGTACACCTCGGGATCGACCGGGCGCCCCAAGGGTGCACTGATCTCCCACGCCGCGTTCTCCAATCTCTGCGACTGGTACGTGCGCTTCTGCGGGTTGAATGCCAGCAGCAACGTGCTGTTGATGATCCCGATCGGCTTCGATGCGTCGATCAAGAACATCCTGTGCCCGCTCATGGTCGGCGGCACCGTGGTCCTGGCAAAGCCGGGCATGTTCGATCCGGACGGATTGCTGCAGCTGATCGCGCAAGCGGGTGTTTCGCTGATCAATTGCGCTCCGAGCGCGTTCAACGCGCTGGTGAAGACCGACGCAAGCAACGATTACCAGCGTCTCTCCAGCCTTTCTCTGCTGGCACTCGGCGGCGAAGCGCTGGACGTTTCCGCGCTGAAGCCCTGGCTGACCAGCGCGAACTGCCGTGCCGAGCTGGCGAACATCTATGGACCGACCGAGTGCACGGACATTTCCGTTGCGCATAAGGCAAGGGGTGCTCAGTGGCTGCAGCGCGAGCAGGTCGTCATCGGCCGGCCGATCCAGAACGCGCAGGCGTACATCGTCGACGCCAATCTGGCCCTGTGCCCTCCGGGCGTTGCCGGTGAACTACTGATCGCAGGGCGCGGCGTCGGATCCGGCTACCACAATCTGTCTGACGCTACGGCACGCAGCTTTGTTTCCACGACCTTGTCGGATGGCCCGGCGTACCGCACCGGCGATATCTGCCGCTACGACAGCGAAGGCCAGATCGTGTATCAGGGGCGCCGGGACGGCCAGATCAAGATTCGCGGCAAGCGTGTCGAGATCAACGAGATCGTGGCTCAGCTGGCGCAGTGCCTGCCGTCGCGGAAGATCAGTGTGCAGCTCTACACCGCGGGCGAACTGGAAATGCTGGTCGCCTTCGCCGACGGCGGGGCAGGCGGCATGTCCGCCGACGACATCAAGCGTCAACTGACGCTGCGGCTGCCCCGACATATGGTGCCAGCGCAGATTCTCTTCGTGGACCAGCTTCCGTTGACTCCGAACGGCAAGGTGGACGCGAAGTCGCTGATCGCCACTTTCGAAGCCCAGCGTGCTCTCAGCGTGTCCGAGGGCGACGTGCTCGACGAAGTCGAACAGGCCATCGCGAACATCTGGGGCCAGTTGTTGAGCGTCGATGGGCTTCAGAAGACATCGGACTTCTTCTCGCTGGGTGGCGATTCGATCTTCTCCATCCAGCTGGTCGCGGAACTCCGCAACCAGGGCATGAATGTGTCGGTCGCCGACATCTTCAAATATCCGACCATCGAACAGCTGGCCGAATACGTGCGTGGCGGCGGATGCGTCGTGTCCGCGGCCACCGACGAGGCCGCGGAACGCCGGCCGTTTGCACTTGTTCCACAAGGCGATCGTGCATTGTTGTCGGCGGGGCTGGAAGACGCCTATCCGGTCACCACGCTGCAGCACGGGATGATCTTCCATGGCCTGATGGACGAGGAAGCCTCCGCTTACCACGATGTGTTCTCTTTCGAGCTGACCTTCGACTACGACGAGGCCAGCTTCCTGCAGGCGCTCGAGAAGGTGGTCGCCTTGCACCCGGTGCTGCGCACCGGCTTCGATCTGGGTACCTATTCGGTTCCGTTGCAGCTGGTCTATGCGCAGGTTGCTCCGAACGTCGAGATCGCCGACATCCGCATGCACGACGCGGAACGTCAGGATGTCCTGGTCGCCGAGCATATCCGCCGGTTAAAGGATCAGGGCTTCGACATCAAGGCCCATACCCTCATCCGCTTCTCGATCCTGCGCAAGGCCGAGAACTGCATCCAGTTCGTCATCGATGCGCACCATGCCATTCTCGACGGTTGGAGCATGGCGACGCTGCAGCGTCAGGTCTTCGACTACTACCTGCAGATCAAGGCCGGGCAGACGGTTGTGGATCGCTACGATCCGGGGCAGGCGCGCTTCGCGGAATATGTCGCCCAGGTTCTCCAGGACGAACGCAGCCAGGAAAGCCGCATGTTCTGGACCGAGTACTGCAAGTCCTCGGTCAACGGTGCGATCTCCCAGGTATGGCCGACGTCACAGGCCATCGAGAATCGCGAGATCCGCCTGGATCTGGCACTGGGACAGCAGCTAGATGGCGTCGTGGCGCGTGAAGGCATCCCGGTCAAGACGCTGATGCTGATGGCGCACGCCTACATGCTATCGGCACTGACCGGCGAGAGCCGCATGGTGACCGGCAATGCCGACAACGGTCGCCTGGAAGCACTGGGTGCCGAGAATGTGCTGGGGCTGTTCCTCAACGCGCTTCCCTACAATCTGGATGTCGGCAACACCACGTGGCGCGACCTTGGCCACGCGTTGCTGCAATCCGAAGGCGACCGCAAGCCGCACCGGCGCTATCCGTTCTCGACGATTCTTCGCGAGAACCCGAATGTCGTCATCGATTCGCTCTTCACCTACACCAATTTCCGAATTTCGCGCGAATTGACCCGTGACGAATCGCTGAAGGTGAAGATCGGCGAGCTGTTCGAAGAGCTGAACTTCAAGGTTTCCACCCATGTCAGCGGCAACCGCGACGACGGGTATTCGCTGCTGCTGCGCTCCAAGATCCATCTCTCCGACGACTACATGGATCTGTTGCTGGGCCGTTATATCGATGCCCTGAAGGCGATGGTCGCGGACTTCGGCGCGGTCGTTCCGGCGCCGCACTCGGGGTGGATGCCGCTTGTCACCGATAACAGCGGAATGCCGCTGTTTGCACACGTTCGTCATGCCGGCTTGCTGGATGGGCCGGCGCTGGTGGAGGCGGCGAAGGAGCTTGCTTCTCGCGCCGTCGGCGAGGCGTCAAGGTCAGTCGACTTCGAACCCATTGAGCTGAAGCAGGTCCAGATCGCCGCCGATGCCAGCGATGCGCAATGCGAGCAGGCCGCGCTGGCGGCGATTGCAGGGATGAAGGGACTGTTCCGCATCGCGCATTTCGTGCGCGCCGATGGACAACACCTGATTCTGTCGAGCGAACCCGCCGAGGCGAAGTTGGGGCACCTGAGCGTTGGGCGGCTGCTCGCTCGCTACCAATCGCTGCGTAGCGGCTCCGACGCCCTGTGGGTCAGGCTCGAACGAGGTGGCGAATGGATCGATGCCGGCCGTATCGAGCAATCGGTTGCCTTCTGGTCCCAGCATCTTGGTGCGGCGCCCATTGCGTTCGCCTTGCCTTTGGAGCATGCACGACCCGCGGCGTTGGATGTCGCGAAGACGCGGCTGCCCCTGCAGTTGCCGAAGGCGCTCGTCAGCGGACTTGAGGCGCTGGCGCAGCGCAACGAATCGTCACCGGACGATGTGTTGCTCGCCGCATGGGTGAGCCTGCTTTCGCGCTTGAGCGGTCAAGCCGAAGTGGTCATCGGCACGCGCTCCGCCGATGGAAAGCATCTTCTGCCGCTCCGGATCGATGTCGCCGCCGACCCCTCGATCCCGGTCCTGTTGCGGCAGATCAATGCGACGAAGCGGGCTACCGGCGCACATCTGGCATTGCCGCTGTCGCAATTGCGCGCCGCGCTTTACCCCGAGGTTGCTGGCGCGGAGCAGTGGATTCACAGCGCCATTCTCGCGGAGGATGGCAGCGAGTCATCCGACGTTACGCAGGTGGCACTGACGCTGCTGTGCGGAAGTGACGGGTTGCCGAGCGCGCTGGCTTTTGCCACAGAGGTTCTTGACCAGGGCACGGTCGAGCGTTTCGCCCACCAGCTGTCCGTGCTGCTGGCGAGCATCGTGGCTGAAGAGAGCTGCGCGGTCGGCCGACTCAATCTGCTGCCGCTGGAAGAACGCGAGCAGGTCCTGATCGGCTTCAACAGCAATCGCACCAACGACGCGCACGACCGCACCATCCACAGCCTGTTCGAGGCCCAGGTTGCGGCGCATCCGGATGCGGAGGCACTGCGTTACGAAGGCGCCTCGCTCAGCTACGCCGAACTCAACCGTCGCGCCAATCAGGTCGCGCACAAGTTGCTGGCCCTGGGTGTGCAGCCCGACGAGCGCGTCGCGGTCTGCACCGAACGCAGCCTGGCAATGATCGTGGGTGTGCTGGGCGTGCTGAAGGCCGGCGCGGCCTACGTGCCGGTGGATCCGAGTTATCCCAGTGATCGCATCGCTTACATGCTGTCCGACAGTCGTCCGAAGGCGGTGCTGACGCAGGCCGCATTGGTCCCGACGTTGCCGGGTAGCGATGCGCCGGTGCTGGTGATTGATGGCAACGCCTTGGAAGGCGAGGCCAGCGACAACCCGAGCGTCGCCGGCCTGACCTCGCGTCATCTCGCCTACGTGATCTACACCTCCGGCTCGACCGGCCAGCCCAAGGGCGTGATGGTCGAACACCGTTCGGCAGTGAACTTCTGGCGCGTGATGGGCCAGACCACGCATCGCGAACTGGCCCCGCATTCGCGCGTGGCGTTGAACGCCGCGTTCTCGTTCGACATGTCGCTCAAGGGCATCCTGCAGTTGCTCTCGGGCCACTGCCTGGTGCTGATCCCGCAGGAACTGCGTGCCAACGGCCCGGCGATGGTCAGCTTCCTCGAAGCCGAACGCATCGCCGCCTTGGACAGCACGCCGTCGCAATTGGAAGTGCTGCTGTCGGCCGGCCTGCTGGAACCGACCGGCCCGCGTCCGGTGAGCGTGTACCTCGGCGGCGAGCCGGTGGGTCGCGTGCTGTGGGAACGCCTGAAGACCTCGCCGGTCATCCACTTCCACAACATGTACGGCCCAACCGAGTGCACGGTCGACGCCACCATCGGCAGCATCCGCGAGTCCGCGGGCGGTCCGGTGATCGGCCGTCCGATCGCGAACACCCCGGTGTACGTGCTGGATACGCACGGTGAACCGGTGCCGGTGGGCGTCGCGGGCGAACTGTTCCTCGGCGGCGTGCAGGTGGCCCGCGGCTATCTGGATCGTCCGGAGCTGACGGCTGAGCGCTTCGTTCGCGATCCGTTCTCGAACGTCCCCGATGCCCGGATGTACAAGACCGGCGACCTGGGTCGCTGGTTGCCGGACGGCACGCTGGAATACCTGGGACGCAACGACTTCCAGGTGAAGATCCGAGGTTTCCGCATCGAGCTGGGCGAGATCGAAGCGCGTCTGCGCGAATGCAACGGCGTGCGCGAAGCGGCGGTGCTGGCACGCGAGGACAACGGCAGCGAGAAGCGCCTGGTGGCGTATGTGGTGGCCGAAGACACAAACACGACGTTGTCAGTCAGCGAGCTACGCGAACAGCTGTCGCGCGAGCTGGCGGAGTTCATGGTCCCGAGCGCCTTCGTGCAGCTGGAGAAGCTGCCGCTGACGCCGAACGGCAAGCTGGATCGCAAGGCCTTGCCGGCGCCGGATCAGAGCGCGGTCGCAAGCCGAGCGTACGAGGCGCCGGTAGGCGAGGTGGAGCAGGTCCTGGCCGGGATCTGGCAGGAGCTGCTGGGTCTGGAACGCGTCGGTCGCCACGACCACTTCTTCGAGCTGGGTGGCCACTCATTGATCGCGGTGCAGCTGGTCACGCGAGTGCGTGAGCTCATGGGGCTCGAGCTTGGACTGCGTGACGTGTTCGCGCGCGCCACGTTGCAGGACATGGCCGGTGCGCTGGTCGATTCGGATGCGGTGGCGATGCCGCCGATCGTGCCGGTAGATCGCAATTCGGACCTGCCGTTGTCGTTCGCGCAGCAGCGTCTGTGGATGCTGGACCAGCTCGATCATGCGGCGGGTTCCGCCTACCACATGCCGCTGACGCTCAAGATGACCGGTGCGCTCGATCGTGCCGCACTGCAGACGGCTCTGGATCGGATCGTTGCAAGGCATGAATCGCTGCGCACCCGCTTCGAGAGCGTGAACGGTGTTCCGCTGCAGCGCGTTTCGGAGCAGGGCACGTTCTCTCTGGTTGATTACGACCTGCGCAATCTCGACGCGGCGGCGCAAAAAACGGCGATCGACGAGCACAGCATTACTGAAGCACACGAACTGTTCGATCTCTCGACGGGTCCGATGATCCGCGGACGCCTGCTGCGACTGTCCGAGCAGGAGCACGTACTGCTCGTCACCCAGCACCACATTATTTCGGACGGCTGGTCGCACGGTGTGCTGTTGCGCGAAGTGAAGGCGCTGTACACCGCGTTCTCGCAGGGACAGCCCGATCCGTTGCCCGAGCTGGCCATCCAGTACGCCGACTACGCGACCTGGCAGCGTCAATGGCTGCAGGGCGAAGTCATCGAAGGGCAGGTCGACTACTGGCGCGAACACCTGTCTGGAGCACCGGCGTTGCTGGAACTGCCGACCGATCGTCCGCGCCCGCCGGTACAGAGCTATTCCGGCGATCGTATCGACGTGAATCTGTCTGCCGCTCTGACCACGGGCCTGCGGGAGCTGTCGAAGCGCCACGGCACGACCATGTTCATGACCTTGCTTGCGGGCTGGTCGACCTTGCTGTCGCGACTGAGCGGGCAGGGCGAAGTGGTGGTTGGCACGCCGGTAGCGAATCGCCAGCATTCTGAAACCGAGCCGCTGATCGGCTTCTTCCTCAACACGCTCGCATTGCGTGTGGGCTTGAATGCGAATCTCACGGTGGCGGAGCTGCTGGAGCAGATCAAGTCGACCACGCTGGGCGGCTACGCGCATCAGGACCTGCCGTTCGAACAGGTCGTGGAAGCGCTGCAACCGACCCGCAGCCTTAGCCACAACCTGCTGTTCCAGGCCATGCTGACGCTGGACAACACGCCGCGTGGCGGCAGCTTGTCGCTGCCCGGCGTGGAAATGACCCAGCTGGACCTGCTGTATTACAAGGCGCACTTCGACCTGGGTCTGTTCTTCGCCGACGAAGGCCAGGCCGAGTTGTCGGGCGAACTGGAATTCGCAACCGACCTGTTCGATCGCAGCACCATCGAACGCATGCTGCAGCAGCTCATCACGCTGCTCGAAAGCATGGTGGCGGACGACACGCAGAAGGTTGGTGACCTGCCGCTGATGTCCGCGGCGGGCCGCGAACAGGTACTGGTGGAGTTCAACCGCACCGATGTTCCGTATTCGGCGGATCGACTTGCCCATTCCTGGTTCGAGGAACAAGCCCGTCGCGCGCCGGATGCTACGGCGTTGTTGCATGAAGGCCGCGCCTGGAGCTTTGCCGAGATCAACGACTGGGCCAACCGCATTGCGCATCGCCTGATCGCGCAGGGCGTGGCGCCGGATGATCGCGTGGCCCTGTGCGCGCGTCGCAGCCCGGAAATGGTGGCCGGCCTGCTGGGCGTACTCAAGGCGGGCGGCGCCTACGTCCCGCTGGAACCGAGCTATCCACAGGAGCGCCTGGCCTACATGCTGGACGACAGCGCACCGGTGGCGCTGCTGGTGCAATCCGAGCTGCGAGGAATGATCCCGGATACGTTCGCGGTGCCGGTACTCGCGATTGACGAGGCCCGGACCCAGGACGTGCCCGCGACAAATCCGACCGTCGCAGGCCTGGCTTCGCACAACGCCGCCTATGTGATCTACACGTCCGGCTCAACGGGACGCCCCAAGGGTGTGCTGGTTGCGCATCGCAACCTGGCCAACTACCTCGAACACGCATCCCGCGAGTATCTCGACGAAGAAATCGCCGGCGCGCTGGTCGCCACGCCGCTTGGCTTCGATGCGACGCTGACCACGCTCATGGTTCCGTGGATCAGCGGCAAGCCGGTCGTGCTGCTGCCTGAAGACACGCACGAGTGCCTAAAGCAGTTGCTTGTCTACACTCGTCATGCCGAACGCTGGCTGTTCAAGCTGACGCCTGCGCATCTTGACGCCTTGGCCAACCTGGCCGATGAAGGGGCGGTCGATACCAGGCATGTGCTGGTTGTCGGCGGCGAGCAGCTGACTACCCGCGGGCTGAAGAAATTCCGCGAACGCGTGCTTCCCAACGCGGTGGTCATCAACGAGTACGGTCCGACCGAAACCGTGGTGGGCTGCACGACCTATGTCAGCGATGGCAGTGAATCGCTGGCCGGCGAAGCGGTGCCGATTGGACGTCCTCTCTCGAATACCCGCATTTATCTACTGGATTCGCGGGGCGAGCCAGTTCCGGTTGGCGTTCCGGGAGAAATCCATATTGGTGGCGTGCAGGTCGCGCCGGGTTATCTGCATCGCCCGGAACTCACGCATGAGCGCTTCGTCACCGATGTGTTCGGAAGCAAACCGGACGGACGGCTCTACAGGACGGGCGATCTGGCTCGCTGGTTGCCCGACGGCAATCTCGAATACCTGGGACGTAACGACTTCCAGGTCAAGATTCGCGGCTACCGCATCGAGCTGGGTGAGATCGAAGCGCGCATCGTCGATTGCGATGGTATTCGTGAAGCCGTGGTCGTAGCGCGCGAATACGACAATGGCGACAAGCGTCTGGTGGCCTACTTCGTGCCCGAAGAGGGCGCGGAGCCTGCGGTGGCGGCACTGCGTGACACGCTCTCGCAGATGCTGGCGGAGTACATGGTTCCCAGCGCTTTCGTGCGTCTCGAAGCGTTGCCGCTGACGCAGAACGGAAAGATAGATCGGCATGCGTTGCCCTCTCCAGAGATGGCAACGACGGATACCGCCGGCTTCCAGGCACCTGTCGGGGAAATCGAAACGATCGTGGCCGAAATCTGGCAGGGCCTGTTCGGCGTGGAACGCGTCGGACGCACTGACAACTTCTTCCAGCTGGGCGGGCATTCGCTGCTGGCGATCAGCCTGATCGAACGACTGCGTCAACGCGACCTCAAGGCCGACGTCGGCATGCTGTTTACCGCGCCGACGCTTAGCGGATTTGCGGCGCAGCTGGCCAAGCCGGTAGCCCCCGAATGGGAAGTCCCTGCCAACCTCATCCCCGAGGCGTTTGGCGAGACAGAAGGTGAAACGGATATGGAGGAGATCAGCCTGTGAGTCTGTCTGCGCTGATGGAACGGCTGCACGAGAAAGGGATCGCCGTGCATGTCCGCGAGGGCGAGCTGGTGGTGCGTGCGCCAAAGGGTGCAATGGATCCGCAGACCCTCGAGCTGCTGAAGCAGCACAAGGCTGCTTTGCTGGAGACGCTCCCGCAAGAAGGCGAAGTCGTGAGCGGCGTCGGTGCGGTCCGCAAGATCACGCCCGACCTGTTGCCGCTGGTGAAGCTGACCCAGGAAGAGATCGACAGCGTGATCGCGCAGGTGTCTGGTGGTGTGTCCAACATCCAGGACATCTATCCGCTGGCTCCGCTGCAGGGCGGCATTCTCTTCCACCACATGCTGCAGGATGACGCCGCAGGCGACACGTATCTGTTGCGATCGGTAGTGGCATTCGATGGTCGCGATCGTCTCGATGCCTTCCTGGGCGCTTTGCAGAAGGTGATCGACCGTCACGACATCCTGCGCAGTGCGATCCACTGGGACGGACTGCCGCAACCGGTACAGGTGGTGCAGCGTCGTGCGCCGCTGCCGCTGCATGAGCTGGATGTGCCCCCGGATGCCGAGGCCCTGCCGCACCTGCTGGAGCGTGCTGATCCGCGCCGGATGCGGCTGGATCTCCGTCACGGCCCGCTGCTCGCGGCCCATGTCACGCAGGACCGGACGTCCGGCGAGTGGCTGCTCGCTCTGCTCAGTCACCACATCGTTTGCGACCACGTCGCCATGTCGCTGGTGATGGGAGAGATCGAGCAGTTGCTGCTGGGCAATGGCGACCGGCTCCCCAAGCCGCTGCCGTACCGCAACTTCATCGCGCGCACGCACGCCGTGCCGGATGCGGAGCACGAGAGCTACTTCCGGGCGCAGCTGGGTGATATCGATGCCCCCACGGCGCCGTTCGACGTGTTGGACGTGCAGGGCGACGGCACCGTGGTCGCAAAGACCGGCATGCGCTTCGACGATTCGATGTCGCAGCGTATCCGCGATGCCGCACGCAACCAGGGTGTGGCGCCGTCGGTGTTGTTCCATGCCGCCTGGGCCCAGGTCTTGGGCCAGTGCACCGGGCGCGACGATGTGGTGTTCGGCACCGTGCTCACCGGCCGCCTGCAAGGTTCGGAAGGCGCCGACCAGGTGGTCGGCATGTTCCTCAACACGTTGCCGATCCGCATGTCGCTCTCGCAGCTGTCGACTGGCGATGCCGTTCGCGATGCTTATCAGCGCCTGAGTGATCTGCTCGTACACGAGCAGGCCTCGCTCGCACTGGCGCAGCGTTGCAGCGCTGTCCAGTCGCCGCTGCCGCTGTTCACCACGCTGCTGAACTACCGCCACAGCCACGGCGCGGACTCGGCTGAAGCCGAAGCCGAATCGGCGGGCTCCGCCTGGAATGGCGTTCGCATGCTGAGCGGAGAGACCCGCAACAACTATCCGCTGACGATGTCGGTGGAAGATTACGGCTGGCGTTTCGGTCTCACCGCGCTGTCGGTGCCCGGCATCGACGGCCCGCGTGTGGTGCGTTACATGGCCACGGCCGTGGAAGCGTTGGTCGCGGCCCTGGAAGCAGGTGGCACGACGCCGCTGCAGCGCCTGTCGGTGCTGCCACTGGAAGAACGCGAACAGGTCCTGATCGGCTTCAACAGCAATCGCACCAACGACGCGCACGACCGCACCATCCACAGCCTGTTCGAGGCCCAGGTTGCGGCGCATCCGGATGCGGAGGCACTGCGTTACGAAGGCGCCTCGCTCAGCTACGCCGAACTCAACCGTCGCGCCAACCAGGTTGCGCACAAGTTGCTGGCCCTGGGCGTACAGCCCGACGAGCGCGTGGCCGTCTGCACCGAACGCAGCCTGGCGATGATCGTGGGCGTGCTGGGCGTGCTCAAGGCTGGCGCGGCCTACGTGCCGGTGGATCCGAGTTATCCCAGCGATCGCATCGCTTACATGCTGTCCGACAGTCGTCCGAAGGCGGTGCTGACGCAGGCTGCATTGGTCCCGACGTTGCCGGGTAGTGATGCGCCGGTGCTCGTGATTGATGGCAACGCCTTGGAAGGCGAGGGCATCAACAACCCGACCGTCGCCGGCCTGACCTCGCGTCATCTGGCTTACGTGATCTACACCTCCGGTTCGACCGGTCAGCCCAAGGGCGTGATGGTCGAGCACCGCTCGGCGGTGAACTTCTGGCGTGTCATGGGCCAGACCACGCACCGCGAACTGGCCCCGCACTCGCGCGTGGCCTTGAACGCCGCGTTCTCGTTCGACATGTCGCTCAAGGGCATCCTGCAGTTGCTCTCGGGCCACTGCCTGGTGCTGATCCCGCAGGAACTGCGTGCGAACGGCCCGGCGATGGTCAGCTTCCTCGAAGCCGAACGCATCGCCGCCTTGGACAGCACGCCGTCGCAATTGGAAGTGCTGCTGTCGGCCGGCCTGCTGGAACCGACCGGCCCGCGTCCGGTGAGCGTGTACCTCGGCGGCGAGCCGGTGGGCCGCGTGCTGTGGGAACGCTTGAAGGCGTCGCCCGTCATCCACTTCCACAACATGTACGGCCCAACCGAGTGCACGGTCGACGCCACCATCGGCAGCATCCGCGAGTCCGCGGGCGGTCCGGTGATCGGCCGTCCGATCGCGAACACCCCGGTGTACGTGCTGGATACGCACGGTGAACCGGTGCCGGTGGGCGTCGCGGGCGAACTGTTCCTCGGCGGCGTGCAGGTGGCCCGTGGCTACCTCGATCGTCCGGAGCTGACCGCCGAACGCTTCTTGCAAGATCCCTTCAGCGCCGTCCCCGATGCCCGGATGTACAAGACCGGCGACCTGGGTCGCTGGTTGCCGGACGGCACGCTGGAATACCTGGGC
>NZ_BAAGXN010000005.1:0-73164 GCF_054779815.1 Lysobacter tyrosinilyticus
TGGGCGTGGCGCCCGAGACGCGGGTGGCGCTGCTGCTGCGGCGTGGTCCGGAGCTGGTGCAGGCGATGGTGGCGGTGCTGAAGGCCGGTGGTGCGTACGTGCCGCTGGACCCGGCCGCGCCGGCGGAACGCCTGCGCGACCTACTGGGCGACAGTGCGCCGCGCGTGGTGCTGACGCAGTCCGGGTTGTCGGCGCAGGTCGACCTGTCGGGCGACTGGCAGGTGCTGGAACTGGATGCATTGCCGCCGCTGGTGGAGACGACGGCCGCGATCGCGCCGGTCGCGGACCCGAACCGGCTGGCCTACGTGATCTACACCTCGGGCTCGACCGGCAAGCCGAACGGGGTGATGGTGGAGCATCGCCATCTGGCGAACCTGGTCGGTTGGCACACGGAGACGTTCCCGCTGTCGCGGGGCGAGCGCACTTCGTCGACGGCGGGCGTGGCGTTCGACGCCTGCACATGGGAGGTGTGGCCGGCGCTGTGCCAGGGCGCGACGTTGGCGTTGCCACCGTCGAACACGGCCGGCGATCCGTCGGCGCTGCTGGACTGGTGGGAGTCGCAGGACCTGCAGAGCAGCTTCCTGGTGACGGCGCTGGCGGATGCGGCGCTGGCGCGGGGGCAGTCGGGCCGCACGGGCCTGCGCACACTGCTGACCGGTGGCGATCGCCTGAACCGGCTGCCGACGCCGGGCCTGCCGTTCGCGCTGGTGAACAACTATGGTCCGACGGAGACGACGGTGGTGGCGACGTCGGGCGTGATCACGCCCGAGGACACGGTGATCCACATCGGTCGCCCGATCGCGAACACGCGGCTGTACCTGCTGGACCGCCACGGCCGGCCGGTGCCGGTGGGAGCGCCGGGCGAACTGCACATCGGCGGCGCGCAGGTGGCGCGCGGCTATCTCAATCGCCCGGAACTGACGGCGGCGCGGTTCCTGCCCGATCCGTTCTCGGACGAGGCGGGTGCGCGGATGTACCGCACCGGCGACCTGGGTCGCTGGCGAGCGGACGGCACGATCGAATACCTGGGCCGCAACGATCAGCAGGTGAAGCTGCGCGGCCTGCGCATCGAGCTGGGCGAGATCGAGGCGCAGCTGTCGGCGCAGCGCGGCATCCGTGAAGCCGCGGTGATCGCGCGCGAGGACGCGCCGGGCGAGGTGCGGCTGGTGGCGTACGTGGTGGCGCCGACGGGCGAAACGCCGGACCCGCAACGGCTGCGCGAAGGGCTGTCGCGCACGCTGCCGGAGTACATGCTGCCGGCGGCGTACGTGGCGCTGGAGCGGTTGCCGCTGACGCCGAACGGGAAGCTGGACCGTCGCGCGCTGCCAGAGCCGGAGGGCGCGGCGTACGCGCAGCGTGCGTACGAAGCACCGGAAGGGCCGGTCGAAACCGCTTTGGCGGCGATCTGGCGCGAGCTGTTGCGCGTGGATCGGGTCGGACGGCACGACAACTTCTTCGAACTCGGCGGACATTCGCTGCTCGTCACACGCCTGATCGATGTGGCCCGACGACGCGGCCTGCTGCTAGATCTGCGGCAGGTGTTCGATGCGCCTACGCTCGCCGGCCTTGCGGCCGTCGCCACGCCGGGTGGGCAGGACGAGGACGCGCAGAGCAGCCTGATCCCGGTGCGCATCGCTGGATCGCGACGCCCACTGTTCTGTTTCCATGAAGGATTCGGCAGCGTATTGGCCTATGAACGGCTGGCGCGCTTCATCGATGCCGATGTTCCGGTGTACAGCATGGAAGCCAGGGCAATGCACGAGGATCCGCCGGTCTTCCGGTCGCTCGTCGACATGGCGCGCGACTACCTCCGGCAGATCCGCGCCGTGCAACCCGCCGGGCCTTATCGCCTCGCCGGATGGTCCGGCGGCGGCCTGATCGCCTACGAAGTCGCCCGCCAGTTGCGCGAGAACGGCGAATCGGTCGGTTACCTCGGCATGATCGACACTTACCGGCTGTCGCCGGAGGACATGGAAGGCGACATCGCCGCGACCAAGCACTTCCTCATCCGCATCCTTCAGTACCTGCGCCCGGAATTGTCGCCGGCGGTGCTGCGCGGGCTGCTCGCCTTCGACGACCTCGACGCGATGGTGGCCGAGTGCCAGCGCAACGGCTGGCTCGGCCCGGAAGTGACCGGCCACGAGATGGATCGCCGGTTCCGCGTCGCCAACGACATCGCACGTGCCAGCGTGCAGTACGTGCCGCCACCGATTGACCTCGACGTCAGCCTCTTCAGCGCGGAAGAGCCCGTGCGCGACGATCGCAGCAACGGCTGGTCGGCGTTGCTCGGCCCGCGACTGGACGTCATCGAGGTCGGTGGCACCCACATGGCGATGATGCAGGACGAAACCCTGCTTGCCCGCATCGCCAGCCCCATGAACCGCGCGCTGCTCGATGCCGGTGCGGCATCGCCCCAGCCCGCATCCGCTGCCGAGCGCAGCGTCGATCTTTCCCTTTCCTAAGGACAGGACATGACACAGAACAGCTTCAAATCCCTTGCGCCAGGGATCCGCAGCATCCCGCTGATCAATTCGTGGTTCGCCCACATGTACCTGGTCGCACCATCGACCTTCGGTCATTACACCCAGTACCACCTCGACCTGCTCGAATCCTTCGTTGACGATCCCTCGCAGCACCTGGAATCGATCAAGATTCCGGAGCTGATTGGCGGTCCGTTCATCAACTACACCGGTGATCCGACCGACATGGCGCGGTTCCGCGACCAGACCCGCGAGCGATGCGCGCGCCAGCTGTATGCCGCCGAATCGATCAACGCGATGTACCAGATGATCCTGGCGCAAGCCAAGGGCGTCGGCGTGCCGGGCCTGTATGCGCAGATCGACCCGTCGATCCGCCACGGCGTGGAACTGTCCTACGACGTCTGCAAGCAGCCGGTCGCGCGCATCATCGAGAAAGTGCTGTACGGCAGCCCGCTCTACGATCCCTCGTTGCAGACCTGCATCCTCGAGACGGCCACCTACGAGCCGCGCACCTTCGTGCTGAGCACGCCGCAGATCAAGCGCCAGTCGTCTTCGGTGGAGTTGCGCCTGCCGTTCGGCGACCCGCTGTGGAACCACATGAGCAGCGGCAGGCACACGATCGGCGAGCTGCTGGAGATGCTGCGTCCGCACGTCGGCGACGCCGGGGAAATGCGGTTCCTGGAAGGCATGTTCATCGATCATCCGACCCGAACCAGGGCCGACGATCTCGCCCCCGGTGCCGTGCGCGTGCGCTATTTCGGCCATGCCTGCGTGCTGGTGGAATGCGCGGGCACCAGCGTGCTGGTCGACCCGCTGATCAGCTACCCCGGCGAGTCCACACTCGACCACTTCACGTTCGACGATCTGCCGGCGCGCATCGACTACGTGCTTATCACCCATCCGCACCAGGACCACGTCGTGCTGGAAACCCTGCTGCGCCTGCGCGACAAGGTCGAAAACGTCGTCGTCGGTCGCTGCGGCGGTGGCCACCTGCCGGACGTGTCGCTCAAATTGATGCTGAACCACTGCGGCTTCAACAGCGTGATCGAGCTCGGCGAGTACGAGACCGTCGAGTTCGAGAATGGACGCATCATCGGCGCGCCGTTCTACGGCGAGCATGCCGATCTCGATATCCGCTCGAAACTCGCGTTCGGCGTGCAGATGCACGACGTGAATTGCGTGTTCTTCGCGGACTCCAATCCACCCATGGCGGAGTTCTACGAGCCGCTCAAACGGATGATGCCGAAGATCGATTGCCTGTTCCTGGGCATGGAGTGCGTCGGCGCACCGGCCACCTGGCTCTACGGCCCGCTGCTGCAGAAGATGCTGACGCGCGGGGAGGACCAGTCGCGCCGGCTCGACGGCTGCGATGCCGCGAAGGCGCTGGAGATGCACCGCTTCTTCGATCCCGAGCACATCTTCGTCTATGCCATGGGTGCGGAACCCTGGCTGACACACATCACCAGCATCCTGTACTCCGAGGAGCTGCCGCAGTTCAAGGAAGCGCGGATCCTGGAATCAACCGTGCGCGCGCAGGGTCGCCAAGCGGAAGTGCTGTACGGAAAGCGGGAGCTGGTGCTGTGAACGATCGCAATTCGTCACTGCAAGCCCTGTGGCGGCTGATGCGGATGGCACGGCCGTCCGGGCCGCTGCTGGTGACGGCAGCCGCCGTGACCCTGGTGGCCGCGACGGGAACGCTGGTCTTCCCGATGCTGACCAAGGGCATGGTCGACAAGTTGTCGGCAGGTGCGCTGGATCCGTCCAGCGTCATGGCCCTGGCGACGGTGATGGTCGGCGTCGCGGTCGCATCCGCGCTGTCGGCGTTCCTGCTCAATCGTGTCGGCTACGACATGATCGCCGTCCTGCGCGGCATGCTGGTCGAAAAACTGCTGAAACTGCCGGTGGCTTCCTTCGACGAGGAGAGCACCGGCGAGCGCGTCAGCCGCGTGCTCAACGACTGCCAGTTGATCTCCGAACTGGCGACGCGGCAGGCGGCCAACCTGCTCAGCGGCGCGCTGATGCTGTTCGGCGCCATCGTGGTGCTGCTGTTCCTCGATGCGCGGCTCACGCTGACGATGCTCGGCTGCGTGGCGCTGGCGTTCGCGATCGTGATCCCGTTGATCACCGCGCTCGAGAAGCTGGCGCGCAGCATCCAGGACCGCACTGCGCGCCTCGGGGGCATCCTCACGCACGTGCTGTCCGAGATCCGCCTGGTGAAAGCGTTCACAGCCGAGGAACGCGAGCGCGAGCGCAGCCGGCGCGAGATTCAGGACATCCGCCGGCTTGGCATCCAGGTGGCGAAGGTCAGTTCGGTGCTGGCGCCGCTCACCAGCCTGTCGTTGACCGCGGCCATCCTGGTGATCCTGGTCTATGGCAGCTCGCGGGTCAGCGACGGCAGCATCAGCATCGGCACGCTCACGGCGTTCATCCTCTACATCGTCAATGTCGCCGTGCCGATGATCCAGTTGACCACGTTCCTCGAGGAACTGCAGAAGGCGCGCGGGGCATCCTCGCGGATCGCCGCGCTGCTGGTGCATGAAGAGGAACCCGTCGGCGGCGATGCCTTGCTGGGCACGCACGAGGCACTGGAATTCCGCGACGTCGCCTTCCGTTACCCCGGGCGTGACACCACCGTGCTGCACGGCATCGACCTGGCCTTCCGACCTGGGACCACGACCGCGCTGGTCGGCGCCAGCGGCAACGGCAAGACCACCGTGCTATCGCTGATCCTGCGGTTCTACGCACCGAGCGGTGGCGCCATCCTCTATGGCGGCCGCCCGATCGACGATTACGCACTGACCGCGTGGCGCGAACGCATCGGCTACGTGGCGCAGAGCGCACCGATCATGCCGGGCACCGTGCGCGACAACATCCTGTACGGGCTGACTGGCGAGTTTTCCGACGACCAGGTGTGCGTGGCGGCCGAAAAGGCCGGTGCATTGGCGTTCATCCGCCAGATGCCGCAAGGGCTGGACACCATCCTGAGCGAGCAGGGCGCCAACCTGTCCGGCGGGCAGCGACAGCGAATCGCGATCGCGCGCATGTTCCTGCGCAACCCGGACATTCTGATTCTCGACGAAGCTACATCGAGCCTCGACAGCGAGACCGAACACCAGGTGAAGCTGGCGCTGGATGCGCTGATGCAGGGGCGCACGAACATCGTGGTGGCGCACCGGCTCTCCACGATCATCCATGCCGACCGCATTTATTTCCTCGACGGCGGTCGGATCTCCGGCGAGGGCAACCACGAGGAACTGCTGCGTTCGAACGCGCACTACGCGCGCCTGGTAGCGCGCCAGTTCCGTAATCCCGCCCGTCAGCAGGCGGAAGAACGCGTGCCCGAAGCCGACCCGGTCTGAGGCGCTACGCAGCGGTCATGGCGGCCGTCGTCGTCGACCTGAGGCATGCCGACGACGGAACGTTTTCGATCTTTCCAGGAAAAGGACATCCCAGATGCATATGCGCGATGAATTGCAGGACGTGGCGGGGCGCAGGATCCTCGTCCAGGCCAGGCCACAGACCCCGTCGATGGCCTGGGCCAGCCAGCACAAGGACGAAGTGCGCGAACTCTTGCGTGAGCAGGGTGCGTTGCTGATCCGCGGCCTGCGCTTCCACGGCACCAAGCAGTTCGGCCAGTTCCTCGAAGAGGTGTTCGGCAATGACCTGGCCGAATACACCTATCGCTCCACGCCGCGCACCAGGCTTGGCGGCAATGTCTACACCGCGACGGAATACCATCCGAGCGAAATCATCCCCCAGCACAACGAATCCGCGTACGCGAACGTGTGGCCAATGCAGATCGGTTTCTTCTGCATGCTGCCGCCGGGCCCGGGCCTGGGTGGTGCAACACCGCTGGCCGACAGTCGCGAGGTGCTGGCCCGGCTTCCGGCAGCGCTCGTCGAGAAATTCGAGACGAAGCAGCTGCAATACGTGCGCAACTACGGCAAGGTCGATCTGCCGTGGAGCGAGGTGTTCCAGACGGACGATCGGGCGGAGGTCGAAGCGTTCTGCACGGCAAACGACATCGCCTTCGAGTGGACCAGCGACAACGGCCTGCGCACGCGACAGCTGACGCCGGCCACCGAGGTCCACCCGGTGACCGGAGAGAAGATCTGGTTCAACCAGGCGCACCTGTTCCATGTATCGGGGCTGGCCAGCGACGTCGCGCGCGACATGCTGTCGGTCTATCGCGAGGAAGACCTGCCGCGGAACGTCTATTTCGGCGACGGGTCGCCGATCGACGCCGCGGATCTGGATTGCATCCGCGCGGTCTACGACGATGTGAAGTTCCACTTCGACTGGCAGAAGGACGACATCGTCCTGCTCGACAACATGTTGTACACGCATGGCCGGCAGCCGTTCTCCGGTCCGAGGAAGATCCTGGTCGGCATGGGCCAGGTCCATGGGCGCGCCTGACGCGTGCCGGAAAAGGTGGGAGCGATGGTCCTGATGTCTTGGCTGAAACAATCCATGCCGATGCAAGTCGCTTCGCGATGCGGTGCGGCCCGATGGCGGTCGATGGCGCATGGCGCGGCCGCTACGGGGCTTTGCCTCCTGCTTGCAGCCGCGCTGGCGGCCTGCGACGCTCCGGCCGCCCAGGCGCCCGTCGTCGCCGGGCAGGCGGTCGAAGTGGTGTCGCCGCGAGTGCAGGCGGTGCCCCGCGCGGTGCGGGCCTCCGGCACGATCGCGGCGTGGGAGGAGATCGGCATCGGTGCCGAGGTGTCCGGCCTGCGCGTGACCGAGGTCGCCGTGGAAGTCGGCGATACCGTGCGGCGCGGAGATCTGCTGGTGCGCCTGGATGCGCGCACCCAGCGTGCGAAGGTGGCCCAGGCGGAGGCCGCGGTCGCGCAGGCGCAGGCGAGTGCTGCCGTCGCGGCCAAGCGGGCGAAGCGGACCCGTGAATTGGCGTCCCAAGATTTCGTGTCGCGCCAGGATGCCGACCAGGCCGAAGCGGAGGCACTCAACGCTGAGGCGCAGTTGCGCACCATGCGTTCCGCACTGGAGGCGGTGCGGGTGGAACTCGGCTTCACCGAGATCCGGGCGCCGCAGGACGGGGCCATTTCCGCGCGCAACGTGCAGCCGGGGCAGGTGACGGGGGCTTCGGACAATCTGTTCAGGATGATCCGCGATGGCCGCCTCGAATGGCGGGCCGAAGTGACCGGGTCCGATCTGGAGCGGGTGGCGCCCGGGATGCCCGTGCGCCTGGTCGGGGCCGGCGGCGCGACGATCGAGGGCCGCGTGCGCAAGGTGTCGCCGGCGGTCGATGCGCGGCGCATGACCGGGATCGTCTATGCCGATCTGCCGCAGCCGGGGCCACTTCGCGCCGGCATGTTCCACGCCGGCAGCATCGTGCTGGGACAGGCGCCGGGGCTGGTGATCCCGATCGATGCCGTGGTGCGCCGTGACGGCCGTGCCTATGCCTATGTCGTCGACCGCAGCGACCACGCCCGCGAACGACGCATCCGCACGGCAAGCAGCGTCGGGGCCAGCATTGACATCAGCGAAGGACTGCAGCCCGGCGACCGTGTCGTCTCCCGCGGTGCGGGTTTCCTGGCCGACGGCGATCTCGTCCGCGTTGTCGCCCCGGACGCGGTCGGGGCGGCGAAGTCGACCCAGGCGGCGCTCTGATATGAACATTTCCGCCTGGTCGATCCGCCGTCCGCTGCCCGCAATCCTGGCGTTCATCCTGCTCGTCGCGGCGGGCGGCCTCGGCTTCTTCCGGTTCGCGATCTCGGAGTTACCGGACATCAGCGTCCCGGTCGTCACCGTGTCCGTGGGCCTGCCCGGGGCGTCGCCGAGCACGCTGGAGACGCAGGTCACCCGGCGCATCGAGGATGCGCTGGCCAGCGTGCCGCACGTGGACGAGATGCGGTCCACGGTAAACGAAGGCGTTTCGGTCACGTCGGTCAAGTTCGAGCTGGATCGCGACGGCAATGTCGCGAAGGACGAAGTGCGCGACGCGGTGGATCGCATCCGCGCCGATCTGCCCAAGGAAGTCGAAGCCCCCGTCATCGCGCTGGCGAACGTCGACGGCGAGGATGTCGTCACCTTCGCCGTGGCGGCCGACGGCTGGAGCGACGAGGAACTGAGCTGGTTCATCGACGATACGGTCGGCAAGCGGCTGTTCGGCGTGGCCGGCGTTGGTGCGATGCACCGCATCGGCGGCGTCGATCGCGAAATCCGCGTCGACCTGCGGCCGGACGCGTTGCAGGCGCTGGGCGTGAGCCCGGCGACGCTGTCGCAGCAGCTCGCGGATCTCCAGCAGGAGCAGCCCGGCGGCCGTACCACGGTCGGCGGGAACGAGCAGGCGGTGCGTACCGTCGGCACGGTGGCAACGGCCGCCGACCTCGGCGATTTCACGATCTTCACGCCCGATGATCGTCCGGTGCGGCTGTCCGCCATCGCCGACGTGCACGACGGCGCCGCGGAGCCGTCGCAACTCGCCAGCCTCGACGGCAGGCCGGCGATCGGCTTCGCCGTGCAGCGCACGATCGGCGCGAGCGAGGTCGACGTAGGAAACGCCGTGCGCGCCGAGGTGCGGGCGCTGAAAAAGACCTACCCGCGGCTGCGCTTCACCGAGGTCGCGTCCACCACGCCGGAGGTCGAAGCTTCCTACGCCTCGTCGATGGCGATGCTGTGGGAAGGCGCACTGCTGGCGACGCTCGTCGTGTGGTGGTTCCTGCGAGACTGGCGCGCCACCTTCATCTCGGCGGTCGCGCTGCCGCTGTCGATCATTCCCACCTTCGCCGCGATGCACTGGCTGGGCTTCAGCCTCAACGTGGTCACGCTGCTGGCGCTCGCGGTGGTGGTCGGGGTCCTGGTCGACGACGCGATCGTCGAGGTCGAGAACATCGATCGACATCTGCGGATGGGCAAGACACCGCGGTCCGCGGCGCTAGAAGCCGCGGACGAGATCGGGCTTGCCGTCGTCGCCACCTCGTGCGCGCTGGCCGCGGTGTTCGTGCCGGTGGCGTTCATGCCCGGCATCCCGGGACGATTCTTCCGCGAATTCGGGTGGACCGCGGCGACCGCGGTGCTGTTCTCGCTGCTGGTGGCGCGGTTGATCACACCGATGATGGCGGCCTTCATGCTGAAGGCGACGACGGAGAAGCGGGAAGACACCGCGACGATGCGCTGGTACCTGCGCTGGGTCGATCGCGCGTTGCGTCATCGCAGGCGGACGCTGTGGTTGTCGGTGGCGCTGTTCTTCTGCGCCATCGCTGCGGTGCCGTTGCTGGAAACCACGTTCATTCCCCCCGACGACGGCAACCAGAGCAGTGTCGTGCTCGAACTCCCGCCTGGCACCTCGCTGTCGGTGACCCGGGCGGTGGCCGAGGACGCGCGGCAGCGGATCGCCACGATGCCCGCGCTGGCCCATGTGTTCGTCACCGCCGGGGCCGGCAGCGGCGACGGCGAGGGCGGTGGTGGCGTCGAGGAAGTGCGCCGCGCCACGCTCGCCGTGCAATGGCGCCCGCACCGCGACCGCACGTTGCAATCGCTGGAGGCCGAAGTCCGCGAGCGACTGGGCGGCCTGCCCGGTGTGCGCGTGGGGTTCCAGGGCAGCGAGCCGGGACGCGCGTTGCAACTGGTGCTCGCCGGCGATGATGCGGCGACGCTAGCCCGCGCCTCACGCGAGGTCGAGCGCGCGATCCGGCAGCAGCCGGGGCTGGGCGCGGTCACCTCGACCGCCGCGCTCGTGCGGCCGGAGATCATCGTCCGCCCCGATGCCGACCGTGCAGCCGACCTCGGCGTTTCCACGGCCGACATCGCCGCGGCCGCGCGCGTCGCCACCCGCGGCGACTACAGCCAGTTCCTTGCGAAGCTCAACCTGCCTGGCCGGCAGGTGCCGATCCGCGTGCAGCTCGCCGGCGGCGCGCTCTCCGATACGGAACTGCTCGCGCAACTGCGCGTGCCTACGGTGTCGGGCGATGCCGTGCCGTTGTCGGCGGTCGCGCAGATCGAGGCCGACAGCGGTCCGTCGCAGATCGACCGCTTCGGCCGCAAGCGCAACGTCACCATCACCGTCGACCTCAACGGCCGGCCGATGGGCGAGGTCGAGGATGCGATCCACGCGTTGCCGGCGCTGCGCGACCTGCCGCCGGGCGTGTCGCTGCAACCGGCCGGCAATTCGAAAGTGTTCGTCGAGATGATGCTCGGCTTCGTCATCGCCATGTTCACCGGCATCTTCTGCGTTTACGCGGTCCTGCTGCTGCTGTTCAACCACGTCGGCCAGCCTGTCACCATCCTGGTCGCGGTGCCGCTGGCGGCCACCGGCGCGGTCGCGGCGCTGCTCGTGACCGGCACAGACATCTCGCTGCCGGTGCTGATCGGCCTGATCATGTTGATCGGCATCGCGGTGAAGAACTCGATCCTGCTGGTCGACTACGCCGTGATCGCCCGCGACCGGCTCGGCATGAGTCGGCACGAGGCATTGATGGACGCCTGCCGCAAGCGTGCGCGGCCGGTGCTGATGACGACACTCGCCATGGGCGCGGGCATGGCGCCGATCGCACTGGGCTTCGCAGCCGATTCCGGCTTCCGCGCGCCGATGGCGATTGCGGTGATCGGCGGCCTGATCTCGTCGACTGCGCTGAGCCTGGTCGTCGTCCCGGCGGCGTTCACGGTGGTCGACGACTTCGAGCGCTGGCTGCTGCAGCGTTGGCGTCGCGACTATTCCGATCGTCCGCCAGGCCATGCGCAGCCCGTTGCTACGTCGCCAGCCTCAGATGACGGCTCGCCGGCGTGACCACGTCGCAGCGCGTCCGCGCGCCGGTGGCTGCAGCTGCGCGGCAGCGCCCAGATCAGCGCGATCGAAGGCAGCTTCACCCTGCGGGCCGGCGAGTGGATCGCGCTGGAGCGCGGGTCGATGCCGGAAGTCCAGGCGGGCGAAGCCGGGGTCACCCTCGGTCTGATGCTCACCCCCGCAGCTTTGCGCGACAGTTCAAGGCCTGGCACGGGGAAACCGCCTCGACCTGGCGGGCACGCCACGAGCAGGCGGCCCAGGACCTCGAATCAGCCGAACCCGCCCTGGCCACGCACTAGCCCCCGAAACGCCAGGCGATCCGCCTTGCGCCCGGCACCCTTCGGGGTGGGCCGGGCGTTTTTTCCTGATGAATCAGGAATTTCCTACCCGAGACTGCGGCGCGACCTGACGGTCTCTGGGCGCCGGATATACTGTCATCGCTCTGCCTTCCGCATGGCTCACGCCCGCGCGACGGCGCACCCGTTTTTCTTCCTTCCCGGTTTACCGGGAACCTTCTTTGAAAGGACCGTAATTCCATGGCACGTGGCATCAACAAGGTCATCCTGGTCGGCAATCTGGGCAATGACCCGGAGACCAAGTACACGCAGGGCGGTATGGCGGTCACCAAATGCAGCCTGGCCACCACCAGCGTGCGCAAGGACCGTGACGGCAATACGCAGGAACGTACCGAATGGCATCGTGTGACCTTCTTCGGCAAGCTCGGCGAGATCGCGGGCGAGTACCTTAAGAAGGGTTCGCAGGTGTATGTCGAAGGCAGCATCCGCTACGACAAGTACACCGGTCAGGACGGCGTCGAGAAGTACACCACCGACATCATCGCCGACGAGATGCAGATGCTCGGCGGCCGTGCCGAAGGCGGCGCGCCGCGTCGTGAATTCGGTGGCGGTGGCGAATCGCGCTCGCCGCGCCCCTCGCAGCCGCAGGGTGGTGCACCGCGTCGCGAACAGGCGCCGGCCAAGGCGAGCGACTTCGGCGCCGACTTCGCGGATGACGACATCCCGTTCTGATCGCGGCGTCATCGCGCGGACACGAATTCGCAGTATTCAAATCAGCTCAGCGGTAAAGGGAGTTTTTGAGTGTCTACATGGCTAGTGACCGGCGGCGCCGGCTTTATCGGCGGCAACTTCGTCCTGGAGGCCGTGCGCAGTGGAGTGCGCGTCATCAATCTCGACGCGCTGACCTATGCGGGCAATCTCGATACCCTCTCCTCGCTCGAGAAGCACCCTGGCCACGTTTTCGTGCAGGGTGACATCGGCGATGCGGCGTTGGTCGAGCGTCTGTTGCGCGAGCACCGACCGGATGCGGTGATCAACTTCGCGGCCGAGAGCCACGTCGACCGCTCGATCGATGGCCCCGCCGCGTTCGTGCAGACCAATGTGGTCGGCACGCTGACCCTGCTGGAAAAGACCCGCGATTACTGGAAGTCGCTCGAAGCCACGGCGCGCGATGCGTTCCGCTTCCTGCATGTCTCCACCGACGAGGTCTACGGCACGCTTGGCGAAACCGGCAAGTTCACCGAAACCACGCCGTACGCGCCCAATTCGCCGTATTCCGCGTCGAAGGCCGCCTCCGATCATCTCGTGCGCGCCTTCCACCACACCTACGGCCTGCCGGTCCTGACGACCAACTGCTCCAACAACTACGGTCCGTACCAGTTCCCGGAGAAGTTGATTCCGCTGGTCATCGCCAAGGCGCTGGCCGGCGAATCACTGCCGGTCTACGGCGACGGCATGAACGTGCGCGACTGGCTGTACGTCGGCGATCACTGCGCCGCGATTCGTCGTGTGCTGGAAGCGGGCCGACTGGGCGAGACCTATAACGTCGGCGGTGATGCCGAGCGTCCGAACATCGTGGTGGTGAAGACCATCTGCGCGCTGCTCGACCAGCATCGCCCGCTGGCGGATGGGCGCTATCGCGAATCGCTGATCACCTACGTCAAGGACCGCCCGGGCCACGATCGCCGCTACGCCATCGACGCCAGCAAGCTGCAGAGCGAACTGGGCTGGGCGCCGACGGTCACCTTCGAGCAGGGCATCGCCCGCACGGTCGAGTGGTACCTCAACAACCAGCCGTGGGTGACGCGCGTGCTGGACGGCAGCTATCGCCTCGAACGCATCGGTGCCGCGGCCTGAGGGCGCGCGGGCACAATGACGTGCGCATTACCGAAGTGGAATCCATGACCCAACGTAAAGGCATCATCCTGGCCGGCGGCTCCGGCACGCGGCTGTATCCGATTACCCAGGCCATCAGCAAACAGTTGCTGCCGGTTTTCGACAAGCCGATGATCTATTACCCGCTCAGCGTGCTCATGCTGGCGGGGATCCGCGAAGTGCTGATCATCAACACGCCGCACGAGCAGGCGCTGTTCAAGAACCTGCTGGGCGATGGCTCGCGATGGGGCATGAAGATCGAATACGCCGTGCAGCCCAGCCCCGACGGCCTGGCGCAGGCGTATCTGATCGGCCGCGATTTCGTCGCCGGACAGCCCAGTTGCCTGGTGCTGGGCGACAACATCTTCTACGGACATGGCCTGACCCAGTTGTTGAAGAACGCCGCATCGCGCGATCACGGCGCGACGGTGTTCGGCTATTGGGTGAAGGACCCCGAGCGTTATGGCGTCGCCGAGTTCGATGCGAGTGGGAAGGTGGTCGGGCTGGAAGAAAAGCCCGCGCAACCCAAGTCGAATTACGCCGTCACCGGTCTGTATTTCTACGACGGGCGAGCCAGCGACTTCGCCGCCGACCTCAAGCCGTCCCCGCGTGGCGAGCTGGAAATCACCGATCTGAATCGTCGCTACCTGGAGGACGGTTCGCTGCAATTGGAACGCATGGGGCGCGGTTTCGCCTGGCTCGACACCGGTACGCACGAGTCGTTGGTGGAAGCCTCGAGTTACATCGAGACCATCGAGAAGCGCCAGGGCTTGCGTGTGTGCTGCCCCGAGGAAATCGCCTACTTCAACAAGTGGATCGATGCTTCGCAGCTGGGCGATCTGGCCAAACCATTGGCCAAGAACGGGTACGGACAATATTTGTTGAGCATCCTCGAGCACGGCCCTGTTGCATGAAAATCATTGAAACCGACCTGCCCGGCTGCGTAGTGATCGAGCCGCAGGTGTTTGGCGACTCGCGCGGGTTTTTCTTCGAATCGTTCAACACCGACAAGCTTGCAGCGAGCGGTCTGCACCCGAAGTTCGTGCAGGGCAACGTCTCGTCATCCGCTCAGGGCGTGCTGCGTGGGTTGCACTACCAGTGGCCGAATCCGCAGGGCAAGTATGTGTCGGTCATCGAAGGCGAGGTTTGGGACGTCGCCGTCGATATCCGCCGTGGTTCACCGACCTTCGGGAAGTGGGCGGCCGTCGTGCTGAGCGCGGAAAACAAGCGCCACTTCTGGATTCCCGAAGGCTTCGCGCACGGGTTCGCAGTGCTGAGCGAGCGCGCCGTATTCACCTATCTGTGCACCGCTACGTACGACGCCAAGGCCGATGCGGGGATTCGTTGGGATGATCCTGCTTTGGGGATCGACTGGCCGATCAGCCAGCCGCAGCTTTCCGACAAGGACGCACGCGCGCCCTTGTTGTCAGAAGTCGCGGAAGACCGGCTGCCGATTTACCTGGGTTGAAACCAATGAAGATCCTGTTGCTGGGTGGCAACGGCCAGGTCGGCCATGAGCTGCAGCGCAGTCTGGCTCCGCTGGGAGAGCTGACCGTCACCACACGCAGCGGCGAGCTGCCGGATGGCACTGCGTGCGAATCGCTCGACCTGTACGCACCGGAGACGTTTGCGCCGCTGTTTGATCGCGTCATGCCCGATGTCGTGGTCAACGCCACTGCCCACACCGCCGTAGATCGCGCGGAAGACGAGCCGGAGCTGGCTTTCCGCGCGAATGCCGAAGCGCCGGGCGAACTCGCGCGCCTGTGCGCGGCGCGGGGTGCAACGCTGATGCATTACTCGACCGACTATGTTTTCGACGGGAGCAGTCGCGTCCCGTATCGCGAGGACGACGCCACCGCGCCGCTGGGCGTGTACGGCGCCAGCAAGCTGGCCGGCGAACAGCTCATCCAGGCCAGTGGTGCGCAACATCTGATCCTGCGTACGGCATGGGTCTATGCAACGCGAGGCAGCAACTTCCTGCGCACCATGCTGCGCCTTGGAGCCGAACGCGACGAGCTGCGCGTGGTCGCCGACCAGCATGGATGTCCGACGCCGGCATGGCTGATCGCAGATGTGACGACGGAAATTCTTCGCCAGGGGCTGAAGAGTTCAGGTGTTCGACATCTGGTTGCCAGTGGGGAGACGAGCTGGTTCGGTTTTGCTGAAGCCATCTTCCAGGAAGCGCATTCGCGTGGACTCATCCCCCGACGTCCGCGTGTTGAAGCCATCGGCACCGGCGACTATCCGACGCGCGCTCGGCGCCCGGCCTATTCCGTGCTGGATACCTCGCAATTGCGCAATGAGTACGGGCTGGATCTTCCGGATTGGCAACGCGGGCTGGCCAAAACGCTGGGCTGACTAGCGGCCATCGATGCCGACCAATGATAGTCTGTAGCGGGCTTTGCCCGGCTGATTCCGTGTGTGATGTCCGGATCGCAATCTATTCGGAGTTTGGGGATAACAATGAAGCAATTGGCACTCATCCTGGCCCTGGGGGCCGGGTTTACGGCCGTTCCTGCGACGGCGGCTGTCAATGTAGGTGCGTACGTCAAGAAGGACGCATTCAATGACGTCCAGCTGTCGCCGAACGGCGACTACTATGCCGCCACGGTCAAGCTGGAGGATCGCACGGCGCTGGTGGTCATCCGTCGGGCCGACAACAAGTTGACGGCCAACATCGGGGCAGGCAAGAACACCGTCGTCGATGACTTCTGGTGGGTGAGCCCCGAACGAGTGGTGGCCAGCATCGCCGAGAAATTCGGCGCACTGGACAGGCCGCAGGCGACGGGAGAGCTCTACGCCGTAAACGCCGACGGCAGCCACACAGAAAATCTGGTCGGATATCGCGTGCAGGGCAGGGCGGGATCGCACATCCAGCCCAAGAAGGAGGAAGCCGTCTCTGCCTTTGTCGTGGACGACCTGCCTTCCGACGACAAGAACATCATCATCCAGGTCTGGCCCTGGGGCGACGACCCTTACACGCGCGCTGAAAAGATGGACGTCTACACCGGCCGGCGAGCCCTATTGGCACGCGCCCCGGTCCGCCGTGCCGATTTCACTACCGACAACAAGGGCGTCGTGCGTTTTGCCCACGGCGCGGGCGCGGACAACGTCTCGAAGTTGTACTACCGCAAGGGCGACGGTGCCGACTGGCAGCTGATCAATGACGAGGGCACCACCGGCTTGGTTGAACATCCGATCGGTTTTTCCGCGGATGACAAGCTGGCTTATTTCCAGGCCGAGCAGAAGGCCGGCCCGGATGCGATCGTTTCCTACGATGTGGAGTCGGGCAAGCGCACCACCGTGCTGCGCGACGATGACGCCGATCCCGCGCGCATCATCTATCGCAATGGAACCCGCATTCCCGTGGGCGCCGTCTTCATGGATGGCAAGCCGCGCACGGCGTTTCTGGATGACGCCTCGCCGGAAGCGCGCACCTACCGCAGCCTCGAAGCTGCGTTCCCCGGTGAAACGGTCACTATCACGTCCCAGACCGCCGACGGAAAGCTCGTACTGTTCCAGGTAAGCAGCGATCGCAATCCCGGCGACTACTACACCTATGACCTGACGACCAAGAAGGCCGCGCACCAGGTCAGCCGCCGCGACTGGTTCGATCCGGCGAAGATGGCGTCGATGAAGCCGATCCAGCTCAAGGCCCGCGACGGGTTGACGCTCAATGGCTATCTCACGCTACCGACGGCCGGCGGCGACAAGAACCTACCCTTGATCGTCATGCCTCACGGCGGGCCATTTGGCATCCAGGACGTGTGGGGGTTCGATACGGAGCCGCAGTTGCTGGCCAGCGCGGGTTACGCCGTGTTGCAGCTGAATTTCCGCGGCTCCGGCGGATACGGAGAGGCATTTGAATCCGCCGGCGCCAAGCAGTGGGGCGGCACGATGCAGGACGACGTCACCGACGCGACCCGTTGGGCGATTCAGCAAGGCATTGCCGACGCTGGGCGGATCTGTATCTACGGAGCCAGCTACGGGGGCTATGCCGCGCTGATGGGGGTCGCCAAGGAGCCGACGCTGTACAAGTGCGCGGCTGGTTACGTCGGCGTGTACGACCTGCCGACCATGCATACACATGGCGATATCCAGCAGCGCGGATCGGGCGAAACCTATCTGAAGGAATGGATCGGCGCACGCGATGAGCTCGGTGCCGTATCGCCCAATCGCATGGCTGATCGGATCAAGGTGCCGGTGTTCCTTGCTGCAGGCGGTGAGGACGAACGCGCACCGATCGAGCACTCCAGGAAAATGGAAGCCGCACTGAAGGCAGCTGGCGTTCCGGTCGAGACGCTGTATTACGACACGGAAGGCCACGGCTTCTATCTGGAGGCGCATCAGTTGGAGTACTACACCCGCTTGCTGGCCTTCCTTGGCAAGCATCTAGGCGGCCAAACGGCGGCCGCTCCGACTGGCGCGGCGCAGCCGGGCAAGTGATTTGATTGCGCTCATCTCGCCGAGTCAGTCGGCGATGAGATGGTGGTCAAGCAGCAAAACGGCGCCAACTGGCGCCGTTTTGCTTTCTGGTGGCTTGGATAGAACCGGAACGAATTGTCCAAACCAAGCTACTGGGACGAAGGGTGCCTACTTTCGCGCCGACTACTTGACCCCGTGCATCATCCGCCGCAGCAGCGGCGAGACCAGCAGCGCCACGACGGCGCAGCCGATACCCATCCACATCAGCAGCGTGAACAGATCGGCATACTTCGTGGCGGCTTCGGCGAAGTTCATGGTCTCGCCTTCAGGGACTTCGATCGCGGCAAGCTTGCCCAGCAGCGCCGCCAGTGTTTCGGAGAATGCGGTGGCGAGGAACCAGGTGCCCATCATCAGGCTGACCACACGCGGCACCGACAACTGCGTGACCGCGGAAAGGCCGACCGGGTAGAGGCACATCTCGCCCACTTCGAGAATCAGAAAGGCAGCCACCAGCCACCACACGCTCGCCATTCCGCCCGTCGCACCTGCGTGCTGGGCCGCCCACATCAGCGGCAGGAAGCTCAATCCGGCGAACAGCAGGCCGAGCGCGGACTTCGTCGGCTTGGACGGATCCAGCCCGCGCTTGTCCAGCCACGCCCAGATGACGGCAAACAGCGGGGCCAACAGCACGATGAACAACGAGCCGAGATAATTCAGCGAACCCGCGTTCTGCGGCAGGATCAGAGCGTCCCGCAACAGGCCGATCATCATGACGATGATCGACACCCAGAACAGCACCTTTGGCATCGACGAGGACGGATCGCGTTCGGAAAACGTCGAGGCGACCATGAAGGCGATGGGCGCCAGCAGCAGCGCCACGATCGACCAGGGCCACGGCGTGCCGTCGCGTACCACCAGCGACGGAATCAGGTCCTTGGTGAGCAGTCGATCGGTAAAGGTGACCCAGGAACCGTAGGTCTGTTCGTACAGGGTGTAGAACACCAGCGCGGCGAAGATCAGCACCATCATCGCGCCCATGCGCTGGGCTTCGATCTTCGTGCAGCCGCGGGTGACGAAGCCGAAATACCAGAAGCCGACGATCAGGAACACGACCGACATCAGCACGAGCGCGATCGTGGCTTCCTCGACGAAGAACCCGAGTACGCCCGAGCGTTGCGACAGCCAGATCACGGCGACGCCAATCAGCGCGAAGACCGACAGCGAGGGCAGGTAGGCGCTCAACGGCAGCTTGCGTGCGTCGTCGCGACGCATGCCGTGCCACATCGTCCAGACGATGCCGGCCAGCGCCATGACCACGACGTAGTACGTCCAGCGGACGGTGTCCGGACCGAGCTTGAAGGTGGTTACCGCTTCCATCAGCCAAGCCACGGGGAACAAGCCGAGAACGCCCAGCACATAGATCGTCCACTCACGCTTGCGGCTCAGCGGCTTGGGCGGCTCGGCGATGTCGCGTAGGTATTTGCGGCCCCAGAGGAATTGCGCCAGGCCCAGCAGCATGCCGATGCCTGCCGCGCCGAAGCCGTACTTCCAGCCATAGGCCTTGCCGAGATAGCCGCACACGATGGAGGCGAACAGGCCGCCCAGGTTGATGCCAGCGACGAACAGCGAGAAGCCCGAATCGCGGCGCGGATCGTTCTCCGCGTACAGCTTGCCGACGATCGTGGACACGTTGGGTTTCAGGAAGCCCACGCCCATGATGATCAGCGCCAGCGACATATAGAAGGCGCGCAGTGCGCCCTCATCGCGCACCATGACTCCGTTGACCATGGTCGCCGCATGGCCTTCGATGGCCATGCCTGCATGGCCGGCCACCAGCAACAGGCCGCCGAAGATCACGGCCTTGCGCATGCCCAGGAAGCGGTCGGCCAACAGGCCGCCGATCACCGGAAGGCAATACACCAGGCCACCGTATGCGCCGAGCACGTCGAGTCCCATGCGGTCGCCGAACTTGTGGTGCTCCAGGAGATAAAGCAGCAACAGCGCCTTCATTCCATAGAAGGAGAAGCGCTCCCACATCTCGGTGAAGAAGCAGACGTAGACGCCCTTGGGATGACCGAGGAAGTCGTCCGTTGCGGCAGTGGTGAGCGGACGGCCTGCGACGGCGGTGGAAAGGACTGACAAGCGGAACCCCCTGGATTTGAGCGCCGTCCCTGCGCAATTGGGGGCCGAGTATAGCCACGCACCGCCAAAGCCGGCCGTGCCCGGACCATGAACGGTCTGCGATACTGGGCCGTCCATCCTTGGGGGAACTCCACCAGTGAACCAACCAGACTCCCTGGCCACTCCGCGCACCGAGTTAACCGTTCGCGGCCTGATCCTCGGTGTGATCATCACCGTGGCGTTCACCGCGGCGAACGTGTTCTTCGGCCTGAAGGCCGGTCTGACTTTCGCCACGTCGATTCCCGCCGCCGTCATCTCGATGGCGCTGCTGCGCAACTTCAAGAATTCGACGGTCCAGGAAAACAACATCGTGCAGACCGTGGCATCGGCTGCGGGCACGTTGTCTTCGGTGATCTTCGTCCTGCCCGGTCTGATCATCATTGGTTGGTGGACGGGCTTTCCCTACTGGGTCTCGTTCGCGATCTGCGCGCTCGGCGGCATCCTCGGCGTGATGTATTCGATCCCGCTGCGGCGCGCGCTGGTGACGAATTCGGATCTGCCGTATCCCGAAGGCGTGGCCTGCGCCGAAGTGCTCAAGGTGGGCAGTCCCGGCGCTGAAGGCACCGCACATGGCGCCGAGGAAAGCCGTGTCGGCCTGCTGGCCGTCATCTGGGGTGCGGTTGTCGCCGCCGTGTTTGCCGTGGTCGTCGCCACGCGCGTCTTCGCGAGCGACGTGAAGTCCTACTTCAAGGTCGGCGAAGGCGTGACTGGCTTCGACTTCGCGCTGTCGATGGCCCTCTTCGCGGTGGGCCATCTCGTGGGCCTGTGGGTCGGCATCGCCATGCTGCTCGGCGCGCTGATCGGCTGGGTCTGGGGTGTTCCACACTTCTCCGCGCTCGCCGCCGCGCTTCCCGCAGCGCTTCCCGGCAGCCCCGAGGACCTCGCCGGCGCGACGTGGAGCCAGCAAGTGCGCTTCGTCGGCGCCGGTACGATCGGCGTCGCGGCGATCTGGACCTTGGGCAAGCTGGTCAAGCCGGTGATCACCGGGCTGACGTCGGCGATGGCCGCGGCCAAGGTCCGCGCTGCCGGCAATCTCGCGTCGCTGCCGCGTACCGAGCACGACATTCCGATCGGTGTGGTCGGCATGGTGATGGTGGCCTGCTTCATCCCGCTGGCATTCCTGTTGGTCCAGTTCAGCAATGAAACCGGCTTGAGCGCGCATACCACCCCGCTGGTGATCGGCGGCCTGATCTACATCGTGGTGATGAGCTTCCTGGTCTCCACGGTGTGCGGCTACATGGCGGGCCTGATCGGTTCGTCCAACAGCCCGCTTTCGGGCATCGGCATCCTGGTGGTGATCGGTGCGGCGCTGCTGCTGGTATTCGGCATCAAGTCGCTGACGGAACCGGGCCACGAGAAGGGGCTGGTCGCGTTCGCACTGATGGTCACGGCGGTGGTATTCACGGTCGCGGCGATCGCCAACAACAACCTGCAGGATCTCAAGACCGGTCAGCTGGTCGACGCCACGCCGTCGAAGCAGCAGTGGGCGCTGGTGATCGGCGTGATCGCCGGTGCGGCGATCATTCCTGTGATCCTCGACATCGTGAACAAGGCCTACGGTTTCACCGGCGCGCCGGGCGTCGACCCGAAGATCGCGCTCGCGGCGCCGCAGGCGGGCCTGATCTCCGCGCTCGCGCAGGGCGTGATCGAGAACAACATCGACTGGAGCCTGATCCTGATTGGCGGTGGCATCGGTATCGTCCTGATCGCCCTCGACGAAATCCTGCGCCGCACCACCAAGGGCGCGCACCTATCGCCCCTCGCGGTCGGCCTGGGCATCTACCTGCCGACCTCGGCGACGCTGATGGTCGTGGTGGGCGCGATCGTGGGCTGGATCTACGACAAGCGTGCGGAACGCAGCGCTAATCCTGATTCGGCCAAGCAGCTCGGCGTCCTGCTCGCCTCCGGCATGATCGTCGGCGAAGGCCTGATCGGCGTGGTGATCGCGGGCGTCGTTGCCTTCAACCTGTTCCCGATGGCGCTGGTCGGCGACGAGTTCGCCGGGCCGGCCAAGTGGATCGGCGGTATCGCCTTCGTTATCGCCATCGTGGCGCTGTACCGCTGGATCGAGGGTCTTTCGCGCCGTACCGCCGACGCCTGACGCCCCGCGGACTTTGCACTTCCGGGCCCCGTGACTGCCGCCCTTTGCGGCGGACGGGGCCCGCCGCCTACCATCGGGACTTTCGTCCTTCCGCTCCCGGAGTTCCGATGAACCTGCGCCACGCCGTCCTGCCGCTGCTCCTCGCGGCGGCTCTGCCTTCGTTCGATGCCGACGCCGCGCGCGGCTTCGAAGTCCGCGACCTCGCCACCCTGGATCGCGTTTCCGCGCCCACGCTGTCGCCGAACGGCCGCCAGCTGGTGTTCGCCAAGCGCGTGGTCGATTTCGCCGCCAACAAGTCCTCCACGGCGCTGTGGATCGAAGACCTGTTCGCGCGCGATGCCGCACCGCCCAAGCGCCTCACGCCGGAAGGCTGGAACGTCAATTCGCCGACCTTCTCGAAGGACGGCAGCACCGTGTACTTCCTCAGCGCGAAGTCGGGATCGATGCAGCTGTATTCGATCGCCGCGCAGGGCGGTGAGCCCGTGCGCCTCACCGATTTCCCGGGTGACATCGGCAGCTACAAGTTCTCGCCGGACGGCAAGCGTTTGGCCTTCAGCACCGACGCCTTCATCGATTGCGGCAGCAACCTGACCTGCAGCCCCAAGCGCATGGACGAGCGCGGCAAGCAGAAGAACACCGGCGTGGTCTTCGACCGCATGTTCATCCGCCACTGGGATACCTGGAACGACGGTCGCCTCAATCGCGTGTTCGTCACCGATCTGGGCAAGGGCAAGGACATGCCGAAGACCGCGACGCTGGTCGGCGGCGATGTCATCGGCGATGTGCCGTCCAAGCCGTTCGGCGATGCCGGTGAATACGAATGGTCGCCCGATGGCAAGCAACTCGTGCTGAGCGTGCGCAAGGCCGACGGTCAGGAACCGTGGTCGACCAACTTCGACCTGTATCTGGTCAAGGCCGATGGCAGCGGTGCGGCGAAGAACCTCACCGCGTCGAATCCCGCCTGGGACACCACGCCGGTGTTCAGTGCCGATGGCAAGACGCTGTACTACCGCGCGATGAAGCGCCCGGGCTTCGAAGCCGACCGTTTCGCGCTCATGGCGATGAATCTCGCCTCGGGCAAGTCGCGTGAGATCGCGTCGCGCTGGGATGCCTCGGCCAACGGCATCAACCTGTCCGCGGATGGCAAGCGCATCTACACCACGGCGCAGGAACTCGGCCAGGATCCGCTGTTCGCGGTGTCGATCGCCAATGGTGAAGTGAGCAACATCTCCGGCCCGCAGGGTTCGGTGTCGGCGTTCGCGCTGGCCGGCCCGACGCTGGCGTTCACGCGTGCCACGCTCAAGAGCGGCGACCAGGTTTTCGTCACCAGTCCGGATGGTTCGGCGCCGCAGCGCGCGATCACGCCGAGCGCGGGTGAGATGCTGAAAGACGTGAGCTTCGGCGACTACGAGCAGTTCACGTTTGCCGGTTGGAACAACGAGACCGTGCACGGCTACGTGGTCAAGCCGTGGAATTACGAAGAAGGTAAGAAGTATCCCGTCGCCTTCCTGATCCACGGCGGTCCGCAGGGCAGCTTCGGCAACGGCTGGAGCTATCGCTGGAATCCGCAGACGTATGCGGGCCAGGGCTATGCCGTGGTGATGATCGACTTCCACGGTTCCACCGGCTACGGCCAGAAGTTCACCGACGCGATCAGCCAGCATTGGGGCGACCGCCCGCTCGAAGACCTGCAGAAGGGCTGGGCTGCGATGCAGCAGAAGTACGCGTTCCTCGACGGCAGCAAGGCCTGTGCGTTGGGCGCGAGCTACGGCGGCTTCATGGTCAACTGGATCGCGGGCAACTGGAACGAGCCGTGGAAGTGCCTGGTGAGCCACGACGGTGTGTTCGAGAACCAGGCCATGGGTTACGCCACCGAGGAACTGTGGTTCAGCGAGTGGGAGAACGGCGGCACGCCGTTCGAGAATCCGCAGGGTTACCAGAAGTACAACCCGGCCAACCACGTCGCCAACTTCCGCGTGCCGATGCTGGTGATCCACGGCCAGCAGGACTTCCGCATTCCGGCCGAGCAGGGCATCGCGTTGTTCAGCGCGCTGCAGCGCAAGGGCGTGGAATCCAAGTTCCTGTACTTCCCCGACGAGAACCATTGGGTGCTGAAGCCGCAGAATTCCGTGCAGTGGCACGACACGGTCAATGGCTGGCTGAAGCAGCACATCGGGCAGTAACAACGCCATGGCCGCGGCCCGTTCCGCGGCCAGCAGGCGGCCCTCGAACGCGCGTGCCCGGATTTTCCAGGCACGCGCGTTTTTGCTAGTGGGGCTCCGGCTGGAGCTACCGCAGCGCCTGGGCGTATGCTGCAGGCCGGGGTGCCCGGGGAGGGGGACTACGATGGTCGACGATATTTTCCGCAAGCCGCCTGAGCCGTATAAGGGGCCGGAACGCCGCAAGGGCGGGGACCGGCGTCAGGGCAATGACCGGCGCGAAATGATCCGCTTCGAGCTGACCAAGGAAGACCGCCGCAGCGGCAAGGACCGGCGCAAGCGCAACGGCTGGGACGGCGTCCGCTAGGTGGTTGGCCCGGATCGAGACCGGGCCTCATCAGGATCTAGCAGCAGCGCGAACGGCCTTTGCCGTAGCGCGCGTCCATCCGTTCGCGGAAGAAGGTGTCGCGATCCATCGGCTCTTGCTGCGGGTGGTGGCAGCGCATGTGAGCGGCATAGGTTTCGTAGTCGGGAACGCCGATCGCCAGCCGCGCCGCCTGTATCGCATTACTCCATGCGTCCCGCAGCGCTGTCTTCATGCTCGTGATCATGGCGTGGGCTTCACGGCGAAGGTCTGCAAGGGCACGTAGTCGCTCTCGCGCGTCGTCGGTGCCGCTGCACGCCGCGCCGCGAGCGCCGCGCGCAGGCCGAAGAAGACCATCGCCAGCAGCACCACGATGAAGAGTCCGCACAGCACCGCGTTGACGTGGTAGTTGAACACCAGCCGCTGCATTTCCTCGATCGACTTCGCGGGCGCTGCCACTTCACCTCGCGCGATCGCATCGGTGAACTTGCGCGCGTTGGCGAGGAAACCGATCTTGGGATCGTCATGGAAAATCTTCTGCCAGCCCGCGGTCAGCGTGCACAGCAGCAACCACGCGGTGGGTAGCAGCGGAATCCACAGATAGCGCTCGCGCTTCATCTTCACCATCACCACGCTGCAGAACACCAGCGCAATACCAGCGAGCATCTGGTTGGCGATGCCGAATAGCGGCCACAGCGTGTTGATGCCGCCGAGCGGATCGACCACGCCCTGATAAAGGAACCAGCCCCAGCCAGTGACCGCCAATCCCGTGCACAGCACGTTCGCGACCCAGTTCTCTGTGCGCGCCAACGATGGGTGCGCCATGCCCAGCATGTCCTGGATCATGAAACGCGCGACGCGCGTGCCGGCATCGAGCGTGGTGAGGATGAAGAGCGCTTCGAACAGGATCGCGTAGTGGTACCAGAACGCCATCATCCCTTCGCCGCCGGCGATGCCGTGCAGGATCTTCGCCATGCCGACCGCGAGCGTCGGGGCGCCGCCGCTGCGCGAGAGCAGGGTTTCTTCACCGATCTGCCTGGCGGTCGCGGCGAGCACATCAGGCGTGATGACGAAGCCCCAGTTGGAAATCGCCGCTGCTGCCGAATCCACCGTGGTGCCGATCAGCGAGGCCGGTGCGTTCATCGCGAAATAGACGCCCGGCTGCAGCACACACGCCGCCACCAGCGCCATCACCGCGACGAAGGCTTCCATCAACATGCCGCCGTAACCGATCGGCTGGATGTGCGCCTCGCTGGACAGCATCTTCGGCGTGGTGCCGGAGCTGATCAGCGAGTGGAAGCCCGACACGGCGCCACAGGCGATGGTGATGAACAGGAACGGGAACAATTTCCCGCTGAACACCGGCCCGGTACCGTCGACGAAACGCGAGATCGCCGGCATCTGCAGGTCAGGCATGGCGATGAAGATCGCGACGGCGAGCAGCAGCACGGTGCCGATCTTCAGGAACGTGCTGAGGTAATCGCGCGGCGCCAGCAGCAGCCACACCGGCAGGACCGCGGCGATGAAGCCGTAGCCGATCAGCAGCCAGGCGAGCGTCGTCGCTTCCAGACGGAACACCGCCGACCAGTGCGGGTCGAGCGAGACCTTGCCGCCAAGCCAGATCGTCAGCAGCAACAGCGCCAGGCCGACGATTGACACTTCAAGAATGCGGCCGGGGCGGAAGAAGCGCAGGTACAAACCCATCAGCACCGCGATCGGGATGGTCATCGCGACGGTGAACGTGCCCCACGGACTCTGCGCTAGTGCCTTCACCACCACCAGCGCCAGCACGGCGAGGAGGATGACCATGATGAAGAGGATGCCGACCATCGCGGTCACACCGGCGGCGCTGCCGAGTTCTGCGCGGATCATCTCGCCGAGCGAGCGGCCGTCGCGGCGAGTGGAGAAGAACAGCACCAGCATGTCCTGGACCGCGCCGGCGAAGACCACACCGGCAAGGATCCACAGCGTGCCCGGCAGATAGCCCATCTGCGCGGCCAGCACCGGTCCCACCAGCGGACCCGCACCGGCGATCGCGGCGAAATGGTGGCCGAACAGCACGCTGCGTTCAGTGGGTACGTAGTCGAGCCCGTCATTGCGGCGCCAGGCGGGTGTGGCGCGCGTCGCATCCACTCCCAATGCCCGGTTCGCGATGTAGCGCCCGTAGAAGCGATACGCGATGGCGAATACCGAAATCGCCGCGGCCACCAGCCACATGGCGCTGATGGTTTCGCCGCGATGCAGGGCGAGCGTGCCCAGGCTCGCGACGGCGACCACTGTCACAAGAAACCAGATGATCCAGGAAAAGCGCTGCATGACGTCCCTCCGGAGGAGGACGAAGCGTCGCCCGCCGTTAGGCGCAGGTCAATGACGAAGCTTGGGATTCGGGCCGATCGTTATAGCGCCGCGCCTGCGCGGTGCGCCGTCTGTAGATCGGAGATCGCGTCGCGCAGGCCCGGCGCTGCGGGTTGCGGCCCGGCGTGCAACGGCCGTCCGGCTTTGTAGAGCGGAGCTTGCTCCGCTTGGCTTTTCCTTGAGTCCCGGACGAGCAGCGGAGCAAGCTCCGCTCTACAAGGGCTGTCTCAGAGCCACTTCGCCCGCTTGAACATCCAGTACAGCACCACGCATATCACCGCGACCAGACCGATCAGGATCCAATAGCTGTGCCGTCCTGCCAGTTCCGGCATGTGGGTGAAGTTCATGCCGTACCAGCTCGCGACCAGCGTCGGCGCGGCCAGCAGCGCCGCCCATGCACCCAACCGTTTCACCGTCTCGCCCTGTTGCACGGTCACCAACGAAAGGTTCACGGTCATCGCCGCGGTGAGCATTTCGCGCAACGTGTCGGTAGCTTCATTGAGGCGCACGGTGTGGTCGTGCACGTCGCGGAAGTACAGCTGGATCTCCTCGTCGATCAGCGTCGTACGGGCTCGCGCGAGCTGACCAAGGATATCCTGCAGCGGCGAGGCGGCCATGCGCAGGCGGGTCAACTCTCGCTTGAGGTTGTAGAGCTTGTGCACCGTGTCCTTGCGGAAGTCTTCCGCGAACACGTCCTGCTCGAGTTCGTTCAGCTCGTGGCTGAACTCGTCGACGATCGGCATGTAGTTGTCGACCACCATGTCCAGCACCGCGTACATCGCGGCGCCGGGGCCATGGCGCAGCATCTCCGGTTCGCGTTCCATGCGTGCGCGCGCTGAGGCGTAGCTGCTGGATGCGCCGTGGCGCACGGTCACGAGGTAGCGCGGGCCAACGAACAGATGGGTTTCGCCGAAGCGGATGTGACTGTCGACGGTCTGCGCGGTATGCACTGCGACAAACAGCGAATTGCCGTAGGACTCGATCTTGGGCCGCTGGTGCGCGTTGTGCGCGTCCTCGATCGCGAGGTCGTGCAGGCCGAATTCCTCCTGCAGCTTGTCGAGGATGGATTCATCCGGCTCGTACAGCCCGACCCAGACGAAGCTGCCATCATCGACCGCGAGTACATCGCTGATTGCATCGAGCGTGATCTCGCTGCGTTGGCCGTCGCGATCGTAGGCGACGCAGTTGACCACGCACTCGGGCAGGCCATGCTTGCCGGAGTCGTGTTTGCTGGAAGCGGAATCCTTCATGCGCCGCATCGTGCGCTTTGCGGCCTGCGGCGGCAAGCCGGCCGAACCGGCTTTGTAGAGCGGAGCTTGCTCCGCTGCTTCAGGTCCTTCTTGTACTCAAAGGCAGCGGAGCAAGCTCCGCTCTACAAGGCGCGGTTGCGTCGGGCGAAGATCAGGGCGATGGCGGCATGCACGGGCAGCAGCAGCGCGATCCAATGCGCGTTCGCCTGCGGTTGCGCGGTGATCCAATGGGCCAAGAGGCCGGCGAGTGCACAGCCGGTCATGGCCAGCGTGATCGACGTTGCCCAGCGACCCGGGGCACGACCACGCAGCAACCTCCACGCGCCCGGAAGTGCCAGCCAGGCCAGCGGATTGAGCAGGAACAGATTGTGGTTGCTCCAGGCCATTACGTGCGCTGTACCGAACCACAGGAACAGCAGCAGCGATCCCACCGCGCCCGCGATCAGCCAGAACGGCAACAACGCTGCACCGAGCAGCCGCGCGCCGATATCGCGTCGGCCGAGCCATGCAATTGCGATACCGATGGCAATGCCGCACAGGCCCCACAACCACCAGCGCAGCGGTTGTGCCTGCGGTTCGGGATCGATGCGATGCGGCAGGATTTCCTGGCGCTCCTGCACCAGCGGCCGGCCTTCGCCGTTCTTCGCCTGGGTCAGGATGTCGGATAGCCGGCGCGGCACGAATGCCTGCTCCCACAGCGTCATCGGCTGGTCGGCTGCGGGTCCCAGGCCGATGTCGAAGCCCAGCCACATCCAGGTCGCGGGCGAAGCAAGGCGCACCGCTTCGTCGCGCCACGTCAGCCCCTGCGAGCGCCCGATGACCTGCTTTTGCAAACTGCCGGCCAAGGCGCGGTCGATCGCATCGCGCACCCGAGTGGAGCAGTTGTCCCTGAAATAGTCGTAGTGATAGAAGGCGTTTTCAGGCTTGGCATTCTCGGCCAGCGCTGCCGCGATGCCGCGCGCTTGCGAGGCATCCAGATCGAGCCAGCGCACACCGACGCCGCGACCTTCCTCGCGGTACAGCACCAGGTCGTCGGCATACGGCACGGCGGCGAGGCGATAGCGCATGTCGCCGTAGACGAAGCGCGAAATGAAATCCGGATCGCTCGGATCGAAGAACCCGAAGTTGTATGAGATCGCGTCGCCCGTGCGTGGATCGACGACCAGTACCGAGTCGTGGCCGAAGCGCTCCCAGAAGATCTCGCCCGGCTCCATCACCATGATGCCGATGCGGGGCGCCGGTTCCGCCAGCGTCGCGGCTTCCGTTGGTTTCGCAGCGGCGGGCAGCGGTGCACCCTGTGCCAAAACCGGCAGCGAGGCGAGCCAGAGCAGGCCGACCGCCAGCCAACGCGTCATGCGATGCGCCCGTCCGCCCGTGGCGCGGGCGGGGAGGATGGCGTCATGCATTGCTCAGGACGTCGACGTGGAAGGCGTGCACGCGGCGCACGTCGGCCGAGGCTACGCGGAATACGAAGCGACCCAGCGACAGTTCCTCGCCGGCTTCGGGCAGATGACCGATCGCCGCGGTGACGAGACCGCCGATGGTGTCGTATTCGTCGTCGTCGAAGTCGGCGTCGAAGCGCTCATTGAAGTCGGAGATCGGCGTGAGCGCATCGACCACGAACAGGCCGTCGGCCTGCGCGCGCATCAGCGCCTGCGGATCCTCGGCTTCGTCGTGCTCGTCGTCGATGTCGCCGACGATCTGTTCCAGCACGTCTTCGATCGTGACCAGGCCGGCGACGCCGCCGTGTTCGTCGATCACGATCGCCATGTGGTTGCGCGACTGGCGGAATTCGCGCAGCAGCACGTTCAGGCGCTTGGATTCGGGGATCAGCACCGCGGGTCGTAGCAGTGCATGGATGCTCGCGGGGCCGTTGTCGGCAACCACGCCACGCAGGAGGTCCTTGGCCAGCAGGATGCCCAGGATCTCGTCCTTGTCCTCGCCGTGTACCGGGAAGCGCGAATGCCCGGATTCGACCACCCGCTTCATCAGTTCCAGCAGGGAGGCTTCAGCGGGCAGGGCGACCATCTGTGCGCGCGGAATCATCACGTCGCCGACAGTGAGGTCGGACACGGCAATGGCGCCTTCCATCATCCGCAGGGTATCGGCGGCAATCAGGCCATCGGCCTGGGCATCGCGCAGTAGCTCGACCAGATCCTCGCGGGTGCTGGGTTCGCCGGAGAGCATCGTGCTGATGCGTTCCAGCCAACCACGGCGGCGCTCCGGGTGCTCCTGCGGGGTACTACTGTCGTCCTCAGACATGGTGTTTCGGCAACGCCCGTGGGGTGGGCGGACCCCTGAAGTCTAGCGCGGAAGCGGGGCAGGGCGCTGACAGTGGGGTCTCATGCCCGCGACTCGGCGGGAATCACGCTACGACGTAGGGATCCTCGATCCCCAATCCCGCCAGAATTTCGCGCTCCAACTGTTCCATGCAGATCGCGTCGGCCTCGTTCTCGTGATCCCAGCCGAGCAGATGCAACGCGCCGTGCACGGTGAGATGCGCGTAATGGTCGACCAGCGCCTTCTTCTGCTCCTTGGCCTCGCGCGCCACCACCGGAGCGCAGAGCACTACGTCGCCGAGCAGCGGCACCTTCACTCCCTTGGGCAGGCCCTCCGGCAATTCGGCCGGAAAGCTCAGCACATTGGTCGCGTAATCCTTGCCGCGGAAATGGCGATTGAGCGCACGCGCCTCTTTGGTGCCGACGATGCGGATGGCGAGGTCCGCTTCGCGAATGCGGCTTTTCAGGGCCGCGGCCACCCATTTGCGGAAGCTCACCGCGGACGGAACGCCCACGCGTGGAATGGCGTAGCTGACACTGACATCGAGACGAACCGGGCCGACGGTCATGCGCTTGGTCCTTTCATGAGGTGGAGGTCGACCGTGGGCTCAGGAAGCCGGCCCGGTCTGCGCGTCCGCTGAATCTCGCGCATCGTAGGCGTTGACGATCCGCGCGACCAGCGGGTGGCGGACCACGTCGCGCGATTCGAAGAAGGTGAAGCTGATCCCGTTGACCTTGCGCAGCACATCGAGCGCGTCCTTGAGCCCCGACTTCTGGTGCTTGGGAAGATCGACCTGGGTCATGTCGCCGGTCACCACGGCCGTGCTGCCGAAGCCGATGCGGGTCAGGAACATCTTCATCTGCTCGATCGTGGTGTTCTGCGCTTCATCAAGAATCACATACGCATCGTTAAGCGTGCGTCCGCGCATGTAGGCCAGCGGCGCGATCTCGATGACGTTCTTTTCCAGCAGCTTGACCACCTTTTCGACGCCCAGCATTTCGTAGAGGGCGTCGTAGAGCGGGCGCAGGTAGGGGTCGACCTTCTGGGTGAGGTCGCCGGGGAGGAAACCGAGCTTCTCGCCGGCTTCGACCGCCGGGCGCACCAGGATCAGGCGCTGGACGCGGGCCTCGTTCAAGGCCTCGACCGCCATCGCCACGGCGAGGAAGGTCTTGCCGGTGCCGGCCGGGCCGATGCCGAAGTTGATGTCGTGGGTGGCGATCGCATGCAGGTACTTGGCCTGGTTGGCGCCACGCGCGCGCAGCATGCCGCGCTTCACCCGGATCACGACTTCCTGCGGCTCGAAGTCGTCGATGCCCGGTTCGTCGGCGTCGTACTCGGTGAGGTGCAGGTGGATGTCGGGCTCGGTCAGCGTGTTGTCGCCGGCTTCGTCCCACAGCGTGCGCAACAGCTTCTCGGCCTGGTGCACCGAACGCTCCGGGCCATCGACCCGGAACACGTTGCCGCGATTGGCGATCTCCACGCCCAGGCGCAGTTCGATCATGCGCAGGTGACTGTCGAAAGGGCCGCTGAGATTGGCGAGGCGCTCGGCTTCGGCGGGGTCGAGAGCGAATTCTGAAACGGTGCGGGCTGGCATCAGGGGGATGTCTTTGAAAGTACTCCGCGGCAGGAAGAAAGCTTGCGCCTGCGGAAGGCGTTTCGCAAAGCCATGCCGCGCGTTGCTGTCGTCGGAGAGAAGCAGGGTGTATCGGCCGCGATCACTGTTCGGCTAACCATTGCCTGCGGCCGGGTTCGGATGGAGTGAAAGACGAGGAACGGAACCGCTCGTCGGCTTCCACTTGAAATAATTTACTAGATAATTAATTTAAGCGCCATGGCCCGCACGCCCAAATCCAAGACTCCTGCGCTCGCACGCGCCAAACCCGCGCGCAAGCGCACCCCGGGACGCCCCGCGGGCGACGGTCCCGATCTGCGCGTGCACCTGCTCGACGCGGCCATTGCCTGCTTCACCCGCGACGGCATCGCCGGCACGTCGCTGCGGGCGATCGCGCGTGAGGCTGCGGTTACTCCGGCGCTGCTCCACTACTACTTCGGCGACAAGGATCAGCTGGTCAACGCGATCGTCGCCGAGCGGCTGGGGCCGGTGCTCATGGAAATGCGCAGCGTGCTGGAAGGGGACAACGATGTGGGTGGGCTGGTCATCGGCTTCGTGACCAAGATGAGCGAGCTGATCCAGCGCTACCCATGGTGGCCTGCATTGTGGGTGCGCGAAGTCCTCTGCGAAGGCGGGGTGCTGCGCGAACTCATCGTGTCCCGGGTCGGCCCGCAGCTGCCGCAGCTGTTGGCGCAACGCTTTGCGCAGGCGCAGAAGGAAGGGCGATTGAGCGCCGATCTGGACCCGCGATTGCTGGTGGTCTCGCTGATCGGCCTGACCATGTTTCCCGCGGCCGGCGCGCCGATCTGGCGCGCCATCTTCGGCGCCGGCGACATCGACAGCACCCGCATCCGCGATCACGCCATCGCCTTGCTGGGCCGCGGACTGAATCTGGAGAACGCATGATCCTCAAACGCACTACTGCACTGGTTTTGCTCGCCGTTGCACTGACGGCGTGCCATGAGTCGCCACCGCAGGCGCTGGGCACGCTGGAATACGACCGCATCACCTTGCCTGCGCCGGCCGCTGAACGCATCGTCGAAATCAACGTGCGCGAAGGGCAGAAGGTCGCCGCGGGTCAGCAACTGCTGAAGCTGGAAGCCACGCGGATCGAATCCACGACGCGTGCCGCACGCGAGCAGGCCGCAGCGCAGCGCGAAGCCCTGCGCGAACTCGAAGCCGGTGCGCGTAGCGAAACCATCGCACAGGCGCGTGCGCAGCTCGCCGCCACGCAGGCGCAGGCGCGCGACGCCCGTGCGTACTACGCCCGCGTGCAGCCGCTCGGTACGCGCAAGCTGATCGCCGCCGCCGAAGTGGACCGTGCGCGCGCTGCCGCCAATAGTGCGGATGCACAGGTGCGGGCCGCGCAGGCGGCGCTGCTCGAGCTCGAACACGGCACACGCAGCGAGCGCATCGCGCAGGGCGAAGCCGCTACGCGCGCTGCGGAGGCGCAGGCCAGCGCGCAGCAGGTCAACCTGGAAAAGCTCACGGTGGTGGCGCCGCGCGTCGGTCGCGTCGACAGCCTGCCGTACCGGCTCGGCGACCAGGCGCCGATCGGCGCGCCGCTGGCCATCCTGCTGGCGGGTGAAGTGCCCTATGCGCGCGTGTATGTGCCCGAGCCGATCCGCGTGAATGTGAAAGTCGGACAGGCGGCACGCGTCTTCATCGAGGGACGCGACCAGCCTGTGACCGGCAAGGTACGGATGATCCGCAGCGAAGCCAGTTTTACGCCGTACTACGCGCTCATCGGCAAGGACGCGGCTCGCTTGAGCTATCTCGCCGAAATCCAGCTCGACCCGTCGGCGGGCGAGCTGCCTGCGGGACTGCCGGTGCGGGTCGAATTCGAACGATGAGCACGACATGAGCACGAATGGCGACATCGCGATCCGCGCGCGCGGCCTGACCAAGCGCTTCGGTGCGCTCACCGCGGTCGATCACGTCGATCTCACCGTGCCGAAAGCGCATGTCTACGGCTTCCTTGGCCCCAACGGTTCGGGCAAGACCACGACCATCCGCATGCTGTGCGGTCTGCTCGCACCGACCGCGGGCGATATCGAAGTGTTGGGCCTGCGCATACCGGAACAGTCCGAGGCGCTGCTGCGCCGCATCGGTTACATGACCCAGAAGTTCTCGCTGTTCGAGGACCTAAGCGTGCGCGAGAACCTGGAATTCCTCGCCGCCGTGCAGGGCCTCTCGAAACTGCAGACCGCGCGCCGGATCGACGAGCTGGTCGAGCGCTACCACTTCGCCGATCGCCAGAACCAGCTTGCTGGCACCATGAGCGGCGGGCAGAAGCAACGCCTCGCCCTGGCCGGCGCGGTGATCCATCAGCCGGAATTGCTGTTCCTTGATGAACCCACCAGCGCGGTGGACCCCGAGTCGCGCCGCGACTTCTGGGAAAAGCTGTTCGAGCTGGCCGATGCCGGTACGACCATTCTCGTGTCGACCCACTACATGGACGAGGCCGAGCGTTGCCATCGCCTCGCCATCCTCGATCGCGGCGTGCTGGTAGCCGACGGTACGCCGGTCAATCTCACCGGCGAGCTCGCCGGACGAACGCTGGTGGTGCATGCATCGCAACCTCGACGCGCGCAGGCTGTGCTGTTGCAGCAGTCCGGTGTGATCAGTGTGGCCCAGATCGGCAACACCTTGCGCGTACTCACCGAAGCCAACGGAGATGCCGCGCCGCGTCTGCGCAGCGCTTTGGCGACGGCAGGCGTGGAGGGCGAGGTCGAAGCGGTGCAGGCCAACCTGGAAGACGTCTTCGTCTCGGCCACCCGCGGCCGCGAAGAAGCGGGAGTGGACGCGGCATGAGCTGGCGACGACTCGGCGCGATCATGCTCAAGGAGCTGCGGCAGTTGCGCCGCGATCGCATCACGCTGGCGATGATCGTCGGAATTCCGGTGATGCAGCTGGTGTTGTTCGGCTATGCGATCAACCTCAACCTGCGCGGGCTCGACGCCGTCATCGTCGATCAGGCCGGCACCAGCGCTTCGCGCGCGCTGATCATGGACATGCTCGCCACCGACGTGATCCGACCGACGCACGAAGCCGCCACGCCACAGGAGGCGATGGCCTTGCTGAAGCAGGGACGGATCAGCGTCGGCGTCGTCGTGCCGAGTGACTTCGAACGGCGTCGCGCGGAAGGACGCGAAGCGGTGCAGGTACTGGTCGATGGCAGCGACACCGTGGTGCAGAGCGCCGCGATCCAGCTGGCGCAGATGCCGCTCGACAGTTCGGGCTATGTCGCCCAGGCGACCGGGACGCGCGAAGTCACCTCGCACCAGATCAGCGTTGTCAGCTTCTACAACCCGGAGCGGCGTTCGGCGGTCAATATCGTGCCCGGGCTGATCGGGGTGATCCTCACCATGACCATGGTGCTGTTCACCGGTGTCGCGATCGTGCGCGAGCGCGAACGCGGCAACATGGAGCTGCTGATCGCCACGCCGCTGACGCGCAGCGAATTGATGATAGGCAAGGTCCTGCCGTACGCGGTGATCGGCCTGATCCAGACCACCGTGGTGCTCGCGCTCGGCCTGTTCCTGTTCAAGGTGCCGATCCGCGGCAGTCTGCTGGATGTCTATCTGGCGGCGGTGCTGCTGATCTTCGCCAACCTGACGCTTGGTCTGTTGATCTCGACGAAGGCGAAGTCGCAGTTCCAGGCGATGCAGATGTCGTTCTTCGCCTTCCTGCCCTCAATCCTTATTTCCGGCTTCATGTTTCCGTATTCGGGCATGCCGCGGGTGGTGCAGTGGCTGGCGGAGGTGTTGCCGCTGACGCATTTCCTGCGGCTGGTGCGCGGGGTCATGTTGCGTGGCGCGGGCTTGTTCGAGCTCTGGCCCGATGTGCTCGCCCTGGTGGGGTTCACGGCGGCGATGATGGCGCTGGCGATCAGCCGATTCCGCAAGCGACTGGATTGATCACGCAGCCCGGAGCCGATGCTGCGTCAGGCGATAGCCGGGCGCCGCAAACGCATCAGCGCCGGCAGGCCCGCGAGTGCGATGCCGGCCACGGCGGTCAGCATCCCCGCGAACAGGTCGATGGCGTAGTGCTGCCCGGTGGTGATGATGGCCGGAAACAGCAGGGCGACTATCCAGATCCAGCGGCGCGCGTCCGGGTACTGCGCGACGAAACCGGCCATGACCACGCAGGGGATGGTGATGTGGCCCGACGGAAAGCAGTTGTTGGGCGCGTCCAGCGCATACAGCAGGTTCCAGGCGCCTTGCGTGAGCGAGTCCATGCCTTGCGGTAACGTCTCGCGCAAGATGCGGGTCGGCCATGCCAGCCACACGACGATGTTCAGTCCCATGGCCGCCACGTAGGCGCGCAACGACGCCAGCAAGATCGTGCGTTCGCGGATGGCGACAGCGAAGAACGGGTTGATCACCAGCAACAGCCAGTACGGCCAGATCGTCCAGGCGTGACGACCGAGCGCGTGATCGAGCCATGTCACCGGCAGCAGCGCCGGCGTGCGGGTCGGATTCGCGTTGATTAGCAGATAGATGAGCGTGTTGACGGTGACCATCGTGGTCACCGCCAGCAGGCGGATGCGGAACGGCACGGCAAGCGCGGCGGTGACGCCGTCGCGCTGCGATGCGCCGTCAGGCAAGCGCGGCCTCGTCCTCGCCGGTGCGGACCCGGCCGCGCAGCGAGTTCGACATCGCCTCGGTGATCACTACGTCGACGAACTGGCCGACCAGGCGCGGATGGCCCGGGAAATTCACCGAGCGCATGTTCTCGGTCTTGCCGGTGAGTTCGTTCGGATTCTTCTTCGACGGGCCTTCGACCAGCACGCTCTGCACGCTGCCGACCATGGCGTCGCTGATCTCGCGCGCCTTGGTGTTGATGGTGGCCTGCAGACGCGAGAGGCGGGCGTGCTTCTCTTCGCTGGTGACGGTGTCTTCCAGGTCCGCGGCGGGCGTGCCTGGGCGCCGCGAGTAGATGAAGGAGAACGACTGGTCGAAACCGACGTCCTCGATCAGCTTCATCGTCTTCTCGAAATCCGCATCGCTCTCGCCGGGGAAGCCGACGATGAAGTCTGAGGAAATCGAGATGTCCGGACGCACCGCGCGCAGCTTGCGGATCTTCTGCTTGAACTCGAGCGCGGTGTAGCCGCGCTTCATCGCGGCGAGCACGCGGTCGCTGCCCGCCTGCACCGGCAGGTGCAGGAAGCTGGCCAGCTTGGGTACGTCGCGGTAGGCCTCCACCAGTGAGTCGGAGAACTCCAGCGGGTGCGAGGTGGTGAAACGAATGCGGCCGATGCCTTCGATCTCTGCAATGGCGCGGATCAGCAGGCCGAGGTCGGCGATTTCGCCGGTCGGCTGGCCGTCGTCGCCCATGATCGGGCCGCGATATGCGTTGACGTTCTGGCCGAGCAGGGTGACTTCGCGCACGCCCTGGGCGGCCAGGTCGGCGACTTCGATCAACACGGGCTCAAACGGGCGGCTGATTTCCTCGCCGCGGGTGTAGGGCACCACGCAGAACGAGCAGTACTTGCTGCAGCCTTCCATGATCGAGACGAAGGCCGAGGGGCCTTCGGCGCGGGGCTCGGGGAGGCGGTCGAACTTTTCGATCTCGGGAAAGCTGATGTCGACCTGCGGCTGGCCGGTCTCGCGCTTGGCCTGGATCAACTCCGGCAGGCGATGCAGGGTTTGCGGGCCGAAGACCAGATCGACGAAGGGCGCGCGCTTGATGATCGCCTCGCCTTCCTGCGAGGCCACGCAGCCGCCGACTCCGATGACGACCGGTTTGCCGCCCTGCTTGAGGGTCTTCCAGCGGCCGAGCTGGCTGAACACCTTCTCCTGCGCTTTCTCGCGGATCGAGCAGGTATTGATCAGGATGACGTCGGCTTCCTCGACGTTCGTGGTCAGTTCCAGGCCGTCGCTGGCGGCGAGGACGTCGGCCATCTTGGCCGAGTCGTACTCGTTCATCTGACAGCCGTGGGTCTCGATGAAGAGCTTGCCAACGGGCCTTTTTACCGAAGCCGAGGCTTCGGCAGGCTGGGGTGCGGAAGAGGGAAGGGTGGTCGCGTCGTCTGCGACGGTCAGGTCGGTCATGGGCTCGTTCTATGCCGGGAGGGCGGCGGTTATTCCGCACCGGGGCGCGCATTGTAGCGAGGGGCCGCCACACCCGCTTGTACTTCATTGACCTAAACGCGACGAGTGTCCCGTTCAAGTAAATCAAAGGCTTGTAAAGGTTTTCGATTGAGGGGATAGTCCGGCGCTATGAAGGGGGCATGGGGAATTCTGGTCATTCTGGGTGCGCTGGCGTCGACGCCGGCGTGGGCGGGCTCGCTTTACCGCTGCGAAAGCCCGGACGGGACCCGTGCCTACTCGGGCAAGCGCGTGCCGGGTGCCAAATGCGTGGTGATCAGCTACCACGCGGACAAGCCGAAGGCGGCGCCGACCGCCGCTGCACCTGCCTCGACCGTCCCAAGCAACGCCGGAACCGCCACCCCCGCGATGCAGGTGGCGGGCTCGCCTGCGGTCGTCGCGCCCAAGCCGGTCGGCGATGCGCCGATGAAGGCGCGGTTCCTGCGAATGGGCTCGACGGTGACCTATTCGTATATCGACGCCAGCGGCGTGCGGAATTACAGCAATCGCCGGCCCAAGGGCGTCACCAACGTCAAGATGACCCGGGTTGAGTTCCCGATCTTCCAGATCGACAACTGCTATGCCTGCGCGGCGTTGCCGGGTGTCAATTTCGGCCGGATCCGCCTCAATACCACGGCCTACAGCTCGGAAATCTCCAGCGCCGCGGCCCAGTACGGGGTCGAAGAGGCGATCGTCCGGGCCATCATCCACGCCGAATCGTCCTACAACCCGGGTGCGCTCTCTCGGGTCGGCGCCCAGGGTCTGATGCAGCTCATGCCGGCGACCGCGCGCCGCTTCGGCGTCAGCAATGCCTTCGATCCGGTTCAGAACATCCGCGGCGGCGTGCAGTACCTGGGCTGGCTGCTGAAGCGCTTCAACGGTGACGTCAAGCTCGCGGCCGCCGGCTATAACGCGGGCGAGGGGGCTGTCGCCAAGTACAACGGCGTGCCGCCCTACGCCGAAACCCAGCGTTACGTGCAACGCGTGGCCGTGCTGGCCGAGCGCTATCGCAATTCGGGTAGCAGCTCCGTGGTGGCCGCGTCGGGTTCAGGCGCGGCCGGCTCGCGCTGAGCGGCGGAAAGCTCCGCCCGGCCTTCGGAATCACGCAGTCGTTCCGGTTTCGCCGGATTGTCGGGTCATTCACCCTTCCGTTACACTTCGCCGTCTTTTTGAGCCGCGAGCCGTCGCCAGTGGTGACGGCCTGCGATGAACTTCGTTTTTCAGCTTTGCGGAGTGCCGGATGGCAAACCAAGGGGACCACCCCGTCAACCAGGGCCGCCGCCGTTTCCTGACTACCTCGACCGCAGTGGTCGGTGCGGTCGGAGTCGGATTTGCGGCGGTACCGTTCATCAAGTCCTGGAGTCCCAGCGAACGAGCCAAGCAGGCTGGTGCGCCGGTGTCCATGGACATCAGTGCGTTGCAGGAAGGCCAGCAGCTGACGCTCGCCTGGCGCGGTCAGCCCGTGTACGTGGCTCGTCGCTCCAAGAAGATGCTCGACGTGCTGCCCACGCTCGACAGCCTCCTGCTCGACCCCAAGTCGGACAACGCCGACCAGCAGCCGAAGTACGCGAAGAACGACACCCGCTCGATCCGCCCGGACATCATGGTGCTGATCGCGGTGTGTACCCACCTGGGTTGCGCGCCGGAGTTCAAGCCGGAAATCAAGCCGGAACCGTTCGATCCGGAATGGAAGGGTGGTTACTTCTGCCCGTGCCACAAGTCGCGTTACGACTCGGCCGGTCGCGTCTTCAAGGGTATGCCTGCCCCGGCGAATCTGCCGGTGCCGCCCTACCATTTCGAGAACGACACGATCGTCATTGGCGTGGATCCGAAGGGGGCTGCGTAAGCCATGGCTAACATCATCGACCGCATCGGTCGCGGCGCCACTGGCGTTATGAACTGGGTCAACGAGCGTGCACCGGCAATGATGCCGGCGTACCGCAAGCACATGACCGAGTACTACGCGCCGAAGAACTTCAACTTCTGGTACTACTTCGGTTCGCTCGCACTGCTGGTGCTGGTCAACCAGATCGTCACCGGCATCTTCCTCACGATGCACTTCAAGCCGAGCGCCGCGGAAGCGTTCTCCTCGGTCGAGTACATCATGCGCGACGTTTCGTGGGGCTGGCTGATCCGCTACATGCACAGCACGGGCGCATCGCTGTTCTTCATCGTCGTCTATCTGCACATGTTCCGCGGCCTGATGTACGGCTCGTACAAGAAGCCGCGCGAGCTGGTGTGGATCCTCGGCATGGTCATCTACCTCGTGCTGATGGCCGAAGCCTTCATGGGCTACGTGCTGCCGTGGGGCCAGATGTCGTTCTGGGGCGCGAAGGTGATCATTTCGCTGTTCGGCGCCATTCCGTACATCGGAACGGGCCTGACCGAATGGATCATGGGCGACTACATCCCGTCCGACGCGACGCTCAACCGCTTCTTCGCCTTGCACGTGATCGCGCTGCCGCTCGTCCTGCTGTTGCTGGTCGTGCTGCACCTGGGTGCGCTGCATGAAGTGGGTTCGAACAACCCCGACGGCGTAGACATCAAGAAGGGTCCGAAGGGCAACCGCTGGGATGCGAACAAGCCGGCCGACGGCATTCCGTTCCACCCGTACTACACGGTGAAGGACCTGTTCGGCGTTGGCTTCTTCCTGATCCTCGCGGCGTTCATCATCTTCTTTGCGCCGACCTTTGGTGGCTGGTTCCTCGAGCACGACAACTTCACCGCGGCCAACCCGCTGGTGACGCCGTCGCACATCAAGCCGGTTTGGTACTTCACCCCTTACTACGCAATGCTGCGTGTGATTCCGTCGTTCTTCGGAATCAAGCTGTGGGGTGTGCTGGTGATGTTCGGCGCCATCGTGCTGCTGTTCCTCACCCCGTGGCTGGATCGCTCGCCGGTCAAGTCGTTCCGCTACCGCGGCAAGCTGTCGTGGCTGATGCTGGCGATCTTCACTGTCAGCTTCCTGTGGCTGATGAAGATCGGCGCCGGTCCGGGTACGGATCCGGTGGAAGCGATCATTGGTCGCGTGCTGACCTTCCTGTACTACGCCTTCTTCATCACCATGCCGGTGTGGACGAAGATCGACTCGACCAAGCCGGTGCCGGCACGGGTGACGACGCATGACTAAGAAGAATTTCGTCCGCTCCCTGGTCGCCTTCGCCGCAGGTCTGGTGCTTTCGGCTTCGGCGTTCGCCAACGAAGGCGGCGACCTGCTGCACTCGGGTACCGATCTGGGCGACCGCGCGTCGCTGCAGCGTGGTGCCAAGCTGTACATGAACTACTGCTCTGGCTGCCACTCGCTCAAGTACCTGCGTTACTCGCGTATCGGCGAAGATCTGGGGCTGAGCGAAGAAGAGGTGATGCAGAACCTCAACTTCACCGGCGGCAAGATCGGCGACCAGGTCCAGGTCAGCCTCACCGAAGAAAATGCGCAGAAGTGGTTCGGCAAGATGCCGCCGGACCTGAGCCTGATCGCACGCGTTCGTGGCAGCGACTGGGTCTACACCTACCTGAAGTCGTTCTACCTGGACGAGTCGCGCCCGCTGGGCTGGAACAACAAGCTGTTCCCGAATGCGTCCATGCCCAACCCGCTGTGGCAGATGCAGGGCCTGCAGCACGCCGAGTACGGTGAGCCGGACAAGGCGACGGGTGAGCGTCCGGTGCATGGTCTCAAGGTGGCCACGCCGGGTACGCAGACGCCGGAGCAGTTCGACCAGTCGGTCCGCGACATCACCACGTTCCTCGAGTACGCCGGCGAGCCGGCGGTCCTCAAGCGCGAGAAGCTGGGTGTGTGGGTGGTCCTGTTCCTGGCGTTCTTCACGCTCATGGCGTACATGCTCAAGCACGAATACTGGAAGGACGTGCACTAAGCGTCTCGCCAGACAAAACGCCCGGCCTTTGCCGGGCGTTTTGCATATGGCGGCCGGGGGGCGACTTTTACAGGCAGTAACGCTAGTCTCGGCTAACTGGGCGATCGTCCACAGGGGGTGGGCGTGTCCATAGCCCGGCCGGAGAGCCGGTCGAGTCCGAATGCGGGAGCAATCGATGATGGCGGCAAGTCCACGTATGCGAAATGCCCTGACCTTGTTTTCGTCCACCGACTGCGTGCTGTGTCATCGCGTGCGGCTGGTACTGGCGGCCAAGGGTGTCACCTATGACCTGATCGCGGTCGATCCTCAGAATCCGCCCGAGGATCTGGTTGATCTCAATCCGTATCACTCGGTCCCGACGCTGGTCGAGCGTGATCTGGTTCTTTACGCCGCCAGCGTGGTCAGCGAATACCTTGACGAGCGCTACCCGCATCCGCCGTTGATGCCGGTCGACCCGCTGTCGCGTGCGCGTCTGCGCCTGGCCATGCTGCGTCTGGAACACGATTGGGTGCCACAGGTCCAGGCCATCCAGCTGGGCAACAAGGTCCAGGCCGAAGCCGGCCGCAAACGCCTGAAGGAATTGCTCACCGCCTCGGTACCGCTGTTCAAGGCCAGCAAGTTCTTCCTCAATCCGGAAATGAGCCTGGCCGATTGCGCCATGGCGCCGATCATCTGGCGCTTGCCGTCGCTCGGGGTGCCGCTGCCCAAGGACGGCAAGGTGATCGAGGACTACGGCAACCGCATTTTCCGCAACCCCGGTTTCACCCGCAGCCTGACCGACGCCGAGCGCAAGCTGCGCGAAATTCCGGCCTGACGGGTACGGGGCGCGGCGGACAAGGCCCGGAATTCCGGGCCTTTTCGCGTTCTAGGGAAGGGACGGGAGCTAAACTGCCCACATGACTGAAGACAGCAACACTATGACCAGCCACCGCCCGTACCTGCTGCGGGCGCTGTACGAATGGATCGCCGACAACGGCATGACTCCGCACCTGCTGGTCGACGCCACCCGTCCGCACGTCCAGGTGCCGGCGCATGCCGTAAAGGACGGCCGTATTGTTTTGAACGTCGCGGAACGTGCCGTCGCCGGATTGCAGATGAGCAACGACGTGATTCGTTTCAGCGCCCGCTTCGGCGGCGTGAGCCATGCGGTCTCGGTGCCGATTTCCGCGGTGCTTGCGATCTACGCGCGCGAGACCGGGCAGGGGATGGCGCTGCCGGAAGATGTGAGCGCCAGCGGAGCCGAAGACGAGGAGCTGGCGATCGAGGAAGAGGGCGAGGACACCACGCCGTCGCTGAGCGCGGTGCCGAGCGATCCAACGCCGGATGACGACAATCCGTCACCGCCAACGCCGCGTCGCAGCGGGCATTTGCGGATCGTGAAGTAATCGGTCTACTTTGACACAGTCTCGCCTGGTCTCATCTTCCCAACGACTACCGGCCTTGTAGAGCGGAGCTTGCTCCGCTGCTCTTGTAGTGCCGAGCCTGCTCGGCACTCTGGGAGTTGCGATCGAGAAGTGACGCGTCGGGTTGCGTGAGTGACGTCCACAGGTTCAACGCAAAATCTTCGAAGGCGGTTGTTCGCCGTTATCAGCCGCCCGCGTGGCTTTGTCTTAGTCGATCGATGAAAGATTGGGGAGGACGGGCCCGGTGAAAGAAACGAGCCTGTCCCCGCGCAGTACCAGCCGCCCAATCTGGCGATCCTCGCCATTGTGGGAATAGTCGAAGCGGAACGTCCGCTCGAACCCGAGCCAGCCGCTTTCCTGGCGGCAGATGCGAAGTCCGATCGCATGGACGCTTTGGTCAAGCCATTGCACCCCGGCAATGCGACAGGCGTCACGTCCCAGGGCTTCGGCGCGTTCAGCGGCGGCGCGACCGGCATTCCAGAACGCGAACACCATCGCAGACGCGACCATCAGGATGATTAGAGTCAGCATCGTTGCAAGGTAGTGGCGCCGGACGCGCGCCACAAGTTCAGATTTTCGCCGGGGAGGGGCGAGTGTCGATGAAATTGGTATTTCCGGGTGGCGAACACCCACAGGTGCTTCTTGGGCCGGGCGTCAATCGCGTCGGTTCTGATCCGCAGTCCAACATCGTCCTCGATACCCCTGGGGTCTTGCCCCAGCACTGCCAGCTGCACGTGAGCGCCACCGGCGTGATGCTCGAAGTGCCGGTAGGCACGCTCGTCAGCGTCAATGGTCGTCATGTCGCCGGCCTGATCGCGCTGCGCCCAGGCGATAGCGTCACCTTCGACCACGTGCTGGCGCGTCTGGCCTCGGTCGACAGCCTCGCCGCGCGGTCGCACGACGGTGCGCACGGTTACCCGCATGCGGCCAACGACGACCCCGGAGTCACCGCGGTGCGTCAAGCGATGCCGATGTATGTACTGCGCGGCGTTACCGGCGGTGCCTTCGGACGCAGCTACCCGCTGCAGGGACCACTGACGATCGGGCGCTCGCCCGAGTGCGACATCCATATCAATGATCTGGGCCTTTCGCGTATCCATGCGCGGCTGGTGCCGACCGAGGATGGCGTCAGGATCGAAGACCTGGAATCGACCAACGGCACCTTCCTCAACGACCGTCGCGTCACGAAGGACAAGGCGCGCATGGGCGATGAAATCGGATTCGACAAGCTGCGCTTCCGCCTCAGCGGTGCGGGCCAGGAACCGGTCCATATCCAGGCGACGCGAGCGCCGCGACCGGCACCACGTAACAACACCTGGCTGTGGTCCGGACTGGTCGTCGCGGTAGCGGCGGCGATGATCACGATCGTTCTCAGCAACTAGGCGCAGCGCGCGCATATTGCGTAAGGGCAGGCCCCACGTGGGCCCGCCCTTTTTCTTGCGCGATGAATTCCGGGCGCGAGCGGCGCCTCAGTTGGCCGGTGGCGGTCCCAGCTTCAGCGACAGATCGATGGCGTGCACATGCTTGGTCAGGCCGCCGATCGAAATGCAGTCGACGCCGTCTTCGGCGATGGCACGCAATGTGGTCATGTCCACGCCGCCGGACACTTCCAGCGGAATCGCGCCGTTGAAGGGCGGCGCATGCGCGATGCGCACGGCTTCGCGTCGCATCTCCGCATCGAAATCGTCGATCAGGATGCGGTCGCAGCCCTCGCGCAATGCTTCTTCAAGCTGCGCCAGCGATTCGACTTCAACGATCAGCGGGAGCGACGGATGCATCGCGCGCGCGGCGTCGATGGCCGCGGTGATCGAGCCGGCCGCACGCACATGGTTTTCCTTGAGCATCACCGCGTCGAACAGCCCGATGCGGTGATTCACGCCTCCGCCCACGCGTACCGCGTACTTCTGCGCAAGACGCAAGCCGGGAATGGTCTTGCGGGTGTCGAGGATCCGGGTAGCGGTGCCACGCACGGCTTCGACATAACCCGCCGTGACCGTCGCGGTGCCGGACAAGGTCTGCAGGAAATTGAGCGAGGCACGCTCGGCACTCACCAGCGCGCGAGTCCGGCCCTGGAGCGTCGCCAGCACCATGCCTTTGCGCACGTGCTCGCCCTCGCTCACGCGCCAGTCGATACGCACATCCGGATCGAGCGCTCGGTGGCACGCGTCGAACCACGGGCGACCACAGACCACGCTGTCTTCCTTGCACAGAAGGTAGGCGCTGTCAGGCACATCCGGCAGCAGTGTCGCGGTCACGTCGCCGGTGCCGATGTCCTCGGCCAGGGCGCGGGCGACGTCGGCTTCGATCACTTCCGCCGGCGGCGGCAGGACGGCGTCCGCGGCAATGCTCATGCCTGCGGGAAACCGTCGATCTGCGCGGCAGCGATGGCTTCCTCGGCCAGCAGGACGGGGATGCCGTCGTCGATGCGGTAGAGGGTCTTGCGGTCACGGGTGACCAGCGCCTCGCGCAGCGGTTCGACCTGGGCGCTGCCATCGCCCCGCATTACATTGCCGGCCGCAATCGCCGCGTTGGCGGCCTGGAGGCCACGGCCGTCGAGCAGGGCCAGGGGCTGGCGGGTCGTGGGGCAGACGAGGAGATCGAGCAGCTTGCGGTCCATTGGCGGTGAAGGCACGGCGGAAGGCCGGTAGAATACCGTTTTGACGCTTGGATCCGTCATGACAGCAACCGAAGCAGCCCCGCTGGTGGGCATCGTCATGGGCTCGCGCTCCGACTGGGAGACGATGCAACACGCCGCAGCGCGGCTGGAGGCGCTCGGCGTCCCGCACGAAATTCGCGTGGTGTCCGCACATCGCACTCCCGACGTTCTGTTCTCCTACGCGGAAACCGCGGCGCAGCGCGGCCTGCGCGCGATCATCGCGGGCGCCGGCGGCGCGGCGCACCTGCCGGGCATGCTTGCTTCGAAGACCGCCGTGCCCGTGCTGGGTGTGCCGGTGCAGAGCAAGGCGCTCAACGGCATGGATTCGCTGCTCTCGATCGTGCAGATGCCGGCAGGCATCCCGGTCGCCACGTTCGCGATCGGCAATGCCGGGGCCGCGAATGCCGGTTTGTTCGCCGCGGCGATGCTCGCCAACGAATTCCCCACGATCGGTGTTGCGCTGGATGCCTTCCGCGCCAGGCAGACCGAAGACGTGATGGCCAACGACGATCCGCGCAAGTAAATGACCACAGTCGGCATTCTCGGAGGCGGGCAACTGGCCCGCATGATGGCGCTTTCCGGCGCGCCGCTCGGCCTGCGTTTCCTGGTCATGGATACCGTGTCCGACGCCTGCGCGGGTCAGTTCGCGCCATTGATCGTTGGCGACTGGCGTGACGAAAAGGCGCTGAGCGAATTCGCGTCGAAGGTCGATGTCGCCACCTTCGACTTCGAGAACGTCCCGGCCGAATCCGCGCACTGGCTGACCGAGCATGTTTCGGTATTCCCGAATCCGCGCGCGCTGGGCGTGGCGCAGGATCGGCTGGCCGAGAAGACGCTGTTCCGCGAGCTCGGCATCCCGGTGCCGGATTTCGCCGACATCGCTTCGCGCGAGCAGCTCGACGCCGCCATCGCGCAGCTCCGCACGCCGTGCATCCTCAAGACCCGACGCCTGGGTTACGACGGCAAGGGTCAGTTCCGCATCAAGACACCGGCCGATGCCGATGCCGCATGGGCCGCGCTTGGCGCGCAGGCGCAGACGGTGGGCCTGATTCTGGAAGGCTTCGTCGCTTTCGAGCGCGAACTCAGCGTGGTGGCCGTGCGCGGCCGCGACGGCGAATTCCGCACCTGGCCGCTGACCGAGAACTGGCACGTCGATGGCGTCCTCTCGGCCAGCCTGGCGCCGGCACGCGTCGATGCGGCGATGGCCGAAACGGCGTTCAATTACGCGAAGAAGCTCGCCGAGGCGCTGGATTACGTCGGCGTGTTCGCGCTGGAACTGTTCTGCCGCGACGGCGTATTGCTTGCCAACGAACTAGCGCCGCGCGTGCACAACTCCGGGCACTGGACGATCGAGGGCAGCGAGACCTCGCAGTTCCAGAACCATCTGCGCGCCGTGCTCGGACTGCCTCTTGGCGATACGCGCATGGTAGGCCTGGCCTGCATGCTCAACTGGATCGGCGCGATGCCGGATGCCAATGCCGTGCTGGGTGAAGCCGGCGGTCACTGGCACGACTACGGAAAAGAGCCGCGTGCCGGTCGCAAGGTAGGCCATGCGACGCTGCGCGCCGATTCCGCCGGTGATCTGGCGGCAACCCTCCAGCGTGTCGGCGCTTCGCTGGAGCGTGAGGCGCAGGTTGCTCCGGTCATTGCTGCGTTGCGCTGACCGTCGAAGCGGATCCAGGTACACGAAAACGGCCGATTTCCGGCCGTTTTCTTATCGATTCATGCTGGCAGGGACAGCCGGCGCATCCGCAGCAGCAAGGCGATCGAGTATGTGAGGTAGTAGCCGATCAGTGCTGCGGCGAAGGCTAGGGTCAACGGGCTGGCGCTGGTCTGTTGTTGCTGCACGAAGCCTCCGTGCATGAAGCGCCATGCCAACCGGCCGAGCAGCAATACCGACAAGACACCGCCGATCCACGGGTTGGGTACGTAACTGCGCACGCCGTCTATGGAATCGACCTGCGTGTGCGCTATGCCGAAGGCGCCAAGGCCGATGCCCGCGACGATGCCAGCTCCCACCGCCCATCCCGCGCCGGGAATGAAGACGGCCGCGACTAGCAGCATCAGCAGTACCAATGCCAGCAGTACGGCCCGCGCGATCGTTCGACGCGGCTGCCAGGCCTGCCGCCCGAAGTTTCGCCGGATGCGGCGGTAATACATCAGGCCGATGCCGGCGGTCAGCGCGTAGGGCATGAGGGCAGGAAGGGCTTGGGCAGGCATGGCGGCTGACCGGGGTTGAGGACGCGGCAGCCTAACCATTCGCGCCGGCTTCATCCACGTGCCGAAGGTCAGTTCGTTTTGCACCGCGCATTGACACTGGCAGCCAAATGGCGCCCCCTTTTGCCCGGGTCGGGCCTGTCCGGGCCACGGCAACTACTGAGGAGGGGTTCGATGGGAGCAATCTTTCAATCGCTCGGCCGCACGATCGTCGCGGGGCTGGTGATTCTTGCGGTCATCCTCGCCATTGCCGGCACCTTCGGCAATATGGGCGAGAGCTTCTACTGGATGTTCTTCACCCGTTGGCTGCACGTGTTGTCCGGCGTGCTGTGGATCGGGCTGCTGTGGTACTTCAATTTCGTCCAGATTCCGTCGATGCCCAAGATTCCGGACGAGCAGAAGCCGGCGATCAGCAAGGTGATCGCGCCGACGGCGCTGTTCTGGTTCCGCTGGGCCGCACTCGCGACCGTCGTGACTGGCCTGACTCTCGCCGCGCTGTCGGGCTATCTCGTGCAGGCGCTGAGCATCCAGTCTCCGGCCAAGGCGATCGGCATCGGAATGTGGCTGGCGCTGCTGATGGCGTTCAACGTGTGGTTCATCATCTGGCCCAACCAGAAGAAGGCGTTGGGCATCGTCCAGGTCGAGCCCGAAGCCAAGACCAAGGCGGCGCGCATGGCGATGCTGACTTCGCGTTTCAACACCATGCTTTCCATCCCGATGCTCTACTGCATGGTGGCGCAGCAGAATGGCGGTCTCTGAGCGGTAGCGACACTGCCGGCAGCAACAAAAAACGGCCGGGAATTCCCGGCCGTTTTCCTTGGTGAAGCGGCGTCGCGACTTACTTCAGATTCGAAGTCACGAAGTCCCAGTTCACCAGGCTCCAGAACGCTTCCATGTACTTCGGACGCGCGTTGCGGTAGTCGATGTAGTAGGCGTGTTCCCACACGTCGCAGGTCAGCAGCGGCTTGTCTTCGCCGGTGAGCGGCGTAGCGGCATTGGAGGTGCTGACCAGGGCCAGCGAACCGTCCGGACGCTGCACCAGCCAGCCCCAACCCGAACCGAAGGTGCCGACCGACACCTTGGTGAATTCTTCCTTGAACTTGGCGAAGTCGCCGAAAGCCTTGTTGATGGCTTCCAGCAGCTTGCCGGTGGGCTCGCCGCCGCCGTTGGGCTTCAGGCAGTTCCAGTAGAACGTGTGGTTCCACACCTGCGCGGCATTGTTGAACATCCCGCCCTGCGACTTGCGGACGATCTCCTCCAGCGACATGTCGGCGAACTCGGTGCCCGCGATCATGTTGTTGAGGTTGGTGACGTAGGTCTGGTGGTGCTTGCTGTAGTGGTAATCGATGGTCTCGGCCGAGATATGCGGCTCGAGCGCGGTCCGATCGTAGGGGAGGGCGGGCAGTTCAATAGCCAAGGCTGGCTCCTTGCGGGCTGAGGGTTTCTGGGTGGGGTGCCGGTCCGCGAACGCGGCGGCTTGGAGGAGGCTTACAATGCGCATTGTAGCCCCACGTCCCGTTGCCTGGCCTCACGCGTCGGCAACACACCAATGCAACAGTGCAGGAGTAGCAGTCCATGAGCGTTATGGAACGGATCCAGGCCGAAGTCGAAGGCCATCCGATCGTCCTCTTCATGAAGGGAACCGCGCAGTTCCCGATGTGCGGTTTTTCCAGCCGCACCGTGCAGGCGCTGAAGGCCGCCGGCGCGAACCAGCTCCATACGATCAACGTGCTGGAAGATCCGGAAGTCCGCGCCAACCTGCCGCGTTATTCGAATTGGCCAACCTTCCCGCAGCTTTTCATCAACGGTGAACTGATCGGCGGTTGCGACATCACCCTTGAGTTGTTTGAGTCGGGTGAGCTCGGTCGCATGATCAGCGAAGCGCAGCAGCAGTGAGTTCGACTGCTACGCCGGTGTCAGAGTCGGCATTGAAGGATCGCGTCGTGCTCATCGCCGGCGCGCACGGTGGCCTCGGAACGGCCGCGAGCATTGCTTGCGCGCGCGCAGGCGCGACCGTGGTGTTGCTCGGTCGCAAGACGCCGCGGTTGAACCGCGTTTACGACAGCGCCGCCGCGGTAGGCCCGGAGCCGCTGCTTTATCCGCTCGATCTTGAAGGCGCATCGGCCGATGACTACGCCGAGATGGCCGAGCGCATCGGGAGCGAGCTCGGTCGCCTCGATGGCGTGCTGCACTGCGCGGCGAATTTCCCAGGACTGACGCCGCTGCAGCAGACCGATCCTGCGGCCTTCGCCCGTGCGATCCACGTCAACCTGACGGCGCGCTGGTGGCTGACCCAGGCGTGCCTGCCGTTGCTGGCCAAGGCCGACGATGCAGCGGTGGTCTTCGTGCTCGACGATCTCGCCCGCGTGGGTAGCGCTTATTGGGGTGGGTACGGGTTGGCCCAGCAGGCCCAGGCCGGAATGGTCGGCATGCTGCAATCCGAACTCGCTGGCTCGAAGATCCGCGTCTCTGGCCTGCAGCCGGGCCCGATGCGCACTCCGCTTCGTGCCAAGGCCTATCTCGAAGAGAACGATCGCATCGCCAGGGATCCCGAGGTCTACGCGGAGTCCTGCGTTACGCTGCTTTCCCCGGCGGGCGCCGCCCATCGCGGCGAGATCTGGGCGCCCACTCCGTGACGATCGCTTCCGCTGCCCTGCTGCTGTTCCTGATCCTGGATCCGCTGGGCAACATCCCCGTGTTCCTCAGCCTGCTGCGCGGGCTGCCGGCGCGGCGGCAGCGGGTAGTGCTGGCGCGGGAGCTGGTGATCGCCCTGGGTGTGCTCATGGCATTCCTGTGGGGCGGCAAGTACGGGTTGGAATTGATGCACCTGCGCCAGGAGTCGGTGTCGATCGCCGGCGGCATCGTGCTGTTCCTGATCGGCATCCGCATGATCTTCCCGCCGCCGGAAGGCCTGATGGGCGAGATTCCCGAGGGCGAACCCTTCATCGTCCCTATGGCCATCCCGCTGGTGGCCGGCCCATCCGGCATGGCGGCCGTCATGCTGATGGGCAGCAATGACCCAGCCCGCCTGATGGACTGGAGCTTGGCACTCCTGCTGGCCTGGGGGGCGACCGCCGCCATCCTCTTCAGCGCGACTTATCTCTACAAATGGCTCGGCACCCGGGTGCTGACGGCGGTGGAGCGCCTGATGGGCATGCTGCTGGTGGCTATTTCGGTCCAGATGCTGCTGGACGGTGTCGCCGCCTACCTGAAGATTGCCCCGGCCGCCTAGGCGCGTAGTCGGCTCACGTCAAGCTGAGATCATGGCGGTCGTCACAGGTTTGCCATCTATCCGCCATAGTATGGGTTAAACTGGCGTTAACCCGGCTAAGCACGGCGGGTCCAGGGGTTACCAATAAATTTTCGAAATATGGCCGGCAGGACGCGGGCCGTCGGCGCTTGTCATCGTTTCTTCATCTTCGAGGCATCCAAAAACATGGCTCATTCGAATCGCGTTCGCATGTCCAAGCTCACGCTCGGCCTGCTTGCCGTCCTTGCAACCGCACCTGCGTTCGCGCAGAGCACCTCGTCCGGTGTTGGCGGCATGGTCACCGACGCCAATGGCGCACCAGTCGTTGGCGCTGAGGTCACCATCACCCACGTTGAATCCGGCACGGTCAGCCGCGCCACCACTGACGCGAGCGGTCGCTACAACGCGCGTGGTCTGCGCGTCGGTGGTCCGTACACCATCATCGTGACCAAGTCTGGCTCGGGCACCGATACTGAAGACGGCGTGTATCTGCCGCTGAATCAGATCGCCACTGTGGATGCGCATCTGGCCGGTGATGTGACGACCCTCGAAGCAGTCAAGGCAGTCGCCATCTCCGGCGCCTCGGTGTTCAGCGCCAACAAGATGGGTTCGGGCACCAGCGTCACCCAGCAGGACATCCAGGCTCTGCCGTCGATGAACGGCAACATCCAGGACTTCATGCGCCTCGACCCGCGCGTGGCGTTCACCGATCGCGCCTCGGGCAGCATCAGCGCCGGCGGCCAGAACCCGCGCTTCAACAAGATCACCATCGACGGCGTGTCCGCCAGCGACACCTTCGGCCTGGAAGGCAACAACATGCCGACCCTGCGCCAGCCGGTCTCGATGGAAGCTATCGAAGCCATCGACATCGATCTGTCGAGCTACGACGTGACCGTCGCCGGCGCCGCCGGCGCCAACGTCAACGCCGTCACCAAGTCGGGTACCAATGAGTTCCACGGCTCGATCTACGGCACCTATCGTGACGGCGACTGGTTCGGCGATTACCCGGCCCGCGTCGCGGGTAGCTCGCTGGACGTCACCGGCCTGCCGTTCGACGAATACAAGAAGGAAGAAACCTACGGTGCGACCTTCGGCGGTCCGCTGGTCAAGGACAAGCTGTTCTTCTTCGCCAACTACGAAAAGCTCAAGCAGACCAAGATCGGTCCCGCCGGTGGCAGCACGGGCACCAATCCGCTGTCGGCGGGCGCCGACTTCAACGCCGCGGACGTGGCCGAAGTGCAGCGCATCGCGCGCGACGTGTGGGGTTTCGACGCAGGTGGCCTGACCGGTGGCGACACCGAGCTTGAAGAGAAGGCGCTGAAGGTCGACTGGAACATCAACGACAACCACCGTGCCAGCCTGCGCTACAGCAAGCTGGACCAGACCCGCGTGCGTCCGGAAGCTTCCAGCGCCAGCGGCCTGTCGCTGAGCTCCAATTGGTTCAACCACGAGAAGACCGTGGAAAGCTACGTCGGCCAGCTGTTCAGCGACTGGTCCGACAACTTCTCGACCGAGTTCAAGGTCTCGTACCGCGACTACTCCGCGATCCGCGTCAACCCGACCCACGCGCCGACCATCCAGATCTTCTTTGACGACGGCATCGTCGGCAACGGCAACGACAATCCGGTCGGCACCAACAACAACAGTACCTCCGGCCTTGACTTCATCCGCATCGGCACCGAGCGCAGCTCGATGGGCAACGCGCTGACGACCAAGACCTGGAACTACTTCGCTTCGGGCACCTGGACGCTGGGTGACCACGACGTCAAGTTCGGCGGCGAGTACAGCGACAACGACGTCTACAACTTCTTCCTGCAGGACGCGTGGGGCAACTACAGCTTCTACGTGCCGAACAATCCTGCTGGTCCGACGGGCACGTCGAATTTCGCCAACCTGATCAACGGCCGTTACTTCGACTACGACCTGCAGACCAATCCGACCAATCCGAACGCGATCGCGGCGCGCTACACCAGCAAGAACCTCGGCCTGTTCCTGCAAGACACCTGGTATGTCAACTCCAACCTGACCCTGACCATGGGCGTGCGTGCGGATCGTCCGGAAGCGTCTCCGGCCCCGCCGTATAACGCCTGCTTCGCGGCGGCTCCGGGCACCGCCAACGCGGCGTGTGGCGCGGGTTACACGGGCGGCTTCGGTATCGACAACACGCGCACCTACAGCGACAGCTTCATCGTCCAGCCGCGCTTCGGCTTCAACTACACCTTCGACAGCGAACGCCCCACGCAGCTGCGCGGTGGCGTCGGCCTGTTCCAGGGCGATGCGCCTCAGGTGTGGGTCGGCAATGCCTACAGCAGCACCGGCATGAACTACACGTCGTTCCAGAACCTGGTCTGCGTGGACACGACGCCTGCCGACGGTCGCTGCGACAATGGCGTGCAGTTCACCGCGGACGGCCTCAATCCGTCGATTCCGGCGGCGGGTACTGGCGTGCGTAACGTCAACGCGATCGCCGACGACTTCGAGCTGCCGTCGGTGTGGAAGGCCAACCTGGCGTTCGATCACGAACTGCCGTGGTACGGCATCGTCGCTTCGGCCGAAGTGCTGCTGACCGATGTCAAGAACGGCCTGTTCTACCGCACACTCAACGTGGGCCCGGGCTACACCGATGCGTACGGCCGCACCCTGTACTGGAATCCGAACAGCCCGCGTCCGTTCGGCAACACCACCGCCACCGGCGGCATTCCGGCTAACGGTGCGCGCTTCGGCCGCAACGCCTACTTCGGCGACGTGTTCCTGATCGAGAACACCAACAAGGGCAAGGGCCAGCAGCTCACGGTCTCGCTGACCAAGCCGTTCGACAACAACAGCGATTGGTCGTGGACGCTGGGCTACACCTACACCAACGCCGAGGAAGTGGCCGCCCTGACCAGCTCGACGGCCGGCTCGGGCTTCGGTTCGCAGCTGGGCTTCAACATCAACGAGCCGACCAGCAGCACCGCCCGCTACGAGATCAAGGACCGCTTCAGCGGCTCGCTGGATTGGAAGCACGCGTTCTTCGGTTCTTACAACACCCAGGTGGGCTTGGTCTACGAAGGCCGCAGCGGCCGTCCGTACAGCTACATCTTCAGCGGCGACGCCAACGGCGACAACCGTACCCTCAATGATCTGTTCTACGTGCCGGCCGGCCCGGGCGACGTGAAGTTCGGCACCATCAGCGCCACCGGTGTATTCACGCCGAACGCGCAGATGGAAGCGGACTTCTGGCGCTTCATGGACGCCCACCCCGATCTGCAGCGTTACCGCGGCCAGTTCGCACCTGAAAACGGCTTCCGCTCTGCCTGGGTCAACACGTTCGATCTGCGCATCAGCCAGGAACTGCCGGGCTTCTTCAATGGTCACAAGTCGAAGGTCTGGGTGGATATCCAGAACGTCGGCAATCTGCTCAACAAGGACTGGGGTCATGTCATCGACTACGGTTTCTTTGCGAACAACCCGGTAGCCACCCTGGTCGGTATCAACGGCGGCAAGTACGTGTACAGCTACCGTGGCAACTCGCCTTCCGGCACGCCGGAGTTCGGACAGACCACCGCCCAGGGCCTTCCGACCAACTCCGACAACCAGACCAACGGCGTTTCGCAGTGGTCGCTGCAGGTGGGCTTCAAGTACGAGTTCTGATCCGTCATCGGATCTGCGCAAGACCAAAAACGGCCGGGGAAACCCGGCCGTTTTTTTGTGGGCGCCGCTGCGCTAGAGTCGGGGCGGACAATGAAGAAGACAGAGATTGGAATGAAGACGAACCTGGAAGCGATCGATACCCGTCTGCCGACGGTGAATACCCACATTTACCCGCGCGGTGGGCTGGACGTGTTGTCGCGCTCGGAAGTGGCGCGCCTGCGCGACGCTTCCGCCGGCGGCATGCACGACCTGTTGCGCCGCTGCGCGCTGGCCGTGCTGACCAGCGGCAGCGCGTCCGACGATCCGCGCGCCGCGCGCGAGCTGTATCCGGATTTCGACATCGAAGTGCAGCAGCAGGATCGCGGAGTGCGCATCGATCTGCGCAACGCGCCGGCGATGGCATTCGTGGATGGTGAAATCATTCATGGTGTCGCCGAGTTGCTGTTCGCGGCGGTTCGCGATCTGGCCTACATCGCCATCGAGCTGGGCGAGGAGGCCGGTCGTGACTTGCTGAGCAGCGACGGCATCACCGATTCGGTTTTCGGCTTGCTGCGCAATGCGCGTCTGCTGCGTCCAGCCGATCCAAACCTGGTGGTCTGCTGGGGCGGGCATTCGATTTCGCGCGAAGAGTACGTCTACACCAAGCAGGTCGGTTATGAGCTGGGCCTGCGCGGCCTGGATATCTGCACCGGCTGCGGCCCCGGCGCGATGAAGGGGCCGATGAAGGGCGCCACCATCGCTCACGCCAAGCAACGCAAGCGCAATACGCGCTACATCGGCATCACAGAGCCGGGCATCATCGCGGCCGAATCACCGAACCCGATCGTCAATCATCTGGTGATCATGCCGGATATCGAAAAGCGCCTGGAAGCGTTCGTGCGCCTCGGCCACGGCATCATCGTATTCCCGGGTGGCGTGGGTACCGCGGAAGAAATCCTGTATCTGCTCGGCATCCTGCTGCGCGAAGAAAACGCCGATGTGCCGTTCCCGCTGGTGTTTACCGGCCCGTCGACTTCGGCGCCTTATTTCGAGCAGATCGATCGTTTCATCCGTCTGACGCTCGGCGAAGAAGCCACGCGTCGCTACCAGATCATTACCGGCGACAGTGCCGAGGTCGCGAAGCGCATGACGGCCGGCGTCCGCAAGGTCCGCGAATACCGGATCGCGCAGAAGGATTCGTTCTTCTTCAACTGGTCGATCGAAATTCCCGAGGCGTTCCAGCGACCCTTCGTTCCGACTCACGAAGCCATGGCTTCGTTGGATCTGCATCATGGTCGCAAGCCCCACGAACTGGCCGCCGATCTGCGTCGCGCCTTTTCAGGCATCGTTGCGGGCAACGTCAAGGAAGACGGCATGCGCCGGATCGAGGAGCGCGGACCGTTCGAGATCCACGGCGACCCGGACATCATGCATTCGCTGGATGCGCTGCTGCGTGCGTTCGTGGAGCAGCGAAGGATGAAGATCGCAGGCGAATACAAGCCCTGCTATCGCGTGACCGGCTGAAGGATCATGACGGGCGGGCATGACGCCCGCCCGTCAATACGTTTAGCGCCAGCACTCACCGCCGCCGGTCGAGGATTTTGCGGTCACGCCGCACCTGTTCGTGAGAACCATGGTGGCGCACTTCGCATCGCTGGCCTGGGCGCCGGCCGCAGTCGCGGTGAATTCGTAGCAGGAGCCCGTGGTGCAAGTACAGCCGCCGGCACCCGCTGGAGTAGTGGCTGTAAAGGTGTAGTACCCACTGGGAATGGTGTTGGTGGTTTCGAGACCGCCTACGCCAAACGTGGTGGTGTAAGTCGCGTGATTGGCGCGGTAGCGCTCTTGCCGCAGCTGCAGATCGGAAAGGGCTTGCATGGCTTCCGAACGACGGCCCTTGCGCACCTGCTCGTTAAACGCAGGCAACGCGATCGTCGCCAGGATCGCCACCATTGCGACGACGATCACAAGTTCAATTAAGGTAAATCCCCGCTGGAAACGCATATCACTGGCCCCCGATGGCGTTTTCGGTGAATGCTATCACCGGCGGGGAAAATGCGCCGTTTGCCGACGCCATCCATTCTGCTCATGTGGCCGCTCGTCCGTCTCGGGCTTGTAGGCGAGGGAGGGCTGCGATGTTATTGGCTCACTCAGGAGGGGAAGCACGTGACTCATCAGTCCCAAAATCAGGGTTTCACCTTGATCGAACTAATGGTGACCATTGCCCTGCTGGCGATCCTGGTGGCGATGGCGGTCCCGTCCTTCACCGCATATCAGCAGAGGGCGACACTTCGCGGTGCCGGTGACCAGCTGATGAATTACTGGGCGAATGCCCGGCTCGCTGCCGTAAGGGAAAACCGCAACGTCATCGTGAGCTTCCGCAGTTCGGGCAACAACATGTGCATCGGCGCCACCACGGCGGCGGCAGCCTGCGACTGCCTCAACTCCCCCGGGGCATGCAACATCTCGCGCTTTCCGGATAGCCAGGCGGAATGGCGGCGCACCAGGGTGGCTGCGGCTTCGACGCTTGGCGCCGGATCGGGAAATGTGATCATCGACCCGAAACGCGGAAACATCACCGCTCCTGGCGATGCAGGTGGGATTTTCCTGCGGTCGCCCCAGGGCAGCGGCTCGACCGACTACCGGCTCAATTTCATGATTGACCGAAATGGCCGCGGCATCCTCTGCGAACCGGCCGCGGCACCTAGCAAGATGCCCCAATACTCGGATCGTCAGTGCTGATGAATACGCCATCCTTCAGTCGCTCTTCTGCGGGCTTCACGCTGGTCGAGCTCATGGTGTCGCTGGTCATCGGCCTGATCGTGACCGGTGCGGTGGTGGCGTTCACAATGTCCGCCCTCAACAGCAACAGCGATTACGTGCAGTCGACCCAGCTGACGCAGGAGCTGCGCAGCACGATCGATTACGCCGGCCGTGAGTTGCGCCGTGCCGGCTACGACGAAAACGCCCTTACCTATTACTCGCAGGCCATGGATTCGGCGGTCATCGCCACGTCCAACTTCGCGTTGCTCCAGATCGTCAATCCGACGACGAATCCAGCCGCTCCCAATGCAAACGCTTGCGTCGTTTACGCGTACGACCGGCGCCCGGGCACTCCGGGAACGGTGGAAAATGGCAACGGCGAAGTCCGTGCCATCCGCCGTGTCCAGCGTACCGTCGCTGGTCGTCAGGTTGGCGTCATCGAAATCGGCGAAAGTTCTGCTGCCGGATCGCCGACCTGCGACGGCAATTCGCCCAACTACAACACCTATCCTGCGACATGCAGTGCTGATGGCTGGTGCGCCTATACGGACCCCCGGGTTCTCAATATCGCAAGTTTTTCTGTCGACACCACTCGCGACGTCGAGATTCCGGCTGTCACCAACGGCACTCCGTTGAGCATTCGCAGCCTTGATCTTTCGATCAGCGGTAGCCTGATTCAACGGCCCACTATCGTCCGGACCGTTACGACGCGCGTACGCGTCCGTGCGGATTGTCTCCGCACGAATGCGCAATGCAACGTTGCTCCCACCGGTGTATAGCAGCCCCTTTCTGCATCCAAGAGCTTCCGACATGTCTGCTCAACAGCTGAAACACCTGGGGTCCTCGCGCAATAGACAGCGAGGCATGTCCACGTTGGCGATTACGTTGATCCTTTTGCTGATCGTCACGATCATGGTGCTGCTGTCCTCGAACGTGGCTTTCTTCGAACAGCGCTCAACGATCAACGAAAACCGCGGTCGTCTGGTCGAACAGGCCGCGGAATACGCCGTCAACCTGGGCGGTGAGTACCTGAAGGCGAATCGCGACAAGTTGATTTCCGATGCCCCAGGCGTGGGTTGGCTGGACCCGAATACGGCGGCTGGCACCGCCCGACGGTGGGTGCGCTGCTTCGATGCGCTCCCGCTGTCCGCCAACCATCCGTGCCTTGCTGAACGCGACAACGGCATCTACGCGGCCGATTCGCTGACCCAGATGGCCGGTCGGCGCAAGGAACTGTATTTCTTCACTTCCACCGGCACTGCGTCGGGCAATCGCAATCTGTGGACCACGCTCTCGGCCAGCACGGTCGTGCCGGATGCTGCCAACCTGGACACGGCTGCCGGTGGCGGCGTTGGCGGGACCGCAAAGTTTCCGACGACGACCGATCTGGGGGCATTGTTGTGCCGTGTCGACACCAGTTGCTCGGCCACCGCGCCCTGCACCATGGCGGACGGGACCACCTCAAACAGGCCTACTTGCCGCTGGACTCCGACGGCAGGCAATCGAATCGCGGTCAATCTGGTGGGGTCTGTCAACCTTGCCGGTGAGAACGCCTCCGCCGCGGTCAAGGAAACCTGGGCGAGCGTTTCCAAGACCACTCCGATGTCCGCCGTGCCGCTGGTGGCGTCCGGCTTCATCCAGGGCCTGGGCAATGCGCAGGTCGTCGCGGCGCCTAACGGTGCCGGCTTCGGTGTGCCGGTCTCGATGTGGTCGCCGAACAACATCTGTGTCGATGGCAACGGCGGTTGCACCGGCGTCGGCAGTATCGCGACGTGCCAGCTGGACGAGTACCTGCAGGCGACTCCGGTGGAGGAGTTGAAGACCACCTGCGCCACGTCAAACAATGCCTGTGGATGCCCCGCCCTCAAGGACACGGGCACCGACTTCCTCTCGGGTCATTCGGGCAGCGTGAAGCGTGAGGGTATCGACATCCTCGACGTCGACGGCAACTCGGGCGCACTGCCGGACATCATTTACTATCCGGGCGCAGGCAAGGACGATCCGGCCGATCCCACCGACGACTCGCTGTTCGAGTTTACGTTCGGCGTCGACTACGAGGCGTCGGAAGCCGATACGACCGGCAGCACCCTCCAGAACTGCGCCGGCCCCGCCAATTGCGCGGAGTACGCGCTGAAGGAGGACCTTGGCGCCGAGTTCATCACCTGCGCCGAACTGAACAGCCGCGGCGAGGATGCGGAAGGCCTGCTCTACATCACCGATTCCACCGCCGCGTCGCCGTGCGACCTGCCGGATCAGGTTGGACGTCCCGACAATCCGGCCATCGTCGTCGTGAACGAATACGCGCGGCTCAATGGCACGATCTTCTATGGGATGCTCTTCGTCCGCAGCAACAACAACGGTGCCTACCTGCGCGGCAACGGCCAGGCCAAGGTCTTTGGTGCGGTCGTGGTCGAGGGCGACGTGAAGATCAACGGCGGCATCGACATCGTTTACGACGACACCGCGGCCAGCGGCTGCACCACCACCACTTGTTTCCCGAAGACCGCCAAGTTCGCCCGCGTTCCGGGCAGCTGGCTCGACAGCAGCACCGGGTTCTGAGGAAGTCTTATGAAGCGCGCGCGTCAATCGCATCTACAAAAGGGCTTCAGCCTGCTTGAAGTCATGATCGCCGTGGTGATCCTGTCCTTCGGACTGGTCGCTCTGGCGTCCCTTCAGGCAGCCCTGATTCGATCCTCCGCCGAGAGCAAGGCACAGACCGTCGCCTTGTCGTTGGCCAAGGAGCGCATCGAAGACCTTCGTACCTATCAATCGCTGGGCGGCTATCAGGCGATCAATGGCTTGGCGAAGGGCAGCGCCGAATCGATCGATGGCGACCCGTCGACGGCAGGCACTCAGTCAATCGGTGGTGTCGACTACAAGCGGTGGTGGACGGTCCAGCGCTACGCCTTCGATGCGACGGCCAACAAGTTCGTTGACCTCGGTGGTGCCGTGACCGGTGCAACACCTACCGGCTACGAGTCGAACAACGAGTTCAAGCGTGTGCAGGTCACGGTGAACTGGACCGACGCCTCCGGCCAGGAGCGTGCCGTAACCATGGAGGATGCGATCGGCGCGATCGATCCGTCCGACAGCGCCAAGCTGGGCAAATTGCGCGACGCAGTCGGGCCGAGAAAGCCGCGCGCGATGATCTTCAATCCGGCCGCGACCGATGGTGTGATTCCCATCGCCATCGGCAACAACAACAGCACGGCCGCGACGAACCCCACGCCTGAAGTGGCCGGGCGCAACAACAATCAGCAGGTCGTCGAAACCCGTTTCGACGTGCTGACGTATTCGGGTATCACGGGTACGACCAACAAGCTCGCCCAGGCGCGCGTGGAGACGGCCGTGGTGGGTTGCACCTGCGACGTGACGAAAGGCGGTGGAACCGCGATGCGCCCGACGTATTGGGATGGTGTGCGCTATACGGTTCCGGTCGCCGCGTCTTACGCGGCGCCGGCCGGCGTGGCGGTTTCGACGCAAAATCCGCAAAGCGAGCTGTGCACGATCTGCTGCCGCGACCACCACGACAATAGTCAGGCGGCTCCGAACCGGGTTGCGGCAGGTTCCGCCAAGTTCGACCCGTGGCGCAGTGTGCATGAGCACTACGTGGAAGGCAGTGTCACCGCCACCACCGGAACGATCGCAACCGGCCAATACAAGGACTCTTGCCGCATCATCCGCGTGGACGGCCTCTGGCGCGTCGCCGCTGATCTGCGCAACGATCATACGGACCTGCTTGAAACGGCCGTCGGTCAGGACAATGTGGCAGAGCACTCGGCGGTCCCGAGCTCCGCTGCGACCAACAACTATGCGGGCGCCAGCGGATTCGTGCTGAACTACATGAATGCCCGCTTCGTCAGCACCAGCAGCTACAACACCCCGGTCGCGATGACGCCGTCACCGGCACTGCATCCCACCAGCGTGTCAATCGAGAAGACCGGCGACTTCAAGTGGCAGCATGCCCGCGGCTTGTACGTCGATTACCTCGAGCCGGTGGCCATCGCGCGACTCAACAAGGCGAAGAGCGATTGCGCGGCCGCCAACGCCCAGCAGTCGGGCAGTTGCGATCTCCAGACGACGATTCTGGCGATGCTGCCTTTCACTTCGATCAACCTGAGCGAGATCGCCAGCTGGAAGACCTTCAATTCGCTGACCGGCGGTCCTGGAAACAGTCAGGGCCAGGAGAGCGCCGATCAGATTTCCGTTACCAACAACGAGTTCAAGGATGCGTTGAATCAGTCGTTGCCGGTTCGCGGCAAGGTTGCCTCCGGCGTCAATGTGCCAAGCGCGAACGTGTCGCCGTGGACGCTGGCATCCATCCTTGAGTCGAACTCCGGTCTGGCGCTCATGCCCGATCCGGTCGATCCCGCCGAATTCACGCCCAAGACCGATCGCCAGGACTTCGCGATGAATGGTGGATCGAGCGGTGGCGGCAACAACGGCGGCACCTACAAGATCACCTTCAGCAACTACACGTTCAGTGGCAGCACGGCTTTTTATCCGACGGTAGTCGCCTCGCCGTCGGCCACGTGCAACTTCGCCACCTCGGGTTCCACCAAGCCCAACCCGTACTCCTGCGCCAGCTCGAACCTGAATCAGGCCACGAGCATCACCATCGGCAGATACAACTATCAGGACAACAGCCGGACCAGTACCGCTGCACTGACCTGTACGGGTTCCCTGGGTGATCGTGCCTATAGCGGTTCGGCCTATTCGGTGAAGTACTGCAAGAACTACCAGATCGCGTCTGCTTCGCTGTCGCCGACGAATGCCACGATTTCGATCGGCAATCCGCTGCCGACCGATGGCAGCATCAATGAGACGACGACGCTGGGCTTGTCCAACCTCAAGGATGCCGACACGTTGAATCTCAACATGGCGCTGCAGGGCGAAACCCAGACGGCGTTGACCTGCACCTACACATTCACAACGAAGAAGGGCGTCAATACCTACACGTATTCGGTGTCGGCTGCCGATTGCCAATAACCGAGCGACTGGATGTCGAAACGGCCCGCGCAAGCGGGCCGTTTCTTTTTACACGCCGACAGGATTTCGCAGCCAAACAAAAAGGCCTGCGATTGCTCGCAGGCCTTTTTGATTTATCTGGCGCCCGAAGTTGGACTCGAACCAACGACCCCCTGATTAACAGTCAAGTGCTCTAACCGGCTGAGCTATTCGGGCGGGGAGGCGTATGTTAGGTGCGGGGTCGGCGAGGGTCAAGCCCATTTTTCGGCCACTAGCCGCCATGGACGCAATTCCAGGCCGCCGACGCCGTCGGCACGCCGGAACGCATCTGCCCAGCATTCGACAGCACCAGGGTCGTCGCGAATTTTGGCCCCCGGGAATCGCACAGCGTGAAGGTGACATTGGAGCCGGCGTTGCCTCCGTTGGGCTGAAAAACGAGTCTCGTGCGGCCGGTCGTGGTGCGCAGATGGATCTGATCGGGCAACGAGCCGCGGTGCGCGAGGCGAGTCTCGTTTGGATCGGGGGCGCGGTTTCCATTGAGGTCTGCAAAGACCATCCAGCCGTCGTCCCAGTTGGTCGATCCGGCACATCCGTTGGCCCCGGACGGGCACAGCACGACCTCGCTGCCGGTGATGGCTGAGTGGCGGACGGCATCCAGGAGGTTACTGGCCAGGTCCGCGCGAACCGCGGCTGCGCCGGCCGCCGCCTTGGCCTGCGACCACGCTGGCACCGCGACGGCAAGCAGGATGGTGGCGATCGCCATGGCAACCAGCGCCTCCAGCAGGGTGAATCCTTTCACGGAACAGGGCATGCCGGACTCCAGGTTGCAGAATGCCGGCATGGTCCATGACCGGTTCAGTACCGGCAGTCGGCACCGACCGCTCCGTGGTGTAGGAAAAGTCCGCGTCTGCCCATATGACGAGGACTGGCTACACTCAACGATTGGCTAATTCCCCCTCAAGGCCGATGAGCGAACACATTCACCCCGCAGGATTCCAGCTGGTCGCGCCGTATCAGCCTGCCGGCGATCAGCCCCAGGCAATCGCGAAGCTCGTCGATGGCTTCGAAAACGGGCTTGCCCACCAGACGCTGCTGGGCGTGACCGGTTCAGGCAAGACCTTCACCGTTGCCAATGTCGTCCAGCACGTGCAGAAGCCGACGATCGTGATGGCGCCGAACAAGACGCTGGCGGCGCAGCTGTACGGGGAATTCAAGGCGTTCTTCCCGCACAACGCGGTCGAATACTTCGTCAGCTATTACGACTACTACCAGCCGGAAGCCTACGTCCCGTCCTCCGATACCTACATCGAGAAGGACAGTTCGGTGAACGAGCACATCGAACAGATGCGCCTGTCGGCGACGAAGGCGCTGCTGGAGCGCAAAGACGCGATCATCGTGTGCACGGTCTCGGCGATCTACGGCCTGGGCGACCCGAACGAATACTTCAAGATGGTGCTGCACATGGTGCGCGGCGAGCGCATCGAGCAGCGCGAACTGATCCGCCGGCTCACCGAAATGCAGTACACCCGCAACGACACCGAGCTGCGTCGTGCGACCTATCGCGTGCGCGGCGAAGTGATCGACGTGCATCCGGCCGAAAGCGATTCGGAAGCGTTGAGGATCGAGCTGTTCGATGGCGAGATCGAAACCCTCACCATGTTCGATCCGCTAACCGGCGAAACCCTGCGCAAGCTACCGCGCTACACGATCTATCCGGGCTCGCATTACGTCACCTCACGCCGCACGGTTCTGGATGCGATCACCGCGATCAAGGAAGAGCTGCGCGAACGCCTCGAGCAGTTGTACGCACAGAACAAGCTGGTAGAAGCGCAGCGCCTGGCGCAGCGCACCCAGTTCGACCTGGAAATGCTGGCGGAAGTCGGCTACTGCAACGGCATCGAGAACTACAGCCGCCACCTCACCGGTCACATGCCGGGCGAACCGCCGCCGTGCCTGTTCGACTACCTGCCGCCGGACGCGCTGCTGATCGTCGACGAATCGCACGTGACCGTCCCGCAGGTTGGCGCCATGTACAAGGGTGACCGTTCGCGCAAGGAGACGCTGGTCGAATTCGGCTTTCGCATGCCTTCGGCGCTGGACAATCGCCCGCTCAAATTTGAAGAGTGGGAAGGGCGCTCACCGCGCGCGATCTTCGTGTCGGCGACGCCGGGACCCTACGAGCTGCGGCATTCGGAAGGGCAGATCACCGAACTGGTGGTACGCCCGACCGGCCTGATCGATCCCGAGGTGGAAATCCGCCCGGTCGCAACCCAGGTCGACGATGTGCTCGGCGAGATCAGCGAGCGGGTCGCGATGGGCGACCGCGTGCTGATCACCACGTTGACCAAGCGCATGGCCGAAAATCTCACCGAGTACCTGGGCGAGCACGGCGTTCGCGTGCGTTACCTGCACTCGGATGTGGATACGGTGGAGCGCGTGGAAATCATCCGCGACCTGCGCCTGGGCAAATTCGATGTGTTGGTCGGCATCAACCTGCTGCGCGAAGGCCTGGACATGCCTGAAGTGTCGCTGGTGGCGATTTTGGATGCGGATAAGGAAGGCTTCCTGCGTTCGGCCGGTTCATTGATCCAGACCATCGGCCGCGCCGCGCGCAACCTGCGCGGCAAGGCGATCCTGTATGCCGATCGCGTCACCAACTCGATGCAGAAAGCGATCGAGGAAACCGACCGCCGCCGCCACAAACAGGTCGAGTACAACGAACTGCACGGCATCACCCCGAAGTCGGTAGCCAAGGCCGTCGTAGACATCATGGAGGGCGCACGGGTCGATCCGGATGCGCTCAAGGCCCGCGGCAGGGCGCGCAAGGTGGCGGAAGAAGCCGCCGAATACGCCGCGCTCAGTCCGGCCCAGTTCGCCGCGCGGGTGAAGGCACTGGAGCAGAAGATGTACAAGCACGCGCGCGACCTCGAATTCGAGGAAGCCGCGGCGGTACGCGACCAGCTGCGGCTACTGCGCGAGGCCGGTTTTGCGGCGTGAGCAGGCGCCCAACGCCTGGACGCGGCACGGTTTTGCGGAATCAGGAAATCCGCAAAACAAACCCCTTGCCCCGAACGCGGCCGCCGAGCTACACTGCGCGCCCCTCGCAGCAGGGTTTCAGGCTGCAACGGGCGGTTAGCTCAGCGGTAGAGCACTACCTTGACATGGTAGGGGTCACAGGTTCGAACCCTGTACCGCCCACCAGATTCCAACGACGTCGGGCATGTCAGGCTGGTACCCGAGTCATTCATGAAAAAACCGTCCCATTGGGGCGGTTTTTTTGTTTCAGGGGTGTCATTCGCGCCCGCTCGTTCGTGCTTCTTTTCCAGTGGTTTTTTGTAGCGCACCGTTTATCGGACTCGGCTTGACGGGGGGGTATGGCACCGCCAACCTTGCGCCCCGGGGTGGCACCGGATCGGTGCACAAGCAGTATTTTCAAGGTCTTTTTGATGGCGCATGGTAATGCGGGCCTGGCTGTAGTCGCGGCTGGCCCAGAAGAAGTATCGCCAGGAGGGCGTGCGCCCGACCTGTCGTTGAATGGCCTGGTGCTGTTGGCTCAGTTCCATGGCATTGCGGCGGATGCCCAGCAATTGGCGCATCAGTTTGGCCGCGTAGGCGAAGCGTTCGACGAGACCACGTTGCTGTTGGCGGCCAAGCACCTGGGCCTGAAGGCCAAGGTCGTGGCGCAGCCGGCGGCGCGGATCGCGACGGCCAATCTGCCAGCGCTGGCGCTCGGAGCTTCCGGCGACAGCTTCATCGTGGCGAAGACCAACGGCGACACGGTCCTGATCCACGATCTGACCGAAAAGCGCCCGCGGGCGATCTCGCAGGATGAATTCCAGGCGCGTTACTCCGGACGCCTGCTGCAGGTAGCCTCGCGTGCCTCTGTCTTGGGTGAACTAGCCAAGTTCGACTTCAGCTGGTTCATTCCCGCTGTCGTCAAATACCGCAAGCTGCTGGTGGAAGTGCTTGTGGTCTCGTTCTTCCTGCAGCTTTTTGCGCTCGTCACGCCACTGTTCTATCAGGTCGTGATGGACAAGGTGCTGGTGCACCACGGTCTGACGACTCTGCATGTCATCGTCGTGGGTCTAGTGTCAATTGCGATCTTCGACGTGGTCTTGTCGGGGCTGCGCACCTATGTGTTCTCGCATACCACCAGCAAGATCGACGTCGAATTGGGTGCGCGACTATTCCGGCACATCCTGTCCTTGCCGCTGGCGTACTTCGAGTCGCGCCGTGTCGGCGACACGATCGCGCGCGTGCGCGAGCTGGAAAACATCCGCAACTTCCTCACGGGTCAGGCGCTGACCTCGGTGCTGGACCTGTTCTTCACCGTGATATTCCTGGCGGTGATGTTCTACTACAGCGGCTGGCTCACGCTGGTAGTCGTGATCTCGCTGCCGGTATATGCGCTGATCTCCGCGACTATCACGCCAGCGCTTCGCAAACGCCTGAACGAGAAGTTCGCCCGCGGCGCGGACAATCAGTCGTTCCTGGTCGAAACCGTCAACGGTATCGGCACGATCAAGGCCACCGCGGTTGATCCCCGCGTCACTCGCACCTGGGACAACCAGCTGGCTGGCTACGTCGGTGCGTCTTTCCGCGTGACCCGCCTGGCAGTATTCGGCCAACAGGGCGTGCAGCTCGTGCAGAAGCTGGTGAGCATCGCAATCCTGTTCTGGGGCGCGCAGCTGGTGATCGAGAACAAGCTCTCGGTCGGCCAGCTGATCGCCTTCAACATGCTGGCCGGACAAGTCGCCGCGCCGATCGTGCGCCTGGCGCAGCTGTGGCAGGACTTCCAGCAGGTCGGCATCTCCGTCGAGCGTCTCGGCGACATTCTCAACACCCGCACCGAACTGCCAGGCAGCCGCATGGCGCTGCCGCCGATCCGTGGTCGGATCACCTTCGAACGCGTCATCTTCCGCTACCGCCCGGAAACGCCCGAAGTCCTCGCCGGCATCGATCTGGATGTCCAGCCTGGCGAAGTCATCGGCATCGTCGGTCGCTCCGGCTCGGGCAAGAGCACGCTGACTAAATTGGTGCAGCGTCTATACGTACCGGAGCGCGGGCGCGTCCTGATCGATGGGCATGATCTGGCGCTCGCCGATCCCGCATGGCTGCGACGCCAGCTGGGTGTGGTGCTGCAGGAAAACTTCCTGTTCAACCGCAGCATTCGCGAGAACATCGCGTTGTCCGATCCCGGGATGCCGCTAGAGCGTGTGATCCATGCGGCCAAGCTCGCTGGCGCGCACGACTTCATCATGGATCTGCCCGAAGGCTACGACACCAAGGTGGGCGAGCACGGCACGGGGCTGTCGGGCGGGCAACGTCAACGCGTCGCCATTGCGCGCGCGTTGATCACGGATCCGCGCATCTTGATCTTCGACGAAGCCACCAGTGCGCTGGACTACGAGTCCGAACACGCGGTGATGTCGAACATGCGCGCGATCTGCAAGGGACGCACGGTGTTGATCATCGCGCACCGCCTGTCGACCGTTCGCCATGCGAATCGGATCGTGGTGGTCGAAAAGGGCAGGATCATCGAGAGCGGCAGCCATGATGAACTGCTGAAGCAGCCCAACGGCCAATACGCCCATCTGTATCGTCTGCAACAGGGTCATGCATGAAACACGTGTTGCAGGGGTCGCGCGACTTTGTCGCGCGCTACATCGCTATTTTCAAATCTGCCTGGGCTATCCGTGACCAGCTGGATCCACCGGAACGCACCGCAGACGAGCTGGCCTTTCTGCCGGCGCACCTGGAGCTGACCGAAACTCCGGTGTCGCCCACGTTGCGTTGGGCGATGCGGGTCATCATCGCGCTGTTCGTAGTCGCGTTGCTGTGGGCCTGCGTGGGCAAGCTGGATATCGTTGCGGTAGCGCCGGGCAAGACCGTGGTTGGATCGCGGACCAAGGTGATCCAGCCCGCCGAAACGGCGGTGGTGCGCCGCATCCTGGTCCAGGACGGGCAGGTGGTGAAGGCGGGTCAGTTGCTGATCGAACTGGATGCCACTGCGGCGACGGCGGACTACACCAAGGCGGACGAAGCGTTGCTCACGGCCAAGTTGTCCGAGCTGCGTTTCGCCGCCATCGCGGCATCGCTTGATTCGGGGCGGCCGCCCGTTCTGACCACGGCCGCAGGCTTGCCGCCGGAACGCATGAAGCAGGAACAGCAGCTGGCGTCGAGCCAGGTCGCCGCCTTCCAGGCGAAACGCGGCAATCTCGAGGCTGCGATCGCGCAGCGTCAGGCCGAGCTGCAAACAGTGCAGACGCTGATCCAGCCGCTGGAAGAGAACGCGCGCATCGCCAAGAGCCGCGCCGATGACTACGCCACGCTGGTGGAAGGCAAGTACGTCGGCCGTCACGAGTATCTGTTGCGCGAACAAGAGCGCATTGCCGCGGAGCGCGATGTCGCCACACAGAAGAGTAGGCTCGGCGAAATCCGTTCCGCGCTCACTGGAGCGCGCGAACAACTGCGGGTGCTGGTCACCGACACGCGCCAGCAGACCCTGGATGGCCTGCATCAGGCACGCGAGCAGGTGGGGCAATTCACCCCGGAAGTCGCCAAGACCGAGCAGCGCGACAAGCTGATGCTGCTGCGGGCGCCGGTAGACGGAACGGTGCAGCAGCTGGTGGTGCATACCGTCGGCGGCGTCGTCACGCCAGCGCAACCGTTGCTGGTCGTCGTGCCGAGCGAAGAGTCGCTCGAAGTGGAAGCGACCGTGCTCAACAAGGACATCGGCTTCGTGCGCGCGGGGCAGCCCGTGACAGTCAAGGTCGAAAGTTTCCCGTACACGCGCTACGGCTATCTCACAGGCACGGTCGTCAGCGTGTCGCACGACGCGGCCCAGGATGAGAAGTTGGGACTGGTGTTTCCCGCACGAGTGAAGCTCGACGGCGCCACGTTGAACATCGATGGCGTGGATGTGCGGATTACGCCGGGTATGGCGTTGAGCGCCGAGATCAAGACGGGGAAGCGGCGGGTGATTGATTACTTGCTGAGTCCGTTGCAGGCGCACTCCGCAGAAGCTTTGCGTGAACGCTAGTTTCACTCAAGAGATAGCTCTACTTTCCAATAAGGGGAAAGACGATGCGAGACCAGGACAGCACGCTTCTAGAACTCTTCGAAAAGTATCCAGATATCTATCGATCGCAGTATCGTGAATCAATCCTCCAGGGGGTGGTCGTGCTCGGGATGAATCCCGAGGAGGCGCGAGTGGCAGGCGGGGCATTTGCCTACAGGGTGATTCCAGATCGCGCGGTGTGGTCGACCAATGCCGATCCAAGAAGAGTGATCGGTGCGCAATCCCTGACTCCGGACGAAAGTGAAATATGGATGATGTTCAAGAACGAAACCCAGTGCACAGACGGTGCGGTACACGCGTTTCGAGTTCACTTCCAACGTGGTCTGGCCGTGGCAGTAGAAGATCTGGGAGTCGAGTAGGCATGTGGCGCGTGCTGGGCGTGCTGCCGCTGCTTGCGTGCCTGGTTTCCTGTGGCTCCCGGGATTTCCTGCTGCGCCGAGATATTCCGCCCTCTGGTGCTTTGTCAGAGAGTTTTCTCGTTGCAGAGGAAAAGTTCTACGCAGCCCAGATTACCTACCTGTATCCGGAGGAAGACCGCGGCGTACGTAGGCTGGCATGGAACGCTGCGGGTGGGATCGACGGCGCCCCCTTTGATGTTCGTCTAAGACTGACGAGAGAGGGCGAGGTTGCCCCGATCTATGACCAGCTAATTCATCGTCCTCCGCTGACCTCGTGGGGAGCGGGTGAGCTCAATGCAGAGCTGATGCGGGCTTCGCTTCGCCCGGCGAAATATTCGATCGAAATACGAGTGGTAAATGGAACGGTGCCCGCGGTAGTCAAGGCAACCTTTGATGTTGTTGAAGCACATACAGGAAAGTAAATAGGGAATTCATTCATGCCAACTATAACCATCAATATTGCTAACGGTGGCACGCCGTTGGCCAGCGGCGGGCAGTCTTTTGCCGGGCACATGTGGTATGTGCTGACCGATGATCAAGGGCATTCGGAGAGCTATGGTTTTGCTCCAATTGAGCACAATACTGCTCGGGGCCCCGGCCAGGTTTACACGGATGACGACGACAATTATCTGGATGCAGAACTCTCGCGAACCATCGAGATCTCCCCGGCCCAATACGACGCGATGCGGGCATTTGGACAGGAGCCTGCCGCATTCGGCTTTGACACGTACTACAACGGTTTGTGGAACAGCTGCATTGATTTTGTGTGGAAAGGCCTGGAAGTTGGCGGGCTGAATCCAGCCGGTCATGAGGGCCACATCCTTCCGATGGACAACCGCGCGGATGTGGCAAATATCAAGGCGCCTGATCGTCATGATTGGTACAAAAACCTCATCGATGATCTGCGTGATCGTTACGACGGCGCGCGCAAATGGGCGCCCCCGCGGCGAGACCCGTTGGTCCTGGACCTGGATGGGGATGGCATCGAAACCATCGCTGCCAATGGCGCCGTACTGTTTGACCACGACGGCGATGGCGTCAGCCACGGAACCGGCTGGGTCAAGTCGGATGATGGACTGCTCGTCCTGGATCGAAACGGCAATGGCCTGATCGACAGCGGGAGAGAGCTCTTTGGTGCCGACACGATCAAGAGTGACGGCACGAACGCGAGTTCGGGATTCGAGGCCCTGCGCGACCTGGATTCCAACGGTGATGGAGTGTTCAGTGCCGGCGACGCTCAGTTTGCAAACGTGCGCGTCTGGCGTGACCTGAATCAGGACGGTGTTTCGCAGGCCGGTGAACTCTTCACCCTGGGACAGGTGGGCATCAAGTCCATCAACCTGACCCCAACCAGCACCAGTGACGTCAATCAAGGCAATGGCAACGTGTTGGACAACACGGGGACATTCGAACGCGAAAACGGTAGTACGGGTGCCGCGGCCGATGTGCTTCTAGCGCGAAATTTCTTCTATCGAGACTACTCTGGCTCGCCCAATCCTGTAGAGATCACGACGGAAGCACGTGCGCTACCCAATCTGGTTGGCACGGGTGCGGTCCGCGATCTTGTTGAGGCGGCCAGTCTTTCGCATGACCTGGCGGCTGCGGTCGCTGCGCTAGTGCCGGGCATGACGCGGGACCAGATGATGGGCGCGATGGAGAACATCGTTGCCCTGTGGGCATCCACTTCGCAGATGCAAACCAGCGCCAACATCCTGGCCACAGGCTGGCAACGCGGGGAATTCCTGGTTTCGGGTCCGATTCCGGTCGAGGTGTCTTCGCTAGGAGAGGCTGCCGTATTGGCTTACCGGCGCCAGCAAACAAGCCTGTTGCTTCCCATCATCAGTCGCCTGGAGTGCTTCAACGGGACTACGTTCTTCTCGCACGAACCCGATGGCTCGGTGATGACCGGCGGGTTCAATGCCCGGGCTTCTTTCATCAATGCCGGTGACGGTGTCCCCCAGGTGTGGGCGACGTCGGTCACGTTGTCGCAGCAGCAGGTCGACCTGTTGATGCAGAGCTACAAGGACCTCAAGGAGGTCGTTTACTACGGGTTGGTCACACGCACGCGCCTCGCTGATTATCTGGGTGAAGTACAGATCAAGGTCGTTGATGGCCATGTGCGTTGGGACTTCTCGTCGATTGACCAGCATCTGATGGCTGGGGCTGCCCAAACCCCCCTGGCTGCCCTGGATGATCTTTATGACCTGCAGTACGCGGGTGGGTTGCTGCTGGCCGACTGGAGTTGGAGCGATACGCTGGTTGGCATCGCAAGTGCTGCGCACTACAGCGCAGCGTTCTTGCAACGTGCAGGATCATTGTTTGGGGCCACTGCACTGGCGGGAGGCGCGGTTCTTGGTGGTGGAGCGGCGGCCGAGTTACTACTCGGAACGACCGATGCCGACTTGCTAAGCGGGAATGGTGGAAACGACCGGATCATAGCTGGTGCGGGCGATGACGAGATTGCGGGCGGCGACGGCAACGATCTTCTAAGCGCGGGTTCCGGCAATGACACGCTGGCAGGCAACAACGGTGACGACCAGCTGTTTGGTGATGCTGGAAACGACACGTTGAGCGGTGGAGATGGCAATGACACGTTGAATGGCGGCGATGGAAACGACGTACTCGACGGCGGTACCGGCGTGAACGTCCTGTACGGCGGGGCGGGTGACGACACGCTGACCGCGGACTACTACGGCGGCGTAGGCAACTCGTTCGAAGGTGGCACCGGCAACGA
>NZ_BAAGXN010000006.1:0-197227 GCF_054779815.1 Lysobacter tyrosinilyticus
TCGACGGGGCCTAACAATTCATTCAAGCCGAAGCCGCTTCGCGGCTCGGCTTAATTCAGGCGTTAGGCGCCATGGAAACTCAACAAGTGGTCGAGAATCCCTACCTAGCACCTGGAGCATTACTAGTATCTGACAGGGCGTCCGCATCTCCTCGCGCCAGATTCTGGATTGCTTGCCTATGCTGGTTCTTCGCGGCGCCGGCCACTGCCGCCGCAATGTCCCTGGCACCTAGGGCATTCCCTTTTCTTATGGTTGCGCTATTAGTCGCTTGGCTTGGTACCGTTGCATGGGTCGTCTGGGGCCACGCCCGCCTCCCAGGCATGCGACTTGGTGTCGCCCGCGCAATGTTTGTGGCAGTTGGCCTTACGTTGGCACTCGGGATGTCTTTTATGTTCGGCGCAACCTTGTCGGCCGTAGCCATCGTCCGCTTTAATCACACAGTCGGCGTCAGGCTACCCGGCAATGGCGCCTAACAATTCATTCAAGCCGAAGCCGCTTCGCGGCTCGGCTTAATTCAGGCGTTAGGCAGCATGTCCAGATCTCTAGCGACCGTCAGGCAAATCTCAGAAGCAGAAGTGGCTGTCATTGAGCGTGCGCTTGCCGTGGCGGCAACTGACGAGTCCGCGGCTGCACTTGGCTCGTCGATCCGGGCGCTTCAGGTCGTCGGCCGGTGCGAGTGCGGATGCGCTTCTGTGGATTTTTGCAGCCCTGGGCCGGGTCAAATTGCCCACATGGTCGCTGATGCGGTACAGCTACACAGACAACCCGGCACCGCTTCCGGTAGTGGCTTCTATCTCGGGGTATGGCAACACGGGCAACACGGATGCTGCCTAACAATTCATTCAAGCCGAAGCCGCTTCGCGGCTCGGCTTAATTCAGGCGTTAGGCCCCATGACAGCTACTCGCGAAGAAATTGAAGCGGAGGTGGCGACGCTGGCGGAAGGCAAGTCGCTGCCTCCTCACGCTCGACCTTCCTTAACCGCGCTGTTGCAGCACAAGAACAATCTGCCCATTGATCAAGCCTGTCCCTACTGTGGCCAGACGCTCTGGGTCGAGGATCATGGTACTGCCTGGACGATCAAATGCCCCTGTGGCAAATCCGATAACTCTTGGCGTGGCTTGTAGTGACCTAGACGGCAACAGCTTGCCAATCCTGTTGGCTTGGCTGGGGCCTAACAATTCATTCAAGCCGAAGCCGCTTCGCGGCTCGGCTTAATTCAGGCGTTAGGCCCGCGACATGACCGTACGGCAAGGCATAGCACTCTTAGTTCTACTTTCCACGCCACAGCTGGCGCTAGCCAGTGGAGGCGACGTGCTCTCACTAATCTGGCTTGAGGTCGGTTTGCTGGGTCTAGTGCTGGGTTCGTTGGTGATGCTCAGACTTTCGGCACTCCGATCACTCGTAGTGTTCGGCGCATACCTTATCGCTGCTTCTGTTGCCCTCTACATAACTCGTGACTGGCCCTACCTAGATAACATCGTAGTCATCAACTCCCTTTTTGTTGGCTTACCCTTTCTGGCGTGGCTCGTCGCTATAACTTGCCTTCGTCGCAAGCGGGCCTAACAATTCATTCAAGCCGAAGCCGCTTCGCGGCTCGGCTTAATTCAGGCGTTAGGCCTCATGAAAAGTGTCTTTGTCGTTCAACACGTGCACGTCTTTGGTCCCGGCGATGAGAACGTAAAGATGATTGGCGTGTACCGGTCAAAGGCCTCCGCGCTGGCGGCCGTGACTCGCCTCAAGAGCCAGCCAGGCTTCTGTGACCTTCCAAACGTCGTAGAGCCCGGCAGCGACGACTGGGCTGGGTTCCACATTACTGAGTACACCCTAGACGCCGATGATTGGGCGGAGGGTTATGTCACCGTATGACCTTCTCGCTTCCTGCCACCTAGACTTGTCCTTGGCAATGCCACTCTATGTCTGCATGTGTACTGGCCGGCCGCTGAGGCCTAACAATTCATTCAAGCCGAAGCCGCTTCGCGGCTCGGCTTAATTCAGGCGTTAGAGCGCATGGGCATTGATGTGGCATGGGTAGACGAAAACCACCAGCCTATCCAGGAGGTTTTCGATCCGTCCTTTCTTATTAGCCGTTTGGCGACCTCCCGCTGGCCGAGCCTATCCAGCTCTGTGTGCCTGCGATTCGTCGACCCATGTGGCGACGCCGTTTTCAATCAGGCTCAGATCCCGGAGCTGATTCGCGAGCTCAATGAGGAAATGTCCCGCCCCATGGATCCTCAGGTTCGGACCCAACTAGAGAAGGTTGTTCGCTTGATTGAGCGTTCCCCCGGCAAAGTCCACACCTATATCAAGTTCATTGGAGACTGAGGGGATGCGCTCTAACAATTCATTCAAGCCGAAGCCGCTTCGCGGCTCGGCTTAATTCAGGCGTTAGGCCGGCACTTATTCTCATGGACAACCAAGAAGACATCCGCAGAGCGACGGCGCAGGCAATTCGGCAGTCGGTCGCAACACTGAAGGCGCATGGCCCGCTGTTTGGCTTCGCATTAGGGACCGATGACGACCTTCGCACCTTGTTCCACGTCTCATGCTCCGTCGGATGGGTTGAGAAAAGCGAATTGGATTACGCAGACATAGGCTATATTTTTGTCGAGTGGCTCGACTCCGCGCATGACGATCTGTTTTCCCCCATCAGTTCTCATTTGGCCACCCTCGCCGACCAAACCTACACGAGCGATGAAGCTTGGGCGGCGGCGAGGGATTTCCGGTTCCATGCGCTGTTTCTAGCGCTAAGGGACTGCCGCGAGGCGGGAATATTCGATGAGCAAACATTTCTAACCGTTGGCAGCACAGACCCCAGTGATCACCTTCAGAGCCTTGAGATGCGCGCCGTGGAGTCCCTCAACACGCCGAATGTTGTTCGTGGGTATGCAAAGGCAATGGGGCACTCTCCGGGGCCTGCCTAACAATTCATTCAAGCCGAAGCCGCTTCGCGGCTCGGCTTAATTCAGGCGTTAGGCCGTAGCAGCAAGATGGAAGATAACTCAAATCCCTGGAGCGCCTACACCTCACGAGTCCTTTGGCTTTTCGGAGTAATTGCTAGTGGCTATGTCCTTATTGGACTAACAATACTAGGCAGCTATCTACTCGGAAAAGCACCTGACACTGCACTCAAAGTACTTGGCTCCTGCTGGATCATCGCCATCACCATAGCCGGCACTCGTATCGCCAGATTTCCCTGCCCGCGTTGCCGGCAACCATTTTTCATGGATCAGCACCACAATCTGCTAGCCAAAAGGTGTGTGCACTGTGGCCACCCAAGAGACCAGCCATGATTGGCTAGTTGCCCGGGCTACGGCCTAACAATTCATTCAAGCCGAAGCCGCTTCGCGGCTCGGCTTAATTCAGGCGTTAGGGCTCACTAGATGCGTCGCCGGACTCTAGGCATTTGCTGCTTCATTCTTTCCGCAGCGTCTATCGCAGTGGCCTGCTACTTCTCCTACAGATCGGGCTGCCTCTTTGACGGAAAGACCGGTGTCGGTGACATGGCTGCCGCCAGGCAATTCGACCTTCCATGGTTCACGTCGCTGTGCGCAGCCGCGACCTTCTTTGCAACCGGTGTCAGCCTAGTGCCATCGCGCTTCTCATGGCATACGCTCTTAGCCGGGCTCCTTGCGTTTACAGTCCTAGTTTTGCCAATAGCCGCATTCTTGATGTTTGGCTCGGCAAATAGCGGCGTTAGCGACTGCAATCCCGCCGCGAGTGAGCCCTAACAATTCATTCAAGCCGAAGCCGCTTCGCGGCTCGGCTTAATTCAGGCGTTAGCCGCTAATGGTTTCTACCACTTCGAACGTCATAGCCGCCCACACCAAGTCTTCCAATCACCGCGAGGAGATTGAGTCGAGTCCATTGTGTGGATGCTTCTATTGCCTGGAAACTTTTCCATCCTCAGCAATTGAGGATTGGGTCGACTGGCCTGAGGGCACTCCGGAGGAGCTAGAACTTTCGGCTGGAACTACCGCCCTGTGCCCCAGGTGCGGAATCGACTCCGTTATTGGGTCGGCGTCGGGCTACCCTATTGATGCTGAGTTCTTGTCCGCCATGCGCAGCTATTGGTTTTCCTAGTGGCGGCTAACAATTCATTCAAGCCGAAGCCGCTTCGCGGCTCGGCTTAATTCAGGCGTTAGCGCCCATGAGAAAGATCTTTTCAGTTCCGATTTTTGGTGTTGTTGGACTATTTGCCATTCTTGCAATGGCACGGTTGTTCGGCGGCTCTCACGACGACGCGGCAACCTATACGCGCTCCTACGCCAAATACCTTGCAGATAAGATTGAGCTCTTTCGTGAGGACAATGGAAGATTACCCAGAACTCTAGCGGAGCTCGAAGATCCAAAAGCCCCTGGGCCCTATGCAAAAGGGCTTGAGGATCGCGGGCAGCGCCAGTTTTACTATCGGCAGGTTCCAGGTGATTGTGGCTATGTTCTTTTTTCACTAGGCGCAGATGGTCGTCTCGGTGGCTTTGGCCAAGACAAGGACATCGCAGTGGAGTGCCCCACGGATGGGCGCTAACAATTCATTCAAGCCGAAGCCGCTTCGCGGCTCGGCTTAATTCAGGCGTTAGGCCGCATACAAGGTGAGTCACGAAGTGCAAGAAGAGCCAGTCGTCTACACCTGCCTTTTCTGCGGCGAGGCCATTAATCCTGGCGGCCTTGACCCATGCGCTTTACAGGTCGTTGGCAGGATTGATCGCCCTCGCAAAGAGCAAAAGGAGCAGACATTCTTTTGCCATCTTGGCTGCCTGCAGAGCCGATCAGCCATTCATCAGGGCAACTTCTACATCGCCGATCCTGACTTTCCGACCGTCGCTGAGTAGCATGTTCCTATCCAGGTTGGGCCACGCCTCCGGTGAGCTGGCTGCGGCCTAACAATTCATTCAAGCCGAAGCCGCTTCGCGGCTCGGCTTAATTCAGGCGTTAGCGCCCATGAGAAGCTATGCCATCGCGGCCTCTACATTTGTATTTTCGCTGACGTTAGTTGCGGCCGTTGTCTGGTTCTTTCTGTGGAGCCCGGGAACGGAAACGGGGCCCGGCATCGATAAGGCGTACTACGAGCGACGTCTGGCTGAGCTAGCCGGTCCCGCGGCCGTCGCCTGCCCCGAATTCTCCATCGGGCCCGTCCGCAGAGATCCGATGTCGCCCTGCCTTAGAACCGCAATAGATAGCGGCGCGCCATTCCGGATCTCACGAAGCCATGAGCTCGGCAACATCGGAATAGCACGTGACGCCGCTGGCCGGATCTGGTCACTTGACTATGATCGCGACGTCACATGCGGATGGAGCCCAACGCCTAAACCGAGACTCATCACTCACGCCTGCCGCAACTTGGACAAGCGATCTGGCTTCTGCAGCGATGGGCGCTAACAATTCATTCAAGCCGAAGCCGCTTCGCGGCTCGGCTTAATTCAGGCGTTAGGCCGCTTGCCAGTCCGTCGCCAGCCGGTTTAGCATCACTCCGTCCACGCGGCTCCGCGTCGGCCGTAAGCGTTCACGTCAACCAACGCGCCCATCACCTCCGGCACTGCCGGGGCTGCTCGTCCGTCTTTGGGCGAGAGGCGCCTTTGCTTGACCGGATCGAGGAGATCACCATGAACGCTTCAAACAATTCCACCATCTTCTTCGGCATTCCCAAGCTCCCTGCGCGGTACGGCTCGGTGGTAATGCCGCTGTTGCTGTCCATTTTCATGACCTGCATCGTGTCCTTGATTAGCACGTTCAAGGGCATCGGCATGTCGCCACAGCTCTTATCCAAGTGGCTTTCCGCTTGGTGCATCTCGTGGATTATTGCGTTTCCGGTGCTGCTGCTCGTGTTGCCTGTCGTCCGCAAGGCGACTCTTGCAATCGTGAGAGCGGCCTAACAATTCATTCAAGCCGAAGCCGCTTCGCGGCTCGGCTTAATTCAGGCGTTAGGCCCCTTACCCAACATCACTACAAATGGAATTTCAATGACCTCTTTTGCAGTCATCATCAAGCACAAGACTCAGCCTGGGAAGCGGGATGAGGTTCGGGAGGTATGGGAAAGGCACATGGCGCCAGCCATCTCAGCCAATCCGGGACACACCGCGTACTTCTATTGCTTTGACAACGCTGACCCAGATTCAATTTGCGCCTTCCAACAGTACGCAAGCGCTGAAGCGTCACAAGAATTCTTAAAGACGGACAGCTACGCTGCTTACCTGAAAGACGTTGAGCCACTTCTCTCTGGCCCGCCGCAAATTACAGCGCTGACTCCAATGTGGTCCAAAGGGGCCTAACAATTCATTCAAGCCGAAGCCGCTTCGCGGCTCGGCTTAATTCAGGCGTTAGAGATCGTGATCACTGTCCTCGCTTGCCAGCAAATTGTGTCTGCGTTGACGTCTTCTGCCATCCGACAAGGACGCTGGGAGGATGTACTTACGGAGCGACAAGATGGAGGAGAATCCTTGCTTATCTATGTTGGGGCCAGAGACTACTATCCGGATGACGTACCTGCGGGAATGAAGCAGGAGATCGGCCGCACCGTTGCCCAAATACTTGCGAGCAACTTTTGCGGCCTTCCAGATTGGACAATTGTTTTTACAAATCGCAGCGGTCAGTCGTATGACTCATTCCTCCCGCACGATCTCTAACAATTCATTCAAGCCGAAGCCGCTTCGCGGCTCGGCTTAATTCAGGCGTTAGGCCCCGCGGAGAATGAGCAGCCAGTCCAGCATTGAAGAAGCATTTGATCGGCACAAGCATGCTGCTTACGGCCGCCATCTGCGCGCACGCCAACTCTTGGAGTCTGCCGCTGCAGGTGAGTCCATCGAAAGCCTGGCACATGACCACATCGCGCTAGAAATAGAGACTGAGCAAGCTGCTCTGCATCTGTCCGCTCTAGTATCTGTCTTGCCTGAATCTGAGTTAGTAGAGCTTGTCCGCTGCTCCGCCGAGCAATACCGGGCATGGCGCGCGATTGACCCTGAGCTTTCAGACCTTGTCCAGTTCAAGCACGAGATCTACCGTTACATCCTCAACCCAGGTCCTACCGTAGTCGCAGCCCACGAGCACCACGTGGCCGAAACGTCTACCGGCGGGCCCTAACAATTCATTCAAGCCGAAGCCGCTTCGCGGCTCGGCTTAATTCAGGCGTTAGGCTGCATACCAAATGTTCCGGTACCTCACAGTTCTGTTCCTAGCAATCTGGGCTATCGATCGCACGGCTTTCATGCTGTTCACGGGGCGTGCCGCGGGTCCGATTGGCGCCATTACCAAGCGCAAGCTCAATCCGCTCGGCTACTGGACTGTCTCAGGGCTCTGGTGTGCCTGCGCGGTCGTTTGCCTTGGCGGTCTTGCATTCTTGACCTATTGCGCACTCACCGGCAGCGGCCCTTACAAAGAACACGCATTCTTTTCAATGCATCAGGCTTGGCCACTGCTCCTATTCTTGGTGCCTGGCGGCTGGCTGGCCTTCTTGGCTGTCCGCGACTGGATCACTTGGATTCGCTTCAAGAGGCCCCGCGATGCAGCCTAACAATTCATTCAAGCCGAAGCCGCTTCGCGGCTCGGCTTAATTCAGGCGTTAGGCCTCATATGATTTCTCGCGAAGAGTACGAAAGAATCATCGCCGACTTCATCGTCGAGCTGAATCACATCATCTTGCATACCGGCGCAGGGCACATCCGTGCTCTCCCACGATTTGAAAGCGGTATGGGCATGTACCTCGCAGACTTGCGAGATCCTGCGCAGGAGCCGCATCAAGTCCTCTACTCCGCGTTTGGACTGGTAGATGAATTTGTTCACGCGGACCGCGAGCGCATCTTGGCGGCCACGTTTGAGGCGCATAAGCTCGGCGAGAGCAATCGTGGGTCCAGCTGACCAGCTGAGGCCTAACAGTTCATTCAAGCCGAAGCCGCTTCGCGGCTCGGCTTAATTCAGGCGTTAGGCCTCGCACGAAGATCTTCAGGAGCACTCATGTTTGACCACGTCGTATTCGGAGTCAGCGACTATGCTGCGAGCAAAGCGTTCTTCCTCAAAGTGCTCTCGCCGCTCGGTGTAACTGTTGTCTCGGAAGGACCGATCGGTATCGAGCTTTTCCACCCTAGTAGCAAAGCTTCACTAGGCATCCGCCTAAAGCCAGAGGAGAAACCGTCTCCTCTACACCGCGGCTCGGCTTAATTCAGGCGTTAGGCCGCGCAGGAGATTCAATGCAGCTCACAAAGACCTTGGCAACGTCGTTGGTGCTAGCCGTTCTTGTGGCGGGTTGTGACACCGCGACCAAGGGCTCATACGAAGCCGATGCGCCGGCTTGGCTTCGGATCAAGCTACTCGCCGCAAGCAACGGGTCTGGAGAGCTTCCAGCCTCAGTATGGAGGGTGAAATTGGGCGGGAGGGATGCCTACTACTTTTCTTCCGATTGTTGTGATGCGTTCAATGAGCTTTATGCCGCCGACGGCAAGCATATTTGCAGCCCGGACGGCGGGATGACCGGAGACGGCGACGGACGGTGCCCCGTTGGTTTGGGTAAGCCGGATAGCTCCGAGCTCATATGGTCAAAGAGCCCCGAGTACCGGGCGCCGAAACCCACTTGGTAACTAGACGTCGGGCAAAGTAGGCTGCGGCCTAACAATTCATTCAAGCCGAAGCCGCTTCGCGGCTCGGCTTAATTCAGGCGTTAGGCCCCTATGAGCTTTCAACTAGGTCTGTTCCACCTGTTCAAGGGTGCAGACACACTTCTCCTATCGGGCTCACCAGCTGATATCGCGGATCTGTCCGCTCGTCTCGGAGAGTTCGCTGCATCGGACGCACCGGACTGGCCGGTTCACAGCATCGCGCACATATCCGCGCGCAATCCAGCTCAGCTATTCGCCTCCCGCATTTCCCAACCTCAGGCCACTGGCTTCGTGTGGCTCTGCTCCCCGGAATCGATGCCAGCCGTTCAAGGTAAGCTCCAAGCCCTGGCCTCATCCGGTTCCGGGCACCAGTACTTCGACCTCTTTGGGTCATCCGTCCAGCTAGTCGTATCGGTCGGTGAGTACAGTGAGTCCTGGTGGTCGGGCGGGGCCTAACAATTCATTCAAGCCGAAGCCGCTTCGCGGCTCCGCTTAATTCAGGCGTTAGACGTCATATGAGACTTTCCCGCAGCCTAGTAAAAAGCACGCCACTGCTCCTTGCGGGCTGTATCGGTGGCGCCGCCACCGTCTGGTCGCCAATTTCCTGTTCCTGCGTTGATGCTTGGGAGGACTTAGCAGCAGGAGCAGGCCTCTCTGATATCCAAAGCCCGGACCAATTGACCGCGCGAGCCATAGCGGACGGCCTGCGGGACAAGTTCAGCGGAAAAGCGATTTCGCCCGAGGGTCTACCCTCAACAGGGTCGTATGATTGCGCTGCCATGGGTACCACATCTCACACTATTCACTGCACTTGGTGGGTCTGGACCGCTGGCAATAGCATGAAGGGCTACGAGGCCTTCTTTCACACAGATTCTCAAGGCATCTTCAAGAGCGTGTCTGTCTCCCCGATTCAATACATAGATGCCGAGTCGCGCAGATGACGTCTAACAATTCATTCAAGCCGAAGCCGCTTCGCGGCTCGGCTTAATTCAAGCGTTAGGCGCAGGACCCCACATATGCTTCGTTGGACCGTTGCGGCACTGATTGCAATCGTTTCTGCCATCTATTTTGGGGCCGCATATACGACGTACTCGGCCAATGCTTCGTTTGAGGCCGAGCCGCGATCTGAAACGATTGCAAAGCTCGAGCACCTCACGGAAATGAGCGTGGCAGAACGAGGTCTTGCCTTGCCACTGATCGAGGGGCCTCGCTACAAGGCGACCGTATCCTTTTCCACTCGCTCCTTCGGAACGGTGATTGGGACAACGAAGGTACCCTCATCCATTGTGGCAGGCCTCAAAAATAATCAACCAGTGCATTTGGAGTACGCATTGGCTAATCCCACCTGGTACCGGTTTAGGGGAGCCTCAGACACTCCAGCCCTTCCTCTTTCGATCGGGATGAGCCTTTTGGTGCTGGCCGTTACTGTAGGTTGGCGTGCAGTACGCCCTAAGATTGATTGATGCATTGCACATTGGGCGCCGTCGCTCTGCGCCTAACAATTCATTCAAGCCGAAGCCGCTTCGCGGCTCGGCTTAATTCAGGCGTTAGGCCGTATTCGGGCAGATCACACGAGCGCTTGGCTGCAGCGCCACGTTCGGCGATACCGCGGCAAACACTTTCGCAAAGGCCGCGGCGACTCTGCGGCTTCGGCAAGCACTCCGCGCCCGAGCTATGCCGGCCCACTCCGCCGAGCAACAGCAGCGGCTAGTGCCCCGCCCTCTCCTCATCTGCCGGCTCATCAGCTAGCTCTGTCCGCGCTATACAGCCTTCAGTACCACATGGCTCTTCGGGTAAAGTTCCGACATTCCAGGCGGGGCGACGTGATCCACCTCGCGTCATCCGGCCTAACAATTCATTCAAGTGGAAGCCGCTTCGCGGCTCCACTTAATTCAGGCGTTATGCGTGGTCAAAAGACTGGCGATGCGCGCCAGCGCCGAAGCGCTGCAGGTAAAGCTCGCAAAGCCTGCACTCGATCTCCCTCGCTCGCGCCGCTCGGCTTTCGGTCACATGGCTGGCTTCACTCTGGCGGCGCCTTCGGCGCCGGAAGCACAAGCGTCGGCCACTCGCTCGCCCCGCTTCCGTCCAGTGATTGCCGCATCCCGATTGTCCCGGGATAAGATCTCTTCAGCGCCCAAGGCTCCCGGTTGCCCTGGCTGCATAACAATTCATTCAAGCCGAAAACCAATCGCTACGCGATTGTTTTCGGCTTAATTCAGGCGTTAGGCACCGAAATGAGCATTGATTGGGACAATTTGGCAGGGCAATACCAAGAGCTCGTAAAGGCTCCTGTGAGTTCTGGCAGCAACGAATCAATTCGCACGCTCGTTGGCTATGCGGCGTCCAAGCTTCCCAGAGACAATCCCGAGTCACTCTCTTGGTTTATCTCAGCGCTTCAAGGCCGGGACAAATGGTTTGTGGCAAAAGTCATGGCAATGGCATCGCCTGTCCCGGGCGCGCTGCTTGATCCTCTTTTGCTCGCCGCACTCCTTGAACGAAACCCAAGTGCAAACAGATACTTTGTAGAGCCTTGCGTTCGCACGTTCGGGGCCAGTCGTGTAGAGGCGCGCATTCGTGATCTATCGGATGCTCCTGGAGTCGCGGAGAATCGCGGCGTACAAAACGTCATGTACTGGGTGCCGCGGGTCGGTGCCTAACAATTCATTCAAGCCGAAGCCGCTTCGCGGCTCGGCTTAATTCAGGCGTTAGGGCTCAGATGAAGCTCCCAGCTGTTCAACAAATAGCGGATGGCTACGGACAGACCAAAGCCTCTGAGGTCGGCCAGTTCGAGCAGCGCCTATTTCAGCAGTTCGGTGAGGAGCCACTCATCCCACTACTGGTAGCAGCGTTTCCACTTGTTCGTCGCGCCAGCGGCCGTGCCGCCATCTTGTTTCGGCTACTTCGCTATTCTCGGGCCCATCCCGAGGTCTCGACGCTTGCCATCGCCGCTCTTGCGGATCCTGCATATTTGGTCAGAGAGCATGCCTGCTCAATATTGGCGTACTCGCTTCGGCAAGATGCACTTCCCGCTCTACGTGCACTTGGCACTCACACTGACGCAACGACCCGCGCTGATGCGTTGGCCGCGACTGATGCAATTTCCCAGCAAAACCACCATTACTATATTGATCGGGCTCACACCGGCACTACTCTGTGGCAAGTCGGCTGAGCCCTAACAATTCATTCAAGCCGAAGCCGCTTCGCGGCTCGGCTTAATTCAGGCGTTAGGCCGCTATGACGCACTTCATGAAGACTCTGGCTCTTGCTTCCTTGCTGTTCTGCGGCATAGCTCCTGCTCGTGCAGCGGACACTTTGGAGGCTACTTGGCTACGCTTAATCCAAGCGGACTTCGGTCCTTCCTGTGCTGTCGAGAGACTCAAGGTCGGCTCTGTTGTTTCGGGTAACAATGGCCTCCGGTCCGAGCAATGGTTTCTGCAAACCTGCCAGGGCACCGTTGAGTACACAGTGGCCTACTATCCGCCATCGGCTTTTCCTGGCCGCGCCAGTCCTTATGAGGTCATGCGGGTTGCTCCGGTGACTGGTGCGCGGCCTAACAATTCATTCAAGCCGAAGCCGCTTCGCGGCTCGGCTTAATTCAGGCGTTAGGCCACTCGTGAACGTTTATAAGTTATTGGGTCTAGTGTTGGCCCTCACCGCGATCTCAAATGTTGCCGCTCGCGACCGCATGGTTGAGGGCTTCCCGGAATTGCCACGCGACGCGGCCAAGGTGGCCGAGCGTAACCTCGCATGCATTCACTTCGGCGGAGAACTCAATGGGACCGGCGACGAGCGCGATCGCTGGGTGACAGAGCAGCTTCGTAAGCTGCGCTGTGACCACGTTGAGAAAGACTTGCAGCTGGTAAAGCACAAGTACCGCAACAAGCCGGAAATTCTTAAGATCTTGGCTGAGGCCACGTATGACTGAGTGGCCTAACAATTCATTCAAGCCGAAGCCGCTTCGCGGCTCGGCTTAATTCAGGCGTTATGCGTGGTCAAAAGACTGGCGATGCGCGCCAGCGCCGAAGCGCTGCAGGTAAAGCTCGCAAAGCCCGCACTCGACCTCTTTCGCTCGCGCCGCTGGGCTTGCGGTCACATGGCTGGATTCATCCAGGCGGCGCCTCCGGCGCCGGATGAGCAAGCACCGGCCACTCGCTCTCCGCGCTTCCGTCCAGTGATTGCCGCATCCCGATTGTCCCGGGCTAAGATCTCTTCAGCGTCCACGGCTCCCTGTTCTCCGTGGCTGCATAACAATTCATTCAAGCCGAAGCCGCTTCGCGGCTCGGCTTAATTCAGGCGTTATACGGTGCTGGGGTCGGCGTTGCCGCTGGCCGTTCCTTCGGAACCATCACCGCACACCAACCGTCGGCTCCGGATAGCAATCTTCATTGCTGCTGCCACAGGTCAGTCAGTGGCTTCGGCTCCGATCGGATACGTCACCACGCTCGATTGGTATTGGGCTTCGGCTACCACCTGCCGTTGAGCGCTCAGGTACAGCCCCGTCCGGCAAGCTGGTACCGTATCGGCCAACGCGAGGTTACGGGATGACTTCGGTCAATGGCGTCAGTATCGTCACCAGCCCCGCATAACTACTCATTGCAGGCGAAGCCGCTTCGCGGCTCGCCTAAATTCGAGCGTTAGGCGGTGCTGCGGGAGGTTCTATTCCCTCGCATGCTTCTTCGGTTGGTTCCGCGCTGCGTCCCGTGTCGGCTCCGGACGCCTGTCTTGTAGACGCTATCGGTTGCAAGCCGCTCCGCTCTACCGGAGCGATGGTCAAGCGTCGGGTTACTCGCCATTGCCGCCGCTTCGGCGTCATTTCGCATCAAGCCATCCAGAGCAAGCCTCGGCCGCTGCGCTCGGGCTCCCTGTTCGGTAGAGTTTCCCAAGGCGGCGGTGACCTTACGGTCGTGGATACACCCCGGGCAGTCACCGCCTAACAATTCGTTCAAGCCGAAAACCAATCGCTACGCGATTGTTTTCGGCTTAACTCAGGCGTTAGGCCTTCTATGACGACACCGATCGATCGGATAGAAAATTCTGAGGCAGTCACGTCGCTGTTCGGATACTGGCCATCATTCCATGATGCTGAGGTGCTTGAGATTTCGATCCGTCGATTTTCTGAGCCTGGCAGCGGGCCCTCGCTTTCGGCGGACGTTCATGTCTTTGAGACGACCAATCAGGTCGATTCAGATGGCTACTACGTCCACCACAAGCACTCCATCGTTACTCTTCTCTTCCGAGAGTTGGATGAGCTAGCCCTGGATGGTTTCAACCATCAAAATGCACTGTCCGAGCTGGGCATCGCGGAGACTGAGCCCGGCGGGATGTTGCGGGTCAACTTCGGCAGTGCCTACGGGCTGGAGAGTGAGCTTACTTGCCGTGCAATAAAGGTCGTATCCGTTGTACCTGGCATTCCGCCGGCTAGTGTGTATTCCCGGCAGAAGGCCTAACAATTCATTCAAGCCGAAGCCGCTTCGCGGCTCGGCTTAATTCAGGCGTTAGGCCTCACAGCAAGCATAAGGAGACTCATAGAAATGCTTGAGATCGTTCTTCTTGTATTGATTCTCCTGCTTGCTGCCGGGGCCCTCCTCAACTCGTAGATGGCCCGCGTCAAGCTTGAGCTGCTAGAGAGCAGACTCGGCAACCGCCTAGATCAGCGTGTCAGGCAGTTGCATGCCATGCAGTACAACGTCATGCGCAATCAAGGCTGGACCCATGAGGAGCTAAGCGAGGCCTTTCCGCTAATTGCAAATCTCAATGACTAGGCTAGCCACGCGGGTGAGGCCTAACAATTCATTCAAGCCGAAGCCGCTTCGCGGCTCGGCTTAATTCAGGCGTTAGACCTGTGAACAACCATCGAGCAGTTTTCGACCCAAAAGTCATTGATTCGTGGTCCGCGCAAATCGCGGAACACGATCGCGGCTTTGGACGGATCAAAACCTACTTGCTCTGCGCGCTCGCGCTTCTAGGAGCGTGGCAATTTCTGGCACCATCCCCAACCAGTACCCTGCTGTTCTTTAGTGTCGCAGCGGCATTGGTTATTGCCAGCTTTATTGGCAAATCGGAACTCACCTGCCCTAATTGCAAGAAGGTTCCTTTCAGCGCCAGACTGCGAGGAGACGTGGCCGAAACGACGGACATTTGCAATCACTGCCATTACTGGCTCAAGAGCCCGTATTCCGACCGTGACAGGACACAGGTCTAACAATTCATTCAAGCCGAAGCCGCTTCGCGGCTCGGCTTAATTCAGGCGTTAGGCCACATGTTGAAGATCATCGCAGCTCTAGCCCTCTTTCTCGCGTCCCTTCCGGCAATCGCGCATGAGGATCGGATACTGCAGATTCTTCCCGATGGCACGATTTCAGACCTTCCCGCTTCCTTCGGCCGTGTAAGCGTCGGCATTTCTCGTGCATCTCCCGATCCCAGAAAGATAAATGGGATCCAACTATCCAGCCCAAGATTCAGTACAAGGCTCAACCCCTGCGTGCTGGAGAAGCTCTCTTCCGTGAGCCGTATAGAGGCGAGTGGCTCTTGGTATCACGACCTGAGTCGATTTCCGGCCTATGTATCTCTCACGTTCTATACCGGAAAGTACGATCCTCAGAGCTATTACAACGACTACTATTCCATTACCTTTTCGCTAGTCGATGGCCACATTCTTTCCGGCCTGCGGACTTGGGATCCATGGTGGGGCAATTGGCGCGGCCAATACATCAAGCCAGCCGACAGATGTTCAAGCTGGGCCAGCGCGCCGTAGTGGCCTAACAATTCATTCAAGCCGAAGCCGCTTCGCGGCTCGGCTTAATTCAGGCGTTAGGCCACTTTCTCATCAACAAGGAGGTCGTATGAAAAAGCTGTTCCCTGTTGCTCTTGCCGCTATCTCGTTCTCCGCTTTCGCAGCGTCCGCTAGCGCCCATCTGCTTGTATGTATACCCACGCTGGAGCGGAGAGAGTAACGGACGTCTGAATTAATGCCTGATTGGAAGACACCTGTACATCGCTTCCCAGTTGAAGATATTTCGACTCCAAAGTCGCTGCGCTTACGCCGAATGAAAACACGAATAGCAGCGGAGCAAGAAGTAGTTTCCTCATACAATCTACTTTTGTTAAATTTCGACCCCGATCGAACATCGGGCATTTCCGCGCGAGGCACCGCGCACTTTAAAGATACGCGCGCTCACTTGATATGCAGTGAGAGGCATCACCATCTTGGAAGAAGTTGATGATGACTGATGAAAAATTGATTACATGGTTCTCTTGCAAGGACTCTTACCTTGAGCACGAGCGAAGGGTGGTGGCAGACTGCACTGCAGAGGCTTTCATTGCTTCGCAGGAAACTATCAACGGCGTTTGTCCGGTCTGCAAGGTCGACACGGTCTTTCGAGTAAGTAGCGGCGCAAGATTCGAAGACAGGCCTAACCTCCGAGAAGGCTTAGTCTGTAAGCGCTGCCATTTGACTGCACGGCAGCGGACGCTGCTTTTGGCGTTGCTGGAGTCGTCGCTTCCTCCACTGGCTGGCGGCGCCATTCTTGAACGCCACTCACGGCTATATCGACGCTTGAAGAAGTTGGATCGCAAACTTGTTGGATCCGAGTACCTTGGACCGACAGGCAGCCCTGGCCAGCTCCACTGGTGGCTTCGTCCGGGGAAACTTCCAATCCCTAGCTTGGTCCGGCACGAATCAATTACTGCCCTGTCTTATTCAGATGGCGCATTGGGATACATAGCGCATACGGATGTTCTTGAACATATTCATGATGTTGGACTCGCACTGACAGAGTGCCGGCGTGTCTTAGCATCGCGCTGCCCCATGATCTTTACGGCACCATTCTTTACATCACTTTCCGAGACAGTCGTGCGTGGCTTTCACGATGCCAACGGCAATCTGGTCGAACTGCTGCCTTCGGAGTATCACGGCGACGGCGTCAGGCAGGGTGGCATTTATACGTATTACAACTTCGGCTGGTCCTTCTTTGATCTATTGCGCAACACATTCCCAACCGCTGAAATTGGCTTGGGATATAGCGTGCTTCACGGTCTAGTCCAGGCTGACAGCAAACCAGGCCCTTGGAACATGGGCCCGGTCGTCTTTCGTTGCCGTAGTTAGCAGGCTGCCAGCTGGCCCATCTAATCATCGAGGGAAATGGAACCTGGCGTTGGGCGCTGTCAGCGTGGTTACTGTGCCGTTCGCCTGGCGCTGGCTGTACCGTCGTGACGCGGCCTAACAATTCATTCAAGCCGAAGCCGCTTCGCGGCTCGGCTTAATTCAGGCGTTAGGCCACAGAGGACAGTTATGCAGTTCTTCGAATACGGAAAACCCGACGGCACACCGCTGCTGTTCCTTCTCGGCACGCCGCATACCGGCGATAGCGTTGCGGAGCTCTCCGAGCTTGCCTCAGACCTCGGCATCCGTCTGATCTGTCCAACTCGCTCTTGGTACATCGACACAACTGCCGAGCCCTCTTTTGAGTCCTGTGCGGCTCACGCACTCGGTTACCTGGCAAAGACGGGAATTACTCATGCGGTCGTAATGGGCGGTAGCGGCGGCGGGCCGTTCGCCCTTCACTTGGCCACTAACAATCCAGACCTATTCGGCGCGTGCTACCTGTTGGCCTCCATGGGCGACCCAGCCGTGTTCCAAGAAACGGTTGCCTCGCCCCACACTAAGGCCCTCATCGAGCTGTTTCACACCAGCAACTACGATCAAGCCGTGGCACAACTCGGGCAGTGGGGCGTGCCGCCACAACTCGCACATGGCGTGTGGGGCGATTTCCGGGTGCTACTGGGTGACTGGTCGGCGATCGATCTCTCCAGCACCGTTCCTGTCTACATCCACCACGGCGAAGGCGATGACAATGCTCCGCTGGAAAGCGTTCAGTCGCTGGCATCGCGGCTCAAGGTCTGCGAACTGCGCCTATCGCCTTATGCTTCGCACCTCGGGCTTGCCAATGACAAGGAGCTCACGGAGTTCAAAGCGATCTTTTCAGAGGCCGCTGAGATCCTGTCAGATGTGGCCTAGCAATTCATTCAAGCCGAAGCCGCTTCGCGGCTCGGCTTAATTCAGGCGTTAGGCGCCACAAGGGAGATCACATGGAAATTGGCTTCTCGATCGGAAATGTCCCGGCGACGCTGCGCCGTGGCTGGCTGCTTGGCGGTATGAAGTTGGTTACTCCTAGAGAGAGCGTATGGCTCCAGCATCCGCTGCAGATCAGTACGCACTTCTCGTTCCGCCTTGACCGCACCTGGCACCACACTATTGCAGGACATCAGGTTCGGATCGAAAAGACTCGTCCACTCCTGGCTGCTGGCATCAAGCCTCAGAGCTACCGTGTGTTCGTGGACGGGGAGTTGGTCGCCGGCACTCGTGGTATCTAGCCATGGCGCCTAACAATTCATTCAAGCCGAAGCCGCTTCGTGGCTCGGCTTAGTTCAGGCGTCAGGCCCCTTCCCAAGGAGTTTCGCGCATGCCGCGAAATCGCACATATTTCGATCCGGCTCTTCTGCCCGAAGCAAAAATGGAGCGAATGCGCACTGAGATGTACATCCTGCGCCGCACCATCATTGATCTCATCCCCGAAAAATTCCGGGCCATAGTGGATCCACCATATGACTTGCCTCGAGAAGGATCTCATCAATGGCAGCGCGGCACAGCTGAACTGGTTATCGACCTCACCACTCCTGGTTCAAACGGAAGAGCACCATGTCCGCTATGCGGCAAGGCTCCACAAGTCGCAGGAATTGGTTTCAGCTATCCCCTGGGGCTGGAGCGCCACCTGCTCGGGACTCACAACTCGCAGACGTGCCCGGTTATGCATGCCGCTAACGGGCTCCGTAGAGTCCGCCATCGCGAACTCTACCCAGATGACTATGGCCCATACGGATGCGACTAAAAGGGCTCAACAATTCATTCAAGCCGACGCCACTTCGTGGCGCGGCTTAGTTCAAACGTTAGGCCTCAAGGAAGGATATGTTCGGTCGACCTCATAGCCAGATTTTCAAGGCGCTCCTGAGCTTCGTCTTTGTCGTCGCTGGTGCATGGGGCATCGTCCAGCTTCTCGCTCTATCGCCTCCAGAGCGGGGGGCAAACACAGTTGGACAGCTCCCTCTGCCCCAAGTGTCAATGGCCCCATCTGAGGTCGCCATAAGGGCTGGAGCTTCATTCACCACAACTGACGGTCGCTTTACAGTTCACGTAACTCAAGTGGCAAAGACCACTGTCACACTGACTGTTTCAGCCAAGACCGGGGATGTCTACCACTTCAACAAGGCTGAGATCGGTCGGAGGCTCGTAGTACCGGCTCCAGATGCTACGTACTTCCTGGACCTCCACCGAATTCGTGGCAACACCATTTACCTAACCATGAGCAAGCGCCAGTGAGACCTGACAATTCATTCAAGCCGAAGCCGATTCGCGGCTCGGTTTAGTTCAGGTTTTAGGCCGCAATCGATGACTAACAACGCTGTTTGTCATGCCTGGTTCGCGGCGCATCGTTGTAGCCGCGGGGGTAGTCGATGAATTCCGATTTCGGAGATCTTGCCATCGCACACATTTTTTCTGCACCACGTCGACATCCATAGTGCGCGGCGCGCTCCCAGTTTCCGGCCTACCTGTTCGCTGCTTTAGCTGGTGGCAACAGCCGGTGGCAACGTGCTTCCCGCCCCCCCTTCCGTTCAATGTGGCATTTATGACTCAATGGGCTATGGCCGGGCGGGTCATTTCACCCGCCCTTCGCTGGCGTTACCGTGCAAGGTCTTCGGCTTAATTCAGGCACCAGATGCCGCAGGAGAGTTCATTGACACCGTTTTTTGAACACGGACTTCGCATTACCTGGCTTGTAGTGATCGGCTATTGGCTTTGGTCATCGCGCTCAGCCAAGCGCGTCGAACGACAGGAGTCTCTCGGAAAGCGAGTTGCGGTCTATTGGTTTCCGCTCGTGATTGCCGCACTACTTCTTGGCCCTGGTCATTGGTTTGGCCATTCGCTGCTACGCGAGCAGTTCGTAGCCCACACCACCCTTGTCTGCTCAGTTGGACTCTCGGTGGCGGTATTCGGCGCGGCACTTTGCATTTATTCCCGCGCGTTCCTGGGCCGCAACTGGAGCGCAACAGTCCAACTTAAGCTGGACCACACTCTGATTACGCAAGGTCCCTACCGATTTGTCAGGCACCCCATTTACACGGGCTTCCTGCTCTTATTCCTTGGCAACGCCATCATGGTCGGCGACTGGCGCGGACTCCTCGCGGTCGCCATCGTGCTCAGCTCGTTCTGGCGCAAACTGCGGCTAGAGGAGACGTGGCTGGCTGAGCACTTCGGGGAGTCCTATCGTCTCTACCAAGCTCGCACCAAGGCACTCATACCCATGGTGCTGTGAAGAACCTTCAGCAATTCATTCAAGTCTGAGCCCCTTCGCGGCTTGACCCAATTCAGACGCTAGACGGCAATGAAATACTTCCCGAACGTGAGAAAGCTGATGGTGCTGGCAGCACTGCTGCAGCTTCAGGCAGTCAACGCTGCAGAGCTGGTGACACGACCCAACAGCACCATCGATCCGGACAAGATGGAAGTCGCAGAAGACCCCGAATGGGACACGCCGCCGAAGCTGATCAAGGGCAAGTCTCCTGTCTTTCCTATCTCTCTGTTGCTTTCTGGGAGCTCTGGAAAGGTTGTCATTCAATACACGATCGGCATCGACGGCAGGACGAAGGACTTTGTGGTCAAAAGCACACCCGACCAGAAGTTTGCGGATCACGCCATCATTGCGATCCGGAAATGGATTTATCGCCCCGCCGTGACGGCTGGCGCGCCCATTGAAACGACGGTCCAACAGGAGTTCACTTTCACCGCTCACTAAGCCGACCAACAATTCATCCAGCCGGGCTTGCGGCTCGGCTTGGTGGGGCATCACAAGTAGAAGTCCCGTCGCTTGCTCGGCTTTCCGGCATCAACTACGCATGAACGATCGTCCTCGGTTTGGGGTATTCCCAAACGTCTACCTCGGCATCTTCGTTGGACTGCTTCTGGCTGCGCCCTACCTGTTTGCGACGCCTTGGAAGTCCGCCAGCCTGGAGCTCTGGATTGCTCCGCTCTGCTGCAGCCTTCTTTTGGCTCTGTGCCTTGTTCTATCCAACCGCCAATGCTCCAGCTCTTCACTCTCGTTCCGGGAAGGGCTGCTGTTCGTCACCACGTCGATGATGACGGGTTGGTCCGTGCTCTCGGCGGCATTCGTTTTTCCCGCACTCCTGATAACAGTCGCGACGTCCGTCGCCATCTCTATCGTGCTTCTGCCCTTTGGCGGCCGGACCAGGTCGGCGCCGGCATTCTTCAGACTGGTAAAGTTCTTTCATCGTCATCGCATGCTTCAGTAGCGACCAGCCATTCGCCATACCATCCTGATGTCAGCCATAGAGACGTACGCAACGTTTTGGAGTAAATCGTGATTCTCGGACTTCGCTCGGCCATCTATCCCGTCAAAGACCTGACCGCCGCAAAGGAGTGGTACGCGCAGGTGCTTGGCGTCGCGCCCTATTTCGACGAACCGTTCTATGTGGGATTCAACGTTGGCGGATTTGAGCTCGGCCTGATCCCCGACGGAGAATCCAGCGTTTCAGGCCCGCAGCCTTTGTGGGGCGTGCCGGATGCCACTTCGGAATTTGCTCGCCTCATTCAACTCGGCGCAACGCCCTTGGATGCGGTGACGGATGTAGGTGGCGGCATCAAGGTTGGCGCGGTCAGGGATCCGTTCGGCAACCGATTGGGCATTATCGAGAACCCACACTTTGACCTGGCTGCCGTCCGATAGCGCGGCCAACCCTTCAGAGCCGCTTGGCGGCATGACCAGATCACACTTGGAGTACAGCGATGAAGCGAGTAACGGGAATCGGCGGCATCTTCTTCAAAGCAAAGGACCCGACCGCGCTCAGCGCCTGGTACCGGGATCACCTCGGCCTAGATGTAGCCGGCTGGAATGGCGCCATCTTCAATTGGGGCGGTGATGGCAGCGAACCGGGAATGACCATCTGGAGTCTATTTTCGGCCGATACGACGTATATGACGCCGAGCACGGCCTCTTTCATGATCAATTTTCGCGTGGCCGATCTCGATGCCCTGCTTTCGACGCTCAGGATCGAAGGTTGCGATGTTCTCGACAATACCGAAACGTCCGAGCATGGAAAGTTTGGATGGGTCATCGATCCGGAAGGCAACAAGGTGGAACTGTGGGAGCCGCCGGCTGGGCAGTGAGCGGCTACGGGCTGATGCCTGGCCGATACCGCTTCGCGGCCTAGATTCGATCTCTGAGCGTATATGTCACGTCTTCGCAAATGGGCAAGAGAGCTGAAACAGCAGACTCTCGTCGTCTACTTTGCGGCCCGTGATCCGCGCACTCCCTGGCTGGCGCGCCTGTTGGCGCTTGGCGTGGCGGCGTACGCTCTTAGTCCGATTGACCTCATTCCCGACTTCATTCCGGTCCTGGGTTATCTGGACGACCTGGTGATCGTGCCCTTGGGACTGATGCTCGTGTTGCGGCTCATCCCCGCGGACGTCCTGGCCACGTCACAAACCAAGGCCCGCGATGCCGCAGCAAGACCAAGCAGCCGCGCCATGGCCGTGGCTATTGTCGCCATCTGGGCCGTTGCGATTGGCGCAACCGGCCTATGGATTTGGCACGCATGGTGCGCCTGACAACTCATGCCGTGCCGAAAAGCGCTTGGTGCCCAGCTGACCCAGGCCCTTGAATGCCGCTAGTCGTTACTGAATGCAGACGCGGCCTCTGGGAGATATCCTGGCGCCTGGTTGAGGATGGCCATCATGATTCTGGACTCGATGCTTTCGCACAGCCCCGTGTCCTTGCTCCTGGTGTCGGCACTCTTGCTGGCGGCATACGGCGTCGACCGGTTGATCCGGACGTGCGTGCGCTATGCAGGCTGGTTTTCGCAACATCGGAATGCACGCTCTGCCCACCAGTTCCGGTAGTCCATTCGCGGGGCCAAGGCTCGGCTGACAATCAATTTCAAGCATCGGGTGCCGGCATGAAGTCAATCGCAACCCTTGCATTCGTCCTGGCACTCATAACCGCGTTCCTGTTCCCCATGCCGGCCTGCGCTACTTCCTCACTTGCATTTGAAGGAGGTGGTTACTGGGTCGACATGGAAATAGGTCAAGACCAGCGACCCACCATTGCCAGGATCAGGTTTCATGCCCCTGGCGATACCATCGGCATCGTTCTGCCGACCGAGCACGTCTCGATTGATGTGTTTGACCCCAAGCGGCAACGACTTTCACTACGCTATTCCGGCGGAAGTGGCGTAGCGCCATTTCAACTTTCGGCCGATGGCGCCATCGCAATACTGACTATCGGTTCAAAGCGGCTGTCGGCAGTGTTCAGTTGGTCCATGTAGGGCCTTGAGTGAGCACTCCAGCCGTTCATCGGAGGTGAGGCCGTTCGCGCCTGGCTTGGCGAGAAATTTGTGCCTCCCACGCCCCTTTGGTGTCTGACGGCACCAGAGGCGCGAAAAACACGGCCCCAAGCCCTGGCGCGCATGACCTTAGACACCCGAGCCCGCACCCGGGAACGGCTAAAGTCCGCTGTCGCCCTGCAGGCGTCCCACAACCCAGCCATGCCCTCTCCGGGCCCGGAGATTCAGTGAAAGTCCAGTCCACCCGTATCACCGCAGGTCTGCTTGCCCTGCCCCTTGCCATTACCGTCGCGCTAACCGGCTGCCCCAAGAAAGAAGAAGCCAAGACCGAAGCGGCCGCGGCGAGCACCGAGTCCACCCTCAAGCTCGACGAAAGCAAGCTGCCGCCGGTTAATCGCTTCGCCATCGGCGATCTCGACACCAGCAAGGACGCCTGCGTCGACTTCGGCGGCTATGCGAACGGCAAGTGGCTGGCCGCCAACCCGATTCCGGGCGACCGCACCTCGTGGGGCGCGTTCGAAATGCTCAACGAACGCTCGAAGGGCGTGCAGCGCCAGCTGGCCGAACAGGCCGCGGCGAACACCAAGGCCGCCGGCGTCGAAAAGATCGTCGGTGACATCTTCGCCACCGGCATGGACGCGGAGAAGATCAATGCCCAGGGCATCGCGCCGCTGAAGTCGCGCCTGGACGCGATCGCCACGCTCGACAGCAAGGCCGCCGTGGCCGATTACCTGCGTGAGAGCGCGGCCAAGGGCGAGAACAATCTGTTCGGTTTTGGTTCGTCGCCGGACTTTAAGGATTCGAGCATGAACATCGCCACCGCCTTCCAGGGTGGCCTGAGCCTGCCGGATTCGACCTACTACACCGACGCCAAGAACAAGGACAAGGTTGCCGCGTTCGAGCAGCATGTCGCCAAGGTGCTGGAACTGTCCGGCGTTGCTGCGGCCGATGCCGCCAAGCAGGCCAAGGACGTGGTTGCGTTCGAAACCCGCCTGGCCAAGGCGTCGATGTCGCGCGCCCAATTGTCGCGTGACGCCGAGCTCTTCTATCACCCGGTGAGCCTGGCCGACGCCGACAAGGTTTCGCCGAACTTCCCGTGGACCAAGTTCTTCGAATCGCAGGGCCTGGCCGCGCCGAAGATGTTCTCGCTGGCGATCCCGGCCTTCCACGCGGAAGTCAGCAAGATGCTCGACGAAGTGTCGCCGGCCCAGTGGCAGAGCTACCTGCGTTTCCGCACGGTCGACAGCGCCTCGCCGTACCTCTCCGATGCGTTCGTGCAGGAGAACTTCGCGTTCTACAACCAGACGCTGCGCGGCCAGAAGGAACTCAAGGAGCGCGGCAAGCGCGTGCTCGACCTGATCGAAGGCCAGGCCGGCGAAACCATGGGCCAGCTGTACGTCAAGGTCGCCTTCCCGGCCGAATCCAAGGCACGTATGGAAACGCTGGTGCAGAACCTGCGTGAGTCGCTCAAGTCGCGCATCGAGAAGCTCGACTGGATGAGCGACGAGACCAAGAAGAAGGCGCTTGAGAAGTGGGCTGCCTTCACGCCGAAGATCGGTTACCCCGACAAGTGGCGCGACTGGACCGGCCTGAACACCTCGCGCGACAGCTATATCGGCAACGTGCTGGTGGCCAACGAGTTCAACTACAAGTGGGACCTGGGCAAGATCGGCAAGCCGGTCGACAAGACCGAATGGGGCATGCCGCCGCAAATGGTGAATGCCTACTACAACCCGTCGGCCAACGAGATCGTGTTCCCGGCCGCGATCCTGCAGCCGCCGTTCTTCGACGCCAACGCGTCGGATGAAATGAACTACGGCGGCATCGGCGCGGTGATCGGCCACGAGATGACCCATGGTTACGACGACCAGGGCAGCCGCTTTGGACCGACCGGCAACTTCGAGGTGTGGTGGACTCCGGCCGATGCCAAGGCATTTGCCGGCCGCACCGACAAGCTCGTCGCTCAGTTCGATGGTTACGAAGCGATGCCCGGCAAGCACGTCGACGGCAAGCACACGCTCGGTGAAAACATCGCCGACCTGGGCGGCCTGGCTACCGCGTACGACGCGATGGTGAAGGCCACTGCGGGCAAGCCGGACCCGAAGACCGACGGTCTGACCCGCGACCAGCGCTTCTTCCTCAACTGGGCCACGGTGTGGCGTCGCAACTTCACGCCGCAGGAGCTGGAAACGCGCCTGACGACGGACGAACACGCGCCTGCCAACTTCCGTGCGATCGGCGCGCCGTCGAACATGCCGATCTTTGCCGCGGCATTCTCGTGCAAGCCCGGCCAGCCGATGGTGCGAGAGAGCGACAAGCAGGTAGTCATCTGGTAATCGCTTCACGAAGGCATTGGCCACCCCTTGCGGGTGGCTGATCCGAAGGCCCGGCACCTCGTCGTCCGGGCCTTCTCTTTTGCGTCGCGCAACGGCTTATCAGCGCGACGACCCGCTTCACGCGGGTGACCATGGCATTCGCAGTCCCCTTGTTACACTCGGGCGTCCCCTGACACGGAAGCCCGCGATGTCCCACATCCGACCGGTTGCCTGCGCCGTTGCGCTCACCCTGCTTGCGGCAGTCGCCACGCCTGCCGACGCCGCGAAGAAGAAAGCCAGCAAAGCCAGGACATCGTCCGCTACGGGCAACAATGCTTGCTCCGATTTCTACAGTTATGCGAACGGCGCCTGGCTGAAGGCCAATCCTCTGCCGCCTGGTGTCGCATCTCTGTCGGCGATGGATCAACTCGGCGACCGCGCGAGGCAGCAGCAGATCGACTTGCTCGATGCGGCCATGACCGCACCGCAAGGCAACGTGCAGAAGCTGCTTGGCGACTTCTGGGCAAGTGGTCTGGACGAAGCCGCGGTGGAACGCGATGGTGCCAATCCGATCGCGCCGCTGCTGGCCCGTATCAATGCGATCAGGAAGTCAGGCGATGTTTCTGCTTCGATCGCGGCGCTGCATCAGGTCGGCATCCCGGTAGTCTTCAATTTCGGCGCGGATGTCGATCTCAATGATCTCAACCGGCATATCGGCTACTTCAGCCAGGACGGATTGGGACTGCCGGATCCGGCGTATTACACGCGCACCGATCCCGACACGCGCAAGCTGCTCGGCCTCTACAACGGCTACGTGCAGAAAATCCTGATCCTGACCGGCACTCCGACGAACAAAGCCGCCGCCGAAGCCCAGCAGGTGATCGATCTGGAAACGCGCATCGCGCAGTCGAGCAAACCGCTGCTCGACCTGCGTAACCCGCGCGCAAATTACGCACCGATGCCCGTGGCCAACCTGGCCAAGTCCTATCGCAAGCTGCAGCTGACCGAATTCCTGAAAGCCCAAGGCATTAACGACGACGCGGTATCGATTGCGAATCCGCAGTTGTTCGCCCAGCTCGACAGCCTGGTCGGCTCGCTCAAGCCGGCGCAGTGGAAGATCTATCTGCGCTGGCGCGTCGGCGATGCAATGGCGCCCTATCTGGCCAAGCCCTGGCGCGACACCAGCTTCGATTTCCGTGGGCGTGTGCTGGCAGGGCAACTCATGCCACTGTCGCGCCAACAGCAGGTGCTCGATGCAATCGACCTCGCGGCGGGTCCCATGTTGGGTCGCGAGTACGTAGCCCGTTATCTCCTGCCAGGCACCCGCTCGCGTGCCGAAGACATCGCCACGCAGGTACGCCACGCGATCGAGGCGGCCGTCGTCAGCGATCCGCGGCTGGGAATGCAGGCCAAAGCCGAAGCGTCGGCAAAGCTCGCGGCATTGAAGATCGAAATCGGCGCGCCAAATCGCGATCTCGACTACAGCGTGCAGCCAATGGGACGCGGGAGCTTCGGCGGCAACATGTTGATCGCTTCGACCTGGCGTCATCGCGAGGAGATGCGGCGTATCGGTCGCGGCAACGCCGACCGTCGCTGGGACGTGCTGCCGCAGCAACCAGCCCTCGCCTACGACATCGCCGGGAATCGCCTGGTCGTCACCGCTGCGGTGCTGCAGGCGCCGGTCCTCGACCCGAGCGCCGACATCGCCACGCAATACGGCACGTTTGGCGCACTGGTCGGTCGCGAACTGAGCCATGCAATCGACAACAAAGGGCGACTGGTCGATGCCAAAGGCGAACTGCGCGACTGGTGGACACCGGTCGAAGCCGGCGCTTGGGAAGCCCTCGGCAATCGCTTCGCTGGCCAATACAGCGGCTACACCGACGCCGTGTTGGGCGCGAAGCTCACTGGCGCGCAGGTGCGCGACGTGGCGATTGCCGATCAAGCCGGCCTGGAGTTGGCTTGGAACGCACTCAACACCGCGCAACCCGCAGCCAGCAAGGAGGCGCGCCAGGCATTCTTTACCGGTTGGGCACGCCTATGGCCGCAACAGCTGACCCGGGAAGCCGCGTCGCAGCGCGCGGCCAGCACCGTGTATGCACCCGGCCAATGGCGCGCAAACGGGCCCCTGTTGAATCTCGCCGGCTTCGGCGAGGTGTTTGCCTGTAAAGCCGGTGCCACGATGCAGGCCAAGGCAGAGCAGCGCACCGTGCTGTGGCCGGCGATGAACCCGCTGTCGTCCGCTCCCGCCAGGAAGAAGTGATCATGCCCAAGGCATTCCACTCACCGATCCGACGCCAGCAACTGCACGGCGCGCTCATGCGAAGGGCCATGATCGCTTGCCTGCTGCTGCCCTTCGCGGCACAGGCTTACCAAGCGCAGCCGACGGTCAAGCAGAAGGCAGTCGCACCCGCACGCGCAGCCCTGCCAGCGCAGGCGCGCGAGCGTCACATCATCCAGACGGTTACAACGCCCGTATCCGCAAATCTGGTATGTCTGGGCTCGAAGTCGTCGACCCTACCCGAGTCCCGACATGGCCTGGGATGTCGGGAGACCCCAAAACTGATCTGGCAGTCCCAAGGCTGCCCGAGCAACATCGGCTGCTGCGATGTTCCCGGAAACCCATCCGGCTCCTGCCTAGTCACGTCCCCGCGTTCCACCGATACCGTGCGCGGCAACGGCATCTACTGACGCAACAAGGGAACAAACAAAAAAACGGCGCGGAAATCCGCGCCGTTCTTGCATACGAATTAGCGAACCACCCGCATTCGTGGCGTACGGCGACGTCGGCCAAACGGCGGTTTGCCGCTCCAGTAACGGATCAGCAACCAGCCGAACAACATGCCGCCCAGATGCGCGAAATGCGCCACGCCGGGTTGCCAGCCGTTCAAACCGAATAACAGCTCCGCCAGCGCATACATGACGACCAGGGTGCGCGCCTTCATCGGGATGGGCGGGAACAGCAGCATGACTCGCTGATTCGGAAACAACATGCCGTACGCCAGCAGCAAGCCGAAGATGCCACCGGATGCACCCAGCGTCGGGTAGGCCTCGCCACCCTGCGACAACGTCCACCAGCCCACGAGCAGCTGACATAGCGCAGCGCCGACAACGCACACGAGGTAGTAATTCAGAAACCGCTTCTGACCCCAGACGTACTCGACCTGCGATCCGAACATCGCCAGCGTGAGCATGTTGAAGGCCAGGTGCATGAAGTTGCCATGCAGGAAGCCGTAGGTCAGCAGCTGCCACGGCATGAACCCGTAAGCGAATGGATTGCCGTCGATACCGATCGGCCACAGCATCAGCGCGCTGAAGGACTCGTCGCGGAACAGCGACTGCAGCAAAAACATCAGGCCGTTGGCGATCAACAGGCCCTTGGTCACAGGGGGGAGTCGGGAGAACATCGCAACACCTCGGGGGATGCCACATGGTAACGGCATTGGCACCGCTTCCCCCGACCAACGGGTAACCGGGCACCACCCCTGCCCCGTCAACGCTGGGGCGCGCGCTTTCTCGCAACCTTCGTAGCCTTGCGTGGCGACTTCGCTGCCGGCGGCGCGCCCCAGATCTCGGCGTCGAGCGCTTCCTCCGCCGTCACCGCCGCACGCAGGCCACGTACGCGACCGTTCTCGACGGTCACGCCTTCACTGCGCAACCGGACACTCTGCTCACGCCAGCCTTCCGAGCCTTCGGGAAATGCGATGCGCCCGTCCGAGCGCAACACGCGATGCCACGGCAGCTTGCGGTCCTCGTTCTGGCTGAGCAGGCGCGCCACGAGTCGGGCGCGTCCCGGCAGGCCAGCCCGGCGCGCGACTTCGCCGTATCCGGCCACCTGCCCTTTGGGGATGGCGCGAATCGCGGCAAGAATGCGTTTGGTCGTGTCCATGTCCATCGCGGTAGCATAGCCTCGATGTCGCAGACCGCCGTCCGGCAATCCGGAGGGCACCAGCAAGGAGTTACAAGTGCGCAACTTCGAATCCATCCGCCGCCACGTCAAAACCTCGGGCTACAGCGCGACCTTGCATGAAGAGGACGTGATCTGCATCGAGCTGTCGCTGGAAAAGGGCGCGCGGCACCAGTCGATCTTCCTGTCGGAGCTCGACGACGATGACGGCCGCCCCTACCTTCGGGTGAGCACCGCGATCGCGCCGACCACGGGAATGGACCCGAAGCGTGCGCTGGCCTTCAACTGGCAGAGCGTGGTCGGCTACCTCGCCATCGGCGATCTCGATGGCGTGCCGCACCTCCAGCTGGTGGAGAACCGGCCGTATGAAGGCCTGGATGGTTCCGAGGTCGACCGCCTGATCCTGGAAATCGGCGGGCTCGGCGACCGCATGGAGAAGCTGATGTCCGCCGGTGGCGACCTGTTCTGATCCGCACTCCTGGCATCAAGAAAAAGGCCCGCATCGCGGGCCTTTTTCATTGCATGCAGTACGCGACCGTTACGCCCAGCCGATCGCTTCGAACATCTTGAATAGCCCGTAGGCGACGCCGGCAGCGGCAGGAATGGTCAGGATCCAGGCCCACACGATGCGCTCGATTACGGTCAGCTTGAGCTTGCGCGGGTTCTTGCCGTAGCCCACGCCCATGATCGCGGTGGAGATGCTGTGCGTGGTCGAGACCGGCATGCCGAAGTGCGCCGCAGTCACCAGGATGGTGGCCGAAGCCGATTCCGCCGCGAAGCCATCGATCGGATGCAGCTTCACCATCTTGTGGCCCAGCGTCTTGATGATGCGCCAGCCGCCGGCGGCGGTACCGGCCGCCATCACCAGCGCGCAGGAGACCATGATCCAGCTGTCGATGGCCTTCTCACCGCCATCGGGATGCAGGAACGCCAGCCACGACGGCAGTCCGTCCAGCACGCCCGCGTTCTGCGCGCCGAAGATCGCCAGCGCGATGATGCCCATGGTCTTCTGCGCATCGTTGGTGCCGTGGGCGAAGCCCATGTAGCCGGCCGACAACAGCTGCGCCTTGCCGAAGAAGGCATTGACCCAGCGCGGCCGCGCGGCGCGCGCCAACACGCCGCCGAGACGCTTCATGCCGGCGATGATCGCGTACAGCAGCGCGAGGATCAGGAAGCCAAGCAGGAAGCCCGCCACCGGCGAACTCACCATCGGCACCAGCACCTTCCACAACAGGCCCTTGTTCGAGGTCCAGCCTTCATCGCCGGCCTTCGACCAGATCAGTGCCGCCCAGTTGTTGTGCGCGGCGGCCATCGCCGCGCCGCACAGTCCGCCGATCAGCGCGTGCGACGACGAGGAAGGCAGGCCGCGCCACCAGGTGATCAGGTTCCATACGATCGCACCGGCGAGCGCGCAGATGATCACTTGCGAAGTGACGTTGACCACGTCGGTGTTGATCAAGCCCGAGGAGATCGTCTTGGCAACGGCCGTCCCCCAGAACGCACCGACCAGATTCATCGCGGCGGCCAGGATCACGGCCTGGCCCGGCGACAGCACCTTGGTCGCCACCACCGTGGCGATCGAGTTTGCGGTGTCGTGGAATCCGTTGATGAACTCGAACAGCAGCGCCATCACGATGACGACGAACAAGAGGGTCAGCATGAATTGCCCTTTCTCAAAATTTCACGCAGCCATCCATGGCGAGACAGTGCCGCTTCGGATGGTCCGGCCCCGCCGTCCTGGCGGGGCGTTCGCAGCGAGCGCGCCAGTGGCGCGCAAGCATCGCTGCTCACCCTCAGCTGTTCTTCAGTACGATTTCGTACGCCACGACACCGGCCTCGCGGCAGCGGTCGATGGCCTTTTCCAGGATCTCGAAGAATTCCTTCAGCAGGAACATCTGCAGATGGTCGAGCTTGCCGGAATAGATGTCGCGATACAGCTCGAGCATCAGGCGATCGGCTTCCATCTCGATCGAGCGCAGCTGGTCGTTGAGCGTCTTCATGCGCTCGAGCTTCATGTCGCGCAGCTCGTGGACCATCTTCACCACCACGCCGGCCGCCTGCTCCAGCATCGCCGCGCGCGGCGCGAAGTCGATGCCTTCAAGGTGGGTGATGGCGAGCGAGTAGCGGTCGGCGAACTTCTCGACCTGCTTGGGGATCTTGTACAGCGCGGTACCCAGCGATTCGATGTCCTCGCGCTCGATCGGGGTGATGAAGCTGTTGACCAGCTCCTGGCTGATCTTGTCCGAGGCTTCGCGTTCGCGCTGGCGCGCCAGCTTGAAGGCATCCAGCGACGGCGAGCGCTGGGTGTCCTTGAGCATCCCGTGCAGGGCCTTCGTGCTGTCGTGCGCAGCATTCGCCGCTGCTTCGAGCAGCGTATAGAACTGCATGCCTTGGCCGAAAATGGTTTGCAGGGAGAACATGCGGAAGCCTCGTCGGGTAGACGGAATAAGAAAGGGGGCCGGAACGGCGGGCGCGATTATGACCGCTCGGTGACGGTTTCGGCCATTCCCTGACCTGAGGTGGTCGCCTTGTGCGCCTCCGTCCAGGTCCCCATTACACCATGGGCGCCTTGCCAGGGCTGTCCCCGGCCGCCTGTTAACATTCCCCGCCCTCCGAGCCACCCCGACAATGGACGACGACCCAAAACCGCAGTTTCCGGCACCGGCCAGCCTGGCCCCGACCGTGCGCGCCAGCGCTGATCCCTACTCCATGGACCGGCCCGGATGCTGCATTTCCTGATCGTCCTCGCCCTGATCCTGTTCAACGCCTTCTTCGCGATGTCGGAGATGGCGGTGATGACCTCCCGCAAGAGCCGGCTCAAGCAGATGGCCCAGGGCAGTCGTCGTGCCGCCAAGGCGCTGGAGTTGTCCGAGCACCCGGAAAGCTTCCTCTCGGCGGTGCAGCTGTGGATCTCGTTGCTGAGCCTGCTGATCGGCTACTTCGGTGGCGAGTCCATGGGCGACGAGATCGCCAAGCCGCTGCGCAATGTGCCTCTGTTGGCCCCCTACGCCGGCCAGATCGGCTTTGCCGGTGGCTTCCTGCTGATGCTGTTCGCGTTCGGCCTCATAGGCGAACTGGTGCCCAAGCGCATCGGCACCCTGCGTTCCGAGCAGATCGCGGCCGCCGTGGCGTATCCGATGGACTTCTTCGCCAAAGTGGCCAAGCCGTTCGTCATGGCGCTGACGTGGTGTACGCGCACCGTCATGCGCCTGCTGGGCCTGAGCACCGGCAATGACGAGCGTGTCACTGAAGAAGAAATCCGCCTGCTGGTGAGTGAAAGCCACGAACAGGGCGTGATCGACGCCGACGAGCGCAAGATGATGAATCGCGTGCTCAGCCTGGGCGACCGCACCGCCGAGAGTCTGATGACACCGCGCGTGCGCATCGCCTGGCTCGACGCCGCGGCCAGCCTCGAGGAAAACCTCGCGGCCATGCGCGAGCACGCCTATTCGCGCTACCCGGTCTATCGCGACAGCGACAGCGATGTGATGGGCGTGCTCGAGGTGAAGACGCTGCTCGATACCATCGGCCAAGCCGATCCCGACCTGTTCGGTGAGTTGCGCGAGCCGCTGTTCGTCTCCGAATCCACGCACGCGTTGAAGCTCTTGGAAATCTTCCGCGAAGAGCAGCAGTCCTTCGCGTTGGTCGTCGACGAGTACGGTGACGTCGCCGGACTGGTGACGCTCAATGACCTGATGGGCGCCGTAATGGGCCGCATCTACGACAGCGCGGGGCTTTCCGACGAAGACGCCGGCCACGAGCCGGTAGTGGAGCGCGCGGATGGCTCGTTCCTGCTCGATGGCGCGTTGCCGGCAGAGGATCTGCGCGAGCTGATCGGGGGCGGTCGGCTGCCGGGCGAGGACGAGCACGATTTCCATACCGCGGCCGGCATGGTGATCGCGCACTACGGGCGCATTCCGCACGTCGGCGAGAACTTCGCATGGGCCAGCTGGCGCATTGAAGTGATCGACCTCGACGGCCCGCGCATCGACAAACTGCTCCTGCAGCGCGAAGTCACGGAAGCAGACAGCGACGACGATGACACCACCGCCTGATCGCGGCCCGCGGGTCGAAGCGCCCGAAGCCAGCACGCGCGTGCTGCTCGACCGGTTTGCACAGGGCGATCCCGCGGAAGTCATCCGTCTGCACGACGTGCTGGAGGGACTGGAGGAACGCGCGTTCGGGATGCTGCTGTTCCTCTCGATCCCGGTCGCTTTCATCCCCGGTGTCGCCGGCGTCGTCAGCGGACCGCTGGTGATCCTGGTCGGCGTGCAGCTGCTGTTTGGGCGCAACGAACCCTGGCTGCCAAAGTTCCTGGGCCGGCGTGGTCCTCACCGCCATGCGATGGCTACGTTCCGCAACCGAATCGGCCCATGGTTGGCGCGGCTGGAACGGGTGGTGAAGCCACGCACGGATGTGCTGCTCGATCATCCGATCGCCAGCGCCTTCACCGGCCTCAACCTGATCCTGCTCGGCCTGCTGCTGTCGTTGCCGATTCCCTTCACCAATGTGCTGTTCGCGTTGCTGCTGTTGCTGTTCGCGCTGGCGTTGCTCGAACGCGACGGCCGACTACTGGCGGGGGCCTGGGTTGCCAGTGCGGCAGCCATCGCCGTCGTGGGCATGCTGTCAGGCAGTCTCGCGGCCGCGGCCACGCATTGGCTTGATCTGCTTTCGTAGGCTGGCTTGGGTTATCAACCCAGCGCCCAAATCCACGCTGCTGGGTTGGTGAAGCCAACCCGGCCTTGCCAGCTACGAATGCTTCCGCATTACGCGGACACAGCGCCCAGCAGCTTCGTGAACTCCGCCGTCGGCACCGGATGGCCGAGCAGATAGCCTTGGGCGAGATCGCAGTCGCGTTCGCGCAACAGGTCGTACTGGCCTTCGCGCTCCACGCCCTCGGCGATGACGATGATGCCGAGCGAGTGCGCCATCGCGATGATCGCCGTAGTCAGCGCGAGGTCATCCGGATCCCGCAGGATGTCGGCGATGAAGCTGCGGTCGATCTTCACACCGTCGATCGGCACGCGCCTCAGGTGACTCAGGCCGGAGAAACCGGTACCGAAGTCGTCCAGCCACACCTGCACGCCGGTATTGCGCAACTGCGACAACAGCGCGCTGGCGAGCGACTCGTCACCCAGCACCGCGGTTTCGGTCAGCTCCAGGTGCAGCTGCTTCGGATTCAACCCGGTGTCGTGCAGTACTTTCGCCACGATCTGTGGCAAGTCGCCGCTGCGCAACTGACGTGGCGACAGATTCACCGACACGAACAGTGGCTCGAGGTCGCCGCGCTGTGAACTCCAGCGCACGGCATCGTGGCAGGCCGCGCGCAGCACCTGCGGCCCTAACGTTTCGATCAGGCCGCTCTGTTCGGCCACATCGATGAAGACCGAAGGCGCGATGGTGCCGTGCTCGGGATGTTGCCAGCGCAGCAGCGCTTCGGCACCCAGCAGTGCATTGTCGGCGACGCGATAGACCGGCTGGTAGACCAGGCTCAGCTCACCGCGGTCCCAGGCCCCACGCAGCTCGTGTTCGAGGTGCACGCGCCGCTCCACCGCCTGGTCCATTGCGCGGCTGTAGAAGCGGTAGCAATTCTTGCCGGCGACCTTCGCCTGGTACATGGCGATGTCGCCGTTCTTCATCAGCGCGTTGGCGCCGGCCGCATCCTGCGGGAACAGGGTGATGCCGATCGACGTGCCGAGGAACACTTGGCGATTGTGCACCGTGATCGGCAGTCCCAGCTCGGTGACCAGCGCTTCAGCCAGGCGGCTGGCGACTTCGCGCGCGTCCTGGCCGGTCTGCGCGTCGGGCTCCACCAGGATGACGAACTCGTCGCCACCGAAGCGCGCCAGCGCCGCACCTTCACCACCGATGCGCCGGACGGTCTCGCGAATGCGCTGCGCGAACTGCAGCAGTACTTCGTCGCCGGCGTCATGGCCGAGGGTGTCGTTGACGCGCTTGAAGTCGTCGATATCGGCAAACAACAGCGCCAGTTGACGGCCGGCACCCTGCATCTGCAACAGACGCTCGTCGAGGGTCTCGCGGAAGGCGAGTCGGTTGGCGAGACTGGTAAGCGCGTCGGTGTAGGCCATGCGCCGGATCTCGCGATCGTGGCGCGCCACCGAGGTGCTCATGCGGTTGAAGGCGCGCAGCAGGTCGCCGACTTCGTCGTTGCGATTGCTGACGGGCGTACGCGCCGCTTCGAAATGGCCCAGTTCGATCGAGTGCGCCGCGTCGGCCAGTTGTCGGATCGGGCGCACCAGCGAGCGCTGGATCAGGACCAGCATCAGCACGCCCAGCCCGAACAAGCCGGCGCTGAGCACGATGACCCATAGCAGCTGGCGGCGTCCGAGTTCATTGAGTCGCGAACGCAACTCGCCGACGGCCGCGTCCTGGTCGTTGCGCAATCCGCGCAGGTCGAAACCGACGCGCACGCCGCCGATGCGTTCATTGCCGATCATGATCGGCGCGGCGACGTCCATCAGGTCTTCGCCGAACTGGGTCAACAGTTGCGGCGCGGCGACGGCCTGGCCCGCCATGGCGTCGTCCATGCGCTTGCCGTAGCTCGGGATCTCCTCGCTGCCGTCGTGCAGGATGTTGCCCTCGGCGTCATAGACCAGCACGTAGCGGATGCCCGGCTGGTTAAGCGCCGAGCGACCAAGCACGCCGATGGCATCCAGGTCGAAGTAGTACAGCGGATTAGCCAGCGACTCCGACAGCTGCGTCACCATGCCTTCGCCCTGGCGACGCAGGCTCGCACTGACGATGCGCTCCATGCTGTCGCGGGTAACGGTCTCCACTTCGCCCTGCATGCGGGTCTGACGACTCCACAGCAGCACCATCAGCCCCAGCACCACCAGCAGTGCGAGCGCCATCAGAGCGAGGAAGCGGGCCTGCAGCCCGTAGCGAAGATTCATCCGCGACGCACCTTATTCCACTTCGCTGCGAACACGGGCTACGCCGTCGGCGAGATCGTCGAGCGCGTGCTGCGAGCTGGCGTCCATCGGTAGGAATCGGGTGGTCTGGAAGAAGCCCTGCAGCGCATCGCGCGCGTTGGGGTCCTTGGCGGCGTCGCACAGCACCTTGCGCAGGCGCGCCTCGACCTTCGGATCCAGATCGTTGCGCACCAGTTCCAGCGCGCGCGGCACGCTGCCGGTTTCGCCGATCACGCGCAGGTCCGCGCGGAAGGCAGCCGGGACCCGGCGCGGATTGTTCCAGTCCAGGTTGCTCATCACGCCGACATCGACCAGGCGCTTGTGCACCCAGGTGGCGATATTGAGTTCGGACCGGGCGAAGACGTAACCGACCACGCTCGAGTTGAGCTTGTCGGTCGGCGACAACAGCAATTCCAGGGCATTGCCACGATGAAGCAATTCGGTCGCCGGCAGGAAGTAGGCGCTGGTGGACGTCGGGCGCTGGAACGCGACGCTGTGCCCGCGCAGATCATCCAGCGACTGGATCCCGCTGTCGGCGCGCGCGAAGAACACGGTGTGGTAATGGCTGGTGCCGTCGCGCTCGGTCAACAGCAGCGGCTTCGCGTCGGCGCGCTGCTTCAGCATCATGCCGGTGCCGGCGGTCTCGGTGACCCAATCGACGCGCCCGCGGCGCAGATAGCTGGCCATCTGCTGCGCATCCTTGGCCATGAGGATGCGGCCCTCGCGGATGCCCACGTCCTTCATCCGCGGCACGACGTAGTCGAGCAGCGACTTGAGCTGCTCGTAATGGGCCTTGGGGTCGTCGCTGATCCGCCCGAGCACCAGGACGCCCTGGTCGCCGGCCAGGGCCGGCAGGGGCAGCAGGAGCACGAAAGCCAACGCCAGGACGGCGAGACGTCGCAGAGGGGCGGTGAGGCAAGTGCTCAAACGAGTGAAACCTGCGTCAAGACGACCCGCAGACTAAAGCAAAAGCCGGGGGTAAGGAACTTGCCGAACTCCCACCCCGCCGGCCGGGGATTCAAGCGCCCTTCTCACCGGCGATCCGGGCCATCCGCTGCGCATCAGCCAGTACGCCGCGCAGGATCCGGACCTCACGGGGATCCGGCTGGGCCCGCAGGAACAGCCGGCGCAGCTTGCGCATCGCCGATTCGGGCGCCCTGCCCTTGTGGAAGTCGATCGCGTCCAGGGTATCGGCCAGTTGGGCGAAGAAGCCTTCCATTTCGGCGTGGGAAGCGGGAGATTCGCGCAGTTCCTCCTCGCCCTGCGGCGTCGCGCCGGCCAGCGCGGCCAGACGGATCTCGTAGCTAAGGACCTGCACGGCCATGGCCAAGTTGAGCGAGCTGTACTCGGGGTTGGCCGGGATGTGCACGGCTACATGGCACAGCTCGTATTCGTCATTGGTGAGACCGGTGCGCTCACGGCCGAAGACGACGGCGATCTCCCCGCCTGTGCCGGACTCGGCCACGGCGCGCGCCCCGGCGGCCCGCGGCTCCAGCTCCTCTAACTGGATGCGTCGGCTACGCGCGGTGCAGCCCAGAACCAGGCGGCAGTCGGCGACCGCCTCGGCCAGGGTCTCGTGGGTGACGGCGGCGGCCAGCACGTCGTCGGCACCGGCCGCGAGCGCGTAGGAGTCCGCGTCCGGGACGCGTTCGGGCGCCACCAGGACCAGCCGCGACAGGCCCATGGTCTTCATGGCGCGGGCGGCGGACCCGATGTTGCCGGGGTGTTGGGTGCCGACCAGGACAATGCGGATGCGGTCGGCGACGTTCATCTGTGGGGCGGCCATCGAAGGGCTGTTCGAATTACTGCTCATGGAATCGGTACTCATGCGCGGCAATGGTAAACTCCGCGCCCCCGGCCCCGACGCCGGGAACGCTCTTTCGCACCGCCAGCCCGTCCCCCGCCCTGATCAAGAGGCTCGTACCGCCATGCAGAAACCCGCCGTCACCCTCATGATCAAGGCCGCCCGCGCGGCCGGCAACGTCCTGCTGCGCAACATGCACAAGCTCGATGCGCTGAACGTGATCGAGAAGGACCGGCTGGACTACGCCAGCGAAGTCGACGGCCAGGCCGAAACCGTGATCGTCAAGGAGCTGCGCCGCGCCACCCCCGACTACGCCATCCTCGGCGAGGAAGGCGGCGCGTCGGGCTCGGGTCGCTTCACCTGGGTCATCGACCCGCTCGACGGCACCAGCAACTACCTGCGCGGCTTCCCGCACTTCTGCGTCTCGATCGCCCTGGTCGAAAACGGCGAACCGATCCATGGCGTGATCTTCGATCCACTGCGCAACGACCTGTTTACCGCCAGCCGCGGCAGCGGCGCGACCCTCAACGACAAGAAGATCCGCGTCGCCGAGCGCAAGGATCTCAACGGCGCGATGCTGGTCACCGGCTTCCCGCCGCGCGAACGCAAGAACGCCAGCGCCCAGCTCAAGTGCATCGACAACCTGCTGCTGGATGTCGAGGACATCCGCCGTACCGGCTCGGCTGCACTCGACCTGGCTTACGTGGCCTGCGGCCGCGCCGACGCCTACTTCGAGTCCGGCGTGAAGCCGTGGGACATCGCCGCTGGCGTGTTGATGGTGCGCGAAGCCGGCGGCAAGGTCGTCGACTACCGTGGCCGCTCCACCGGCCCCATGGATACCCGCGGCCTGATGGGTCGCCCGCTGGTGGCCGGCAACCTGAAGATCTGCGACGCGCTGCAGAACAAGATCGTGGTGACCGGTTACGCGAACGCGCTGGATTGATCGTTCTTTGTAGAGCGGAGCTTGCTCCGCTGCGCTTGCGTAGCGCCGAGCCTGCTCGGCGTCTCCACCGAAGCAGGGGCACCTCGCGGATCTACAGAAGCCAAAGCGGCAGAGCAAGATCCGCCCTACAAGCCAAGAAAAAGGCCGCGCAGTGCGCGGCCTTTTTTGTTGAAGCGAATGTTGCTGAAGAACCGGCTTACGGACGACGCGCCAGCGCCGCCTCGTCGCGCGCCTTCGGCATCAGGTCCTGCTTGGTCACGCCCAGCCACATCAGCAGCGGGCAGGCCACGAAGATCGAGGACAAGGTACCAATGATGATGCCGATGATCTGCGATTCGGCCATGCCGCGCAGCGACGCACCACCGTAGATGTACAACGCCAGCACGGTCAGGAAGGCCACGAACGAGGTGATCACCGTACGCGACAGCGTCTGGTTGATCGAGGCGTTCAGTACTTCCGACGGAGTGGCGCGCATCGAACGGAAGTTCTCGCGCACGCGGTCGAACACCACGATGGTGTCGTTGACCGAATAACCCATCACTGACAACGCACCGGCCAGGACAGTGAGATCGAACTCGTGCCCGCTCAGCGCGAACCAGCCCACCACGATCACCACGTCGTGCAGCGTGGTAATGATCGCGGCGACAGCAAACTTCCATTCGAAGCGGAACGAGATGTAGATCAGGAAGCCCAGGACCACGAATACCAGCGCCAGGATGCCGTTGTCGCGCAGCTCCTTGCCGACCTGGGCGCTGATCTCGGCGCTACTGCGCACCTCGGCCGGGTTGTCCGCAGTGGATGCGGCCTGCTTGACGTCCTGCGCGATGCTGGTCGTGGCGCTGCTGCCGCCTTCCTTCTTCTGCAGGCGCACCAGCAGGTCGGTACCGGTGCCGAAGCTCTGCACCTGCGCATTGTCGTAACCGGCAGCGGCCAGGCGCGAACGCACGCTCTCGACCTCGACCGGCTTGGCGAAGCGCAGCTCAACGCCCACGCCACCGGTGAAGTCCAGCGCGAAGTTGAAGCCATTGACCGCCATCGCACCGATCGCGGCGAACATCAGCAGCGCCGCGATGACCAGCGACACCACGCGTGCACGCATGAAGTGGATCGCGCTGTCGTACGGGAACACATTGAAAGGTTTCATCGAAAGTTTCCCCGACTCAGATCCAGATCGACTTCAGCTTGCGACGGCCACCGTAGATCAGCGTGGCGATGGCGCGCGAGACGGACACGGCCGTGTAGGCCGACGTGGCGATACCCAGCATGGTGGTGATACCAAAGCCGCGCAGCGGACCGGTACCGAACGCTGCCATGGCCAGACCCACCAGGAACGCGGTGACGTTGGCGTCGAGGATGGTGCCGGACGCGAGGTCATAACCGGTGGCGATCGCAGTCTGCGGTGGCAATCCCAACCGCAGCTCCTCGCGGATACGCTCGTTGATCAGCACGTTCGCGTCGACCGACATACCCACGGTCAGCGCAATGCCGGCCAGACCCGGCAGCGACATCGTCGCGCCGAAGAACGACATCAGCGCGAACACCATCACCAGGTTGAGCAGCAGCGCGATGCAGGTGATCACGCCGAACATGCGGTAGTAGACCAGGAAGAACACCAGCGCGAAGGCGAACGAGAACAGCACCGCCTTCAGGCCGCGTTCGACGTTCTCCTTACCCAGGCTCGGGCCGACCGTGCGCTCCTCCTCGAAGTCCATCGGCGCGGCGAGCGAACCGGACTTGAGCAGCTTCGAGAGATCGGCGGCTTCCTGCATGCTCAGACCGGTGGTCTGGAATTCGTTGCTGAAGACGCCCTGGATGGTGGCAACCGATACCACTTCCTCGCTGATGCGAGTGCTGCGCACTTCCTTGCCGTCGACGACCTTCACTTCCGGCAGGCGCTCGATGTACACCACCGCCATCGGCTTGCCGACGTTCTCGCTGGTGAAATCGAACATGCGCTGGCCGCCGGCGCTGTTCAGGCGCACCGACACGGTCGGCGTCCCGCTCTTCTGGTCGAAGCCGGTAGTCGCGCCCACCAGCTGGTCGCCCGAAGCGATCACGCGCTTGTTGAGCAGGATCGGAATCTGCTTGCCGTCGGGAGCGCGCTCACGACGGTAATAGACGCGCGCTTCCGGCGGGATGTTGCCGCTTTCGACGGCTTCGATCGGATTGCCTTCGACCACGGCGCGGTATTCCAGCGTGGCGGTCGCGCCGATCATGCGCTTGGCCTGCGCGGTGTCCTGCACGCCCGGCAGCTCGACCACGATGCGGTCGTTGCCCTGGCGCTGGATCACCGGCTCGGCGACGCCGAGCGAGTTGACGCGGTTGCGCAGGGTCGTGACGTTCTGCTCGATCGCGTCGGCGGCGTACTTCTGCAGTTCGGCCGGCGGCGCCTGAAGAACGATCTGATTGCCCTGCGCCTGCTGCTGCAGGGTCGGCTGGTTCTTGGTGATAAGGCCTGCTGCTGTACCGGCGGAAGTCGTGTCACGCAGCGTCACCGCGAGGCTGTTGTCGGGACGACGATCGACCGAGGTGTAGGCGATGTGGTTGTCGCGCAGCAGCACACGCAGGTCTTCGGCGGTGGCATCCAGCCGCTTCTCCAGCGCCGCCTTCTGGTCCACCTTCATCAGGAAGTGCACGCCGCCCTGCAGGTCGAGACCCTTGGACATGGGCCGCGCGCCGATCTGCTCCAGCCAGTCCGGCACGGTGGAGGCGATGTTGAGCGCGACGATGTAATCGCTGCCCAGCTGCGGACGCAGTGCGTCCGCCGTCTTCACCTGCAAGTCCGGATTGGTCAGGCGGACCAGCAGGTTGTTTTTCTTCTTGTCGATTTCAACCTGCTTGACGGCGATACCGGCCGTTTTCAGGCCATCTTCGACGCGCTTGCGCAGCGCTTCGTCGACGGGAGCACCGTGGTTGGCGGTGACCTGCACCGACGGATCCTGCGGAAACAGGTTCGGCACCGCATACACGGCACTCAGTAGCAGGACGATCAGGAAAGCGACGTATTTCCAGCGCGCGTAAGTCAGCATCGAAGAGATCCCGTGGCAGCTCCCCGGCCGCCAACTTGTAAAGCGTGGTGGCGGCGGTTTAGGCCGACTTCAAGGTGCCCTTGGGCAGGACATTGGCAACAGCACCCTTCTGGATACGGATGCGCACGTTGTCGGCGATTTCCACCGTGACGAAGTTCTCACCGATGTCGGTGACCACGCCGGCGATGCCGCCATTGGTCAGGACTTCGTCGCCCTTCGACAGCTTGTCGAGCATGGCGCGATGTTCCTTCTGCCGCTTCATCTGCGGGCGGATCATCAGGAAATACATGACCGCGATCAGGCCGATCATGGGCAGGAAGGTGATCAGGCCGCCGCCCTGCGACGGAGCCGCGGTCTGGGCGTAGGCAGGAGAGATCAGGAAGTCGAGCAGGTTCATCTAGGGACGTCCGGGAACGAAATAACGGCGGATTATGCCACGGGGCTGGGGTCAGGCCCCGAGCGGGGGGACCGGCAGGGACCGGGCGGCGTAGAAGGACTCGCGGAACGCGCTGAAGGTTCCCGCCGCGATCGCCTCGCGCATCCCGGCCATCAGGCGCTGGTAATGGCGCAGGTTGTGCAAAGTCCCCAGCACCGGCCCGAGCATCTCGTTGCAGCGGTCCAGGTGCCGCAGATAGCTGCGGCTGAAGCCGTTGCGGCAGGTATAGCAGTCGCAACCTTCTTCGATCGGGCGGTTGTCGCGCTCGTAGACGGCGTTGCGGATGCGCACCGCGCCGGTCGCGGTGAAGAAGTGGCCATTGCGCGCGTTGCGGGTCGGCATCACGCAGTCGAACATGTCCACGCCGCGCGCGACCGCTTCCACCAGGTCTTCCGGCCGTCCCACGCCCATCAGATAGCGCGGCTGGTCCTCGGGGAGCTGTGGCGCGGTGTGATCGAGCATGCGGTTGCGCTCGGCTTCGGTTTCGCCCACGGCGAGGCCGCCGATCGCGTAACCGTCGAAGCCGATCTCCTTCAGGCCGGTTGCCGAACGCGTGCGCAGGTCGTGGTGCACGCCGCCCTGGACGATGCCGAACAGAGCCGCATCATTGCCTTCATGTGCGCGCTTGCTGCGTTCGGCCCAGCGCAGCGACAGCTCCATTGACCGCTTCACCACGTCGGCCGTGACCGCCACGCCGTTGACATGCACCGGCGGGCACTCGTCGAAGATCATCACGATGTCGGAGCCGAGCACCTTCTGGATGTGCATGCTCTCTTCCGGCCCCAGGAAGACCTTGCTGCCATCGGTCGGCGCTGCAAAGGTCACGCCGGCTTCGGTGATCTTGCGCTTGTGCGCCAACGAGAACACCTGGAAACCGCCGGAGTCGGTGAGGATCGGCCCGTTCCATCGCGCGAAACCGTGCAGGCCGCCGTGGTCGGCGATCACGTCGAGTCCGGGCCGCAGGAACAGGTGGAAGGTGTTGCCGAGAATGATTTCCGCGCCGAGTTCGCGCACCTGCTCGGGCAGCACGCCCTTCACTGAGCCGTAGGTGCCGACCGGCATGAACGCCGGGGTCTCCACGGTGCCGCGGGGGAAGGTAAGCCTGCCGCGGCGCGCAGCACCATCGGTTGTCAGGAGTTGGAACGACATCCGGCAATCGGCAGGCCCGCTCATGCGCGCGCCTCCGCGCCCTCGGCTTGCGGATGCAGCAACATCGCATCCCCATACGAGAAGAACCGGTACCGCTCGCGAATCGCATGCTCGTACGCTGCGAACATCCGCCCCTTGCCCACGAACGCCGATACCAGCATCAGCAGCGTGCTTTCCGGCAGATGGAAATTGGTGATTAGCACATCGACTGAACGGATCCGATAGCCAGGCAGGATGAACAAGCGGGTCTCGCCCGCGAACGGCCGCAGCTCGCCATCGCACATCGCACTTTCCAGTGCGCGCACCACGGTCGTGCCCACGGCCACCACACGTCCACCCGCGGCGCGCGTGCGCCGGATCTGTTCGATCAATTCCGCGCCGACATTGAGCCACTCGCTGTGCATCACGTGCTGGTCGAGGTCGTCCACACGCACGGGCTGGAACGTGCCTGCGCCGACATGCAGGGTCACATGCCCGAACTGCACGCCCTTCTCACGCAGACTCGCGAGCAACGCATCGTCGAAATGCAGCCCCGCCGTCGGTGCAGCCACTGCGCCGACCTCGCGTGCGAACACGGTCTGGTAGCGCTCGTCGTCGTCCGCACCGGGTTCGCGCTGGATGTACGGCGGCAGCGGCAGGCGTCCGGCGTGCAGCAGCCACTGCTCCAGCGATTCGGGCACATGGAAGCGCACTACGTAGAACTCGCCTTCGCGCCCCAGCACTTCCAGCTCGCCGCCGGCATCCAGCGCGATGCGTGCACCTTCCTTCGGCGACTTGCTCACGCCCAGTTGCACGCGCGCGTCGAATCCGCCGAGCAACCGCTCGATCAGGATCTCCACGCGTCCGCCCGTAGCCTTCTGCCCGAACAACCGCGCCGGGATCACTCGGGTGTCGTTGAACACCAGCAGGTCGCCCTCGCGCAGTAGCGAAGGCAGGTCGCGGAAGGAACGATCGGCGAACGGCGCATCACCCGGTGGCACCACCAGCAGGCGGCTGGCCGAACGCTCGGGCAACGGCGCCTGGGCGATCAACTCGGGCGGGAGGTCATAGTGGAAATCGGACTTTTTCAAGGGGGGGGAAGCGAACTCAGGCGGCCCATCATCTTAATCGCTACGCCCCTAGGGCGCCTGGATTCGGCATTGGCGCCCGCGGCGCTTGAACTCAGGCAATCTCCGGCTCGTGCTCGCTCCTGACTTGCTCGCGCCGCTGCAGGGCCCACAACTTGGCATACAAGCCTTGCTTTTCCAGAAGTTGCAGATGGGTACCTTGCTCAGCCACATGGCCATTGGCCAGCACGAGGATGAGGTCGGCGTCAACGATGGTCGACAGACGATGGGCGACCACCAATGTAGTGCGGCTACGGGAAATCGCTGCCAGTTCTTCCTGAATGACCTGTTCCGTGTGGGTATCGAGCGCCGACGTAGCCTCGTCGAATATGAGAATGGCTGGATTCTTCAACAGCGCTCTGGCAATGGCGACGCGCTGCTTCTCGCCCCCCGACAACTTCACGCCGCGCTCGCCGACCAGCGTGTCGTAGCCTTCAGGCAGAGACGCGATGAAGGTATGTATGTGCGCTGCCTGTGCTGCGGCCATCACTTCATCGCGAGACGCATCGGGGCGTCCGTAGGCGATATTGAAGTAGATGGTGTCATTGAACAGCACCGTGTCTTGCGGCACGACGCCGATCGCCTTGCGCAACGAGCTCTGCGTTACATCGCGAACATCTCGCCCATCAATCGAAATGCGCCCTGCTGTCGGATCGTAGAAACGGAGCAACAGCCGAGCCAACGTCGATTTGCCAGCCCCGGTTGGCCCGACGACTGCGACAGTGTGGCCCGCGGGAATGCAGAAATTGACGTTGTCCAGGATTCCACGGCCGGCCTCATAGCGGAACCCAACGTCCTCAAACCGCACCGTGCCGCCATGCAATTCGAGTTCGGTTGCCGTGACTGAATCCACAACCTCGCAGGGCTCGTCCACCAGGGCGAATATCCGCTCCAGATTGCCCAACGTCTCGCGTATCTGACGGTAAACGAACCCCAGGAAATTGAGTGGCGCAGCGAGCTGCAGCAAGAATGCGTTGACGAGGACGAAGTCGCCAAGCGTCATGGTTCCGGCCACGACCCCTGCAGATGCTCGCCAAAGCAGCAACGCCAGCCCGGTCGCGACAATGACCTCCTGGCCAATATTGAGAACGGCACGAGACTGCAAGTTCCTGACAATCGAAGTTTCCAGCGCGCGCATACGCTGGTCATAGCGCTCGAGCTCGTAACGTTCGTTGTTGAAATACTTTACGGTCTCGTAGTTCATCAACGAGTCCACCGAGACAGCACTCACTTCCGTGTCGGCTTCATTCGCGGCGCGGTAGATGCGCATACGCCACTGCGTTGAAACGATCGTAAAGATCACATAGGCAGCGATGGTTCCCAGAGCGATCAAGGCGAAGCTTGCGTCGTAACGCACAACCAGGATGCCGCAGACGATCACAACCTCCAGGAGCGTAGGCAGGATCGAATAGAGCGTCCATTCCAGCAGATCCGAAATAGAGGAAACGCCTCGCTCGAGGTCCCGCGATACGGCTCCCGTTCGCTTATTCAAGTGAAAGCGCAGTGACAGTGCGTGCAGATGCGAAAAGACCTGCAAAGCGACGTGACGGGTCGTCCGCGCGGTTACGCGGGCAAACACTATTCCACGCAATTCGACAAAAACCGACGTCGAGAGCCGCGCTGCACCATAGGCCAACACAAGCATGAGCGGGAGCTCAACCACCCCAGGCTTGGCACCGAGGCGATCCACGAGCCACTTCAACTGCATTGGCACAGCAATGGCCGCCAGCTTGGAAGCCAGCAGCAGTGCCAACGCGAGAAGCACGCGCCCCCGATAGGCCCATAACGTCGGAAGCAACCGGCGGAATATCAGCCGTGCCGTCGTCCATGCGGGCGCACTTGTCAGACTCATCCCTGGTGACTCATTGAGTTGTTGAATGCCGTCAGTTGTCGAATGCGGACAGTGGAAGGGTAATCGAAACCTCTGGCATGATCGCCCTTACCTAAAAACGCTGGCGATGGATACTGCCATGACAACACTGTTTGTAGCCGACCCCTGGGACGTGCATGCGCGCGCAGCCGCATGGGGGCTGGAGAAACTCGGCAAACCCAGCGTGTTCTGGTACACGCACGATTTCCCGCAGAAGCATTCGGCCAGCATCGAGATCGATAGCCTGCCTGCAGCGCAGCCCGCCAACGTCGATCTGTATTGCGCCCGCACTTATCGCACCTTCAACGTGAGGGATATCGACGCGGTATGGCTGCGCCGCTGGTACCACCCGTCGGCCTCATCTGACCTGCATCCGGCCGACATACGATTCGCAAAAGGCGAAGCCGGCGAGTACGTCCGATCCATGATGGACGTGCTGGATATGGATGATCGCTTCTGGATCAACCCGCTGCAGGCCAAACGCCGCGCAGATCGCAAAGCCGTGCAGTTGATGCAGGCAAAAGCGGTCGGGCTCAGCATACCCCAGACCCTGCTTTCCAACGACCCACAACGCATCAGGGCGTTCTTCAATGCGCACGATGGGCGCGTCATCTACAAACCTTACGTCCCCGCAGTCTGGAACAGCGATGGAGGAATGTATTCGACGTTTACTTCGCCCCTGAACGAAGCTCTGCTCGAACACGACATATCGCTTTCCCAGGCCCCCGGCATCTACCAGTCCCTGGTGGATAAAGACTATGAGTTGCGGATCACGGTCATGGGACGCTCCATCTTCGCGTCAAGAATCGACTCGCAACAGGACGGTTACTACCTGACCGACTGGCGCGCCAACGTTTCGAGGAATCCGATCCGATCCCGGCGGCATCAATTGCCTGCACATATCGAGCAGCAGTGCCTGGCCCTGGTCGAACGCATGGGTCTGGTGTTCGGCTGCATCGACGTGATCGTGACCCCAGAGGGCGATTACATCTTCCTCGAGATCAATGAAATGGGGCAGTTCCTCTGGCTGGAACAGGAGGATCCGGACGTTCCCCTACTCGATTGCTTCACCCGGTTCCTTCACAGCCGAAATCGGCGGTTCCAGTACGAAGCGGGCAAACCCGTTTGCAGCTTTGCCGAGTTCCTGGCTTCTGATGCGGTGAAGGATGTTCCGCCGGACGACAGTCCCGAGCACGTACCGCTGCCGCACCTGTTTCTTTTACAGGAATAAAAAGAACCGAAGGCCACGCGAGTGGCCTTCGGTCTTTTGCGTCTCGATCAGGGAATTTGATCGCCGTTATCGGCGCGATCGATTTCCCTAAAGCCGCCAATCCACGTGTAGCCGTAAGTGGACGCAGCCATTTGCTCGATCGATGCGGACTCAGCGTCCTGGGTCACATCCATTGCCACCATCCTTCCCAACAGGCGCTGCTCAACGTTCTGAGACATATCCAATCCATTTGGTTAGGCGACCAAACCGGTCGCAAGGCCGAATCTACGGCACGCAAAATTCCAAGTCCATACGAAACTCGTTAAGCGCGATCCATACGTCAGCGTTTATTTCAGCGCTCGAACTTCGCCGACAGGATGATCGAGGATGTGGTCCGCTCCACCCCGTCGATCGCGCCGATGCGGTCAGTCAGTTCGTCCATCTCGGCCACAGTCGGCACCACGCCCATCGCCACCAGGTCAAATGGACCGCTGACCGAATGCAACGCGCGCACCTCGGGCATCGCGCGCAGGGCGTCCACCACGGCCGGCATCTGCTTGGGCAGCACGGTGATCATGATGTGGGCGCGGATGTGGCCGCGTTCGGCATCGTCGTTGATCCGGACGGTGTAGCCGCTGATCACCCCTTCCCGCTCCAGCCGCTCGATCCGGCTCTGCACGGTGGTGCGGGATAGCCTGAGGCGCCTGGCGATCTCGGCGGTGGAGGCGCGGGCGTTCTCGCGCAGGACGGTCAGGAGCTGCTGATCGGCGGGGGTGATCTTCATAATGCCTAATTATTTTCGGCATTTTGACGAAATACAAGAATATTTCGTCCAAACACCCACTACCGATCGACGAAATTATCCCGATAATAGGCCGATTAGCCCCATTTCAGGAGACTCCCATGGCCGTTACCGACAAACTCGCGTCCCTGCGCGCCCATGCCGGCAAGCGCCGCACCGTGGGCCTGGATGACGCCGTCATCGCCCAGTTCGCCGCCACCCACCCGGCCCTGGTCGAAGCGATCGATGCCGCTGTCGCCGAATACCAGGCGATCAAGGCCGACTTCGCCGACCTGCTCGACCTGGACGAAGACGCGCAGCTGCGCGCCGTGCAGGCCGGCTACGTCAACTTCTACCCGGACGACGGCGTGAATCCGTACGTCGCCCTCGTCGCCCGCGGCCCCTGGGTCGTCACCCTCAAGGGCGCGGTCCTGCACGACTCCGGCGGCTACGGCATGCTCGGCTTCGGTCACACGCCCAAGGCCGTGATCGACGCGATGGCCAAGCCGCAGGCGATGGCGAACATCATGACCGCCTCGCTGTCGCAACTGCGCTTTGAGAAGGCGATTCGCGCCGCCATCGGCCTGAACCGTGGCGCCTGCCCGTACGAGAAGTTCCTGTGTCTGAACTCCGGTTCGGAATCGGTCTCGCTGGCCTCGCGCATCGTCGATGCCAACGCCAAGACCATGACCGACACGGGTGCCAAGCACGCTGGCCGCGCGATCAAGCGCCTGGTGGTGAAGGGCAGCTTCCACGGCCGCACCGAGCGTCCGGCGCTGTATTCGGATTCCACCCGCAAGACCTATATGCAGCACCTCGCCAGCTTCCGCGGCGAAGACACCGTGCTGACGGTCGAGCCTTACGACGTCGACGCGCTGAAGAAGGCCTTCGCCGACGCCGACGCCAATGGCTGGTTCATCGAAGCGATGTTCCTCGAGCCGGTGATGGGCGAAGGCGACCCGGGTCGCAGCGTGCCGGTCGCGTTCTACAACGCCGCGCGCGAACTGACCAAGGCCCACGGCGGCCTGCTGCTGGTCGACTCGATCCAGGCCGGCCTGCGCGCCAACGGCGTGCTCTCGATCATCGACTACCCCGGTTTCGAGAACGTCGAAGCGCCGGACATGGAGACCTACTCCAAGGCGCTCAACGCCGGCCAGTACCCGCTGTCGGTGCTCGCGGTGACCAAGCGCGCCGGCGAGATCTACAAGAAGGGCCTGTACGGCAACACCATGACCACCAACCCGCGCGCCCTCGACGTCGCCGTGACGGTGCTCAAGCAGGTCACGCCGGAGCTGCGCGAGAACATCCGCGCCAAGGGCAAGGAAGCGACCGACAAGCTCGAGAAGCTCAAGGCGGAACTCGGCGGCATGATCACCAAGGTCCAGGGCACCGGCCTGCTGTTCTCGTGCGAACTGTCGAGCGACTTCAAGTGCTACGGCACGGGTTCGACCGAAGAGTGGCTGCGCGAACACGGCATCGGCGTGATCCACGGCGGCGTCAACTCGCTGCGCTTCACCCCGACCTTCACCATCACCAGCGAGGAAATCGACCTGGTGGTTGGCATGGTCAAGCGCGCTCTGCAGGAAGGTCCGCGCGCGCAGCAGGCGGTCGCGGCGTAAGCGCCCTCCTCCGCGCGAGCAAAAGGCCGGCTCTCGCCGGCCTTTTGCTTTTCCGCCTCATCGCTTTGTAGAGCGGAGCTTGCTCCGCTGCTTTCGTAGCGCCGCGCCTGCGCGGTGCGATCTGCCCGAAAAACAAAGAGCACACCGCGCAGGCGCGGCGCTACAAGGCAAAAGCGCAGGAGCAGCGGAGCAAGCTCCGCTCTACAAGCCTAGTGCCGTCAGGGCTTTGTATCGCTCCCGCGAAAGCAGGCATGCTTGCCCCACGCTAGGAGCCGCCCATGAAAATCACCGAAGTCCGCCACCCGCTGGTGAAGCACAAGCTCGGCCTGATGCGCGTGACCGGCATCAGTACCAAGGAATTCCGCGAGCTCGCTTCCGAAGTCGCCACGCTGCTGACCTACGAGGCCACCGCCGATCTCGAGACCGAAGAAGTCGTCATCGAAGGCTGGGCCGGCCCGGTAAAGATCCAGCGCATCAAGGGCGCAAAGGTCACCCTAGTGCCGATCCTGCGTGCGGGGTTGGGCATGCTGCCGGGTGTGCTCGAGTTGATTCCGGCCGCGAAAGTCGGTGTCGTGGGCCTGCAGCGCGACGAGCGCACCCTGCAGCCGATTGGCTACTACGAAAAGCTCACCGGCCGCATGGACGAACGCACCGCGCTTATCCTCGATCCGATGCTCGCCACCGGCGGCACGCTGATCGCGACCATCGACATGCTCAAGGCCGCAGGTTGCCGGCGCATCAAGGGACTGTTCCTGGTCGCTGCGCCGGAAGGCCTGCGCGCACTGGAAGCCAGGCACCCGGATGTCGAGGTCTATACCGCCGCCATCGACGAACGCCTGAATGAAGTCGGTTACATCCTCCCGGGCCTGGGCGACGCGGGCGACAAGATCTTCGGCACCGCGCCGCGATAGGACCAATCAGCCAGGGATCCCAAACACGCCGCGGCGCGCGAGCTGTTTGCCTTCCGTCGCCAGCAAATCCACAGGTGCGCTGTACTTATTCGCGCCGATGCCGTCGTCGCCGTATCGTCACGACGATCGCGATGAGCACAGCCAGACCTGTACCGAAGACCGGCCACAGCCGCTGCGTGCGCTCAGGGTGCCGCGGGTTGGCGGGCGCGGATGCGGGCTCCTCGGTTGGCGCCACTTCCGGAGCCTCCTCCACGCGCCGCCATTGCCCCTCGCGCAACATCACCTTGCCCGTGAGTGACGGCAGCACCAGTTCGCGCCAGCTCACGCGCAGATCGCCGATTTGCGGATCCAGCGGATTCTCGGCACTGCCCAGCCCATCGCCTTCGGGCTGGAATGACGCCGCAAGGTTCGCCGGCAGGCGTGAGAAGTTCGGACGCAACACGCGCCACTCGCCCAGGCTGCGCAGTACATCGGCGTCGAGCGGCTTGCCGTCCAGCGTCGGTTGCGGTGCCCACCAGCGCTCGTTATCGAGCGGGAACCCGGATGGATTCTGGTGCGCGGTATCGAATCCTGCGGAATCGATCAGCGCGCCGTGCCACACGCGCTCGTAACCCTGGTCGCTGATGCGCCACTGATACATCTCGACGCGACGATCCAGGCCGAACTCATGCGTATTGACCCTGAAATCCGGATCGACCAGCGCGGGGCCGGGATCGGGAAAACCTTCCGGCTCGGCCTGTGCCCACACCGAGGCCAGCGGAGCGAGAGCCAATACCGTCGTCATCCCGAGCGCAGCGAGGGACCTGCTGTTCACCATGGAGGTGAAGCAAAGCAGGCCCCTCGCTGCGTTCGGCGTGACAAACCAGGGGCTCACGCCGCCAGCGCCCTCGCGTGCAACTCGGCGACTTCGTGCGCGGTTGCGAACTTGCCCTTCTCGTCGCGCACAACCTGCGCCAATGCGCAGCCCGGGTCGTGGGTGAAAAACAGATGCACGTTGCGCGCGAGCTTGTCCTCGAGAAAGGCCTTCTTCTCGTCGATCAGCAGTTCGGCGTTGCGGTCGTAGCCCATGGTGATCGGGACATGCACCCACGGCCGGCCGGGAATCAGATCGGCGCAGAACACCACGCCACCATGCGCTTCGCCATTGACCATATCCGGACCAACGATTTCCGCCAGCATCAGCCCGGGCGTGTGGCCGTCGCTGAAATGAAAACGCACGGCATTGCCCAAAGTCTTCGAATGCGCGCCGTCGACCAGTTCGAGACGGCCGGTGGCTTCCAGCAAGCCGGGCAGTTCGGCGACGAAGCTGGCGCGATCGCGCGGATGCGGCTGGCGGGCGCGTTCCCAGTGCTCGCGGCCGACGACGTAACTGGCATTCGGGAACACCAGCCTGGGAGCGACGCCCTCCTCCCACTTCGCCAGCACGCCACCGGCATGGTCGAAGTGCAGGTGCGACAACACCACGACATCGATGTCTTCCGGCTTGAATCCGGCTGCGGTCAGCGAGTCGAGCAGGATGTGGCGTTCTTCGTTGACGCCATAGCGCTCACGCAACTTCGGTTCGAAAAACGCACCGATGCCGGCTTCGAACAGCACGGTCTTGCCGGCCAGCGGCGTCGCCAGCAGCGCGCGGCAGGCCAGGTCGATGCGGTTCTGCGCGTCGGGCGGCGACCACTTTTCCCACATCGCGCGCGGTGCGTTGCCGAACATCGCACCACCGTCGAGCTTCTGGCTGTTGCCGAGCAGGGACCAAAGTTTCATTGCCGCGCTTCCAATGTGGCCATGTGAGGATTATCGCGCCGATCGGCGCATGCGCGAAGTGGACGCCGCATATCACGGCATCCAGGAGGTTCAGTGATCGTCGCTCTGGAGCACTTCCGCACTACCCACCGAGTTACGCGGATCGCTCCCGCCTTCCAGTCGGCCGGTGCGTTTGTCCCACAACACGGTCTGCAGATTGCCCCAGGTCGCTTCGCCGGCGTTCACCGTGTGACCCATTGCCTGCAGGGTCGCGACGGTCGCGGGATCGATCGCGCCCTTCTCCGCCGAAATCGCGTCCGGTAGCCACTGGTGGTGGAAGCGCGGGAGCGCAGCGACCTGCTGCGCCCCGAGTCCGGCGTCGTAGCCGAGGATGCCGATCAGCACCTCGGTGATGATTCGGCTGCCACCCGGCGCGCCGACCAGCGCTAGCTTGTCCTTCGACTCGATGAAGCTCGGCGTCATCGAACTCAGCATGCGCTTGCCGGCCTGCGGCGCATTGGCGGCGAAGCCCATCACGCCGAACGCATTGGGCGTGCCCGGACGCAGCGCGAAGTCGTCCATCTCGTTATTGAGCAGCACGCCGGTACCGGGCGCGACCATGCCCGAGCCGTACAGCAGGTTCACGGTCTGCGTTGCCGAAACGCGGTTGCCTTCGGCATCGAGGATGGAGAAGTGCGTGGTCTCGTCGTCTTCCAGCGGCGCGGGAACGCCCGGCAGCAACGAGCTCGGCGTGGCCTTGTCCGGATGGATCGTCGCACGCAGGCCCGCGGCATAGTCCGCGTCCATCAGCCGACGCACCGGCACCTTCACGAAGTCCGGATCGCCCAGATAGATGGTGCGATCGCGGTACGCGCGTCGCATTGCTTCGACGATGACGTGGTGGCGGTGGGCGTCATCGAGCTTGGCCAGATCCCAACCCTCGAGCATCTGCAGCATCTCGGCTAACGCGATCCCGCCGGACGACGGCGGCGGCGCGGTGGTGACGTTCCAATCGCGATAGCGGAACCGCAGCGGCTCACGCTCCTTGACCCGGTAACCGGTGAGCTCATCGGCGCGCCACTTGCCGCCCTCCTGCTTGACCGCAGCGAGCAGCTTCGAAGCGGTTTCACCGCGATAGAAGCCGTCGAAGCCCCTCTGCGCGATGAGTTCGAGCGTGTGCGCAAGTTCGGGCTGGCGCAGGACTTCGCCCGTCATCGGCGGGGTACCGTCTGCCAGGAAGACAGCGCGGGTACCGCGGTAGCGCTCCATCACTTCACGGCGCGAGGCGTAGCCTTTTTCCAGGCGCGGATAGATCGGGAAGCCTTGGCGCGCCAGGCGGATCGCGGGCGCCAGCGTGGTCGTCAACGGCAGGCGGCCGTAGCGCTGAGCCAGATGCACGAGCGCGGCGGGCAACCCGGGAATGCCGGCGGACCACGGGCCATTCATGGCGCGATCGCGGTTGAGTTCGCCCTTTTCGTCGAGATAGGCCGCGGGCGTGGCGGACGCGGGCGCGGTTTCGCGCGCGTCGACGAAGATGTCCTTGCCCGTTTTCGCATCGTGCAGAAGGAAGAAACCACCACCGCCGATTCCCGAGCTGATCGGCTCGACCACCGACAGCGCCGCGGACACTGCCACCGCCGCATCGAACGCATTGCCGCCGGCGCGGATCATGTCCATGCCGGCTTGCGTTGCAAGGGCATGACCGCTGGCGATGGCCGCACCCGGCGGGTGCTGTGACGCCGGAGCCTGCGCCGCGACGGCAACATCCATCATCGCAAACGGCAACAACAGGGACAGCAGCAGCGTACGCAACGGCATCGGCAGGTTCCTTTCGGTGTCAGCTCCTTCCGCCGATGATCAACGCGAGAACCTCAGCCTTGCGCCTGCAGGCGCGCGAGCTTGGCCAGCAGCTGCTCGTTGGATTCGGGGAAGGCGGGATCCGGATCGATGCACTCGACCGGGCAGACGACGACGCACTGTGGCTCGTCGAAGTGGCCCACGCACTCGGTGCAGCGCGCGGGATCGATCACGTAGATGGTTTCGCCCTGCGAAATCGCCTGGTTCGGACAGGCCGGCTCGCAGACATCGCAATTGACGCAGAGCTCGTTGATCTTCAGCGCCATGGTTCAAATCGGGCGGTTAGCCGCCTCTACTCCTCTATCGACGGAATTCCGTCGTTCCAGCCGGTGCTGGAATCCATTTTGATCCTGCTTCGGCGATAGCAACAGCAAGAGCAAATGGATTCCGGCTTGCCGGATCCGGCAAAGCCGCGCCCGCTCTGCGGGCGCGGCAGATCGTCACTTCGCTTCAACGAACTTGTAGCTCGCGCCCGACGGCTCCACCGCCGCCTTGACGCGGTCGCTGTCCGCCGCGGCGCCGATGAAGAGCACCTTCACGCCCTTCATGGTGCCAGGCGAGGCCTTGGCGAACGCGGCAGCAGCGAGATCGGCGGTCTTGGCCGAGTTCGGGCCACCAAAGGCCAGCAGCGTGCCTTCCACGCCACCACGCATCATGTCGGACTCGGCCTTTTCCAGCTGGCGGTCGTAGAAGCCCTGGAAGTCTTCGGTCGTGTCGGCCGGCAGGGTGTAGACCAGCGGCGTGGTGGCGCCGTCGAGGTTGCGGGTCACCACATCGGTCAGATAGGCGTTCCAGGCATTCTCGTCGGTCGGCGTGGCCGGCATCGCCACCGCCGCCTTGGCGGTTGCCTGCGCGGCTTCTTCCTTCTTGCACGCGCCCAGGAAGGGCAGCACGAGGCAGGCGGTGAGCAGCAGTCGGGTCGAGATCTTCATCGGGCGTTCCCCAGTCTTGGTAATGCGTGGTTGTGTGCGTGATTGATTACTGCAGATGCATCATGCAGCTGGATTGCGTTGCCACTGCGCCTGCAACGCGGAGGCCACCGCCGGCGGTACGAAACCGGAGACGTCGCCGCCAAGGCGGGCGATCTCGCGGACCAGCGATGAGGAAATGAAGCCGTACTGCTCGGCCGGCGTGAGGAACAGCGTCTCCACCTCGGGTATGAGATGCCGGTTCATGCTGGCGAGCTGGAACTCGTACTCGAAGTCGGACACCGCGCGCAGGCCGCGCATCAGCACGCCGCCGCCAACTTCGGCGACGAAGTGCGCGAGCAAGCCGGCGAAGCCGCGGACTTCGACGTTGGCGTGATGCGCCACGGCTTCGCGCGCGAGCTCGACGCGCAGTTCCAGCGGCAGCGCCGGGCCTTTGCCCGGACTGGCGGCGACGCCGATGATCATCCGTTCGAACAGCGGCGCGGCACGATCGACGAGGTCGACGTGGCCATTGGTGATCGGATCGAAAGTGCCGGGATAGACGGCAATGCGGTTGCGGGCGGTCATTCGCGGGGGGTTCGCTCGGAGTTGGCTCGCTCAGAATTAGGCGATCGCGGCTGGCCCGGCCGGATTGGACGCCAGTGTAGCAGCGGTGCCGGGGTGAACAGCGGTTTCGGCCCGTCGCCGGTAGAGCGCATACCGCACCTCGCGCGTGTTGCCCTCGCGATGCAGGGCCCATTCCGGCGGCGGCGCAGCCTCGGCCGCGTGCGGGGATTCGACATACAGCCAGCCGTTCGCGGACAGCTTCGTCGTCAGTACCGGCAGTACGCTGCCCCAAAAATTCGCGTCGAACGGCGGATCGACGAAGGCCAGGTCGAAACTGCCGTCCGGCTGGTCACGCAGCCAGGCGAGCGCATCGGCCTGCACTACATTCGCGGCTTCGCCGCCCTGCAGTCGTGCGGCGATGGTGCGTAATGCGGCGGCCAGCTTCGTGTCGCGCTCGACCAGCACCGCAGACCCCGCGCCGCGCGACAACGCCTCCAAGCCGAGCGCCCCGCTGCCCGCGAACAGATCGAGCACGCGCGCCCCCGGCAGCGCCGGCTGCAGCCAGTTGAACAGGGTTTCGCGCACGCGGTCGCTGGTCGGACGCAGGCCGGGCGCATCGGGCACGTCCAGGCGCGTGCCGCGCCAGCGGCCGCCGATGATGCGGATTTTTCCAGGTGCGGTCTTTCCGGGTGCCGCCTGGCCTGTGCGGGAATGCGGACGGCTCATCGGGCGGCAGGAAGCGAGGGGGCTATCATGTCCACATTCTCGCGCACTCTCCGCTTCCCTCGCTGATGCTCAATTTCTTCCGCCGCAAGAAGCCCGACGCGTCGCCGGCGACGCCTGGCGATGCCCGCACGCCTCCGGCCGATCCGACTCTCGACACCGGCGCCCCGGCGACGCAAGCACCGGCCGATGACGGCCTGCGCGAAACCGAACCGGTGCCGGCGGAGATCATCGCCGCGGCGATGGAGGTCGAGCCGGCCGCATTGCTGGCTACCGATGAAGCCGCCCCGGCCGCCGCTCCCGGCCGCAAGGGCTGGCGCGATCGCCTGCGCGGCAGCGCCTTCGCGCGCACCCTCGGCGGGCTGTTCTCGCGCAACCCGCGCCTGGATGACGACCTGCTCGACGAGATCGAGACCGCGCTGCTGATGGCCGACGTCGGCGTCAGCGCGACCTCGACCCTGGTCAACGATCTGCGCAAGCGCATGAAGGCGCGCGAGTTCACCGACGCCAACGCGTTGCTCGCCGCGCTGCGTGGCGATCTCATCGCGTTGCTGCAACCAGTGGCGAAACCGCTGGAAATCGATCGCAACACCACGCCGTTCGTGCTGCTCACCGTCGGCGTCAACGGCGTCGGCAAGACCACGACCATCGGCAAGCTGGCCAAGCGCTTCAAGGACGAAGGCCGTCCCTTGATGCTCGCCGCCGGCGACACTTTCCGTGCTGCCGCGGTCGCGCAGCTGCAGGCCTGGGGCGAACGCAATGGCGTGCCGGTTGTCGCGCAGGGACAGAACGCGGATGCCGCGTCGGTTGCCTTCGACGCATTGCAGGCCGCCAAGGCCCGAGGCACCGAGGTACTGATCGCCGACACCGCTGGTCGCCTGCACACCCAGCAGGGTCTGATGAACGAGCTGGGCAAGATCAAACGCGTGATCCAGAAGCTGGATGCCGATGCCCCGCACGAAGTGCTGATGGTGATCGATGGCACTACCGGTCAGAACGCGTTGTCGCAGCTGCGCCAGTTCCATGCCGCGGTCGGTGTCACCGGCTTGGTGGTCACCAAGCTCGACGGCACCGCCAAGGGCGGCGTGGTGTTCGCGCTGGCACGCGAATTCGGCATTCCGATCCGCTTCGCCGGCATCGGCGAACGTCCGGAAGACCTGCGCGTGTTCGATGCGGAAGCATTTGTCGACGCCCTGCTTCCGGAAGCCCTCGGCAACGGCAACGGATGACGCGCCGCCGTCGCATTCTGCTTGCCCTGATCTTTGCTGCGATCGCGCTGCTGATCGCAGGCCGCTGGCTGTCGCGACCGCAGAGTGTCGCCGCCATCGTCACCAACCGCCTCGGCGCCTCGCTGGGACTGGAAATCAAAGCCTCCGGCACCGCTCAATACCAGCTGCGCGGTACGCCGATGCTTGTTCTGCGCGACGTCACCGTACGCGAGCCCAAGGCCGCGAAACCGCTGCTGACCGCGAGTCGCATCTATGTCGCTCTGCCGTGGTCGACCCTGCGCGCGGGTGGCAAGGATCTGATCGTGCGCCGGATCGAACTCGACGCACCCCGCCTCGACCTGCCGGCATTACAACACTGGCTCGCTACGCGTCCGCCGTCGGAGAAACGCCTGCCGACGCTCATTGACGGCCTGCGAATCCGCGACGGTGCGATCGACAACAACGACTGGCGCATCGATGGCATCCAGGCCGACATGCCGGTGCTCGATCGCGCGCATCCGTTGCGCGCACGCCTGCGCGGTCGCTACCTCGACGCACCGTTGACCATTCCGGTGGACCTGGCGGTGGCGATCGTGCACCCCGAAGCGCTGATCAAGGCCGGTACGACCGGCTTCGCCACGCATGGCCGCATCAGCATCGAGCGCGGACGCGACTGGCGATTGCCCGCGACCGTGCAGTTGTCGGGGCCACTGCGTTTCGGCGCAGACGATCTGCGCATCACCCCGGCGCGTCTGGGCATGGCGGCGCGGCTGGAAACTCCGACGACGCAACTGCCGTTCGCGCTTGGGCTGTACGGCCCACTGCATTTCGACGAAGCGACGTGGACGCTGGCGCCCGCCGGCTTGGCACTGCGACCGCGTCAGGATGGCGACGACAACCCTCTCCCTCCGCTGGATGCCCATGGCACCCTCGCACTCGGGCGCAAGTTGACGCTGCAATTGGATGGCGCGCTCGCGCAATGGCCGCAGGCGTGGCCGGCGTTGCCGCCGCCACTGGGCCAGTCGCACTCACCGTTGCCGTTTGCGCTGCGCTACGACGGCGCACCGAGTTTCGACGACGAAGCCGCCTTGCAGCTGCAGCGCGATGCCACGCGGTTCGACGGCCGCTTCCGCCTACCCCGCGTGCTGGGCTGGATCGAGGCGAAGCAAGCTTCCCCGCTGCCACCACTGTCGGGCCGGCTGACGACGCCGACGATGGAGATCTCCGGCGCGAGGCTCGAAGGCGTGGACATCGAAATGAGCGATGAGGGAGCTAAGGACTGATGGTGCGGCGTTCCCAATCCATTCCCGATGACGGCACTGACGACTTCGCCCCGCGCTTGTTGCGCTGGTTCGACGTCAACGGTCGCCACGACCTGCCCTGGCAACACCCGCGTACACCGTATCGCGTGTGGTTGTCGGAAATCATGCTGCAGCAGACGCAGGTGAAGACCGTCATTCCCTACTTCGAACGCTTCGTCGCCACGCTGCCGACGTTGCCGGCCCTCGCCGCGGCATCGCGCGACGACGTCATGGCGCTCTGGTCGGGACTGGGCTACTACGCCCGCGCACGCAACCTGCAGGCCGCGGCGCAACGCTGCGTGGAGCTGCACGACGGCGAGCTGCCGCGCGACATCGACGCCCTCACGGCCCTGCCCGGCATCGGCCGCAGCACCGCGGCAGCGATCCTGTCGCAGGCCTGGGGCGATCGCCATGCCATCCTCGACGGCAACGTCAAGCGCGTGCTCACCCGCTTCCACGGCATCGACGGTTATCCCGGCACGCCGGCGGTGGAGAAGCCATTGTGGTCGCTCGCAGAATCGCATCTGCCGCACGAACGCATGGCCGACTACACCCAGGCGCAGATGGACCTGGGTGCGACGCTGTGCACCCGTAGCGATCCTGCCTGCGTGCTGTGCCCAATGCAGGACGACTGCGTCGCGCGCCGCGAGGGCCGCATCGCCGAACTGCCCACGCCCAAGCCAGGCAAGACCGTGCCGCAGAAGCACGCGTGTGTGCTGTGGCTGGAAAACGCGCGCGGCGAGATCCTGCTGCAACGCCGGCCGCCGACCGGCATCTGGGCTTCGTTGTGGACGCTGCCGCAGGCGGACGATACCGCTTCGCTCCAGCACTGGTTCGAGCAGCAATCGCACGACGATTTCACCACCGCCGAAGCGTTGCCCACGATCGACCACGCCTTCAGCCACTACAAACTGCGCCTGCAGCCGCTGCGCCTGCGCGACATCGCCTTGCGCGAACGCGTCGGCGACAATGACGACCTGCGCTGGGTCGGCCGCGGCGAATTCGCGGCGCTCGGGATTCCGGCGCCGATCCGCAAATTATTGGAAGCCTGATTCATGCCCCGCACCGTCTTCTGCGAGTACGAACACCGCGACACCGAAGGCCTGGATTTCGTGCCATGGCCGGGCGAGCTGGGCAAGCGCGTGTTCGCGCATATCGGCAAGACCGCATGGGCGAAATGGCTCGCGCACCAGACCATGCTGATCAACGAGAACCGGCTCTCGCCCATGAATCCGCAGCACCGCGCCTTCCTTGAGGGCGAGATGCAGAAGTTCCTCTTCGGCGGCGATGCGGAAAAGCCCGCAGGTTACGTGCCGCCGGAGGAATGAGGCCTCAGCTGCTGGCCGCCTCGCGCTGCTTGCGCATGTCCTTCTCCGCCGACTTGATCGCCTTGACGTCGAGCGGGCGGATCTCGCGGATGTAGCACGGAATCGGCTGCGGCACGCCCGCACCTACGCGCGGAATCACCTTGTCGAAACGCGAATAGACCGTGCCGAAGTTGTGCGTCAGTCCGATCGCCTGGGCGAAGTCGAGATCGGGACACCCATCGACTTCGAGCAGGTAGGCCTCGTTGGGTCGCGTCCAGATCGCCAGCGCCCTGTCGCCCAGCGGCGTCCAACCATCGATGCGGCTGAGGTAACGGAGGCTCTGCACCGGCGGCTGCGCATGTGCACGGTAGAGGGCGAGTTTCTCGGTTTCGGACATGCCGCCAGTCGCGCAGGCCGATGCCGTGAGCGCAAGCGCGGCAAACAGGATTCGTAGGGCTTTCATGGCCGCCTCCTTGCCAGTGAAGTGGGGGTTGTAGCCATCATGCTCCCACGCACCAGCGCCGGCGCACGCGCCCGACACCATGTTCAGCGTCGATCCTGCTTGCCAGCCGCCCGCTCGCCCCGTATCATTCCGCCTCCTTCACGGCCGTCCACGGTTTGTGACACGGCCGGGTAGCTCAGTTGGTAGAGCAGGGGATTGAAAATCCCCGTGTCGGGGGTTCGATTCCCTCCCCGGCCACCATTTTGGTGGAAACGTGAAATGTAGGCCCTGCAAGGCATTCAGCCCTGTGGGGCTTTCTGTTTTTGGGTCATGCATCTTCCATCGCCGTTGTCTGGCATTTCGTTTCGAGCACCGGTGCAGGCCTCCGCAAACATGAGCAAGGCCGGCGGTTGCCGGCCTTGCTGGTAGGAAGTGCGCCTCCGCCTCAATGCACCTGGACGTTGCCTTGCTCGATGTCCTGCAGTTGCAGCGGGATGTCCTGCGAACACGGAATCCCCGGACCGGCGGTAAACAACAGCAGCAGCGTGATCTGATCCGACGGCGCGTTGCTGCCCTCGCCGTTGTCGGCAACCTTTACCCATACCGGTGTGCCGACCGGGAAGTTGGTGGCAGCCTGCACCGTGCCGCTCATGGTCGCGACATTGCCGGCCACCGATAGGCAGTTGATGTCTGCGTGGATCTTGGCGTTGAGCGCGCGATTGTCGAGCTGCAATTCGCCGAGCGTGTTGCCTGCACTGTCCTTGTTGGCCACGAACGCGAAGGTGCGCAATTCGCCCCCCGCGGTGATGTGACCGGCCCCCGACGCGGTTTCGTTTGCCGCCAGTGCCAGCAATGGCATCGTCAGGCCCAGCAGCGCCACGCCAAGGTTTGTTCCGAGTTTCGTCTTCATGACATTTGCTCCATTTGATGGTCGGTTGGTGAAACCACATCAATAGCGGCCGCCCGGGACGACCGCCGCGGAATATTCAGAGCCGGCGAGATGACAGGGCCATGCCAATGCTGGCCGTTACTGTGAGCCGCCAATGCAGATCAGTTGGCGACGCCGATAGCCAACCAGTGCGGCACATTGCGCCAATGCGATGCAAACACGCCCGGCCGCATGGGCGAGCAATAGACGCAGAGCATTGCGCCAGAAGAATTGAGGAGGCATCAGCTTTCCCGTTCCATTCAAGGCGGCGCTGCCACCTCAGAGCATTCGCAGGATTTCGCCGCGACGACTCCGGACCGCGTCGTCGCAATGCTCGCCTATCACGCCCTACGAGATCTGCTGTGTGCGCATCGGGCAAACGAACTTGACCTCATGTTCGTCCAGCGCATTGCGCAATGCCCTTCGGTTACGCCCAACGGAGGTCCCCTTGGGGGACTGCGCTCCACGAGGCCTAAGCGGCACGAAGCCGTCTCAGCTCAGGAATTCCACGCTGCGCGCCTGATGCTTGACAGCGTCGTGCGCAGCCGGCGCCAACCACGCTCCAACAGTCCGACCAGCGAGCGCATCTTTCGTGATCGTGAATTCGCCATCACCTGTTCAGCGAGGATACGCAGGCTGCCCGTGGCGAGTTGAAGCACGGTGATCCTGACGCCGATGAGCGCCTCGATCCGTGCAACGGCACGCATCGCCAACAACGAATGACCGCCCAGTTCGAAAAAGTTGTCGTGGCGTCCGACCGACGCCGCGCCAATCAGGTCTTTCCAGATGTTCGCAATCGTCTGTTCGACGTCGCCGCGGGGCAACTCGAACCCCATACCGGTTGCGGTTTGCGCGGTATCCGGTGCCGGCAGGGCGGTGCGGTCTAGCTTGCCGTTGGGTGCCAGCGGCAAGTGCGGCAGGAAGACGATGTGGTTGGGCACCATATACTCGGGAAGCACCGCACGTAGATGCGCGCGCAATGCATTCGCGTCCGGCGTATCCGACGCTGGGACCACATAGGCAACCAGGCGCGGCCCCCCCGGGATTTCCTCCCGTACCACCACCACCGAATTCGCAACCTGCGGATGGGCGAGCAGACGGGCTTCGATCTCTCCGGGCTCGATACGGTGTCCCCGCAGCTTCACCTGGAAGTCCAGGCGCCCGAGATGCTCGAGCAAGCCGTCGTCGCACCAGCGCCCACGATCCCCTGTTCGATAGAGGCGTGCGCCGGGCTCTCGGCCGCCGAAGGGATCATCGACGAACCGTTGTGCGGTCAACTCAGGCCGGTCGTGATAGCCCAGGCTGAGCCCGGCACCGCCGATGTAGATCTCGCCCGCCACATCGATCGGACAGGGGCGCATGTGGGCATCGAGCACGTAGATCGCGGTGTCGGCGATCGGACGGCCGATCGAGATCGCGCGCTCGGAGCGGACCTGCCAGCAAGTCGACCAGACCGTAGTTTCGGTGGGGCCATAGAGATTCCACGTCTCGCCGCTGCGCGCGAGCAACTGTTGGGACAGGTCGTCGGCCAATGCCTCGCCGCCAACCAGGATCTTGAATTGCTTGCCACCTTCCCAGCCGGCGTCGACGAGCATGCGCCAAGTCGCAGGAGTGGCCTGCATGACGGTCGCCTGGGTGGATTCCAGCAACTGCCGTAGCGCCACGCCATCCGATGCAACCGCACGACTCGCGATGATCACTTCGGCACCGACGCACAAGGGCAGCAGCAGTTCCAATGCGGCGATGTCGAAACTTAGCGTCGTCACCGCCATCAGGCGGTCGGATGCGGTGAGTCCGGGTGTGGACGCCATGCTGGCGAGGAAATTCTCCAGCGCCCGATGCGGCACGACGACACCCTTGGGCTTTCCGGTCGAACCGGAGGTGTAGATCACGTAGGCAGGGTCTTCGTCGCGCGCGTCGCGTTCTGGATCCGCAGCCCACTCGATGTCGGTCCCGTCGTCCGCATCCGCAACCAGGTCCGCGAGATGCAATGTGCGCTCCGGGGGCACGATCGACTCCCATCGCCCCGAGATGTCCACCATCAGATCCAACGCCGCATCGCCGGACATGTATTCCAGACGCGCCCGAGGGTATTCGGGATCAAGCGGCACATAGGCACCGCCCGCCCGCAGAATCGCCAGTAGCGTAACCACCATCCCGGTGCCGCGCGGTAGACACACGCCGACTCGGGAGCCACGTCTCACCCCTCGCGAACGCAACAAGCGCGCAGCCCGATCCACCTGTGCGCACAGCTCTCGATAGCTCATTCGCTCGTTGTCGAAGCGCAGCGCCGGTGCATCGGGATGCCGGGCCATCTGCGCGGCTAGCTGGTCGACCACCCGCCCCCGTCCGAGGGGCCGGCCGGTCGCATTGCAGTCGAATACGAGTCGCCCATACTCATCGTCGGGTAGCACGTCGAGTGTGGAGATGTCGTCGCCCCCACCGACTTCCAATGCCGAAACCAGCGCCGTGATCGCCGTGGACGCATACCTGGCGATACGTGCCGGATCGGCCCCAGTGATGCACTGGGCAGTGATGGCGAAGCCATCCATGGATTTATCTACGGCCAGGTAGATCGGATAGTTGGTGCGTTGCTCGTCGGACAGCAGCGTGATACCGAACAGGCTCGGATGGCGGGCGACGCCACTGCCGGGCTCAAAGCGGCCCCCGTCGCTATGGCGGTAGTTGAGCAAGGTATTGAACAGCGGCGAAGGCGACGGCACGGCACTGCAGGATTGCGCAAGCACCAGCGATGCGTGCTCGTATGCCACCAGCTCCGCCAGCTGTGCATGCACTGATGCAACGGTCCGGTGCACGCTGCGCTGCGCCAGTTTGACGCGTAGCGGCAGGGTGTTCATCAATAGGCCCACACATCGGCCGACCTCGCCTCCGCTGGCATGGCGACCGGACAGTACGGTGCCGAAAACAATGTCGTCGGTGTTGGTGCAACGCGCGAGCACCATTGCCCAGGCCACATGGAATAGCACCGCCACGCTCACGCCAGCCGCGCGCGCCGCAGCGGACAGCCGAGCGCACATCGCAGGCTCCAGCCGAATGCGACTCTCCAAGGCCTGGTGGCCATCGTTGCGGACATCGACCAGCCCAAACGGGGTGGTGGGCTCGGAAAGATCGCCGAGCTCGCGTTCGAAATAGGCTTTTGCATCCGACTCGTCGCGGGACAATGCCTGGTCGACGAACCTGCTGAACGGAACCGGCTCGGATAGGCTTTCCGGCACATCCGCCAGGATCGCCGCGACCTCATCCCAGAGCACATCTTGGGACACGCGGTCATTGATGATGTGGTGGGACAGCAAGGCGAGCGTACAACCATCGCCCTCCGCGTCACCCTCCACGAAGGCGGAGAACAGCGGAGCCTCGTCGAGTTTCATGCGCCAAGTCAGAGGATCGGTCTGCGTCAGAAGGGCGGGGGCGCCGTGGTTCCTGTTGCGAAGCCTGACCACCGGCAGTTCGGCGTGGCGCAACACCACCTGCACCGGCTGCGACAGGCCACGCCAGAATATCGCCGTGCGAAAGGCGTCGTGCCGATCGATCACTTGTTGAAGCGCGGCAAGGAACCGGTCCGCGCGCTGACTCGAATCAAAGGCGAACAACCGTCGCGACAGATAGGCATCGCCCTGCTCTTGCAGGCAATGTTGAAACAACATCCCTTCCTGCAGCGGCAATAGTGGATAGATGTTCTGTATGTTGCCGGCTCCGCCCGGCACCTCGGCTACTAGCCGAGCCAGCTCCTGTGCATCGAGATCGAGCCGCGGAAACATCACTGAGGTGATCCCGTCTTCCGCCACGCTCGCCCCAGGCACCGCTGCTGTTGCTGTGTGTTGCGACACGGCCATCGCTGCGCACAGCCCTGCAAGCGTGGGATGGGCGAACACCATGCGGGTGTCCGCCGTGAGCCCGCGTTCGTGCAAACGGCGCAGCATGGCCACCAGCAGCAGCGAGTGCCCGCCGAGTTCGAAGAAATGGTCGTCGCGGCCAACCTGCTCCAGGCCCAGAAGCGACTGCCAGATCCCGGCAACCTCCTGCTCGAGTTCACCGCGTGGCGCGTCGAACGCGCGCTCGGCGATGGATTCGCGCGAGGGCACCGGCAGTCGCGTGCGGTCGATCTTGCCACTGGCCAACATCGGGAGTTGCTGAAGCAACACGAAAGCCGTGGGCACCATGTGCCCAGGCAGGCGCTGCCGCAATGCCTCGCGCAGCTCGCCTGCTTTCAGGCCCACGCCCGACGCATAGGCTACGAGCCGGGGCTCTCCCGGCGCGTCCTCACGCAACACCACTGCACACTCCGCGACACCATCGATCGCGGCCAGCGTCGTCTCCACTTCGCTCAGTTCGATTCGATAGCCACGCACCTTTACTTGCGTATCGGTGCGACCGATGAAGTGAAGCTGACCGTCCGAGCGCTGGAGCACCCGGTCGCCGGTGCAATACATGCGCACGCCCGGATGCAAGGGGTGATCGATGAAACGCTCGGCAGTCAGCCGTGCCTGGTTACGGTAGCCGCGGGACACGCCCGCGCCGCCCACATGTAACTCACCGATCACGCCGGGCGGCACGCGGCGACGTTCCGCATCGAGCACTTCGCACCAGACGTTATGGATAGGCCGACCAATCGGCACCATCACATCGGATGCGAGGTCATGGGGGACCTCGAAGTAGGTTGCGTTGAGGGTGGTTTCGGTTGGCCCGTAGTAATTGCCCAATCGCACGCGCGGGACGACCGCGCGGAGCCGGCGAGCCAACTCCGCCGTCATGGCTTCGCCGCCGCAGGCCACATAGCGCAACCGTCCCGCGACCAGCGAGGGCTCGGATAGCAGGCCGCGCAGCAACGACGGAACGCAGTTCAACAAAGTGACCTGTTCCTGGACGATCAGGGCCGCCAGGTACGGCATGTCCAATTGTCGCTCGGGTGCGGCCAGCACCAGCGCAGCGCCGCTCTGCAGCGGGCCAAAGAATTCCACCAACGTGCCGTCGAAACTGATCGAATTGCACTGCAGGATGCGGTCGTCGGGAACCATGCCGATGGTCTCGCGCAACCATGCCGTGTGGTTGGTCAGCCCCCTGTGCAGCACCTCCACGCCTTTGGGCCGGCCGGTGGAGCCGGAGGTATAGATGACGTACACGAGCTGCTCTGCTGCGACTTCGGTGTCGAGATTGGTCGTAGCCAGCTCCGCCAGCGAGTCCCACGCCGTATCGACGCATACGCATTCAATGGGGTGGCCGTCGGTAGGCAACCGTTCTCGCAACCACGACTGTGTCAAAACTACGGGCGCGGCGGTGTCGGTGAGCATGAACGCCAACCGTTCTTCCGGATACGTGGGATCCAGCGGTACGAACGCCCCCCCCGCCTTCAATACCGCCAGCAATGCCACCGGCAGGTCCAGCGAGCGTTCCATCAGCACGCCGACACAGACCTCCCGCCCGACTCCCAACGCTCGCAGGTGCCGCGCCAGGCGATTGGCACGGCGATTGAGTTCGGCGTAGTCCAGCGACTGCTCACCGAAGATCGCCGCGATCGAGTCGGGCGAGCACGCGGCCCAGCGCTCGATCCGTCCATGGACAGGATCGAAGCGCACCTTTTCACGCGCAAGCTCGACCTGCACTGTCGCCGACATGTGCCCCCATGCCCCAATTCGTCGCGCAGCGGATTATCAAGACGATGATCAGCCGAGTGCGGGCAAAACCTGCGCGATCGGTGTCACGCTCAACAACGTGAGACGGCGACTCATACTGTCAAACGAGCGCCCATCGGGAATCCGGTCACGCTGTACCCCGCCTTTTCAGCCCCCCGAATTTCGACACGACAGGCGGTGACCGTTTGGGCCTATTCGGCTCCCTCCCCGACTACACCGGTTTGGTGGAAGCAAGAGATTCAGGGCCTGCAAGGCACTTAGCCTGCGCTCCGAAAAATGACTCCCGCAAAAAAATCCTGGCGCCTTGGCAATAAGCCGGACTGCATCGGATCATCGCCACGGTGTCCGTAGAAGGCGCCGTCTCCCGTAGTCAGAAGCAAGAGCGGGACTACTGCTGGGAGCGGAAAATGCTGATTACCTATATCGGCGGGCCGTTGCACGGGCGCGTGGACAAGCGCGATGACCTGGTCACGGAGGAGGACCTGTTGTCGTCCGTGAACCAGCCGAGCTACTCGTACAAGGGAAGCATCAGCGCGCAAGGCGAGGTCGTGGAAGCTACCTTCACCCACACCTTCGTGACGCCAGCCGACTACGAGGCACTCGAACTGGACTGGGCGGCGCGACGGAAGCATTCCTGAGCCCGTTGCCATGGACGGCTGCACTTCGGTTCGAACCACCCGAAAAATCCCCTCGCCGGTGGACTCGCCCCTTGGGCCATGATTTTGGTGGATGCGTGAAATGAGGCCTGCAGGACACTCGCAACGGCCGCCAGCCTGCTAAAGCGAACAAATCTCCGCACGACGCCAAAGCAATGCAATCCCGACACACTTCGACCAAAAAACATGGCCCGGCAATGCCGGGCCATGCTTCGCTCAGCGGGGTTGGCTAACCCCCTCAGTCTTCCGCTGCGCGATAGGCGGAGAGGTAACGACCGGCCGCTACCGCATACGCACCACGAGTCACGGTCTTGGTTGGATCGAAGTAGGCATGCAGCGTCGGCTGCAGGTCGAACGGTCCTTGTGTGACGGCGAAGCGTGCATTGATCAAACCGCGATCCAACGCAAGCTGCACGTAACCGCGCAGGCTGGCCGGGATCGAAGCCGCATCGTCGATCGCGATGCGCTTGCCGTCGTAGAACGCGGTGAGCTCACCACTAAAGGCACGCGCTTCGCCCTGCAGACCCATCGCCTGCACCAGCGAGTACGCGAGGCTGACACGGGTGACATAGTCGTTCGGACGGAACTGGCCGTTGACCGTGCCCATCACGCCGTCGTGCGCATTGCTCAGGTCGCGCAACGGTGCCCCCTTGCCGATCACAGCTTCAGCGAACGGATAGAGCGCGTCCGTCTTGGCGACGTCGGTGAAGCTGGCCACGCCGTTGAACGGCAGTGCCTGACGGACGTTGGCGCCCATGGCCAGGTAACGGGCCATTTCGCCGCGACGCAGGAGCTGGTCGGGACGAAACTGCCTGTCGTTGTAGCCGTCGACGAGGCGATTGGAGACGGCAAATTCGATCGCCTGGCGCGCCGGGTGATTACCGATGTCATTCAGGCCGGTATAGCCGCCACTCTTGAGGAAGCTGATCTCGCCTTCGACGGTTCCGGGCAGGCCATAGCCGTTGGTGACCTTGAGCGGATCCAGACCGGTTCCGGACACGGAACCGACGCCACGGACGGTGACCTTCCAGGTACCGGCCTTGCCGGGCGCACCCACGGTAACGGTATCGCCGAGCACCGGCAGCGCGATCGACGAGCCGTACTTGTTGCCGTCCGGATCGGTCAGCACCAGCGCAAGCGTGTTCTCGCCGATGGTCGCGCGTGCGGCCACCCAGGCGATGTCGCTACCGACTTCGAAGGCCTGCTCTTCCACCGCACCGACCGGAGCGAAGTCGACCGAGAACGGTACGTTCGCCGGACCCGGCAGCAGGATCGCGTTGCTGTTGAAGCTGAGCAGCGTGTTGACCGTGCCACCCCAGCCGTTGCGCGTGTTGCTCGCTTCGGCGAGTGCAGCGTAGGCGTTGACGTGACCCGCGCCGGCCTCCCACGCAAGGCGACCGCTCATGTTGGTGGAAGTGCGCTTGAGCAGATCCTTCACTTGCGCCGGAGTCAGATTCGGATTGGCTTCCAGCAGCAGTGCGACGATACCGGCGACGTGCGGGGTCGCCATCGAGGTGCCGCTCATGTGCGTATAGAACGGCAGGTATGCAGGTTGCAGCGTTTCGGCGTCGTGCTGCGCTTCCGTCGCGGGCAACGTGCCGGTGGTGTCGCGGGTGGACACGATGTCGACGCCGGGAGCGACGACCGTCGGCTCGTTGACGTAGGTCCAGGTCTTGCCATCGGGCATGGTGAAGCTGCCGCTCTCGCCGCGCTTGCCACGCGAGGAGAAACCGGTGAGTACGCCGTCCTTCTCGCCGGCGCCGACCGAGATCACCCACGGCGCCTGCGCATACGGGTTGTGCGTGTCTTCGCCCGGGCCGTCATTGCCGGCGGCGAACACGCTGACGATGCCGCGCTTGTACAGCTCGTAGGTGGCGATGTTGACCGGGTTCATCGGATCGAACTTGCCCGAGCTGCCCCAGGAGTTGCTGGTCACGCGAATGGTGTTGCGATAGCTGAACTGGTTGGTGGCCGCGTAGTCGAGACCGCCGACCGCATCGAGCACCAGCAGCACCGCGCCCGACCCGTAACCGACGATGTCGGCACCCGGGGCGACGCCGCGGTACAGGCCGTTGGAACGCTCACCGGTGCCGCCGACGATGCCGGCGCAGTGGGTGCCATGACCAGAACCGAGATCGGTGTTCGGCACGCCTTCCAGATAGGTCACGGGCACGATGCCGGGCGCGAATTCGGTGGCCAGTTCGGCCAGGATGTTCTGCGCACCGAGCACGTTCTGCACGACGTGCTCGCCGAACTTCACGTCTTCGTGCGTCGCATCGATGCCGGAGTCATTGACCAGCACCGTGATGCCCTTGCCGCTGAACGGCAGCGCGCGATTGTAGTCGCCCGGATTGGCCTGGGCACGTGCGACGCTGGTGATCTCGCGGGCTTCCTGGTTGTAGTAGCGCAACGGCGCGTTGAAGTAGATCGACGCGACGTCGCTACGCTTGGACAAGGCGAGAATTTCGGCAGGCGTGGCCAGCGCGCCGGCGATCGGCAGCGTGTGCATGGTCACGCCCTTCTCGATGCCGAGCGACTTCAGCGCGGCGACCTGGCCGGGTGTCACCGGAACGGACTGCTGATAGCTGATGACGATCTGCAGCTGATCTGCAGCGGCAGCCGCTTGCATCTTCGACAGCAGCGTCGGATCCAGATGGGCATCGGCCAGGGCAACGCCGCTGGCCAGGAGGCCGGCGGCCAGAGCGCTCATCCTGAGGCTGCGGCGAGAGGGAGCTTGAAGCGGCATGACGTTCGATCTCCGATACGCCCGGAATTGGGCATGGGAAGAGTTTTGACGGCGGTCACATTCGTTCCCATCCGGAAGACCCTTCAGGTCATGCAGGGGAAAAACCTCAGCACCGTGGCGTACGGCGTCATGGCTCGATGACATGAAAAAAGCGGCCCGGCAGCATGGATCTGCCGGGCCGCTAGCCCCTGCCATACATTCGGTATCGAGCCGCGGACTCGGCGAATCAGAGCCCCTTCGCGACCTGCGCCGCCTCGAACGCGTCGACATGACCGTTGCCGACTTCATAAGGCTGGCGCCCCGCCATCGGATTGGCGGTGTTGCTCAACACGGCCTTCACTTCGAGCGGCGTCAGTCCGGGCTTGGCTTCGAACAGCAGCGCGACGATACCCGCCAGGTGCGGCGTCGCCATCGAAGTGCCGCTCATGTGGGTGTAGAACGCCGCCTGCGCGCCCAGCGACAGGTCCTGCTGCGTCGCCAGCAGCGGCAGCGCGCCGGTCAGCGCACGCGTGGAGACGATGTCGACACCGGTGGCAACCAGCGTCGGTTGATTGACGTAGGTCCACTGCACGCCGTCGCCCATCGTGAACGTGCCGCTCTCGCCGCGCTTACCGCGCGAGGAGAAGTCGGCCAGCGTGCCGTCCTTGTTGGCCGCGCCCACCGAGATCACCCACGGTGCCTGTGCATACGGGTTATGCGTGTTTTCCGCGGGGCCATCGTTGCCCGCGGCGAACACGCTGACGATGCCGGCCTTGTATGCGGCGTAGCTGGCGACGTTGACTGGATCAGTCGCATCGAATGCACCGCTGGTGCCCCACGAATTCGAGATCACCTTGATCGGCGTACGGAACGCGTGCTGCTTGGTGATCGCGTAATCGAAGCCGCCGACCGCATCGAGGATCGAGATCACGGCGCCCGAACCGTAGCCGACGATGTCCGAAGACGTCGCCACGCCACGATACAACCCGCCCGACGCCGCCCCGGTGCCACCGGCGATGCCGGCGCAATGCGTGCCATGGCCGGAGCTGATGTCGGTATTCAACTGACCTTCGAGATACGTCGCACGGCCCAGACCGACGATCGAATTGAGATTGGTCAGCGCCTGCACGTTCTGCACGACCTTGCTGCCGTACGTCAGGTCCTGATGGGTCGCATCGATGCCCGAGTCGTTGATCATCACGGTGACACCACGGCCGGTGTATCCCAGCGATGGATCGGCCTGCAGCCGGTCCACGCCGGACATGCGCCGCGCGTCGTCGTTGTAGTACTCGAGATCGCGATTGAGATGGATCGCACGCACGTCGCTGCGCTTGGCCAGTGCGCGGATCTCGGCCGGCGTGGCCAGCGCGCCCGCGATGGGCAGGCTTTGCATGGCGATTCCGGTGTCGATGCCGAGCAGCCTGAGGTCGGAAAGCTGGCCTGAGCTGAGCGGAGTCGTCTGGTTGTAGCTGACCACGATCTGCAACTGGTCGATCGGCAAGGCCGCGGCTAGCCGCGAGACCAGGCGCGGGTCGAGGTGGGCGTCGGCCAGCGCGACGCCGCTGGCTGCCAGGCCGAAGGCGAGAGCACACACACGCAGGCCATTGCGGGAACGGCCTGAAGTTGAACAGCCTGAAGCGAAGCGGCTCATGAGGTCTCCTTACCGCCCGGAATGGGCTGGACGCAGTCTTCGCGCCTTCCTCACGAAGCCGTATCCGGAAGAGCCACCAGCTTCGCCCCGGAAAATCCCCCAGCCGCCCCCGGAGATCTGTACAGCAGGTCTGTACATCCTGCTCACCCCACTGAACCGTTGGCCAATCTGAGGGAAAGCCCCTACAGACGGGGACTGGCCTCCCCCTTTAGTCTGGCCCGGCTTGTGTGGCATAGATGCCCGCAACACGCGCTGCGCTCGGCAGCGCACGACCCGGCAAGGACGCGGCGGTCGCAGGGGATGATCGTTTGCGGAGTGGCTGGCCGATGAATGTCTTCACCAACACCCTGTCCCGGAGTGCGAGGGGGCTGTCGTTCCTGCTGCTCTGCGTTGCCAGTTCGGTGGCCACGGCGCAGACGACGCCGGAGTCCCTGACCCTGCCCGTTACCGCCAGCGCTTCGGGCAACCATGCCGAAGTGGTGATCGGGCCGACCACGCAGCCGTTGGCCGAAGTGCTCCTGGATTTCCAGGACGCCACCGGCTTGAGTCCATCCAGTCTTGGCGCATCGGCACAACTGGTCAGCCTGACCGATCTGTCCTTGTTGTCGCGACTGCCCGACATCAATCTCACCACGCTGCCCAGCGCGCTGCCGCTGCTGGTTACCATCGAGCCACCGGCGACCGGCGGCCTCAGCTTCCGCAACACCGGGCGGCTGGAGATCCACACCCACGCCCTGCCCTACGCCGTCGGCAGCTCGCTGCGCGTGTTCAAGGCACCGCTGGGTGGCGCGTTCCGCGACGTCACCGACGAAATCGCCCAAGGCAGCGTGCGTGCGCGCACGACCTACGGCGGCTTCTCGCAATTCCTGATCCTGATCGACGCGCGCAGCACCGGCGCAGTGATCGACGAGAAGATCGGCTGGCTGCGCGACAAGGTTGCCGCTCTCCCGCTCAACGAGCGCGGTGCATTCAATGCGCTGTTGAACCAGATCGACAGCGCGGTCGACAACGGTGACTACGCCACCGCGATCAGCGCGATCGACAACTTCCGCACGCGCGCCGCCAATCGTGCCGGACAGTTCATCCCCAACGAATGGCGTGCCCTGCGCGACGTCGACAACCAGGCCGGCAACCTGATCGCGGGTGCGAACACCCTGCGCTTCAGCGTCGCCTACCTGCGCGACTTCGGGCAGTAGGTAGCCCAACGGCCGGAGCCAGCCTCTGGCCGGTCAAGGAGCCCGGCACGGGTTACGCCCATGCCGGGCTAAGATGCGGCCATGCAGGCACGCCTGATTGCGTACCCACCCGATGCCGCGGCCGTGAGCCGCTGGCTCAAGCCCGACCAGCGCCTGCGTATCGGGCGCGATCCGGGCTGCGATCTCGTCATCGAACATGCCTCGGTCTCGCGCAATCACGCCGAGCTCTACCGCGAGGGAGAGCGCTGGCGGTTGCGCGACCTGGGCAGCAAGAACGGCAGCTTCGTCGATGGCATCGCCGTGACCGATCATCCGTTGCCCGACCACTGCTGGCTGCGCCTGGGCGACAGTTACTGCGACTTCACCGAGTTCGACGCGGTCCAGGCGGATGCCCTGCGCGGGCGCCAGGACGAACGCCGGGCCCTGTCGCAGGCGATGGCCCTGAAGGTCTCGCAGCAACCGGAGTCGGATTCCCTGCCGGCGCACGTGCTGCGCGGCGTGGTGGAGCTGTCCGGTTGCAGCCGCGGCTTCGTGCTGCTGGCCGATCCCAAGCTCGGCGATTTCACCGTCCGCGCCAGCCTGCACCTGGACCCCGACGTACTGCACGGCCAGGCGTTCTCCGGCAGCGTGGGCGCGGTTCAACAGGTATTGGCCAACGGCAAGCCACTGGTGATCAACGATATCGGCAGCGAAGCCTGGCTGGCAGGACGCGACTCGGTGATCGCCAGCGGGTTGAAGACGCTGGTGTGCCTGCCGCTGTTCGACGGCCCCAAGGTGTTCGGTGCCGTGTACGCCGACCGACGCGGGCCCGGGGAACCGATTACCGATTTCGATCTGGAACTGCTCGGCGCCTTCACCGAGAGCACCACGTTGTATCTGCTCGCGCGTCGCGCCCTGCAGTCGCTCGACAATGCACCGCGCTGGCAGACAATCGTCGAGCACGCGAAAGCCGATAAACCCGCGCCTACCTGGAGCGCAGATACCGCCCCATGACCGCACCCACAGCCACCGGCCTGTACGCCCAGCATCAGCACGCGCCCGGCACGGTATTGGCCGGGCGTTTCCGTATCGAAGCCATGCTCGGTATCGGCGGCATGGGCGTGGTGTACCGCGCCACCGATCTTGCGCTCGATGTCCCGGTGGCGCTGAAGCAGTTGCGCCCGGAACTGGCCACGCGCGCCGATGCATTTGAACGCTTCCGCCAGGAACTGCTGATGGCGCGGCAGGTCTCGAGCCCGCGCGTGGTGCGCATCCACGACCTCGCCCAGCACGATGGGCAGTGGCTGATCAGCATGGATTACATCGACGGCGAGGGCCTGGATCGGCGCCTCGATCGCGACGGCGCGATGGCGCCCGAGGACGCGGCACGCATCGCACGGCAATTGGCCGAAGGTTTGTCGGCGGCGCATGCACGCGGCGTGATCCATCGCGATCTGAAGCCCGCGAACGTGCTGGTGGATCGCGACGGCAATGCCTACATCAGCGACTTCGGCGTGGCGCGCTCGTTGGCCAGCAATGGCCTGACCCAGTCCGGTGCCGTGGTCGGCACACCCGACTATCTCTCACCGGAACAGGCGCGCGGCGAAAGCGTCGATGCCCGTAGCGATCTCTACAGTCTCGGCCTGATCCTGTACGAGATGCTGACTGGTGCGATGCCATTCCAGGGCGGCACGATCAGCGAGATCCTGGCGCAACGTATGCTGCGCTCGCCGCCGCCGGTGACCCAGGCGAAACCGCAGACACCGGCGTGGCTGGCGCGACTCACCGACCGCTTGCTGCGCGTGCAACCCGCACATCGTTTGCAAAGCGCCGATGCGGTGATCCAGGCGATCGATACGCGCACGGTGCCGCGCGACTGGCGCGCGACCCGCAAGGGCATCGTGATCTCCGGAGTAGTGGTCGCGATGCTGGGCTTGGGCGGATTCGCGGCATGGCGCTATCTGCATCCGCTTGCACCAGCCGGCGTGGTCACGGTCGCGCCATTGCATCGATTGCTGGTCATGCCGGTCGCGGCGCCTGCGCAGGCGATGGGCGAAGCGCGCGCCGCGGCCTTGACCTCGCTGCTTCGCTACGCGATCGACGAAGTACCCGGGATGGCCATCGTCGATGGCGAGCGCACCCAACAGGCGCTGCAACAACTCGACCCCTCCGGCACCGTCATGCCGGACGCCGAAGCCGTGCGCAGGATCGTCGGCGCCGACCAGACGTTGAGCATCGACCTGCGCCCGGCGAATGGCCGCTGGACCGCAGTCGCCTCGATGCGCGACGGCAAGAAGGCCAGTGCGACCGCTGCTGATCCGGGCACTGCGTTCGTGACGCTGGTGAAGCAACCGACCTTTGCCACGCTATTGGGCACCCAGGCGCAAACCATTCCGCTCGTGCTGCCCATATGCACCACGACGCCGGCAACAGACGCATGCATGGACAGCGTGCTCGACGACTATGGCAGCGCCCTGATCGCGCGCCAGCGCAGCGAGCCTCTGGTGGCACTGGACGCGGCGCGCAAGGCCACACAGCGCGCGCCCGGCTTCGCGCCCGCCTGGTTGCTGCAGGTCGACATGGCGCAAGCCGTGGGCGAAGCGGAAGCCGCGTACGACGCGCTCGATCCAGGCGAACGCGGCGCGAAGCCGACGTCGCCCTACCTGCAGCGCCGCTTCCGCGCCGAACGCGCCCTGCTCGATGGCGATCCCACCGCCGCCGCGGCCGAATGGCGCGCGCGTCTGGCACAGGCCCCGGACGACACCTTCGCCGAACTCGGCCAGGCCCGCGCACTCGGTGCCGGCGGCGACTTCAAGGCGGCGACGTCGGCGCTGCAGAAACTGGTGGGGCGCGACCCCAACGATCCGCGCGCGTGGTTCGAACTGGGCAAGTTCTCGATCCTCGCCGGGCAGGCGCAACAAGCGGTCGACGACTACCTGGTGCGCGCGCTGGTGCTCTACAAGCGCAGCGGCAACCGCTATGGCGAAGCCGAGACGGCCAATGCACTGGGCATCGGCTACGCGCGCCTGGGCCAGACCTCCGAAGCGGAGAAGCAGTACCGCGAAGCGGTCGAGCTGCGTCGCGCGGTCGGTAACCGGCGTGGCCTGGCCACCAGCCTGCGCAACCTGGGCAATCTGCTCAGTCAACGCGGCCAATTCGACGAAGCTGCGAGCCTGCTCAAGCAGGCCGGTGAACTGCATGCCGCGCTCGGCGATCGCGCCGGCATGGCCGCGGTCGACAATGAGCTTGGCGTGCTCGCCGAGGAACGCGGCGATTACGCGGTCGCGCTCGCGGCGTTCCGGCGCGCGCTGCAAACCTGGCAGCAACTCGGTGAAAAGCCCGGCACCGCGCAGGCGCTCAACGACATCGGCTTCGTCCAGTACCAGCTCGGTGCGTACGACGATGCGCAGGCCTATCTGGTGCAGGCGGCGACCGCTTTCACCGAACTCGGCGATGACACCGGCCAGATCCGCACGCAACAGAACCTCGGCTTGCTGGCGATCGCGCGTGGCCAATGGAACGAAGCGCGTCGCCAGCTGACGACATCGCTGCAATCGGCCGAACACCAGCAGATGCTGGAGGAAGCCGCGGTAAGCCGGCGCAATCTCGCCGAACTCGAGTTGCAGCAGGGCCATCTGGATGCCGCGATCGATGAGGCCGGCAAGGCCGAGGCATTGTTCCGCGAACGCGAGGACCTGCGCGGCCAGGCCGATGCCGGCCTGCTGCGTGTACAAGCCCTGATGGATGCGCACGCGGATGCCGAGGCCGACAAGGCGCTGGGCGGACTCAAGGACGCGATCACGCAGGCCTCCAACGAACAGCGCGGCATTGCCGCATTGCTTGAAGCGATGCTGGCGGGGCGCGCCAGCAATGCGGCGGCTTCGAAACAGGCGCTGACACAGGCCAGGCAGCTCGCAACGGCGTCCGGCATCCGCCAGTTGGAGCTGCGCGTTGCCCTGCACAGCGCGGATAACGTGGCACCGCTGGAGGCGCCGATCGCGGCGCTGGGCAATGTGCCGCTGCGACTGGAATGGGTCGAAGCGATGATGGCCCAGGCCAGCGCGGCGCATGGCCGCGAAACCGACCTCATCCGCGTGTATCGCGAAGCGGCACCGCTGTTGCGCCGCGGCGACTACAGCCATGCGTTCCGGATCCACGATTTCGCCGCGGCAAGTCTGGACGATACCAACGCCGCACGCAGCGCCGCCGACCAGGCGTGCGCGACCTTGGGCATGCTGCGTTCGCATGTGCCCACGGCGTTGCGTGCCGGGTTCGAGGCCTCGCACGAAATCCAGAGCTTGTTCACCGCGAAGCAATGCCAGGCGCCATGAACGACATCGACGCCCTGCGCCAGCAATATCAGGACCTGCTCGAGCGACTGCAGCGCAACGAACGCGAGTTCCGGCGCCTGGGACGCGCAGTGTGGCGGGTGCAGGAAGACGAACGCCGACGCCTGGCCCGCGAACTGCACGACGGTGTCGGCCAGAACCTAACCGCGATCAAGCATCGGCTCGCCTCGATCACCGGCATGCTGCCCGAGCAGGCTCGGGCCGCACACGAGGGACTGGATGCCGCGATCGCGCTATGCACCGACACACTCGAGGACACCCGCCATCTCTCGCGGCTGCTGCGGCCGCCGGTGCTGGACGACCTCGGCCTCGAAGCCGCGTTGCGCTGGCTGGCACGCAGTCAAGGCGAGGCCAGCGGGCTGACCATCGACGTCGACATCGGTCCGCTGCCCGCACTCGATGGCGACCTGCAGACCCTGCTGTTCCGCGTCGCCCAGGAAGCGCTTAACAACATCGCCAAGCACGCCCAGGCCCGCAACGTGCTCGTGCGTGTCGTCGCGCGCGGCGGAATGCTGCAACTGCAGGTCGCGGACGATGGCCGGGGTTGCGACCCCGACACCGCCCTGCGCAGCGGTGGCAGCGGGCTGGGCGGCATGCGCGAACGCCTGCGCCTTTATGACGGGCAAATGGAACTGCATTCGGCGCCGGGCGAAGGCACCCGCTTGCGCGCGGTCGTTCCCCTGCAGGCGAGTTGATCCGGCCACTGCTTCGGATCGCTTGACGCCGGCGCCTCGCCACGCGCAGCTTACGGTCCATGGGGAGCCACAACGCCGTCCGTGTCCTGATCGCCGACGACCACACGCTGGTTCGCGAGTCGCTGGTCAGCCTTTTGCAGAACGCCGCCGACATCCAGGTCGTGGCCCAGGCCTCCGACGGCCTGGAGACGGTCGAGAAGGCGCTGGCCACGCGACCCGATATCGTCATTACCGACATCTCGATGCCGCACCTCAATGGCATTGAAGTCGTGCGACGCCTGCGCGAGGCCCTGCCCGAGGCGCGCGTGCTCGTGCTGACCATGCACAGCGAAGACGAATACGTGCTGCAACTGGTCCGCGCCGGCGCGTCCGGCTATCTGGTGAAGGACAGCGCGGCGTCCGAACTCATTGCCGCCGTGCAGAGCCTGCGCGACGGTCGCGGCTACTTCGGCCCGCAGGCTTCGCGCATCCTCGCCGAGCAGCTGCAGCATCCCGAACGCCAGGTCGACGATCCCTACGGCCGCCTCACCGCGCGCGAGCGCGAGGTGTTCCATCTGATCGCCGAAGGCATGACCACCAAGGAAATCGCCCGGGCGCTCGACATCAGCGCGAAGACGGCCGAGAACCACCGCGCGCGCGTGCTCGACAAGGTCGGCGTGCGCAATACCGCGGAGCTGGTGCGCTTCGCACTGCGCAAGGGCCTGCTGGACTGACCAGCGCGCGCGTCGCCCGCGTCATCGCGAGCGGTTCGGATCAAACCATTACTGCCCGGCACAGGGGATTTCCCCCGCGCCGACTGAGGGCGTTTCCGGATGGGCGCGGACCGAGCCAGATCCAATGCTGGCTATGCAGTCCTAGTGACCGCGCCGCCTTCGCGGCCGCGGCCAGCCGCACGCCGGGTGTCTACGGTCCTGGCGACACCCGGCTGCAGTGCAGCGCCGAACCATCCCCTCGGCGCTGCACCGAAGCCCGCTACAGGAGTGGCGGGCTTCATTCTTTTCGCGCGTTGTATCCTCGCTGCTCCCTGAGCCTCACAGCAGGAGCGGTATGAAGGCACGACTGATGATGCGCACTACGGTGGGCGCGCTGCTGATGACATCCCTGCTGGCGGGCTGTGCCAGCGGCCTGGTCCGCCGTGTGTCGGAACCCTCGGCGCAGATCCAGCAACTCACCGTGCGCGCCGATGGACGCTGGGCGGTGGACCTGCGGATCGAAAACTTCAGCAGCATTCCGATGCGCTTCGACTCGGTCGACCTCGCGCTCTCGGTCGGCGACAGCCAGGCCGGGCATGTCACCGCGCAGCCGGCGATCTCGATCGGGCCGGAGTCCGCGGACGTGGTGACCACGGTCTTCACCCCACAGGCCGCGGCCAAGCTGGCCGTGGCCGACGCACTCGCCGGTGGCCGCAGCATCGCCTACACGCTCGAGGGCACGGTCGTCGCCACGCCGGACGAAGCGCGGCAGCGCACGTTCGAAGTGAAGCGCAGCAGCCAGCTCAATCCCGCACCGGGGCTGCCCGGCGTCATGCGTTGACGTTAGTGAGCCATGGCTCCCGCCTGCGCTTGGAGTTCCGACTCTAGGCGCTGGCAGCAGACTCCCGACACCATCGCGGACGCGCGTTCAACACGCGGGTTCGACTCCACGTACTCCAACCCTGGCCGCCGACATGAGCACCTACAAAGCCCCTCTCAACGACATGCGTTTCGTGCTGTTCGACGTGCTGGGTGCCGAACGCGAATTCGCGCGACTGGGCCATGCCGATGCATCGCGCGATGTGCTTGACGCGGTGCTGGACGAAGCCGCGCGCTTCACCGAAACCGTCCTGGCACCGCTCAACCAAGTCGGCGATCGCATCGGGTGCAAGTTCGATCAGGCTACCGGTGCGGTGACCACGCCGCCTGGCTTCAAGGAGGCCTACGCGCAGTTCGTGGAAGGCGGTTGGACCGGACTGGTGTCGCCGGTGGAATTCGGCGGCCAGGGGCTGCCGTATCTGGCCGGCGTACCGCTGAAGGAAATGATCGACGCGGCGAATCTCGCCTGGGGCAACTTCCCGCTGCTCTCGCACGGCGCCACCGATGCGCTGATCCATCATGGCGAGGAGTGGCAGCAAGAGGTGTTCCTCAAGCCGCTGGTCGACGGCACCTGGACCGGCACCATGTGCCTGACCGAACCGCACTGCGGCACCGACCTGGGCCTGCTCAAGACCAAGGCCGTGCCGAACGCCGACGGCAGCTACGCGATCACCGGCACCAAGATCTTCATCACCGCCGGCGAGCACGACATGACCGGCAACATCGTGCATCTGGTGCTGGCCAAGCTCCCCGATGCTCCAGCGGGCAGCAAGGGCATCTCGTTGTTCATCGTGCCCAAGTACAAGGTGGCACGCGACGGCACGATCGGCGAAGCCAATGCGGTGCGCTGCGGCAGCATCGAACACAAGATGGGCATCCATGGTTCGGCAACCTGCGTGCTCAACTTCGATGGCGCGCAGGGTTATCTGATCGGCCAGGCGAACAAGGGCCTGATGGCGATGTTCACCATGATGAACACCGCGCGCCTGGGTGTCGGCGTGCAGGGCCTTGGTTTGTCGGATCGTGCCTGGCAGAACGCGCTGCGCTATTCGCGCGAACGCCTGCAGAGCCGCTCGCTGTCGGGTCCGAAATTCCCGGAGAAACCTGCAGACCCGATCATCGTGCAGCCCGACGTGCGCCGCATGCTGCTCACTTGCAAGGCGCTGATCGAAGGCAGCCGCGTGCTCAGTTATCACGCCGGCCTGCAGGTAGACATTTCAGAGCGCGCGGCGTCGGAGGAAGAGCGCGCGCAAGCCGACACGCTGGTCGGCTTCCTCACTCCGATCGTGAAGGCCTGCCTTACCGAATGGGGCGTGGAATGCACTTACCACGCGCTGCAATGCTTCGGCGGCCACGGCTATATCACCGAGCACGGCATGGAGCAGCTCGCCCGCGACGCGCGCATCACCACGCTGTACGAAGGCACCACCGGCATCCAGGCACTGGACTTGCTCGGCCGTAAGATCATGCAGCTGCAGGGCGCGGGCCTGAAGTTGTTCCTCGGCATGATCACGCAGTTCTGCGATGCCTGCACCAATGGCGAATACCCCGGCAACGAAGCCGCCGCCGAATTCATCGGCCCGCTGCGCGAGAAGGTCGCGCAATGGCAACAGCTCACGTTGCAGGTCGGCCAGCGTGCGCTCGCCAACCCGGAGGAAGTCGGCGCGGCTTCGTACGACTACCTGATGTATTCGGGTTACGTCGCCCTCGCCTACTGGTGGGCACGCAGCGCGGCGACCGCGCAGGCTTCATCGCAATCGTCGGCATTCAAGCAGGCCAAGCTGGAAACCGCGCGCTTCTACTTCGCCCGCATCCTGCCGCGGACCTTGGCGCATGCGGCGGCGATGGGCGCAGCGGCGGGCACGCTGACGACGTTGGAAGAAGCCGCATTCGACGCGTGAACATGAGTGGATCTCCGCGCTGAAACAGGACAGCGTGGCACCGCATTCAGGTGACGGGAGCGGAGCAGAAAATCCCGGGATGACGGCGAAAGAGCGATATCGCAGCCGCCTTTCACAAGCCGCGCGCGCGGCATCGGCACGCTCGTCACCTGTTGTTCTCGCGGGCGGGTACACAAAACGTAAACATAGGCGTATAAGCTGGTTTCCCAATGGAGACCGACACAGCCACTCTGAGGCTTGTCCGAACCGGAACCCGCGCCGCCGACATGCTCGCGCGCGATCCGGCCCTCCATTCGACGCCTGAATTTGCTACCCGACCCTCAACGGACCGCCTTAATGCGGTCCGTTTGCTTTCTCTGGATGCCCACGGCCGAGTGCTCGACTGGATGAGCTGGCAGGACGCCGCCTGCCTGTATGCGCGCGGCGCGGTCGCCTGGACCATGGGCGATCCGTGCCTGGAGGTGCATGGCGGCACCTGCCGCCTGACCGGCTCGCAAAGCATCCTCGAGCTGCACCCGATCGTCGCCGCGCGCGGCCATGCCCGGGCGCACGCACTCGATCCCACGCCCGCGCTCACCAACGTCGCGCTGTTCGCGCGCGATGCCTTCCTGTGCATGTACTGCGGCAACGACTTCCCGCGTCCGCAGCTCACACGCGACCATGTGTTGCCGGTGTCCAAGGGCGGGCGCGACGTGTGGGAGAACGTGGTCGCCGCCTGCTTCCACTGCAATTCGCGCAAGGGCAACCGCACGCCGCAACAGGCGAGCATGCCGCTGCTCGCGGTGCCGTATCGCCCGAGCTGGATCGAGCATCTGATCCTTTCGAACCGCAACATCCTGGCCGACCAGATGGCGTTCCTTAAGAGCCAGCTGCCGAAGAACGCACGCATGCAGGCCTGAATTCCGTGCCTTTCCATGCACGGGACACGATGCTCGGCCGCGTGATGGCCGTCCCACCTGGCCGGAGAGCGTCACAAGCTGACGCGCCCCGCGCGTTGACCGTTGCCATCTCCACGGGCAACACTCGACGCTCTGTCACATTCTTCTGATTGGACCGGACATGCTCCCGACTTTCGGCCTCACCGGCATGGACGCTGCTACCGAAACCGCCCTGAAGTCCGCGTTCGCCGAAGCGAGCATGCGCGCCGGCGGCCGCTGGCCGCTGGTATCCGAGCAGGACGCCACGCACGTCGTCGTCGACATGGACAGCATGTATGGACCGATGAGCTGGCTGCGCCTGCACGGCGCTGGCAAGGTCGTGATCGGCCTGACCTCGGCACCGCGCGCGCAGACCGACTTCCGCCTGGGCAAGCCGTTCAATGCCGAATCGGTCGCCGAACTGCTGCAGGAGATCGCTCCCACGGCGGATGGCGCCGCACCGCACGGAATCACCGCCGCTCCGGCCCCGCAGCATCAACTGCCCGAGGAACTGAGCAAGCCCGTCGTCAACGAGGAAGTCGCCGCTCCGGACCAGCGTCCCTCGGCCGCCGTGACTGCCACCCTCGACACCCCCGCCGCTCCGCCGGCGCCGCGGGTGGAGGCACCCAGCGCCGCGCCGCCCGCACCGAGCGCGACCGCCCCGGCGGCCGCCGCACCCGCACCAGCACCCGTGTCCGCTCCTGCTCCACAACCCGCCGCGCCGCGCGATCGCAGCCTGATCGACTGGCTCGCACCGGGCCAGCTCAGCGGCCGCGTACGCCTGCAGCGTGGCGGCACCAGCGTGCTGATGGATATCGAGCAGAACCAGTACTTCGGCCCGGCCACGCTCAAACCGCTGGCGTCGCACGTCGAATCGGTACTCAAGGCCGGCGACTTCGCTCCAGTCGACGCCGCAGCCTGGACCAACGAAACCACCATCCTCGGCCAGGCCCAACCGCTGTCGCGCCTGCTCTGGTTCTGTGCGCTGCAAGCCGGCAGGGGCAAACTGATGCCGGGCTTCGATGCGAGCGCCCGCTATCGCCTGCTGAAGTGGCCGCAGACCGAACGCGAATTCCCCAAGCACTTCCGCATCGCCACCGCGATGATGAAGGGCCCGGCGACGCTGGACGAAGTCACCGCCGCCTGCGGTGTACCCGTCGATGAAGTCGCCGACTTCGTCAACGCCAACCTCGCCACCGGTTACGCCGAGCCCTACCGCGAGCCGGAACCGGAGCCGGAACCGCAGAAGTCGGGCTTGTTCGGACGCCTGCGCGGACGCTAAACAGCCGCCCGCCAAGGACTCAACGGCCCCTCAGGGTGACGCCGCGCGCGCGGCTAGCCATGCACGGCTGCGGGTTTTTCAGCTTGCCCCCCATCCCAGCCGGCAGGACAATGACCGACTTGCCGTTTTGGTGTGGCAGTCCCCCGCATGATCGATCCGCAGCGCTATCCGCGTCTTTCCCGAATCCAGGTCCCCGCTGACCTGCGCCAGTTCCCCGAAGAGGAGCTGCGCGCGGTTGCCGACGAACTGCGCGCCTACCTGATCGAACAGGTGGCGATGGTCGGCGGCCACTTCGGCGCCGGGCTGGGCGTGATCGAACTGACCGTCGCCCTGCACTGGCTGTTCGACACGCCGGTCGACCGCGTCGTCTGGGACGTCGGCCACCAGTGCTACCCGCACAAGATCCTGACCGGCCGCCGCGACACCATCCATACGGTGAAGCAGAAGGACGGCGTCGCGCCATTCCCCAAGCGCGAGGAATCCGAATACGACACCTTCGGCGTCGGTCACTCCTCGACGTCGATTTCGGCCGCGCTCGGCATGGCCGTGGCGCTGCAGCGCATGGGCGACGACCGCAAGGTGGTCGCGGTGATCGGCGACGGCGCTATGACCGGCGGCATGGCCTTCGAGGCACTGATGCACGCCGGCGGCATGGGTCACGGCGACAGCGGTGAAGAGCCGAACCTGCTGGTGATCCTCAACGACAACCAGATGTCGATTTCGGAGAACGTCGGCGGGCTCACCAAGATGCTCGGCCGGCTCACCGGCAGCCGCACGCTCAATGCGATCCGTGAAGGCGGCAAGAAGCTGCTTGGCGACAAGCACAAGCCGGCGGCGAAGTTCGTCAAGCGCTGGGAGGAACACTGGAAGGGCATGTTCGTGCCCTCCACGCTGTTCGAGGAGATGGGCTTCCACTACACCGGCCCCATCGACGGCCACGATCTCAATGCGCTGCTGGGCGCGATGAAGACGCTGAAGACCCTCAAGGGTCCGCAGTTGCTCCACATCATCACCACCAAGGGCAAGGGTTACGAGCTCGCCGAGGGCGATCAGATCGGTTACCACGCCGTCGGCCCGTTCGATCCGAGCAAGGGCCTGGTCGCCAAGACCGGCGCGAAGAAGCCGACTTACACCGACGTGTTCGGCGAATGGCTCTGCGACATGGCCGCCGCCGATCCGAAGCTCATGGGCATCACGCCCGCGATGCGCGAAGGCTCGGGCCTGGTGCGCTTCAGCAAGGAATATCCGCAGCGTTACTTCGACGTCGCCATCGCCGAACAGCACGCGGTCACGCTGGCTGCGGGCATGGCCTGCGAAGGCGCCAAGCCGGTAGTCGCGATCTATTCGACCTTCCTGCAGCGCGGCTACGACCAACTGGTGCACGACGTGGCGATCCAGCACCTCGACGTACTGTTCGCGATCGATCGCGGCGGCGTGGTCGGCCCGGACGGCGCGACCCACGCCGGCAACCTCGACCTGTCCTACCTGCGTTGTGTTCCCGGCATGGTGGTGATGGCGCCGGCCGACGAGAACGAATGCCGGCAGATGCTCAGCACCGGCTTCCGCTACGAAGGCCCTGCCGCGGTGCGCTATCCGCGCGGCAGCGGTCCGGGCGTCGCCGTGCAACCGGCGCTCGACATCTTGCCGATCGGCAAGGGCGAAGTGCGTCGTCGCGGCTCGCGCATCGCCCTGCTCGCCTTCGGCGCGATCGTGCCGGCCGCGGAAAAGGTCGGCGAGGAACTCGGTTTCACTGTCGTCAACATGCGCTTCGTGAAGCCGCTCGATCGCGAACTGATCCTGGAACTGGCGAAGACGCACGAAGGCTTCGTCACTCTGGAAGACAACGTCGTCGCCGGCGGTGCTGGCGCGGGCGTTGCCGAACTGCTCGCCGCCGAGGGCATCACCCTGCCGATCCTGCACCTCGGCCTGCCCGACGAATTCCAGCACCACGCCAGCCGCGAACAGCTGCTGGCCGAAGCCGGGCTGGATGTCGACGGCATCCGCACCGCGGTGCTCGCGCGTTGGCCGCGTCTGGTGCAGACGCCGCCTGCCGCGCTGCATCGCGTCTGAGCGGATGCATTCCGATACACGGCAGGTATCGCTTTCTCCTTCTCCCCGCTGCGCGGGGAGAAGGTGCCCGTAGGGCGGATGAGGGGCCGCCTTTGCTGCACCGCGGACGTCCCCTCACCCTGCGTCGCTACGCGGCGCTGTCCCTCTCCCCGCAAGCGGGGCGAGGGGATTGAACGCGGCGCCCCCCGTAACCATGGCTGAAGCCTTCGTCGCACTGACGCCTTGGCTGGTCGTCCTTTACGGCACGGCCTGGTTCTCGGCGCTGTACTTCAGCTTCGGCGGCTTCACCTGGTGGATCACGCGGCATCTGCTGCCGCGCTTGGGTTATGGACGCGTGCTCGATCCACGTCCGCTCGCGTGTGGACAACTGCGCCGCGAGATCGGCGAATCCATCGGCGCAATCCTCGTATTCGGCATCGGCCTGCTCGCGCCGTGGGGCATGCTCAAGCTGGGCTGGGCGCGACTTGCGCACGATCCGTCGCTACTGCGCATCGCGAGCGAAACAACCGTGCTGTTCTTCTGGAACGAGCTGCACTTCTACGCCAACCATCGCCTGCTGCACACGCGGCTGCTGCGCCGCTTCCATGGCGATCACCATCGTTCGAATACCGCCACACCATTCTCCACCTACGCCCTGCATCCGGTGGAAGCGATGCTGCTCGGCAGCGTGCCGCTGCTGCCGATGCTGATGCACGATTTCAGCCTGCAGGCGTTGGCGGGACTGACCATCCTCAGCATCGCGCTCAACAACCTGGGCCATTCGAACTACGAATTCAGCCGCGTTGCACCCGCACGTGGCTGGCGGGCGGCCAGCCGGCGGCATCACCTGCACCACGCCTGCTACCAGGGCAACTACGGCTTCCTGCTCGATGTATTCGATCGCTGGGCCGGCAGCGCATTGCCACTCCATGCCGCCGATGCGCGTCTGGCATCGCACAAGGCCGCAGCCGACTGACCAGCCGCGATGAAGGTCTCCTGCAGGGAGACCGGCAACGAACCCCTTTCTTTCCGGCCAGACTGCCTCCATGGTTCGCGTATCCGTCGCGTGCGTGCTGCGCACGCGTGCCACTGCATGAGGACTGTTGATGCCGACCCGCTTCGAACGCACCTGGATCCACGCCACCGGCCGCTTCCTGCCGGGCGCTCCCGTCGACAACGAAGCCATGGACGCCTACGTGGCGCCGCTCAACAAGCTCTCCAGCCGGATCAAGCGCCGCATCCTGGGCGAGAACGGCATCCTCACCCGCCATTACGCGATCGACAACGAAGGCCGCACCGTGCACTCCTGCGCGGAGATGGCCGCGGCAGCGATCCGCGACTGCCTCGCCTCGACGCACGTGTCGGGCGCACCGTCGTCGCTGGATGCGATCGGCATGCTGGCCTGCGGCACTTCCGGTGGCGATGTGCTGATGCCCGGCTTCACCAGCATGGTGCAGGGCGAACTGTCCGCGCCGCCGATGCAGATCCTTTCCAGTCACGGCATCTGTGCTTCGGGCGTCAATGCATGGGAAGCCGCTGCGTCCGCCGTTGAACTCGGCGCGCACGCGCACGCGATGGTCGCCGCGGCGGAGATGCCTTCGCGCCTGTTCAAGCGTTCGCGCTATGCCGCGCGCGGCTACGACGCCGATTTCGATGCGCACTTCCTGCGTTGGATGCTCTCGGATGGTGCCGGCGCGCTGCAGCTCACTTCGCAGCCGGCGACGCAGGGGCTGCGGTTGCGCCTGCGCTTCATCCACCAGCGTTCGTTCGCCGGCGACTATCCGGTGTGCATGCAGCTGGGCATGGATGCGGAGGGCGGCCGTCATATCGATCGCGACTCGTGGCAGGACGCCGAAGCCGACGGTGCGTTGTTCCTGCGCCAGGACATTCGTCTGCTGCCGCATCTGTTCGATGTCGGCGTGCACGAATACGCCAAGCTCGCCCATGGCGGCTGGATCGATCCGGCGCGCGTCGATCACTTCCTCTGCCATTACTCGTCCGAGCGTTTCGCGCCGGTCGTGGATGAGCTGATGCAGAAGGCGGGACTGGCCATTCCGCGCGAACGCTGGTTCAGCAATCTCACCTCGCGTGGCAATACCGGCGCGGCATCAATCTTCATCATGCTCGACGAGTTCCTGCGCACGCGCACGCTGCGCGCGGGTGAGCAGATCCTGTGTTTCATTCCCGAATCCGGACGCTTCACCGTGGCGTTCGTGCTGATCGAAGTCGAGGCGGCGGATGCGCCAGTTGCTGAAACCGCACTGAGAAATGGCGCCGCCGACAGGCTGTATCCCGGCTTGCGCCGGGATGACGAACACATCGCGCCTCCGCACGATCCCGCCAATGCACCCGCGGCGCTGCGCCATCTGCTCGGCGAACTGGCCACTATCTGGCACGACTACCGCTCGCGCGCCTGGCGCACGCCCGTGATCCGCAAGCTGCGCGAACGCGGCTTCACCATGCCCGACTACGTGCGCTGGGCCGAGAACTGGATTCCGCAGGTACGCGAAGGCAGCAAATGGATGCGCGAAGGTGCTGCCTCGGTGCGTGCGCCATACGAAGCCCTGGCGTCGCTGATCGAAACCCACGCCGGCGACGAGCAGAACGACTACGAGATCCTGTATTCCGACTACCGCAGGGCCGGCGGCACCGGCGAGCTCGATGCGTTGCGGCGCAACCCCGGTGGTGAGGCGCTCAACAGCTATCTGCATGCACTGGCTGCCACGCCCAACCCACTGGGCCTGCTCGGCGCGATCTACATCATCGAAGGCACCGGCCAGCGCATCATTCCCGCTCTGCTGCCGCTGATGAAGGCGAGCCTGATGCAGGGCCCGGATGCACTGCCGGCGGACGCATTCCGCTTCCTCGAATACCATGGCGCCAACGATGAGCACCATCTGCTGCGCTGGCTGCGTGCGGTCGAGATCGTGCTCGAGCACGAAGACGCGACCGGACACGGAGCGCGCGCGATCATCGAGACCGCCCGCCGCACCGCCGAGCTCTACCTAATGCAGTTCGAGCATGTGATGCCATGACCCAATCCACGCCCGACTTCCTCGCCTACGGCCACGATCCGCGCGATCCCAATCCGTGGCTCGCGATGTATCTCGACCAGAGCACGCCGATCGCCGAGGACGTGAAGCGCGCCTGGCTCGCCGATTCGGGCTCGCGTTCGCGCCAGTACCTGCTGCCCTTCATCCGGCCGCTGGCGCGCACGCTGATCGTGGTGTTCCAGGTACTCAAGGTGTTCACCCCAAAGCGCATGGCGTTCTCGCGCACACTGCACCGGCTACTGGCCTGGGGCATGGAGAACTTCATCCGGCCCGAGGCGAACTGGCTGATCCTGCGTCACTTCCACCTGGGTTCGCAGATCCTCGAGTTCATCGCGAAGAACGCGCCGGTGCATGTGACTACCAATCCGTTGCGACCGCAGGTCGTCGCGGACGTGCGCGAGGACATGTTCCTGGTCCACGACCTCAACCTCTTCAACTTCGTCATCCGCCTCAACCAGAACCTGCGCGAAGCCGGTCGCCAGCTGGAGCCGATCGCGCAGCCGGACTTCTCGATGCTGCACCAACCACCCTTGCGGCTGGAGGACATGCCGGCGCGACGCCGTAACTTCCTCGACCTACAGAGCTCGATCGAGCTGTTCACCCCGATTTACCAGCTGCTGCTCACCGACAGCGATTTCTGGCGCGCGACCAACTCGCTGCAGCTGGACGAAACCATCGGGCTGTATACCGCGACGATCCTCGACGCGCGCAATCACCTGATGCTGGTGAACAACAAACACCCGCTGGTGCCGATGTCGACCCTGCGCGCCGGCTTCCGCCTGACCCTGCACGGGCTGTCCACGGAAATGGCGCACGCGTTCCTGATGCAGCGTCAGCAGGCACAGATCCCCGCTTTGTAGAGCCGAGCTTGCTCGGCTGCCTTTGCTTTGTAGAGCCGAGCTTGCTCGGCTGCTTTCGGCTTTCGCATTGGCCGGAACCGTGATGCAACGGCAGCGGAGCAAGCTCCGCTCTACAAAAGACGCCTGCGTCCGCTCTACAAACACGTGACTGCGTCATTCGGCCGTCACACGCCTGCAACCGCCGGGACACGCGGCACGCGCAATCTCCCCAAAACCGGGAGCTGCGCATGCGTTACGCGATCGTCACCGAGACCTATCCGCCGGAAGTCAACGGCGTTGCCCTGACCGTGCAAGGCCTGGAACAGGGCCTGCGCGGCCGCGGCCACGAGGTCTGCGTGATCCGTCCGCGTCAGGCGAACGAAGCCGCGGATGCTCCCGGCAAAGAACACGAGTTCCTGGTCCGCGGCGCCCCGCTGCCGCGGTACCCGGGCCTGCGCTTTGGCCTGCCGGCCACGCGCAAGCTCATCGCGCAATGGCAGAAATCACGGCCGGATGCCCTGTATGTGGCCACGGAAGGCCCTTTGGGGTGGTCGGCCCTGCGTGCGGCGCGGCGCCTTGGCATTCCGGCATCGACCGGTTTCCACACCCGCTTCGACGAATACATGCGCGATTACGGCGCGGCCTTCCTTGCGCAGACCGCGCTGCGCTGGATGCGCCGCTTCCACAACGGCGCCGACGCCACGCTGGTGCCGACGCGCGAGCTGCAGCAGTTCCTGCAGGGCAACGGCTTCAACGACGTGGTGCTGTTGCCGCGCGCGGTCGATACGAAACTGTTCGACCCGGCTCGCCGCGATGCCGCGCTGCGTGCGCAGTGGGGCGTGGGCGAGGATGGCGTGGCGGCGATCTATGTGGGCCGCATCGCGCCGGAAAAGAATCTCGATCTCGCCGTGCGTGCGTTCCGCGAATTGCAGAAGTCGCGGCCCGATGCGCGCTTCGTCTGGGTCGGCGACGGTCCCGCGCGCGCGAAGCTGCAGCAGGAAAACCCCGACTTCGTGTTCTGTGGAATCCAACGCGACGAGGCGGTGGCCCGGCATTTTGCCAGCGGCGACCTGTTCGTGTTTCCCAGCCACAGCGAGACTTTCGGTAACGTCACGCTCGAAGCCATGGCCAGCGGCGTGCCCACGATCGCGTTCGACTACGGCGCAGCGCGCGAGCATCTTCGCAACGACGAACATGGCGCCGCGATCGCCGATGGCGATGACGCGGGCTTCGTGAGCGCGGTAATTCGCATCGCCACCGACAGCGCACTGCGGGCGGCGATGGGCCGTGCCGGACGCGAGGCGATCAGCGGATTGCGTCCGGACCAGGTCGCCGCCGACTTCGACGCACTGTTGCAGGACCTCGCCGGCCGTCGCGAACAGAACACGCTCGAATCCGCCACGCAGGCCAACCAGGAGGTCGCATGAAGACGACGTTGCCCAAGCGCCTGCTCGCCAACGAATCCGGCTGGTGCCTTCGCGCGAACCGACTCGGCGAGCTGCAGAGTTCACGCGCCTACTTCGCCGCGATCAGCCGATTGGGCGATGGCGTGTTCTGGTATGTGCTGATGGCCGCCCTGATCGTCATCGACGGCATGCAGGGCCTCGCGGCTTCTGCGCACATGGCCGCGACCGGCCTGATCGCGTTGACGCTGTACAAAGTGCTCAAGCGCTGGACGCGCCGGCCGCGCCCGTTCGCCAGCGATGCGCGCATCCGGGCCTGGGTGGCGCCGCTGGACGAGTTCTCGTTCCCGTCCGGGCACACGCTGCATGCGGTGGCCTTCAGCCTGGTCGCCCTCGCCCACTATCCGGTACTGGCGTGGCTGCTGATCCCGTTCACCGCGAGCGTAGCGGTGTCGCGCGTGGTCCTGGGCCTGCACTATCCCAGCGATGTGCTGGCGGCGACGGGCATTGGTGTCGGGTTGGCCAGCCTGTCGCTGTGGCTGGTGCCCGGCGTGTCGCTGTTCGCATAGCACTCAGCAGTGCTGGCGTTGTAGAGCGGAGCTTGCTCCGCTGCTTTGTCCACCACGCGGGAGAAAAAGCAGCCGAGCAAGCTCGGCTCTACAAAGATCTGGAAGCCGAAGCGGCGACCCCAACCGGGGCCGCCGCTCGCGTCATGACTCACACCGCCGATTGCGCGGGACGTCCGCTACCCAACTGATACCAATCCACCTTGCGCGTGATCACCATGATCGCGGCGAGGATCACAAACAGCAGGCCCGAACCCAGCACCAGCGCGTTGTCCTCGGACACCAGCAGGCCGTAAAGCGCGGCATACAGCGTCGCCAGCATCGTCGCAAAGCCCAGACCGCGGCCGACACGGCGCAGCACCGCACTGAGATAGAAGCCCAGCAGACCGATGCACGCCACGCTCGCAACCAGATAGGCCCAATGGAACGCGATGTGCTCGCTCAGGCTCACCAGCAACAGGAAGAAGATCGCCAGGGACAGCCCGACCAGGCCGTATTGCACCGGGTGAATCGGCAGCTGCTTGATCAGCTCGAACATGAAGAAGCCGACGAAGGTCAGCACCACGAACAGCAGGCCGTACTTGCTCGCGCGGTCGGCCTGCGAATAGACGTTGACCGGATCTACCAGCGCCACGCCCACGGCGTCGATGCCGCCAGTGTCGAAGGCCGGGCCGTTATCGCTTTCGCTGCGAGCGTAACCGCGGGTGGTTTCCATGGACGGCAAAGTCTTGCCGGCGAGGAACTGCGCCTGCGCGTTCGAAGCCAGCGACGACACCTCCCACTGCGCGCTGAATCCCTTGCCGCTCACGCTGGGCTGGCGCGGGAGGAAGTCGCCACCGAAACGCGGATGCGGCCAGGCCGAGTCGAGCTTGAACGTATTGCTGCGCGCCAACGGCACCAGCGCAAGCGACTCGGTACCGCCCAGTTTCACATCCAGCCGCGTGTCCAGCTTCAACTGCGAACCGGCGATCGGCGTCGGCAGGCGGACATGCAGGCCACCGCCGTCGCGGCTGCCGAATCCCTCCAGCAGTTCCATCTCGCGGCCATCCACGCGCAACTGCGGCGTACCTGCCAGGCCACGCACATCGGCGATGCCATAGCTGAGCCAGGGTTGGCCGATCTTGCGCGGCAGCTCCGGATTCTCGTCGGCGGGGATGTGCACGTTGAAGCCAGCCCGGGCCAGCGCCTGCAGCTCGTACACGCGCACTTCGTGCAGGCCCAACTTCCGCGTGTTCGGGATCAGCTTGCCCTGCACGTCGAGACGATCGGGGAAGAAGGTCCAGCGTCCCGAGGCGCCGTCGCGCTTGAGCTTGCGCACGACCTCGCCCTGGTCGTTCTTTTCTTCGACTTCGACGGTCTCCGTGTACGGCACGACCAGCACAGGGCCGGAGAACGCCTGGGCGCCTGCGGAACTGCGGGCGATATTGGCGACGGCTTCGTTGCGATAGAACTGACGTTCCGTGATGGTGCCGCGGATCAACAACAGCGGAATCATGATCGCGATAGTCATGCCGCCGACAAACAACATCTTCAATAACAGACGCATGGCGCCTCCTGCGTGGGTGACTGCCAGCAGGATCGGCAATGCCGGTGCGCGGACGATGGGGGAATGGTGAAGCGGAAGTGAAGTCCGCTCTATGCGAGCGTACGGCTAGCGGGGACGGCAGAAAGCAGAACTGCTAATTCACGAATATCGGCCGCAGGCGCGGCCCAAACCGCCCGACTCTTCAAGATGGTCGCGGGCCGCCCGCGATGAACAGACTCGCCCTGGCCCCGTTTGGCTCGCGATTTTCCAGCGTCGCCTGCCCGTCGTGCAGTGCAGCCACTTCCGCCACGAAACACAGCCCTAGCCCGCTGCTGCGACTGCCACCCTGCGGACGTGGCAGCGAGTAGAAGCGTTCGAATACCCGCGTCAGCGCATAGTCGGGAACCCCAGGCCCCCGGTCGAGCACGTCGAAGCGGACGCCGCTCGATTCCGCCTGCACACGCAGTTCGATCGCGCTGTCGTCGGGTGAAAAGTCGGCCGCGTTCTCGATCAGATTGACCAGCGCCTGCCGCAGCAGGAAAGCGTCACCGTGCAGTGCCGGCATGGGCTCGGGGAGATTGAACCGCAGGTGCAGACCGTTGCGGGCGAGGCGCGGCGCGCACTGTTCGCCCGCGGTGCGGACAAGTTCGCTCACGTCTACTACTTCGCGGCTTTCCAGCTTCTGCCGGTGTTCGACTCCGGCCAGCGCCAGCAGCTTGTCGATCATCTGCGCCAGACGATCGCTCTGCAGGCGGATGCTGGTGGCGAAACGCGCGCGGTCGGCCTCGGACATCGCATGCCCGTCCGACTCTTCCAGCAATTCCGCGCTGCCGCGGATCGCCGCGAGCGGGCTCTTCATCTCGTGCGTCAGCGTGTGCACGTACTGCTCGACGTACTGCTTGCCTTCGAGGCGATTGCGCATGGTTTCCAGCGCACGACCGAGCTCGTCGAATTCGCCCGAGGTGCGCGGCAAGGTCGCACGCTCGCCCACGGTGACGGCGTTGGCGTAACGCCGCAGGCTGCCAAGCTGCCGCGACAGCCACCACGCGGCGATCAGTCCGATCAGCAGCGCCGCGCCCAGCAGCACCCCGCCCCAGCGCAACACCACCGCCTGGCTATGCGCGATCACGGGTGCGATCGTGCGGTTGGGCTTGGCTACGGTGAGCGCGCCGACGATACGGCCCTGCGCGTCGTGCATGGGCGCGGCGACGTACATGACCGAGGAGTTCTCATCCTGGGGATCGCTGGGCGTCGAGCGCGCGCCGTAGCGTCCGCGCAGCGTGAGGTACACGTCGTTCCAGCGCGAATAGTCCTGGCCCAATGCGAGCCCGTCGCTGTCGAACACCACGATGCCGCGCGCATCGGTCACGTAGACGCGATAGCTGGTGCCGAATTTGCGGCGCCCCCAGATCTGCGCATCGACGTGGCGCGCACGCAAGGCGCTCACGCGGCGCGCGAATTCGCCGTCGGCGATATGGCCCGCGAGGAAGTCGGCGCTGGCCACTTCGGCCAGCACATTGGCGGTGTCCACCAGCGTGTCCTCCATCGCCTGGCGCACACCGGGCTTCACTTCGGCCACGAACACCCGCATCAGCAGGATCCCCGCCAGCGCGACGATCACGAAGTAGCCCAGGAAGATACGCAGCCCGGTTTTCATGTCATGCGGTTTCGAGCGAATAGCCCAGGCCGCGGTGGGTCCGGATCGGATCCGTATCCGGCGTCACCGCACGCAGCTTCGCCCGCAATGTCTTCACATGGGTATCGATGGTGCGATCGCCGGACTCCAGCGCATCGCCCCAGACCCGATCCATCAGCTGCGTGCGCGACAGCACCGCGCCGGGGCGCTGCAGCAGCGCGGCCAGCAGGCCGTACTCGTAGCGAGTCAGATCGAGCAACCGGCCGCGATAGCGGATTCGATGACCCTCGATGTCGTGTTCGAAGCCTTGGGAGCTGGCGGCGAACACGGCGCCACCGTGTCCACGCCGGAGCACCACGCGAACCCGCGCCACCAGCTCGCGTGGCGAGAATGGCTTGGTCACGTAGTCGTCGGCGCCGATTTCCAGGCCCATGATCCGTTCGGCTTCGGCATCGTGCGCGGTGAGGAAGATCACCGGAAACTCGATGCCGGCCAGGGCCTTGGCGCGGCGCAGTTCGCGGCACAGGGCGAAGCCGCCGATGTCGGGCAGCCCGACGTCGAGGATGGCCAGGTCGAACCCGTCTTCGTTTGCGACCCGCAGGGCCTCGCCGCCGGTCAGGCAATGCCGCGCCTCGAAGCCTTCCGAACGCAGCGCATAGAGCACGGTGTCGGCGATGGCGGGTTCGTCTTCGACTAGCAGGATGCGCGGCATGCGGGGCGGCAAAGCGGAACTGCGGCAAGGATAGAGCACGGCGCGCTACCCTATCGCCATGAATTACCGCCACGCCTTCCACGCCGGCAACCATGCCGACGTGCTCAAGCACGTCGCCGTCCTGGCGATCTGCGACGCCCTGACCACCAAACCGACGCCGCTGTTCGCGCTGGATACCCACGCCGGACGCGGGCTCTACGCCCTCGACAGCCAGTCCGCACAGCGCACCGGCGAGGCCGAGGGCGGCATCGGCCGGCTATTGGCCGAGGCGCCCGCCAACCCCCTCATCCACCGCTATCTGCAGGCCGTCCGCGCCTGCCGTAACGAACACGGCCGCGCTGCGTACCCGGGATCGCCCTGGCTGCTCGCCCATGCCCTGCGCGACGACGACCGCATCGCCGCTTGCGAACTGCATCCCGAGGAAGCCGCGCAGCTGAAGGCCAACTTCGCCCGCGACCCGCGCATCGCCGTGCACGAACGCGACGGCTATGCCGCGATGAAGGCGCTGCTGCCGCCGCGCATCGGCGAGACCAAGTTCGGTCGTGGCCTGGTGCTGATCGATCCGCCCTACGAATCGCAGCTGGAGGAATTCGACACCGCGCTCCACGCCTTGCGCGATGCAATGGGCCGCTGGCCGCAGGGCTGCTATGCGCTGTGGTATCCGATCAAGCTGCGCCGCGCCCTGCAGCCGTTCTACCGCCGCGCCGCGACCTTGCCGGCGAAGTCGGTGCTGATTGCGGAGTTGCTGGTGCGTCCGGACGATTCGCCGCTGCACATGAATGGCAGCGGGCTGCTGATCCTCAACGCACCGTTCCAGCTCGACGAAAAACTGGCACCGGCCCTGCGCGCCCTGACCCACGCCGTGGGCGAACGCCACCCGCAGGCGCGGGTGGAATGGCTGCGTACTCCGCCCTAGTGGCAATCCCAGTTGTACATGACGCGGCTAAAGTCGCGACGCGCCAGGTCATCGGGGTCGATGAAGAAGTTGGCGACGCCGGCATCGCCCCACATCATCTGATCGTCGGTATCCAGCTGCAGTAGCAGTCGGCGCGGATCGTCGGCGCGGCGCGGGTCTTCCTGGGTGAAGTAGGGATATCCGCCGAGCTTGTGGCCGGTGCGTGCGAGGTGGGTGTAGAGCGCGTCGACCACGGCGTCTTCCGGCAGGCCATGGTGCGCGGCGTATTCCTCGGCAAGCGCATAGACGTCCTGGCCGAGGATGGTCGCAATGCCGGTGTCGCCGGCGCCCATGGTTTCGTTGACTGCGGCGAAGCGCATCCGCCGTGGCTTGTGCGGATCCATCGGCAGATAAGTCTCGCCGGGTGACGCCGGCACGGTCGATGGCCCGGGCGCGGCCAGCGGCGCCGGCCAGTACACGACGCGGAAATCCTTCTGCAACGACGCGTTGGGCCCGAAATCCGCGCCGTACTGGTCGTCGTTGGCGATGAAGAACTGCAGCAGGCCGCTGTCGGGATAACCCGGAATTGGGGGCGCCTGGGAGAAGTCGATCTGCGCCAGCAGGAACAGCGGTTGGCCATTCCCGCCGCGCGGATAGTCGTGGCCATCACGCCAGTACGCGCGCCCGCCGACCTTGCTCGCGAGTACGTCGTCGCCGGGCATCGGCTCCAGGGTGATGCTCAGGGTGGGCCGCTGTGTCTTCGCCAATGCCGTGGCATAGGGCGCGAGGATCGTCTCGGCCGACACGTCGACGCGCTTGGTACGCGTGGACGCAGATACCGGTGCAATTAGCGACCCGGGCGGTGGGGACAGCCGCTTGACCACCATCGCCCCAAACCAACCTGCGGCGGCGATGCCAATGACGTAGAACAGGATCTCCATCAACTTCACACCGCCCCCTTCCTGTCAGTTTGCGATCAGATCTGCGGCTTCAGATCCGGTTCGAAGAAACTCCAGCGCACTTCCGGGAACTCCGCCTTGAGCGCCCGCTCCACCCGATTGATCTCTTCGGCGAGGTGATGCGTGGTCTGGCGCTCGCTCATCTCCGCCTGCACCGCGACCATCACTTCGCTGCCCAGTTGCAGCGTGATCAGGCTGATGACGCGACCGACTTCCTCACGCGCTTCGATGAAGCGGCGCATTTCCAGCTCGCGCTCGGGATCGACACTCTGGCCGATCAGCATCGCCTTGACTTCGATCGCCACGAACACGGCCACCACCACCAGCAGCGAGCCGATCGCGATCGTGCCGATGGCGTCCCACAGCGGATTGCCGGTGATCACCGAGAGCACGATGGCGACCAGCGCCAGCACCAGACCCAGCAGCGCAGCGAGGTCTTCGCCGAAGATCACCACCAGCTCCGCCTGGCGGCTCTGGCGGAACCACTGCCACAGCGTGCGCGAACCGCGTGCCTTGTTCACTTCCTCCAGGCAGGCGCGCATCGACATGCCTTCGGCGACGATGCCGAACACCAGTACACCCACGGCCCACCACCACTGCTTCAGCGGTTCGGGATGCTGGAGTTTGTGGATGCCTTCGTACAGCGAGAACATGCCGCCAACGCTGAAAAGCATCAGCGCGACCAGGAACGACCAGAAGTAGATCGCCTTGCCATAGCCCAGCGGATAGTCGGGCGAAGGCGGACGCTTGGCCTGGCGCATGCCCAACAGCAACAGCAGCTGGTTGCCGCAGTCGGCGAGCGAATGCACGGTCTCGGCCATCATGGCGCTGGAGCCAGTGAAGAATGCCGCGACGCCCTTGGACACCGCGATCGCAAAATTGGCGCCCAACGCGAAGAAGATCGCGCGAGTTGAATCACCACCACCGGCCATGCTGTGTGTTCCTGTCTTATCGGGCTGAAAAGCCGGCGAATTCTAACATCGCACCCGCTGCTGGCCTTTATGCGACCAGCGGAAGCCAGACCTGCGAAATGGCGCCTAGCAAGCCCGCCGCCGGCACCACGGCGGCTACCGGCCAACGCCAACGCGTCAGGCCCAGATATACGAGCGCCGCGATGACGAGGGCCAGGACCATCGCCGGCCAGGCCTGTGCAGCCAGTAGACGCCAGCCGAACCACAGCGCGAGATGCGCGATCACGCCGACCACGCAGGCGGTCACCGCCGCCAGCATCGCGTTGGCGCGCGGCCAGCGCCCGATGCGCTCGATCCATGGCGCCGCGGTGAGCACGAACAGGAAGCTGGGCAGGAACGTCGCCCACACGCTCACCAATGCGCCCAACACGGCGGACATCAGCGGCGTCGCGAGGTCCGGATGCTGCCAGCCACCGGTGAAGCCGACGAATTCGAGCACCAGAATCAACGGCCCGGGCGTGGTTTCGGCGAGTCCCAGGCCGGTCATCATCTGCGCCTGCGTCAGCCAGCCCTGCACCTCGACCGCCTGCGCCGCCACATACGGCAGGACGGCGTACGCGCCGCCCAGGGTCAACAGCGAGGTCTTGCTGAAGAACAGCCCCATGCCGAAGGCCGTACTGTCACGACCGAGCCAGGCACCAAGCGCGAGGATCGGCAACCACCACAACAACAGGCAGGCGGCACCGACGCGCAACGCGTATCGAATGCTGGAGCGCGGCATGGCGGCATGTCCGGAAGCCGCGGCTTCCGCAGCCGGCAGCCAGCGCGGTCGCCAACGCCACACCAGCCATCCTGCCAACGCCGCAGCGAGCAACAACAACGGAAACGGCACGCGCACGACCGCGATCGCCAGCAACGCGAACAACGCAAGCGCGGCCGTGAACGGCGTCTTCAACACGCGTCTACCGATGCGCTGCGCCGCATGCACGATGATCCCCAGCACCGCCGCCTGCAGGCCGAACACGACGCCACTCATCAGCGGGAACGATTGCCAGGTCAGATAGCCCCAGCTCAACAGCGCCATCAACACTGCGGCCGGCAACACGAACAACGCACCCGCCGCGATGCCGCCGCGCAAACCGTGCAGACGCCAGCCCAACCAGGTCGCCAGCTGCATCGCTTCCGGCCCGGGCAGCAGCATGCAGAAATTCAGCGCACGCAGGAACGCTTCTTCGTTGATCCAGCGCCGCTTGTCGACGAGCTCGTTGTGCATGATCGCGATCTGTCCGGCCGGGCCGCCGAAGCTGATGCAACCCAGCAGCCACCAGAAGCGCAATGCTTCGCCGAAACGCACAGGCGGCGCGCGTTTGGCGGGTCCGCTTTCAGTCTGCAAGTTCACGCTGGGTCTTCTTCGGCAATTTGGCCCGGACCAACTCGTAGCTGCGGCGGACCAATTCGCACAGTTCGCTCGCAGGCAACGGCTTGGCCGAAGCGATCTGCACCCAATGCGCGCGCGCCAGGTACGGCGCGGGAATGAAGCCCGGCCGGCCGGTGAATTCGAGGAACCGTTCGTCCTCCACCTTGAAGCTGATCGAGCCCTTGTGCGGCCCGCGAATGCAGGTCACGCAGAACATTTTTCCGGCCACGGTGAAGACCAGATCGTCTTCCCATTTGATTCCGGCCTCGACACCGGGCCAGTCGGCGGTGAGTTTGCGCAGAGATGTTTCATTCATGTGATGACCACCCGAACGGGTGTGATGAAGTTCTAAACGAACAGTGTGCCAATATCCGCATATGACTGAAGGTTCTTCCACCCGCGAACGCCTTCCGCCCTGGCATGAACGCGTGACGCTCGCCAACGGGCGACAGGTCCTGATCCGACCGATTCGTCCCGAGGATGCCGAGCCCTTGCGCGCCGGCTTCGGGCTGTTGGAACCCGACGAGATCCGTCAGCGCTTCCTGCACACGGTGAAAGAGCTGGCTCCGGAAACCGTTGAGCGCCTCACCCACGTCAATCCACGCAACGAATTCGCCCTGGTCGTGGCCGAGCCGCTGCCGCCGGGCGAGGCGCTGATCGGTGCGGTCGCGCGCGTTGCGATCGACGACAACGGCCGCGACGCGGAATTCGCAATTCTCGTCAGCCGCTACATCAAGCAGATGGGCCTTGGCCGCTATCTGATGACCCGGCTGGTGAAGTGGGCCAAGGGCAAGAAGCTCAACTGCCTGTATGGCGACGTGCTCGAGAACAACGGACCGATGCTGTCGCTCGCGCACTCTCTCGGCTTCGAACGCGCATTCCGCCAGGAATCGCCTGGCCTGGTCCGCGTGACCCTGGAATTGAAGCCGCGCAGCCACGGCCGCGTGCCGCCCGAACAGCAGCGACCGTCGTATCAGCCGCAGCAAGCGCGTTGAGGCGCGCCATCGGCGGACCGCCGATGATGGCGGGATAGTGTTTCCCGCCCTGCCGCCGGCCCACGCCACCACCCCGCGGTAAACTGCGCGCCTTTGCCGCGCTGGACGCCTGCGTCCGGCGCGGCCGTCGTTTTTGCGCATTGACTCCATGAACGATTCCGCCTCATTTCGCTTCCCCGCTCCGCCCCTGCCGAAGCCCGGCCAGCAACGCGCCTGGTGGCGTGCGCCCGCCTCGCCTTCCGCACTGGCCTTCCACATCGCCGCTGCAGCGATGGCGCATGCCGGCCCCTTGCTGGTGGTGGCGCGCGACAACCACGGCGCGAACCAGCTCGAATCCGACCTGCGCACGCTCGTCGGCAACGATGCCTCGCTGCCGGTGCTGCCATTCCCGGACTGGGAAACGCTGCCCTACGACCAGTTCAGTCCACACCCCGACATCGTCAGCCAACGCCTGGCCGCGCTGCACCGCCTGCCGACGCTCAAGCGCGGGATAGTGGTCGTGCCGGTACAGACCCTGCTACAGCGGGTGGCACCGCTGAAGCACGTGGTCGGCGGCAGTTTCGACGTGCGCGTAGGCCAGCGCCTGGATCTCGATGCCGAGAAGCGGCGCCTGGAAGGCGCGGGCTATCGCCACGTGCCGCAGGTGCTGGACCCGGGTGACTTCGCCGTACGTGGCGGCCTGCTCGATGTGTATCCGATGGGTGCGGCATCGCCGTTCCGCGTCGAACTGCTCGACGACGAGATCGAAACCATCCGCGTGTTCGACCCGGAATCGCAGCGCTCGCTCGACAAGATCGATGCGGTGCATCTGCTGCCGGGTCGTGAGCTGCCACTGGATGAAGCCGCGCTGAAACGCGCGCTGGACAACCTGCGCGACCGCTTCGACGTCGATACGCGCCGCAGCGCGCTCTATCAGGATCTCAAGGCGGGCCTCGCGCCGGCGGGCATCGAGTACTACCTGCCCTTGTTCTTCGAGCAGACCTCCACGCTGTTCGACTACCTCGCGGCCAACGCACTGCCGGTAATCGCCGACGGCGCGATGGAAGCAGCCGAACAGTTCTGGAAGCAGACCGCCGAGCGCTACGAACAACGCCGTCACGACCTGGAACGTCCGCTGCTGCCGCCGCCCGAGCTGTATCTGTCGCCGGACGCATTGCGCGAGCAATTGAACAAGGGCGACCGCGTCGAAATCTGCGGCGAGATGCATCCGCAGCGCGAACGCGCCTCCGCGCTGGGCGATCAACCGGCGCCGTCCCTTCCCGTTGCGGCGAAGGATGCGCAGCCGGCCGAAGCGCTGAAGTCGTTCCTGCGCACCTATCCCGGTCGCGTACTCGTCGCCGCGGATTCTCCGGGCCGGCGCGAAGCGCTGCTCGAGCTGCTGCAGGCCGCCGAGCTGCGACCCGCGGTCGTCGCCGACTGGAACACCTTCGCCGCGAACGCCGAACGTTTCGCAATCGGCGTGGCACCACTGGAAGACGGCTTCGCCATCAGCGAACCCGCGCTCGCGATCCTCACCGAACGCCAGTTGTTCCCAGAACGCGCCGCACAGCCTCGCCGCCGCAAGCGCGCCGGCCGCGAACCCGAAGCGATCATCCGCGACCTCGGCGAGCTCACCGAAGGCGCGCCGATCGTGCACGAGGACCACGGCGTCGGCCGTTATCGCGGCCTGATCACGCTCGAGGCCGGCGGTATGCCCGGCGAATACCTCGAGATCGAATACGCCAAGGGCGACCGCCTGTACGTACCGGTCGCGCAGCTGCACCTGATCAGCCGCTACTCGGGTGCGTCGGCGGAAACCGCGCCGCTGCATTCGCTCGGTGGCGAGGCCTGGACCAAGGCCAAGCGCAAGGCCGCGGAGAAGGTCCGCGACGTCGCCGCGGAACTGCTGGAAATCCAGGCCAAGCGCCGGGCGCGCGCCGGGCTCGCGCTGGATGTCGATCGCGCCATGTACGAGCCATTCGCCGCGGCCTTCCCGTTCGAGGAAACCCCCGACCAGCATTCCGCCATCGAAGCGGTGATCCGCGATCTGGCCAGCTCGCAGCCGATGGACCGCGTGGTCTGTGGCGATGTCGGCTTCGGCAAGACCGAAGTCGCGGTGCGCGCGGCCTTCGTCGCGGCCGCAGCAGGCAAGCAGGTCGCGGTGCTGGTGCCAACCACGCTGCTGGCCGAGCAGCACTACCGCAACTTCCGCGATCGCTTCGCCGACTGGCCGATCAAGGTCGAAGTGCTGTCGCGCTTCAAGACCAAGAAGGAAATCGAGACCGAGTTGCAGAAGGTCTCCGAAGGCAAGATCGACGTGATCGTCGGCACCCATCGCCTGCTGCAGGGCGATGTGCGCTTCAAGGACCTCGGCCTGGTCATCGTCGACGAGGAACAGCGCTTCGGCGTGCGCCAGAAGGAAGCGCTGAAGGCACTACGCGCCAACGTGCACCTGGTGACGCTCACCGCCACGCCGATCCCGCGCACGCTCAACATGGCAATGGCAGGCCTGCGCGACCTGTCGATCATTGCTACTCCGCCTGCGCATCGCCTCGCGGTGCAGACCTTCGTCGTGCCGTGGGAAGACGCGCAGTTGCGCGAGGCGTTCCAGCGCGAGCTCGCGCGCGGTGGCCAGGTGTACTTCCTCAACAATGACGTCGAGCAGATGGAGAAGATGCGAAAGCAGCTGGAGGAACTCGTTCCCGAAGCACGGATCGGCATCGCCCATGGCCAGATGCCCGAGCGCGAGCTGGAACGGGTGATGCTCGACTTCCACAAGCAGCGCTACAACGTGCTGCTGGCTTCGACGATCATCGAGTCGGGCATCGACATCCCCAACGCCAACACCATCATCATCCATCGCGCCGATCGCTTCGGCCTGGCCCAGCTGCACCAGCTGCGCGGCCGCGTCGGTCGTTCGCACCACCGCGCCTATGCCTACCTGGTCGTGCCTGATCGCAAGGCGATCACCGACGACGCGCGCAAGCGCCTGGACGCGATCGCGGCCATGGACGAACTCGGCGCAGGCTTCACCCTCGCCACGCACGACCTGGAAATCCGCGGCGCCGGCGAGCTGCTGGGCGAGGACCAGAGCGGGCAGATGGCCGAAGTCGGCTTCAGCCTGTACACCGAACTGCTGGAACGCGCGGTGCGCTCGATCCGTCAGGGCAAGCTGCCCGATGTCGATGCGCATGAAGCACGCGGCGCCGAAGTCGAACTACACGTGCCGGCGCTGATTCCCGAAGACTATCTGCCTGACGTGCACACGCGCCTGACCTTGTACAAGCGCATCAGCGGTGCGCGCGACAGCGAGGAGCTGCGCGAACTGCAGGTCGAGATGATCGACCGCTTCGGCCTGCTGCCGGACGCGGGCAAACACCTGTTCGCGATCGCCGACCTCAAGTTGCAAGCCACCGAACTGGGCATCCGCAAGCTCGACCTGGGCGACAAGGGCGGCCGCGTGCATTTTGTCGAGAAGCCCAAGGTCGATCCAATGTCGATCATCAAGATGATCCAGGGCCAACCCAAGCTCTATCGGATGGAAGGATCGGACAAATTGCGACTGACGCTCGAACTTCCCGATGCGGCCACCCGTCTCAATGCGGCACGCGGGCTGATGCTGGCGCTGCGACCGGCGGCCTAATGCGTACAGCGACGCCATTTGTCCATCGCTGAGAAAACAAGGAACCTGCATTGCTGGCACTGAAACTTCTGATCGTTCCGATCTTCATCGTGCTGATCACCCTGGCCGCACGCCGCTGGGGTCCGCAGGTCGCAGGGATGATGGCCGGGTTTCCGCTGGTCGCGGGCCCGATCCTGCTCTTCATCTGCATCGAACGTGGACATGCGTTTGCAGCTAATGCTGCCGCGGCATCGGTCTCGGCGGTGATCGCGGCCCTGGTGTTCGGCGTCGTCTATGCATGGATGTGCCGCTCGCGGGCCTGGTGGTGGTCCTTGCCAGCGGCGCTTGCGGCCTGGGCAGCGACGGCATTCGCGCTGGCACACCTGCAACTGCCACTCATGGCGGCGACCGTCATCACTCTCGGCGCACTTTGGCTGGCGCCGCGCAGCCTGCCAGCCGCCTCGCCGACTACGACCGCCAAGCCGGCGCCGTACACCGAAATACTCGCTCGCATGACCGCCGGTGCACTCCTGGTCGCGGCAGTGACCGGCGCTGCCGGCGCGCTCGGCTCTCGCTGGAGCGGGCTGATGGCCATGTTCCCGGTGTTGGCCAGCGTGCTGTGCATGTTCTCGCAGCGCAGTCAGGGGCCGGCCTATGTGGCGCAGCTGGTGCGCGGGATGATGGCGGGTTATTTCTCTTTCGCGGCATTCTGCGTCACGCTCGCGGTACTGCTGCCGGCCGTCACCACGGCAGTCGCGTTCATTGCCGGCCTGGCTGCTGCGTTCGTCCTGCAATTCGGCGTGCAGGCCATCAAGCGCCTGGGCCGTCCATCCATTCGCGCGGCCACGGAGGCCGCGTAGCAGCATCATCGTTCGTGTGCCCGCAGGTCCGCAGGCGCACCAGCTTCCAGAGTCTGTCCATGCGCTTGTTTGCCCCCCTGCTGTCGGCTGCATTGTCGGCAACCCTGCTCGTCGGCTGCGCGCATGCGCTTGGCGAATCCATCGACGCGGATGCGACGACGACGTACGTGATTGTGCGGCATGCGGAAAAGGGCAACGACGATCCGCGCGATCCGACTCTGACCGCAGAAGGGCTCGCGCGCGCCAATCGGCTCGCCGACTCCCTGCGCGATGCTCCGCTGGCCGCCGTGTACGCCACGGCCTATCGACGTACGCAGCAGACCGCGCTGCCCTCCGCCCAGGCGCACCGACTTGCCGTAACAACCTACGACGCCAGGCAACCGGCCGCCGAATTCGCCGCGGAGCTGCGCAAGTCGCATCCGCACGGAACGGTGCTGCTGGTCGGGCACAGCAACACGGCGCCCGCCATCGCCGCTGCACTCTGCCAGTGCGACGTTGCACCGATGGCGGACGACGAATTCGACCGGCGCATGACCGTGCGTATCGATTCCGCCGGCAACGCCACTTACGACTGGACGCGTCAACCATGACGAATCCGACGGCGTGGGATGGCGATGTCGCTGCAGCGCGCGCATTGCAGGTCGAGCTGGCCAAGCAGGTGCGGTTGAAGGACGACTTCGCCAAGCCGCTCCGCACGGTCGCCGGCTTCGACGTGGGCTTTGAGGACGACGGCGCAACGACCCGTGCAGCGGCCGTCCTGCTGGATGCCGAGAGCCAGCAGGTGCTGGAGTCGCACGTGGCCCGGGTGAGTACCCGCATGCCCTACATTCCCGGCCTGCTGAGCTTCCGCGAATTACCGGCCCTGCTCGAAGCGCTCGCGCTGCTGTCGACGCGACCCGACCTGGCCTTCATCGACGGCCAGGGCATCGCCCATCCCCGCCGGTTCGGCGTCGCCTCGCACTTCGGTGTCGCGGCCAACCTGCCGACCATCGGCGTGGCGAAGAAGATCCTTGTCGGCACGCCATCGATCGTGCTGCACGAAATGCGCGGCGCCTTCACCACCCTGCGCGACGAGGGTGCGCAGATCGGCTGGCTGCTGCGCAGCAAGCCCGGCTCCCTGCCGTTGGTCGTTTCGCCCGGGCACCGGGTGGCGATGGCTACCGCGCCGGAGATGACGATGCGTTTCGTCACCACTTATCGCCTGCCCGAACCGACCCGGCTCGCCGACCGCCTGGCCTCCCGTCGCGACGAGTGATTTCTGCGCAGAACGGCGGGAATGTCCGTTCCTCGCACGGTCGCAAGTACGTGCATCTGACCGCGCGCGATTGCGCTAGCCTTGGCATTCCCCATAGGCCGGAGCTGCCATGTCCCGTTTCTTCGTGTTGGGTGTACTCACCATGCTGTCCGGCTGCGCCACAGGCGGCTCGGTCGCGCCAAACCAGGACATCGCGCTGACCGTAAACCAGCAGGTCACGCTGCCGGACGCCACGACCCTGCGTTACGTCGGCATCGCCAACGATTCACGTTGCCCTCCCAAAGTGCAGTGCGTGCGGGCGGGCGATGCCGACGTGCTCTTCGACTACGCGGACAAGGGCGCACCGGCCTCGCGCGTCACGCTGAATACCGAACGCATCTTGTCGACGCACATCGGCGCATGGCGCTTGCAGCTGGTGGCGCTCGCGCCCGGCGCAAACCCGCAGGTCACCGTGCGCATAGAAGCCCGCGGAGCCACACCATGACGCTCATCATTCAACCGCGCGTGCACGATCTGGGCGGCTTCCAGGTGCGCCGTGCGGTGCCATCGCTGCAGGCGCGCTCGGTCGGCCCATTCGTATTCGTGGATCACATGGGGCCAGCGATGTTCGAAGCCGGGCGCGGCGTCGATGTGCGTCCGCATCCGCATATCGGCCTGGCGACGGTGACGTTCCTGTGGTCGGGACGCATTACTCATCGCGACACGCTGGGCAGCGTGCAGGACATCGAGCCCGGCGATGTGAACTGGATGACCGCAGGCCGCGGCATCGCCCACTCGGAACGCACCCCGCCGGATGTGCGCGAACACGCGCACCCGGTGCACGGCCTGCAGACCTGGGTCGCGTTGCCGCGCGCGTACGAGGAGATCGCGCCAGAATTCTTCCATCACGCGGCGGCAACGCTTCCGCAGCAACGTCGCGATGGCGCGTGGTTGCGTGTGGTTGCCGGGCGCGGCTATGGCGAAGAATCGCCGGTACGCGTATTCGCCGACACGTTGTATGTCGCGATCGATCTGGATGCCGGCGCGGAACTGGCACTCGAAGACAGTCATGCCCAGCGTGCGCTGTATGTGCTCGAAGGTGATGCGCAACTCGATGGCGCGGATATTCCGGTGCAGCACCTGGTCGTACTCGACCCCGGCACACGCCCTCGCCTGCGCGCCAAGACACCGCTGAAGGCGATGCTGCTGGGCGGCGAACCGCTGGATGCCCCGCGGCACATGTGGTGGAACTTCGTGTCGAGCTCCAAGGAACGCATAGATCAGGCCAAGCAGGACTGGATCGAGGGTCGATTTGGCGCAGTCCCGGGTGAGACCGAGTTCATTCCGCTACCAGATCGCTGAATCCGAATTCACGAGCACCCATAACCCATTGATTTAAATGGGCCTAGTTGCAGGCGAAACAAATTCGGCCAAGCCAGACGCCCCGTTCACGGAAGTGAAACACCGGAATTTGTCAAGCCCCCGAAAGGGCGCTATGTTCGGTCGCAAGGGCACGGTTTCATCGGCCCTTAACGAACGCCGCAATTTTTTGCAATCAGGGGGTGTGTCGATGAACAAGCCTATTTGGCTCTTGCTGCTGCTGCCGCTGGCCGGCACCGCTGCGGCCCAGGACGTGGGCGCTTGCCCGTATCTTTCCGCCGACACCGGCCTGACCTGGGAACATCGAGGCAGTCCGGATTCCGACTTCTGCCGCGCACTACGTGCGGACGGCACTGAAGCCTTCGGCATGACGATCGCGAAGGACGCACCGTTCAAGCCCAAGGGCGCGAACAAGGCGGAGCGCGTATCGATCGACGGTCGCGAAGTCACCTGGTATCGCACCGAAATCGCCGGCACGCAGGTCCAGGCGCGCGAAACCGTGGTCAAGCTGCCCGACGGTCGCGTGGCCTACATGTGGATGCAGGCGGATTCGCAGGAACAGTTGGGACAGGTGCTGCAGCAGACGCAATCGCTGAAGTTCGGCGCGACGCGACTGACCAGCAACTGACACACGATCGAGGCAACAAGCGGCGTCGGCGGGCAACCGCCGGCGCTTTTTTTTTGTGGTTGGTCCAGGAGTAGCATCGGCCCGGACCGGTCCATCCCGGGCTGGCGTTCGGGGAGCATGCTCATGGTGAAGCGACTCGGTGCCGAGTTCATCGGCACGTTCTGGCTGGTGCTGGGCGGTTGTGGAAGTGCGGTGCTGGCGGCGAAGTTCGGTGGCGATGGCAATCCGCTCGGAATCGGCCTGCTCGGGGTATCACTGGCATTCGGCCTGACCGTGCTCACCGGCGCCTTCGCGCTGGGCCACATTTCAGGCGGCCACTTCAATCCAGCGGTGAGTCTCGGCCTATGGGCCGGTGGTCGCTTCGCCGCGCGCGATCTGCTGCCGTACATCGTGGCGCAGGTGGCGGGCGCGATCCTCGCCGGCTTCATCCTGATGCAGATCGCCCAAGGCAACGGCACCTTCACCATCGATAGCAATGCCGCAGGCGCGTTTGCCAGCAATGGCTACGGTGAGCTGTCACCCGGCGGCTACAACGTCGCCTCCGCGTTCCTGTGCGAAGTCGTCATGACCGGCATGTTCCTCGTCGTCATCCTTGGTGCGACGGGCCCGCGCGCCCCGGCCGGATTCGCCCCGATCGCGATCGGCCTGGCATTGACGCTGATCCATTTGATCAGCATCCCGGTGACCAATACTTCGGTGAATCCGGCACGCTCCACCGGCGTTGCGCTGTTTGCAGGCTCTGGCGCCATCTCGCAGCTGTGGCTGTTCTGGCTGGCGCCCATCCTCGGCGGCCTGATGGGGGGCTATCTGCACCGGATGCTCGATCGCGACTGATCCGGCGCCACCGTGAGAAATCAGGAGGCCACGTCGCATGACGCGGCCTCTTCGTTATGTATGTCGTGAATACACGTACACGGTAGCCGGGGGGACATTGCGCAGCACGAAATCACCGCGATGAACCCTCAGCCGCAATTGCCTCACCACGGATTCGGCCACCGGCGCCGCGGGCCCGTAGGTGAACTGCACCAGGACACCGTCGGCACGCAGGCATTGGAATGCCGCTGACAGGATTTCCTGTTGCAGGGCAGGCGGCATGGTCAGCAGGCCCAGGCCGGAAACGATCGCATCGGCGGGGCCGTCATCGAGGAAACCGCATCCGGCGGCCAGTTCCGGCAGCGATCGCGCGTCGCCCAGCACCACGCACACGCCGGGAAAACGCGTGTGCAGGTGGGCGTGCAATTCCTCGTTGAGTTCAAGCACGAACAATTGCGAGGCATGGATGCCGGCTGCCAGCAGCTCGCGCGTGATCGCACCGGTACCACCGCCGAGTTCGATGACCCGCTGCGTGCCTTCCGGCAGCTCGCCGATCATCGCGTAGGCGAGTTCGGAACTCGAAGGAACGACCGCAGCGGTGCGCAATGGATTCTTCAGCCATTGCCAGAAAAACTTCATGACACCGGGACGCGCTCGCTTCATGTCTCAGAGCCGGGTCAGCTTCCAGCAGCGGTGGATGCGTGCATCGCGCTCGAAGTCGGGCGGGATGGTTTCACGGCTGATTTCGACGCAGTGCGCGAATTGCGCCACCGCTGTTTCGTCCAGCCGGAACCGGCGGAAATTGTTGGAGAAGTACAGTACACCCTCGCGCGACAGGCGCGCGACTGCGGCTCGCAGCAACTCCACGTGCGCGGCCTGCACGTCGAAGTCGTCGGCACGCTTGGAATTGGAGAAGGTCGGCGGATCGCAGAAGATCAGGTCGTACTCGCCCTGATCGTGCTCCAGCCATTCGATGACGTCGGCCTGCACCAGCCGGTGCTTCGAACCACCCATACCGTTCTCGCGCAGGTTGTCGGCGCACCATTGCAGATAGGTGGCGGACAGGTCGACGGTGGTGGTGTGGCGCGCGCCGCCCCGCGCCGCATGCACGGTGGCGGCACCGGTATAGGCGAACAGATTGAGGAAGCGCGCATCACTGGCCTCTTCGGCGATGCGCAGGCGCATCGGCCGGTGGTCGAGGAACAGGCCGGTGTCGAGGTAATCGAACAGATTCACGCGCAACAGCGCGTCACCCTCACGCACGACGACGAATTCGCCGCGGGTATCGAACTGACCGTACTTGCTCCCGCCCTTGCCGCGGGCACGGGTCTTCAATGCGGTCTGTTCGCGCGGCACCCCAAGGACTTCGCGCGCGGCTGCCAGCGTCTCGTTGAGGCGGCGACGTTGTACGTCCAATGGGATCTCGGCGGGTGCGGCGTATTCCTGCACGTGCAGGAAAGTGCGCGGCACGGCGTCGACGGTCTCGTAGACGTCGATGGCCGCGGCGTATTCGGGAATATCCGCGTCGTAGGCGCGGTAGCAGTACACGCCCTCGCGTTCGCGCCAGGATTTCAGCTTGCGCAGGTTCTTGCGCAGGCGATTGGCGACCATCTGCGCGCCTTCGGACAAGGCCTGCTGCTCGGCACTTCGCTCACGCTGCGGCGGCGCGATGGGATCGGCGACGATCAGCGTGCATTCGATTGCGCCATTGAATAGCTGGTATTTCTTTGCCGCGCGCAGACCGGTCGCAAAAGCCAGATCCGCATCGCCGCACAACAGCGTGGCACGCCATTGCGGCGCGCTGCGCTTCAGCGCATCGCCCAGCGCGCGATACAGCGCCGGATCGGCAGCCAGTCGCGCATCGTAGGGCGGATTGCAGGCGACGAGACCCTTGTCCGCTGGCGCCGCAGCGTCGCCGGCCTGGCGCACATCGGCGACACTCCATTCGATCGCTTCTTCCACGCCCGCAGCGATTGCGTTCTCGCGCGCGGCACGGATCGCGTGCGGATCGAGATCGCTGCCGCGGAACACGGGCCGCAATGCCGCTCGCCCCTTCGCTTCGCGCTCGATCGCCTCGACGCGCAGTCGCTTCCACGACTCGACGTCGAATCCACGCCAGCCGCTGGGAAGCGAACTACCATGCCGCAATAACCCGGGCGCCACATCGGCCGCCATCAGCGCGGCTTCGATCACGAGCGTGCCGCTGCCGCACATCGGATCCCACAACGCGCCGCCTTCGGCATGCACGCGCGACCAGTTGCCGCGCAGCAGCACCGCAGCCGCGAGGTTTTCCTTTAGCGGCGCTTCGCCCTGCATGCGCCGCCAGCCGCGTCGATGCATCGGACCACCACCGAGATCGACCGACAGCACCGCCCTGCCCTTGCGCACGACCAGGTTCAGGCGCAGGTCGGGCGCTTCGACGTCGACATCCGGGCGCGCACCGGTGCGCGCGCGCATCACGTCGACTACCGCATCCTTGACCCGCTGCGCGGCATAACGCGCATGGGTGAGAGCTTCGCCGGACACATGCGCATCGACCGCCAGCGTGTGGCCCGACTGCAGGTGTTGCGGCCAGTCGATGGCGGCTACGCCTTCGTACAGGGCGAGTTCGTTCGGACAATCAAACTCCGCCAATGGCCAAAGCACGCGGCTGGCCAGGCGCGACCACAACACCACGCGCTGCGCGTCGGCGAGCGAGCCTTCCGTGTTGGCGCCCGCGATCGTCGCCGTCGCACGCGCGCAACCCAGCGCCACAAGCTCGTCCGCGAGCAGATATTCCAGACCCTTACCGCAACTTGCGAAGAACTTCACAACGACTCCAGGAATTGAGCGAATGCCACGGCGCTGGCTTCGACGTGCGCCGACAGGCGATGGCTGTCGTCGACCAACAACAGGCGCGCGCGCCGTGCGCGTGCCCAGTCGACGACTTGCGTGGCGGGGATCAGTTCGTCGTCCCAACCGTGGATGATGCTGACCGGCACCTGCGCGGCGTCGATCGGATGCGCGGCATCCAGCGCGATCGGCGGTGCCATCAGGAACAGGCCCCTTACCGGCACCTGCAGCGATACCTGGCCGGAAATCCAGGCGCCCAGGCTCGATCCGGCCAATACCAGCGGGCCACGCGTCACGGCATCGCGCGCGAGTGCGAGCAGGCGCTGCACGCGCGCAAACACGTCGCCGAGCTCGCTCACTTCGCGCCTCGCGTCGAGGTCGGTGAAATCCGGGCGTTCATGGGTCCAGCCCAGACGCTGCGCGACGTCGGCCAGGGCGGTGACCTTGGTGGCGTCGGGGCCGCTTTCGAAGCCGTGGCAGAGGATGCAGTGTCCGGGCATGTTGCTTGCGATCAAGTTGCGCGCACGCGCGCGACGGAATACGTGGGTGAGGAGGCGTCAGGTCAGCGCGACCACGGCATCACCGAGGCGGATCACACCGCCTTCGACGATTCGCGCGCACAGGCCGCCATGGCTGCGCATCGCGTTGAAGCCACCGGGACCCAACGCCTTCTCCATGTTCGAACACGGGTCGCAGTCGCCGGTACCCTCCAGCACGACCACGCCGATGCGGAAGCGTCGCTCCTTCAGCGCGATCAAGGGCAGCCTGGAGACGACGAGGTTCCGCCGCAACAACGAGGCAGCCACCGATGCATGGCCCGACAAGGCCGCGATCACCGGGAGGTGCTCGGCCTGGATCAGGGTCACGCCACGCTTGCCGCTGCCGTTGGTCGCGGAATAGCGATCGCCGACCAAGCCTCGGCCGGCGATCGCTTCGACTTCGGCGACCTCATCCATGACCAGGCCGCGCGCGGGGCGCAGGCCGATCCAATCCAGCCGTCCCGGGCGCGGCAGGGTCGCCATCAGCCGGCCCAGCTCGGAATCCGGGGGTGGCAAAGTCATTACGGCCCCCTTGGACGAGTGGAACAAAGGCGAATGCTAGCATCCGCCGCATGTTGCCCGAGCCGCCGCCGCTGCCTGTCACCGTCGACCTGCTGCCCTACCAGGCCCTCCTGGACGAGCGCCCACTGGCGCAGATCGACCTTGTGGTAATCCATTGCACCGAGCTGCCGGACATGGCGATGGCGCGCGAATTCGGCGAGCGCGTGCACTACGGCTCAGGCACCGGCAACAGCGGCCACTACTACATCGATCGCGACGGCCGCATCTTCCAGTACGTCCCGCTGCAACGCATCGCGCACCATGTGCGTGGCTACAACGCCCGCGCCATCGGCATCGAACTGGTGAACACCGGCCGCTATCCGAACTGGCACGACTCACGCCATCAGACGATGGACGAGCCGTACACCGGCGCGCAGATCGCCTCGCTGGTCGCGCTGTTGCGGAAGCTGCAGATCGAAGTCTCGTCGCTGCGGCAGATCGCCGGGCACGAGGACCTCGACACCACGACCGAAGCCGCTTCCGACGATCCGTCGGTACAGGTGCCGCGCAAGTGCGATCCGGGGCCGCTGTTTCCGTGGCAGCGCGTACTGGGAGCCGTGGACCTGCAACGGCTGATTCCTTCGCCAGGCTGACACTGCCCGCACACACCGCGGGCGGATCTGAGTTCCATAGGGCGGGTCTTGACCCGCCGGGGAATCGGCAAGGCGGGTCAAGACCCGCCCTACGAGCTCGCCAGTAGCTCCAGCCGCACCCTCGTGTTGATCGCCTATCAGAACCGCGGCTACGCCGTGCTGACGTCCTGAAGGGCTGCATGCAGGGGCAAAGGGCGGGCAATCCGCGACCGCTATAATCACGGTCTTGTTGCCAGAGTACCGCTGCCCATGACCTCCCCCGTTTCCGAGCTCATCGAACTGCTCTCGCTCGAACGCCTGGAGGACAACCTGTTCCGCGGCCAAAGCCGCGACATCGGCACCAAATACGTGTTCGGCGGACAGGTGCTGGGCCAGGCGCTCTCGGCTGCGCAGGCGACCATGGATTCAGGCAGCGACCCGCGCAATGCGCACTCGCTGCACGCCTACTTCCTGCGTGCCGGCGACATCGAAGCGCCCATCGTCTACATGGTCGACCGCACGCGCGACGGCGGCAGCTTCTCGGTGCGCCGGGTGACCGCGATCCAGCACGGTCAGCCGATCCTGTTCCTCGCAGCCTCGTTCCAGAAGGACGAGGACAGCGGCGAGCACCAGCTGTCGATGCCCGAAGTGCCCAAGCCCGAGGACATCGATCCCGCGCCGGCACTGGCGCCGGAAATCCTCGCCACGCTGCCGACCAAGGTGCAGCGCTGGGTGTCGCGCCAGGGACCGTTCGAGTTCCGTCACGTGTATCCGCGCGACGAGCTCAATCCGCCCAAGCGGCCGCCTTACCAGCACGTGTGGTTCCGCCTTTCGGAGAAAGTCGGCGATGCGCCTGAGCTGCATCGTGCGCTGCTTGCGTACTCCTCCGATTTCCACCTGCTCGGCACGGCGACGTTCCCGCACGGGATCAGCTACTACCAGCCGAACGTGCAGATGGCTTCGCTCGACCATGCCATGTGGTTCCACCGTCCTTTCCGTGCGGACGACTGGCTGCTGTATTCGATCGACAGCCCCAGCGCGCAATCCTCGCGCGGCCTGGCGCGCGGCATGATCTACGACCGCGCCGGCCGGCTCGTCGCGAGCACCGCACAGGAAGGATTGATCCGCGTCGTGCAAGACACCAAGGCGAAGTAACCCATGCGTCAGGTATTCACGAGTCTTCGCCTCGAAAACGTCGAAGCAGTTGCTCAGCTATTGCGCGATGCCGGCATCGAGGTGCGCATCACCAATGGCCGCAGCTACAAGGGCAAAATGCGCAGCCGCGCCAGCTATAGCGACGATTCGGCGCCCAAGCCGGCGGTCTGGGTGGTGCATTCGGAAGACCACACCCGCGCACGCGAAATCCTGCGCGACCGGGGCCTGCTCGAATCCACTAACCCCAGCGACAGCTTCCTGCCGCTGAGTTTCCGCACCGAGGAAGCGCGCTACGAGAAGTCGCCGGCACAGAAGCGCATGTTCCGCTTCAAGCTGATCCTGCTGGCCGGCATGGCGGTGATCATCGTGCTTGCGATGCTGCGCGGTTGCTATGCGCCGCGTCAGGCCGTCGTGGCCCCTGCCGCTCCGGCGGTGTCCGACCAGGCCCGACGCGAGGGCGGTACGCCCGAATCGCTGGCGCTGGCGGTATTCGCCAAGGAACTGGCCAAGGAAAGGCTGGTGCTCTGTCTGGCGATCGACGACGCCGATGCCTCGGGCGCGGTGGTCGCGGCGATGAAGCAGCCGTCGAATGAAGTCGTGCCGATGTCGCAGTGTGTGCGCGAATTCAATCCCGACCGCGGCAGCTACCAGGCCGCCACCGGCAAGCCGGCGCTGCTGGTAACCGTCCGTGGCTTCAAGCCCACCGGTCCGGATGCCGGCACGGTCGAGTTCGAGTCGTTCCATCACGGCCAGTACGCGCACTACAAGACGCTGGAAGTGAAGCGCGTCGGCGGCGCCTGGCAGGTGGTGAAGGTGCTGCGTCACGTTGCCTCCTACGGCTTGAACGGCTGATCCCGTGGGGCGGGCCCGGCCCGCCCAAGCCGCGCGGTGACGACGGCGGCGCGACAGAGCATTTGCGCCCGACCACGCAACATCTGCACGCCCGGCGGTATGCTGCCGCCATGGGCACCGACCCCATCCAGCACGCAGACGATTTCCGCCTGTTCCAGACCACGGAGCATGCCTGCGGGTACTGGCCGGAACGCGTCGCGCGCGACCTCGTCTTCGATCCGCGCGATCCGCGCATGAAGCAGTGGTACCCGTTGGCGCTCGGCTGGGGTTTCCGCCGTTCCGGCGACATCGTCTACCGGCCGCACTGCGCGCAGTGCCGGGCCTGCGTGGCCGTGCGCATCCCGATCGCCCGCTTCCGGCCCGATCGCAGCCAGCGCCGCTGCCTCGCGCGCAATGCCGACGTCGACATGCGCGTGCAACCTGCCGAACGCACCGAGGAACAGCTCGCGCTGTACCGGCGCTACCTCGCCGGCCGGCATGCGGGCGGCGGCATGGACGGGCACGGCGCGACCGAATTCGACCAGTTCCTCGTCGGCAGCTGGAGCGAAGGGCGCTTCATCGAATTGCGCGAGCACGCCGACCACGGCAGTGGCCGGTTGCTGGCCGTGGCGGTCACCGATGTCGTGGATTCGGCGATCTCCGCCGTCTACACCTTCTACGACCCGGATCTCGTCGAACGCAGCCTCGGCACGCTGGCGATCCTCAAGCAGATCGAATGGGCGCGCAGTACTGGGCGCACGCATCTGTACCTGGGCTACTGGATCGCTGGCCATCGCAAGATGGATTACAAGCGGCGCTTCCAGCCGCTGGAAGGGTTCGACGGGCGGGAATGGCGCGAACTGGAGTTCGTTCGCTAGGCACCTCTCGGCCGGAACTACGCGACGGACTAGGCATTGCCATCGTCCATTCATCACGCGGTAACACGCACGCAGTGAAGTACACGGCATCGCCGCGATGCGGCCTGCCTGTTTCGAGCCGATCATGAAACTTCCGACGTCCTTCGCGGCTGCCGCGCTGTCCAGCGCGGTCTTGTGCAGCCTCGCGCTGTCCGCGTGTTCCCAGGCCGAATCGCACAACGCCAGCGAGCCCGGCGACAACATCGTCGGCGTACTCCAGTGCGACGACTACCTGACCAAGGTCAACAGCTGCATCCACAACAAGGTGCCCGCGAACCGTCGCGCCGCACTGACTGCCGAAGCGCATCAGATGTTCACCACCTGGAAGGAAGCGGCGGGCAATCCGGAACATCGCGCCACCCTGCCGCAGGCCTGCAGCATCACCCACGACGTCGCGAAGGAAGAGCTCTCGCGTTACGGCTGCTCGCTCTAGGGAGGCGTAGGCTGGGTTGGCTTCACCAATCCAGCATCCACGTGCATGCGCTGGGTTGGTTAACCCAACCCAGCCTACACGGATGTCGCGTATTAGGGCTTGGGCGGAGTCTGCGTCGGTGCACCGGTGGCCGTCGGCACATCCTGCGGGGCCGCCTGTGGCGCCGCCGCGGTCGGACCCACCGGCGGCAACGTCTGCAGCGGCGAGCCGCCGAAGCGCGGCTGGAACCCGAACTGCTCGTCGCCGTGCGCCGACACGATCATGCGCACCATCGAGCCGGGCACCATCAGCTCGATCTGCACGGTCTTGCCATCCGGCGTCTGTCCGGCGAGCATCATTTCGATCAGCGCACCTGCGGTATCGATCTCGCGACACAGGATGTGCTGGCTCTCGCCTTCGCCCAGCAGGTAAGGCTTGATCGGCGCCCCCAGAACTTCGAGTGCCTGGGGATGAAGGAAGACAAAGTAGCCGTGCGCTTCGTTCATTGCGGAACTACTCCGGGTCGGTTTGATCGCGCTCAGCGCAGTTCGATCTGCAATTCCGCCGCCGCATCGCAGGCGCGCTGCCGCGCCTGTTCGATGTCCTGCGCCAGCGCGAGTGTCACGGCGACGCGGCGGTGGCCCTCGACGCGCGGCTTGCCGAACAGGCGCAGCTGAGTATCAGCCTGCGTCAGCGCGGCGTCGACGCCGGCGAACACCGGCACGCCATGGCCGTGCGCCAGGACCGCGCAGGATGCCGAGGGTCCGTTCTGGCGGATCGCCGGGATCGGCAGCCCCAGGATGGCGCGGGCATGCAGTGCGAATTCGCTCAGATCCTGCGAGATCAGCGTAACCAGACCGGTGTCATGCGGGCGTGGCGAGACTTCGCTGAACCACACCTCGTCGCCCTGAACGAACAGTTCGACACCGAACACACCCCAGCCACCGAGGTCGTCGGTGATCGCCTTCGCGATCTGCTGCGCGCGTTCCAGCGCCTTGGGCGACATTGGCTGCGGCTGCCAGCTCTCGCGGTAGTCGCCGTCACGCTGCAGATGGCCGATCGGGTCGCAGAAGCTGGTCCCGTCGCGATGGCGCACGGTCAGCAAGGTGATTTCGTAATCGAAGTGGATGAAACCTTCGACGATCACGCGGCCCGCGCCCGCGCGACCGCCGGTCTGCGCGTAATCCCAGGCGGCATCGATGTCGGTTTCGGTACGCACCAGCGACTGGCCCTTGCCCGACGAGGACATTACGGGCTTCACAACGCATGGCAAGCCGATCGCCTGCACCGCGTCGCGGTAGTCCTCGAGCGTGTCTACGAAGCGATATGCCGACGTCGGCAAACCCAGCGTCTCCGCGGCGAGGCGGCGGATGCCCTCGCGGTCCATGGTAAGACGCGCGGCGCGTGCGGTCGGGATGACGCGGGTCGCGGCGCCGCTTTGAGCGAACTCGTGCTCCAGCTCGACCAAGGTCTGCGTGTGGATCGCCTCGATCTCGGGAACGATCAGATGCGGTTGCTCTTGCGCGATCAGGGCGCGGATCGCGGCGCCGTCGAGCATGTCGAGCACGTGACTGCGATGCGCGACCTGCATCGCCGGCGCGTTGGCGTAGCGATCGGCGGCGATGACTTCCACGCCATAGCGCTGCAGCTCGATCGCCACTTCCTTGCCCAGTTCGCCCGATCCGAGCAGGAGCACGCGGAAGGCATGCGGAGAAAGAGGCGTACCGAGCTGGGTCATGACGATCGCGGGCGCACGTGGCGCGAGGCAGAAAGGGGCGCTAGTTTACCGGTCGCCGCAAGTCGTGATGGGACCAATCCGGGACATGGCCGGATCGAGGGACGCGTGCGATGCTTCGGCCATGTCGCGTTTTCGCCACCTCACTCCGCTGCTCGCGTGCGCCCTGCTGTGTGCGGCGGGTTGCTCGCGCGATGCGGCGCCGGCGACGAGTTCGGGCAGCGGCTCCCTGGCCGGTGTGCTGCTGGATTCGCAACTGGCCGAAATCAGCGGCCTGGCCGCCTCGCGCCGGCATCGCAACGTGCTGTGGCTGCATGACGACGGCGGCAATCCACCGCGATTGTTCGCGGTGAATCCCGACGGCGATCGCCTGGCGACGGTGCGTATCGAAGGCGTGACCAAGACCGACTGGGAAGACATGGCCGCATTCCGGCTGGGCGGTCGCGATTACCTGCTCATCGCCGACACCGGCGACAACGGCGGCCTGCGCCGCACGTTGCAGCTGCATGCGATCGAGGAACCCGCGCAGCTGGAAAACGCCCGGCTCAGGCCCGCCTGGTCGATTGCCTTCCGCTGGCCGGACGGTGCGCGCGACTGCGAGGCGGTCGCGGTCGACGAACGCGCGGGCCAGATCCTGCTGTTCTCGAAGAAACGGCAGCCACCGGAAGTCTTCTCCCTGCCCCTGCGTGCGCAGTCCGGAGTGCAGACTGCACAGCTCATCGGCACGCTCGCCGGCGTGCCGCAACCAACCGCCCGGGAGCTGCGCGCCAATGCGAAGCAGGCGCGGATCATGAATCAGGTGACGGCGGCAGACATCGCCCCCGACGGCCGCACGCTGGCCGTGATGACCTATCGCAACCTGCTCCTCTATCCGCGCCGCAACGGCGAATCCTGGGCCCAGGCCGTCGCCCGTGCGCCACGGGTCATCGAACTGCCCTGGATCCCACAGGCCGAGGCCCTGGGCTGGACCGCCGACGGCAAGGCGCTGTACGCCACCGGTGAATTCATCCCGGCACCGCTGTATCGGATCGTGCCGTAACCCGCTGGAAGCCGGCTCTCCTTTAATTGCCTCTTTCCGTCACGTGGACCCCCGCGCCGGTGGCGGCTTGGCGTGCCCGTCGATTGCCGCTCGTCGGAATCTACTTTCAACTGATATCAAATTGATATCAGATACAGCCACACACGGAGACCGCCATGAAAGAGAACCCCATCCAGTCCCTCCCCGGCATCACCACCCTGCTCGCCTGCCTGGGGGCCGAGCTCCTGGCCGGCTGGCTCTTCTACACGGGCAATGTCACGCATATGGGCAGCATGGTGGTCGCGGCCCTGGTGCTGGCCGTCCTCGGCGGCTTCACCTTGTGCGGCCTGTACATGGTCGAACCCAACCAGGCCGCGGTGCTGAGCTTGTTCGGCAAGTACGTCGGCACGGTCAAGGACAACGGCCTGCGCTGGAACAACCCCTTCTATACGAAGAAGAAGGTCAGCCAGCGCGTGCGCAACTTCGAAAGCGGCAAGCTGAAGGTCAATGAGCTCGACGGTTCGCCGATCGAGATCGCCGCGGTGATCGTCTGGCAGGTCGTAGACAGCGCCGAGGCCGTCTACAACGTCGACGACTACGAGAGCTTCGTACACATCCAGTCCGAATCGGCGCTGCGCGCGATGGCGACCAGCTATCCGTACGACCAGCACGAAGAAGGCCAGCTCGCGCTGCGCAGCCACGCCACCGAAATCAGCGCACACCTGAAGCAGGAACTGGCCGACCGCCTCGCCGACGCCGGCGTGCAGGTGCTCGACGCGCGCATCAGTCACCTCGCCTACGCTCCGGAAATCGCCCAGGCGATGCTGCAGCGCCAGCAGGCTAACGCCATCATTGCTGCGCGTACCCGCATCGTCGCCGGCGCGGTGGGCATGGTCGAAATGGCGCTGGCCGAGCTGCAGAAGAACGGCGTCGTGCATCTCGACGAGGAGCGCAAGGCGCAGATGGTCAGCAACCTGCTGGTCGTGCTGTGCGGCGAACGCGCCACGCAGCCGATCGTCAACGCCGGCACGCTGTACTGACCCGCACGACCTGCCGACATACCGGAGAACAGCAATGAACGCCTTCCACGGCTCTGCCGTCCTGATCGCCCTGCTGCCGATCCTGCCGATCGCCATGTACCTGCGCCGCCGACGCAACGCGCGTCCGCGCGGGTTCCAGGCCGCGGCGGCCGTGTCGCTGGTCCTGCTCATCTGCGGCATCGGCACCGCCGTCGCCACCGGCGGTTGATGTCGCTGCACGCATGAGCGAGAAGAAGGCCTATCCGCTGCGCATCAACGCCGAAGTGCTCAACGCGGCGCAGCGATGGGCCGACGACGAACTACGCAGCCTCAACGCACAGATCGAATACGTGCTGCGCGATGCACTACGCAAGGCCGGGCGGCTGCCCCGTCCTGCAGAAGACAACGATGACAAGGGTACGGAATCTCCATGAGCAGGCGTTTCAACTACAAGGTGGTCGAAGTCAAACCGAAGTTCCTCGGCCTGCGGCCCAAACAACTGGAGGAAACCCTCTCGCAGTTGGGCAATCAGGGCTGGGAACTGGTCAATGTCGTGCAAACCGGTTTCGGCACCTGGCTGTACCTGAAGAAGGAAGTCTGACCCTTGCTCCCCTTTCCGCTTCACCCAGAGGGATTTGATGTGAAACGCATGCTGCAACGCCTGTTACCAGTGATATGTCTTTTCCTCGCCACCACTTCGGTCGCGATGGCCCAGTCGAAAGGACCGACCGCAAAGGATCCGACTGCGATCGCGTCCCAGCTGCTCGATGACCTCGATGCAGGACGCTATGAAGCTGCAGCCAATGGGTTTACCGAACAGATGCGCACGGCTGTGCCGGCCGAAAAGCTGAAGCAGGTCTGGGAATCGCTACCGGCGCAGGCTGGCGCTGCCAAAGGCCGCGGCGAAGCTGTGGCGCAACCGCAAGGCCTCATGACCCTCGTGGTCATTCCGCTGCACTACGCCAACCTGGAACTGGTGGCTAAGGTCGCGATCGATACGTCGGGCCAGATCGCCGGCTTCCTGATCCAGCCGGCACCTCCGCCGCCGGCTGCTGCCGCACCGGCCGATGCTCCCTATATCGAACGCGAGGTCGCCGTCGGTAACGACGGGCATTCACTGCCCGGCACTCTCGCCCTGCCAAAGGGCGCAGGCCCCTTCCCGGCCGTGGTGCTGGTGCACGGATCCGGCCCGCAGGATCGCGACGAAACCATCGGACCGAATCGCCCCTTCCTCGATCTCGCCCGCGGACTCGCCGCCGAAGGCATCGCAGTGCTGCGCTACGAAAAACGCACCAAGGCGCGCCCGGGTGATTACGTCGACAACCCGCTGACCGTGGATACCGAGACTACACAGGATGCGGTCGCCGCTGTCGCGTTGCTGCGCACGCTGAAGGAAGTCGATGGCAAGCGCATCTACATTCTTGGTCACAGCCAGGGCGGCATGATGGCCCCGCGTATCGCCCAGCGCGCCAATGCCACCGGCGTCATTCTGTTGGCGGCGCCTTCGCGGCCGCTGCTCGACATCCTGATCGAACAGAACCGCCGCCTGGCCGCCATGAGCGGCGACGTCTCCGCAGAGGAAGCGGCGATGATCGACAAACTCGCGCAGCAGGTCACCCGCATTCGCGCAGGCGCCGAGGTGCCGCCGCAGGACACCCCGATGGGATTGCCGGCCGCGTACTGGCGCAGCATCGACACGGTGAACCCCGTCGCCGAAGCCAAGGCGATCCACCAGCCGCTGCTGCTCTTGCAAGGAGCGCGCGACATCCAGGTTGTCGATACCGATTGGCAGCGTTGGCAGGCAGCACTGGGCAAGGAGTCGCGCGCCACGTTCAAGCACTACCCCGCACTGAACCACCTCGCCATCGCAGGCGAAGGTCCGGGCACGCTCGCCGAATACCAGACCCCGGGACATGTCGACGCGCGCGTGATCGACGACGTGGCCGTGTGGATTCGCAAGCACTGAGAGCGAGGCCATGACTGCTACATCCCGCATCCGCGATTCCATCCCCACCGATTTCCCGCTGCTGCCCGCCGATGCGCGGCTGATCTGGTTGCTGCCGGGCCTGGCGATGCTGGCAGTCGTGATCGGCGCCGTCGTGCTGATGCAGCGACAACCCGAAGCATGGGTAATGCTCCCGTTCACCCTCGCGATCGGCGGCATGATCGCGCTGATATTGCATCGGCGTCGAATCAGCATCGTCGATGGCACGCTCGTCATCGCCGCAGGTGTGAACACGCGCCGCGTCGCCATCGGCGACCTGGACCTTGCGACAGCACGCGTGGTCGATCTGCGCGAACGCAGGGAATGGAAGCCTACGATCAAATTGTTCGGAACCAGCGTTCCCGGCCTGAAAATGGGGCACTTCCGTCTTCGTGATCGAAGCCGAGCCTTCGTGCTGGTGACCGATGCTTCACGTGTACTTGTAATAAGCGAACGATCCGGCCGCCGCCTGCTGCTCAGTTTGGCGAAACCGCAAGCCCTGCTCGATGCCCTGCAGACCCGGACCGGTACCAAGACCTGACTTCGCGCCGATGCGCGCAATGGAGAGTGCAATGAAGCCGTTCACCTCCCTCGCCTGCCTCCTGCTGGCATTGATTGGACTCCTGCAGCTCACCCGCGTCGTGCTGGGTTGGGACGTCGTGGTCAACGGCGTGCATATCCCACTGTGGGCCAGCGGAATTGCCACCGTGGTCAGTGGCGGATTGTCCGCGCTGACCTGGCGCGAATCACGCCGCTGAGGCACGCCGCCCTGTCCGCTCATTGTGATGGACGTCCTCGCGCCATCGGGACGGCGCTTCCCAAAATCGCAATGGATGGACACAACGGCGTGAACCGAGCCCCAGAATCCCCGGAACCAGCACCGGGGACTTCGCGATGGCCGACCTACGCGCCGCCAATAGCAGCTACGCCGTCATCGAACCGCCATCGGCGAAGTTGAAGATTCTTCTTGCCGCTGTCGCCACGGCGGCGGCCATCGGCCTGTCGATCGAGCTTGCACCGGACCTCTCGCAGAGCACGCTGTGGCCCGTTTCGTGGGCTGTTTCGGCCGGTGCGTTGCTGGTGCTCGCGATACTCTGCCTGTTGCAGTGGCGTCGCTCGGTCATGCTCGAATCGGGTGTGCTGGTCATAAGGGCCGGAATCCATACCCGGCGCGTGCCGGCGGCGGCGCTCGAACTCGAACGCGCACGCATCATCGACCTGGAAGAACGCACCGAACTGCTCCCCGGCCGCAGGACGCTCGGCATTTCTTCGTCCGGCTATCAGGCTGGCTGGTTCCGTACACGCCAATGGGGCAAAGGCTTCTACCTGCTGACCGAACGCCGCCGCGTGCTGTGGCTGCCTGAACGCGATGGTCCGCATCTGTTGATCTCACTGCAGCAACCGCAATCCCTGCTAGCTGCGCTCAATGCGATGGCACCACGGCGGGACCCGGGCTAACCTGCGCCCATGCGCCCGGCCTCATACCTGCTGATCAATACCCCCGACATCGAAATCTGGCCCGGCGGCCTGCTGCGTGCGCGCAGCAACCACGATGCGCGCGCTGTGTCGCGCGCACGTCACGTGCTGCGTCGCAAACGCGACGGGCAGTACCTCGCAGCCGACCTTCCCGAGGGCCTGCTGGCGCTAGTGACGCATCTGCGCCGCGAGCCCGGCATCGACATTGCGCTGTCCGCTCTCGACCACCTCAGCGAGCATCGTCGTAGCGGTCTGGACGTCATCGGCGAATTGCCGTTGGAACGTCTGCAGGACCGTCTGCACGCACTGGGGTTGGATGATGGCTATGGCGAGCGCACCGGGCTGCCGCTGGTGGCCGAGCCCGTCGCCCTTACTTTCGCCGGATTTGATCGCTACCGCCGCCCGCTATGGCTCGTGTCGCCGGCGGCGCGCGCATGGCGTTCCATGCAGACGGCCGCGCTGCATGACGGCGTCGTGCTGGAAGCCATTTCCGGGTACCGCAGCCACGATTACCAGCTCGGCATCTTCGAGCGGAAGCTGGCGCGCGGGCAGACGGTGGAACAGATCCTCACGGTCAACGCCGCGCCGGGTTACAGCGAACATCATTCCGGTCGTGCACTGGATCTCGGCACGCCCGGCGAGCCTCCGGCGGAAGAGTCGTTCGAACACACGCCCGCGTTCGCCTGGTTGCAGAACAACGCCGAGGGCTACAACTTCGTGATGAGCTATCCGCGCCACAACCCGCACGGCATCGTCTACGAACCCTGGCACTGGTATTACACCGACTGACGGCCGGTGCCTGATCGCAACCGCAGGAGGGCAAGCCGCGAATCGCGATGAACCCGATGACGAAATGGTTGTCCTGGGCCGTCGCGCTGGCAGCCGCGACCTGCTGCATCGACTTCATCGTTTTCAACGGCGCCACCGCACTGCGCGCCGGAGGCGGCATGCTCGTGCTGCTGCTGGGTTACACGATGATCGGACTTGCCGCCACGACAATCTTCTGGCGCCTGGGAATCACTGCCGATGGCGGCACCCGCATCGCGGCTACCGTCGCCTTCCTGCTGCTGCAAGGCCTGATCCTCGCGCTGGTGAGCCTCATGACCCTACTCACTGCCGAAGCCAGGGCGTGAGCACTTCTATTCCTGCGAGCGTTTGGTCGGCTCCTTGGCCTTCGTGCCCGCGTCCGCGATGCGCCAGAGATACAGGCTCGCGTAAGTGCGGTAGGGACCCCAGCGCTCGCCACGGTCCAACAGCTCCTTGGGCTTGAGCATCTCGTCGAGCTTGTCGACCACCTGAGCTCCCTTACGCACACCCAGGTCGTCCACCGGCAACACGTCGGGACGTCCCAGCCGGAACATCAGCATCATCTCGACCGTCCAGCGACCGATGCCGCGGATAGGCGTCAGCGCTTCGATAATGGCGTCATTGTCCATCGTACTCATGCGGCGCAGGTCGGGAATCTCGCCACGCCCTTCGCGCGCCGCGAGATCGCGCAGCGCCAGCGTCTTGTTGCCGGAAACGCCGCATGCCCGCAGCCCGACGTCGTCGATCTTCGCCAAGGTGTCGCAATGGAAACGATTGCTGCCGATCGCGGTTTCGACCCGACCGACGATGGTCGCAGCCGCCTTGCCGCTGAGCTGCTGATAGAGGATCGCACGTGCCAGTGCATCGACCGGATCGAAGGCCTTGCGCCAACGCGGGTCCGCATCGATCGGACCCAGCTTCTTCATCCAGGTACCGAGCTTGCGATCGCGACGCGAGAGATGTTCGAACGCGGCGGCGGTGTCGAATCCACGACGATGTCGGGGCATGGCGATATCTCAGTAGTCGCGTTTCAGGGCATCGACTGCATACACAAGCCAGGACACGATCATCAGGCCGCCGCCGAATGGCGTGAGCCCTAGCGAGTAGCCGGCGAAATGACGGAACACGATGCCGCCGGAAAACAGCAAGGTCCCCAGCAGAAGTCCGGCCAGGGCGATCAGGCCCAGTCGTCGCAGCGCTTGCGGGACCAACGCGCACAACGCAATGCCATGGGCCAGCGCGAGCGCCGCGGCGACAAATAGCGATGTCTTCGCCGCGCCATCGGCGGCATGGCTGGCATAGGCGGACAACGCGATCGCCAAGCCGGAGAACACCGCGCCTGCCGCGACCAGCGCGCGCCGGAAGAACGAAGTTTCAGTAACGAGAGTCATGGCTCAACGATAGCCCCGGCCTTGCATGCTTTGTAGTGCCCTGCGCCTCCAAGCGTGTGCACGAATTGACGCAGTTGAAGAATCGGGACCGAAAAAAGCAGAACGCCGCGCAATGCGCGGCGTTCCGTATGAAGCATTTTGGCGGAGGTTTACTTGACCGCCCAGACCACGTCGTACTCGCCGATCTGACCCGGAGCGAAGCCGGCGTCGATGCCGTTCTTCCACGTCTCGTAGGCGCGCTCGGTGGTCTCGTAGCCGCGGGTCATCGCCCAGGCACGCAGGCCATCACGCGCGTTCTGCAGGTTCGACATGTGGCCCTTGAACGGCACGGTGACGATCCTGGTCGGATCGTTGTACAGCAGCTCGACGTTGTTGCTCAGGCTCAGGCCTTCCAGCTTGACCGTCGGATCGCTACCGGCCTTGCGGACCGGCTGGGCGACGTCGAACGAATAGATCGAGCTGCCGATTTCGTTGGTGATGATGCGCACCGGACCGGCAGCTTCCAGGCCATTGGCGGCCATGTTCTTCTTGATCCACTCGATGTTGGTCTTCATCTGGGCCTGGATCGTGATCTGGTTCAGCGGAACCGCGGCGTTCAGCACCAGCAGGTTCTCGCCGGCACGATCGGCCACGGTCGGCGCCAGGGTCGTGTAATCGAGGTTCGGGATCGTGGCCAGCATGTTGCTCAGGCTGCTCAGGCCGAGCTTCATCTTCTCGCCGACGTTGCTGGTCACGTACAGGCCGGAATAGCGACCCAGCAGGTTCAGGCCGTAGTCGACGTCATAGCTCTGGGTGATCTTGATGTTGCGGCCAGACTTGCCGGTCGGTTCGAAGGTGAACTCCGAGCGCTTGTCGTGGCCGCGGTCGATGTCTTCGATCGCGTAGGCGATGAGCTTGCCGGGTTCGCTCTTGGAGATCGTCCAGCTGCCCTGACCCAGGGCCTTCTCTTCGGAGTCCCAGCTCACCTTGGAGCCGACGCCGCTTTCCGGGCCGGACACGTTGATCTTGATCTTGGGATCGCCAGCTACCGACGGGTTCCAGTCCTTGAAGCGACGCGCGCTGTTCAAGGTGTCGAAGACGATGGTCATCTTGCGGTTGGTCTCAACCGAACTTTCCAGATGACGGCTCGACGGCAGGATGAAGCCGACGACAGTAAACAGCACGGCGACGATCGCCAGGGAAATCAGGATCTCGAGCAAACGGGTCATTCAGGTTTCTCCAGGGCCCGGTCTCGGCAATCGGCCGGGGGTGCAAGTCGGCAATCGTAACCCAGCCAGCGGCCGCGCGGCAGCACCGTATGGGGCAGGAATGGCATAAGGGGCGGGCATATCAGGGTGGACCGCCACGAAAACGCAAAGCCCATCAAATAAGTGGGCGGCGAAGGCAGGAGCCTTCTCGCGCCAGCGCACGGGCCGGAGCGGGTACTGCACGGCCCCTACTCCCCCTCTCCCGCTTGCGGGAGAGGGCAAGGGGTGAGGGACTGCCCATAGCGGGAAAGTCGGGCCCCTTCTCGCGTGCCCAGCCTTACACCAGCTGCAGCTCGAAAGCCTTGAGCACGGCGCGGGTCCGGTCGCGCACGCCGAGCTTGGACAGAATGTTCGACACGTGGTTCTTGATCGTGCCTTCGGCCACGCCCAGCGAATTGGCGATTTCCTTGTTGGAAAAGCCACCGGCCATCAGACGCAGGATTTCAGTCTCGCGTTCGGTCAGCGGATCAGGACGATCGAGGCTGACGAAGTCGTTGCGCATGTGCTCCAGGCCCGAAAGCAGGCGCTGGGTCATCGCCGGCTGCACCAGCGAGCCGCCATCAGCCACGGCCTGGATTGCACCTACCAACTGCTCCAGCGACACGTCCTTGAGCAGGTAGCCCTTGGCGCCCGCCTTCAACCCGGCCAGTACCAGTTGGTCGTCGTCGAAGGTGGTCAGGATGATCGTCGGCGGCAGCGAATTGGTGCGGGCCAGCGCCTGCAGCGCCTCCAGCCCCGACATCACCGGCATGCGCATGTCCATCAGCACGACGTCCGGCTGTACCTGCGGGACCATTTCCACGGCCTGCTTGCCGTCGCTGGCCTCGGCGACCACGTCAATGCCTTCGGCCAGTGCCAGCAGGGAACGCACGCCCTGGCGCACCAGGGTCTGATCGTCCACCAGCAGCACACGGATGCTCTTTTCACTCATGCAATCGCTCCTTCGCTTGCGGCCAGGGTGGCCGAGGCCGGCAGGGTCAGCCGCAGGCGGAATCCCGCCTCGGGGTGAGGCCGGGGTTGTGTCTCGATACGCAGATCACCGCCGTGCTGGACCAGGCGTTCGCGCATGCCGCGCAGGCCATTGCCGGCTACGACCGCATCTGCACCGCGTCCATCATCGCGCGCATCCACGATGATGTTGCCACCTTCGCGACGCGCATGGATCCACAGGTTGTGTGCGTTGGCGTGACGCACCGCATTGGTGATGATTTCCTGCGTGCAACGCAGCAGTACGTGCGCACGCTCAGGGTCGTCGAGGGTCAGCGGCGTCTCGATATCCATGTGGATGTCGATCGCCGGCACGTTCTCCGACAACGGCTGCAGCGCCGCAGCCAGATCGATCGCCCCGCCCTCGCGCAGCTGGCTGACGGCTTCACGCACGTCGGTCAGCAACAGCTTGGCCAGGGTGTGGGCCTGCTGGACATGCTCACGCGCACGCCCTTCGGGCGCGAGGTGACCGGCGACTTCCAGGTTGAGGCTCAGCGCGGTCAGGTGGTGACCGAGCAGATCGTGCAGCTCGCGCGAAATGCGGGTGCGTTCGTTGACACGCACGCTCTCGCCCAGCAGCGCGCGGGTGGCGCGCAGCTCGGCATTGAGGCGGCGTTGCTCCTCGCGTGCCTCGGCTTGCTGACGCGCGACGAGTGCGGTGACGAAGACGAAGCTCGAGAAACCCAGGTAGCCCATCGACTGCAGGGCAGCCAGCGCCGGTGGAAAATCCAGCGCATCGATAAAGACCGGAATGATCGCGATGTTGCCCCCGATCAGCCACGCAACGCCGACAGGCAGAGGCAACAACCAGGGCAACAGGCCCGCGATCACCATCAGCAGGATGCTGCCGAGGCCGGTACCGGAGAAGTAACTCACGCCGATCGCGCAGGCGGTCAGCACCAGCAGCAGGGCATGGTCGGCAATTCCGGGCCGGCGCTGACCCAGCGACCGGGTGATCCACCAATAGACCAGGCCGAAAGCCAGGTACACGGCCAGCCAGCGCATGATGTTGAGGGCGGGAGCTTCCCCAGGCTGGGGCGGAACGACAGCCGGATCCAGCCAGACGTTGAGCAGCCACAAACCCACCGCGCCCCAGGTGAACAAACCGGCGTAGCGGAGCAGTCGCGAGTGGTTGAGCCTTGAAAGCATGAACCCATGCTAACCACTCGCTGCTGTAGCGGAGCCGTCCGAAAGTCATGCACATGAGGTTTCTGGCCGGAATCGGCACAGTCCCCGCGCCCTCGCCGGGCCAGGGAATTCGCCCGCCCCTGCGGGCCATGCGATAATCGCCGGGTCGTCGGCACTGGGCCGCCGCCGGCCAGAAACCATGGAGTCACGACGAAATGTCGATCGTTGTCCGCGACGTGCGTGAGCACGAGCTGGATTCCGTCCTCGCTCTCAACAACGCCGCCGGACCCGCCATCCTGCCGCTGGACGCGACGCGACTACGGTACTTTTTCGATCACGCCGAGTATTTCCGTGTCGCCGAACGCGACGGAACGCTGGTCGGCTTCCTGATCGGCATGGGCTCGGGTTCGGATCACGACAGCAGCAACTTCCGCTGGTTCCGCGAGCGCTACCCGGAATTCTTCTACATCGACCGCATCGTGGTCGCCAGCCGTCGCCGCGGCGGCGGTGTCGGCCGCGCGTTCTATGCCGACGCGCAGAGCTATGCCGAACTGCGCTATCCGCACATGGCCTGCGAAGTGTTCCTCGACGGCACCAACGACCCGGTGCTGCTGTTCCATGGCAGCTTCGGCTTCCGCGAGGCCGGCCAGCACGTGATGGCCGAAACCGGAGTGCGTGCAGCCATGTTGATGAAAGCACTGTGCAGCTATTCCTGGGTGCACGAGACCTACGGCGACCGACTGCCGGACGTGCCGTGGCTGAGCCGCCCGCGCGCCACCATCGGTCACCTCGCGCCGCGCGCCACCGGGACGCATCCATGAGCGTGGCGGTCGACTACGAACTGGCCGGCGATCTGAAGATCGGCCAGGTCGGCATCGCCAACCTCCGCATCCGCAACCTCGACGTCCCGCGTCTCGTCGACGAGATGCGCGGCCGCGTGCAGCGCGCGCCCAAGCTGTTCGCGCGCGCCGCCGTGGTGATCGACTTCGGCGGCCTCTCGCAGACGCCCGACGTCGATACCGCACGCCAGCTCATCGACGGCCTGCGCGACGCCGGCGTGCTGCCGGTGGCGTTGGCCTACGGCACCAGCGAGATCGAGCGCCTGTCCGAACAACTCGGCCTGCCACTGCTGGCCAAGTTCCGCGCGTCCTATGAACGCGACGGTGAGCCCGAATCGACACCGCCGCCCCCGCCGCGTGCCAAGCCGGAACGCGCCGCCGCGACCGAACCGGCCCCGGCAGCCGCCGCGCCCACCCCGAATGCCCCGGGACTGATCCAATCCACCCCGGTGCGCTCGGGCCAGCAGGTCTACGCCGCCAACCGCGACCTCAGCGTGCTCGCCAATATCGGCGCCGGCGCGGAAGTGATGGCCGACGGTTCGATCCACATCTACGGCCCGCTGCGCGGCCGCGCTCTCGCCGGCGCGCAGGGCTGGGCGCAGGCGCGGATCTTCTGCCGCGAATTCCATGCCGAACTCGTCGCGATCGCCGGCCGCTACAAGGTGCTGGAGGAAATCCCGAAGGAGCTGCGTGGCAAACCCGTGCAGATCTGGCTCGAGGGCGAAGAGCTGAAGATCGCCGCGCTTGACTGATTCACGAACGCCGGGCCCTGCCCGGCGTGTTTTTGTTGTAAATAGTGGTTCGACGCGGGCCATAGACCCGCCATTACAAGAAAAACGGCGCATGCGCCGAACAGGACTGGGAGAGAAATTTTGGCAGAAATCATCGTTGTGACCTCGGGCAAGGGCGGCGTGGGCAAGACCACCACCAGCGCCAGCGTTGCCTGCGGTCTGGCCCGTCGCGGCCATAAGGTCGCCGTCATCGACTTCGACGTCGGTCTGCGCAACCTCGACCTGATCATGGGCTGCGAGCGTCGGGTGGTGTACGACTTCGTCAACGTGATCAGCGGCGAAGCCTCGCTCAAGCAGGCCATGATCAAGGACAAGCGCTTCGACAACCTGCACGTGCTCGCGGCTTCGCAGACGCGCGACAAGGACGCGCTGACCAAGGAAGGCGTCGAGAAGGTGCTGATGGAACTGAAGAGCGACAGCTACGACTACATCGTCTGCGACTCGCCCGCCGGCATCGAGAAGGGCGCATTCCTGGCCATGTACTACGCCGACCAGGCTGTGGTCGTGGTGAATCCGGAAGTGTCCTCGGTGCGCGACTCCGACCGCATCCTCGGCCTGCTCGCCTCCAAGACCAAACGCGCCGAAAACGGCGAGCGCGTCAAGGAGCACCTGCTGCTGACCCGCTACAGCCCCAAGCGCGTGGAAACCGGCGAGATGCTCAGCATCGGCGACGTCGAGGAAATCCTCGGCCTCAAGAGCGTCGGCGTGATCCCCGAATCCGGTGATGTGCTCAACGCCTCGAACAAGGGCGAACCGGTGATTCTGGAAACCGAATCCGACGCCGCGCAGGCCTACGACGATGCCGTCTCGCGCCTGTTGGGCGAAGACCGTCCGATGCGCTTCACCCAGGTGGAAAAGAAGGGCTTCTTCAGCAAGATGTTTGGAGGTTGAGATGGGTCTGTTCGATTTCCTGATCGCAAAGAAGCCCACTGCCTCCATTGCGAAGGATCGCCTGCGCATCATCGTCGCGCACGAGCGCAGCGGCCGCGGCAGCAGCCCCGATTACCTGCCGATGCTGCAGCGTGAACTGCTGGAAGTGATCCGCAAGTACGTCAAGGTCGAGGACGAAGCCGTAAAGGTCGACCTGATCGGCGAAGGCGACAACAAGGTGCTCGACATCTCCGTCGCGCTGCCGGAACACCCCGCACAGGCGTGAATTCTCCCTCCCTTGCGCGAAGCGCAGGGGAGGGTTGGGGAGGGGTGCTTTTGCGGTTGCTCTTGTCTCCCGAAACATCACGAGCCACGACAAAAGCACCCCTCCCCAACCCTCCCCTTCGCCTGCGGCGAAAGGGAGGGGGCAGAAGCAGAAGCAATGCTCACTCTTGCCGACATCGCGATTCCCGACGTCGTCGCCCTCCTCGCCCGCCACGACCTGCAATTCCAGCTGGTATCCGGCGGCGAAGCCATTCCCGGCAGTTACTGGGGCGACAACGAGGCCGGCCTGATCGGTTCCACCGTCTACGCCCGGCTCGACACGCCGGTGCACTCGCTGCTGCACGAAGCGGCGCATCTGATCGTGCTGCCGATCGAACGTCGCGCACAGGTCCACACCGACGCCACCGATTCGGTCGAGGAAGAAGACGCGGTCTGCGTGCTGCAGGCGTTGCTTGGTGACGAGCTTCCCGGCGTGGGCCGCGACCGCATCCTCGCGGACATGGATGAATGGGGTTACACCTTCCGCCTCGGTTCCGCCCGGGCCTATTTCGAGCATGACGCCGAAGCCGCATGGCAGTGGCTGATCGAACGCGGGTTGGCGCAACGTCCATAGCGCGCTGCACAAGTACAGTTCGAATTCGTAAGTCGGGCTACGCGGTGCTTGCGGTCCTCACGCGCCCGCTACTGTTCCAAGTGCCGAAAAGCATGTGAGCCGCGCTGATTTATCGCCAAAACACGTCGGCGTATCGCACAACCAAGTACAACCGAGAACCGTAAGGCGAACCGCACATCGCTTGCGTTTGCAAGGGCTTAACTCGTGCGGCACGCTCCGCGCCACTGCATCGGGCGCCCGCTGCCGTCGCCTGCTCGCATTCAGTCATTTCCCGGCAATCACGCCACCCAACAATCCGGCCGCAACACGCAACCACCGCGAGGAACGCCATGGTTTCCGAACGTCGCCGTCATTTCCTGAAACTCTCCGCGGGCGCCGCCGTCGGCGCCGTCGGCATCCAGCTGTTGCCCAAAGTGATCCGCGATGCACTCGCGGTCGAACCCGCAATCGTTACCGGCACGATCCAGGACGTGCAGCACGTGGTGATCCTGATGCAGGAAAACCGCTCGTTCGATCATTACCTCGGCGCACTGCGTGGTGTGCGCGGCTTCGACGACCCGCGTCCGATTCCGCTGCCGGGTGGCAAGAATGTGTTTCAGCAGCCCAACCGCATCGGCAGCAGCAAGACAACGCTGCCGTTCCGTCTCGATACGGACACCACCGCCGCGCAATGCCTGGCTGACATCCACCACGACTGGAAGGGCACGCACACGCTGTGGAAGAACTACGACGCGTGGGTGCAGGTGAAAGGCCAGTTCTGCATGGGTCACTTCACCCGCGCCGACCTGCCGTTCTACTACGCACTCGCCGATGCCTTCACCGTGTGCGATGCGTACTACTGCTCGCTGCTGGGGCCGACCAACCCCAACCGCATGCACATGTTCACCGGCACCAGTGGGTTGACCGTGGGCAACAGCGGCACGCAGGCGGTCAACAACGCGGACGACGGCAACTGGACCGCGGACATGTCGAAAGACAATCCGAACTTCGTCGGCTACACCTGGACCACCTACGCCGAGCGGTTGCAGAACGCCGGCGTGAGCTGGAAGGTCTACCAGGAGTACGACAATTACGGCGACAACTCGCTGCCGTTCTTCAAGAACTTCCGCAAGCTCGATACATCCTCGCCGCTGTACCAGCGCGGCCGCGCCTGGGTGGCGGGCTCGACCGCGGCCAACAAGGATTCCTCGCGCGGCGAATACCTGATCGACGCATTCAAACGCGACGTCGAAGCCGGCACGCTGCCACAGGTGTCGTGGCTGGTCGCGCCCTACATCATGAGCGAGCATCCCGCGGCGTCGCCGGCTTACGGCGAATCCCTGACTGCACGCTTGCTCGAAATCCTGGCCGCCAATCCGGCGGTGTGGTCGAAGACGGTGTTCATCGTCAACTACGACGAGAACGGCGGCTTCTTCGATCACGTGCCCGCGCCGCTGCCGGCACTCGACAGCAACATGGGCCTGAGCACGGTCGACACCAGCACCGAGAACTACGGTGGCGTCCCCGTCGGTCTGGGCGCGCGCACGCCGATGTTCGTGATCTCGCCGTGGAGCAAGGGCGGCTGGGTCAATTCGCAGGTGTTCGACCACACCTCGACGATCCGCTTCCTCGAACAGCGCTTCGGCGTGATGGAACCCAACATCAGCGCCTGGCGTCGCGCGGTGTGTGGCGACCTCACTACTACGCTCGAGTTCGCCGATCCCGACAACGCATGGCCGACGACGCTGCCTAGCACCGCCGGCAACATCGGCGACGCCGATGCCACGTGCAAACTCACCGCGCCGCGCGTTCCGACCAAGCAGGCCATGCCGCACCAGGAATCCGGCCAGCGTCCCGCGTGCGCCCTGCCCTACGAGCTGCACGTCAATGGCCGTGTCGATATTGCGGCCGGCAAGTACTGGCTCGACTTCGTCAATACCGGTTCGGCCGGCGCCGGTTTCAACGTGTACTCACTCAACCGCAGCGACGGCCCGTGGTTCTACACCGTGGAAGCCGGCAAGCAGTTGTCCGACTACTGGAGCGCGGTGGCGGTCACGGCCGGGAAGTACGACCTGCGCGCGTTCGGCCCGAACGGCTTCCTGCGCGAATTCAAGGGCGATGTCGCGCTAGCCGGCGCGGGCAAGGCGCAACCGGAAGTCCAGGCGATCTACGACCCCGCCGGCGGCCGCATCGTGCTGCGTCTGCGCAACACCGGCAGTGTGGCGTGCACGCTGACGGTGAAGCCCAACCGCTACAGCACCGCGGCGGCACGCACCCACACGCTCGCCGCGGGCGCGAGTATCGACGATGCCTGGACGATCAGCGCCAGCGGGCACTGGTATGACTTGAGCGTCACCTCGAGCTCCGATGCCGGCTACCTGCGCCGCGTAGCGGGGCATATGGAAAACGGACTGGCCACCTGCAGCGATCCGGCGATCGGTGCCTGACGGCACAAACCTTGATGGCGGTCGCCTCCCGGCGGCCGCCATCACTTGCAGCCCCCGCTTCCCCACACTAGCCTCGCGATTCTCGCGCCCGCCCGGGCGCCCGAAGAGGATTGCCCGTGAACCACCGTCATGTCCTGCTCGCGCTCGCCGTAGCCGCGGGCCTCACCTTGTCGGCCTGTAAGAAGGAGCAGGCGCCCGTTGAAGCCGGGAAGGCCCCGGAGGGCGAAACCGCCGACCAGTTCGTCGCGCGCGTCAATGAAGAGATGCGCAAGATCTACCCCGAGCTCAACGCGGCGCAGTGGACGTCTTCGACGTACATCAATGGCGACACCGAGATGCTGACGGCGAAGGCGAACGAACGCTTCCTGTCGCAGCTCAACAAGTGGATCGAGGAATCGCGCAAGTTCGAAGGGCAGAAGATGTCGCCCGAGACCGCACGCGCGATCAAGCTGCTCAAGCTCTCGGTGTCGATGCCGCCGCCGAAGGATCCGAAGAAGCTGGAAGAACTCACCGGCCTGGCCACCAAGCTGGAAGGCATGTACGGCTCGGGCGAGTACTGCAAGGGCGAAGGCAGCGCGCGCAAGTGCCGCCAGCTCGGCGAACTCGAAGACGTGCTGCGCGATCCCGCCGCCACGTACGAAGAACAACTCGACGCCTGGCAGGGCTGGCACACCATCGCGCAGCCGATGCGCCAGGACTACACCCACTTCGTCGACCTATCGAACACCGGCGCCAAGGACATGGGCTTCGCCGATACCGGCGAGCTGTGGCGTTCCGGCTACGACATGACGCCGGCCGAAATCTCCGCCGAAACCGACCGCCTGTGGCTGCAGATCAAGCCGCTGTACGAACAGCTGCACTGCTACACCCGCACGCAGCTGGAGAAGAAGTACGGCGATCGCGGCCACGTGCAGGGCGGCATGCTGCCGGCGCATCTGATGGGCAACATGTGGCAGCAGGACTGGGGCAACCTGTGGCCGATCCTGCAGCCGTACAGCGACGCGCAGGCAGGCAACCTCGACATCACCAGCACGCTGAAGAAGGCGCGAGACGCGAAGGAAGCCGCGCTGCTGCGGGGCCTCGATCACGATGCCTCGTACGACGAGCGCAGCAATATCGCGCAGCAGGCCGACCTGGCGGAAGCCAAGGAGATGACCGAGCGCGCCCAGGATTTCTACACCTCGCTGGGCATGGCCAAGCTGCCGGCGAGCTACTGGGACAAGACGCAGTTCATCAAGCCGCGCGATCGCGACGTCGTGTGCCATGCCAGCGCGTGGGACATCAACATGGCCGGCGACGTGCGCACCAAGATGTGCATCAAGCCGAACGAGGAAGACTTCACCACGATCTACCACGAGCTCGGCCACGTCTATTACTACATGGCCTACAACGGCCAGCCGCCGATCTTCCAGCAGGGTGCGCACGATGGCTTCCACGAAGCCATCGGCGACACCATCGTGCTGTCGATGACGCCGGCCTACCTGCAGTCGATCGGCCTGGTCGGCGAGCAGAAGGCGAGCAACGAGGCAGTGATCAACGCGCAGATGCGCATGGCGCTGGCCAAGGTCTCGTTCCTGCCGTTCGGCCTGATGATCGACCGCTGGCGCTGGGGTGTGTTCGACGGCACGATCAAGCCGGATCACTACAACCAGGCGTGGTGGGAGCTGAAGGCGAAGTACCAGGGCGTCGCCCCAGTGACCGCGCGTGGCGAAGACTTCTTCGATCCGGGCGCGAAGTACCACGTGCCGGGCAACACGCCGTACACGCGTTACTTCCTCTCGCACGTGCTGCAGTTTCAGTTCTACAAGGCGCTGTGCGATGCGTCGGGCTACAAGGGCCCGCTGCACGAGTGCAGCTTCTACGGCAACAAGGCCGCCGGCGCGAAGTACCAGGCGATGCTGAGCAAGGGCGCAAGCCAGCCGTGGCAGCAGACGCTGAAGGAGCTGACCGGTGGCGAGAAGATGGACGCCTCCGCGATCCTCGAATACTTCTCGCCGCTGCAGGCGTGGCTGAAGCAACAGAACGAAGGCAAGACCTGCGGGTGGAATGCGGATGCGGCCAAGGCTGCGGCGCCTCCGGCGGAGAAGAAGGCGGCAGGCTGATCGCAACATCGGACTGCAGTAGCGCAAAAGGCCGGCATTTGCCGGCCTTTTGTTTTTGGGGATGACAGAACGCGTCTGAGCTCCTGCCGCTTCTAGTTGGTCCTTCTTCACTTCTGGTCCCTCTCCCCGCCTGCGGGGAGAGGGTGCCCGAAGGGCGGGTGAGGGGGAGCGAGCGCAGCGAGTTGCCTTTGCTGTTTCTTGTGCTTGAGCGACAAGGCAGCTCGCTACGCTCGCCTCCCCTCACACCCCAAGGGTGCTTCCTTCGGGGCGTCCGCCCTTCGGGCACCTTCTCCCCGCGAGCGGGGAGAAGGGTAAGAACCAGACTTTCGCCGCCGCAGAATCAAGCCGTCGCGCGCGCCGTCTGCCCAAACAAAATCCGCCGTTCCTCTTCCGAAAGCGCATTACGCCCGCCCACATACGCCGGCGCCACGCCTTCATACGCACGCACCGTCGCCGGCCGCGCCTTGATCGCCTCGAACCAGCGCTTGAGATGCGGGAAGTCGTCGAGATCCTGGCCATGCGGTTCGTGCGGCACGATCCACGGATAGGTCGCCATATCGGCGATCGAATACTCGTCGCCGGAAATGAACTCGCGATCGGCCAGGCGCTTGTCGAGCACGCCGTACAACCGGTTGGTTTCCTTGACGTAGCGTTCGATCGCATACGGCACCCGTTCCGGCGCAAACACCACGAAGTGACCGTTCTGCCCCGCCATCGGACCCAGGCCACCGACTTGCCAGAACAACCACTGCAGCACTTCGGCGCGGCCACGCGCATCCGTGGGAAGGAAGCGGCCGGTCTTCTCGGCCAGGTACAACAACATCGCGCCGGACTCGAACAGCGGGATCGGAGCACCACCGCCAACTGGATCGTGATCGACCAGCGCGGGGATCTTATTGTTCGGCGATATCGCCAGGAACTCTGGCTCGAACTGCTCGCCCTTGCCGATATTCACCGGAACTATCCGATGCGGCAGGCCGCTTTCTTCCATGAACAGCTTGAGCTTGAGTCCGTTTGGCGTGCCCCAGTAGTACAGATCGATCATGGTGTTCTCGTGGTGGATGGACATGAGGATTGAAGCGGGCATACGTCGCGTTGGCTATCCGAACTTGAAGGTCCGGACATGCGTCAGATCAGCACGGGCGCTTCGGCCAGGGCGTCCAGCTGCGTGATCCAGCGATCGCGAGGACGCAGGAGCAGCGGGGTCAGCTGGCGGATGGTGTCGGAGTCCTTGTACTGATCGCGAACCCGGTCGGCGTGTTCGCGGCTCCGCCAGGTGCCCAGGGCCAACACATGGCCGGGTGCTTCCTTGTCCAGATACAGCTGATGCGACACATAGCCCTCGAAGCTGCGCATGTCCGACCAGATCCGGCGGGTCAGGCGCATGCCTTCCTGTTCGGCGCCGGGTTTCAACCAGGTATCCCAGATCACGGTGACCATGCATTGCTCCTCAAGTGGTTTCTGACCGACAGAATGCGATCCGCGCTGTCCCTTGCGGGAACCAGATCCAGGCGCTTTCCGGGAACCAGTTCCCTGCCCGACCCGCGGTACCGGCACCTCTGGCGGGCCGGCCAAAAAGAGCGAGATACTCGGCGCATGAACCGATCCGACATTGCGCACGACCTCGCCCCGCAGCCGCTGGACCACGCTACCGCCCTGCCGGCGCGCTACTACTTCGACCCTGCCATGGCTGCCACGGATCGGCGCCTGATCTTCGACCGTGGCTGGCAGCTGCTGGCGCACGTGTGCCAGCTGCGCCATGCCGGCGATCATGTGGTCGGCGATTTCGCAGGACTGCCGGTGATCGCCGTGCGCGGCGCCGACGGCGAAATCCGCGTGTTCCACAACGTCTGTCGCCATCGGGCCGGACCGATCGCATCATGCGATGGCCTCGCGGCGAAGTCGCTGCGCTGCCGCTATCACGGCTGGACCTACACCCTCGAGGGCACGCTGCGCTCGGCGCCGGAAATGGGCACCGCACCCGACTTCGACGTGAATCAGGTGAAGCTGCCGCAACTCGCGGTACGTGTGTGGCAGGGCATGGTGTTCGCCGCCGTGGATGAAGCCAACGCGCCGCCGTTCGAGGCCTTCGTGAAAGGCATCGACGAGCGCCTGGGCGCGAACCGCCATCTTGAGCTGTACGGCCACCACCATCGCGTCGGCTACGACGTCGCCTGCAACTGGAAGGTGTATGTCGACAACTACCTCGAGGGGTATCACGTCCCGCATATCCATCCGGGCCTGAACAAGCTGCTCGACTACCGCAGCTACATCACCGATACCGCGAAGTGGTACTCGTACCAGTTCAGCCCGCTCGAAAGCGGAGACGGCCTGTACGGTGAGGGCGACGCTCTGTACTACTGGATGTGGCCGAACACGATGCTCAACATCCTGCCTGGACGCCTGCAGACCAATCGCGTGATCCCCAAGGGCGTGGACCGTTGCCGCGTGGAATTCGACTTCTACTACACGCTGGACGAATCCGAGGATGCCGCGCAGCGCCGGCTCAACGACCTGAACTTCAGCGATGAAGTGCAGTTCGAGGACCTGACCATCTGCGAAGACGTGCAACGCGGACTCTCGTCGGGCTCGTACGAACCCGGACGCCTGAATCCGCTGCGCGAGAACGCCGTGCATCACTTCCACGAACTGCTGCGCAAGGTGTATCGCGAAGCGGGCTGAGCTTTTTGCTTTTCCCCTCCCCTTTGCGCGAAGCGCAAGGGGGAGGTCGGGAGGGGGTGCTTTTGCGGTTGCTTCTACGAAGAACAACAGCAACTGCACTCGCGCCTGCGGCGCTCGCCCCCTCCCTCCCCTTCGCCTGCGGCGAAAGGGAGGGAGCAGAACACACAACCGACAACTGACGAGGTCCCATGTCCCAGCAACGCCCACTCGGCCTCTGGTCAGCCACAGCCCTCGTCGTCGGCAGCATCATCGGCAGCGGTGTCTTCCTGTTGCCCGCCTCGCTGGCGCCTTACGGCGCCAGCAGTCTGATCGGCTGGGCGATCACATTGTTCGGCGCGGTGATGCTGGCACTCACGTTCGCCAAGCTGGCCACGCGCTGGCCGCAGACCGGCGGCCCTTACACCTTTGCGCGTGCCGGCTTCGGCGATCTGGCCGGGTTCGTGATCGCCTGGAGCTACTGGATCTCGACCTGGACGACCAATGCCGCGATTGCGGTGGCGTTCGCCGGCAGTATCGGCTCGATCTTCCCGACGTTGACGGCGACGCCGCTGCGCTCGGCGGCGTGCGCCCTGGTCGCGCTGTGGACCTGCATCGCGATCAATCTGGTCGGCGTGCGCGAAGTCGGCCGCGCGCAGGTGGTGCTGACCGTGCTGAAGTTCGTGCCGCTACTGGTATTCGGCGGCGTCGCGGTGTGGTTCGTCGACGGCAGTCACTACCACCCGTTGAATCCCACCGGCGAATCGCTGCCACACGTGGTGAACGCCACGGTTGCACTAACACTGTGGGCACTACTGGGCCTGGAAGCGGCGACCGTGCCGGCCGGCTCAATCGACAATCCAGAGAAGACGGTGCCACGTGCGACGTTGCTGGGCACCAGCCTGGCCGGCCTCGCCACCATCCTCGCCTGCAGCGCAGTGCTGGGCCTGCTGCCCGCCGAGCAACTGGCGAAATCCGCCGCGCCGATGGCCGATGCCGCGCGCTCGTTGTGGGGTCCCGCGGCAGGCGTCGGCATTGCGGCGGTCGCCGCGATCTCGTGCCTCGGCGCCTTGAACGGCTGGGTGCTCATCTCGGCGCAGGTACCGATGGCCGCGGCCCGCGATGGCGTGATGCCGCCGATCTTTTCGCGTCTCGACGCGCGCGGCACGCCGGCCGCGGGCGTGTTGATCGCGGGCGCGTTGGCCACACTGCTGGTGTTCGCCAACTTCAGCAAGTCACTGGTGCAGCTGTTCACCTTCGCCATCCTGCTGTCGACCGCGGCGACGCTGTTGCCCTACTTCGTCAGTAGCGCGGCATGGCTGCGGCGTGGGGATGGCACGGGACGCGTGGTCGCGATACTTGCCTTGATCTACAGCCTGTACGCACTGATCGGTGTGGGCAGCGAATCGCTGGTGTGGGGCGTCGTGCTGGTCGCCGCGGGATTGCCGGTGTATCTGATGTCGCGGCGCAAGGTGTAACGCAGGCACAGGCTCTTTGTAGAGCGGAGCTTGCTCCGCTGCCTTTGCTTGCGTAGCGCCGAGCCGGCTCGGCGCGTCAACCGCAAGTCAGGCCTGGATCCACGAGAATCAACAGCAGCGGAGCAAGCTCCACTCTACAACGAATCCACGCATTCCAGCGTCGGATCGAACATCCCTACAGCGTCTCACCCGGCACCGTCTCCGCCTCGCAGACCGGCGCCTGCAACGGCTTCGACACGCGCTTCTCCCAGGTCCAGAAGCCGAATGCCAGCGACAGGAACACCGACGCCACGATCACCATCCACAGCACATGCGCGCTGATCAGCGGCGACAGCACGCCCGCGATCAATGCATTCAACACCAGGCTGGTGAACGCCTGCAGCGACGAGGCCGATCCGCGCTGGCGCGGATACATGTCCAGAATTGCCAGCGTGACGATCGGAAATACCAGGGCGATGCCGAACGCATTGAGCGAGATCGGAATCACCGCCCACGGCACGGTCGCCTTTGCGACCAGCAAGGTATAGGCGACGTTGAGCAGCATCGCGATCGCGCTCGCGGTGAAGCCGATGCGCACCAGCTTCTCGCCGCTGACCTTGCCGGCGAAACGGCCGGACACGAAGGCGCCGGTGACCATGCCGCCGATCATCGGGATGAAGAACCAGCCGAAATCGCTTTCGCCCAGGCCGAGATGATCGACCACGAACGCCGGCGCAGAAGAGATGAACAACCACAGCGCGGCGAAGTTGAACGCGCTCACGGCCGCCAGCCGCTGGAAACGTGGATTGGCGAAGATGGAGACGTAATCGCGCAGCAGAGGTCCTGCACGCAGCGGCAACCGCGCTTCCTTCGCGTGAGTCTCCGGCAAGCCCAGCCAGGTCACCACCAGCAACAGCACCGAGAACGCGGCCAGGAACCAGAAGATCACCGGCCACGCGGTCCAGCCCAGAATCCAGCCGCCGATGATCGGCGCAATGGCGGGTGCGATGCCGAAGATCATCGAGACCTGGCTCATCAGCCGTTGCGCGGCCTCGCCATGCAGCACGTCGCGGATCACCGCACGTCCGACGATCAGGCCCACGCCCGACGACAGCCCCTGCAGCGCGCGGAACGCCAGCAGCGTGGTCAGGTCGCGCGACAACGCGCAGCCGATCGAAGCGAAGGTGAAGACGATCAGGCCGCCGATGATCACGCGCCGGCGGCCGATCGCATCCGACAACGGGCCATGGACGAGACTCATCAGCGCATAGGCGACCAGATAGACGCTGATCGTCTGCTGGATCTGCACCTTGTCGGCGTCGAGCTGCGCGCCGATCGCCGGAAACGCCGGGAAGATCGTGTCGATCGAGAACGGCCCGAACATGGCCAGGCCGCCCAGCAGCAGGGCCAGGCGGCGGAAAGACAGAGTTGAACGCGCGGTATCGGTCATGTTGTTGGGTGCTTGGTTTGGTGCGGGCTGATCCGGGGGAATGGATCAGCCATTGCCGCGGAGCTTCATTTCCCCAGCCGCCCGCGCGGCATCATTTCCTGGGTGTTTCATTCGATCGAGGGCGGGTGTTTCATTCAATCGCGGGCGGGAGCGCCCTTCAATTCCACAACGTTGCCCTCGGGATCGAACAGGTACTGCGACGGCCCTTCGCCCTCGGCGCCATAACGCGAACCGAAATCGCCGATGCGTACATTCCGCGCCTGCAGGTAGGCGACGATCGCATCGCGATCGAACGGCTCAACGCGCAAGCACAGATGGTCCATGTTGCGCCCCTCCGGGCCCGGCGCCGCACCGCCCATGGCGCCGAGCTTGCCGTCGATGCGCACCAGATCGATCAGCGATCGTCCGGTGCGCAGCTGGACGAGACCGATTTCGTCCTGGCGACGTTCCAGCGTGCAGCCGAGCACGTCGCAGTAGAAAGCGATCATTCCCGCCTCGTCCTTCACCCGAAGCACCACGTGATCGATCTGTTGCAGAGCGAAAGGCGGTTGCTGGCGCATGCGGTCATCCTGAGGCGCGGGGTCTGCGAGGATATCAAGCCGGCTGCGCCTCCCGTCCCATGCCATGAGGCACGGCCGCGGAACGCTGCAGCGTGATGCGCGCCACGAATTCGTCGATCAGCGTCGCGATGCGAGGCGCTTCTTCTTCGAGCGCGAAGTGGCCGGTGTCGAGCAGATGTATCTCCGCATCGGGCAGGTCGCGCAGGTAGGCATGCGCACCGGGCTCGGGAAAGAACGCATCATTGCGTCCCCACACCACGAGAGCCGGCGGCTGGTGCTCGCGCATCCATGCCTGCCACGCGGGATAGCGAGCGACGTTGCTGGCGTAGTCCAGCGCAAGTTCGATCTGGATGCGCTTGCGACCGGGCTGGTCGAGGAAGTGCTGGTCCAGCGTCCAGCCATCGGGGGCCACGCGCGTGGCATCGCTAGTGCCGCCGAGGTACTGATTGCGGGTCATTTCCAGGGTCAGCAAATGACCCAGCTGCTGCTCCGCGACATCGCCTGGCTGCAAGGCAACCAGATCCCGCGCCATCGGACTCAGCCCGTCCTCGTACGCATTGGCGTTCTGCACGATCACGCCACTGATCCAATCGGGGTGGCGCTCGGCCACGCGCATGCCTACCGGGCCACCGAAATCGAACATGTACAGAACGAAGCGACGCAGCTCGACGGCTTCGCAGAACTTCTCGATGACGTCGGCGAGGCGATCGAAGCTGTACTCGAACACGCCGCCCGCCGATACCGGCAACGGCGCATCGCTATGCCCGAACCCGGGATAGTCCGGCGCCACCAGCCGATAGCGCCCACCCAGCGCATCCATCAGGCGACGGAACTGCTGCGACGATGACGGAAAGCCATGCAGCAGCAACAGCGCCGGTGCATCCTTCGGTCCCGCTTCGCGATAGAACACGCGGACACCGTCGATATCGACATGACGGTGATGGATGGTGGGCAGCAGCATGGTCTTTCCTCCTTGATGGATGACAAATGATGAAGCGTGCGGGGCTGGATCAGTAGGCGACGTTGAACAGGCGGCGTTCGTGACGCGATTGTTCGAGCTCGTCGACCATGGCGACCGCGTAGTCGGAGACGCTGATGTGACTGTTGCCCTGCGCATCGACTAGGAACTCGCCATTGCCCAGACGGAACTGACCGGTACGTTCGCCCGGTTCCAGATGGGCCGCGGGCGCGAGGAAGCTCCAGCGCAGCGAGGACTCGTTCTGCAACCGATGCAGGCCTTCGCGGGTCGCCAGCGCGGTCTGCTTCCATTGCGCCGGGAACTCGGGTGTATCCACCAGTTGCACGCCCGGGGCGACTTCCAGCGCACCGGCGCCGCCGACCATGAGCAGCCGCGCGACCTTGGCGCGCTTCACGCCGTCGATGATCGAGGCGACGCCCGCGACGTGATTCGCGTACAGATCGGGATCGGCCAGGCCGGGGCTGAAGGCGCTGATCACGGCCGCATGGCCTTGGGCCGCGGATGCGATCGAAGCCGCGTCCTGGACGTTCACCGACACGGCCGTGAGCGCGGGGTGCGCCGGCAGCCGTTCGGGGTTGCGCACGGCCGCAGTGACCTGGTGGCCGCGCTCCAGCAGTTCGTTGAGCAGGGCGCTGCCGACATAGCCGCTGGCGCCGATAAGCATGATCTTCATGGAAGGTTCCTCGGTTGGGGTGGGCGCAGTCTCCGCCTGCGGACTGTCCGGATAAATCCCCATAAACTGAAATTATTGTCCACGAATGGTGGACAATCGATGGCATGCCCGCATCGCCTGCCACCCGCCCCCGTCGCACCGTCTCGCTGGATCGCCTGCAATGGTTTCTCGCCGTGGCCGAAGCCGGCGGGTTCACCGCGGCGGCGCAGCGGCTGGACATCAACAAGACGGTGCTCAGCCAGCAGATCGCCAAGCTCGAGAACGAACTCGGCGGCGCGCTGTTCACCCGCACCACGCGGCGCGTCGAGCTGACCGAAGCCGGCCAGCGACTTCTCGACGAATCCGCGCCGTTGCTGCACGAATTGGCGGCTTCGGTGGCGCAGTTCAACGAAGCCACTACAGAACCCAGCGGCACGCTGCGCATCACCGCGCCATCCGACTACGCCGCCAACGTGCTCGGTCCTGCGCTCGCGGCGTTCCATCGCGAACATCCACGTCTGCAGGTCGATCTGATCGCCACTGACGATGTGCTCGATCTCGTCGGCGAACGCATCGACATCGCCGTGCGCTTCGGCTGGCTGCGCGACTCGACGATGCGCGCGGTGCGGATTGGCGACTTCTCGCAGATGGCCGTGGCCGCACCGGCCTATCTGGCGCAGCACGGCACGCCCAGGCAGCCGGAGCAACTCGCCTCGCATGCTTGGATCGCGCTGAGTCTGCTGCGCAGCCCTTTGACCTGGCGCTTCTCTGGCCGTAGCGGCAAACAGGTCACGGTGCGTATGCGCTCCGGCCTGCGCGCCAGCTCGCCGCAAGGCGTGCTTGGTCTGCTGCGCGGGGGGGCGGGCATTTCCGTAGTCGCCGACTTCACTGCCGCCGCCGATCTGCGCGACGGAACCCTGCGCCAGCTCCTGCCCGAGTGGTCGTTGCCCAGCGGCGGCATCCATCTGGTGTACCCGGCCACGCGCCAGCCGGCGGGCAAGGTCCGGCACTTCATCGACTTCTTTCGTGACTGGCGGGCTAACGGATAACAGCAATCCCAAACCCGGTCGCGGAACGAGTGCAATCCACGTCACGAAATGCCGGGGCGTCTTAATGAAAGCTCCACATCCCGGCGGCTACCTTGCCTCCATGCTCATACAGCACTCGCCATCGGACGGCGTGCCGGCGCCAAAACGCCGGATACGTCGGCTCATCGCGGAACTGCGCATCCTGCGCGCGGCGATGGACGAGCTGTCGGCTTTCGTCTATGCCAAGGACCTGGCGGGTAAATACACCTTCGCCAATCGCGCCATGCACAAGCTGTATCAAAAACCGCTTACCGAAATCCTCGGCCACGACGACACCGACTTCTGGGATCCGCCGCGCTCCCAGGCGCTGTGGAAGAACGATCGCAGCGTGATCGAGGGCGGCAGGCGTCTGGAGGCCGAAGAACAGCTGGCCCAGCCCGGCCGCGATCCGCGCACCTATTTCAGCGTGAAAGCGCCGGTGCGCGATGCGCGTGGACACATCACCGGCATCGCCGGCATCTCCACCGACATCACCCACTTCAAGCAGATGGAATCCGAGTTGCGCCACAAGAATGCGCTGCTCGAATCCGTACTCGAGAACGTCGACGCCTGCATCTACACCAAGGACCGCGCGCGTTGTTACACCTATGCCAACGCCAAGATGGCGGCGGTCGCAGGACGTACGCCGACGGAACTCATCGGCCATGCCGACGAGGAGCTGGTTTCAGCCGAAGTGGCCGCCAACTGGCGCGTGCTCGACGATCGCGTGTTCGCGACCGGGGAAACCCAATCCGGCGAGCAGATCGTGTGCATGCCGGGCGGCGAAGTTCGCCACTTCTGGGTCGTGCAGATTCCCCAGCGCGATGCCAATGGCGATGTCGTCGCGCTGCTGGGCATCGCTACTGACTTCACCGAGTTCTACCAGCTGAAGGAAAAGTTGGCGCGGCAAGCGAACACCGACGAGCTCACCGGCGTACGCAATCGCCGCAGCCTGTTGCAGAGCGCGCGCCGCGAGTTCTCGCGTGCGGTCCGCTACGGACACCCGCTGGCGGTGCTGATGGTCGATATCGACTATTTCAAGCCGATCAACGATCGCTACGGCCACGACGTCGGCGACCATGTGCTGAAGGCATTGGCGAAAGCATTGAGTGCCGAGTTGCGCGACAGCGATGTGCTCGGCCGGCTGGGCGGAGAGGAATTCGGCGTGGTCTTGCCCAACACGACCGGCGCCGGCGCCGCGATCGTGGCCGAACGCCTGCGCACGCGCGTCGATGCGCTCTGCTTGACCGGCGACTGGGGCGACTCAATCGAACCCAAGATCAGCATTGGTGTCGCCTGCATCCACGGCGCCGAGCGCATCGAGGTCGTACTCAAGCGCGCGGACCAGGCGCTGTACGCGGCGAAGGCGGCCGGACGCAATCGGGTGTTCAGTGCCGACGATCTGCCGGATGCGGACGACTCCTGCGGAACGGTCGTTGCCACTTCCTAGCTAACCGGCGCGAACGCGTCTGGGAACTACTAATCATCTTCTCCCCGCGTGCGGGGAGAAGATGCCCGAAGGGCAGATGAGGGGCGGCTTTTGCTTCTCGCGACACGCCCCCTCACCCTGCGTCGCTGCGCGACGCGGTCCCTCTCCCCGCAAGCGGGGCGAGGGTTCACACCGAGCGGCCAGGCGGCCGGGAAACTGAACGAGCCGTCCCAGGCGACCATGTGGGGAGCTGTCCCTGAGACGCAGCGGCAGCCCGCTCGCAACGGCTATAATTCCCGCTTCCACGCACACGGTGGGAGAAGCGGACCGGACCGACAGGGGACGGGGCCGCTGCCGAAGGCGCAACCGCCCGGAATCGCTCAGGCCCACGTACTTCCGTGTCGCGAAAAACTCTGGAGAGACCGACTCGCAGCGGCTGGACACCATCGCGAGAACCGGCGCCGAAGGGGCAAGAAGCCGCGCAGGGATCACCCTCCCCACCCCGCGCGCTTCCAAACTCTCAGGCAAAAGGACAGAGGGGCACTCCAACGTGCGAGTTCCGCACGTCCCGGCCTTTACTTAGGCCTACTCCGGATGCCCCTTCGATGAGCCACACCTCGCTTCGCGCACTCGAACACCACGACGCCTTCCTCGAGCGCCATATCGGCCCCAATGACGCCGAAATCGCGCACATGCTGCGCGTCGTCGGCCATGACTCCCTCGAAGCGCTGACGGACGCCATCGTCCCGGCTTCGATCAAGTCCGCCAACCCGCTCGCGCTGCCGGCGCCGATCACCGAAGTCGAAGCCATCGCCAAGATCCGCGAGGTCGCGACCAAGAACCAGGTGTTCAAGTCGTTCATCGGCCAGGGCTACTACGGCACGCACACCCCGAACGTCATCCTGCGCAACATCCTCGAGAACCCCGCGTGGTACACGGCCTACACGCCGTATCAGGCCGAGATCTCGCAGGGCCGCATGGAAGCGCTGATCAACTTCCAGACGCTGTGCGCCGACCTGACGGGCATGGAGATCGCCAACGCCTCGCTGCTCGACGAAGCCACCGCCGCCGCCGAAGCGATGACGCTGGCCAAGCGCTCGTGCAAGTCGAAGTCGAACGTCTTCTTCGTTTCCAACGGCGTGCATCCGCAGTCGCTGGAAGTCATCCGCACCCGCGCTGAACCGCTGGGCATCGAGATCGTGGTCGGTAACGACGCCGATGCAATGAACCTCGACGCCTTCGGCGTGATGCTGCAGTACCCCAATACCTTCGGTCAGATCGGCGATTACAAGGCGCTGGCTGACGCCGTGCATGCACGCGGCGGCCTGGTTGCCGTCGCCACCGATCTGCTCGCGCTGACCCTGATCGCCGCTCCGGGCGAATGGGGCGCCGACATCGTGGTCGGCAACTCGCAGCGTTTCGGCGTGCCGTTCGGCTTCGGTGGTCCGCACGCCGCGTTCATGGCCTGCCGCGATGCCTACAAGCGCTCGATGCCGGGCCGCCTGATCGGCGTGTCGGTCGACGCCGAAGGCAAGCCGGCCTACCGCCTCACCCTGCAGACGCGCGAACAGCACATCCGCCGCGAGAAGGCCACGTCCAACATCTGCACCGCGCAGGTACTGCTGGCGGTGATGGCGTCGATGTACGCGGTCTATCACGGTCCGGAAGGCCTGATTCGCATCGCGCAGCGCACTCATCGCCTCGCCGCGATCCTAGCCGCCGCGTTGGGCAAGGCCGGCGTCAATGTCGGTCCGGATTTCTTCGACACCCTGCACGTCACCGGCATCGATGCCGCTGCGGCGCACGCCAAGGCCAAGGCCGCGCGCATCAACCTGCGTGCGATCGACGCCAGCAGCGTCTCGATCAGCCTCGACGAAACCACCACGCGTGACGACGTGGTCGCAGTGGCCGCGCTGTTCGGTGCCACCGCCGACATCGACGCACTCGATGCCGCCACCAGCGATGCGATCCCGGCCGGTCTCAAGCGCACCTCCGCGTTCCTGACCCACCCGGTCTTCAACACGCACCACAGTGAGCACGAACTGCTGCGCTACATGCGCGCACTCGCCGACAAGGACCTGGCGATGGATCGCACCATGATCCCGCTGGGTTCGTGCACGATGAAGCTCAACGCCACCGCGGAAATGATCCCGGTGACGTGGCCGGAATTCGGCAACCTGCATCCGCTCGCCCCGGCCGACCAGGCGCAGGGCTACAAGGAACTGATCGACGGCCTCGAAGCGATGCTGGTCGAGTGCACCGGCTACGACGCCGTCAGCCTGCAGCCGAACTCCGGCGCGCAGGGCGAATACGCCGGCCTGCTCGCGATCCGCGCCTACCACCGCGCCAACGGCCAGTCGCAGCGCGACATCTGCCTGATTCCGGATTCCGCGCACGGCACCAACCCGGCTTCGGCGCAGATGTGCGGCATGACCGTCGTCGTCACCAAGACCGACAGCAACGGCAACGTCGACGTCGACGACATCCGCCGCAACGCCGAGAAGTACAGCGACCGTCTCGCCGCGATCATGATGACCTACCCCTCGACGCACGGCGTGTTCGAGGAAGAAGTCGTCGAGATCTGCGAGATCATCCATAAGCACGGCGGCCAGGTGTACACCGACGGCGCCAACATGAATGCCCTGGTCGGCGTGGCCAAGCCGGGCAAGTGGGGTTCGGACGTCTCGCACCTCAACCTGCACAAGACCTTCTGCATTCCGCACGGCGGCGGCGGTCCGGGCGTCGGCCCGTGCGCGGTGAAGTCGCATCTCGCGCCTTATCTGCCGGGTGCGCTCGACAAGAACGCCCTGCGCACGCAGGGCGTGGGCAACGGCGACGTCGGCATGGTCAGCGCGGCGAGCTTCGGTTCCGCCTCGATCCTGCCGATCAGCTGGATGTACGTGACCATGATGGGCGCGGAAGGCCTGCGCAAGGCGACCCAGGTTGCGCTGCTCAACGCCAACTACATCGCCAAGCGCCTGGCGCCGCACTACGAGACGCTCTACACCGGTCGTAACGGCCTGGTCGCGCACGAGTGCATCCTCGACCTGCGTCCGCTCAAAGACTCGACCGGCATCAGCGCCGAAGACGTGGCCAAGCGCCTGATCGACTTCGGCTTCCACGCCCCGACCCTGAGCTTCCCGGTCGCCGGCACGCTGATGGTGGAACCGACCGAGTCCGAATCGCAGCACGAACTCGACCGCTTCATCGACGCGATGATCCAGATCCGCGACGAAATCCGCGCTGTCGAGGAAGGCAAGCTCGATCGCGAAGACAACCCGCTCAAGAACGCCCCGCACACCGCGACGGCCGTGTCTGCGAGCGATTGGACCCACGCCTACCCGCGCGAACTGGCCGCCTTCCCGCTGCCGTCGCTGAAGCTGCAGAAGTACTGGCCGCCGGTCGCACGCGTCGACAACGTCTACGGCGACAAGAACGTCATGTGCGCCTGCATTCCGGTGGATGCGTACAAGGATGAAGTCGAGGCGTAATCGACTTGTTCGACTGAGGCAACAGAAAAGCCCCGCATCTGCGGGGCTTTTCTTTTGCGCACAGAATCGACGCTCCTGACGGTTCGCCTATTTCCTGCTGCGGGCCTTCACGGCGCGAGTCACCTGCCGTGAACCTTTCACGGAAATGGCGGACGGTGCCGACGACTGCGCAGTGGGTACGAACCACGCTTCCTGCAGCCTGCAGACGGGGGCGCCAACCAAACGCGGATTGACGGTGAACACCATCGTGCGCGTGGCGGCTGCATAGCTGGCCGACAGCGTGCCCGACGCAGCATCGAGTGTCTTTTGTGTGGTGATGGTGAAGCTGGCGCTGGTCGCGCCTTGCGGCACCAGCACACTGGCGGGCACCGAAAACGCATTGCTGGCGCTGGCCAGCGACACGGTCGCGCCTCCCGCAGGCGCCGCGGCGCTGAGCGTGACGGTGCCCGTGGAGGACTGACCGCCGTTCACCGTCGATGGATTCGCGCTGACCGCATTCAACACCACGCTGGCCGGCTTCCATCCCAACTGGACGACTTCGAAGTCGCTCGCCGACAGCGTACTGAACGCCGGGTTGAGCACATCGTTGTTCCAGCGCACGTCGAAGGTGCCGGAGATGTACATGTCCGAACCATTGTCGGCAACGATCAGTCCGTACTTCTGCATCGCACGGAAGATCTTGCGCGCCGCCGGATCGCTGGTGCGCGTCGCCGGATCGGCACCGTTCACGCTGGTCTTCAGCCGCAACCGCGCGCCCATCGGCAACGCACCGCTCGTGCTGCCGGCGGTATGCGAACCCGGATAGACATGTCCATTGCTGGCCCGCACGGTCACGCGGAAGGCATGACGGATTTCCGTCACCGCGGGATCCGCTGCTTCGTCGTAACGCACCAACCCCGGAAAGATCGCCAGTCCTGCCGCATCCGCCGACGTCCAACCTTCCGGCCGACGATCGTTGCGCGAAAGGTCGAAGAACGCGCCCGATCCCGCGAACCAGCGCGCCTGTGAGGACGAGTACCAGACGTTGTACAGCTCGTACAAATGGCGATTGGTGCAATCGATGATCAGCAGGTGTCGATCCGAACTGGAACGCTGATCGACATTGCCAGCCGCGCCGCCTTCGACCCAGTGCGTCTGGGTGATCGCCTGCGTGGGAATCGGATAGAACGGCACACCCTTCCCGGTACTGTCGACGCCATCGCTCTCGTCCCAGTAGTCGAACGTGACCGCCTGTTTGGCCTGCGTACCACTGACAATCGCGTACGGAAACCCGTAGATCGCCGCGCTGCCTGGCGACTCTTCACCACCGAAATCCGGATGCAGGCGCCGCGTACCGCCGATAAAGGTGATGAAGTTGGCGGACGCAGGATCGACCGGCGCCGAACTGATGTCGGTATTCCACCAGTTGTCCACGGGGAAGATCGGCTGCGGCGGCGATGCGCCTTGCACGGGCAATGAAGTTGGACACTGCGCCATCGCGGACGGCAGCAGCAATGCAAAGCAGGCCAGGCCCGAAACCCAGCGAACGGCGCTCCGAAACATACGATCCTCGACAGTCCAGCGAAGGCCAAACCCGATGGTGTGAGCGGCCCGGACGGGCGTCAATCGGACGAGGCGGAGTCTGAAACGGGAATCACAGTTGTTTTGCCGCTTCGTTCACCGGGACCGGCGAAACGAGCCCTTCCGGAGCGCTTCGCCGCATGAAACCAGGGCGGGCGCCATGGATCGGCTGGACACTGGTGTCGCCTAGAGCGAGCCGATGGCAATGACAGCCAGGCAGACGAGACCCAACGCGAAGGACGCGATCCGCTGCCAGGTTCTCACGCGAGGATTGGTGACGAGCGAGTGGCCCGAACTCAGGACCAGGCCCAGCAAGGCAAGCAGCGCAAAAGCGAGCGTCCATGACCCGACGTTCCATATGAACAGATTGCCGGGGAAGGCAATGAGCAAACCCGTAGCAGCCAGCGCGAGACCAATGGCGGCGAGGATGAGCGAGTTAGGAACCGCAAACTTGCGATCTACTGTCATTGGTTTTGACGCCTGAATCGAGCTGTCTGCCTAGTATGTTTCAGCCGGATGTCGTTCGTCGCGACATTCCTCGCTTCGTCGTTCCTACCGGAATGCTCACCAAAAAAAGCCCCGCGATTGCGGGGCCTTTTTCAATTCCATACCAGCCGGATCAGCCGTTGCTCTTCAGCCACGCATCGATCGCCGGCAGGCGCTCCTTTCGCACCTTCACCCGGTACTGGATGTTGACGATCGCGGTATCCGTCGCCCGGCGCGAACCAGCCGCGATGTACTGATCGGCAAACGCCTTCAACTTGTCCACCGTCGCTGGATCCATCGAGTTGCGGGCCAGGCCAGGGTAGTAGCGGCTCAGCGACGTGGTATCGACCTTGGCGTTTACCAACTCGCGATGCGCAACGGCGTAGTCGAAGGCGAGTTCCGGATGCCACGAAGCCACCTGCGAAATCATGTTGGCGCTGTTGGTCTCGCCCGGCTCACCGGTCAGGGCCAGCTCCAGCGCACGCTGGGCCAGGCCGGCATCTTCCGCGGCCGACAGCAGCGCGTAGTACTCGTCCTTCACCAGCGGCGTCTTCTCGGCCAGTGCGGCGGTGTGCAGCTTCTCCCACGTGGCGGTGTCGGCGTTGCGCGCCACGACATGCAGGATGGTCTTGCGCAGCGCAGCCGGCGTCGCGTTGGGATCGGTTTCGCTGGCGGCATAACGACGGCGCGCTTCGTTGATCACCGAGGCATCGCCGAGCGAACCCAGCACTTCGATCAGATCCGTGCGCAGGATCGTCACCGGGTCGGATTCACCCGCCTTCGCTTCCCAACCCACGCGTGCGAACACCGGGGTGAGGGTCTTGATCGCGAAGCGGCGGAACTTTGTCTGGCGCTGCGCATCGCCGCGGTAGTAGTCGTCCAGACTGCTCAGGGAGCCGGCGATTTCGCCCCAGATCTGCGGATCGGCATCGACGGGTGTCGCCTTGGCCAGTTCCAGGAAGTCGGACGCCGGGCGCATGCCCGCCATACCCAGCGCCCAGGCATCGCCCATCAAACCCATCTGATCGATCGGCGCGAGTTTCGCGAAGCCCTTCTTGATTGCATCGAACTGCGGCGCCGCATACAGCGTGCGGTAGTAGCCGCTCTGCCCCGCGTTGACCACCACGGCGCCGCAACCCGGCACTTCCAGCGTGCCCGCGCCACCGGTCACGACGGTGCGCGCAGGTTCGCCGCCGAGGGTCTGCGCGATCACCGGGACGCGCCACTGCAACGGCTGCTTGTCGGGACGGTCCTTGGTGAACTCGCCCTGGGTCAGCTTCAGCGTGGTCTTGCCGTTCGCGCACGTCGCCGACTCGACCCGGATCAGCGGCACGCCCGGCTGCAAGGTGAAGTCATGCGCGATATCGAGCACCGGCTTGCCGGCGGCCGCCTGTATCTGACGCCACAGATCGTCGGAGACCGTGTTGCCGTAAGCGTGCGCCTTCATGTAGTTGCGCACACCATCGCGCCAGGCATCGCCCCCCACATAACCTTCCAGCATGCGGATCACCGCCGCGCCCTTGGAATAAGTGATGGCGTCGAAGGCCTGGCTGGCCTGCTCCACCGTTTCCACGTGCTGCACAACCGGGTGCGTGGAAGCGACCGCATCGCGCGACATCGCGCTTTCGCGGCTGCTGACCACGGAGAGCTGCGTGTTCCATTCCGGATGCAGCTTCGCGGTGGTGCGTCCGGCCATCCACGTGGCGAAGCCTTCGTTGAGCCACAGGTCATCCCACCAGCTCATCGTGACCAGGTCACCGAACCACTGGTGCGCCATCTCGTGTGCGGCGACGGAATAGATGCCCTGCTTGTCGGACTGGGTCGAAATCGACGGATCCAGCAGCAGCGTGTGTTCGAACGTGTAGATCGCGCCCCAGTTCTCCATCGCGCCGAAGAACTGGCTGGTGCCAGGCGATGCGATGTTGTCGAGCTTGGGCAGCGGGTACTTCACGCCGAAGTAGTCGTTGTATTCCTTCAGCACGCCGACCGAGGATTCCAGGGCGAACCGGGCCTGCTCAAGCATGCCGGTCTGGGTGACCACACCGACTTCGGTGTCGCCCGCCATCAGCGTCGCTCGCTCGAAGTCGCCCAGGCCGAAAAACAGCAGGTAGGTCGACATCTTCGGCGACTGCACAAACTTCACGCGCTTGGTGCCGTTTCCGAGATCGACCGATTCGGCCGTCGGCATGTTGCTGACGGCCATCTGGTTGGATGGCACCGTCGCGGTCAGAGTGAACGTGGCCTTGTAGTTGGGCTCATCCCACGACGGTACGAACTTGCGCGCATCGGAGTTTTCGAACTGCGTGTACAGCGCGCGCTTCTTGCCGGCCTTGGTGTCGTAGTCGATCGCGAACAGGCCATTGGCCTGAGTGCCGATCTTGCCGGTGTAGTCGGTGGTCAGCGTGTAGCGCCCCGGAACGAGCGGTTGGTCGAAGGCGAAAGTAGCCGTCTGCGCTTCGTTGTCGACCGACACCTTTGCTGTCAGCGGCTTGCGTCCCGCGCCAGCGAGCGTCGCGTTGGCGAACGTCATGTCGGCGGCGTTGAGGGTGATGGATCGCGTCGTTTCCAGCACATCGAGGGTGACGGCGACATGGCCGTCGAAGCGCATGGCCTGCGCATTCGGTACGACGGCAACGTCGTAGTGCGTGGGCCGTACCGTTCGCGGGAGCTGGGTGGTGGCGTCTTTCACTTCCGGCGCCGTTACTGGAGCGGCTGCCGTCTGCGGCTGTGCGGCCAGGGCGGAGCCAGTGCCCGCCAGGGCGAGCGCGATTGCGGTAACCAGGGTGCGACGCATGTGGTTTCTCGTGCTGGTGGCCAGCGTCTCGACCATGGGCCTGTCGACGCGAACCAAGGGGTGAAGGGACGGACCATGGTGCCGGCTGCGCCTACAGGCACCGAGCGCCAGAAGTCACGGCTGGATGTGCAGGCATGGCGATTTGGCACTGATTGCACACCGCACCGCTGCGCATGGTAGCTCCCGGCAACCGGGCGGGGCCCGGGATTCGTCCTCCCGATCGGCAGCTTCATCCCGCTGGCCGCGGTTCCGTCGCAGGCAGCCTCCCAGTGCGCTGCTGGCCGCTATTCTTCGCCGCAACCAATGCCGCGGAAGCCGCCGTGATCCGAAACATCTTCTTCGTCGCCCGCATCGCCATCGCCTGGGTGCTGGTCATGGTCCTGGCGAACGCCTTCTGGTCCGAGATCCCCTTCCTCGGCGAAATCCAGACGCCGATCGTGCTGTTCACCTTCCTCACACTGGGTCTGGTGGTCACCAGTGCGTTTTCGCATCTTCGCCGCATCCGCCTGATCGACGGCAGCGAGAACGCATCGCTCGGCAACCGCCAGCGCCGCCAGATCGAGATTCCGTTCGAAGCAGGCGAGGCCTTCGACCTGCTCGACGCCGCGATCCGCGAGCTGCCGCGCACCCATGAAATCGAGAGTGCCCGCGACAGCCTGCAGATCCGGGCCAAGGTGCAGCGCCAGGAAACCTATGGCGATCGCCCGCTGGGCAAGTACCACCCGATGTACTGGTTCGGCAGCACCCGCAACCAGATTCTGGCCACGGTCGCGCCCGTCAACGGAACCGGCAGCGTCACCTTGATCTGCGAACCGGAAAGCGGTGCGTGGAGCGACTGGTTTCGGGTCGACGATGGCACCAACCTGGAGAACGCGAATGCGATCACCCGCGCGATTGCGCGTCGCGTCTCCGAGCGTCGTCGCAACGAACGCGATGCCGCCACGCAAACCGCGACCGAGAAGGAGCTCACTGTCGCCCGCCTCAATCTGTTGCACGCACAGGTCGAGCCGCACTTCCTCTACAACACACTCGCCAGTGCCCAGTACCTGACCCGTACCGATCCGCTGCGTGCCGACGAGATGCTGGGTCACCTGATCCAGTACCTGCGCCACTCGTTGCCGCGCACGCAGGATGAGCTGGCCACGCTCGGCGATGAAATGGAGCGCGCGCTGGCCTATCTGGAAATTCTGAAAATCCGCATGGGACAGCGCCTGTCCGTGCAAACCGACGTACCGGAAGGCCTGCGTGGGACGATGCTTCCGCCGATGATGCTGCAGACGCTGGTTGAAAACGCGATCAAGCACGGCCTGGAGCCGCGCACGGCAGGAGGAACCGTGTGGATACGTGCGCGTGAAAGCGACGGCACCGTGTCGGTTACCGTCGCCGACGACGGCGAAGGCTTCAACGCGAAGACCAGCGGAACCGGCATCGGCCTGAAGAACGTGCGTGAACGCCTGCAGCTGGTGTACGGCAACAAGGCTTCGCTCGCCGTTGTCGCCAACTTCCCTACCGGTGTCGCCGCCACCATCGTTCTGCCGTCGGCGACGTCCGCAACAAGTGGGGCCGCCGCCTCTACTTCGGCATCGATGGAGAGCCCCAGCAATGTCTAAGAGCATCACTGCCGTCGTCGCCGAAGACGAGGCCCTGCTGCGCAGCGCCCTGCTCGAACAGTTGCGAATGGCATGGCCGGAGCTGGAAATCATCGCCGAGTGCGAAGATGGCGCCAGTGCGCTGGAAGCGATCGATGAACACCAGCCCGATGTTGCGTTCCTCGATATCCGCATGCCGGGCCTCACCGGACTGGAAGTCGCTGCAGCGGCGGCGCAGGCCAGCCCGCAAACGCAGATCGTCTTTGTCACGGCGTACGATCAATACGCCATCGACGCTTTCGATCGCGGCGCGATCGACTACCTGCTGAAGCCGATCGCACCCGAGCGCCTGGCGGCCACCGTGCAGCGGCTCAAGCTGCGCGCGGCTTCCGGCACCAGCGACGCTGCGGCGTTGAGCGAGGTACTGGAGCGCCTGGGTGCGGCACTGCCGAAGCAGACATCACGCCCACCGCTTACCTGGCTGACCGCGAGCGCGGGCCGCGAGACGCGACTCATCCTTGTCGACGACGTCGCCTATTTCCGCGCCGACAACAAATACACGACGGTGATGACGGCCGAGGGCGAGGCCTTGCTGCGTACGCCGATCCGCGAGCTGCTGGAAGTTCTGGACACCGATACGTTCAAGCAGATTCATCGCTCCACCATCGTGAACCTCAAGGCGATCGCTTCGATCGTGCGCGACGACACCGGCAAGGGCACGGTCCGACTGAAGAACCGACCCGAGACGCTGACCGTCAGCCAGCCGTTCATGGCGCTGTTCCGGCACATGTAGCCGTTTTGCACGCCGCCATTGCCCTCATACGCAGTGACTGCAAGGAGCCGTCATGCACACCCTCATCGCCGCGATCTATTTTCTTCTGGCTCTGTTCGGCTTTGCCTCCAGCGGCACGACGTTGATCACCCGATCCACTGTCGATGGCGCCGACGCCATCTATAGCCGCACCCGCTTCGAAGCCGGCGTCGCGCACTTTGAATGCATTGCCAGCGCGAGTGGCGCGTGTCACTACACGCTATTCCCTCGCCGGTGCGCATCCCTGGACGGGAATTGCGGCGATCGACCGATGGATCGCCTCACTATTCCGGCTGGAAGCCAGCGCGAGGTGATCGGCCTTCGGGAATTCGATGCGTGCGTGGCCGAGGATGACGCGGCGAGGCGTCGGGATTGTTCGCGGCCCCAGTAGAACGGGCCCAGCAGGGACCGTTGCTCTGGAGGCGACTACGGTCGTCTTCTCCGCATCTACCTCCCGTTGAGGCAAACCCCATGCACTGCCGGAAGGAGCTAACGATGCAACGCCACCGCGTGATGCGCGATGTGATCGCCGATGAAGCTAGAAATGAAGTAATAGCTGTGGTCGTAACCGGCATGGCGGCGTAGCGTCAGCGGATGGCCGCTCTCGCGACAGGCCGCTTCCAGCAACTCGGGCTGGAGTTGCATTGAGAGAAACTCATCGGCTTCGCCCTGATCCACCAACAGCATAAGCCGCTCTGCACGGGCTACGCGTAGCAGTTCACAGGCGTCCCAATCTTTCCAAGCGCTGCGGTCTTCCCCCAGGTACGCCGCGAATGCCTTTTGCCCCCAGGGCACCTGGGAAGGCGCAACGATCGGCGAAAATGCCGAGACGCTGCGATAGACGCCAGGATTGCGTAGCGCAAGCACCAGGGCACCATGTCCACCCATCGAATGGCCACTGATGGCGCGCGCATCGGTTGCATCGAACTTGGCTTCGACCAGCGATGAAAGCTCTTCGAGGACGTAGTCGTGCATGTGGTAATGCGCGGACCATGGTGCCTGCGTGGCATTGAGATAGAAGCCCGCGCCCTGCCCCAGGTCGTACCCGTCGGCATTCGCGACGTGCTCGCCACGCGGACTGGTGTCGGGAGCGACCAGAATCACGCCGTGCTCGGCCGCGTAGCGCTGCGCACCAGCCTTGGTAATGAAGTTCTGTTCGGTGCAGGTCAGGCCGCTCAACCAGTACAACACCGGACATCTCGCGTGTCGCACATGAGGCGGCAGATAGATGCCGAAGCGCATGTCGCAGTCCAGCACGCTGGAACGATGCTGCCAGACTTCCTGGCTGCCGCCGAAGCAGGCGTGACTCTCGATCCTTTGCATGTCAGTAATGGATCACCGTGCGGATGGACTTTCCTTCGTGCATGAGATCGAAGGCGTCGTTGATTCGATCCAGCGGCAGGGTGTGCGTGACGAAGGGTGCAAGCTGGATCTCACCACGCATCGCTTGCTCAACCATGCCTGGCAACTGGCTGCGTCCCTTGACGCCGCCGAAGGCGGTGCCCTTCCACGTGCGCCCGGTCACCAGCTGAAACGGACGCGTGGAGATCTCCTGCCCGGCGCCCGCGACACCGATGATCACCGACTGGCCCCAGCCGCGATGGGCACATTCGAGCGCGGCACGCATCACGTTGACGTTGCCGATGCATTCGAAGCTATGGTCCACGCCCCAACCGGTCATCTCGACGACCACCTGCTGCACGGGCTTGTCGTGATCCTTCGGATTGATGAAGTCGGTGGCGCCCATTTCCCTGGCCGTAGCAAACTTGTCCGGATTCGTATCGATCGCGATGATGCGACTGGCCTTTGCCTGGCGCGCGCCCTGGATCACCGCCAGACCGATGCCACCCAGTCCGAATACCGCGACGGTGTCGCCCGGCTGCACCTTTGCCGTGTTGTGAACCGCACCGATACCGGTGGTAACACCACAACCGAGCAGGCAAACCTGTTCGTGATCCGCCGCCGGATTGATTTTTGCCAGCGACACTTCGGCAACGACCGTGTACTCGCTGAAAGTCGAGCATCCCATGTAGTGATGCACTGGCTGGCCGTTGTAGGAAAACCGCGAAGTACCATCCGGCATCACGCCCTTGCCCTGCGTCGCGCGCACCGACACGCACAGGTTGGTCTTGCCGGATTTGCAGAACAAACATTCGCCGCATTCGGCGGTATACAGCGGGATCACGTGGTCGCCCGGCTTCACGCTGGTGACACCATCACCCACTTCCACGACCACGCCTGCGCCTTCATGTCCGAGCACGACAGGGAACAGGCCCTCGGGATCGTCGCCGCTGAGCGTGAACGCATCGGTGTGACAGACGCCGGTATGGGTGATGCGGACCAGCACCTCTCCCGCGCGCGGAGGCGCGACGTCGATTTCCACGATCTGCAACGGCTGGCCAGGGGCGAATGCGACGGCGGCGCGTGATTTCATGGTTTTTCCTTCTATGAGCGGAATGCGATGCCGCAGGGCGGCGCGCCGCATACGGAGCGGCCGATTATGTGCGCAAAGCCGTGCGCCGGGCAGTCAGAAAAGGCACCGTCCGCGCGCCAATGGCCAGTGCGTCGAGAGGCGGGAATAAGCGGCCTGAATCGGCATGGCCCGCAACGCGCGGCACACGGCATCATGGCCCTTTCCTCTTGGGATCACGGCCATGGCCAACTCCTCTTCACACCCGGACTTCGCCGTCGGACAGGTCTGGCGTTGCAACGGCCGGACACCCGACGAGGTGCCGATGGTGCTGATCAATCGCATCGATGAGCACCCCATGGGTACGGGCAAGATCTATCACGTGTCGCTCAGTGGCATTCGCGTGAAGGGCGCCCCCGGCAATCCTGTTATCGAGGGGATGCCGCATATCCCGGTGACGGCGCAGACGTTCGAACGAAGCAACGCCGAGTACGTTCACATGGCCTCGCCCGACCCGGCCTATCTGGAGGGATACTCGCAATGGAAGCAGGAGTTCGATGCCGGCAACGCGGGCTCGTTCGGCGTGAGTATCGCCGAGGTGTTGAACTTCATCGAACGGGCGATGGCTTCGCGAGGCTAGTGCCGCCGCTGGTGTCGGCTACAAGAGCCCCGCGCATGCGGGGCTATTTTCGTATGGCGCCTTTGCTCACCTCCCCTCACCCTGCTTCGCTTACGCGAAGCGGCCCTCTCCTCGCAAGCGGGGCGAGGGGTGATCGCGGGCGGGCGAGCGAGCGGAAGGCCTCGCGTGCAAGGCTCGGTGGCCGGCTTGCGACGGTGGTTCGCGGCTGGAGCGCGTGATTTCTGCAACGAAAAGGCCTCGCAGATGCGAGGCCTTTTCCCGTGAGCCATGGATGTCGGTACGCGTCTACGGCCGCATCGCCATCGAAAGGCCGCTGCGATGCTCCTGGTGCTGCATCTGCGTCTGCACCTGAGCGGATTGGAGACGGCTGCCATCGTGCGTCGCCATCAGCTCGGTGCTTCGCTCCACCGATTGCATCATCGCCTGCCCCTTGTCCACCGATGCCAGATGGCGCGCAGGGTCCTGCGGATTGCCCTGCACCGCAAACACGCCGTCGCCGCGGGTGTTCATCAGCACATGGTCGATGTGGGAAATGCCGCTTTCCTTGGCCTTCTGCGCCAAGGTTGCGGCGGTGTTGTTCAACTCTTCCGTGTTCCGGAACGTACCGGACGGCAACTGCCGGAGGCCTTGCTGGGCCTCTTGAAATAGCGGGTGGCTCGGGTGGGTTTTCTCGGACAGCAGCGGCGCTTTCTCGGCGTTCAGCAGGGCCTTTTGAGTATCTGACCCAATGACACCATCGACGTGTAGGCCGTGCGCCTTCTGGAACGCGCGCACCGCGTGTTCGGTGTTGCCACCGAAATCGCCGTCGACTTTCAGGGGATGACCTTGGGGACCGACATAGCCGAGGTTGTGGAGCTGCTGTTGGATGTCGCGGACCGCCGCACCATGGTCACCATGATCAATGGTTTGGCCGTCCTTTCTGGTGGCAGCAACAGCGGCAGGCTGCTTATCGCTCTGCGGCAAAGGAGCATGTTGCTCCGAGGAGGCATTTTGCGAACGATGCAATTGACCATCAGGCGTGATGACCCCAGCATCGAGATCATGGATGTACTGCTTGAACTCCTTCAGATGAGTTTCTGCCACATCCATATGGGTATGCAGGCCCACCTTGGTCCCTGGGGGTGATTTGCGCCCTTGTTGCCCCAGCGGTTGCCCGTACTGGATGTGCTCGCCATCCGAAACGTGGATTGGGTCCATGTGCCGCACTTGAGCGATCAGTCGAGCATCCTTTCCGGGGCCATCATAGATTTGCACCGTACCCCAGCGATCCAGCTTTGGCGATCGCCGTGCATAACCCTCCACAGGCGATGGCACATTCACGGCTGAGCCAGCGTCCGACATCAGCACGAAGTCCTTGCTAACCAACCTCTCGCCAGATGGCGAGGGAACGAATTCCTCACGCCGTCCGTCAATGCTGGTGTAGTGCCTCTTGGTTGGATCTTCCCGCCATGTAGGGTGGTGCTTCTCTAGATCCTCGTATGAATGCACGTTCTGAAGCGTGTTCCCCACACTTTCAACGACTCTGTATTTCCCGCCCATTTCTTCCTCCTTGAATCAGGGCATTCAGGTTGATGCATCAATAGATTCGGTTAGATACCAGCACTCGTCCTGATAACGAAAGGTAAAGGTCATGGTGTATGCACCACTACCTTCGCTTTGCGTCGGAACTTCATACCAATCTTCCGACTTGCGCTCGGGATGCATGCTTGCCCCATGCTCAGCCAGCTCCTTATCGCTCAGCATCACCGGGAATGCGACTTGGGCTTCAGTGAGTCGGCTTACCTTGGGATCCGCCTCCAGATCGACACTGTCGTACACGGTAGTCACGTAGGGATAACGCGTGAATGCGCGTTGCACCTTTACATCGTTGGCAAACTTTCCGAGAAACTCTTCGAACTTCTGGGCAGGGCATTGCGCCCCCCTATTTGCATTCACTGCTGCCGGCAAGCTTTCCTTCCTTGACCCGGAATCTGCAGTGACCGGGGAAGCCTTTGGCGCGCAGGCGACGAATGAAATTGCCGCTAGCGAAGCAACCACGCCTACAACCACCCACCTCACACTTTGCTGAAACATCATTGGCTCCTTCCCTTGAACAACCCTCGGCATCACAGATGCTCGCCGCCTTATTGGCGAGTCGCCACAGGATCATGCCACGTGACGTAATACGTGTCTGTCAGACAAATCTGACGATAAAAAACAAAGCCCCGCACTTGGCGGGGCTTTGTCCTATCTCAGACAGCGGGAGTGTGAGCAATCAACCCCACGGATCCCGCAACACGATATTCGCATCGCGATCCGGACCGGTCGACACGATGGCCAGCGGGCAACCCGACAGTTCTTCCAGCGCGCGCAGATACGCGCGTGCCGCCGGCGGGAGCTTGTCCCATTCGGTGATGCCGGCGGTGGATTCGTCCCAGCCGGGGAACTCCAGGTACACCGGCGTGCACTCTTCCCAGCCCGCGGCATCGAGCGGCGCGTATTCGCTGCGCTTGCCGTGGTACTCGTACGCGATGCAGACCTTCAGCGTCTTCATGCCATCGAGGATGTCGAGCTTGGTGATGCACAGGCCGGTGATGCCGTTGATGGCGACGGCGCGCTTGAGCGCGACGATGTCCATCCAGCCGCAACGGCGCGGACGACCGGTGGTAGCGCCGTATTCCTGGCCGCGGTCGCGGATGCCCTGGCCGATCTCGTCGTTGAGTTCGGTCGGGAACGGACCGCCGCCGACGCGCGTGGCGTAGGCCTTGGCGATGCCGAGGACGTAATCGATCGCGTCCGCACCGACGCCGGTGCCGGCGTAGGCGCCACCGACGGTGGTGTTCGACGAGGTGACGTACGGATAAGTGCCGTGATCGATGTCGAGCAGCGAGCCCTGCGCGCCTTCGAACAGCACGCGCTTGCCCTGCTTGCGCAGGTCATGAAGGATGCCGGCGACGTCGGACTTCATCGGCTCGACGTATTCGCCGAAGGCCAGCGCTTCGTCGAGCGTCTTCTGGAAATCGACGGCTTCCACGCCCAGGTACTTCGTCAGCACGAAGTTGTGATAGTCCATCGTCACGCGCAGCTTCTCGGCGAGCTCGGCCGGATAGCGCAGGTCGGCGACGCGGATGCCGCGACGCGCGACCTTGTCTTCGTACGCCGGGCCGATGCCGCGGCCGGTGGTGCCGATGGCGCCCTTGCCGGCGGCCTTTTCGCGGGCCTGATCCAGGGCGATGTGGTACGGCATGATCAGCGGCGTGGCCGGGCTGATCTTGAGGCGCGAGCGCACTTCGACGCCGTTGGCTTCGAGCTCGGCGATTTCCTTCTGCAGCGCGCCCGGGTGCAGCACGACGCCGTTGCCGATCAGGCACAGCGCGTCGTCGCGCAGGATGCCCGACGGAATCAGGTGCAGGACGGTCTTCTTGCCGCCGATGACGAGGGTATGGCCGGCGTTATGGCCGCCCTGGAAGCGCACGACCGCGCCGATGTCCTGCGTCAGCAGGTCGACGATCTTGCCCTTGCCTTCATCGCCCCACTGGGCGCCCAACACCACGACTGACTGACCCATCGGTCTAGAACTCCAAGATCTGGCTTCCCGCAAAGCGGGTTCAACTGACGCGCTACGGCGCGAGGGAGTCGCCCGTAAGCCGATTATTCGGCGGCGCGACACGGAAAAAGCCGGAGGGGCGTGGCCCCATCCGGCTTTTGTGCATTATCCGGGTTTTGGGGGGAGGGGGCTACCCCTCCCCGGCCGTACGGAGGCCCCTGAGGCCTAGAACTGCCGGATCAGGACCAGCGAAATCAGCCCGGCGGCCACGAACATGCCCCCCAGAAGGCGCAGCCCGGTGTCCGACAGCTGGTACAGCTGCTCGACGGCCCGCTTCCAGACGCGCGGGGCCACGAAGAGGAACAACCCCTCGGCCACGGCGACCAGGCACACCGCGGACAGCAATTCGACCCTCATCACGTCGCGTCAGCGATCCGACTTCATGTACTGCAGGAACGGATCGTCGCGATCCAGCACGATCACGCTCTGCCCGTCGGAGAAAGACGCGCGGTAGGCCTGCAGGCTGCGCTGGAAGGCATAGAACCCCGGATCCTTGTTCGCCGCCTGGGCATACAACCGCGCGGCTTCGGCATCGCCCTCGCCTCGCGACTTCTGCGCATCGCGCTCGGCCTCGGCCAGGATGACGGCGCGGTCGCGATCGGCCTGCGCACGAATGACCTGGGCCTGCTCGACACCCTCGGCACGCAACTGGCTGGCGACCTGCTTGCGCTGCGAGCGCATCTGGTCGTAGACCGAACCCACGACGTTGCTGTCCTGCGGCAGTTCGATGCGCTTGATGCGGATGTCGACGATCTTCACGCCCAGTGTCTGCGCGCCTTCATTGATCGCCTTCAGCTGGCGGCCGATTACCGCGGTGCGATCGCCGGAAACCACTTCCTGCAGCGTGCGCGCGTTGATCTCGTTACGCAGCGAGTCGCGGATGATCGGCGCAAGGCGCTGTACGGCGACTTCTTCGCTGCCGCCGGTGGCACGGTAGAACACCCGCAGGTTCTCGATCTGGCCGAGGGCGAAGAAGTCGATGCTGACGTCCTGCTTGTCCTCGGTGAGGTAGCGCTCCGACTCGGCGGGCAGCACCAGCATGCGGCGGTCGAAGACGCTGGCGTTCTCGACCAGCGGCATCTTGAAGTGCAGGCCAGGGCCGATATCGGTGCGCACGATCGTGCCCAGGCGGAACACGATGGCACTGTGGCCTTCGCGCACGACGAACACGGAGCCGAGCAACGCCAGCAGTGCGCTGACGGCGATGGCGATCCACAGGGAAAATCTCATCGGCGGTCCTCCTCCTCGCGGGTCGGTCGCGGGCTACGCGCCGGACGTGCGGCTTCCGTCCCCGCGGTCACCGCGGGCGACAGTACATCCGGTGTCAGCAACGGCGCGTTGGCCGCGCCCGGCGCCGTGCGCTTGTCTTCCATCGGCACGTAGATCAGCTGGCGCGAATCGCCACCGACGATCTTGCGGTTTTCGGTCAACACCTCCTGCACCGTTTCCAGCCACAGGCGCTTGCGCGTGACATCCGGCGCGGACTTGTACTGGTCGACCAGCAGCGAGAAGCGCGTGGCATCGCCCTGCGCGCGCGCCATGGTCGCGGTCTTGTAGCCTTCGGCCACCGTGCGCGTGCGCGCGGCTTCGCCGCGTGCTTCGGGCACGATGCGCTTGGCATAGGCCTGGGCGTCGTTGATGGCAGTGTTCTTTTCCGCGCGCGCGCGCTGCACTTCGTCGAAGGCGTCCTTGACGTCGTCCGGCGGACGCGCGTTGGGCAGGTTGAGTTCGGTCAGCACCAGACCGGTGCGGTACGCCTGCAATGCTTTCTGCAGATGTTCGCGCACGGACACGGTGAGCTCACCGCGCGCGTTCAGGACAGTGTCCAGGTCCGAGCGGCCAACCTGCTCGCGTACCGCGCTCTGCGCGGCTTCCTTCAACGTCTGGTCCGCGTCGCGCGTGCCGAATTCGTAAAGGTAGGGATCACCGATGCGGTACTGCACGTTGATCTCGACATTCACCATGTTGCCGTCGCGGGTGAACACCGGCACGTTTTCGCTGTAGGCGTTGCTCTGAGTGGCGTTGACCTTCTCCACCGTCTCGATCGGCCACGGCGCCTTGAAATGCGGCCCGGGCTGCAGGATGCGGGCGAAGCTGCCAAAGCGCAGGACCACGCCGCGCTCCTGTTCGGTCACCAGAACAAAGGTGCTGAACACCAGCCACAGGCCGAAGACGATGGCGACCCAACGCCAGATCCCGCCGTCGCCGCCAAAGATGCTGCGCAAGGCATCGAACACGGTGTCGAGCCCGCCACCCGGCTTGCGGGGGCGCTGCGGACGGCGTCCGTCCGGACCGGACGGATTGTTGCCAGAGCCGCTACTTCCAGGGGTATTCCAGGCCATGCCTGCTCCAAAGGGGACGGTCACGCCCGGGGGCGCGCGTCGATTCTAGGTGAGTGCCGGGAAGGCCTCAAACAAGACGTCTTCAACAAGACAGCGCCGAGCATGACCGATGCGCAGCGATGCGGCGATCACCACTCGGGCGTTCCGTCGTCGAGTGCCCCCGCCGCTTCCAGCAGCGGCCGCAATGCCTCGCCGTGCGCCTGGGCGAACAGCTTCTGTGCGTCGGCAATTGCCAGGTCGACCTGCAGGCGCCAGCCATGCTCGTCGTGAGTCTCCTCGCGGATCGCGCCGATCGCGTGCAGACGGGCATGCAGGCGCGCAGCCTGCGAAGGCAGCCGCAGCTCGCCCACGACGTGGCGCAACTCCAGCACTTCGGCGAGCCCGCGGCGCAACAGATCCAGCCCGAGGCCGAGCTGCGCCGACACCCATACGCGTTGCCGGCCTTCGCCCGGTCGATCGTGGCGCGGCTCGGGTGCGGCATTGTCTTCGCGTTCGAGGCGGTCGATCTTGTTGAAGACGATCAGCTGCGGTAGGTCGCCCGCGCCGATTTCGGCCAGCACTTCGTCCACCTGCGCGATGCGTTCGTCGCGAAGCGGGTCGGCGGCATCGACGACGTGCAGCAGCAGGTCGGCGTCGCGCGCTTCCGACAGGGTCGAACGGAATGCAGCCACCAGTTCGTGCGGCAGGTCGCGGACGAAGCCAACCGTATCGGCGAGCACCGCGCCTCCGCCCGGCAACGCGATACGCCGCACGGTGGGATCGAGCGTGGCGAAGAGCTGGTCCGCCGCGTAGGCCGCGGCACCCGTGAGTGCGTTGAACAGCGTCGACTTGCCGGCGTTGGTATAGCCCACCAGTGCAATGCGCGGCAGTTCGCTGCGCATGCGCGCGCGCCGCATCTGCGTGCGTTGCACTTCGACCTTGTCGAGACGCTTCTGCAATTGCTCGAGGCGCTTCTGCAGCAGGCGGCGGTCGGTTTCCAGCTGGGTTTCGCCGGGACCGCGCAGGCCGATCGCACCACCGCGCTGGCGCTCCAGGTGGGTCCAGCCGCGCACCAGGCGCGTGGCCATGTGCTTGAGCTGGGCAAGCTCGACTTGCAGCTTGCCTTCGGCGCTCTGCGCACGTTGGGAGAAAATGTCGAGGATCAGGCCGGTACGGTCGACGACGCGGCGTTGCAGCGCTTTTTCCAGGTTGCGCTCCTGGCCCGGCGACAGGGCGTAGTTCACCAGGATGAGATCGGCGCCGCTGGCATCGGCCGCGGCCTTCACTTCCTCGAGCTTGCCGCTGCCAATCAGCATGGCCGGATTTGGGCGATCGATACGCGCCGTGAGCAACGCGGCCACGGACGCGCCGGCCGAACGGGCGAGATCCGCGAACTCTTCCATCAAGCCTTCATCCGGCGGACCGCCGGCATGGGGCTGGATCAGCAGTGCGTGCTCACCCTTGCGGGAACGTTCAAACATTCGGCCTTTCTACTCCTTCCCCGAGATGGGGAAGGAGAGTTGGGGGCACTCGGCTCCTGCTTCAACCACGATTTCGCGTGGCTGCGACGGGCGGCTTATTCGGCCTCGTCGGCTTCCTCGCCGCCTTCACCGGACTGCACCTGGCCGCCGCCCGGCCCCACGCGCACGTTGCGCGCCGGCACGACGGTCGAAATGGCGTGCTTGTAGACCATCTGGCTGACGGTGTTGCGCAGCAACACCACGAACTGGTCGAACGATTCGATCGTGCCCTGCAGCTTGATGCCATTGACCAGGTACACCGAGACCGGCACGCGCTCGCGCCGCAAAGCATTCAGGAACGGGTCCTGCAAGGATTGCCCCTTCGACATCGTTTTCCCCACTGTATTTCTAGTTATAAGAGACGACGCGGCTTAGCCGCGGTCGTGTCGCCGGTGCTGTCCCCGCACGGACGACGGCCCGATGGTAACCCAGTCGGGCCGGGCGCGAGCAGACCGGTGCCCCGCTTTGCATGAACAGGTTGGCGCGTCGCGGCCCCTGCCCGGACAGGAACATCAGGCCGACAGTTTCGGCAAGAACAGCCGCAACGCCGTCTCCAGCGCATCGCGCTGGCGTTGCGGATCGAACCAACGGGCATCCAGTTCGCCGCGCAACCAGGTGAGCTGGCGCTTGGCCAGCTGGCGCGTGGCGAAGATGCCGCGATCGCGAAACTCGGACGCGCCATGCGCACCGTCCAGATGCTCCCAGGCCTGCCGATAGCCCACGGCACGCAATGCGGGCAGGTCGAGTGGGCGGGGGTGTGCACGCAATTCCGGCAGCGCGCGCAGACGCTGCACTTCGTCGATGAAGCCGCCGGCGAGCATGCTGTCGAAGCGCAACTCGATGCGCCGATGCAACTCGGAGCGCTCCTGCGGCGCCAGCACCAGCTTCAGCACCCGGAATGGCAGACGCGGCGCAGCCTGGGCCGCACGACGCCAGTCGCTGATGGTGCGACCGGAAAGCCGGAACACTTCCAATGCGCGCTGGATCCGCTGTGCATCGGTCGCGTGGATGCGCGCCGCCGCTTCGGGGTCGATGCGCTGCAGCTCGGAATGCAGTGCCGCCCAACCTTGTGCGGACGCTTCGGCTTCGAGCCGGGCCCGCATCGCCGGGTCGGCTTCCGGCATGTCGGACAAGCCATGCAGCAATGCATGGAAGTACAGGCCGGTGCCGCCGGCGAGGATCGGCAGCCGGCCGCGCGCGGCGATCGCCTCCATGGCCGCACGCGCATCGGTGGCGAATTCCGCCGCGGAATACGGTTGCCACGGTTCGCGCAGGTCGAGCATGTGGTGCGGAACCGCCGCCTGTTCGGCGGCGGTCGGCTTGGCGGCACCGATGTCCAGGCCGCGATACACCAGCGCGGAGTCGACGCTGACGATTTCGCCGCCCAGGCGCTGCGCCCATTCGAGCGCAAGCGCGGTCTTGCCCGACGCGGTCGGGCCCATCAATGCGATGGCGAGGGGACGCTGGTCAGCAGTCATCAATCGGCCAGCCAACCAGCAATCCGTTCCGTCACGCTTCCTGGCCGCGCGCCAGCAGGCTGCCGCGACGGCCGTAGGCGAGATAGGCGACCACGCCGATCAGGTTCCAGCACAGGAACCAGACCTGCGTGCGCTGCGGCAGGCTCCAGAACAGGTACAGGCAGCCCAGGATCGCAACGGGCCCGACCACCCAGGCCAGCGGCGTGCGGAACACACGCTGGCGCGACGGCGCGCGCTTGCGCAGCACCAGCATGCAGACGGCCACGGCGATGAAGGCCGCGAGCGTGCCTGCGTTGGCCAGCGCGGCGATCTCGTCGAGGCGCGCTACGCCCGCGAGTGCGGCGACGAGCGTGGCGGTGAAGAGCGTGGTCGCGATCGGCGTACCGGTGCGCGGGTTGACCTTCGACAGGCCGCGCGGCAACAGGCCATCGCGCGACATCACGAAGAAGATGCGGCTCTGTCCGTAGAAGAACGCCAGCAGCACGGTCGGCAGCGCGACCACGGCTGCGCCGGCTACGATCTTCGCAGCGGTGCCCTGCCCCAGTTCGCGCATGATCAGTGCCAGCGGCGCCGGACTCTGGCTGAAGACGGCGTAGCTCAGGGCGCCCACCGCGGCCAGCGCCACGATCATGTAGATCAGGGTGCAGCCGATCATCGAGCCTATGATGCCGATCGACAGGTCGCGGCCAGGATTCTTGGTTTCTTCGGCCGCGGTGGAAATCGCGTCGAAGCCGTAGAAGGCGAAGAAGATGATCGCCGCTGCCGCCATCACTCCGTGTTCGACACCATTGGCACCCATCGACTTGGCGAACCCGAACGGCATGAACGGATGCAGGTTGCCCGGGTTGTAGTGCGGCAGCGCAATCGCAACGAACACGATCAGCGCGACGATCTTGACGCTGACCAGCACGGCATTGAGCGTGGCGCTTTCGCGCGTGCCGATCATGAGCAGACCGGCCACTACGAATACGATCAGCACCGCCGGCAGATTGATGATGCCGCCCGCGTGCGGCCCGACCGCTAACGCCTGCGGCAAATGCACGCCCAGGCCGTTGAGGAATTCCACGACCGAGCCGGACCAGCCCACCGCCACCGCGCTGACGACCAGCGAATATTCCAGGATCAAGCTCCAGCCCACGACCCAGGCGATGCTCTCGCCCAGCACGATGTAGCTGTAGGTATAGGCGCTGCCGGCGGCCGGCATCATCGTCGCCATTTCGGCGTAGGCGAGCGCCGCACAGGCGCAGACCACCCCGGCGACCAGGAACGACAGCAGCACGGCCGGGCCGGCGAGGTTGGCACCCACGCCGATCAGCGTGTAGATGCCGGTACCGACGATGGCGCCGATGCCCAGGGCGATCAGGTGTGGCCAACTCAGGGTGGGCACCAGCCGTCGCCCCTCCTCGTGCACGGTGACCTGGTCAATGTCCTTGCGCCGGAGCCATGTCATAGAAATCCTCGGGTCGAACAGGAGATGGAAGGCGCACATAGTGGGCCATCGTCCGCGGCAATGCGATGTGCGGTGCAGCTTGCGATGGCGGCCCGCGAGGGGGTCGGCACCGGTCTGCGCCCGAGGCAGTCGCGTTCCCGACTCCGGATGGCTAGCCTAGGGGGACTCGTCGAACCGCGGGACCCGATCATGCCCATCCTGTTCTGGATCGTTGTGGCCGTGGCGCTGGTCTGGGTGGTCATGAAGCTATCGCGTGCGTCGGGTTCCGGCGGCGGCGATGGCGACACCAGCAGCACTTACTACTCCGATAGCGGCAGCTACTCCGATAGCAGCACTTCCGACACCAATTGCAGCGATTCTGCAAGCGACGGCGGATCCTGCGACGGCGGCGGTAGTAGCGACGGCGGAGGTGGCGATTGAACAAGCGCGCCGCCCGCCACCAGCACACCGGAGGCTGCCATTGCGGCCGCCTGCGCTGGACGCTCGATACCGGCACGGCGCTCGCCGAATTCGCGCCGCGCGCGTGCGACTGCGACTTCTGCACTCGCCACCGAGCCGCGTGGGTATCCGACCCGAACGGTGCGTTGCACCTCCACCATGCGGGCGAACACGCCCGACGCTATCACCAGGGCTCGGCCCAGGCGGACTTCCTTTTTTGTGGATCGTGCGGCGTACTCGTCGCCGTGACCTGCAGCTGCGACGGTGGTGTGCTGCGTGGCGCAGTCAATCGCAACAGTTTCGACGAGCGCCACCTGTTGGGCGCCGAAGTGGTTGCATCGCCGCAGCAGCTCGGGCCCGAGGACAAGCTCGCGCGCTGGTCGCAGTTGTGGACGCCGACCGTGGCGTCGTGAGTGCATGCCCCATGCGTTTGCCCACAATTTCTGTGGGCAACCTGTGCGCACAACCTGTGGACAAACGCGTGCAGGCCTTGCGGCACAAGCATGTCAAGCGGATTGGCGAAAATATCGCCAGACAATTTCCTTCCATCGCAGCGGTGAAAAATTCGCCACCCTTGGCCAAGCGGGCATAACATCGCGTTGCCCACAATTTCTGTGGGCAAGCTGTGCGCATAACCTGTGGACAAACGCCTGCGCGCCTTGTGGCATAAGCGTGTCAAGCATGTTGGCTAAAAAATAGCCAAAAATATTTGCATTTCAGCGTGGTGAAAATTTCACCAATCCTATTGACACCCTTGTCCTGCCTGGCCGGCAGACACTTGTCCACAGGATGTTATCGAGACTTGCCCACAGCGGTTGTGCACAACTGTGCGCTCGCGATCAGTCGTCGTCCGGCCAACGAATCGTTGGCGCGGACGGCCTGGCCTTCGCCATGGGCTGTGCGGCCACCGCACTCCACACCTTGAGGGCGTCAACGGTCGCCGCAACATCGTGCACGCGCACCAGTCTGGCTCCGCGTTGCGCGGCGATCACATGTGCGGCTACGGAGCCGTACACGCGATCGTGCGGATCATCGCGGCCGGTCAACTCGCCGATGGTCTTCTTGCGCGACAGCCCCGCCAGCAGTGGCACGCCCAGCTCGGCAAAACGCTCCAGCTGCGCGAGGAGCAGCAGGTTGTGGTCGCGGGTCTTGCCGAAGCCGAAGCCCGGATCGACCACGATCTTCTTCTTGGCGATGCCGGCCATCTCCGCAGCGAAGATGCGCTCGGCCAGGAAGCGGTGCACTTCCACCACCACATCGTCGTAATGCGACGCCGCCTGCATGGAGCGCGGCTCGCCCTGCATGTGCATCAGGACTATGGGTACGCCCGATTCGGCGGCGGCATCCAGCGCGCCTTCGCGGCGCAGGGCGTAGACGTCGTTGATCATCCCGGCACCGGCAGCGACCGCGGCGCGCATGACCTCGGGCTTGGAAGTGTCGACGCTGATCGGCAGCACTGTCTGCTTCGCCAGGCGCTCGATCACGGGGATCACGCGCCGAAGCTCCTCTTCGACGGCGACTTCCTCCGCGCCGGGGCGTGTGGACTCGCCGCCGATGTCGAGAACGTCCGCACCCTCTTCCGCCAGCTTCAGACCGTGAGCGACGGCAGCCTCGACCGTGGCGTGTTCACCGCCGTCAGAGAACGAATCGGGCGTGACGTTGACGATGCCCATGACCCGGACGCGATCCAGCGTCAGGGCGCGGCCATTGCAATCGAGCGTCGGGGTCAGATCGAACATGGCGTGCGTTCAACAAAAAAGGCCAGAGCGAACTCTGGCCTTTTCGTCGATCACTGGCAACGCAGTCAGGTCTGCGCCGCGGGTCCGCCGATCGGCGGCAGCGGCGGGATCTCCGGCGACTTGTCGTTGCCGTTCTTGCCCCAGCCTTCCGGCGCCGGCGGTTCGCGGCCTTCCATGATCGCGTCGATCTGCCTGGCGTCGATGGTCTCGTACAGCAGCAGTGCCTGGGCCATCGCATGCAGCTTGTCGAGGTTGTCCTTGAGGATCTGGGTGCTGCGCGCGTAGGCCCGATCGAGGATGTCGCGCACCACTTCGTCGATCTTGCGCGCCGTCTCGTCGGACACGTTCTTGTGCTGGGTCACCGAGCGACCAAGGAAGACTTCTTCGTCCTCCTCGCCGAAAGTGATCGGGCCGAGCTCGGACAAACCCCACTTCGTGACCATGTTGCGCGCCATCTTGGTCGCGCGTTCGATGTCGTTGGAAGCGCCCGTGGTGACCTTGTCGGCACCGAAGATCAGCTCCTCGGCGATGCGACCGCCGTAGAGCGAACACAGGCGGCTCTCAAGGTTTTCCTTGTTGTAGCTGTAACGATCGCCTTCGGGGAGGTACATCGTGACGCCCAGCGCCCGTCCGCGCGGAATGATCGTGACCTTGTAGACAGGGTCGTGGTCCGGAACCAGGCGACCGACGATGGCATGGCCGGCCTCGTGATAGGCGGTATTGCGCTTCTCTTCCTCGCTCATCGCCATCGAGCGGCGCTCGGTGCCCATCATGATCTTGTCGCGCGCCTTGTCGAAGTGGTCCATGCGGACTTCCTTCGCGTTTTCGCGTGCGGCGAACAGCGCGGCCTCGTTGCACAGATTCGCAAGGTCGGCACCGGAGAAGCCCGGCGTGCCGCGCGCGATGGTCATCGGCTCGACATCGTCGGCCAACGGCAGCTTGCGCATGTGCACGCGCAGGATCTGTTCGCGGCCCTTCACATCGGGCAGGCCAACCACGACCTGGCGGTCGAAGCGGCCCGGACGCAGCAGCGCCGGGTCGAGCACGTCCGGACGGTTGGTCGCGGCGATGACAATCACGCCTTCGCCACCTTCGAAACCGTCCATCTCGACCAGCAGCTGATTCAGCGTCTGCTCGCGCTCGTCATGACCACCACCGAGACCGGCGCCGCGATGACGGCCGACCGCGTCGATTTCGTCGATGAAGATGATGCAAGGCGCGTGCTTCTTGGCCTGCTCGAACATGTCGCGCACGCGGCTGGCGCCGACGCCGACGAACATTTCGACGAAGTCGGAACCGGAGATGCTGAAGAACGGCACTTTGGCTTCACCGGCGATCGCGCGTGCGAGCAGGGTCTTGCCGGTGCCGGGAGGACCGACCATCAGCACACCGCGCGGGATCTTGCCGCCGAGCTTCTGGAACTTGCCCGGATCGCGCAGGAACTCGACCAGCTCGTGCACTTCTTCTTTGGCTTCGTCACAACCGGCGACGTCGGCGAAGGTGACCTTGACCTGATCCTCGCCCTGCATCTTCGCGCGCGACTTGCCGAAGCTCATCGCGCCCTTGCTGCCGCCCTGCTGCATCTGGCGCATGACGAACAGCCAGAAGCCGACGATCAGCAGGATCGGCAGCAGGTTGAACACGATCGACCAGAACGACGGGCCGGTGCTGGGTGCCTTGCGGGTGATCTCGACGTTGTGGCGGAGCAGGTCATTGACCAAGCCATCGTCGGACGGGCCAAAAGCGGTGCTCTTCGTGCCGTCTTTGCGCTCGAAGGCCAGGGCATTGACCGCGAGGTTGGTGTCGTCGGTGTATTCGACCGACTTCACCCGGTCGCCCTGCACGTCCTTGATGAACTGGGAATAGGTGACCTCGCTGGACGCGGCGCCCAGGCCGGTGCGCGGGCCAAAGGCCTGGAACACCACCATCAGTACGACGGCGACGATGACCCAGAGCAGGAGGTTCTTTGCGAGATCGTTCATTGGTTCGCCCGTTCAGCGTTCCGTGCTGGTTTCTATCACCGGTCGGCAGGACCCGGCCCAAAAAATCGAACCGCTAGGGTCGCAGAAAAAACGCTGAATTTCCGGCTTTGGCCGTCATTTCGCGAATCTGCCGCCTTCACGGTCAGGAATCATTTCATCTGCGCCAGCTTTCCCTGCGCCAGCGCATAGACCTCCGGCGATCGCTTGCGCGAAGCCGCAGGCTTGCGGATCACGACCTTGGCGTAGCGACGGCGCAATTCACGCACGTAATCGTCGAAGCCCACGCCCTGGAACAGCTTGATCAGGAACGTCCCCCCGACGCGCAGATGGTGGTCGGCAAAATCCATCGCCAGTTCCGCCAGATGCATCGCCCGCGGCAGGTCCACCGCGTCCACACCACTCATATTGGGGGCCATGTCGGAGAGGACAAGGTCCACAAGTTGGCCATCCAAGGTGGCTTCCAGTCGGGCCAGTACGGTGTCCTCGCGGAAATCGCCGTGGATGAACTCGACCCCGGCCAGCGCCGGCATCTCGAGGATGTCCAGTGCGATCACGCGGCCCGGCTTGCTGGGACTCAGCCGACCCAGCTCCTGGCGCAGCCATTGCGACCAGCCGCCAGGCGCGGCGCCCAGGTCGACCACGACCATGCCCGGCTTGAGCAGGCGGTCGCGCTCGACCAGCTCTTCGAGCTTGTACGCGGCACGTGAACGCAGGCCCTCGGCCTGCGCCTTCTTCACGTAGGGATCGGAAAAGTGTTCCTGGAGCCAGCGATGGCTGCTTTTGCTGCGGGTGGCCATCGGTACGTCCGGCCCGGGGTCTATGGGCCGCCATGATACCCTGCGCACCCGTTCCGCCCTGCCCGTGATCCGCATGAGTACCGTCCTGACCAGCGCCCAGACCCGTTTTCTCCGAGGGCAGGCGCATGACCTGCGGGCAATGCTGCAGGTCGGCGGCAAGGGCGTGACCGACGCGCTGCTGGCCGAAATCGACCTGGCGCTGGAACACCACGAGCTGATCAAGGTGAAGGTCGCCGCGGAAGACCGCGAGGCCCGCGACACCATGATCGGCGATATCGCCGAACGCGTCGGCGCGGCGCTGGTGCAGCGCATCGGCCATACCGCGGTGCTGTATCGCGCAAGCAAGGACAAGCGGCAGATCGTGCTGCCGCGGGCCTGAGCCCATCACCCATGCAGCTGAACCTCGAGCATCCCGACCAGGAGTTCGTTCTGCGCGGTGCCGATGGCGCGATGGCCGTGGTCAATGACCGCCGGCTCGCATCCAGCTTCATCATTTCCCCCGACCGACTGATCGAAGACTGGTCGGCCATCGATCCGCGCGCATTGACCGTCGCCGATCTCGAACCGCTGCTGGGGCTGAACCCCGAAGTGGTCCTGCTCGGCACCGGCGCCGTACAGGTGTTTCCCGCAGCGGCTGTCATGGCCGCCTGCATGAGTCGCGGGATCGGCCTGGAAGTCATGAACAACGCCGCGGCCGCACGCACTTTCAACGTGCTCGCCGGTGAAGGGCGGCGTGTGGCGGCGGGCTTCATCCTGCAGCCTGTCTGACCGACGCTTCGATCGTGCGCAAACACGGCGCTGCCTTGCTCTGCCTCGGCATCGCGGCCTGCAGCCCATCGTCGACATCGACCCAATCGCCAGCCGCCCAATCGTCGTATCAACGCTGGCTGGAAGCCGGGCATCGCGCGCAGGCGGACGCCTACGATTCGTATCTGCGCACCCAGGGACTTGGCAGTGTTGTTCCCTTGCGCGAGTTGTTGCGCAGCGGGCGTCGTTGGCGATTGTGCGGCAGCGAATTCGCGCTGCCTCCTCAGGAAGATTGGGCGAGCATGAAGCCGACTCTGCAACTCGTTGCAGATCTACGGGCCACGGGCATCCTCAAAGATGTCGTCGTGGCCTCGGCCTGGCGCAGCCCGTCCTTCAACCGTTGCGAAGGCGGCAGCAGCGCCAGTCGTCATCTCACCAACAACGCGTTGGATTTCGACATCCGCGGCACCCTCGATGTGATCGGGTTATGCGCCTACTGGCGCACCCATGGCGCCGCACGCAAGTTCGGACTCGGCTTCTACTCGCCAACGGAAATCCACGTGGATACGTCCGGATTCCGTACCTGGGGCTACGACTATCACCGCGCGACTTCGCTGTGCACGCCGGCTCGTCGCTAGCTCGAAACCTGCGCTGGCCTGGCGATCTTGAGTCGCTCTGGTCGAAACGGATCGATCAGCGCTTGGGCAGGTAAACCAGCGGATCCACCGGCTTACCGTTGTAGCGGATCTCGAAGTGCAGCATGTCGCGCGGTGCGCCGGTGCGGCCCATTACCGCGATCTGCTGGCCGGCCTTCACGATGGCGCCTTCGTTGACCATGCGCGCGCGGTTGTGGCCATAGGCCGAGAGCCAGGCGTCGTTGTGCTTGATGATGACCAGTTCGCCATAGCCGACCAGGCCGGAGCCCGAATACACGACGACACCGTCTGCGGCGGCGTTGACCGGCGTACCGCCATCGCCAGTGATGTCGATGCCCTGCTTGGTCGGCTCTCCGGCAATGAAACGGTTCAGCAGCTCGCCGTCGGCCGGCCACTTCCAGCGGATGTCGCTGACCGGTGCCGGCGGCGGGGTGGTTACGGGTGCAGGCGGCGTGGACGAAGCCGTACCCGGTTTGGTAGTCGGACGCGGAGTAGCGGTCGTGGTGGCTGTTGCTGTAGCCGGAGGTGACGTGCCCGAAGCCGGCTTCGGCGACGCGATCACGGGAGCCGGTCGCGGCGTTGCCTTCACCGTGCCCGCGGAACGCGGATACAGGCGCAGTTTCTGCCCCGGATAGATCGTGTATGGCGCGCTGATGTCGTTCCAGGCCGCCAAGTCGCGCACGTCGATGCCGTTGCGGAACGCGATGCCGTAGAGCGTGTCGCCACGCTGCACCGGCGCGGTGGCGCCGTACTTGGGTGTCGATACGCGCGGCGCGGCGGCAGAAGAGCCACCGGTGGTGCGCACTACCGTGGTCGTCGTGCAGGCCGCCACTGCGACAGTGGCAATGGCGAGAATGGCAATCCGCATCGTGTTCGTCATGCGCCCTGTTGTGCGTGCCAGATCAGCCAGCCGAACACCGCTGCCAGCAACACCATCGCTGTCCAGCCGATCGGTTCGATGTAGCGTCGCAGCGCCGCTTCCGCGCGTGCGCCGCCGAGGCGGATCGCCAGTGCGACCAGATACACGCGCTTGCCCCGGCCGATGAACATGCTGGCCAGGAACGGAAGCAATGGCACGCCGACGATGCCGGAAGCCCAGGTGAAGAACTTCAACGGGATCGGCGTGAAGCCGGCGATCACCAGCAGCCAGAACACCTTCCACGGCGATTGCGCGGCGATCTCGCGCAGGTGCGACACCTGCGCTTCGATCTTGCCGATCCAACCCAGCGCTTCGAATACCGGCTTGATCAGTTCATACGCATAGTGGCCGAGCATGTAGCCGAGCACCGCACCGACCAGGGATCCGACCAGGCTCAGCGTGGCGAACCAGAACCCACGCCGCGGCTGCGACAGGCACATCGGCGCCAGCATCACTTCCGGCACGATCGGAAAGAACACCGCCTCGGCAAAGCTGAGCGCCGTCAGAAACAGGGGTGCGCGAGGATGCCGCGCCCAACCCAGGGTGCGTTCGTAGAGCGGACCAAAGAGCTTCAATCGACCATCCCGGATAGCAGAGGCACGAACACCACGGGCGCCAGCACCTCCTGGGTGATCTGGCCGTCGGCGTCTTTGTGCAGTTTCATCAGCGATTGCGAAGTCGCGCCGCCCACGGGCGCGATGAGATTGCCGCCGGGTGCCAGCTGTGCGGTCAATGCATCGACCAGCGCCGGTGCGGCAGCGGTGACGATGATCGCGTCGAAGGGACCGTTTTCCGGCCAGCCGATACGACCGTCATCGTGCTTGCTGCGGATATTCATGCCCAGCGCGCGGAATCGCTTGCGCGCGGTGCGCAGCAGTTCGCCGATGCGCTCGACGGTATGCACTTCCAGCCCCAGCGCGGCGAGTACGGCCGCCTGGTAGCCGGAGCCCGTGCCGATCTCCAGCACCTTGGCCGGCGCGGCTTCGAGCACCGCCTCGGTCATCCGCGCAACCACCCACGGTTGCGAGATGGTCTGGCCCTGTCCGATCGGCAATGCAGTGTCTTCGTAGGCACGCGTGGCCAAGGCCTCATCGACGAAGAGATGACGGGGCACTGTGCGAATGGCATTGAGCACGCGCTCATCGCGAATGCCGTTGTCGCGCAGGCGCTCGACCAGGCGGTCGCGCACCCGCTGCGAAGTCATGCCCGTACCGATGGCTTCCGGTTGCAGTCGCATGCGCATCATTCTGCGGCCTTCCCCGTCGATGCGGCGAGACCGCCGACCCAGCTGGCGACTTGCTCCAGCGCGGTGTAGCGGGTCAGGTCGACCTGGATCGGGGTGACCGAAATGTGCCCGCTGCGTACGGCGTTGAAGTCGGTGCCGGGACCGGAATCGGCTTCTGGACCGGCCGGACCGATCCACCACCATTGCCGTCCGCGTGGATCGCGCTGCGGGATGCAGGGTGCGGCACGATGACGATTGCCCAGGCGCGTGGCTTCGAAACCGGCCAGCTGTTCCCACGGCATGTCGGGAACATTGACGTTGAGAATGGTATCGGCCGGCAGCGGCTCGGCGACCAGGCGCGCGATGATCTCGACCGCGGCACGCGCGGCGGTCTCGTAGTGCTCGCCCTTGTGGTCAGCGGTGACCAGCGACACGGCCACGGCGGGCAGGCCGAGGAAACGGCCCTCCATCGCCGCGGCGACGGTGCCGGAATAGATCACGTCGTCGCCGAGGTTAGCGGTGTTGTTGATGCCGGAGACCACGATGTCCGGTTCGACCTCGAGCATGCCGGTGATGGCGACATGCACGCAGTCGGTAGGCGTGCCGAAGACGCGCCAGGTCGAGGCGTCGTGCTGGACGACGCGGACCGGCATGTCGAGGGTCAGCGAATTGCTCGCTCCGGAACGATCGCGGTCCGGGGCGACGATCAATACGTCATGCCCGGCGGCTCGCAAACCCGCGGCGAGAATCTGGATACCAGGCGCGTCTACGCCGTCATCGTTGCTGACCAGGACACGCATTGAATCGGCGGATCGGGGGATTGGTGCGGAGCCGCCATGATAGCCGATGCCCGGCGACGAACCGGCCCGGCCCATGGATCCGTCGATACGGGACCGATCAGGCATGGCGCCCTACTCACGCAGAAACGCCGATCGCGTTACGCTGCCCGGATGACGTCAGATCAAGACGACGACGCCGACCTGTTCCGCTCCGCCGTTGGGCCGGTGCGACGCATACGCGATGCGGCCCCACCGCCCACGGCGCCCAAGCCCAAGCCACGTGCGCGCATGGCCGAGCGCGACGAAGCCGCCGCGCGCGAAGAATTCCGCCACGCCCTCGATGCCTCGCTCGCCGAAGCCGGCGACGTACTGTCCTATCGGCACGATTCGCTGCCGCCACGCGCATTGCAAAAGCTCCGCCGTGGCGAGATTGCCGTGCAGGACGAACTGGACCTGCATGGTGCCGATGCGCGTGAAGCCGAGGCTTTGCTGCGTGCGTTTCTCGGTCATGCACGCGAGCACGACGCAGCCTGCGTCCGCATCATTCATGGAAAGGGATTGCACGGGAGCTCCGTGCCGTTCACCGGTCGCGATGCGCCGGTGCTGAAAAACCTGGTGGACCGCATGCTGCGACAACGCGCAGACGTCCTCGGGTTCCACTCCGCGCCGCCGGCCCAAGGCGGCACGGGAGCGGTCCTGGTATTGCTCGCTCCACGCCGACTGCGCCCCTAGATCAGGGCACGTGGGCAGAGCGGCGGAACCTCAATCGTCTTTGCCCTTGACGACAGTCGTCGTCCTCGGCGGGTGCACCCAGGTGACCTGTATGCCGCGATTGCGCGCAATCTGTTCGACACGCGAGACGTAGGCGTCGTCGGTATCGATCTTGGTTTGCACGTAGGCCTTCTTCGGTTCGCCCGAGTAACTGCCCTGCTCTCCCGTAGTGGCGCAAGCCACGAGCATGAGTACCGAAGCGGACAACACAGCCATGCGTACTTTCATGACAGCATCTCCAGACGATGCGCCCCTACGCCTACCGCAAGAGCGGCCCCGGTCCCTCGGCCGGTTGCAATTCCGCTTATACGCCGGGCGTCTGCTGCAACCAGCGTTGTCGATGTCTTTCCGACAGGCGGTCGTCAGGCCGGATTTGCCGAGCCCACGTCGCCAAGTTCTGCCAATACAACCGTGGCGTAGGCGCCCGGCGGCAGGGCGAACGTTAGCTCCAGGACATCGGATTCCGACCAGCGCCACTGCAGGTCGGCCGGACGTAACCGGAGGCCGCGACGCTCCTGCGACAGCCCTGTCATCTCCAGTCCACTACGCAGGGCCAGCGCCTCGTCGTCGGCCAGGATCTGGCGCTCCAGATCCGCGGCTTCCGCCTGCGTGCGCAACTCACCGCGGCCCCACAAGGGCCCGCTCGGATGGATATCGAAAGCGGCCAGGCGCGCGGCCAGGTCGTCGGTAAACGGCTCGGGGCCGAAGACGCTACGGTTGCCGTCCAGCGCCCATACCTCGCCTTCCAGCGCCGTATTCCAATTGCCTGCCTCGACGCGCGCGGCCAGCACCCGATTGAACAATTCCGAACGCGCGGCCGACAGCAGCATCGTGCGCTGTTCGCGACGAACACGGCGACCGCCGAACATCGCCAGCGCCTGCGCGACGTTGTCGCCTTCGCGTCCGAAGCGCTGTTCGCCGAAGTAGTTGGGAACGCCGTGCTCCGAAATCAGGCGCAGTCGCTGCTCGATCGCGTCGTGGTCACCCTGCACGTTGCGCAGCGTCAGGACGAAGCGATTTCCGGCGAGTGCCCCACGTGGGAGCTTGCGCGAATGCCAGGCATGCTCGATGACACGCAGCTCGTCGGATTCGAGCGCGGCGATGTCGGGAGCGACTTTCTTCGGCAGATGCACGCTGAAGCGCTGCCGGGTCACGGCATGACGATCCTTCAGGCCGGCGTAGCTGACGCCCATTTCCGGCACCTTCGCCCACTGCGCGATGCGCTTGGCGGCGAAGGCAGTATTCATGCCGCGCTTCTCGACCGTGAGCAGCAGGTGTTCGCCGCTGCCGCTGGGCGCGAAGCCGGGCAGCTCCTCGACGAAGAAGTCCTCAGGCCGCGAGCGGAAGTGCGCGGACAGCACGGCGGGGCCGTGTGCGCGAGGAAGGATTGGATCAACGCTCGTCATCGTGCTTTGTAGAGCGGAGCTTGCTCCGCTGCTCTCTTCTTGTATTCGGGTTCAAACGCAGCGGAGCAAGCTCCGCTCTACAAATCACCGCACAAGCAGCACTACCGCCTGTGCGGCAATACCTTCGCCGCGGCCGGTGAAGCCGAGCTTCTCGCTGGTAGTGGCCTTGATGCTCACCGCATCCACGGCGATGCCCAGATCCGCCGCTAGCAGCTCGCGCATCGCGGCCGCATGCGGTCCGACCTTGGGCCGCTCGCAGACCACGGTGGCATCGACGTTGCCGACCTGCCAACCGCGCTCGCCGATCAGGCGGTTGCAATGACGTAGAAAGGCGCGGCTGTCCGCACCTTTCCATTGCGGATCGCTGGGCGGGAAATGCTGGCCGATATCGCCCAATGCGAGCGCGCCGAGCATTGCGTCGCAGAGCGCGTGGATCACCACATCGCCATCCGAGTGCGCGACAACGCCGCGCTCGTGCGGGATGCGCACGCCACCGAGCACTACGTGGTCGCCTTCACCGAAGGCATGCACGTCGAAACCCTGGCCGATGCGGATGTTGCTCATGCTTACCCTCGGATGCCGGCAATCGAAGCGCGGCGCGTCACGCGCGCGGCTGCGCCAAAAGATAAGCCGCCAGCGCCAGATCCGACGGCGTGGTGACCTTGATGTTGTCTTCGCGACCTTCGACCAGGCGCGGCTTCGCGCCCATGCGCTCCATCGCCATCGCCTCATCGGTCACGACGACGCCTGCCGCGCGCGCGCTTTCCAGGGCCGCGGTCAATGCGTTGCGCCGAAATGCCTGCGGCGTCAACGCGCGCCAAAGGCCGTCGCGCGGCTCGGTACCGGCGATGCGCGTCTGTTCGTCCGAACGCTTGAGGGTGTCGCGCACCGGCGCGGCAAGAATCGCGCCTTCGGCATCCGCCTCGGCGGCGGCAATCAGGCGACCGACGTCCTCACTGCTTAGATTGGGTCGCGCCGCATCGTGCACCAGCACCAGCGCATCGCCACTCACTTCCGATGGCAGGGCGCGCAGTGCCGCGAGCACCGAATCCGCGCGTTCGCCACCGCCCGTGCAACGCAGCACCGGCTTACCGTGCAGGCAATCCCAGCCTGGCCAGCGGGCATCGTCGGGGGCCAGGGCGACCACGGCACCGGCCACACGCGGATGACTCAACAGCGCATCGAGCGCATGGGCGATCAGCGGCTTGTCCACCACTTCGAGGTATTGCTTGGGAATCTCGCCACCGAAGCGCGTACCACGCCCCGCTGCCGGGATCACCGCCCAGACCGGCGCTTGCGGACTCATTGCGCCGGTTCCGCGGGCGCGGTGCCCGGATCAGTCGGCGTCGCCGAACCCTGCGGTTCAACGACGCGATAGAACGTCTCGCCAGGCTTGATCATGCCCAGTTCGCTGCGCGCGCGTTCCTCGACCGCAGCTTCGCCGGACTTGAGGTCCTCGACTTCGGCAGCCAGCGCCGCGTTGCGCTGCTTGAGACCATTGTTTTCGTGCGCCTGCTGCTGGACCTGGTTTTGCAGAATGGCCACCGAATGGCGGCCACCCTCACCCCACCAGAGGCGGTACTGCAGGAATCCGAGCAGCGCGATCAGCGCTACCAGGAGGATCCGCAGCCAGCGCATCGCCAAGCGCGTTGCCTCAGCGCTTCAGCGACACGAACGCGTCGCGGCCGGCGTACTTCGCGGCGGCGCCGAGGGCTTCCTCGATGCGCAGCAGCTGGTTGTACTTGGCCACGCGGTCGCTGCGGCACAGCGAACCGGTCTTGATCTGCGTCGCCGTGGTGGCGACGGAGATGTCGGCGATGGTGGTGTCTTCGGTTTCGCCGGAACGGTGCGAGACGATCGCGGCGTAGCGGTTCGCATCGGCCATGGCGATGGCTTCCAGCGTCTCGGTCAGCGTGCCGATCTGGTTGACCTTGATCAGGATCGCGTTGGCGACGCCCTGGTCGATGCCTTCCTTGAAGATCTTCGGGTTGGTGACGAACAGGTCGTCGCCGACCAGCTGCACCTTGTTGCCGATGCGGTCGGTCAGCAGCTTCCAGCCGGCCCAGTCGTGCTCGGACATGCCGTCTTCGATCGTGATGATCGGGTACTTGGTGCACCAGTCGGCCATGAAATCGACGAACTGCTCGCTGGTCAGGCGCTTGCCTTCGCCAGTGAGGTTGTACTTGCCGTTTTCGAAGAACTCGCTCGAGGCGACGTCGAGGCCGAGCAGGATGTCTTCACCGGCCTTGTAACCGGCCTTGCCGATCGCCTCGAGGATGGTTTCCAGCGCTTCCTCGTTCGAACGCAGGTCGGGCGCGAAGCCACCTTCATCGCCCACCGACGTGCTCAGGCCGCGACCCTTGAGCACCGACTTCAGTGCGTGGAACACCTCGGTGCCGGCGCGCAGCGCTTCACTGAAGCTGCCCACGCCCACCGGCAGGATCATGAATTCCTGCATGTCGACGTTGTTATCGGCGTGCGCGCCGCCGTTGATGATGTTCATCATCGGCACCGGCAGCACGGCCTGGCGACCGTTGGCGAGGTACTGCCACAGCGGCATCTTCTTCGACGCGGCGACGGCATGCGCATTCGCCATCGAAACGCCGAGCAGCGCGTTCGCGCCCAGGCGGCCCTTGTTCTCGGTGCCGTCGAGGTCGATCAGGCGACGGTCGATTGCAGTCTGGTCGGCGGCGTCGAGGCCCGTGATCGCGGAGGCGATCGTGGTGTTGACGTTCTCGACCGCCTTGCGCACGCCCTTGCCCAGGTAACGGGTCTTGTCACCGTCACGCAGTTCGACGGCTTCCTTGGTGCCGGTCGAAGCGCCCGAGGGCACCGCGGCGCGGCCGAAGCTGCCGTCGGCCAGGGTGACTTCGGCTTCCAGGGTGGGATTGCCGCGACTGTCGAGAATTTCGCGGGCGTGGACTTTGGCGATCGTGGTCATCGTCAGGGGCTTTTGATTGAAAGGAAAATTCTTGGACGAAGTCAGACGCCGGCTTCGAGGAAGCCGTTCTTCTTCGTGATGCGGTCGATCTCGAGCAGCGTCTCCAGCAGGGCGCGCATCTTCGGCAGCGGCCAGGCATTGGGGCCGTCGCTGAGCGCTTCTTCCGGCTTGGGATGCGTCTCCATGAAGATGCCGCTGATGCCGACCGCCATCGCGGCGCGCGACAGCACCGGCACGAATTCGCGCTGGCCGCCGCTCTTGCCGCCGGCGCCGCCGGGCAACTGCACCGAATGCGTGGCGTCGAACACGACCGGGCAACCGGTGTCGCGCATCACGCTGAGCGAGCGCATGTCGCTCACCAGGTTGTTGTAACCGAAGCTCGCGCCGCGTTCGCAGACCATGATGTCCTTGTTGCCGGTCGCTAGCGCCTTCTCGGCGACGTGTTTCATTTCCCACGGCGACAGGAACTGGCCCTTCTTGATGTTCACCGGCTTGCCGGCGCGGGCCACGTTCTGGATGAAGTCGGTCTGGCGGCACAGGAACGCCGGCGTCTGCAGCACGTCGACCACGCTCGCGACTTCGTTCATCGGCGTGTATTCGTGCACGTCGGTGAGCACCGGCAGGTCGAGCTGGCGCTTCACCTCGGACAGCACTTTCAGGCCTTCTTCCATGCCCGGGCCGCGGAAGCCCGACACCGAAGTGCGGTTGGCCTTGTCGAAGCTGGACTTGAAGATGAAGGGAATGCCGAGTTCGGACGTGATTTCCTTGAGCGTGCCGGCGGTGTCGAGCTGCAGCTGCATCGACTCGATGACGCAGGGACCGGCAATCAGGAAGAACGGCTTGTCGAGGCCGATCTCGAATCCGCAAAGCTTCATGCAGTCACTTCCTTCAGCAGACGGCCGCCGGCCTTGTGTTCACGCGCGGCGCGGATGAAACCGATGAACAGCGGATGGCCATCGCGCGGCGTGGACAGGAATTCCGGATGCGCCTGGCAGGCCAGGAACCATGGGTGCTTGGCGCGCGGCAGCTCGACCATTTCCACCAGCGTCTCGTCCATCGACTTGGCGCTGATCACCAGGCCGGCGTTCTCGAGTTCGTTGAGGTAGCGGTTGTTGAATTCGTAGCGGTGACGGTGGCGCTCGCCGATCACGTCCTTGCCGTACAGCTCGCGGGCGAGCGTGCCGGGCTTGAGGCGCTGATCCTGCAGGCCCAGGCGCATGGTGCCGCCGAGGTCGGATTCCTCGCTACGACGCTCGACCTCACCGCTGGCGGTGCGCCATTCGGTGATCAGGCCAATGACCGGATGCTGGGACTGCTTGTTGTTCTCGGTGCTGTTGGCATCGGCGTAACCGAGCACGTGGCGGGCGTAATCGACCACCGCCGCCTGCATGCCGTAGCAGATGCCGAAGTACGGGATGGCCTGCTCACGCGCGTACTGGGCGGTGAGCACCTTGCCTTCGAAGCCGCGGTCGCCGAAGCCGCCCGGCACAAGGATGCCGTCGACGCCTTCGAGCACCTTGCCGCCGTCCTGTTCGACTTCGGTGGATTCCAGCCACTTCAGGCGCACCTTGGTGCGCTGACGCAGGCCGCCGTGCTTGAGCGCTTCGGCCAGCGACTTGTAGGCGTCCTGGTGGTCGATGTACTTGCCGACCACGGCGATCGTGACTTCGTCGACCGGGTGATCGGTGGCGTCCACCACCGCGTTCCACTCGGACAGGTCGGCTTCGGGCTTGACCTTGTTTTCCAGGCGCAGGCGTTCGACCACGATCTGGTCCAGCTGCTGCTGGTGCAGCCATTCCGGAATCTTGTAGATGTTGTCCAGGTCGACCGCGGAGATGACGGCCTTTTCGGACACGTTGGTGAACAGCGCGATCTTGCGGCGCTCGCCGTCCGGCAGCGGCTGCTCGGAGCGGCATAGCAGCACGTCGGGCTGGATACCGATCGAGCGCAGTTCCTTGACCGAGTGCTGGGTCGGCTTGGTCTTCAGCTCGCCCGCGGCCGCGATGAACGGCACCAGGGTGAGGTGCATGAACAAGGCCTTGTCCGGACCGCGTTCGGTGCGGATCTGGCGGATCGCCTCGAGGAACGGCAGCGATTCGATGTCGCCGACGGTGCCGCCGATCTCGACCAGGGCGACGTCGAAACCGGCCGTGGCTTCGTCGATGCGGCGCTTGATCTCGTCGGTGATGTGCGGAATGACCTGCACGGTGCCGCCGAGGTAGTCGCCGCGGCGCTCCTTGCGGATCACGGACTCGTAGATCTTGCCGGTAGTGATCGAGTTCTTGCCGGACAGGCGCACGCGCAGGTAGCGCTCGTAGTGCCCGAGGTCCAGGTCGGTCTCGGCCCCGTCATCGGTGACGTAGACCTCGCCGTGCTGGAACGGGCTCATCGTGCCCGGATCGACGTTGATGTAGGGGTCGAGCTTCATCATCGTCACGCGCAAACCGCGTGCTTCGAGGATGGCGGCCAAAGAGGCGGCCGCGATGCCCTTGCCAAGCGAAGACACCACGCCGCCAGTGACAAAGACGAGCGGCGTTATGGAATTTTGGGGGGTCATGGGGGAAGCGGGCTCCCGGAAAGCGATAGTTTACAGATTGGTTGCCGGCCGGGCGAGCTTGACGGGGGCGGCAAGACCGGTTCCAGGCGCGAGTGCCTCCATCTCTGGCGCCCAGAAAGCAGAACGCCCCGGCGAAGCGGGGCGTTCGATGGAAGCGGGGCGAAATCAGTGACCGTCTTCCTCGGGTTCGTCTGGCTGTTCCTCGTCGGCGCCGGACGACTTGACGTCCTTCTTGGCCTTGCCCTTGGTGTCCTGCTTGCGGTCCTTCTGCGCGTCGGCCTTGGCGGCATCAGCCTTGGCAGCCTTGCCCTGCTGGGCCTGGGCGCTCTTGTCCTGCGCGTTCTTGTCCTGCGCATCAGCGCTCTGCGCGAACGCCGTCGGCGCGGCCAGAACAGCGGCAATCAGAGTCGGAAGCAGCAGCTTGCGGATCGTCATTTGCATCTCCTAATGCGCTGCCAGGAGCTCAGCAGCGGGCGTCACGTTACGACAACCGCCCATGCCCGGAACTGAACAGGCCCGGTAACGCAAACGCCCGGTTTCCCGGGCGCTGCGTGCACTTCAATGTGCCTCAGCGACGCTGATCGCCGCGCCGTCCCTTTTCCTTGGGCTCCTTGGCCGGCTTCGCCTTCGCAGGCTGCGCGTCGCCCTGGCCGGCCGCCTCGTCCGGCTTGCTGCCCGCATTCGCGCCAGTCTGTCCCGCCGCACTCGCAGCGGCCTGCGCATTACCTTCCAGTCCGCCGGTGACCTGGCCCTGCGCACCCAGATCGGCCGAGGCCGCACCGGACGCGCCGCCCGCCGCACCCAGGGCGGAATTGGCGGCCGCCGTGGCGTTGCTGTTCACGGCGCCGACCGCCTGAGCGCTCGCATTAGTCGCGGCCTGCGCGCCGGCACGTGCGGTATCGCGTGCGCGGGTAGCCGTGTCGGCCGCCATTCCTGCACCCGCGACCGCTGCACCGTTCACTGTCCGCGCGGTATCGCTGACCGCGGTTCCCTGAACCTGTGCATCCGCGTTCGCACGCTTTTCGATACGCGAATCACGGGCAGTCGCGCCGATGTCACCGCGACCCATGGCACCGACGTTGACGGGACCGCCACCTACATTGATGCCACCGCCGCCACCCAAACCCACGCTCACCTGGGCATTCGCGATCGGCGCTACCAGCGCGCCGCTGATCATCGCCATCAAAAGAATCTTGCGCATTTCCTTCTCCTGCAGTCTTGGGGAATGCCGCGCCATCGGCGCGGACGTCGCTGCATTGGCGACGTGGCGACCGTAGGCAGGCGCCGCCGACTCGCCCCTGAATTTGCACCCAGGGAAAATCACTCAGGGAATGGCATCCGTTCATGCTTGACCGTTCCGGACCGGGTCGCCATGCTCGCGACTCCTTGAAGGGGGTCCTCGTCGCATGCGCCGCATTTGCCTGGCTTTGCTCCTGCTATTGACTTTCCAGCATGCCGCCCTGGCGGCCGACAACGCCACGGCGCTTCCGCCGGAAAGCGTCAAGGTGAACGAGCTGACCCAGGACCTGCAGCGTTCGAGCCAGAACTCGGAGAGCCTGGACCTGGTGTGGTGGATTCCCGCCGAGTTCTGGGACGTGGTGATGGCGGACGAAAAGGAAACGGGCGAGAAGACGCGACGCGAATTTGGCGACCTGTTTCGCAGTTACACCATCGTCGCTGCGGTGAAGGGCAAGATCGGCTCGTTCGGTGTCAGCGATTTCGAATCGGAGTCCGATCTGCGCGCCAAATTGCGCATCCTCGATGCGAGCGGCAAGTCGCATGAGCCGATCGCCGCCGCCAAGGTCGATCGCCGCCTGACCATGCTGATCCAGGTCATGCGACCGATGTTCAAGAATCTGCTCGGCGAAATGGGCGACAACATGCAGTTCTATGTTTTCCCCGGCAAGGGCTCCGACGGCAAGCGACTGGCCGATCCGCTCAGCAACGGCACGTTCAGGGTCAACTTGGGCGACGAGTCGTATTCGTACCGCCTGCCCCTGGGCAGCCTGCTGGTGCCGCGCCGTGATCCGTCCACCGGCGAAGTCTTTCCGGGCAGTTACCGTTTCAATCCCTACACCGGCACCGAACTGAAAGCCGAATCGCCCTGATTCGCTGCTTCTACGTCACGCAATACCTCAAGCATTCATGAGCTCACGCTATAACGCCGCCGATATCGAAGTTCTCTCGGGCCTCGATCCTGTCAAACGCCGCCCGGGCATGTACACCGATACCGCGCGGCCGAATCATCTCGCCCAGGAAGTCATCGACAACTCGGTCGACGAAGCCCTCGCCGGCCATGCCCGCAGCATCGAAGTCACGTTGCACAACGACGGCAGCTGCGAAGTCTCCGACGATGGCCGTGGCATGCCGGTGGACATCCATCCGGAAGAGAAGATCCCAGGCATCGAGCTGATCCTCACGCGCCTGCACGCGGGCGGCAAGTTCAGCAACAAGAACTACACCTTCTCCGGCGGCCTGCACGGCGTCGGCGTGAGCGTGGTCAACGCGCTGTCGAAGTATGTCGATGTCTTCATCAAGCGCGAAGGCAACGAGTACAAGATGAGCTTCAAGGACGGCGATCGCGCCTCCAAGCTCGAGATCATCGGCACTGTCGGCAAGAAGAACACCGGCACGCGCCTGCGCTTCTGGCCGGACCCGAAGTATTTCGACACGCCCAAGTTCAACCTGCGTTCGCTCAAGCACCTGCTGCGCGCGAAGGCCGTGCTGTGCCCGGGCCTGACGGTAAAGCTGTTCGACGAAGCCACCGGCGAGAAGCACGAGTGGATGTACGAGGACGGCCTGCGCGACTACCTCAGGGGCGAATTGTCGGGCCTGGAAGCGCTGCCGCCGGACCTGTTCGTCGGTTCGCTGAAGAAGGACACCGAAGTCGTCGACTGGGCCGTCGCCTGGCTGCCCGAAGGCGAGCTGGTGCAGGAAAGCTACGTCAACCTGATTCCCACAGCGCAGCACGGCACGCACGTGAACGGCCTGCGCACCGGTTTCACCGATGCGCTGCGCGAGTTCTGCGACTTCCGCAACCTGCTGCCGCGCGGCGTGAAGCTGGCGCCGGAAGACGTGTGGGACCGCGTGTCGTTCGTGCTGTCGGTGAAGATGACCGACCCGCAGTTCAGCGGTCAGACCAAAGAACGTTTGAGTTCGCGTCAAGCCGCGGGCTTCGTCGAAAGCGCTGCGCACGATGCATTCTCGTTGTGGCTCAACCAGCACACCGACCTGGGCGAGAAGATCGCGCAGCTCGCGATTGAGCGCGCCGCCGCGCGCCTGAAGACCGAGAAGCAGATCGTCCGCAAGAAAATCACGCAGGGCCCCGCCCTGCCAGGCAAGCTCGCCGATTGCACCTCGCAGGACCTGTCGCGCACCGAACTATTCCTGGTCGAAGGCGATTCGGCCGGCGGCAGCGCCAAGCAGGCACGCGACAAGGACTTCCAGGCAATCCTGCCGCTGCGCGGCAAGATCCTGAACACCTGGGAAGTCGCTTCCGGCAGCGTGCTCGCTTCGCAGGAAGTGCACGACCTCGCCGTCGCGATCGGCTGCGATCCGGGCAAGGACGATATCTCCGGCCTACGCTACGGCAAGGTCATCATCCTCGCGGATGCGGACTCCGACGGCCTGCATATCGCGACGTTGCTCACCGCGTTGTTCGTGAAGCACTTCCCGGCGCTGGTAAGCGCCGGCAATATCTTCGTCGCGATGCCGCCGCTGTTCCGCGTCGACGTGGGCAAGCAGGTGTTCTACGCGCTGGATGAGGAAGAAAAGCGCCTGCTGCTCGACAAGATCGAGCGCGAAAAGATCCGTGGCCAGGTCAACGTCACCCGCTTCAAGGGCCTGGGCGAGATGAATCCGTCACAGCTGCGCGAGTCGACGGTTCACCCGGACACGCGCCGCCTGGTCCAGCTCACCGTCGACGACAACGTCGAGACGCACGCGCTGATGGACATGCTGCTAGCGAAGAAGCGTTCGGGCGATCGCAAGGCGTGGCTTGAGAACAAGGGCGACTTGGCGACCCTGGAAGTCTGATCGGCGGCACTCGCCACGACAGGCCTCTTTGTAGAGCGGAGCTTGCTCCGCTGCCTTTGTGTAGCGCTGAGCCTGCTCGGCGCAGTTCGCAGGGGCAACAGCGATCCGGGCAGACCCGGATCTACGAAGGCAATGCAGCGGAGCAAGCTCCGCTCTACAAGGCGCTATCTCCGCAACGCGGCGAACTTCGCCTGAAGCCATTGCACTACCTGATGCAATTCAACCGGGAACAGCATCGTCAACGCCAGATAGACGGCCACCGCCCAAATTGCGAATACGGACAGCGCCAACCAAGGCCGCCCCTGCTTTTTCTGCCCCTTGGTTCCGATGTAGGTCATGCCGCGGCCTCCAGCAGGGAGCGGATCACCGTCTGCGCTCCCGCAGCCTTGGCTTCGTCATACGCGAACGTATCCTCGTCCATGTAGATACGTTGGCTGATTTCGAGTTGGATCGCATCAATGCCGCGCGCCGGATCGGCGTAGTGACGGGTGATGTAACCGCCCTTGAAGCGGCCGTTGACCACGTAGTCGTAACGCGATTGCGCTGCCAATGCGGCTTCCACGCGCGCCTGGCGCTGCGGCGAGCAACTCGCGCCGCTGGACGTGCCCAGATTGAAATCGGGCAACCGGCCCGGGAACAGGAATTCGAGTTCGCTGCCGCGGATCGAATGCCCTTCCCATAGCAGCGCCTGCCCGTGTGCCACATGGAGGCGTTCCAATTCCGACTGCAGTGCCTCGTGATAAGGACGCCAGTAGGTCTCGGTGCGCGCCGCGATCTCGTCCGCCGACGGCGCCTGCCCTTCCCGATAGACCGGCGCACCGGTGAACTGCACGGCGGGACACAGGCCGGTCGTGTTCTGGCCGGGATACAGCGACGTGTCGTCCGGAGGACGGTTGAGGTCGATGACGTAGCGCGAATGGCGCGGCACGAGGATCGAAGCGCCCAGCTCACGCGCGAACGCGTACAGCCGCGACACATGCCAGTCCGTATCGGGCGCCAGTCTCGCGCGCTCGACCATGCGTTCGGCGAGATCGGCGGGAATGACGCTGCCGTTGTGCGGCAGGCTGATCAGGATCGGGGCGGTACCGCGGTGGAGTTCGAAGATGTCGTTCATTCCATCGTCACTATCAGGCAAAACGTGCCGGCGAATACGGCATCGGATCGAGGGCAGGCGCTGTATCGGTCATCTGGTCTGCGACGAGCTGGCCGGTCGCCGCGCTCATGCTCACACCCATCATGCCGTGCCCGGTTGCGAGCCACAGGCCGTCGCGCTGCGGCACGCGGCCGATCAACGGCACATCGTCGATACACATCGGCCGCCAGCCGTACCACTTCTCGCGCACTTCCGGACCCACCGGGCGACGCAGGTATTCGGCTGCACCGCGCTCCAGCGCCGCGAGACGGCGCGCGTTGAGCGTGTCGTCGTAACCGGAAAACTCCATCGTGCTGCCCAGACGGAAGCCGCTGCCCCATGCGGTGACGCAGACCGAGCGCTCACGCAGCACGATCGGCCGGCGCGGCACCAGCGACGGTGCCGAGTAGGTGATCGAGTAACCCTTGCCCGGCTGCATGGCGCGTCGCAATCCGCTGAAGCCGATCGCGTCGGCGAGCCGCGGCGACCAGGCGCCGAGGGCGAACACGACATCGTGCGCCTGCATCGGGCCCCGCGTGGTGTGCAACGTCACCTCGTCGCGCGCGACGTCCACGGATTCGAATGCGCACTGCTCGAGGATCTCGCCGCCGCGCGCACGGACCAGACGCGCGAGTTCGTCCACGTAACGATCCGGACGCAGCACCGCGTCGCCGTCGAAACGCATCGCTCCTGCGACGCCAGCCTTGAGCGCGGGTTCCATCGCTTCGTACCGCACGCCGTCGATGGCTTCGACGGTGACACCGAAGGCGCGTAGCGCTTCCATCTCCTTCTGTTCCTCGGCGAAAGCGCGGCGATCGCGGAAGATGTAGTCGACGCCGGCCTCTGCGAATTCGCATTCCATGCCGTAGTGGCGAACCCAGTCCGCCAAGCGCGCGCGCGAATCGTTGAGCAGCGCCGACTTGGCCAGCGCGCTGCGCTGCCAGTCGCGGGGATTGCAGCGCGCGGCGAAACCGAGCAGCCAGCGCCACAACATGGGATCGATGCGCGGTTTGACGTAGAGCGGTGCATCGGGCGTGAGCATCCAGCGCAGCGCCACCGCGACCATGCCCGGGGCCGCCAGTGGCGGCGCGTGGCTGGGCGTGATCGTGCCGCAATTGCCGTGCGACGCCCCGCCCCCGATTTGACCGGCATCGATCACCCGGACGCCGCGCCCGGCCTCCAGCAGAGCCACTGCGGAAGCCAGGCCGATGACCCCCGCGCCGACGATGACGACATCCGTTTTTTTGTGCATCGCAATATGAATTGGTATGGAAAGGCCCGCTTACCTGCGGAATTGGTCACATTTGCAACGAATTGCTGCGTTGCGACATGACAGCATCGGCAAAGTTCGAGACTAATGGTCCACAACTTGCCTCCGTGCTGCATGGGCCGCAGCCGGACTGGCCACCAAGACCACATCTCCAGCCGCTAGCGCAGGGTGCGGGGAAGTGTATGTGCGCAGTCCCGGTTTCGTCCGGTCCAAACAATCCACAGGGGTAGTTTTTCCAATGCAAGCACGTCTCCTCAGCACGGCCGTCCTGGCCGCGCTTGCCGTCTCGGCTCCCGCCTTCGCCGCCAACATCAACTCCCAGGCCGCCCAGCGCGCCCAGGGCCTGATCGATGGTCATGGCGCCGCTTTCCAGCGCGCCGACGCCGACGCATTCGTCGCCAAGCGCACCATCGTGGACGCCAACGGCAACGAGCACGCCCGCTTCGACCGCACCTACCGTGGCCTGCCGGTGATCGGCGGCGACGTGGTCGTGCATTCGAAGAACGGCCAGTTCAAGTCGGCCAGCCTGACCCTGAAGACCAACGGCCGTCCGGACGTCACCCCGCAGCTCAGCGCCGACCAGGCCATCGTCGAAGCCGGTACGGCTTTTGGCACCGGCTTCAACGGCGTCCCGGCTGCCAGCCTGGTCGTCTACGCCCGCGGCAACAAGCCGGTGCTGGCGTATGAAGTCGTGATGGAAGGCAGCAAGGCCGACCAGACCCCGACCGCGATGCATTACTTCGTCGATGCCAAGAACGGCCAGATCCTCGACAAGTGGGACACGATCGAAACCACGGTTGCCTCCGGCACCGGCAAGACCCTCTCCTACGGCGACGTCGGCATCACCACCGAGTCGGTCTCCGGCAGCTAC
>NZ_BAAGXN010000007.1:0-1642 GCF_054779815.1 Lysobacter tyrosinilyticus
GCAACGGCAACGACACGCTGACGGGCAACAGCGGCAACGACACGCTGTACGGCGATGCCGGCAACGACACGTTGAACGGTGGTACCGGGGTGAACGTGCTGTACGGCGGCGCCGGCGACGACACGCTGACCGCGGACTACTACGGCGGCGTAGGCAACTCGTTCGAAGGTGGCACCGGCAACGACACGATCACCGGTACGTATTACGCCGACAAGTACGTGTTCAACCTGGGCGATGGCCAGGATCTGATCATCGACAACGGCTATGTCAACCCGTCGGCGACGTACAAGGACTCGCTGCGGTTCGGAGCGGGGATCGCGGCGGCGGATGTGACGGCGAGCAAGGTCGGCAACGACCTGGTGCTGACTCTGGCCAACGGCACGGACAAGGTGACGGTGAAGAACTGGTTCACCGGTCCGGAGAGCTGGCTGGAAGAGGTGGTGTTTGCCGATGGCACGGTGTGGACGGGCTTCGATGTCACCTACAACCGTGCGCTGGCCGGGACCAATGCGAACGACACGCTGGCGACCGTATACGGTACCGACGGCGTGCTGCACGGCGGCAACGGCAACGACACGCTGACCGGCAACAATGGCAATGACACGCTGTACGGCGATGCCGGCAACGACGTGTTGAACGGCGGCACCGGCGTGAACGTGCTGTACGGTGGCGCCGGCGACGACACCCTGACCGCGGACTACTACGGCGGCGTGGGCAACTCGTTCGAAGGTGGCACCGGCAACGACACGATCACCGGTACGTATTACGCCGACAAGTACGTGTTCAACCTGGGCGATGGCCAGGATCTGATCATCGACAACGGCTATGTCAACCCGTCGGCGACGTACAAGGACTCGCTGCGGTTCGGGGCGGGGATCGCGGCGGCGGATGTGACGGCGAGCAAGGTCGGCAACGACCTGGTGCTGACTCTGGCCAACGGCACGGACAAGGTGACGGTGAAGAACTGGTTCACCGGTCCGGAGAGCTGGCTGGAAGAGGTGGTGTTTGCCGATGGCACGGTGTGGACGGGGGATGAGCTTACTTATCGATTCGCTCAGGCGGGAACCAGCGGGAATGACACAATCAATGCCGTTGCTGGAACCAACGCGATTATCCACGGCCTGGATGGCAACGACACGCTGACCGGCAATAACGGCAACGACTTGCTGTACGGCGATGCCGGCAACGATGTGCTGAATGGCGGCACCGGCATCAACCTGCTGTACGGCGGCGCCGGCGACGACACCTTGACCGCGGACTACTACGGCGGCGTGGGCAACTCGTTCGAAGGTGGCACCGGCAACGACACGATCACCGGTACGTATTACGCCGACAAGTACGTGTTCAACCTGGGCGATGGCCAGGATCTGATCATCGACAACGGCTATGTCAACCCGTCGGCGACGTACAAGGACTCGCTGCGGTTCGGGGCGGGAATCGCGGCGGCGGACGTGACGGCGGCGAAGGTCGGCAACGACCTGGTGCTGACGCTGGCCAACGGCACGGACAAGGTGACGGTGAAGAACTGGTTCACCGGTCCGGAGAACTGGCTGGAAGAAGTGGTGTTCGCCGATGGCACGGTGTGGACGGGTTTCGATGTGACCTACAACCGTGCGTTGGCTGGGACCGACGCGAACCAGAC
>NZ_BAAGXN010000008.1:0-12401 GCF_054779815.1 Lysobacter tyrosinilyticus
CGGGTGTGGGCCCTAACAATTCATTCAAGCCGAAGCCGCTTCGCGGCTCGGCTTAATTCAGGCGTTAGCTGCTATGCGCACTTTCATTGCTTGCGTGTTTCTCTTCGGCCTCCCCTCCCTTGCCATAGCCGCGGACTTTTCCGTCGAGGATGAGGGTTTAACCTCTGTCCCTTTGGCAGTGCAGCGGGCGGTACTTGCGCAATCCAAAGAACCTATAGCCGGTCGCGACGACAAACCGTGCAAATTCATCGGCAAGCCAGTAGATCTCCCCGGCAGCGGCCAGAAACAAGATTGGGTGCTTACCACCGCAGATGCTTGCTCCTGGGCTGCAAGCGCTGCTCCGATATGGGTCGCCACTCGTCAAACCAATGGCTACTCAATTGTTTTGAGCTTCCTGGCTTATGACCTTACGTTAGGCCAACAGAAATCACACGGCCTTAGGCATATCGCCCTCATGACGGCCACTGCCGCAAGGACCGAGGAATCACTCTGGAAGTTTGACGGCACGACATATCAACTAGTTCGCGTTCTGGGCCCATGAGGGACGCAGCTAACAATTCATTCAAGCCGAAGCCGCTTCGCGGCTCGGCTTAATTCAGGCGTTAGGGCCCTATGGATCGTTCGCAGCATAAGCGGCCAATTTGGCTTGGCGTTATCGCGGCTGTACTTGCGCCATGGCTATGCGTACTTGCTATGGCACTCCTGGCAGCATCGGTGACCAATTCGCTCGCAGACTTCGTCGCATTTTCAGCACTGGCGTTTGTAATTGCTGTTCCAGTGTCGCTCACTTCTATGTTGGTGGTTGGTTTGCCTTACATTCTCTGGCTTCGCTCTCGCGGCCATTTCACTTGGCTCGCCATCTGCGCAGGAGCGGCTGCTATCGGAGCCGTTGCCTTTGCCTGTTTTGCCTTCTTGAATGGCTCGTTTGATAGTGGGGTTTTTGGTCTTGGGGCCGCATTTGGCTGCGCATCGGGAGCTGGCTTCTGCGTCGGCGCGGGCCCTAACAATTCATTCAAGCCGAAGCCGCTTCGCGGCTCGGCTTAATTCAGGCGTTAGGGGGCTTATGAAGTCCGCAGTGGCATTGGCGCTAGTTCTGCTGCTGGGTAGCTGTGCCCACTCGCCCAGCCACCTCGATCGCTCGGCTCTGATTGGAGCCTGGTTCTCTGCGCCGGTAACAACTTGGCCAGGGCGTTACGACGAGAACTGTTCGTACAATGACAACGGCACATTTAGTTGCATGGCAACAAAGTGGGGTTGCCCGCATTGCCAGGGAGAGTCCTATTTGATTTCGGGCAGCTGGGACTTCCGCGATGGCCGGTTCCAGCGAGCTATTTCCAGCGGCGTTGGCACTGGCACGCGAAGCTCGTGGGCGGTTCTAGGCTTAGAGGGCGAGGCTCTCCTGTTATCGGATAATCTGCGGTGGTTCCGCACCGAGAGCGCTCGCACTCACTATGTCCTGGGCGCCCCCTAACAATTCATTCAAGCCGAAGCCGCTTCGCGGCTCGGCTTAATTCAGGCGTTAGGCCCTAGGAGAAAGTGACACGTGATCTTGGCTCTCGGACTGCTTTGCACCTTCATGGGTGTTGTTTTCTTGATTGGTTGCTTCACCAGGGTAGATTCACCAACCTTCATAGCTCGGGCCGCGGGCGATGAGGCAAAGATCGCCAGACTCCATTCCCTTCAGGATGCATGGGATAGGCTCGGCAAAGTTCGACAATTCTTTGCATCATCGTTCGGCTACCTAATCATGGCCGCTGGATTGCTGCTCTTGTGGCACGCCCCGGAACTTGCAAAGTACTTCTGGGTAGTTCCCACCCTGTATGCAATCCATCTCGTTATCCTTCTTTACGTAAAGCGGCATGCCGCAACCGTCCTTGATCAACAGTCGATTGGGCATACCGAGGTTCTGCGCGTCATCAAGCAGCACATCCGGATATGCATATCCTTCAGTGTCGTCTTTGCGGTTATGGCCACTAGGGCCTAACAATTCATTCAAGCCGAAGCCGCTTCGCGGCTCGGCTTAATTCAGGCGTTAGGCCGCTCATGGCAAGTCCATATCCGCTCAACCCAAAGCAATTCCAGGCAGTCTTGGCACTGCCCGGACCCGACCGCTACCGACACTTTGTTGGACGGGTCGCTGATTGGCAGTTTGTCTGGGGTCTGAAAGACAAGAACGGCTGGGTTTCTGCTGCAGATGACGATGGCAACTCAGCCTTTCCCTTCTGGCCTCACCCGGACTATGCCGCGGCGTGCGCCACCGACAGCTGGGCCGGCAATTCACCTGACTCCATTGAAGTACACGAGTTCTTGGAGCGCTGGTTGCCCGGCCTGGCCAAGGACGGAGTGGCAGTTGCCGTGTTTCCTACCCCTACAATGCGCGGCACTGTCGTCCCGGCGCTTCGGTTACAGCAGGCCATCCAAGATGAGCTGTCACGCATCGAGTGAGCGGCCTAACAATTCATTCAAGCCGAAGCCGCTTCGCGGCTCGGCTTAATTCAGGCGTTAGGCCGCTATGAAAGTTAAATTGCTTCTTATCGTTCTGCTTCTAATCGTCTCGCCCCGCTCTGAGGCCATGTCGCCATTTCTCGGCAAGTGGACGGTTACACAGTTCATCTGCATCGATAAATCGTCCGAGTGGTGCCAAGACCAGAATCGACCTGTGGCAATTCACATCACACAGCAAGACGACGGCTACCTTCTCGCCCGGTATCGGACAAAGAAGGGTATTGAGGTTTCTTGCTTCTATGCAGTTGAGGCAGTAGAGGGGCACGAACTTCTATTGGTTAGCTGCCCGCCGCCCTACAAGAGCGGCACCATCTATTCGCCACTGCACCGGGTAAAACTTCGCAACGGCCGCATGGAGGCCTTAGGTCTCACTGACAAGCCTGTGTTCAAATGGTCCGCGGGTCGCTAGGTACGCGGCCTAACAATTCATTCAAGCCGAAGCCGCTTCGCGGCTCGGCTTAATTCAGGCGTTAGGCCGCTATGGATGACTTCAACTATTTTGACGCGCTTCGACCACAGAAGCTTGAGTTCTGTGACTGTCCTAGCATCGACCGCCTGCTCTTGGTCTATACCCTTACCGACAACCCCATTCATTGCTTCACATGCAAGGGCGCCGTCGATCCTGAGACCATCTCTCTCACCGACGAGCAGGTGTATCGCGTCGGCTCCTGGCATCAGGTGTTCCGGGCTCTTTACCATCTATGGTTAGATTCCGGCGAGTATGAGATTTGGGCTAAAACACAGCTGCTAAACCCCACCGGCCAAGTCAATGTAAGTGGCCTAGCTGTCACGGCTATGCTTTCTGAGTTGTTACCCACTTACTACTGGTGGTTCTATGACCACGATGACCCGATTCCTCAAAACTGCCCCTCCTGCCTGAGAGAGCTGAGTCCGGCAACTCTCCATGGCCATGGCCAGTGTGATGTTTGCCAAATTGTTACTTAGGCTAGCCCGGCAGCGGCCTAACAATTCATTCAAGCCGAAGCCGCTTCGCGGCTCGGCTTAATTCAGGCGTTAGGCCGCACACCAAGATCATCGCCATGCTTAAGAACCTAAAATTTCCGCTTCTATACGTAGTGACAACGCTGCTGTGGCTACCTCTCATGGCAGCCTTTTGCGGCACGATCTCTTTCCTCGCGGCAAAGCCCATCGCTAGCCTCGACCTCCAAGGCAAGTCCCTCCCGGCTAACTGGGAGGCCGCTGTTCCAAATCATGGAAAGTTCTTACAGGGCTATCTAATTTCCAACCACCCAGTCGCATTCTCGCTATGCGTGGCCGCTTTGCTCGGCGGCAACTATTTGCTCTACCTCGTTCAGAGGGCGCAATTGGCGCAAGCAAAGGAGGCCAGCGCTTCGGGAGCCATTGCGCACAAGATCGCAAACGTCTGTGTGGTTGCCGTGCTGGCGGCCATCGGTTACTACCTGGTCATGCACGTTCTGGTCGGCGTCAGTGCGGCCTAACAATTCATTCAAGCCGAAGCCGCTTCGCGGCTCGGCTTAATTCAGGCGTTAGCCGTCATCACGGAGATCTCAGTTGCTCGAACTTCTCTTTGAGTTCTTTGCCGAGTTCCTCCTGCAGATCGTCGTCGAGCTTTTAGTGGAGATTGGGCTGCACTCCACCACCGAACCATTCCGCAAGCCGCCCAACCCGTGGCTCGCCGCTATCGGCTACGCAATCTTTGGGGCAACGGCTGGCGGCATCAGCCTTTTCGTATCGCCGGAGCCCCTGGTCCAGGGAGAGACTTGGCGCCTGGTTAATCTAGCTGTGACGCCTGTGCTCGCCGGTCTAGCCATGGCCGCAATAGGTGCGTGGCGCTCTCGACGCGGGCAAAAAACTCTCCGGATAGACCGCTTTTCCTACGGCTATCTATTTGCGTTATGCATGGCTGTCGTGCGCTTCCACTTCGCGGCATGACGGCTAACAATTCATTCAAGCCGAAGCCGCTTCGCGGCTCGGCTTAATTCAGGCGTTAGGCCCCACAGAGAGTCCGTCGCACATGAAGGTATTTCCAGTCATTGCCTCTTGGCTCGTGGCATCTGTCGTTCTGGCTGGATGTGATGATGGCCACCTACGCGGTTCTGTCGCCCCATCGAAAGATGGAGGAACCTACTTGACCGTCATCGATGACAACGGCGGCGCTTGTGGTCCGCTTTTGCTCGACGGCAAAGTTTGGCCCTACAAGATTGGCGAGCCCGGCCCGGTTTCCCCTGGCCGGCATCGCATTGAGTGCGGCGGCCAGATTGAGTTTGATATCCCGCGGGGCGTTGTATTCAAGTTTGACTACTGGGGGCCCTAGGGTGGCGCCTAACAATTCATTCAAGCCGAAGCCGCTTCGCGGCTCGGCTTAATTCAGGCGTTAGGCCGCATGAGACGCATCATCGCAGCACTTTCTCTGGCGCTTATCGGCTGCGACACGGTTACTAGCCGATACGGAACACTCGAAGAGGCAAGAGCCGATAGGCTCTTCGAGCGCGGGTGGCTGCCCGACGTGCTTCCTGCTTCTACCACTGCGATTCGCACCAAGAATCAGCTAGACCTCAACTGGTCCGAGGGAGAGTTCTCCTTTGAGCCGTCCGAGGCCAAAGTCTTATTCAACAGACTTTCCCAAGGGGCTCCTGCCGCCAGCCGTTTAGACGACTGGGAGGAGACAGTTAACTCTTACACCCGCCGTGGGTACTCCGCTTGGTCTTACCGTGATGAGGACTCCACCTGGGCATTTTTCTGCCAAGGGCCAAAGGGGTACTGCGAATACATCATGTGGCTCAGGTAGCATGCGGCCTAACAATTCATTCAAGCCGAAGCCGCTTCGCGGCTCGGCTTAATTCAAGCGTTAGAGGGCTCATGAGACTTTTCTTGGCGGTCACGACATTGCTCTGCTGCGGTGGACTAGCCGCCAGCGGTCCCGCGTGGTGGGTCACTGTTGACCTAACACCTCGGGAAACCCGCGTTCACGACACACCCGTCTCTCAGCTGCCGATCCGCTTTAGCCGACTATCGCTGCTTTCCTGCGCACCGCCGTCCAAGCAGTTCACACCGGATCAGTGCGCGAACGTTCGGAGCAACAAGATGGCTTTTGCGCTTACCGGCGACTTCAATAGGGATGGGCGGCCTGATTTAGCAGAAACTGCGGTAGGCCAACTCGCCTCTGGCGAACGAGTAACAGTCCTACTCATCACCACGCCAGGGCGTGCGGAGCGCCCTACCGTATTCACTCAGCCGGGCAATGGATTCTCGGTAGTGTACCTAGAGTCTGGTGACATAGCTTGGAGCCCGTGCATGGAGTGTGGCCAGGTCAGCTCTATTCACTGGTCGTCCAAGCAGCACAAATACGTGGAGCTCGAGCCTGAGGATTTCGGGGCTGAGCCCTCTAACAATTCATTCAAGCCGAAGCCGCTTCGCGGCTCGGCTTAATTCAGGCGTTAGGCCCCGCAATGAGTATCTCCGAGTACGACGTTGTCCGTGTGATCGCACAGATCCCGGCGGGCCGGGTCGACACAACTGCCAGCCAAGGCCGCATGCCTCAGATCGGTGATCTTGGTGCGGTGGTAATGGTGCATCCCTCGGTGCCTCATCAAGAGCTCGCTTTCGTCGTCGAGTGCGTTGGACCGGATGGCCACACCGTCTGGCTCGCGGATATATTTGCCTCAGAGCTTGAACGGGCTCCGTGCAACTCGGGCGGGCCCTAACAATTCATTCAAGCCGAAGCCGCTTCGCGGCTCGGCTTAATTCAGGCGTTAGGCCGCATGGGCATCCTCGACAATTTCAAGCGCAAGGGCGTAGTTGCAGGAGAGGTGTTACTAGCCGGCCTGCCGCCACACAAGATGTATAGCGTTTCAGTTACCTTTTTCCCGGTGGCTTCTGCTTCGTCAGAGCCACCATTCGCCGCTGACCCTCCCGTCGATGAATGGCGCGACACAGAGCCGGTTAAGGAGGCAGAAGAGCCGGATAGCAAGCCTCTTCGTTTCAAGTGCCATCGGCCGGCCGGTCACTACTACCTAGGCGTCGGCGTCATCGCGTACGTGGAGCATGGTGGCAAGCTTTTCGCACAGGTAGAGAGATTCTTTCCTATGAAGCAACCATGCCAAGTTCGGCCCGGGTCAGAGAGTGGCGTCTCTCTGAGTGCGACTTGGCCCGACGTGCCATTTGAGTCGCTGTTTCACTACGGAACGGTGCACCCCGAAAAGAGTCAGGGTGATGCCTAATATCTCGCTGGAGCGGACGCGTGACAGTTAAGGTGGCCGGGTCGTTCGAGAATGCGGCCTAACAATTCATTCAAGCCGAAGCCGCTTCGCGGCTCGGCTTAATTCAGGCGTTAGGCATCACATCACTTACAAGGAAGATTGGCGTGTCAAACCTAAAAAAGATCGGTGCATTGTTTGAAGCTTATGCTAGTAACAACGTCACTGCGGTCAGTGACGTCATGGCCGACGATATTATTTGGCGCATCCCCGGCCATCACCCTCTTGCCGGAGAAAAGCACGGCATTAAAGAGGTCTTGGCCTTCTTTGATCAGCTTGGCAAGGCCGGGTTCCAGGCTCAGCCGTTTGCCATCGCCGAGCAAGGGGACTATGTGATAGACCACCATCGGGGTTGGAGCACTTTTGGCAGCGGCCTCGATTTGACCTGGTGTCTAGTCTTCCGTTTTGAGCTCGGAAAGATCAAAGAGGTCACCAATTTCTGCTCTGACCAGCACAGAGCCGACCTATTTTTCCATGAGGTATATAAGCTCAAAGCAATCCCCGAACGTTTAGCCGGGTGATGCCTAACAATTCATTCAAGCCGAAGCCGCTTCGCGGCTCGGCTTAATTCAGGCGTTAGGCCGCATGAGACGCATCGCCGCAATTGCAGTTTCTCTGGCGCTAATCGGTTGCGACACGGTTACTAGCCGATACGCAACACTCGAAGAGGCAAGAGCCGACAGCCTCTTCGAGCGCGGGTGGCTGCCCGAAGTGCTTCCTCCTTCTACCACTGCGATTCGCACCAAGAATCAGCTAGACCTCAATTGGTCCGAGGGAGAGTTCTCCTTTGAGCCTTCCGAGGCCAACGTTTTGTTCAACAGACTTTCGCAGGGGGCTCCTGCCGCAAGCCGTTTAGACGACTGGGAGGAAACGGTTAGCTCCTACCGCCGCCGCGGGTACTCCGCATGGTCTTACCGTGATGAGGACTCCACCTGGGCCTTTTTCTGCCAAGGCCCAAGGGGGTAACTGCGAATACACCATGTGGCTCAGGTAGCATGCGGCCTAACAATTCATTCAAGCCGAAGCCGCTTCGCGGCTCGGCTTAATTCAGGCGTTAGGCCCCTATGCTGAAGAATTTCGCGCTTGTAGCCGCCCTTGTAATTTCACTTGCGGGCTGCAAGTTCGGCTCCCGCGCGGAGGAGCTAGCCGCCTTGCAACGCGCTGCGCCTCAGCTGCTTCAATCCACAACGGACTGGGGTCCCATCCCCTCTGATCAGTGGCCGCCCGCACTCAAGGCGTTGCACCCCAAGTCGGTCTACGGCCGTCCCGAGGGCATCTACATCGTCACGTCTAGCTTCTTCGTTCAAGAGAAGGGGTTATTCCTGCCCCGATCTCCAGAGTTCACCTACGCACCTGGCGGCGACCCGGAATACACTCCAATCGTTAAAGGCCTTTACTCGTACGTCCTGCGTGGCTAGGTCGGGGCCTAACAATTCATTCAAGCCGAAGCCGCTTCGCGGCTCGGCTTAATTCAGGCGTTAGGGCTCAGGGGAAAGGTCAGTGAGGCTTTTAGTTCTAATTCTGCTTCTCTTCTCAGCAGGGTGTTCTTCCTCGATCTGCGATGAATCGTCGGATGAGGTGACCTTTGCGCGTTCGCTACCTGAGACTCGCCTAGTCAAGCTGTCTCAAGACTTGCAGCGGCTGGCCCCAACATCTGAGGCCCGCCATGGCTGGCCTATCCACGATGGCTTTCCTATCGAGCTTGCTGACCTTAAACCACACTCAGCCAAGTCTCAGGGCGATGAATTTGAGGTGGTCCTTAAGCATTGCGGAGACCACCGAGTTGTCCTGGCATCGCCGATTGGCGGGCAAGAACAGCGCATTACGCTCTCTTGGGGTGAGGGGCCCACCTTTGGGCAGCAGGTGCTTTGGCACCAGCCTGAGCCCTAACAATTCATTCAAGCCGAAGCCGCTTCGCGGCTCGGCTTAATTCAGGCGTTAGGCCTCTCAAGATGGATTCGTACCCTTCAGAGTCACAGCTGGTCGCAGCGTTACATCACCACGATGAGCTGGTGAGACTGTGCGCGGCCGGGCGCTTGCCGTTCTGGGACTTCTGCGCCGCATACGACAACTTCTATTGGGCGTATGCGCTGGACGGCCATGAGTCTGATCCCGCTGGTCTGGCCGTGTTGGACAAGTTCGCTGCTCGCATCGCCCCACACCGGGAGTTGGCCGATACCGTTCTGGCCTATGTCTGCTCTGACGCCCACGCTGATAAGGGTAGCTACGGCAAGCCCGGACATTTTGGCCCCGAGGAGGCTGTGGTTCGGCTTAAGCTTGTTGCCGCTGGCCTTCCGCGTGGAGAGGCCTAACAATTCATTCAAGCCGAAGCCGCTTCGCGGCTCGGCTTAATTCAGGCGTTAGGGCTCACACCCAATGAAATGGATAGCTGTTGCATTTTGCATCCTCCTCCTCGGTTGCACTCCAAACAGTCAGTCCGCCGACTCGCCGGTTGTGGTTAAGGCCACAATCCCATCAATCATCTCGTCGCCGTCACGATTCGATGGCCGTGTCGTTTCGGTAGATGGATGTCTAGTAGTTGGCGTCCACTCCGTCACTCTTCACGACTGCTCCGACATGAGCGGTCCTGGACTCCACTTCGTAGTTAATCGTCCAGAGCTTCATGGTGACATCGCCACTGCCATGGAGTTCCACCTTCCCCGGCGGGTAGTTAGGGCCAACTTCGCCGGGACGTTTACGGTGGCGGGCGATGGCCGTAATACACTCGTCCACCAATGGCTCACCGGGCTGACCGTCAGTGAGCCCTAACAATTCATTCAAGCCGAAGCCGCTTCGCGGCTCGGCTTAATTCAGGCGTTAGCCGCCAAGGTACAGTTTCTTGCGCGTTTACCTAGACGACGAAAGACTCACACCCGACGGTTGGGTCAGGGTGTACTGGCCAGACGAAGCAATCTCGCTCTTGGAGCAGGGAGCGGTTACTGAGATCAGTCTCGATCATGATCTTGGGGATGATCAAAGAGGCACCGGATACGACGTCATCGCCTGGATCGAGGAGGCGGTGGCCCTTCGGAACTTCAAGCCACCTCTCATCCACGTGCACTCCGCAAATCCCGCCGCCCGGGAGAGAATGGAGGCAGGCATAGCTGCTATCGCTCGGCTTTCCAGCATCCGGGTTGGCGGCTAACAATTCATTCAAGCCGAAGCCGCTTCGCGGCTCGGCTTAATTCAGGCGTTAGGCTGCAGAGGAAGTTTCGTGGCGACTGAGACAGTGAAAAACTCGATTGGCCCTGCTCGACAATGGCGCGCTTGCCTGCTCATGTGCGCGGCAGCTCTTGCCATCGCAGCTTTGTCAGGCCGCCCGCCCAGGGCTCTCTTCTCCAGTGAGCTGACCGTTGCCCTCCAAGTTCTAGTCGGCCTTGGCCTTGGCGTAGCTGCCTGCATCAACTCCTTTATTGGCTACAAGTTCACTGCCCACCGCCCGACTACTCAGCACACCATTCAAAGCTACAGCCGCCTGAACTTGGCGGGTTTGAACCCTTTGTGGATTGCCCTAGCGGCGGGCATTGGCGAGGAACTGCTTTTCCGTGGCGCTCTCCAGCCGGCCATAGGTATTTGGCTTTCCTCCCTCATCTTTGTGCTGGCACATACCAGGGCTTACCGGTTCACCTCACTTAGCAAGAGAACCTTCGTCCAGGCAGTCGGGCTGTTCGCTGCAAGCCTGGTACTGGGTGCCGTTGCAAAATATGTAGGACTTCTTTCCGCAATGATCCTGCACACGGCAATTGACTTGGCTGGGTTGTATACCGTCCGCTATGTATCGGCATCGCGGCCGGCTGCAGCCTAACAATTCATTCAAGCCGAAGCCGCTTCGCGGCTCGGCTTAATTCAGGCGTTAGGCCCCGCAATGAACATCTCCGAGTACGACGTTGTTCGTGTAATCGCAGAGATCCCTGCGGACCGGGTAGACGCCGGTGCTAGCCAAGGCCGCATGCCTCAAGTGGGTGACCTTGGCGCGGTCGTAATGGCGCATGCCTCGAACCCTCGCCAAGAGCCTGCCTTCACCGTTGAGTGCGTCGGGCCAGATGGCCACACCGTCTGGCTCGCGGATATATTTGCCTCGGAGCTTGAGCGGGCTCCGTCCAGCTCGGGCGGGCCCTAACAATTCATTCAAGCCGAAGCCGCTTCGCGGCTCGGCTTAATTCAGGCGTTAGGCGGCTTAGCATGTTCCTCGCACGTTATTTATGCGCCGTGTTCCTCTCCGCTGTCTCGCTGGCGGTAGACGCCGGCGAGAAAATTATCCTGCCGTCGGACCCGGCAACTTGGAACGGCGACTTCTCACGTGTCACACAATCCACGGCCAAGTGTGCTGGCGGCGACATCGAGCAACTCGGACGACGCATGGTCCTCTCTCAGCCCTATTCCCCGTCTGAGTTTGAGGCATTCCATCGGGGAGGCCTCCCCTTCAGTGGTCTTTCGGACTCTGATCGGTTTTATTCCTTTTACTCTCGCTCCGCGTCGCCTGGCGGACGCTTCTGGGCTTTTGGTGGTTTCGTAGTGGTACGCGGTGCGTGCATCATCCACGCTGAGGTGACTACCTATGACAACTAGGGAGCCGCCTAACAATTCATTCAAGCCGAAGCCGCTTCGCGGCTCGGCTTAATTCAGGCGTTAGGGCGCACGGGGAGACGTCATGCGCATCAAGATAGAAGCAATAGCGCTTTTAGCGTTGATTGGGACGGCAAACGTCTATGCCAATGCCAACCTCGCAAAGGTTCCGGTTTCCGTTCGACAGACATACGGGGACGGAAGCACCACGGAACTTTCCTGCAACCCTGACTCTCATTGCGTATTCACTGTTTACGGAAAATGGAGAAGGAAGCTATCGCTTCCTCTTTCACCAGAGTACGCAGGCTACTCCACGTCCGGATTCATAACGGATTACTACTACTGGCCAAACTCCGAGAGCAATTTAAGTATTGCCATCGAAGTTGAGTGCAAAGAGGCTGACCTAGAATTGGTAACTGACACCTGGCCAGTCTGCCACCTATTCCTGGAGCGCTCTGGCAATGCATTCATTGCAAGAAGAGTTGAAGTTATGCCCAAAGATGGCATTCCGGAGTATCGCTTCCTTGACAGTGCGCCCTAACAATTCATTCAAGCCGAAGCCGCTTCGCGGCTCGGCTTAATTCAGGCGTTAGACCTGTCCAGACATCATGAATAATCCATACAAAGCCCCTCAGTCGGCTATCCCTGATGCAATCTCGGCACCCTCAAAAATATGGGGGCCAATTCACCTGGCCATTTCAGTTCTCATAGCGGCCTTTTGCACCCTTCAATATTTAGGAATCATGCTGGCCGCTTCGAAGCTCTTGTCAGAGTACGGAGATACCGCGCCAATGCTTCCCATCCTTGGAAAGTTGGCGCGCCCGTCTATCCTGGCACTCTCCGGCGTACTTCTAGTCTTCCGTAGAAAGTTCGCCGTTTATGGCTTCGCCATATACATTTTCACTGGGTTGCTTTCGATAGCGGGCTCTCCTAGTACGGGCGTAATCGTTTCACTCCTATTGATATGCGCCTTTCTCGCCTATTCGTTGCACCTATGGAAAGCGGGCAGACTGCGGTAACAGGTCTAACAATTCATTCAAGCCGAAGCCGCTTCGCGGCTCGGCTTAATTCAGGCGTTATGCGTGGTCAAAA
>NZ_BAAGXN010000009.1:0-5984 GCF_054779815.1 Lysobacter tyrosinilyticus
GTGTTCTATCGTGCAGCACTGGAGGCGGGGGCCAAAGACAATGGCGCGCCTGGACTGCGCCCGAACTACACCGGGAAATACTATGCCGCTTTCGTTATCGGTCCGGACGGGCACAACATCGAAATGGTTTGCCACGAATCCGAGGCCTAACAATTCATTCAAGCCGAAGCCGCTTCGCGGCTCGGCTTAATTCAGGCGTTAGGCAGTGGAAAGAGATCTCTATCAGCCCCCCGCAAGCAAACTCCCAACCGGCCCGAAGGTTCGCTCGCGGCGCTTGATCCATTGTTCTATCGCCTGGGTATCGGGTTTCTTCGCGCTCCCAATTTTCTACTCGGCGCTCCGGCTTACAGGAGCTAGCAGCGTACGGGCTCCGCTTCTTGAGCGGGCGACTATGGAAGACCTAATTGCGTGCGCTATCGCAGGCACGGTGGCAGCGCTCGCACTGGTGCCATTCCGGCGTCTCCCAGCGTGGCTGGCTGGCCTGGCGGGTATTGTCCTGCCGCTGTTCCTCTTCCTATTGTTTGCGGTGGCAGTGACCGTTTACCGGCTCACTGCCTAACAATTCATTCAAGCCGAAGCCGCTTCGCGGCTCGGCTTAATTCAGGCGTTAGGCGGCACCCAATGTCCATGCGATCTGTAGTGGTTGCCCTGATCTCACTTTGCTCCCTCGCGTGCGGCGATGGCCACTTGCTGTCACCTCCAAGCAAGTGGGGTGGCGACTTCACTGATCGATCGCCGCCCACTGCCGAGTGCCCTGGCGGCACCCTCGATCACCTGCTGACCCGTATGGCGGTTTCGGCGCCATACACCGCCGGGGAGTTTGAGGAGGACATACCGGATTCTGTCCGCCTTCGCCTCACGAGCGACGACAGACTCCACACGTTCCAATTCAGCACGGACCCAGACTCGGGAGATTTCTGGGGATTCAGCGGCTACTTGGTGTCGCGCGGCAATTGCATCATCCACGCGCAGGTCACCGGCTATGACAACTTGGCAGCCGCCTAACAATTCATTCAAGCCGAAGCCGCTTCGCGGCTCGGCTTAATTCAGGCGTTAGGCCGCACACATGGATCTGTACTCACTCATCCTTGAGCATCCAGGCAAATCCTTCATCACCCAGGTCCATGCTTCTAGCGCAGATGAGGCAGTCAGCACCTTCTTCTCTGATGCTTATCCAGGCCTGCGAGAGAAAGCATTCGGCCCGGCCTCTCCAAGCCTCAGCGGCGGCGATATCATCTACGTCACGCCCATGACCGGCTTGGTAAATATCTAGGCCGCGCCTGTCGGTCGCGAGGGGCAGTATGTTTCGGTGGTCTGCGCTCGCACGGTTCCGGGCGCGGCCTAACAATTCATTCAAGCCGAAGCCGCTGCGCGGCTCGGCTTAATTCAGGCGTTAGAGGTGCATATGAAGTCTCTCGCAGTCCTAACCTCGCTACTGGCGGCTGCCTTGCTTGCCTACGCGGCTTGGCGCGCTGACTTTGTAATTGCGTTCGCTCATGGTGACCCCAGCATTGATCACGTCGCAAAGACACTTGAGTCGGCCAAGGACCCAGAGCTACTTAATATCTCTGCGGTAGCCCAGGCTCAACTTGCGAGCAAATGGTCAAAGATTGCGGGCAAATACATTCTTCTATTCCATTGCTCGCTCACCGCTCTAGCGATTTCTTTGCTCGCCGTTGCCTCGCTTCTCTGGCGCACCTCTAACAATTCATTCAAGCCGAAGCCGCTTCGCGGCTCGGCTTAATTCAGGCGTTAGAGCCCATATGACGATTCGCGAGCAGATACAGCGAAAGGCCCGGCCCCTCCGCCTTGGCTTCTTTGCTGCGTGGGCATTGATGGCTATCCCGATGCTCTTCAAGCTGGAGCCGCCGTACAGCTACGCAATTGGAGTTGGGGTCGCCTTGGTCGCTCTAGTTCTGTTTGTTGCCTATCGTTCCATCCGTTGCCCCCGCTGCGGAGCCAGTCTCTGGCTTGCCGGTATGGGCTTCCTGGCTCCCAATGCAACATCCGGCCCTGGCCACAATTGCCCCAAGTGCGGGGTTGGTTTTGGTGAGCCGGCTGGGCTCTAACAATTCATTCAAGCCGAAGCCGCTTCGCGGCTCGGCTTAATTCAGGCGTTAGGTGCCATAGATGCATAACCTGCCGTTAGCGCTTTCCTTTCTCGCAGCTTTGCTCGTATGCAGCTGCAGCAAAGACTCGCCTCCTCCGGCCCCAGTAGCCGATGACGCTCGCCTTGCGGATGCATGCCCCCTTTCCATCCGAGAGGTCGGAGAAAATGGCCAGGTAGCTAGCCGGCCGTTCATTCGCCCGGAGCATGTGGCTGCGATAGGTACCGCTCCGGGGCCCGTGCCCGCACTACTCGTTACTCTGACTTCGGACGGGGAGAAGCGGATGCTTAGCTACACCAAGAGCAGTGTCGGCCGGTCAGTCGCGGTATTTTGCGGTGACATGGAGGTCTCACGCCCCTACATCACCAAACCATTCTCAAACCACTTTCAGGTTGCCTTGCCACAGCCGGCTGGCACCTAACAATTCATTCAAGCCGAAGCCGCTTCGCGGCTCGGCTTAATTCAGGCGTTAGGCATCTATGGCAGACGTCACAACGGCCGACACAAACGGCAAGACCGTACGTATCGGCAACCTCGTCAGAGTCATCGCCCTGCAGATGGAGCTGTTCGATTTCCTCGAGCCCAGCGAGATCGAGGACATTCGCTCCATGATTGGCGAGACATTTCCCGTAGAGGAAATATCCTCTACCGGCTTGGTAACAGTGACAAAGTGGCTCAACCGTGGGCCTGGTCAACACGAGTCGCATACCCTGTCCCTACCTCAGGGGCAGTTTGAGCTCGTCGGCTAGATGCCTAACAATTCATTCAAGCCGAAGCCGCTTCGCGGCTCGGCTTAATTCAGGCGTTAGACGGCAGCGACAGATGCTCGGCGATCAAATTAAAAAGCTAGCGGCCGCATGGGCTGATGCATACGAGCATCTCGGCGGTCCCACGGAAGATGAGTGGCCTGTCGTATTTGAGGTGATTGACCTTACCGGGTCGGAACCTGAAACGCTCTGGCAATTTGTTCTTGATGTGCTCGCACTCCAGCCATCCAATAACGTCTTAGGCATGCTTGCGGCTGGCCCACTCGAAGATCTTATTCAAGACCACGGCGCCGCCTTTGTAGATCGGGTGGCGGCTGAGGCCAAGAGTAATCAATCTTTTGCAGCATTGTTGCCTAAGGTGTGGGTTCCGGCCTCTGGTGATCCAATCACCCAGCGTTATATTCAACTCGGCTGCGACCAGGTGGGGCAGCCGTCTAACAATTCATTCAAGCCGAAACCGCTTCGCGGTTCGGCTTAATTCAGGCGTTAGGCCGCACAGGAGACCTTCTTGCAAGCTTTCAAGTTCTTTGCACTCTCGTCCTTGTCGGTGATCGCATTTGATGCGGTCGCATCTATCGCCTCCCTGGGGTTTGGCTTCCCCTAGTCGTATGCCACCGTTGGCTCCGCTGCCCTTTACATCGTGTTCGCATACTTCGCCGCCCGGATGTTTGGCTTCTGGGCTGCACTCTTGCTTGGCGCTGTAATGGGCATCACTGACGTAACGCTTGGCTGGGCCGTCTCTTGGGCCATTGGTCCTGGCCGGGTTGCCATCGACCTCACGCCGTCGGACTGGATCTATACCGCAGCATTCGCGATAGTCCTAGGTGCAATTTTCGGACTTATTGGTGGCAGCATTGGTGCGCTCACAGCGCGGCGGCGCGCGGCCTAACAATTCATTCAAGCCGAAGCCGCTTCGCGGCTCGGCTTAATTCAGGCGTTAGGCCTCATGCCAATCTCTTGCCAAATCGACTTTTCCATTTTTCTCTCTGACGGCAGCGCCTTCGGCAATGTTGATGGAGAGTTGGAGCTGCCCGGCATTCCGCGCATCGGCGAGAGCATCTCGTTTCTTTTCCCAAACAATGGGGTAATGCCTATTGCCCTACCGGACTACCCAGGCATCCTTCGAGTCGAGAATGTTAGCTACGCCCCTCTGGCTCTTGGCACTTCCGTTTTGCTGAGCCTTGAGCCAGTTACGCTACGCACAAGCTCAGACGCACTCGCGCTCTGTGAGTTCTTACAAGCAAGCTACGGCCTGTACGGTAATCCGTATGAGGCCTAACAATTCATTCAAGCCGAAGCCGCTTCGCGGCTCGGCTTAATTCAGGCGTTAGGGCCCACATGAAACGCAGCGATGAACTCGCCATGGTTATAGCGCCGCTAGCAGCGCTTATCCCCGCCGGAGTGCTCTCCGGCAAGCTGGCTCTATACGTCTTAGTTTTCGGCTCCCTGCTTTCCTATCTTGTCGCTCTCGCCATATGCTGGCCCCTGCTAGTTTTCTTGCGCCGCCGTGGGTGGGCCCATGCATGGAGCCTTTCACTTGTAGGTCTGGCTTCGTCAGCTCCATTTGCAGTGCTGTTTATGGACCTTGGCTGGGCGCTCACTATCGGCATATTTTGCCTGGGCTCTCAGGCGGGCTGCTCGTGCGGTTCGTCGCTGTGGGCCCTAACAATTCATTCAAGCCGAAGCCGCTTCGCGGCTCGGCTTAATTCAGGCGTTAGGCCACATGGACAGAGAAGTAGCACCCCAGCCCTATCCTCACGTCGTTAGTCGCGGCGACATCTTCTGGGTCGCTGCCGACGAGACAAAGGGCTCGGTCCCGGGGGCGCCTCACCCCCATGTCGTCGTGCAAGACGACGTCTTTAATCACTCTCGTATCAGCACCGTCGTCGTCTGCGCCCTGAGCTCAAACCTTCGCAAAGCCTCCGAGCCCGGCAATGTCCTGCTGGAGCCAGGTGAGGGAGGCTTGGAGCGGCAAAGCGTTGTGGTCGCCTCGCAGATATCCTGCATCTATAAAGCGCGGCTAGGCTCGCACATTGGGTCGCTGTCGCAGGCACGTATCGGCCAAGTTCTTTCGGGGTTACGCTTTGTCCAAGAGGCCTTTCATAGTCGCGGCTAGAGCGCTGGCTACGCGGCCTAACAATTCATTCAAGCCGAAGCCGCTTCGCGGCTCGGCTTAATTCAGGCGTTAGGGCTCAGGGGAAAGGTCAGTGAGGCTTTTAGTTCTAATTCTGCTTCTCTTCTCAGCAGGGTGTTCTTCCTCGATCTGCGATGAATCGTCGGATGAGGTGACCTTTGCGCGTTCGCTACCTGAGACTCGCCTAGTCAAGCTGTCTCAAGACTTGCAGCGGCTGGCCCCAACATCTGAGGCCCGCCATGGCTGGCCTATCCACGATGGCTTTCCTGTCGAGCTTGCTGACCTTAAACCACACTCAGCTAAGTCTCAGGGCGATGAATTTGAGGTGGTCCTTAAGCATTGCGGAGACCACCGAGTTGTCCTGGCATCGCCGATTGGCGGGCAAGAACAGCGCATTACGCTCTCTTGGGGTGAGGGGCCCACGTTTGGGCAGCAGGTGCTTTGGCACCAGCCTGAGCCCTAACAATTCATTCAAGCCGAAGCCGCTTCGCGGCTCGGCTTAATTCAGGCGTTAGGCCCCGGACCAAACATGACACCTAGCCAAGAGAAGAAGTACCTAGCCGCTGTTCTAGCTGAGCTAGACAATCCCAGCTCCAGAGTTCATCCCAGCTGGTGGATATGCATCGGCTTCGGTGTAGTGACCATGGCCTTGCTCATGGCTGTACACCGAGCTGGCTATCTGGCCTCGCCTCTGGTGATGTCTTTCATCTTTCTGTTTCTCGGTATGGGGTTCGGCGTCGGCCTGTACGTCGCCAGGTCCTCCGACAACTGGCCCACAATCCGGAAGCACTTTAACCGTGACAGCATCAAGGCTCGGATAGATGAGCTCGGTGCCTAACAATTCATTCAAGCCGAAGCCGCTTCGCGGCTCGGCTTAATTCAGGCGTTAGGCGCCATCCCCATTTGCCATGACACTCATTCGCCAATACTCACCGGCTGACGCTCAAGCCGTCGTCGATGTGATCCTCCCAATCC
>NZ_BAAGXN010000010.1:0-3039 GCF_054779815.1 Lysobacter tyrosinilyticus
ACCGTGGCGTATAACCATTCAATGCAGCCGAAGCCGCTTCGCGGCTCGGCTAATTTCAGGCGTTAGGCCCCGCAATGAACATCTCCGAGTACGACGTTGTTCGTGTAATCGCAGAGATCCCTGCGGACCGGGTAGACGCCGGTGCTAGCCAAGGCCGCATGCCTCAGGTGGGTGACCTTGGCGCGGTCGTAATGGCGCATGCCTCGAACCCTCGCCAAGAGCCTGCCTTCACCGTTGAGTGCGTCGGGCCAGATGGCCACACCGTCTGGCTCGCGGATATATTTGCCTCGGAGCTTGAGCGGGCTCCGTTCAGCTCGGGCGGGCCCTAACAATTCATTCAAGCCGAAGCCGCTTCGCGGCTCGGCTTAATTCAGGCGTTAGGCCCCAAAGAGAGTTTCATGCCGCCCTTGTCCATTGTGCTGACTGTAGTCTTCTTGATGCTTCACTCAGTATTGAGTCTCCTTGCTCGATCCGCCCTGCGATCCGATCCTCGCGCTCGGGATGAGCTATTCACCTACGGGGCAAACCAGCTATTTGGGCGTCCGCGTTACATGCGTGTTCAATTCATTTTGCCGTGGGTGCGTCCGCAATCACTGGCGAATCATCCTTTAGGCACGCGCCTGCTCGTCTTGGCATCCAGACTGGCGGGCTCAGGAGCAGTGATAAGCTTCATCGTGTTAGTCGCCGACTTCGTGCCGCATGGGGCCTAACAATTCATTCAAGCCGAAGCCGCTTCGCGGCTCGGCTTAATTCAGGCGTTAGGCCGCAGCAAAGAGATACTCATGTCTGAGAATGACCAACCGCGTGAGTCCGATCTGGAGCACGTTGCCTCCCTTAGCGGGGACGATGTGGCCACAATCAAAGAGGCGCTAATGCAACACGTAGGCGACTCGTGGCTTCCTGCATTGACCGTTGTAACGGACGCACATCAGTCACTACTGCCAACTTTTCCCTCAGTTCCGCCGACATTCTTCTCATGGTGCCTGCGTAAACTTGTTGCGTCCGGCCAGATACAAGCAGATGGCCCCGCCACAAGGGAGCTTGCATATCAGGTAAGGGTCGCCGCTGACCCCCGTCATGCGGCCTAACAATTCATTCAAGCCGAAGCCGCTTCGCGGCTCGGCTTAATTCAGGCGTTAGGCCGTATTCGGGCAGATCACACGAGCGCTTGGCTGCAGCGCCACGTTCGGCGATACCGCGGCAAACTTTCGCAAAGGCCGCGGCGACTCTTCGGCTTCGGCAAGCACTCCGCGCCCGAGCTATGCCGGCCCACTCCGCCGAGCAACAGCAGCGGCTAGTGCCCCGCCCTCTCCTCATCTGCCGGCTCATCAGCTAGCTCTGTCCGCGCTATACAGCCTTCAGTACCACATGGCTCTTCGGGTAAAGTTCCGGCATTCCAGGCGGGGCGACGTGATCCACCTCGCGTCATCCGGCCTAACAATTCATTCAAGTGGAAGCCGCTTCGCGGCTCCACTTAATTCAGGCGTTAGGCCCTTGAGCAACCATCCCTCTAGCCAACCACATGAGCCACTGCCCTCGGGCATGAAGGCCGTCATTGCCTACTTTTTTGTCGGGAGCCTCATCTCCATTGCGTACCCCGCCTTCAAAGCACACCCTGCCTTATCGCTTCCCGGCCTGCTTGGCGTGCTCACAGCACAGGCGTTATTCCAAATACCCGCAATTCTTACTGGCATTGGTCTAGTTCGCCGAAAGCGCTGGGCGGAGTACCTCGGAGGCACTCTACTGGCCTTCGCGACGCTTACTGCCGTCGTTGACTTCAACCGGGGATTATTGGCTGCGGCTCACCACTCACCAGCGACGGAGAAGCTGACCCTACTGTCCATTCCCGTATCTGTTATGTGGCACGGGTTCTGGGGATTTCTTCTTTACCGCAATCGGCCATTACGCGGCCCATCCTCCGCGGCAAGGGCCTAACAATTCATTCAAGCCGAAGCCGCTTCGCGGCTCGGCTTAATTCAAGCGTTAGGCGCCTCATGAAACGTCTCTATTACCCAGGAACAGACATTGAGGTTCGTATCGGCGACCTGGTCCGCTGGTTCGATGACAACGGCCTTTCAAAGGTCATTTTTATCATCAGCACGGACCAGTTCCCCGAGGATGACCCAGGCTCTACAGAGTGGTTCAAGTCGGAGTTTGGTGAGGGCATCATGATAGATACTCCCGACGCCGGCCTTGTGCTCGAGAGCGAGGATTGTAGAAACATCGCGTTGGTTCGCTCTGCCGGTGAGCGCGCCTAACAATTCATTCAAGCCGAAGCCGCTTCGCGGCTCGGCTTAATTCAGGCGTTAGGCGGCACTACAATTTCATGGACACTCGACTAAAAGTCATGAACGCTCGCCATCTGTCCCTACTTCTCCTTGCGCTAAGCGCTCTGGGATTTTCGAGCTCGGCAGCTTCAGAGCAGAGAAAGAGTCCTCTGCTAGCACTAGGGTGCGAGGCACCCCCCTTTTACTCATACTGGGGTGCATACGACAAAGAGCTCGTAGTGGCGTTCAGCCTGGAGGGCTATTACGCCCATGTCAGGAAAAGCCTTCCTGAAGATCTTTTTGACGTCGTTGTAGCCAGCTCGCGCAACGCGCTTCAGAAAGCACACATAGATCTGTCCAACTTTAATGATCGGATCTATCTGACCCCCAATCGAATGGAAACGACGGAGGCCGCCTTCACAGACGAGCTCGAGCGGCGACTGGGAGAAAAGGCCGGAATCGACCGATGCATTATGGATGTGTCAGACCTCTTTCGATCTCTCGACGCGCACTACGTTCTGAGAGTCCACGATGCAACAAGTAGAGGTTCGGCTCCGCCCTTGGGGGAGCTAGACGGCTCCAATCACACTCTGCTGGCATACATCAGCTTGGTGCCCGAGGAAAGACTGACTGAGTCTCGCTGCTCGGTTACCTACCAATCCAACGGCCAGTCGGTCTCAGTGTGCAAGTGAATCGGGTGCCGCCTAACAATTCATTCAAGCCGAAGCCGCTTCGCGGCTCGGCTTAATTCAGGCGTTATGCGTGGTCAAAA
>NZ_BAAGXN010000011.1:0-8215 GCF_054779815.1 Lysobacter tyrosinilyticus
TCGACGGGGCCTAACAATTCATTCAAGCCGAAGCCGCTTCGCGGCTCGGCTTAATTCAGGCGTTAGGCCGTATTCGGGCAGATCAAACGGGCCCTTGGCTACAGCGCCACGTTCGGCGATATCACTGCAGCTTTCCGCAAAGGCCGCGGCTACTCTCCGACTTCGGCAAACACTCCACGCCTGAGCAGTATCGGCCCACGCCGCCGAGCAACAGCAACGGCCTAGTGCCCCGCCCTCTCGTCACCTGCCGGCCCATCGGCTAGCTCTGTCAGTGCTACGCAGCCTTCAGCACCACATCGCTCTTCGGGTAAAGTTCCGGCATTCCAGGCGGGGCGACGTGATCCACCTCGCGTCATCCGGCCTAACAATTCATTCAAGTGGAAGCCGCTTCGCGGCTCCACTTAATTCAGGCGTTAGGCGCCAATGGAGGCGGTCGTGACTGCCAACGAAATTCTTAGCACTTACTTGCACGTCCAGGACGGCGGAAAGACCAACGCCATTCCCGTGTCGGAGACATTCTGGGAGGAGTTGGCGGAGGGCAGGCATCCCCAGCTGGACCAAGGCCGGCTTATGTCTGCTTTCACCTTCTCAGAGTCATGGTCCATGTGGGAGCGCCATCCCGCTGGTGAGGAGTTGGTCATGCTTCTGTCAGGTGCTGCGACCATCGTGCTCGATGAGTCGGGCCATGAGCGCGCCGTGCTTCTGAGTGAGCCCGGAGCCTATGTTTTGGTTCCTCAGAACGTTTGGCACACTGCCAAGACCACCGTTCCAACCACCATGTTATTTCTCACACCCGGCGCCGGCACTGAGCATCGCCCGGTTGGCGCCTAACAATTCATTCAAGCCGAAGCCGCTTCGCGGCTCGGCTTAATTCAGGCGTTAGGCCGCACACCAAGAATCATCGTCATGCTTAGAAACCTAAAGTTTCCGCTCCTATATGTAATGACAACGCTGCTGTGGCTACCACTCATGGCAGCTTTTTACGGCGTGTTTTCTTTCCTCGCGGCAAAGCCCTTCGCTAGCTTCGACCTCCAAGGCAAGTCCCTCCCGGCTAGCTGGGAGGCCGCCGTTCCAAATCATGGCAAGTTCTTGCAGGGCTATCTAATTTCCAACCACCCAGTCGCATTCTCGCTATGCGTGGCCGCCTTGCTCGGCGGCAACTATTTGCTCTACCTCGTTCAGAGGGCGCAATTGGCGCAAGCAAAAGAGGCCAGCGCTTCGGGGGCCATTGCGCACAAGATCGCAAACGTCTGTGTGGTTGCCGTGCTGGCAGCTATCGGCTACTTCCTGGTTATGCGCGTCCTGGTCGGCGTCAGTGCGGCCTAACAATTCATTCAAGCCGAAGCCGCTTCGCGGCTCGGCTTAATTCAGGCGTTAGGCCGTATTCGGGCAGATCACACAAGCCCTTTGCCACGGCGTTTCGTTCGGCAGTATTACGGCAAGCTTCCGCAAGAGCCGCGGCCACCCTACCGCTCCGGCGAGCACTTCGCGCCCGCGCAATGTCGGCCCACGCCGCCGAACAACAGCAAAGGCCTAGCACTCTCGCCCTGTTGTCATCGGCACCATCGCCGGCACGCCCAATGGCCTCCCGGACACTCCAGCAACGCGCTGGCTCTTCGGTTAAAGTCCCGGCATTCAGGGCTGGCGACGTGATGCACCTCGCGTCATCCGGCCTAACAATTCATTCAAGTGGAAGCCGCTTCGCGGCTCCACTTAATTCAGGCGTTAGGCTCCTATGCCACAAATCGTCACTCCAATTGCCGCTACTTTTCTCATGCTCCTTGGCACTTCGGCGGTCGCTGCATCTAGACCGTCGTCCTTAGATAGCATCGAGCAACTTCCAGACGGGTCAATACAGGTTGCAGTTACATCATGGCTGATTCGCCCTGATGGGTCACACCGCCCTTCCGTCAATATGAGAGAGAAGCTTGAGGAGGCGGCCTCTTATGCATGCAAGGGTGGCCCATATGAGCTGCAGACCGAAAACCGTGCCGAATTGCTCAATCCAAAGAGTGGCGGCCTAAAAGCAAAACTCTCTGGCGTCGTTATTTGCGGGTCGGCGCCTAACAATTCATTCAAGCCGAAGCCGCTTCGCGGCTCGGCTTAATTCAGGCGTTAGGCGCCACAGCAAGGGTCCAATCGCGCAATGCCAACGTGGGTACTCTTCACACTCCCGACTCTCTCGATCATGGGTCTTTGGCTGGCCGTTTCCTTTGGCTCCCACCCCATTGTCGTAGCGGTTTCAGGGGCAATAGGCTTCTTCTCAATTGCTGTTGAGCTTGTTGTTGTTCCTGTGACAGTTCTTGCGCTAGCTTCCACCCCGTCGTCGCGCACAACCCCTCGGCTTGTTGGCGTAGCATTCTGCTCGGCTCCCATTCTCGGCATTATTTCTGCCGTAATGTTTGGCGGCATATGAGCCATGGCGTTCACCACCTCCGGGGTGGCGCCTAACAATTCATTCAAGCCGAAGCCGCTTCGCGGCTCGGCTTAATTCAGGCGTTAGGCCGCTTAGTCCAGACCTCGTTACGGGAACCATATGACGCATCCCTTGATACTCCCAATGGCTGCTCATGTAGCGTTAGCTTCCCTCCTCTACGTTCTGCTTACCGTTGCGCGCGCCCCCAAAGTTTGGGGCATCGGCCAACGTGCAGACGGCTCAAACCCTTGGATAGGTATCGAGCCCCGCATCAGCGCAAACCTGTCCAATCAGTTCGAGTGGCCTTTGTTCTTCTATGCAGCATGCCTGTTGCTAATCCAGAGCCAGTCAGAGAGCGCCGCCGCGGTTCTGCTTGCCTGGATCTTTGTGCTTGGGCGCTTGGCGCATAGCCATGTTCAAATCTGCACTACAAACATTCGGCTGCGTGGTTTGGTGTTCACCATCAACTTCCTTGCCACACTCGGACTATGGGCCTTGCTCCTCCCCGGGGCAGCGGCCTAACAATTCATTCAAGCCGAAGCCGCTTCGCGGCTCGGCTTAATTCAGGCGTTAGGCGCGTGATCACTTTCAGGGACTCTCACTTTGACATCCTCTGTGCGGAGCTCGTGGTCCTTGACCGCGGCGGCGCGATTACGTGGGGCATACACATAAAGGGACTGCCTAGTCCCACTTGTGATTTAAAGGCTCCTCAATTCACCCTGTGTGGAGTCCCGTTTCCGGTCGCAGGGCTTGATGCTTTGATTGGCAAAGAATTGTCCCTTCCCCAGGGCGAGCCAGAGGACACAGATCAACCGCAGGCTCTGGTCTACGTCTGGGACTGGTCTGCCGCAAACCATAACTCCATCCTCATTGAGCGCCACAGTCCTGAAACTGTTCTAGTTTCGTGGTCTGGTAGCTGCGATGACCCGGAGTTCTACGATTTTCGTGGAAACGCTGGCGCCTTCAGCATCAATTGCATTTGTAGTATTCGGTATCAAACCTAGGTGGTGGCCTTTCGGGCACGCGCCTAACAATTCATTCAAGCCGAAGCCGCTTCGCGGCTCGGCTTAATTCAGGCGTTAGGCCGCCACGTAACGTTCCGACTCCTCGTCCACCACGCTTAAGAGGTAATAATCGATGAGTTCACGCCGCGAATCTCTTCGAGTCGTCTTCGTTCTCGCCGCCTTTGGTCTCCTAAGCCTTTTCAGCATGCTCGCTCGCCCGACCCTCGCCAACATTCGAGCGGTGGATTTCGTGCACCTCATCGGCACAGGCATGTGTCTTGGCGGCGCCATCGTGGCACTTGTTTGGGCACGTTCGCAGTAACGCAAACCTGTCCAATCAGTTCGGGTGGCCGTTGGGCCACACTCGCACTATGGGCCTTGCTGCTCTCCGGGGCAGCGGCCTAACAATTCATTCAAGCCGAAGCCGCTTCGCGGCTCGGCTTAATTCAGGCGTTAGGCCCCGCAGATGGATGACCGTCGAGTTCACGCAAAGCGCATCACTGACGAGATCCGGCAAGTACTCATTGACCAATGGGACCCGATCGGCGTCATGGATGACCCAGACTGGCCTCGTGACGAGTACGACTCTTATATCGGGGAGATATACAAGTACTTGGCGCGCGGCGAGTCGGCCGAGTTCATTGCCAGACACTTGTGCCTGATCGAGGAGACAATGATGGGCCTTGGTCGTCTGCTGGAGTCCACGCGGTTCCCGGTCGCTCAAGCCCTCAAGGCCATAGATGTTTCGCCGCTGGAGTAGTCTTTTTGTTGTCTGGGCTGGGTCCGAGGCGCGTCGGGCGAGCCCTAACAATTCATTCAAGCCGAAGCCGCTTCGCGGCTCGGCTTAATTCAGGCGTTAGACGTGCTCAGACACTACCTCATAGTCGGAATTGTGCTTCTTTCCTGCGTTGGGTGCGCTCGCGAGCCCACGCCTCAAGATGCTGTCAAGCACCTATCCCCAGATGGCAAAGCTCAGTGCACATCGCTAGGCGGCACTGTAGGCGAGATCCTACCCGGCGTTGAAAGGTGCATTCGCGCGACCACCGATGGCGGAAAGTCCTGCACCGATGGATCACAGTGCCAAGGCACTTGCAACGCTCCCGCCACGGCTCAGGCCGGCGCCGTGACAACGGGGACATGTTCCACAAGGGTCGACCGGATGAGCTGCGTCAACCTCGTAGTGCAGGGCATAGCTAGCGGGCGAGTATGCTTTGACTAGCAGCACGTCTAACAATTCATTCAAGCCGAAGCCGCTTCGCGGCTCGGCTTAATTCAGGCGTTATGCGTGGTCAAAAGACGGGCGATGCGTGCCGGCGCCGAAGCGCTGCGGGTAAAGCTCGCAAAGCCTGCACTCGATCTATCTCGCTCGCGCCGCTCGGCTTGCGGTCACATGGCTGGCTTCACCTTGGCGGCGCCTTCGGCGCCGGACGGGGAAACAACCGGCCACTCACTCTCCCCGCTTCCGTGTAGTGATTGCCGCATCCCGATTGTCCCGGGCTAAGATCTCTTCAGCGTCCACGGCTCCCTGTTCTCCGTGGCTGCATAACAATTCATTCAAGCCGAAGCCGCTTCGCGGCTCGGCTTAATTCAAGCGTTAGGCGGCACCGATGAATGATGGCATCGTCAAAAGAATTGCAATTTCGATATTCAAGGACCTCATCGTTCCTTGGAGCATTAGTGCAGCCTGTATTGCGCTTTTCTTCGTTGTCGTATGTAGTTTTGGCTTGATCGCGTGGCCAGTATGTTTTTGCGCCTTCCTGTTTCTGTGCGTTACGCGCAGAAATGCCACCCCCTCTAGCAATGAGCCAGATTCGGGAGGCGCATCTCAGCCGATGGAGGACGGACTTACGGATGAGGAACTAATGCGGCGCTATCGCATCACGTACGAACGAAAAATGTATATCTACGGGGATTATCATTACGACAAGCTTTGGCAGGCGGTCGCCCATGCGCGTCACGATGTGTCGTGAGCCGCCTAACAATTCATTCAAGCCGAAGCCGCTTCGCGGCTCGGCTTAATTCAGGCGTTATACGTGGGCCAAAAGCGTTAACAGGTAATCACTGTCAGAACACTGCGGGTAAAGCCCAACAGCCGGCACTCGACACATGGCGTTCGCGCCGCTGGCTTTCGGTTACAAGGTTGGCCACGTCCCGGCGGCGCTGCCCGCCGCCGGACAGCCAAGCACTGGCCCCACACTGTTACGGGATCGCGCAGTGATTCTCTTCTCCCGATTTGCCCGGCGATCGTTGCACCGCCCTGCTTCGCCGATTACCGTGGCGTATAACCATTCAATGCAGCCGAAGCCGCTTCGCGGCTCGGCTAATTTCAGGCGTTAGGCACTATGGGGAGAGTCCAATGAGAAGCCTTCTGCTTTTGATACTGCTGCTGCTTGTCTCCAGCGCTGTGTGGGCCACAGACCGAAAAGCAGACCTGCCCTATGTGCAGGCAGGTCCGGCCAAGCAGGAGCCAATGCAAGAAGTTCCCACCATGCATCCTACGGCTGTGGCAAAAGAGAGGGCCACGACTCGTCTGTCGCAAGGTTTGGTTCAAACCTCCGCCCCGGCTCAACGAGATTGGACATCCATCGAGATTGTTCTGAGCCTAGCCGTACTGGTCTTTGCTTTAGCCGCCTTGATAATTGAGGCATTCATAGCAGTCAAAGCACAGAAGCCATGGTCGCCTCAATCAATTACCCGAGCGTTCGGGCTAACCATGATTCTGTCTTTCTCCATGCTCCTAATTGTGGCGGGATACGACAAAGATCAGATTGCCCCGGTCATGGGCCTGCTCGGCGTGATTGCTGGCTACTTGCTTGGCAATGCTGACCGCCCCCGGGCTAGTGCCTAACAATTCATTCAAGCCGAAGCCGCTTCGCGGCTCGGCTTAATTCAGGCGTTAGGCCCCATACCACATGTCCAAGATTGTCATAGCCGCCGCCGGCAGCACTCTCGCTCCTGCTTTGGCTGTTCTTCGAGAGCTTGGCTACGTTGTTTCAAGCGTTTCAGATGATTCTCTACTCCTGCAGGCTGAGAACGGACAATATCGCTTGGTGGCCGAGGACATGCTTCAACTACTTGGCTTAGCCTCTATTGCAGCTCATCGAGGCCCTGCTTGGGCCCCTACGGACTCGGAGATTTCCGACCTTATCCGTTTGGATAGCCGCAATGGGGCCTAACAATTCATTCAAGCCGAAGCCGCTTCGCGGCTCGGCTTAATTCAGGCGTTAGGTCTACATGAAACATCCCTACTTATTCATCTTTCTGTCCCTACTTCCGACGACCTCTCGGGCGGACGATTTCACCCCTGCGGAGCGCAAGGCGATAGCCGAGACTCGCATCTCTCTGGAACAGTCATGCCAGTCGCAGCTTAGTCGGATGCCCTCCGCCGACTCAGATGCACCGACTCTCGCTCGGTGGCTTAAGAGCATTTCAACAGCAAGTGACTACTGCACCTGCACAGCTGAGACATTCTCCAGGAAAGTAACTCCGCAGATGCTTAGGTCGGGATCTTCCACGCAGGGTGCCGCGCTAGTAAAACAGTCAGGAATCGAGTGCATCGTCCCAAAACTAAAAATCACATTCCCCGCATTCTGCGGCGACATGGTTAAGGACGTTACAGGCAACAGCGTCCTTTCACCTACCCAAGCACAGACGGCCGATAAATTCTGCGGATGCGTTCAATCTGGCATAGACAGCATCAATGCGGACAACTTCACTGAATTCTTTAGATCCACAATGAGCGACTATCAAAGCTACGTAAACACTCGTGAGCTTCCGCCTTCCAGCTCGCCGTCCCTTCTCGCCACAATGCAAACTTGTGGCATTAGAGACCTCAAGAGCAAGCTTGCAGGTGACTAGCTGTAGACCTAACAATTCATTCAAGCCGAAGCCGCTTCGCGGCTCGGCTTAATTCAGGCGTTAGGCGCCAGGAGAAACATCATGGCCGGTGCGGCATCAGGCGGTGTGCGGGGACTGCTTCGAGTTGAAGGCCTGTGTGTTCTTGCAGTCAGCCTCGTCGCCTATTCAAAGTTCGGTATCGGGTGGGGCACATTTGCCCTGTTCTTTCTCGCACCGGACCTATCGTTCCTTGGCTACTTGGGCGGGCCTACGGTTGGCGCTGCGTCGTACAACATTGCGCACTCTTACACTGGCGCACTCGCGACTTTGGCTGCGGGCATTTTTCTGTCAGTTCCACTTGCCATCACTGGCGGCCTCATTTGGGCCGCACACATCGGCTTTGACCGTGCGCTAGGCTACGGCCTCAAATACTCGGCAGGGTTCGGATTTACCCACTTGGGTCTCATTGGGCGTGCACGGGCTGGCGCCTAACAATTCATTCAAGCCGAAGCCGCTTCGCGGCTCGGCTTAATTCAGGCGTTAGGCGGCATGAAATGAACTTCAGCGATCTGGAAAAGGCGGCCCTGCAACTGAACGAGCTCTACGAGCAGCTCGAGGTCAAGAGATGGGGGCGCGTATGGACGACACAGGAACTTGCACTCGGCTTCGTTGGGGATGTCGGAGACTTGGCAAAGCTGATCCAGGCACACACCAGCGTCCGCACCATCGATGATTGCCATGCCAAACTCGGCCATGAGCTTTCGGATTGCCTATGGTCGATTCTCGTCCTTGCCAACAAGTGCGGAATTGACCTGCAAGCAGAATTCGTGAGGAACACCCGAGAAATCTCAGAGTATGTGTCGGGCGAGCTCGCAAAGTAACCGGCAGCCGCCTAACAATTCATTCAAGCCGAAGCCGCTTCGCGGCTCGGCTTAATTCAGGCGTTAGGGCCCACATG
>NZ_BAAGXN010000012.1:0-543 GCF_054779815.1 Lysobacter tyrosinilyticus
ACCGTCGCGCCTAACAATTCATTCAAGCCGAAGCCGCTTCGCGGCTCGGCTTAATTCAGGCGTTAGGCGGCTATGACAGGTCCCAATAGCTCAATCAAAGCGGCCTTCTTTGCTTGGCTGGACAGCACGCTGTCTCAGCCTATACCAGCTCGCACCGAAGCATTTCACTTCAACCTCTACGAGGGCACGGACTCTGTTCACGTGCAACTCGTCGGGACCGAGGCATTTTGTCCGGGCGAAGATCCGAGCACAGACTACTGGCCCTCTGCCGAGACGTTCTCGACAGGAGAGGACATCTTTGAAGTTCCCTTTTCCGTCGCCGGCCCCGACTGGCGGGCATGGCTCAAGACGCTGATCGGTCTGGTTAACTCTTACATTTCCGACGGCTTTAGGTCGGACATACTTCGCAGCAAATTGGGGATTGGGATCGGCTTCGTGGATGGAGATATGCATGTGCTATGGCACCGCGACGCCGCCTAACAATTCATTCAAGCCGAAGCCGCTTCGCGGCTCGGCTTAATTCAGGCGTTAGGCATTGGATGG
>NZ_BAAGXN010000013.1:0-349894 GCF_054779815.1 Lysobacter tyrosinilyticus
AAGAGTAGGTCATTGCTGAGCATTTACTCCGAACCCCCGACCCAAAAGGTCGGGGGTTCTTTTTTGCGTAAAAAACGCGCCCACCGCGTGACACCATTTGGCTTACGCACGGCGACTAAGCGCGCGCGACGAAGTTAGTCGGCCGGTGATCGCATGTAAAAGCTTGCGCTCCCGCCAGGCGGACATGCATTTAGTTCGAACATGCCTTCCACAGAAGAGGCATCAGTCAGCGACGTGCCCACTGAGCAATCTAGCCCGGGCGGCCTGGCCGTTCCCCTGGGATCTGCCCGTTGATACCGACACGGGAAATCGAGAAAAGGGACCTCGCGATGCCTACCGAAGCCGAACAGCGCCGGCATCCTCGTCATGACACCTTGCAGGCGGTCATGGTGACGCCCAACGGCCATCAGCACGCGGCTCGAGTCATGAACCTTTCGCTGGGCGGCGCACGCATGAGCCTGCCTGAGCACTGGCTTCCGGATGATGGCACCGCGTTGCGCGTGTATTTCCGGATCGACGAAGACGAGTTTGCCTTACGCGGTCATGTCACTCGGGTAACCGTTGATCATCTCGGGATAGCGTTCGACCCGGCCCAGGACGATGGCATCGAGCGGCTTTTCGCCGCTCTCGGGCTGCAGGCGCCGCCGTGATGGAACGCGCCTGATATCGCCTGAATTAAGCCGAGCCGCGAAGTGGCTCGGCTTGAATTAATTGCTAGGCCGCGGGCCAGTGTGATGCGAGCCCGCCAGGAATGCGGTCATTCATGCTCGAAGGCCTCAAATGACCGACGCAAAGGCCCCGATCTCAGTCAGGTCGTGCATGAGGCGCTGAGCAATCTCTGCAGCAGGGACCGAGATGCGCTGCCGTGAGAACTATGAGCGGCCTAACGCTGGCTTAGACGACCCGCAGGGCCGCCGATGCCAACAGCGCTAGCACGCAAAGAAACGCGCCGAACCAGACCAGGCTGCGCAGTGTGTGGCTGAGCCCGGCCACATACACCAGGCCGTGCACGATGCGCATGACTACGAAGGCCAGCGCCAGCAATGCGATCCGATCGGCCGCGACACCAGCGAGCTGCGCCAGGATCACGCTGGCCGCGAACGGCGCGAATGCCTCATACCCATTGAGTTGCGCCGCATTCGCGCGATGCACACGCGGATTGGTCTGGCGCGCCACCCAGCCGCGCGGATCGCGATTGTCGTAGCGTTCGCCACTGGCCTTGGCAACAGATACCCACACATACGGCAGCAGCGCGGCAATCAGCACGCACCAATAGGCGGTGGCGAGACTCAGCATGGCGATCCTCCGGGGAGTGTGGCACCAGCCTACCCGACAAACGCGAACGGCGCCTTCCGGCGCCGTTTCAATGCTCGATCCCGAACGCTACTGCGCGCCGGAATGCAGCTTCTGTTGCGCTGCACGGAAGGCATTGCCCTCATACCATCTGGGCCATTGCGAGCCATCCGCCAGCGTTCGACCGACGCCGTACAGGGCCTCGACATCCTGGATTACACCGTCGAGCTTCCACGCCGGATCGTATGCGTCGGATGGCTTGTGATAGCGGTTGTCGCGGTAGTCGAGCTGCGCCAGCCGTCCGGCTGCGATGCCGCCTTCGATCAGATCATCACCACCCTTGGCATACAGCGCCGGCACACCAGCGCGCGCGAAATTGAAATGATCGGAGCGGAAGTAGAAGCCGTCTTCGGGCGTCGCTTCGGCGTGCAGCGTGCGTCCCTGCTGCTGTGCGACCGATTTCAGGATGTCTTCCAGTTGCGAGCTGCCGTAGCCAACCACCGTCATGTCGTGCGCCGCACCGATCACCGGCATCGCATCGAGATTGATTACGGCAACCGTCTTGTCGAGCGGAACCACCGGATGCGCGACGTAATAGCGTGAACCAAGCAAGCTGGATTCCTCGAGCGTGACCGAGAGGAATACCAGAGAGCGCTGCGGCCGCGGCTGTTGCTGGGCAAATGCTTCGGCAATTTCGAGGATGCCGGCTACGCCCGTCGCGTTGTCGATCGCGCCGTTGTAGATCGTGTCCTCGCCAACCGCGGCAGACGCACCGCTGTGCTCATCCGCCTTGTGTCCGTGCTTGCCGAGGTGATCCCAGTGCGCCATGTAGACAACGGCCTCGTCCGGATGCGTAGCACCGTCGAGACGCGCGATGACATTGCGCGACGATTTCTCGCTGATGCGACTCTTCAGGTCGATCGATGCCTTGGCATTGAGCGGCATGGCCTTGAAGCCGCGATGGCCTGCCGCGGCGTACAGCGCATCTAGATTCTGTCCGAGCGCCGCAAACAGCGAGCGTGCCGCCTCGCCGGTAATCCAGCCCTGCACCTGTACGCGTGGCGCCGGATCATCGGCGGCGCGCAGGTCGAACTGCGCGCCACTCCAGGAATTCTTCACCACGTCCCAGCCGTACGCGGCGCCTTCGGTATCGTGGATGATCAGTGCCGCAGCGGCACCTTGGCGCGCGGCTTCCTCGAACTTGTAAGTCCAGCGCCCGTAGTAGGTCATCCGGTTGCCTTCGAACAACGACGGGTCCTGCTGGTGGAAGCCGGGATCGTTGACGAACATCACCACCGTTTTGCCCTTCACATCGACGCCGGCGTAGTCGTTCCACTGCAGCTCGGGCGCGTTGACGCCATAACCGACGAAGACCAGATCGCTACCATCCAGTTTCACTTCCGGTCGACCGGTGCGCGTGCCCACCACCATGTCGGTGCCGAAGCGGAATTCGCGTAGCTTGCCGGCGACATCCAGCTTCAGGGTGACGTTCTCATCGGCGACCGTCTCGGTCATCGGCACGGTCTGGAAATAGCTATCGCCATTGCCCGGCTTCAGGCCCAGCCGTTTGAACTGGCCTTCGATATAGGCAACCGACCTGTCCTCGCCGGCGCTGCCCGGTCCACGGCCCTCGAATTCGTCCGATGCGAGCGTGCGCACATGCGCGGCGAAGTCCTCCGCGCGGATGGCGGGAGCGAATGCAGTCGTCGGTGCGCCAGGGGCGGCGACGGTAGCTGCCGGCGTCTGCGGCTGGCAGGCTGCCAGCAGCAATGCGGCGCCCAGAGCGCAGGGAAGCAGGGAATATTTCATGGGGTCTCCTACCCGTGGAGACCCATTCTAGGCACGGCCCGCTAGTGCCGGGCCGTGCCGACATTGTCGGCTTCGCGCGGGAAAAACCCGAAGCGTGAAACCGATGCTGTCCGGTTCAGACGCCGTCGCGGCTTATTGCGCCGGCGGTGGCGTCGGCGTGTCGAAGCGGATCGCGGTGGCGCCCGTGATCGGCCCGGTCTTCGCGGTCGAATGCACATACAGCACGACTGTGCGTTCGAAATTGAGCGGGCCGTCGACCTGGGCGTTGGGGCCGATGACCACGCGCGGCGTGCGTGGCTTGCCGAAACTGATGAAGGGGCGGCTCGGCTTCTCGTAGTGCAGGCCGCCGCGCACGTGCGAGCCGACGCCGACGGTCACGTCGCCGGTGACGGTCTCGATGCCGCCGCTGACATCGGTATCAACGATGCCGATCGCGCCATTCACCGTCTCGATATTGCCGCCGACATTGCCGCCGCGGCCGACAAACACGCCGCCATTGACCGTGCTGACGTTGCCCGTGGTGGTCACGCGTTCGTTGATCTGGATGCCGCCGTTGACGGTCTCCAGCGAACCGGTCTTCGCGCCCGTGCCGACGTCGATCCCGCCGTTCACGGTTTCCGCGTTGGTCACGCGGGCATTAGCGCCGATATCGATGCTGCCGTTGACGGTTTCCAGCGAGCCGTACTGGCCGCCTTCCTCGATGTCGATGGCGCCGTTGACCTTGGAGATGTCGTGATCCGAGGCGTGTACGGAGAGGGTGGCGCAGGCGAGCACCAGGGCGAGGGCAAGGCGGGTGCGGATCATGGCGAACTCCTTGTGGACATGTCGGGTTGGATGCGGCCCCGGACCGGCGGGTTTAAGCCTGTGTGAAGGCCGGTGCTCGGGACCGGCGGGCCAAGGTCATCCAAAATACGGCCTCCGCTACAATTTGCCCCTGCCCGAAGTACTGGAAAGACCCGTGTCGTCGAATTCCCGACCTAAGCCCGTCGTCCTGCTGATCCTTGATGGCTGGGGACATCGCGAAGACCCCGCCGACAATGCCCTGGCGCAGGCCCGCCTTCCCAACTGGCACGCCCTGCTCGCGGCCAACCCGCATACCCTGATCCATACCGAAGGCCGCCATGTCGGCCTGCCGGATGGACAGATGGGCAATTCGGAAGTCGGACACATGAACCTCGGCGCGGGCCGCATCGTCTACCAGGACCTGACCCGGATCGATGCCGCGATCGAGGACGGCAGCTTCTTCGCCAACACCGAACTGCGCGCCGCCTGCGCCGCGGCGAAGGCGAACAACGCCACGCTGCACCTGATGGGACTGCTCTCGCCCGGCGGCGTGCACAGTCACGAGACCCATATCTTCGCGATGCTTGAACTGGCGCGCCGCGAAGGCGTGCCGCAAGTCGCGGTACACGCGTTCCTCGACGGCCGCGACATGCCGCCGCAGTCGGCGCAGCCCAGCCTCGAGCTGCTCGAAGCCGCCTGTGCCAAGGCCGGCAACGCGCAGATCGCGACGGTCAGTGGGCGCTACTACGCGATGGACCGCGACAAGCGCTGGGACCGCCAGCGTCGCGCGTGGGATGCGATCGTCGACGCCCAGGCAGCACACCACGCCGCCGACGCGCTGACTGCATTGCGCGAAGCGTATGCGCGCGGCGAGAACGACGAGTTCGTGGTGCCCACGGTCATCGGCAGCGGTGCGCCGATGCGCGATGGCGACGCGATCGTGTTCATGAATTTTCGCGCTGACCGCGCGCGTCAGCTCACCGCGGCGTTCGTATCGCCCGCATTCGATGGCTTTGATCACGCTGGTGAGAGCGTGCGTCGCCCCGCGCTGTCGCGTTTCGTGTGTCTGACCGAGTACGACGCCAAGTTGCCCGCGCCGGTAGCGTTCGCGCCGGAGGATCTGCACAACACTCTGGGCGAAGTGCTCGCCGCGCATCACCTCAAGCAGCTGCGCATCGCCGAAACCGAGAAGTACGCGCACGTCACCTTCTTCTTCAACGGTGGCCGCGAGGAGCGCTACCCCGGTGAAACGCACGTACTGGTGCCGAGCCCGAAGGTCGCTACCTACGACCTGCAGCCGGAAATGAGCTGTCCGGAAGTCACCGAGAAACTCGTCGCCGCGATTCGTTCCGGCGAGATCGACGTGGCCATCTGCAACATCGCCAATCCGGACATGGTCGGCCATAGCGGCATCCTCGCCGCGGCGATCCAGGCTGCCGAAGCGGTAGACGTCGCCATCGGCGCGATCGCGCAGGCGGTGCGCGAAGTCGGCGGTGCGTTGCTGGTCACTGCCGACCACGGCAACGTCGAGATGATGCGCGACCCCGATACTGGCCAGCCGCACACTTCGCACACGGTGGGGCCGGTGCCGTTCGTCTACGCCGGTCCGCGCCTGGCCACGCTTCGCAACGGCGGTGCGCTGCGCGATGTCGCGCCGACCATCCTCGACCTGCTCGATCTGCCGCGCCCGGCCGAAATGACCGGTGCCAGCCTGCTGATCGAAGACACCTTCGCCAGCGTGGCGCAGGTCGAGAGCACGCTGGCCGGATGAGCGCACGCGCCTTTGCCCTGGCGGTACTGCTTGCGGCTTTTGCCGTGCCCGCGGCCGCGCAGAACAAAGGCGAGACCGAACGCAAGCTCGAGAACGTCAAGCGTGAGCTCAAGCAGGTCGCCGCCGAACGCCGTGAGATCGAAGGCCAGCGCGGCGACGTAACCCGGCAGTTGCGCGCAGCCGACGAGAAGGTCGGCCATTCCACCCGCGTGCTGCGCGACACCGAAAGCCGGCTCGTTCGCGACCAGCGATCGCTCGCACAACTGCAGCAGCAACGCACGACGACGTTGGCCACGCAAGGGGCGCACCGTGTTGAGCTGGCGCGACTGCTGCGGGCCTCCTATCTGCAAGACCAGGCCACGCCGTTGAAGGCATTGCTGGCGCAGGATCGCGTCGCCGACACGCAACGCGTGCTCACCTACCAGCGCTACGTGCAAGCCGATCGCGCGCGTCGCATCGCCGATCTCGATGCGCAGCTGCATGAACTCGACGACCTGGAAGGCGCGATCCTGGCGCGCCGTGCCGACCTCGATCGCACGCGCCAGCAGCAACGCGAACAGCTTGGCCAGCTCGAACAGGACCGCAAAACGCGCGCGAGCCTGCTCGTCCAGCTGGATGAGAAATACCAGGATCGCCGCGAGCGCGAACAGGCGCTGGGTCGCGATGCCGAGGGTCTGGAACAACTGTTGCAGCAGTTGCGCGCCGCTGCAGCTCGCGCCGAAGCCGAGCGTCGCGCCGCGGCCGCGAAGGCCGCGCGCGAATCCAAGCGCGCCACCGGCGCTACGCGCAGCACGGTGCGCGCGCCGGTCGTGGCGAGCACGCCGGCATTGCAGGTCGGCGGACTGGGCTGGCCGCTGTCGGGTTCATTGCTGGCGGGCTACGGCGGCACCATGCCCGACGGCCGCGGCAGCCAGGGATTGCTGATCGCCGCGAACGCCGGCGCACCCGTGAAAGCCGTCGCCGATGGCACCGTGGTCTACGCCGAATGGATGACCGGCTACGGTCTACTGCTGATCATCGATCACGGCAACGGTTACATGAGCCTCTACGCGCACAACGATGCGCTGTTGAAGGACGTGGGCGCGGCCGTCAGGCGCGGCGATGCCGTCGCGACCGTCGGCAGCTCCGGCGGCCACGGGCGCCCGGCGCTGTACTTCGAGCTGCGCCGCAACGGCCAGCCGGTCAATCCCAGGGCCTGGCTGCACTGACACCGCGATCCCGAAGCCTGATGAGGCGAATGCCCCGCATTGCGCCTTGCGCGCAGATGAATCGGACCCCTGGTTAACGAAAGCTTCCGCCGGTTTTGCGTGCTTGCCGCCATAATCGGGTGAACCCCGGCCCGCTACGCGCGGTCCAAGCCACACCCGATCACTGGAGCGTTTCATGTCCCTGCGTCGATTGCTTCCGCTCGCAGCCGCGTTGTGCGTGCTGCCCGTTCACGCACAGGACAAGCCGGCGAGCGAGCCCGCGTCGATCGAGGCGCCCGACGCCGAGGACACCAGCGCCTCGAAGGTGCCGCTCGCGGAAATCCGCCGGTACGTCGCCGTGTATAACGCGGTGAAGGAAGCCTACGTCGAGCCAGTCGACGACAAGAAGCTGATGCAGTCTGCGATCCGCGGCCTGCTGTTCGATCTGGATCCGCACAGCGTCTACATGGAGCACGAAACCGCAGAGGAGTTCGATGAGTCCTCGCGTGGTTCCTACGGCGGCGTCGGCGTCGAACTCCAGCGCCAGCCCGATGGCAGCCTACGCGTGATCGCGCCGATCGACGACACCCCGGCCGCGCGTGCCGGCATCAAGGCCGGCGACATCATCACCGCGATCGACGGCAAGAGCTTCAAGCCCGACGAGGGCGACACCTCCGGCCCGTTGCGTGGCGAGCCCGGCAGCAAGGTCACGTTGACCATCGTGCGCCAGGACAAGCCCAAGCCTTTCGACGTGACACTCACGCGCGAAACCATCCGCATCATCAGCGTGCGCAGTCACATGCTCGAACCGGGCTATGGCTACCTGCGCATCGCCTCGTTCCAGGCCGATACCGCCGCCGACTTCGATCGCCAGCTCGACAAACTGCGCGAACAGGCCGGCGGCAAGCTGCGCGGCCTGGTCATCGACCTGCGCAGCAATCCGGGTGGCCTGCTGACCTCGGCCGTGCAGATCGCCGACAGCCTGCTGGAGAAGGGCAAGATCGTCAGCACGCGCGGCCGCGTGCCGATCAGCGACGCCGAGTTCAGCGCCACGCCAGGCGATCGCAGCGGCGGCGCGTCGGTCGTGCTGCTGGTCGACGCGGGCTCGGCGAGTGCGTCGGAGGTGCTGGCCGGTGCGCTGCACGACAACCAGCGCGCGCGCATCGTCGGCAGTCGCACCTTCGGCAAGGGCTCGGTGCAGACGGTATTGCCGCTGGACAACGGCGATTCGGTCAAGCTCACCACCGCGCGCTACTTCACGCCGAGCGGCAAATCGATCCAGGCCCTGGGCATCACCCCCGACGTGGTGCTGCACCCGGGCAAGGACGCGCAGAACGGTGGCAAGGCTGATTACACCGAGGCGAGCCTGCGTGGGCATCTGCGCGGCGATGAAGACGATGCGCCGGGCACGAACGCCGGCGAGGTGCTCGAGGGCGATGCGCCAATCACCGCGGCGTTGAACGAACTGAAGAAGCCGACCGTGGCGCAGAAGGCGCCGGTGCCCAAGGGCTGACGCCTCGAAGTGCGATTACTGCCATGGACCTGTCGAACGCCAAGGTCGCCCAACTGCTGATCCCTGTAGCGGATTTCGAAGCGGGGCTGGCGTTTTATCGGGATGTCCTTGGCCTTCCGTTTCTGTTCGCGGCGCCACCGCAGATGGCGTTCTTCGATTGCGGCGGCGTTCGACTGCTCGTGGGGGTGCTGCCGCAAGGTCAGCTCGCGCAACGCGGGTCGGCGATCTACTTCCAGGTCGCCGACATCGTCGCGGTCCATGCTTCGCTCAAGGAAAGAGGCGTCGACTTCAAGGCGGCGCCGCATGTCATTCATCGCACGCCTGCGATGGAGTTGTGGCTGGCGGAGTTCGTCGATCCGGATGGCAACCAGCTGGCGCTGATGAGCGAGACCCGGCCCGCCGGAATCTAGTTGTCGAGTTCGAAGCCGCTTCGCTTCGGATCGGCTGGCACGTCGCATGCGGACACGCATCGCGCGCCCGATGACGATTGCCTCAGCGCGGTTTCGCCGGCATCGGGAACGGGGTCACCACTTTCTCGCCGGTCGCCGCATCGCGGATCGCCGATTGGCCCTTCTTTTCGACTTCCTCGATGCGCACGATGCTTTGCATCGGCAGGTGCAGCACCCGCGTGTTGCCGAATTCGTCACGCAGTCGTTCCTCGGTGGGGTCGATCACCAGGCCGTCGTGCATCTCGAATACCAGCTCGGCAACTTCAGTGAAGCCCCACAGCGTGCCCGCGCCAACCTTGCGCGCGTACAACTCGTAAATCTTGCCGGCGTTGAGAAACGTGATCTTGTAGAGCGGCTTGGCCATTGGCGTGCGGGAGTAGAACTGGCTGGTTGTTAGATAGGGGCGAGTGCCAGGCCGTGCAAGGCGTTGCTCAGTAACCGCGCTTGCGCCGCATCCGGCGCGCGATCCCGGCTTTGGCGACCAAGGCGAACACCCCGCCGAAAGCGAAGCCGGCCAGGTGCGCCGACCACGCCACCGCACCGAACGCCGGGCCGATGAAGGTGAAGACCAGCTGCAGCAGCGCCCAGACCCCGATCAGCAGCGCCGCCGGCACCTTCACGAACTGCAGGAACAGGCCTAACGGCACCACCATCCCGAGCTTCGCGCCGGGAAACAGGGCGAGATACGCGCCGATCAAGGCGGATACCGCGCCACTGGCGCCGATGATCAGGCGGTCGGGCGTGCCGATCGCAATCGCCGCGGCCAGGTTCGCCACGGCGCCTCCGAACAAGAACAGCGCCAACAGCCGCCACGGACCCATCGCGCGCTCCGCGGACAGGCCAAAGATCAGCAGGAACACCAGGTTGCCCAGCAGGTGCGCCCAATCGGCGTGCAGGAACAGCGCGGTGAACAACCGCAGCAGCCGTCCATCGCGCAACGCCGTTATCCATTCCGCAGGAGCGGCCAACCCGCCCGAGAGTGCGCCCCATTCGAGTACCAGGTGCTGCTTTTGCGGGTCGGGCAGGACCGCGACGGCGAGAAAGCAGAGCCACAGCAGGACGAACAGCAGCGGTACCGCCCATCGCCGTGGGGACCGCTGCCGGGAGGGGATGGAAACGAACACACTCACGCCCGTCGACCCCGTGCAGCGGCGACTTCCGACACCTCCGCAAGGCCTCCTGGCGTTGTTAGCATCCGGTTAATACCCACGCTATAGTGCATACGGTGTCGTACGTCGGGAGGGGTCTCGGCGCCGACGGCAACGGCCTCGCCGGCGCCGCGCAGACGACCAAGAAGAAGACTCAAAAAAACACGTAGTCCATTGGAGAGAGTACACACATGATCCACGCAAATCGCACCACTTTCAGCGCTCTGGCGCTGGGTATCGCCGGCGTGCTGGCGATGGGCCAGGCCAACGCGTCCGGCTTCCAGCTGCGTGAAGCCAGCGTCAAGAATCTCGGTCGCGCGAACGCCGGCAGCGCCGTGTTCAACGACGACGCCACCGTGGTGACCGGCAACCCGGCCGCCATGTCGAGCTTCGACAAGACCACCGTGCGCGGCGACGTCACCGCGATCGACCTGAGCTTCAAGGTCAATGCCAGCGGCAAGGCCGCAGCGGCGTTCGGCCCCAACGCTCCGGCCCTGACCGGCGGCGACGGCGGCGATGCCGGCGACCTGACCCCGGTGCCGAACATCTCGGCGGTGTTCCCGATGCACGGTGCCCTCGAAGGCCTCACGCTCGGTGCCAGCATCGGCGCTCCGTTCGGCCTGAAGACCGAGTACGAAGACGGCTGGGTCGGCCGCTACCACGCGCTGAAGTCGGACGTGAAGGTTGTCGACCTGACCCTGTCCGCATCGGTCAAGGTCACCGATCGTTTCTCCGTCGGCGTCGGCTTCATCCATGAGCGCGCCGAAGCCACGCTGACCAAGGCGATCGACTTCGGTACCGCCCTGTGCACCGGCTCGGGCAACCCGGCGAACTGCTTCAACGCGGCCTTCCCGTTCCATCCGCAGAGTGCCGACGGCCTGTTCAGCGTTGACGGCAGCGACAACGGCCTGGGCTGGATCGCCGGCGTGCAGCTGCGCCCGATCGATGCGCTGACCATCGGCTATTCGCACCGTTCGGAAGTCGACCACGAGATCTCGGGTGATATCGATTTCACGCTGCCGGCTTCGGTGCAGGCGGCCCTCGGTCCGCGCGCTGCGAACTTCGCCGATGGTCCTGGCGGTGCCAACCTGACCCTGCCGAGCATCGACACGCTCAGCGTCCGCTACGACGTCAATGACGCCATCCGCGTGCTGGCCGACTGGCAGGCGACCGACTGGTCGTCGCTGCGCACGGTCGACGTGCGTCGCAGCAACGGCACCTCGCTGGGCGCCGAACCCTTCAACTGGGATGACACCCAGTTCTGGTCGGTGGGCGGCGAGTGGGATCTGAGCGACAAGTTCACCCTGCGTGCCGGTTACGCCCAGGATGAAACCCCGACCCATGACGCAACCCGCACCCCGCGCCTGCCCGACAACGATCGCACGCTGTACTCGATCGGCCTGACCTGGCAGGTCACCGACGCGCTCAGCGTCGACGCGGCTTACCAGCGCATCTCGGTGGACAACCCGAAGATCGACGTGGTTTCGTCCAGCGGCTCGCGCCTGGTCGGCGACGCGGAAGGCTCGGCGAACCTGTTCGGCATCGCCGGTCAGTTCAAGTTCTGATCCACGCGTTTCACTGCAACAAAAAAAGCCCCGCGTTTGCGGGGCTTTTTCTTTTTCCTTGTAGAGCGGAGCTTGCTCCGCTGCTCTTGCCATCTTCGGGATGAAAGCAGCGGAGCAAGCTCCGCTCTACAAACGTGGCGGCGTGCTGTGACCCGCCGCCGCTGCATTAATCGCCCAGCGTCAGCAGCGACGCGTTGCCGCCCGCCGCCGTGGTGTTGATGGTGATGGTCTTCTCGGTGGTGAAGCGCGGCAGGTAGTGCGGGCCGCCGGCCTTGGGGCCGGTGCCGGACAGGTTCTGGCCGCCGAACGGCTGCACGCCGACCACCGCGCCGATCTGGTTGCGGTTGACGTAGCAGTTGCCGACCTTGATGCGCGAGGAGATCTTCTCGATGGTTTCGTCGATGCGCGAATGGATGCCCAGCGTCAGGCCGTAACCGGTGCCGTTGATCGCATCGATCACGTTGTCGAGCTGGTCGGCCTTCCAGCGCACCACGTGCAGCACCGGTCCGAAGATTTCCTTGTGCAGCACGTCGATCGACGGGATCGCGTACGCGCGCGGGGCAAAGAAGCTGCCATTCGCGGCGTCGCCGTCGAGCACCACTTCGCCGATCTTGGTGGCTTCGCTGTCCATGCGCGCGGCATGGTCCTTGAGCATCTTCAGCGCGTCTTCGTCGATCACCGGGCCGATGTCGGTCGAGAGCAGGCCGGGGTTGCCGACCTTCAGCTCGGCCATCGCGCCGGCGAGCATGTGCGTGACCTTGTCGGCGATGTCGTCCTGCACGAACAGCACGCGCGCGGCCGAGCAACGCTGGCCGGCAGAGGTGAACGCGGAGGAGATCGCATCCTTCACCACCTGTTCCGGCAGCGAGGACGAGTCGGCGATCAGCGCGTTCTGACCGCCGGTTTCGGCGATCAGCACGCCGATCGCGGCGTCGCGTGCGGCCAGCGCGCGGTTGATCGCGCGCGCGGTGTCGGTCGAACCGGTGAAGGCCACGCCGGCGACGCGCGGATCGCGCGTGAGCGCGGCACCGACGGTGGCGCCGTCGCCCGGCAGGAACTGCACCGCGGCTTCCGGCACGCCGGCTTCATGCAACAGCTTGATCGCGTAGTAGCCGATCAGGTTGGTCTGTTCGGCCGGCTTGGCGAGGACCGTATTGCCGGCGGCGAGCGCGGCGGAGATCTGACCGAGGAAGATCGCCAGCGGGAAGTTCCACGGCGAGATGCAGACGAACACGCCGCGGCCGGACATCTGCAGGGTGTTGGATTCGCCGGTCGGACCGGGCAGGGCCTCGGGCTTGAACAGCGCACGCGCCTGCGCGCCGTAATAGCGCAGGAAGTCGACGGCTTCGCGCACTTCCGCGACGCCGTCCGGAATGGTCTTGCCCGCTTCCTTGGTGCATAGCGCGATGTACTGTGGCATGCGCTGCTCGAGCAGGTTGGCGGCGTGCTCGAGGATCGCGGCGCGCGAAGCGGCCGGCGTCGCGTTCCACGTATCGAATGCGTTGACGGCGTTCTTCAGCGCGAGCTCGACGGTGGCGCTGTCTGCGGCTTGCCACTGACCCACGGTCTCGCGACGATCGGCGGGATTGGTCACGGCAATGGTCGCGCCGGCGAGGTTCGCACCCGGCACCAGTGGCGCTGCGCGCCAGTCGGACTTCGTGGCCGCGTTGACCTGCTCGGCCAGCGTGCGCAGTTGATCGTCGTTGGCGAGGTTCACGCCCATGGAATTGTTCCTCTCAATGCCGAAGCTGCGGTACAGGTCGACCGGCTGCGGAATGCGCGGATGCGCGATGGATTCGAATGCGGAAACGGTTTCGACCGGATCCTGGATGAGGTCATCGATGGCGATGTCCTCGTCGGTGATGCGGTTGACGAAGCTGGAGTTGGCGCCGTTCTCGAGCAGGCGACGCACCAGATACGGCAACAGGTCTTCATGCGAACCGACCGGCGCGTACACGCGGCACGGCACGCTCAGGCGATCGGCGGGAATGACTTCCGCGTAGAGGTCATCGCCCATGCCGTGCAGCTTCTGGAATTCGAAGTGCTGCGCGCGACCCATCGCCTTCGCACGCTGGTGGATCGTCGCGATCGTCTGCGCGTTGTGGGTGGCGAACATCGGATAGATCGCATCGCCCGCTTCCAGCATCTTGCGCGCGTTGGCGAGGTACGACACGTCGGTATTCGGCTTGCGCGTGAACACCGGATAGCCGAGCTGGCCGTCGACCTGCGCGCGCTTCACTTCGCTGTCCCAGTACGCGCCCTTCACCAGGCGCACCGGGATGCGGCGGCAGTGCTTGCGGGCGAGGTCGGCGATGAAGTCGATCACTTCCGGCGCGCGCTTCTGGTAGGCCTGGATAGCGAGGCCGTAGCCTTCCCAGCCATCCAGCGACGTGTCGGCATACGCAGCGGCAATCACGTCGAGCGAGAGCTCCAGACGATCGGATTCCTCTGCGTCGATGGTGAAGCCGATGGCGTAGGACTTCGCCAGTTGCGCGAGTTCCAGCACACGCGGCACCAGTTCGGCGAACACGCGTTCGCGCTTGGCATGCTCGTAGCGCGGATGCAGCGCCGAGAGTTTCACCGAGATCGAGGGTACGCCGAACACCTCGCGGCCCTTGTAGTCGCCGCTCTTGCCGATCGCATGGATCGCGTCGCGGTAGGCCTGCTGGTAGCGCAGTGCGTCCTTGGTGGTCAGCGCGCCTTCGCCGAGCATGTCGAACGAATAACGGTAGTTCGCGTTCTCGCCTTTTTGCGAGCGCGCCAGCGCCTCGCCGATGGTCCGCCCCATGACGAACTGGTGGCCCATGATCTTCATCGCCTGGCGCACGGCGAGACGGATCACCGGTTCGCCGACGCGGCCGAGCAGGCGGCTGAAGGCGCCGTGCACGTCGCGCTTGGTTTCGTCGGCCAGGTTGACCAGGTGGCCGGTGAGCATCAGGCCCCAGGTCGAGGCATTGACCAGGACCGAGTCGGACTGGCCCATGTGCTTCTTCCAGTCCGCATCGCCGAGCTTGTCGCGGATCAGCTTGTCGGCGGTCTCCTGGTCCGGAATGCGCAGCAGCGCCTCGGCTACGCACATCAGCAGCACGCCTTCCTCGCTGCCGAGGTCGTACTGGCGCATGAAAGCCTCGATCGCGCCCTGGTCCTTCGCGCGGGCGCGGACACGGCGCACAAGGTCGGCGGCGGTGGCCTGGGCGGCGATACGGTCGACCTCGGGCAGGCGGGCCTGCTCGAGCAGATGACGGACGTGCGCGGCCTCGTCACGCACCCAGCCGGCGGTGATCGCGGCGCGCGGGCCGGACGGCGGGGCGGGGAGTTCGGGGCTGATCAGGACGTCGGCAACGGGCGTAATGGTGCCCGCCGGGACGGTAGCGGTGGTGGATGGGTTCATCGGGCCCGCGGTTGCGGTGGGGAAGCCCCATAGTTTAGAGCTTCGACCCCAGCGCGCGCTGGGCCGGCGGCGTGAAAGATCGTCATGACGGCGCGCCCGTTTTGTGCCGGATCTGGCGATTTTTGCGATCGCAATCTGTGTTCCCGGGCGTCCCTGCGGGTTGCCCGCGCGCGGCCCGGCCGCTACCATTTCGCAGTTATTCCGTAGCGTCCGTGAAGCCGATGCCCCCTGGGCCTGCCTCCGGCGTGTTAGGTCCCGGTCGACAACCCAATGGTCTGCGGCCGGACCTGCCAGCCACCTCGTTCCGCGCGGCTCCCCGCCGGAGCCGGCACTGCTTCGCAGCGAAGCAGCACCGACCGAGGCAGCCCGCGGACCAAACACATGAATCAACTGATCTTTTCGGGGCTCGAACTGATGAAAGCCGGTCGTAGCAAGCTTCGGACCGTGGGTAAGTGGGCAATGGGCGTGGCCGCGATGGCCGCTCCGCTGTTCGCCTTCGCCCAGGCCGCCAGCGATACATGGACCAACGCACCACACCGCTGGCAGCTCAACATGGGCCAGGGCGCCACTCCGCTGGCACACAACGCCTATGAGGCGCACATGCTGTCGCTGTGGATCTGCGTCGGCATCGGCATCCTGGTGTTTGGCGCCATGTTCGTGGCCATGTTCAAGTTCCGCCATTCCAAGGGCGCGGTGCCGGACAAGGACTTCACTCACAGCACCAAGCTGGAAATCATCTGGACGGTGATTCCGATCGCGCTGCTGGTCCTGATGGCCTTCCCGGCTACCAGCAAGCTGATCAACATGTACGACACCCGCGAATCGCAGATGACCGTGAAGGTCACCGGTTACCAGTGGATGTGGAAGTACGAGTACCTGGGTGAAGGCGTCAACTTCACCAGCCGTCTGGATCGCAAGAGCGACGAAATCCGCCAAAGCCATACGGATGCGCGTACCGCCAACCATCCGAACTACCTGCTCGACGTCGACAACGCCCTGGTGTTGCCGGCGCAGACCAAGATCCGCTTCGTCATCACCGCCGACGACGTGATTCATGCGTGGTGGGTGCCGGCGCTGGGCTGGAAGCAGGACGCCATCCCGGGGATCGTCAACGAGGCCTGGGCCGAAGTGGCCGAGCCGGGCGTGTATCGCGGCCAGTGCGCCGAGCTGTGCGGCAAGGACCACGGCTTCATGCCGATCGTCGTGCGAGTGCTGCCCAAGGCGGAATACACCGCGTGGCTGGCGGAACAGAAGGCGAAGAACGCGCCGGCGGCTCCTGCCGCCCCGGCCGCGCCGGCGCCGGCTGCTCCGGCTGAGGCCCCTGCCGCCGCAGCACCCGCTGCCGCTGCCATCGAAGCCCCGGCCGCTGCTGCGGTCGCCGGCTGATTCGAACGATTTACCGAGGCACGACCATGTCGACGCATTACGAAGCCGCGCACCCCGAAGTGCACCACGATGACCACGCCCACGATCACAAGCAGGGCTTCATCGAGCGCTGGTTCTTCTCGACCAATCACAAGGACATCGGCACCCTGTACCTGGTGTTCTCCTTCGTGATGTTCATCATCGGCGCGGCAATGTCGGTGGTGATCCGCGCCGAGCTGATGCAGCCGGGCCTGCAGTACGTCAAGCCCGAGTTCTTCAACCAGATGACCACCGTGCACGCGCTGGTCATGATCTTCGGTGGCGTGATGCCGGCCTTCGTCGGCCTGGCCAACTGGATGGTGCCGCTGCAGATCGGCGCGCCGGACATGGCGCTGCCGCGCATGAACAACTGGTCCTTCTGGATCATGCCGTTCGCCTTCACCCTGCTGCTCATGACCCTGTTCATGGACGGCGGCGCGCCGGCCGGCGGCTGGACGCTGTACCCGCCGCTGTCACTGCAGGGCGGCAACAACGTGGCTTTCGCGATCTTCGCGATCCACATGATGGGTATCAGCTCGATCATGGGCGCGATCAACATCATCGCCACCATCCTCAACATGCGCGCCCCGGGCGTGGACCTGCTGAAGATGCCGATCTTCTGCTGGACCTGGCTGATCACGGCGTTCCTGCTGATCGCAGTGATGCCGGTGCTCGCCGGCGCGGTGACGATGCTGCTGACCGACAAGTACGCGGGCACCTCGTTCTTCAACGCCGCCGGCGGCGGTGACCCGGTGATGTTCCAGCACATCTTCTGGTTCTTCGGTCACCCCGAGGTCTACATCATGATCCTGCCCGCCTTCGGCGTGGCTTCCGAGATCATCCCGACCTTCAGCCGCAAGCCGCTGTTCGGCTACCAGGCGATGGTCTACGCGACCGCATCGATCGCGTTCCTCTCGTTCATCGTGTGGGCGCACCACATGTTCACCGTCGGTATGCCGCTCGGTGGCGAGATCTACTTCATGTTCGCGACGATGCTGATCGCGGTGCCGACCGGCGTGAAGGTGTTTAACTGGGTTACCACGATGTGGCGCGGCTCGATCTCGTTCGAGTCGCCGATGCTGTGGGCGATCGCCTTCGTGATCCTGTTCACCATCGGCGGTTTCTCCGGCCTGATGCTCGCGATCGTGCCGGCGGACTTCCAGTACCACGACACCTACTTCGTCGTCGCGCACTTCCATTACGTGCTCGTCACCGGCGCGCTGTTCGGCATCATCGCCGGCGTGTACTACTGGTGGCCGAAGTGGACCGGCCGCATGGTCAACGAGACCCTGGGCAAGATCCATTTCTGGTGGACGATGGTATTCGTCAACCTGCTGTTCTTCCCGCAGCACTTCCTGGGCCTGGCCGGCATGCCGCGCCGTATCCCGGACTACAACGTCGTGTTCGCGGACTGGAACATGGTCAGCTCGATCGGCGCGTTCGGCATGTTCCTGACGCCGTTCTTCATGTTCTACGTCCTGTGGCACTCGAAGCGTAACGGCGCCAAGGCGAATGCCCGTGCCTGGGAAGGCGCGAAGGGCCTGGAGTGGACCGTGCCGAGCCCGGCGCCGCACCACACCTTCAGCGTGCCGCCGGTGATCCGCGACGGCGACCTGGCCCACGGCGACATCACGCACTAAGAACGACGCCGCGATGAGCCCGCAACTTCCGCTCCCGCCGAATGAAGCCGACGCACGCCGCAAGCGCGTGCGTCGCACGGCGCTGTGGATCGCGGCCTTCGCGGTGCTGGTCTATGTCGGCTTCATCGCCCTGGTAGGACTGTCGAAGTGAACGGCGAGCCGGCCAGCAACGCGCCCGCGCGCAAGGCGACCAGTGGCATCACCAGGATGGTGCTGGTCGCGATTGCGGCGTTCGCCTTCAGCTTCAGCCTGATCCCGCTGTATCGCATCGCCTGTGAGAAGGTGCTCGGCATTCGGTTGGAGCGCCAGGCGGCTACCGGTGTGCAGGAAAAGGCCGACGCACGTCTTATCACCGTGCAGTTCGACGGCGGCGTGAACTCCAAGCTGCCGTGGCAGTTCGCGCCGAACCAGCTGACCATGCAGGTTCACCCGGGCGAGCAGTACGAGACGAGCTACAAGGCGACCAACACCAGCGCGCGCGACATCGTCGGCAGCGCGGTTCCGTCGCTGGCACCGGCGCGCGCTTCGGGCTATTTCGCCAAGACCGAGTGCTTCTGCTTTACGGCGCAGACGCTCAAGGCCGGCGAGACCCGCGACATGCCGGTGCGCTTCATCGTCGATCCGAATTTGCCGGCCGACGTCAGCACCATCACGTTGTCCTACACCTTCTTCAAGAACGACGCGTTGACCGCGAAGCTGGCCGGTAGCTCGGCCGGTTCGCGCGCAGCGCCCTGATTTTTTCGCATAGCACTTACGGAACACCTGCCATGGCTCAAGCACACGCAGACGCCCACCACTACTTCGTGCCGCATAGCAGCCGATGGCCGTTCCTCGGCTCGATCGCGCTGTTCACCACCATGGTCGGTCTGGCCAGCTGGTTCAACGAGATCCACTGGGGCAAGGCCGTTTTCTTCTTCGGCATCGCGCTGATGTCCGGCGTGCTGTTTGGCTGGTTCGGCGACGTGATCCGCGAGTCGATCAAGGGCAACTACAACAAGCAGGTCGACACCTCGTTCCGCATGGGCATGGTGTGGTTCATCTTCTCCGAAGTGATGTTCTTCGCCGCGTTCTTCGGCGCCCTGTTCTATGCCCGCCAGTACGCGCTGCCGTGGCTGTCGGGTGAAGGCGACGGCGTGATGACCAACGCGCTGCTGTGGAACGGCTACACCGCCGGCTGGCCGACCAATGGTCCGGCGGGCGTGGGCGGTACGTTCTCGACCGTGCCGGCCTGGGGCCTGCCGCTGCTCAACACCCTGATCCTGCTGTCCTCGGGCGTGACCGTGACCATCGCGCACCATGCGCTGAAGGCCGGCCACCGCGGCACGCTGCTGACCTTCCTCGGCGCGACCGTGCTGCTGGGCTGCACCTTCCTGTACTTCCAGGGCAGCGAGTACATCGAGGCGTACAAGGAGTTCAACCTGACCCTGGGCTCGGGCATCTACGGTTCGACCTTCTTCATGCTCACCGGCTTCCACGGCGCACACGTGACGCTCGGCACGATCATGCTGGCGATCATCTGGTTCCGTTGCGCCAAGGGCCACTTCAACAAGGAACACCACTTCGCGTTCGAAGCGGTGGCCTGGTACTGGCACTTCGTCGACGTGGTGTGGCTGGGACTGTTCCTGTTCGTCTACGTGCTGTAAGACGAAACACGAAGGCCCGGGCTGAGGCTGAAAAGCCGCGGTCCCGGGCCTTTTGCTTTTTGCGGGAAAGCGCGGCGCACAGCGCCGCGGTGTATGCCGGGATGCGTTACGGGTTGCGGCCGACGCCGTGGAATTCGATCCAGCCCATCTTGGCGGCGATGATCACGCCGATGATCAGCGCGATGGACAGCGCGATGCGGCGGGTCAAGGCATTCACCGTGCGCTTGCTCTCGCCCTTATCGATGAGCATGTAGTACAGGCCGGCACCGAGGTTCCAGAGAATGAGGATCAGGACGGCGATGATCAGCAGGGTCTTCATGACGGCGCTCCAGCGCGGGCAGTGCCTGCCCAGGCACGCATTATCGCAGTCCCCGGGGAATCGCGCGTGAGTCGCCGCGGCAACCTCGTGATCGGCTGGACGTTGGCGCTGCTGGCGATCGCGCTGTTCGTACGCCTGGGCCTGTGGCAGGCGCAGCGCGCGGTCGAGAAGCAGTCGATGCTCGATGCGGTGGCGCAGGTGCTGGCACGGCGGCAGCCGGTGCCGTTGAGCCTGGCGGCGGATGCGAAGCGTCGAAGCGATTACGACTGGGCCGCAGGTTTCGGTCACTTCGACGAGCGCGGTCCTCTGTGGCTGGACAACCAGCAGCGCAACGGCCGGGCCGGTGTGCATGCGTACCGCGTGTTCCGCCCGGAAGGCGCGGCGCAGGCTTCTGGCCGACCTGTCCTGATCGATCTGGGCTGGCTGCCATTGCCGGCGAATCGCGCGATGCCGGCGATCGCGCTGCCGCGCGGGCGTGTCGAAGTGCGCGGCCTGCTGGTACCGCCGCCCTCGACGGGTATCGCGCTGGGCAGCGGCATGGCCGCGCAAGGCGACGGATGGGTGCTCACGCGCATCGACATGGCCGCGTTGTCGCGCACGTTGCAGCTCGCGCCGCCACTGGCGCCGCGCGTGCTGCGTCTGGATCCGGCACTGCCGCTGGGCTACGAACGCGACCTGCAACTGCTCGCCAATACGCTGCCGCCTGAGCGCCACCGCGGCTACTCCCTGCAATGGTTCGCGTTGGCCGCCGCCGTGCTGGTTACCGCCCTGATTCTGACGTTTCGCAAGGCCCGTCCATGACTAGTCCCGATCCTTCCCTCGCTCCGGACCGCCAGCTGCGCAATCGCAATCGCGTGATGCTGCTGGCGATCTTCGCGTTGTTCTTCGGCAGCCTGATCTTTGCCGGCGTGTTGCGCTTCTCCGGCTGGCGTCCCGCCGGCATGAAGAACAAGGGTGAGCTACTGCAGCCGCCGACCGATCTACGCGCGCAGACGCCCAAGCTGATCGACGGAAGCGAGTACCGCTGGACACCGATCAACCGTACCTGGCGCATCGCGATTGCGCCGCCGGCCGACTGCGGCGCCGAGTGCGCGAAGACCGCCAGTGACGTCTACAAGGTGTGGGAACTGCTTGGCCGCGAAGCCACGCGTGTGGACGTGTTGTGGCTGTGTGCCGGCACGCCGTGCGCAATGCCGGCGGGTGCGCCGAAACTCGCCAACCTGCGCATGCTGCAGGCCGCGCCCGAGCTGCGCGCGCAACTGCCGCGCGTGGACCAGGTCACCTACAAGGGCGGTCGCGGCGTGCCGGTCTATGTGATCGACCCGAATGGCTTCGTCATTCTGCGCTACGCTGCCGGCTCCGATCCGGGCGACCTGCGCTCCGACCTGGCCAAGCTGCTCAAGCTTAAGTAAGGCATCGCGCATGACCGCATTGACCAAACCGACCCGGAACTTCCACCGCATCGCGTGGCTCGCCGTCGCCCTCGCCCTGGGCGTGATCGTTTTCGGCGCCTTCGTGCGCCTATCGAACGCGGGCCTGAGTTGCCCCGACTGGCCGACCTGCTACGGTCGCGCCACCTGGCCCGCGGCCGCGCAGGAAGTCAGCCAGCATGCGGCGAGCGCAATCCGTCCGTTCGAGACGCACAAGGCCTGGCGCGAACAGGTGCACCGCATGATCGCGGGCCTGCTCGGCGTGCTCGTGTTGAGCCTGGCGTTGCTCGCCGCGCGCAAGCGTGCGCGTGCGGCGTGGCCGGTGATCGCCGCGGCCGCCCTGGTCGCGGTCGCGATCCCGCTGTACATGCAGGGTCTGCACGGGGCGGCGTCGGTACTCGCCGTGTTGGGTGAAGCGACATTGCTGGTATCCGCGTGGCGCTGGAGCAACAGTGACCTGAGTCGCGTCGCGGTGCTGACGCTGGCGGTGATCATCTTCCAGGCCCTGCTCGGCATGTGGACGGTGACCTGGCTGCTCAAGCCGATCGTCGTGATGGGGCATCTGCTCGGTGGTCTCACCACGTTCTCACTGCTGGTGTGGATGGCGTGGCGCGCGACCGACCAGCCGATCCGCCTGGCCGATGCGTTGTCGATGCGGCGCCTGGCGATGATCGGATTGGCGTTGCTGGCACTGCAGATCGCACTGGGTGGCTGGACCAGCGCCAACTACGCCGCGCTCGCCTGCGGCAACGATTTCCCGAAGTGCGTGGGCCAGTGGTGGCCGGCGCACGATTTCCGCGAAGGCTTCGTGTTGTGGCGCGGTGTCGGTGTGGATTACGAAGGCGGGATCCTCGATGGCCAGTCGCGCATCGCGATCCAGATGGCGCATCGCTTCATGGCTGCGGTGGTGTTCGTGTACCTGCTGTGGCTTGCGCTGAAGCTGCTGCGCACGCCCGGCATGCGCGGCTGGGGCGGGCTGCTGACGACCCTGGTGCTGGCGCAGGTCGGCCTCGGCATCGCCAATGTGAAACTGGGCCTGCCGCTGGGCGTGGCCGTGCTGCACAACGCCGGCGCCGCACTGCTGCTGTTCCTGCTGGTGTCGCTGCTCGCGCGCCTGCGCGCGCCGGAGCACTGAGCCGATGGGTGGGACGCTGCGCCAGTACTTCGACCTGACCAAGCCGCGCGTGGTCGCGCTGATCGTGTTCACTGCGTTGGTGGGCGCGTTGCTCGCGATCGACGGCCTGCCGACGCTGGAGGAAGCCCGACACGGTCTGCTTGGCTTCTTCGGCATCTGGCTCGCTGCTTCGAGCGCGGCCGCGATCAACCAGCTGCTCGATGCGCGCATCGACGCGAAGATGGCGCGCACGTCGTGGCGTCCGATCGTCGCCGGTCAGATCACGCCGAAGCAGGCGCTCGCCTTTGCCCTGATCCTCGGCGCGCTGTCGATGCTGGTGCTGGTGTTGTGGGTGAACGTCGTCACCGCGCTGCTTACCTTCGCGTCGCTGATCGGTTACGCGGTCATCTACACCGTGTTCCTCAAGCGCGCCACGCCGCAGAACATCGTGATCGGCGGCATCGCCGGCGCGGCGCCGCCGCTGCTCGGCTGGGCCTCGATCACCGGCATGCGCGGCGAATGGGACTGGCCGCATGCACTGCTGCTGGTACTGATCATCTTCGTATGGACGCCGCCGCATTTTTGGGCGCTGGCAATCTTCCGTCGCGAGGACTATCGCAAGGCGATGGTGCCGATGCTGCCGGTTACGCACGGCGTGCAGTACACGCGCTGGCAGATCCTGTTCTACACGCTGCTGCTGGTCGTGGTGACGGTGCTGCCGTTCGCGGCGGGCATGAGCGGATGGTTCTACCTCGGTGGTGCGCTGGTGCTGGGGGCGGGCTTCCTCTGGCACGCGTGGAAGTTGATGAATCCGCCGGACGAGCTGTACGCGATGAAGGTGTTCAGCTACTCCATCATCTATTTGATGGCGTTGTTCGCCTTCCTGCTCATCGATCATTGGCTGCTGCCGTGGCTGCAGCCGGCGGCGCCGTTCGCCTTCCAGAAGGTGGGCTGAGGCCCGACTCCCCAAACATCAACGAACGAGGTCCAGCATGCCCGTCCTGCGCAACCTGACGCTGTCGCTCCTATGCATGCTGCCGTTAGGAACGGCGCAGGCGCTCGATCATGGCAATGCGATCATCTCCGCCGCGCACATGCTGGATGTACGCACCGGCCGCATGCTCGACGACGTCGTCGTCGCGATCGAGGACGGTCACATCAAGCAGATCGCGCACGGTCCCGGCGCTGCGATCATAGGCTTGGACATGCCGCGCTACGACCTCGGCAACATGACGCTGTTGCCGGGCCTGATCGACATGCACGTGCATCTCGACAGCGATCCAACCTACGGCGGCTACACCGGCCTGCAGTTCGGCGATCGCTTCTGGTCGGTGCTGACCGTACCGCACGCGCAGAAGACGCTGATGGCCGGTTTCACCACGGTGCGCAATGTAGGCGCCGATGCCTGGAACGACGTTGGCCTGCGCCAGGCGATCGACCAGGGCAAGCTGGTCGGTCCGCGCGTGGTCACCGCGACCTACGCGGTCGGCGCCACCGGCGGCCACTGCGATTCCACGTTCTTCCCGCCGTCGATGGACGAGAAGAGCCCGTACAACATCGACAGCCCCGAAGAGGGGCGCAAGGTCGTGCGCACCCTGCGCAAGTACGGTGCGCAGGTGATCAAGATCTGCGCGACGGGCGGCGTGTTCTCGCACGGCGACGAGCCGGGCGCGCAGCAGCTCACGCTCGACGAGATGAAGGCGATCGTCGATGAGGCGCACATGGCCAGCATGAAGGTCGCCGCGCATGCGCACGGTGCGGCGGGCATCAAGGATGCGATCCGCGCCGGCGTCGATACCATCGAACACGCCAGCCTGATCGATGCCGAAGGCATCAAGCTGGCGAAGCAGCGCGGCGCCTGGCTGTCGATGGACATCTACAACACCGAGTACACCCAGTCCGAAGGCAAGAAGAACGGCGTGCTCGAAGACAATCTTCGCAAGGATCGCGAGATCGCCGATGTGCAGCGCGAGAACTTCCGCAAGGCGCATGCGGCGGGGGTGAAGATGGTCTTCGGCACCGATGCCGGCGTGTATCCGCACGGCGACAACGCCCGACAGTTCCGTTGGATGGTGAAGTACGGGATGACGCCAGTGCAGGCGATCCAGGCGGCGACGCTCAATGCTTCGCAGGCGCTGGGGCGCGAGGATCGCGGTGCGATCGAGGTGGGGCGTCTTGCCGATCTGATCGCGGTGTCGGGTGATCCGACGGCGGATGTGACGCTGTTGGAGTCGGTGCCGTTCGTGATGAAGGGCGGCGATGTGGTGAAGGATTCGCGCGGTAAGTAATTCCTTCGCGCAGCTCGGTTGTCATCCTGGAGCAAACTTTGCTGTTGCTCGTCATCCCGGCGGAAGTCGGGATCCAGCCTTTGCGTTCTCGCTGGTATGACGAGGAAGATCAACAGCTTCCGCCTCACGGCGGGTCACTTTCTTTGCTGGCCCAAAGAAAGTAACCAAAGAAATGGCCATCCTTGACACTGCACACCCATGGCTTCGTTGCTACGGGGATTTTTCGACACGCCATCCATGGCGCGGTCGAAAAACGGCGCGCATCCATGCGCGCCGCCCTTCGGGTCTTCATGTCGACGGGCGCGCAAGCCAAGACCAAGTAGCACGAAAGCTATTTCTTCTCCCCGCATCGCGAGGAGAAGACGCTCGAAGGGCAGACGCCCCGAAGAAAGCACCCTTGGGGTGTGAGGGGCGCTTTTGCTCTTGCTTTTGCAAAAAGGGTGATGGTCCCTGTTGCGCGCTACACAAATGCCAGCGTCGTCGTGGTTCCGCTGCCCTCACCCGATGCGACGGTCAGGCGCCAACCCAGGTGTTCGCACAGGCGTGCGATCAGATCCAGCCCGATGCCGTCGCCGCGGTCTCCCCCGCCGCGGGCCATGCGGGCGTAGATCGCGCTGATTTCCTCCGGTGTCATGCCGTGGCCGGGATCGATGATCACCACTCTGGCCGGCGCTTCCAATCGCACCGTTATTTCGCCGCGGTCGCTGTGTTCGATCGCATTGCGCAGCAGGTTGCCGATGGCGGCCTGCACGATCGGCAGCGGGGCGGCGATCTCGATCGAGGGCGGCGGTGCGAGGGCAACGGTCAAGGCCTTGTCGCGCGTGAGATGCAGGTGATCCTCGATGATCTCCGGCAGCAGCTCGTCGAGGGCGACGCGTTCGTTCGACCGCGCCAGTCGCGCCGGGTCCTTGGCCAGGACCAGCAACAATGAAATCAACTGCTCGACATCGCGTGCCGTGCGGTGGATGCGGCCAAGGTGTTGCTGCGCGACAGGCGGCAGCCCTGGCTGCTGCAGCGCCAGTTCGGCGGAACCAGAGATCACCGCGACCGGGGTGCGCAGTTCGTGACTGGCGGTGTCGATGAAGGCGCGCTCGCGTTCGACGAAGCGGGCATTGCGTTGCAGGTAGTCGTTGAGCGCGGAGGAGATCACGTGCAGTTCGGAACTGGTCGACTCGCGCACGTCGACATGCTGTGCCGGCTGGTCGGGACGCAGTTCGCCGATCTGCTCGGCCATGCGACTCAGCGGGCCTACCATCCGGTTCGCCATCCAGGCCACGATCAGGCCCAACACGACGATCAATCCGAGCGCCACGCCAACCACGTTCACTGCGGTGTGCACTTCGCGTTGCTCGAAATCGGTGACGTCGAGCGTCAGCAGCAGGGTGCGACCATCGACGCGCCGGATCAGCGCGACGTAATTACTTCCGTCGATGTCGATGTCATCGTGCAGCCCCGGCCCATAGCCGCGCAGCACTGGCGGCAGCGCGGGATCGCGACTGTCGTAGAGCGCCATCGTATTGGTGTTGCTCCAGCGGTAGCCGGGTTCCCCGTGCATGCGCTCGACCGCGTGATCGAGTTCGGAATTGAGCATCGCGCGCCACACCAGACGCTCGGCGCGCTCGTGCACGAGGTTGCCTTGTGCGATGACGACCATCGAGAGCAGGACCACATACGCGAGCAGGGCCAGCAGCAAGCGGCTGCGCAGGCTGCGCAAATGAGTGGGAGGCTTCGCCTCGTGGGTCATTCGTCGATCTCCGAGCCGTCAGTCGCCGCCAGGCGATAGCCGACGCGTGGCAGGGTATGGATCAGCTTCTCGGCGAAGGGGCCGTCGACACTGCGGCGCAGTTCGTACACGTGGGAGCGCAGCATGTCGCCGTCGGGCGGGCTGTCGCCCCAGAGCCCGCGCTCGAGGCGCTCGCGCGATACCGCGGCGGGACTGGCCTGCATCAGCAGTTCCAGCAGCTTGCGGCAGGCCGGATACAGGTGCAGCGAGCGACCGGCGCGCGTGACTTCGAGCGTGGCCAGGTCGTAGCGCAGGTCGGCCACCTGCAGGACGCGCCGCGCCCGCCCGTTGGCGCGCGAGAGGAGGGCCTCCAGGCGTACCTCGAGCTCGGGCAGGTCGAAAGGCTTGGTGAGGTAGTCGTTGGCGCCGCTGCGGAAGCCGCTGACCTTGTCGTCGAGCTGTGTACGCGCGGTGAGCAGGAGCACCGGCACTTCGCGACCGGCGTCGCGCAGGCGCGTGAGCACCTCGCGCCCGTCCATACGCGGCAGCATCCAGTCGAGCACGATCGCGTCGTAATCCTGCGTCAGGGCGAGGTGCAGGCCGGTGGGACCGTCGGGCGCGGCGTCGAGGGTGTAGCCGCGCGCTTCGAAATACTCGAACAGGTTCGCGACCAGGTTCCGGTTGTCCTCTACCACCAGCAGCCGCATGTGTTCTCCCAGCTCGAGGCCGTACGACCGGCCAGAATCGCTCCAGGGCTGTCGTAACGCCGTTGCAGCGGGTTGGACGATAGCATCGTGAATTGAGGCTGCCACCGGCGCGCATTCGCGTAAATGTGAACCACGGCAAGCCTCTTAACGCATTGCGAATCCTGCTCCTACCGTTCTCCGACAGCGCCGGCCCGAGCATGGCCGCGGCCTCCCGGCCCAGCCGCCAGACCGTAGTCGCATGCCTGTTTCCCCCCTCCCCGTCGCTCCCGTCGCCGACGGCCCTGCCGTCGCGCCAGCGACCGAGGCCTGGTCGACCTGGCAGGACCCGGATTTCGCCCGCCGTCACCTGGTTTGGCCGCTGCTGGCCATCGCCGCGCTGTTCGCGGTCGCGAACCTGCTGCACGCCGATTTTTGGCTGGCAGACCGGCTCTATGCCTTGGAAGGCCATGCCTGGGCCCTGCGCCATGTCTGGACGACCCAATACCTGATCCATTTGCTGGGCCGCGATCTAAGCACCGCAGCCTGGTTGACCGTACTTGCCGCCTGGCTGGTGGCCTGTGCGCGCCCGAGTTGGGGTCATTTGCGCCGGCCGCTGGGGTACCTGCTGGTGGCCACGGCGCTGTCGACGCTGCTGGTCGCGGGCCTGAAATCCTGGTCGAACGTCGATTGCCCCTGGGACCTGGCCCGCTACGGCGGCGCGCGGCCCTATATCGGCCTGTTCGAGCTTCGCCCGGTCGGGCTCGGGCGCGGCAAGTGCTTCCCCGCCGGACATGCCAGTGGCGGCTATACCTGGCTGGCCTTGTACTTCTTCCTGGGCGCGGTGAAGCCCCGCTGGCGCTGGGCCGGCCTGTCGGTCGGCCTCGGGTTCGGCGTGCTGTTCGGCATTTCCCAGCAGCTGCGCGGCGCGCATTTCCTCTCGCACGACCTGGCGGCCCTGGCGATCTGCTGGAGTTGCGCGGTCCTGGTGCACCGGGCCTTCTGGCGCGATAACTTGGCGCCCTCGCGCCCTACCGACTGTGTGACCGCACCATGAGTGTCAACGACGTTCTGCCCGCCAGGCGCTCCGCGCGTCCGGCGAAACCGCTGACGCGCCTGCTCCAGGCACGACCTCAGATCGGCAGCGACACGCTGCTGGTCCTGGCCAGCCTGTATTTCGCGCTGGCCAGCAACCAGACCTTCTTCCGTGCCGTGGCCGCCACCGGTGCGTTGCACGGTACCCAGGGTGCGTTCACCGGCATCAGCCTGTTCGTGGCGATCGTCGCGCTCCACACCCTGATGCTGGGCGTCCTGCTCAACCGCTGGATCGCGAAACCGCTGCTGACCGTGCTGCTGATCGCGAGCGCCGCGGCCTCGCATTTCATGTCGACGTACACGGTGTATCTCGACGCGGACATGCTGCGCAACATCCTGCATACCGACGGCAAGGAGTCGCGCGAACTCGTCTCGCTGGCCGCATTGCCCTCGCTGCTGCTAGGTGGCGTGCTGCCTGCGGTGCTGCTGTGGCGCCTGCGCATCCGTCCGCGCTCGCTGCCGCGCGCGCTGCTGATGCGCGCGGGCACGCTGGTGCTTGCCGCGCTGATGCTGGCCGCCGCGTTGATGGCCTCGTTCCAGAGCGTTTCGGCGCTGATGCGCAACCATCACGAGCTGCGCTACCTGATCACGCCGGGCAATTACCTGACCTCGCTGCTGACCGTTGCCCGCGACGCGAACGCCGACCGCAACCGCCCGCGCGAACCGGTGGGCACGCACGCCAAGGTCGTGGGGCGCCCGGTCGCCGCCAAACCGCGCCTGCTGGTGCTGGTGGTCGGCGAGACCGTGCGCGCGCAGAACTGGGGGCTCAACGGTTACACGCGCCAGACCACGCCGCAGCTGGCCGCACTGGCGCAGCAGTCGGCCGGCCCGGTGAATTTCGATAACGTGTCGTCGTGCGGTTCCAGCACCGAAATTTCCCTGCCGTGCATGTTCTCGCCCTATGGGCGGGCGAATTACGACAAGGACAAGATCCAGCATTCCGAATCGTTGTTGCACGTGCTCGAGCACGCCGGCATCCGCACGCTGTGGCGCGACAACCAGACCGGTTGCAAGGGCGTGTGCGAAGGCCTGGCGTTCGAGTCGTTCGAACACGGTGCCGTGCCCGGCGCGTGCACGCACGACGGCTGCTTCGACGAAGCCATGCTGCACGGACTGTCGGAACGCATCGCCGCGCAGCCCGGCGACCAGGTCATCGTCCTGCATCAGCTCGGCAATCACGGGCCGGCGTACTACGCGCGCTATCCGGCCGCGTTTCGTCACTACACGCCGGCGTGCGAAACCTCCGACCTCGACCGCTGCAGCCGCGAGCAGATCGTCAACGCCTACGACAACGCAGTGACGTACACCGATCATTTCCTCGCGCGCACGATCGCTCTGCTCGGCGAGCAAACCGGCCGCGACACGGCGTTGATCTATCTGTCCGACCACGGCGAATCGCTGGGCGAGAACGGGCTGTACCTGCACGGCGTGCCTTATGCCATCGCCCCGGACACGCAGACGCGCGTGCCGCTGCTGGTGTGGCTGTCGCCGCAGTTTGCCGCGACCCGTGGCGTCGATGTGGGATGCCTGCGCCAGCGCAGCGCCGAGGCGGTCAGTCAGGACAACCTGTTCCACTCGGTGCTGGGCCTCATGCAGGTGCGCACGCCCGAGTACAACGCCGGACTCGATCTGTTCGCGCGCTGCCAAAGTGCGCCCGGAAGTGCGCCGTTGGCAGAGAGCGTGGCGCCGCCGCGACGAACCAGCGGCTAAGCGCCACGAAACAAGAAACGGCCCGCATCGCTGCGGGCCGTTTGCTTTTCGCACTGCAGGATCGCGTTACTTGGCGAGCAGATTTTGCTGCCAGAACAGGATCGTAGCTGCACCGTAGTAATCGTTGTTGGCCTTCTTCTTGAAGCCGTGGCCTTCGTCGTTGAACAACAGGTACCACACCGGCTGGCCGTTGCCGCGCACCGCCTTCACGATCTGCTCGGCCTCGGTGTACGGCACGCGCGGATCGTTCTTGCCCTGGGCCACGAACAACCGCGACTTGATCCGCTGGGGATGCCGCGCCGGCGAAATTTGCGCGAACACCTTCTGCATTTCCGACGTGCGTTCGTCACCGTATTCGGCCCGACGCAGGTCTCGACGGTAGCTCTCGGTGTTGGTGAGGAAGGTGGTGAAGTCGGAGATGCCGACGATGTCGACGCCGGCACGGATCCGGTCGCTGTAATGCATCAGCGAGGCCAGCACCATGTAGCCGCCATAGCTGCCGCCCTGTACTGCGATGCGGGAGGCATCGAGTTCTGGCTGCTTCGCGATCCAGTCGAGCAGGGCGCCGATATCCTTGACCGAATCCTCGCGCCTCTCGGCGTTGTCGAGCGCCAGATAGGTCTTGCCGTAGCCCGCCGAGCCGCGCACATTCGGCACCAGCATCGCCACGCCCAGCTCGTTGGCGAGGAACTGCGCGGTCGGGCTGAAGGTCGGCTGCGACTGGCTCTCCGGGCCGCCGTGGATGTTGATCACCACCGGCAACTTCGTGCCGGCGGGGACATTGGCGGGGCGGTAGTAGAACGCGGGAATGCTGCGAGTCTTGCCGTTGACCTTGTCGAAGGTCGGATAGCGGATCAGCGTCGGCGCGACGAACTTGCTGGCATCGAGACCGCCAACTTCGCTCTGCGTCCAGCGCGTGAGCTTCGCACTCGCCAGATCGATCACGTACACGTCGCTGGGCGACGTCGCGCTGTTGAGCGTCAGCGCCAGGCGCTGGCCGTCCGGCGAGAAATTGAAGCCGCCGAGCACGCCGATCGGCAGCGCCGGCAGCTTCACTTCGCCGTGCGACGGCAGTGCGAGCACATGCAGCTTGCTGATGCCGTCCTCGTTGGTGGCGTAGGCCAGATGCTGCCCATCTTCGGCAATGGTGAAGCCGTCGACGTCCCACGGGATGTTGCGCGTGAGCACTTCGAACTTGCCGTTGGCCGGATCGTGATAGCGCAGGGTCTGGAATTCCTGTGCCTTGCCATCCAGCGGTTCATCGGAGACGAAGTACACCGCGCGACCATCCGGTGCAAACGCGAAGCCGCCGAATGCGGCCTTGCCGCCATCGACCGGGAACATCTCGAGCTTGCCGGTCTCGACATCGACCACGCCTGGATACGACTCGGCAGCGGACACGTATTTCGTAACCAGCAGGCGCTTGCCATCGGGCGAGAAGTCCTGCGCGTTCCAGCTGCCGCCTTCGGTCACCAGCAGCTTGGCCGTACCGGTGGCGATGTCGCGCACCCAGATGTCGGTATCGCTGCCGTTGCGCGCGGTGCTGCTGTAGGCCATGCGCGAACCGTCACGCGTGAACAGCGCGCCGCCGTTCTGCGAGCGCTTGCCGTCGGTCAGCAGCGTGGTGTTGCGCGAGGCGAAGTCGAACCAGAACAGCTGCGAGAACTCGTCGCCGCCCTTGTCCTTGCTGAAGACGAAGCCATCGAGCTTCGAGGTCGACGGCGCGATGGTCATGCCGCCCAGCGGTTCGGGATAGAAGGTCAGCTGTTCACGCATGCCCAGCGGCTGGCACACGCGGTGTGCTTGTGCGGTCTCCGCGAAACGCGTGTTGATCAGCAGGCAGCCATCCCGGGTCCAACCCGCGAGGCCAGCGCCGCGCGTGTTCTGGTAACGGTTGAGTTGTTCGAGCAGTTCGGCCGGAATGGCCGGAATGTTCTCGCTGACGCGATTGCCGACTTCCTCGCGCTTCACATCACCTGTCGTGGACTGGGCGAAAGCGGGCAGACAAGCAAGCGCCAGCATGGCGGCAGGCAGGGTGCGACGGATGGGCATGGCTAGATTCCCCGGGACGATGTCGCGAGCTTAGCGCCCCAACGCTTTGCCTCGTCCGGCCTGAAGGCATGCCTTTTTGATGCTGTCCCGAACCGCACGCCTTGCTGCGGACGACCCCTCGCCCCGCGTGCGGGGTGAAGGCGGGCGTTCATGCGCCACTGGCGCATGCCCGACTGAACGCCCTTGCGCTATGCGCAAGGGCTGGGGGCAGAGCGAGGGACCGCGTTGCGTAGCAACGCAGGGTGAGGGGCGGGATGGGAAAGGCGCCCCTCATCCGCCCGTTGGGCACCTTCTCCCCGCTCGCGGGGAGAAGGGTAGGGTGAGGCGTCAGCGACGACTCTGCGTACGCAGCACCAGCAGTTCGCGCAGTTCCTGGCGCTCGGCCTCGACCAGTTCGGGTAGGCGCTTCTGCAGGCCTTCGATGCGTTGCTGGATCGCCTGGATTTCCAGGCGTGATACCGCATCCAGGAACGTTTCCTTGCGCTTCTCTTCGTCGTCCAGCGCCTGTGTGTCGATCATGGTGATCGCCGTGGATTCGACCGCGCGAGCCATCGCCAGTTTGGTCAGCGCCGCGGACTCGGGTCGCGCCGCGAAGTGTTCGAGGATCAGACCAGTGGAGATGTCGGGACGCTGGTGCACCAACTCGATCATTTCCACCAGCAGCTCGATGCCCGGTTGTTCCAGCGAGGCGAAATGCAGCGAAGAGGGCAGCGCCAGCGCTACCGACGGCTGCTGCAGCAGCAGGGTGATTGCGGTCCGCACCACCGAAGGTTTGTTCGCCGGTTGCGCACCCATGCGCGCATTCGCGCGCTGCGCCGGAACGTGCGTCTCCGGCGAACTCGCGCGCGCGCCGACGCCGGTGAGTTCGGTCAGGCGCTGCTTCATCAGGTCGCCGAAGGCACCGTCGGGGATCTGCGCGAGGTAGGACTTGGCGCGTTCGGCCAGGCGCCCCTTGCCTTCCAACGTCGCCAGGTTGACGTCGTTGCTCAGCAAATCGAAGAAGAACTGCGACAGCGGCGTTGCATCGCGCAAGCGCGTCTCGAAACCGTCGCGGCCTTCCTGGCGCACCAGTGTGTCCGGATCCTCGCCGTCGGGCAGGAACAGGAAGAACGCCTGGCGTCCGTCCTTCATGCGCGGCAAGACCGATTCCAGCGCCTTCCACGCCGCACCGCGGCCGGCACGGTCGCCGTCGAAGCAGAAGTACACGTCGGGCGCGTTGCGGAACAACAGCTCGGCGTGATCCGGCGTGGTCGCCGTGCCGAGCGTGGCCACCGCGCAGTCGACGCCGTGCTCGAACAGCGCGACCACGTCCATGTAGCCCTCGACCACCACCAGCTTGTCGATCTTGTTGTGCGCCTGGCGCACCTGCCACAGGCCGTAGAGTTCGCGGCCCTTATGGAACAGCGGCGTCTCCGGCGAATTCAGGTACTTCGGCCCGGCGTCCCTGCCGTCAACAGGCGCGTTCAGTACGCGGCCGCCGAACGCGATCACGCGACCGCGCCGATCGAAGATCGGGAACATCACCCGGTCGCGGAACTTGTCGTAGACGTGGCCGCGTTCGTTCTTCGAAAACAGGCCGCCACGTTCAAGCAGGCGCATGCGCCGCTCGTCGTTGCCGAGCGCATCCTTCAACGCGCTGAACCCGTCGGGTGCGTAGCCGATCTGGAACTGCTCCGCGATCGCCGCGCTTACGCCTCGTCCGTCGAGGTAGGTCTGGGCCTTGGGACTGTTGTAGAGCTGCTTGCGGAAGAACTTCGCCGCCGCATCGACCGCGCTGTAGAGATCGCTGGTCTCCGGATTCGCGTTGCGTTGCTGCGTGTCGCGCGGCACTTCCATGCCGACGCGCTTGGCCAGTTCCTCGACCGCATCAAGAAATTCAAGGCGGTCGTAATTCATCAGGAACGAAAGCGCCGTGCCGTGCGCGCCGCAGCCGAAGCAGTGATAGAACTGCTTGGTTGGCGAGACGGTGAACGACGGCGAGCGTTCGTCGTGGAACGGACAGCGCGCCGAGTATTCCTTGCCCTGCCGCTTCAGCGGGACGCGCGCACCGATGATCTCCACGAGGTCGGATCGTGCGAGGAGATCGTCGATGAAGCCGTCAGGAATGCGCGCCATTGGGAGCTATGGTCCCACGGATGGGCACCGCGAACGATTCTGTAGCGCCGCGGCTGCGCGGTGCGCCTTTGCGGCGTACCGAAGAGCGCACCGCGCAGGCGCGGCGCTACGGACCATTCCGCGACGCGTCGAAACTGGTAGCCAGCGCCCGCATTGCGTCGCCGCTCAGGCGCTGCACCGTCCATTCCTCCATGCCGACCGCGCCGACGCGGCGATAGAAATCGATCGCCGGCGTGTTCCAGTCCAGCACCGACCATTCGAACCGGCCGCAGCCGCGCTCCACCGCGAGCTTGGCCAGATAGGTCATCAGCACGTGGCCGACGCCGCGGCCGCGGAATTCCGGACGCACGAACAGGTCTTCCAGGTGCAGGCCGCGCCGGCCGAGCCAGGTCGAGAAGTTGTGGAAGAACAGGGCGAAGCCAGCGGGGCGACCGTCGACGTCGGCGATCACCACTTCCGCGCCGGGCGCGTCGCCGAACAGGTTGGCGGCGAGCATCGCTTCGTCGGCCTGTACCGCATCGGGCTCGCGTTCGTACTCGGCGAGCTCGCGGATCAGGGCGAGGATCAGCGGCACGTCGTTACGCGTAGCCGGGCGCAGCGTGACACCAGGGCGTTGCGTGGCGATGGGCGAAGCATGGGCGGTCATGCGGTCTCCACGGTTCAGGGGCGTTGCGCGCGCGCGATCGCGCGGGTGAGTAGCGGGCCGGCGATCGGTTCATCCGGACGCCAGCCGAGCTTTTCCAGCAGCGGCTGCAGAGTGGCGGTATGCGACTGCAGCAGCGGATCGTCGATCGCATGATGGAACACGACCTGCGCCGGCGCCCAGGGCGCGAGCAGGTCGAGCAGGGCACGGTCTTCACTGCGGCGCGTGCCGCGGCCGCGGATATGCACCTGCAGCGGTGCGGTCTGGCCGGTGCTCGCCGCGGTCGCGCGCAGATCGCCGATGCAGGCCAAGCCGAGCGCGGCGGGCGAACGCAGGTGCTGCTGCAGGTCGGCTGCGGCGAAGCGGTCGCCGCCGACGCGCAGCACGCGGGTCGAGAGGTCACGGGCCAGGTCCTCTCGCTCGGTCAGCGAGCGGGTGAGGACCAAGACCGCGTTACGCGCGGAGAGGGCCTGCGCTACCTGGGCACGCAGGCCGCGGTCGCAGGCGGCCGCGTCGGTCCAGACGCGGTCCTCGACGCGTTTGTCGATGGAGAGGGCGCGTTGGAACCAGCGGCCGAACATGCCGCGCGGCTCAGCCGGCGAGGCGCTGCTTCACCAGGACCGAGACCTGGCCCATGTCGGCCTGGCCGGCCAGCTTGGGCTTGAGTACGCCCATCAGCTTGCCCATGTCGGCCGGGCCCTTGGCGCCGGATTCGGCGATGGCGGCATCGATGGCGGCGAGAACCTCGGCTTCGCCCATTTTGGCGGGCAGATAGCGTTCGATCACGACCATTTCGGCGCGTTCGATCGCAGCCAGGTCCTCGCGGCTCGCCGCTTCGAACTGGCTGATCGAGTCCTTGCGCTGCTTAACCGCCTTCTCCAGCACGGCGATCACGCCGGCATCGTCCAGCTCGACGCGCTCGTCGACTTCCTTCTGCTTGATCGCGGCATTGATCAGCCGGATCACGCCGAGGGTGTCCTTGTCGCCGCCCTTCATGGCGGCCTTCATGTCGTCGGTGAGGCGTTGCTTGAGGGACATGGAAATCTCCTGAATCGGGAAGACGGGCGGGGTAAATGGCCCGGAACGGGCTCGAATCCCCAGGAACTAGAAATGCAAAAAGCCGGCAGCGCATGGGCGCGGCCGGCTTCTGCCAGACTGCAGGCGGGCGCGGGCCCGCCGGGCAATCAGTACAGGCGCTGACGCTTGGTGACGTCGCGCGAGGTGCGGCGCGCCTGACGCTTCACCGCGGCGGCAGCCTTGCGCTTGCGTTCCTGCGTCGGCTTCTCATAGAACTCGCGCTTGCGGGTCTCGGCCAGAACACCGGCCTTTTCGCAGGTGCGCTTGAAGCGGCGGAGCGCAAACTCGAAGGGCTCGTTTTCGCGGACTTTGACGCTGGGCATACGTAATCTCGTTGAGGGACCAACCCGGGCTGGGCCGGGAGAAGAGCCGCGTATGATAGCGGCCCTCTCTGGCCGCGTGCAACCGTCGCGGCCGCAGGCTGCAAAATCCGGTGCGCGCCCCCATATTCCGCCCTATGAAAGTCCTCGGTATCGAAACCAGCTGCGACGAAACCGGCGTCGCCGTCTACGACACGGCCACGGGCCTGCGCGCGCATGCCGTCTACAGCCAGATCGCGCTGCACGCCGAATACGGTGGAGTGGTGCCCGAGCTGGCCAGCCGCGACCACGTGCGCAAGCTGCTGCCGCTGATCCGCCAGACCCTGGCCGAGTCCGGTCTCACGGTCGAGGAGATCGACGGCGTCGCCTACACCGCCGGCCCCGGCCTGGTGGGGGCGCTGCTGGTCGGCGCGGGCGTGGCACGCGCGCTGGCCTGGGCCCTGGACGTACCCGCGATCGGCGTCCATCACATGGAGGGCCATCTGCTCGCGCCGCTGATGGAAGACGCCAACACCCAGCCGCCGTTCGTGGCGCTGCTGGTGTCGGGCGGTCATACCCAGCTGGTCGCGGTCGAGGCCATCGGCCGCTATCGGCTGCTCGGCGAGACGCTGGACGATGCCGCCGGCGAAGCCTTCGACAAGACCGCCAAGCTGATGGATCTGCCGTACCCCGGTGGCCCGCAACTGGCGGCGCTCGCGGAGATGGGTCGCCCCGGCCTGTTCAAGTTCACCCGACCGATGACCGACCGGCCCGGTCTGGATTTCAGCTTCAGCGGGCTCAAGACGCAGGTGCTGCTGGCCTGGCGCGACAGCGACAAGAGCGCACAGACCCGCGCCGACATTGCCCGCGCCTTCGAGGACGCCGTGGTCGATACGCTCGCGATCAAGTGTGACCGCGCCTTGGACGCCACCGGCTTCGACACGCTGGTGATCGCCGGCGGCGTCGGCGCAAACAAGCGACTGCGCGCGAAGTTGCAGGCCCAGGCTACGAGTCGCGGTGGTCGGGTCAGCTTTCCGCGGCCGATGTTCTGCACCGACAACGGCGCGATGATCGCCTTCGCCGGCGCGTTGCGCCTCAAGGCCGGCCAGCACAGCGATGCGTCCGTGCGGGTGACACCGCGCTGGGACATGGCGACCCTGTCGGAAGTCGCGTAGCGTTCGCCGCCCGATACGGATACTCACTGCATGGACAAGGTCTTCATCGAAGCCCTCGAGATCGAAGCACTGATCGGCATCTACGACTGGGAGCGTCGTATCCGCCAGCCGCTGCTGTTCGATGTGGAGATGAGCTTCGACAACCGCATCCCGGCGGCCTCCGACGCCATCGAGGACACGCTGAACTACAAGGCGGTGAGCAAGCGCCTGATCGAATACGTGTCGCAGTCGGATTTCGGTCTGGTCGAGACTTTGGCCGAACGCGTCGCGGCGATCGTCCTAGACGAATTCGGCGTGCAGCACGTGCGCCTGAAGCTGAGCAAGCCCGGCGCCGTGCGCGGCGCGCGCGCGGTCGGCGTGATCATCGAGCGCAGCAAGTCCTAGCGCTGCATCGCTAGTAGCAACCGCCATTTCGCCGCGATGCGAAATGCATCGACAATGACGTCATGAGCAAGGCCTACCTCAGTCTCGGCAGCAACCGCGAACCCGAACGGCATCTGCGCGCCGCCATCGCCGCGCTGCGCAAACACTTCGGCGAGATCGTGCTGTCGCCGGTGTATCGCACCGCGGCGGTCGGCTTCGAGGGCGGCGATTTTCTCAATGCCGCGGCAGTGGTCGACACCGCACTCGATCCGTTCGCATTGAACGCCTGGCTGCATGCGCTGGAAGACGCGCACGGCCGTGACCGCAGCGGGCCGCGCTTTGGCGACCGCACGCTCGACATCGACATCGTGTTGTTCGACGACCTGATGTTGCAGGGTGATGGCCACCTGCAGATTCCGCGCGACGAACTGAAGCATGCCTTCGTGCTGCGTCCGCTGGCCGAGATCGCGCCCGATGTGGTCGTGCCGGGGCAAGTGCACACGCTGGCCGAGTTGTGGGACGCGCACCGCGACCGGCATGCGCCGATGGAGCGGGTCGAGCTGTAAGACGGGTTGTTTGCCGCTATCGGCCGCGGGCGCGGCTTGCGCGTACCCATCGCTTTGGTTGTATCGCGGGCCGCCGCGGGCGCGGCGCGAGCATTCCGATTGCTGCGCTTGTATCGCGGGCCAACTTGCGCCGCTTTCGGTCTGCCCCGAGGATGCGCGCTTCAGCCATGCGGCGCTTTCGGGGGAAGGAACGATGTTCGAGAAGTTTTCGCGCAGTTGGGAACTGGCGAAGGCGAGCGCCGCGGTCCTGCGCTCCGACAAGGAGCTGATGCTGTTCCCGATCATCTCCGGCGTGCTGACCCTGGTGGTGCTGGCGACGTTCCTGCTGCCGGTCTGGGCGCTACGGGTGTTCTCCGACGGCTTCAACGTGGTTGGTGCCGTGGTCGTCTTCGCGTTCTATTTCTGCCAGTACGCGGTGATCCTGTTCTGCAATTGCGCGCTGGTCGGCGCGGCGATGATCCGCCTCGACGGCGGCGATCCGACGCTGGCCGACGGCTTCAACGCCGCCAAGGCGCGCCTGCCGGCGATCCTGGGCTATGCCGCGATCGCGGCGACCGTGGGTCTGGTGCTCAAGCGCATGAAGGACGACGACAATCTGCTGGTCCGCATCCTCGGCAGCGGCCTGGGCACGGCATGGACGCTGGCGACCTTCCTGGTCGTGCCGGTGCTGGTGAGCCAGAACGTCGGTCCGGTCGATGCGCTGAAGCAGAGCGCGAGCCTGCTCAAGCGCACCTGGGGCGAGAACGCGATCGGTAATGTCGGTATCGGCGTGTTCTTCGGCCTGCTCAGCTTCGCGGTGATCCTGGTTGGCGCGGTGCTCGGCTATCTGGCTGCGCAGGTGTCGACGGCGCTGGCGATCGCGGTCGGCGTGGTGTTCGTGATCGCGCTGCTGCTGATGGGCGTGTATCAGGCCGCGTTGAGCGGCATCTATTCGGCCGCGTTGTACCGCTATGCGACCGAAGGTGAGGCGCCGCCGGCGTTCCGTGGGCTGCAGTTGGAGCAAGCGTTCCGAGCCAAGTAATCCCTCGCCCCGCTTGCGGGGAGAGGGACAGCGTTGCGGAGCAACGCAAGGTGAGGGGGCGTCAGCGAACACCAAAAGCGCCCCTCATCCGCCCTTCGGGCACCTTCTCCCCGCACGCGGGGAGAAGGGACACAACCATTCAGGCATCCAGCAAGCGCCCACCATCCAAATGCAGCACCTGTCCGGTGCTGTAGCGCGCATCCTGCAGCAACCACCGCACCGCTTCGGCCACTTCTTCCGGCGTACCGGTGCGGCCCAGCGGCGTGCGCGCGAGCAGCTTCTGTTGGCGCTCGGTATCGCCGCCGGCTTTTGAGTCGTCCGCTTCCGGCCACAGGATCGCGCCGGGCGATACCGCGTTGACCCGCACCGTCGGCCCCAGCTCCAGCGCCAGCGATTTCGTCAGCATCAGCAATGCGGCCTTGGCCATGCAGTAGACGGTGTGTTCGCGCAGCGGGCGTTCGCCGTAGATATCAGCGAGATTGACGATCGCACCCCGTGTCGCGATCAGATGCGGCGCCGCGGCCTGGGCCAGGAAGAACGGCGCGCGCGCATTGCTGGCGAACAACGCGTCCCATTGCGCGGGTGTCGTGCTGCCGATCGGCGTGGGCACGAATGACGACGCGTTGTTGATCAGGGCATCGAGCCGGCCGTAACGACCGATCGTCTGCGCCACCAGTTCCGGAATGCGATCGAACTCGGCCAGGTCGGCCTGTTGCACGAAGCTGCTGCCCGGCCGTGCCGCATCCAGCTGCGCGGCCAGCGCATTCACCTCGTCGCGCGAATGGCGGCAATGCAGGACCAGGTCGTAGCCGGCCGCGTGCAGGCTGCGCGCGATCGCCGCGCCGATGCGACGGGCGCTGCCGGTGACCAGGGCGACGGGGCGGGCGGAGTCCATGCGTGCAGCTCCTCTAGCGAATACTCGTGACGCGGCATTGTGCGCCGCGCGGGAGATAATGCCGCATGACTTCGTTGCCCCCGCCTGATGCCGATGCGCTCGCTCACAGCGAGCGCCTGACCACCCTCATCCGCCAGGACATCGCCGCCAACGACGGCGCGATTCCGTTCTCCCGTTTCATGGAGCTCGCTCTGTATGCGCCGGGACTGGGCTACTACAGCGCCGGTGCGCGCAAGTTCGGCGAAGGCGGGGACTTTGTCACCGCGCCCGAGCTCGGCCCGATCTTCGCGGCCTGCGTCGCCGAGAGCGTGGCGCCGGTGCTGCAGCAGCTGGGCAGTTCGGCGGTGTTCCTGGAACTCGGCGGCGGCAGCGGCGCCTTCGCCGAAGTCGTGCTCAAGCGCCTGCTCGAACTGGATGCCTTGCCCGACCGCTATCTGATCCTGGAACCCAGCGCCGACCTGCGCGAGCGGCAGCGCGATCGCCTGCAACAACAGCTCTCGCCGATGCTGTTCGAGCTGGTCGAGTGGCTAAACGGACCGTTGCCGGACGAATGGAGCGGCGTGCTGTTCGCGAACGAAGTGATCGATGCCTTGCCGACCCCGCGTTTCGCGATCCGCGACGGTGAGGTCTATGAGGAATACGTGACCGTCGAAGGTGACGCCCCTTCGACTTCGACTGCGCCTACGCTCAGGACAGGCTTCGCGCGCACGCTGCGGCCGGCGGATGCATTCCTCGGCAATGCGGTGCGCAACATCGAGCGACGCCTCGGTCGCGAATTCGCCGAAGGTTACCGTTCCGAGCTGCTGCCGCAGCTGCCGTACTGGATCCAGGCCGTGTCGGGCGGCATGCAGCGCGGCGCGATGCTGTTCGTCGACTACGGCCACCCGCGCGCCGAGTTCTACCAGGCAGATCGCAATGACGGCACGCTGCGCGCGTACTACCGCCATCGCATGCACGAAGAACCGTTGCTGTGGCCGGGTCTGCAAGACATCACCGCATCGGTCGACTTCACCGCGCTGGCCGAGGCCGGTGTCGCCGCGGGCTTCGACTTCGCCGGTTACTGCTCGCAGGCCAGCTTCCTGCTCGGCAACGGCATGGCGGGGGTGCTGGAACGCATCGAGCGCATGCACGATGCGACCGAGCAGCAGCGCCGCCGCAACGAGGTCAAGAAGCTGACCCTGCCCAGCGAGATGGGCGAGCGCTTCCAGGTGATGGGCTTCGAGAAGGACGTCGAGTTCGGCACCGCGTTCATGGCCGGCGATCTGAGCTTCCGGCTGTGAGTGCGGCCTTGCGTCCATTCCAGCGGCCCCGCCTGTGGCTGGGACTATGGTTGTGCGCGATCGCTGCGGTGATCGTGCTGTCGCTGACCCCGCCGCCGCCGATGAAGGTTCCGCACAACTTCGACAAGGTCGAGCACCTGTCCAGCTACGCACTGCTGGCCTACGGCGCGGTGTTGTTGTTCGCGCGGCGTCGCACCCAGCTCGGCGCCGGTCTGGCGTTGGTGGCGATGGGAATCGGACTGGAGTTCGCCCAGGCCGCGCTGACCCGGGACCGCATTGCCGATCCGGCCGATGCCCTGGCCAATGCCACCGGGGTCGTGCTGGGGCTGCTGATGTCGTTTACGGCTGCCGCGCGCTGGTTGCAGCGGCTGGACGCGCGCCTGCACTGAGCGATTGGCCCAGCCATCGTGCTGCGGTGCAGCGATCCACGCCGCCGAGTGCAGGCGTGCTGCCGCACGCCGTCGTACGGTGCCGGCGATAGGGGCCGTAAATACAGGAGCTTGCGCTGCCGAGTCGAAAAAGACCGATTCGGCAAGGTTTTTGCACTGCTTGCGCAAAAGTTAAAAATTTCTGAAGCTCGGTGCACGGGGCCTGCAGGGGAGGCCCTCCCCGTCATCCAAAGGAACTCCGAGCATGCCTGCCATCAACCGCAACCGTTTGGCGCTGGCCGTGATTGCCACGCTCGCCGCCGGCGTCGCACTGCCCGCTTTTGCACAGGAAACCCAGCAAACACCGCAGGCCGAGGCTCCGGCCGCCGCCAAGAAGCCCGTCGAACTCGACCAGCTGGTCGTCACCGGCACACGCGTGCAGGGCAAGTCGCCGACCCAGTCGCTGTCGCCCATCGACGTCTTCTCGCCGTCCAAGCTCGAACAGCAGTCGTCTGCCGAGTTCACCGACCAGCTGGCCAACGTGGCGCCCTCGTTCAACACCCAGCGCTTCCCGATCGCCGACGGTACCGCCTTCATCCGCCCGGCGAACCTGCGCAACCTCCCGCCTGACGAAACGCTGGTGCTGATCAACGGCAAGCGCCGCCACCGTTCGGCGCTGGTCAATCTGCAGGCCGAACCGTTCGGCACCATCAACCAGGGTTCGCAGGCGGTCGACTTCGGCCAGATTCCGTCTGCCGCGATCGCGAAAGTGGAAGTGCTGCGCGACGGCTCGTCCGCGCAGTACGGTTCCGACGCCATCGCCGGCGTGGTCAACATCATCCTCAACGACAACGCCGAGGGCGTGCGCGTCGACGCCCAGTACGGCTCGACGTTCAAGGGCGACGGCGACAAGTGGCGCAGCTCGTTCAACCTCGGCCTGCCGCTCGCCGGCGATGGCTTCTTCAATCTGACTGCCGAGTACTTCGAGAGCGACTTCACCTCGCGCGGCATTCCGCGTGCGGATGCGGCCGTGGTTGAAGCCGCGCGTCCCGGCCAGGTTCCGTTCGAAGGCCTGGGCCAGCGCTGGGGTGATCCCAATGCCAAGGGCCTGCGGTCGTTCTTCAACGCCGAGATTCCGCTCAGCGACAACCTGAGCCTCTATGGCTTCGGCAGCTACGGTGACTCCAAGTTCGACTCCAGCTTCTTCTACCGCACGCCGGTGGGCGTGGCGGGCGTCGGCCCGCGCGGCACGCTCTGCGTGGGCTGCGGCACTGCCGGCGGCACCGCAGCCGACCCGGTGGCCCAGTCCATCGTCGACGCCATCATCGCGCAGGGCGGGAATCCGGCCGACTACCTGACCCCGTCCGCAACCAGCCCGTCCGGCTATATCGCGCTCAATCCGATCTACACCCAGTTCCCCGGTGGCTACACGCCGACCTTCGCCGCGGACATCATGGATTACGAAGGCGTGTTCGGCGCCAAGGGCAAGTTCGCGAGCGGACTGCAGTGGGACGCCAGCCTGCGCCAGGGCGAGAACCGGGTCTATTACAAGCTGATCAACTCGATCAACCCGAGCCTGGGTCGCCTGAGCCCCACCAGCTTCGAGCCCGGCATCCTGACCCAGCTCGAGCGCGGCGCGAACCTCGACTTCACCTATCCCTGGCAGAACGACATGTTCGCTTCGCCGATCAACGTCGCCTTCGGTGGCGAGTGGCGCGAGGAGACCTACAAGATCGGCGAAGGTGATCCGGCGTCGTTCCTGGTCGGCCCGACCGCGGCGCTGTTCGGCTTCGGCTCCGACGGCTTCCAGGGTGACTCGCCGGAAGGCGCGGGCGAATTCAGCCAGTTCAGCCGCGCGGCCTACGTGGACCTCGAAACCGACATCACCAAGCGTTGGACGATGGGCCTGGCCGGTCGCTACGAGCGTTCCTCGGCGTTCGACAATACGTTCGACTGGAAGCTGTCGTCGCGCTTCGCTGTGACCGACACGTTCGCGTTGCGCGCCACGGTCAACACCGGCTTCCGCGCGCCGACCCCGGGCCAGATCAACACGTTGGACATCACCACCACGGCCAACGCCAGCGGTGCGCTGATTCCGCAAGGCACCTTCCCGGTCAACAGCCCCGCCGCGATCGCGCTGGGCGCACAGCCGCTGAAGGCGGAGGAATCGTTCGCCTACTCGGCCGGCTTCGTCTACACGCCGACCGACAACTTCAGCCTGACCGTCGACTACTACAACATCCAGATCGACGATCGCATCGCGCTGCGCAACTTCAGCATCACCCCGGGCTCGCCGGAAGAGGCGGCGCTGCTCGCCGCCGGCATTCCGGCGGCGTCCATTCCCGGCCAGGTGTCGTACTTCAGCAACGGCATCGACACCACCGTGCAGGGTCTGGACCTGGTGGCGATCTACAAGGCCGACTTCGGCAACTGGGGCACCGGCACCTTCGACGCCCGCCACAGCTGGAACAAGCAGGACGTCGACCACGTCGACCTGATCCCGGGCACCACCACGCCGATCATCGATGCCGAGCGCGTGGCCGACATGGAAAACCAGCTGCCCAACAACCGCACGGTGCTGACCTTCGACTGGCAATCGCCGTGGAACTTCAACGTCACGACCCGTGCGAACCGCTACGACGGCTGGGAAGACATGACCTTCGGTGAGAAGGCCGAGTTCGGTTCGAGCTGGCTGTTCGACCTGGCGGTGACCTTCAACCTGTTTGACGATCGCGCCCACGTCACGGTCGGCGGCAACAACATCTTCGACAAGTATCCGGACAAGCAAACCAACGGCGTCCTCAACTTCCTGGGCGCGCAGTACCCGCTGTCCTCGCCGTATGGCTTCAACGGTGGCGAGTACTACGTGAGGGTCGGTTTCGAGTTCTAAGCGAGTCCGCGAAGGAAAAATCATCGGGCGGCTTCGGCCGCCCGATTTTTTTGGGCTATCCGCACGCGCCGGTCACGGTGTCCTGCGGGCCGGCGTGCCCAGCGCGCTGCGGCGGATCAACCAGTCCTGCAGGGCCACGCGCGCGGCGACGCGGCGCGCGGCGCTGGCTTCCTGCGGCGAAGGCGCGTGTCCATTCGCGGCGATGCGGCGTCGGGCGCGATCGGTCCACGCGTGGAAGGCCGGCTGCTCGGGCGCTTCGACCACGCCGTCCGGTTGGTACAGCCAATGGAAGCGCGACAACGCGTGATCGTCGGCTTGCGCCGGCGCCAACAGATCGCGGCCGAAGTTGCAGTAGCGCGCGTCCGGCAACGCCACTGCCGCCAGCGTCGGCAGGATGTCGGCGTGGCCGCCGAAGCGCTGCGTATCCACCTGCGCCGGACGATAGGGCGCGGGCAGATGGAAGTAGCCGAGCACGCGATCGACATCGGGCTGCTCCTGCGGCAGCGCGTAGATGTAGTGCGAACGCAGATTGTGATCGCCGGTTGCGGCGACGATCGCGTGATCGCCCAGCGGGCCGCGGGTCAGCCAGTCCATGAAGCCGCCGAGCTGGTCGGCCTGGTAGCGGTAGGTCGCCATCATCCGTTGCAGCGCGGCGGTGTCGGGTGCGGCGCGACTGCCCAGGCGAGCCGGATCGAACTGCGTGCGCGCGCCCGCAGGAACGTTGAACGGCGGATGGTTGGTCGTAGTCAGCAGGAACAGGAACAGCGGCTGGCCATCGCGCTCGGCCTGTGCCAGCAGGTCACGGGCGTAGGCGAACACGTATTCGTCGTACACGCCCCATTCGTTGCCCTGCGTCGCCGGGAACTTCGCGCGGATGTCCGCGGCGTCGTAGACGTGATCGAAGCCCTGGTGCAGGAAAGTGCGGCGCAGATTGCGCCAGGACGCACCGCCCGCATAGATGAATGCGGTGCGATAACCCGCTTGCTTGAACGGGAGTGCGGCCGAAGTCGGGTAGGCCACGTCGGCATAGCGGCCGCGCGTCAGCGGCGTGATCGGCGAGCCGAGCAACAGCGCTTCGAGCGCGGGGTGGGTGCCGTTTTGCGCGGCGAAGAAGTTCGGGAAGAGATAGTCGTCGCGCAAATGCGGACGCAAGCGACCGAGCAAGTCGTTGCTGCCGCCGTCGGCATCGAGCAGATCTGTGCCGAATGATTCCAGCAGGGCCAGCACCACATGCGGCTTGCGCAGCAGCACGCCATTACGTGGCGGCACGCGCGCGAACAGCGCGTCCGCGATCTGCGTATCGTCGCCGCGCACGCCCAGTACCGCGGCGGCCTCCTGCGGAGTGGCGAAACCCCAGCGACGCAGTCCGACGCGCGGGTCGTCGCCGAGATCGATGTCCTTGCCGCGGGTCTTGTACGCCTTGTACAGCGTCAGCGGCGCGTTGAGCACGATCTGGTTGACGAACGGATCCTGCGCGAACAGCACGTCCTGGCGCACCAGTGGGAACGTGCCGAGGGTGCCGCGCGCGAGCAGTGCCAATGCCAGCACCTGCGCGATGGCGAGGGCGATGCCCTGGTATCCGGCAAACTGCAGGCGATGGCTCAGACGCCCGCTGGCCCAGCGCAGCGCCTTGTAGGCCAGGAACAACAGCGCGGCTACCGCGAGCGTGCCGGTCACGACCGGATAGTCGTTCCACACCGTCTGCAATACCGCCACGGTGTCGTCTTCGAACAGGCCGAACACCACCGGGTCGAAACGCGTGTGATAGAAGCCGTAGTAGTAGTACTCGCTCGTCGCCAGCAGCGTGCAGATGCCGAGCAGTCCGATGCACAGCGCGAAGGCCAGATTCGGTGCGATCCGACCGATCCGCGGCAGCGCGAGCAGGGGCAGGGTGAGCAGCAGCACCAGCAGGGTCAGGCTGCCACCGATGGCGAGGTCATAGCGGCCGCCACGCAGCAGGCCGCGCAGCAGCCAGCCGGCATCCGGAATGGACCCATGCCCCACCCACATCACCAGGCGCGCGGCCTCGAGCATCACCACCAGCAGCAGCAGGAAGATCCAGCACGCCGCGAAAATGCGTGCCGACAGCAGGGGACGGTTCATGGCAGGAACGATCGGGGGGTGCGCCATTTTAGGCACCTGCGCCCGGATCGCCGCGGTCAGGTCTGGCTTGCCGACTCGTCGGCCTTCCCGGCGGCATCCAGAACCGACGCGATCGCGACGATGCGTGCGCGGCGCAGCGCTTCGCCCAGTTCCGGTCCCTGCAGGTCGCTGCCCAGGTCGGCGGCGCGTACCGCGATCGCCGCCGCATGCGCTTCGCGCAGCAACCGGCCGGCGGGGTATTCGATGTCGGCGAAACCGGTGCGACCACGCTTGTCGGCTTCGCAGGCGAGCGCGATCTGCGCGATGCGCTCGGGGCGGCGGAAGCCGTCGCAGCGCCCGATCAGCTCGAATACCGTCGCCGCGCGCAATTCGCGCATGCGATGCACGTTGAGGTGGTCGCGGCATACGCATTCGGCGAGCTGGCGGAAGTCCGTGGGCACCTTGAGCCGCTCGCACAGCGCCCGCAGCGGTTCGATGCCGGCGTTCTCGTGGCCGATGTGCCTGGGCAGTATGTGCGCGGGCGTCAGCGCCTTGCCCAGATCGTGCGTAAGCGCGGCGAAGCCGACCAGGTCGTCACCCGGCGCGAGCCGCGCCGCCATGTCGCACACCAGCTCGATGTGCACGCCGGTGTCGACTTCCGGATGGAATTCCGCTCGCTGCGGCACGCCATACAGCGCATCGACTTCCGGCAACACGACCGCGAGCGCGCCGCAGTCGTGCAGTGTGCGCAGGAACGCGGACGGCTTCGCGCTCGCCACCGCGCGGCGCAGTTCCTGCCAGACGCGTTCGGGGGTGAGTTCGGCCAGTTCGCCGCTGGCGACCATTTCGCGCATCAGTTCCATCGTCTCCGGCGCGACGTGGAAACCGAGATCGGCGAAACGGGCCATGAAGCGCGCCGCGCGCAATACACGCAGCGGATCCTCGGCGAAGGCCGGGCTCACATGGCGCAGCACACGCGCCTCGAGATCGCGCTCGCCGCCGAAGGGATCGACCAGCGTGCCGTCTTCGTCCTGCGCGATCGCATTGATGGTGAAGTCGCGCCGCTGCAGGTCTTCCTCCAGCGTCACCGACGGATCGGCGTCGACCACGAAGCCGCGATAGCCGCGGCCCGATTTGCGCTCGGTGCGGGCCAGCGCGTATTCCTCGCCCGTCTGCGGATGCAGGAACACCGGAAAGTCGCGGCCCACCGCCTTGAAGCCGGCCGCCTCCATCGAGGCCTGGCTTTCCCCGACCACGACGTAATCGCGATCGCCATGGTCGAGGCCCAGCAGGCGATCGCGGACGGCGCCGCCGACGAGATAAGTCTTCATGCAGAAAGTGTAGCGCCCGAAGCGCCACCGCTTTGTAGAGCGGAGCTTGCTCCGCTGCTCTTGATCTTGGGCGGCCGACCAAAAAGCAAAAGGCAGCGGAGCAAGCTCCGCTCTACAAGGCGCGGGCCTCAGCGCGGGGCGTGCTGTGCCAGCAGGGCGACAATTTCCTGCGCGCCGGCATTGCGGCCGAGGCTGCGCGCGAGCGGCGCGGCTTGGCCGGACAGCCAGATGCGCAGTTCGGCTTCGAGATCGAAATGCCCTGCGGTCTCGATCGAGAACATCACGATGCTACGGTAGGGCACGCTCAGGTATTCGACCTTGCTGCCCGTCATGCCCTGCTTGTTGACGAAGATCAGGCGACGATCGGTGAATACGATCAGGTCGCGGATCAGTCCGAACGCGCGCTGCAGGGTTTCGCCAGGCGCGAGCAGCGGTGCGAAGTCTTCGGCGATCTTGTCGAGATTCTTTTCGCTGGCGTGACCCAGCAGGGTGTCGAGCAGGCCCATGGATGCTTCCTGGTGGCGATTAACGACGCTTCTTCGGCTTGGCCGGAGCGGCGGGTTGGGGTAGCGCGCTGACGGGCTTCGGAGCCACGGCCAGCGGGCAGACGAATTTCTTGCGCGGCCCGTCCAGACGTCCGCGCATGCGTTCGGTAAGGCTGAGCGCATTGCCGTTGAGGCGCCAGTCGTAGAGCACGCTGAAGGCGAGCACGCGAGCCACGTAATCGCGGGTTTCCTTGTAGCTGATCGTCTCGATCCAGAAATCCGGATCCATGCCCGGCCGTTGCGACTGCCAGCGCTCCAGCGGCGCCGGGCCGGCGTTGTAGCCGGCGATCGCCTGATACGGCTGGCCGCCGTATTTGTCGAGCATCTGCCGCAGATAGGCGCTGCCCAGGACGATGTTGGTATCCGGGTCGTACAGCGAATCCGCACCGCCCCACACCAGCCCGAGACTGCGCGCGACGTCGGCGCCGGTGCCCGGCAACAACTGCATCAGGCCCATCGCGTTGGCGCCCGAGCGCGCGCGCGGATCGAACACGCTTTCGGCGCGGATCTCACCGGCGATCCATGCGGGGTCGAGGCGATTGGTCGTGGCCTCGCGCCGGATGGTGGCGTCGTGGTGCAGCGGGAAACGCAGCATGTACAGACGTAACTCGTCCGGACGCGCTTCGCCGGCGGGTGTCTTGCCCAGCGCGAATACGGCGCGATCGAACCAGCCATTCGACTGCGCGACTTCGATAGCAAGTCGCCGCTGTACGTCATCGAAGCGGCTCAGCGCCTCGTCCCATTCGCGCGTGGCCCAGCCGCGGCGATCGATGCGGTACAGCGCCACCGCGCGCACGATCGCGGGATCGTGCGCGACCGCGTCGCGTTGCGCGTCGGTGTCCATCGGCAGCCATGGGCACAAGGTGTACGACGCATTGATGCGGTCGGCGGCGAGGAAGCCAAAAAACTCGGCCTTGTTGGCCGCCTCGCGATACAGCCGCTGCGCGGTCGGCTTGTCGTCTGTCAGCTCGGCCAGGCGTGCCTCGAAATACTGCCAGCGCGAATCGGCGCGCTGCTTCTCGCCCATCTTGCGAATCGCCGCGAGCGCGCCCGCCCAGTCCGAACGCGCCATCGCTTCGCGCACGCGCCACTCGTGCAGGCGCTCGTCGTAGGCGGCGTCGGGCACGGCGTTGAGGCGCTGCGCGGATTCGGGTTCGTACGACGCGACGGTCCACAGTGCGGCCTGGTACAGCACGCGGCCGCGGTCCTCGTCGGTGAATTCGAGTGCCTGTGCGTACTGTGGCAGTTGCGTCTCGGCCGCCAGCGGATCCGCCTTGGCCAGGCGCGCCAGCCCGTAGGAAGCGATGTGCCGGCTGCGTTCGGTCTTCGGCCAGTTGAGGGCGCGCGGGTGCACCGCTTCGATGTAGGCGGCGTAGTCGTTGGCCAGCGCGGCGTCCTCGCTGGACAGGCCTCGCGCGGCTTCGCGCATCACCGTCGGCTGCCATTCCGCGGCGGCCTTGTCGATGCGCTCCCAACGCAATTCCGCTGGCAGTCCGCCCTTCGCCGCGAGTGCCTCGAAGACCGCGTTGCAGTTGCCCGGCAGCGGGTTGGCGGCTTTGCGCCATAGGTTCTGCGCCTCGCCGATCCACTGCTCGTCGTCGCGACCCAGCGCCCGGCGCGCCTGCAACTGCGCGCAGCGCTGCTCGTTGTTCCTGCCGGAGGACGGCTTCCATGCGGCCAGCAGCGCGTTCCAGTCTTCGCGACGCGCGGTCTGCGCGATCCAGATGTCGCGGAAGGCTTCCGCGACGGCCTGGCCGTTGTAGCGCGTCAGGAAGGATTCGGCCTGCGTGGCGTTGAGCGAATCGATGTTACGACGCAGGCCTACGTATTCGATCCAGCCGTACAACGGATGCCGCGCCAGATCGCCATACGCGACGGCATCGAACTCGCCGCGCTCGGCGGCTTCGAGCGCCGCTTGCACGCGTACGAGTTGTGGATCGGCGGCAACCAGCGTGGTTGCGACGGGAGATGTAGGCGCCTGACTGGTCCAGCGCAACGACGACGTGCCGGAGACCGAAGGCAGGGCGGCGACCACGAAGGCCGTCAGCGTGGAGAGCAGAATGCGGGGGGGCATGGCGACCGACTATAGCCGAGGCAGGTGAACGGACGGTCGCTGAGCGATGCATCGATTGCCGCTTTGCAGTGCGATCGCGGTGCATGCGCAACGAACTCGGCATCGCTAGGATCGCCGCACTCATGTTTGCGAAGTGGAGCGTCCATGCTGGTGTCGTTGCTGTTGTTTCTCGCATTGGGTGCAGTAGCGGGCGTATTGGCCGGGCTGCTGGGTGTTGGTGGCGGCCTGGTGCTGGTGGCCGCGCTGACCTGGCTGCTGCCGAGCGTGGGTGTGCCGAAGGAAGCATCAATGCATGCGGCCCTAGCCAGTTCGCTCGCCAGCATCGTGCTGACCGCAGCGGCTTCGGCGCGTGCGCATCACCGTCGCGGCAGCGTGTTGTGGCCGACCGTGCGATGGATGGTGCCGGGGTTGCTGATTGGCGGCTGGCTGGGTAGCGGAATTGCGGTGCGCATCGATGGCGATGTGCTGCGTTGGATCGTCGCGACGTACTGCCTGATCGCGGCGGCGCAACTGCTGCTCAGTCGCACGCCGGCGGCAGATACCGGCGCCGTGGTCGTGCCCCGAGGCCCGTTGATGACCTTCGCCGGCAGCTTCATCGGCGCGGTCTCGGCCGTCGTGGGCATCGGCGGCGGCAGCATGACCGTGCCGCTGCTGGTCTGGCGCGGCGTGGTCCCGGTGCGGGCCGTCGGTACCTCGTCCGCGTGCGGTGTGGCCATCGGCATGGCCAGCGCAGTGGGCTATGCGCTGCATGCGCCGCATGGTGCACTGCCGCAATTCTCGGTTGGATATGTCTATCTGCCTGCAGCCATCGGCGTGGCCGCGGCGTCGGTATTCGCCGCCCCGTACGGCACGAAGCTGGCCCATCGGTTGGACGGCGGGAGCCTGAAGCGGGTGTTTGCGGGGTTCCTGGTGGTGGTCGCGACCAGCTTGCTCCTGGGTGGCTGAGGCCTTGTCCAAACTTGCCCGATCGATTTGCGGTACGGCACCCATGCCTTTGCCGCTTGTGTCCTTTTCACTATTTGTTTACAACTCGGAGGGCATGTCGCCGGCGAGCTCCTGCCGTACCGCCCCCGCCACGTGCCCCCGGCTATTCATAAGAAATTCCTAGGAGAGAGAGTTCATGAAAGCGCTGCGTTACCAACCTCTGACGAAGGCTATCCAGCTTTCGCTGCTCATCGGCCTGCCCGGCCTCGCCGCCGCACAGGACGCTCCGGCTCCTGCCGCTCCGGCCAACAAGGCCACCACGCTCGACACCATCACGGTGACCGGCACGCGCATCCGCCGCACCGACCTTGAGACCGCGAGCCCGGTGTTCCAGATCGACCGCCAGGCGATCGACAAGTCCGGCGCGCTCACCATCGGTGACTTCATCCAAGACGTGCCGTCGATGGCCGGCGCGGCTACCAACCCGTCGGTGAACAACGGCGGCGGCGCCGGTGCTGCGACCGTGTCGCTGCGCGGCCTCGGTGAAGTCCGCACGCTGCTGCTGCTCGACGGTCGCCGCATCGTCACCAACGACGTCAACTCGATCCCGATGTCGATGGTCGAGCGCGTGGAAATCCTGAAGGACGGCGCCTCCGCGCTGTACGGCTCCGACGCGGTCGGCGGCGTGGTCAACTTCATCCTGCGCAAGAGCATGGACGGTCTGTCGACGACCGCCAGCTACGGCATCAGCGACCACACCGATGGTGAGCGCGTCGGCCTGAGCGCCACGTTCGGTCACCAGGGCGAGCGCGGCGGCTTCATCGTCAGCGCCAACTACAACAACCAGCAGGAAATCACCGCGGCCGATCGCGCGTTCTCGAAGGACGCGAAGACTCTGGGTTCGGCGGCGACCACCTCGTCCCCGGGTACGCCGGGCGTGGTGAGCAACGGCTCCAGCCGCAGCCTCAACGGCCGCTACCGCGTGCCGAGCGCCGTCTCCGGCCTGCCGTGCTCGGCCGTGGCCCGCAACCCGGGCTCCACGGGCGCTTCGCGTAGCGACTACCACTGCTTCGGCGCCGCCGACCTGTTCAACTACCAGGCCGTCGGTAACCTCGAGCTGACCCCGCAGGAACGCATGGGTCTGTTCGTCACCGGCAACTACGACGTTACCGACAATGTCCAGGCTTACCTGGTCGCCTTCAGCAACCGCACCCGTTCGGCCAGCCAGATCGCTCCGCTGCCGTTCGACGGTCGTCCGGCGAACGACAACATCGAGATCTCGAACTACAACATCTACAACGTCTTCGGTAACCCGAACGCGCCGGTCAATCCTGCGACGGGCAAGTGCTTCACCACCGATCCCACCTGCGTCAACATCACCGACAGCCGCCTGCGTCTGGGCGCACTGGGCAACCGCCGCTTCGAGTTCTCGACCAAGGTCGAGCAGTTCCATACCGGCCTGAAGGGCGCGTTCGGCGAAACCAGCTGGCATTGGGACTTCGGCGTCAGCAACGGCCAGATCAATCAGGAATCGGCGTTCAAGGGCTACGTCAACTACGCCAACTTCGCGCCCGCGCTGGGCCCGTCGATGATGATCGGTGGCGTGCCGACCTGCGTACGCGTGCCGGGCGATGCCACCACGGCGATCGCGGGCTGCAACCCGGTCAACTTCTTCGGTAGCCAGGATCCGTCCACGGCCGAGGGCCAGGCCTTCGCCAAGGCGATGGCCCCGTACATCGTCAATCCGGTCAACAAGCTGAAGCAGCGCACCACCGGCATCGCGGCCAACGTCGACGGCGACCTGTTCGAAATGGGCGCGGGCATGGTCCAGGGCGCGTTCGGCTTCGAATTCCGCAAGGACAGCCTGACCTTCACCCCGGATCCGCTGGCGGTCATCAACGAGACGAACTACACCTGCGGCATCGCGTCCGAAGTGTGTGCGGCGGCGACCCATGGCGACCTGTCGGCCAAGGAGTTCTACGGCGAACTGTTCATCCCGCTGCTGGCGGATGCCCCGTGGGCCAAGTCGCTCAACCTGAGCGTGGGTACCCGCTTCTCCGACTACTCGCTGTTCGGCAACACCACCAACAGCAAGCTCGGCCTGGAATGGCGTCCGAACGAACAGCTGCTGGTGCGCGGCACCTACGCGGAAGTCTTCCGCGTGCCGACCATCACCGACCTGTACTCGGGCAAGTTCGCTTCGTCGGACGGTTTCAGCGATCCGTGCAATGGCTACACCAAGGCACCGACCGACCCGACCAACCCGGCCTGCGCCAACGTGCCGACCAACGGCACCTTCAAGCAGACCGATACCCAGCTGTCGGCGATCAAGGGCGGCAACAGCGACCTGGTGCCGGAAGAAGGCGACACCGTCACCATCGGTTTCGTGTACGAACCCAACTGGCTGCCGGGCTTCTCGACCGCGGTGGACCTGTGGAAGGTGCATCTGGACGAAACCATCGGCACGATCGGCACGCAGAACATCCTGAACACCTGCTTCGATCCCAACTTCAGCACCGCCGCGAATCCGTCCCCGCTGTGCTCGCTGTTCTCGCGTGACGCCAACGGCGAAATCATCCGCCTGTTCGACCTCAACGCCAACGTCGGCACCACCGACACCAAGGGCGTGGACATCGGCTTCCGCTACAACACCGATACCGCTTGGGGTCGCATCCGCGCCAACCTCGACACCACCTACGTCGCGCAGTACGACCAGGACATCATCTTCCAGGGTGACAAGGTCGGCGACCGCCACAACGCAGGCGGCTTCCTGTCGCCGGCCAACGGCGGCCTGGGTAACTACAGCCGCTGGCGCGGTCTGGCCAGCCTGACCTGGTCGCTGGGCAACTGGGACGCCCAGTGGACCACGCGCTACGTCGGTGGCTTCCACGTCGGTGGTTTCCGCACCAACGACACCTGCGCCAACCTGTTCTACAAGCCGGGTGACGAGCAGTGCCGCTTCGAAGTCGGTGCGCATACCTACCACAACGTGCAGGTGGGTTGGTCCTACGCGCCTTGGAACACCAAGATCCGCGTCGGTATCGACAACGCGTTCGACAAGCAGCCGTCGCTGCTGTACCAGAACAACACGCTCAACGGCAACATCGACGAGCGCACGTTCGACCCGATCGGCCGCTACTTCTGGACCAGCGTCACGGTCGACTTCAAGTAACGGTTGCTACACGTGTCACGAAGAGGCCGCGCGCAAGCGCGGCCTCTTTTTTTGTGCCCGAATCAGTGCGCGGTGTTGGCCGAGAGTTTCTGCCGCGCGCGCGAAGACCGCGCCTAGAACGGCGTGCGAAGGGGTTCGATGTATTGGCAGCCCAGCGGGCTGCGCTGGTCAGCTCAATCGATCGGCGAATAGCCGAAGTGACGCACCCACGGCGCCAGCGCCGCGATCGCCGCCGGATTGAAGTAATCGCGGTAGCGCTCCCAGCGTCCCACCGCCTTCGCGTTCACCTTTTCGATCACCTGGGTGTAGCTCGGTGTCTTGATCGCGCCCTTGCGGCTGGCGCGATCGGTGAAAGCGAGCAGGTCGGGCTGCCACGGCAAGCGCAGGTATTCGAACAGGCTTCGCGTGGTTGCTTCGGTGTCCGCGATCAGGTCTTCATTGCGCAACACGAACACAGGCCAGTGGAAATCGGCCTGCGCTGCCAGCCAATGGCTGAACACCTGGTCGTACATCCGCGCGGTGTTTTCGATCGTGTTGAAGTGCAAGGCCAACACCGGCGAACGGAAGTTCTGCATGTAGCAGCTCAGCACCACGTCGCAGGGGTGGCGGATCGCCAGCACGGTCTGTGCACGCGGGAAGATCGACTGCAGCAAAGGCAGGCGCACCATGTTGAGCGGGTTCTTGTCGACCGCGCGGCGGCCGCCGAGTCCGCTCACGACCCGGTTCACATCGCGGAAATAGACGCGCCGCAGTGTGTCGATCGTGGCGCCATCGAGGGCCTCCAGCGCCTCGCGTAGCGGGCGGCCGCTATCGGTGAGTTCGAGAACGAGTCGCTGCAGGAAGGGCTGCTCATCAAACGAAACCAGATCGGTATGCGCATCCAGCAGCTGCTCGAGCAGCGTAGTGCCCGAGCGCGGGAAGCCGACCACGAACACGGGATCCGTGGGGCCGTCGAGCACCGCGCCGGGTTCCCAGGCTGGTAGCTTCGGCAACGCTTGTTCGAGCAGCGCGGGCACGCTGGTATCGCTGGACAGCGAAGGATGCGCGACATCCACGAGCGCGCATTGGCCCTCATGGGCACGGGCGAACGCGGTCATGGCCGCGTCCGCCTCGCCGATCTTGGCGCGCGCTGCACCCAGGTCGAACCAATTGCTGGTTTGCGCGCTGGTCTGCGCGGGATAACGATCGATCATGTCCTGCAGCAGGGCCGCAGCACGGGCGTGATCGCCGGCACGGGCGGCCAGCTTGGCGTCCACCTGCTGCAACTTGTCACGTAGCGTGGCCCGGGCATCGTCCGGCAACGCCGGGAACTCGCGACGCAGCTGGATGGCTTCATCAAGCCGGTTGATGCGCTCCAGCGCCGAGATCAGTCCGATCTGGTAATCGGCGGACAACGCCGGATCCGCGGGCGGATTGCGGAAGATCGCGATCGCCTCTTCGTATTGATTGCCGCGAAGATAGAGATAGCCCAACTCCGAGCGCTGACCCGCATCCATCGGCAATTGGAGCAGGAGCGAAATTTCGGCGCCGGCCTGGGCCCACTGCTCGGTGGCCGCCAGGATGCTTGCGCGAAGCAGGCGCAGTTCCGCGTCCTGCGGCTCGTGCGCGATCGCCAGCTCGATGTGGCGCCGCGCCGATTCCACCGGTCCGCTGTACGCATACACCCGGGCCAGGCCGTAGTGCACGGCCGCATCGTCGGCGCCGAGTTTGCACGCCTGCAGCAGGGAAGGCTCGGCTTCGCTCTCGCGTCCGACTTCGCACAGGCAGTTGCCGAGGTTGGACCAGTGCTCGGGGACCTCCGGTTCGAGTTCGACCAGGCGCTGGTGCAGCGGCAGCGCTTCCAGGCCGCGTTGTTGCGCGCTCAGCGCCAAGGCCAGCAACAGCATCCAGCCCGGATGCGATGGCGTCTCGGCCAAGGCGGCGCGTGCCGATTCCTCCGCGTTTGCCGGCAGCCCTTCGCCAAGAAGCTGGAAACCGTCGGATAGCTGAAGCGCGATTTGGGGATGGGTGGAAGGCGACATGCGGCGGGTCGGCTAAGATGCCGAAAACTTGAGGATTGGGCTGCGGAACGGCCAGTCATCCGCCCACGCATGCAGTCGATCATACCCGTGCCGAACCCCACTTCAGCCAACTCCCTCGATCGCTTCGTGCAGGTCTACGACGACGCGCTGCCGGCCGCGCTGTGCCAGCGGATGATCGAATCCTTCCACACCCTCGCGCGCTTCCAGCGCCGCAACGGCGAGGGCGTCCGCGGCGGCCTCGACGACAGCGGCTGGACCGAGCTCGACATCAGCTCCCTCTCGGATGCGCAGTTCCAAAGCATGTTGCTCGCGAACATGCATGCGCACCTGGCGCGCTATGTGGAAGCCGTCGGCCTGACGATCCCGGTGCCGCTCGCGCAGCGCAACAGCGAGCTGATCATCAAGCGCTACCGCCCCGGTGGCGAGGATCGCTTCCAGCCGCATTTCGATTCGCTGGGCGAAGTGAGCAATCGCTACCTGGTGTTCCTGTGGTATCTCAACGACGTCGCCGAAGGCGGCGAAACCTCGTTTGTCGATCTCGGCATCGATGTCGCGCCTAAGGCTGGGCGGTTGCTGATGTTCCCGCCGTACTGGATGTTTCAGCACGCCGGCCGTGCGCCGGTGAGCAACGACAAATACATCCTCTCCACTTACTTCCTGTTCTGAGCGTGAAGGTGCCGTCCGTGGATCCCGTTCTCTCCACCGCCACGCGCCTGGTGTTTGCCGCCGATGCGGTATTGCGCTTCCAGCGTGGCCGCATGCTGATCCACACCACATCGGCCAAGGCCCCGTTCGTGACGGACCAGCCGGCGTTGATCGGCTGGCTCGCGCAATTCGCGCAACCGCTCGCCGTCGATGCGGCCCTGGCGGCATTGCCGGCGGGAACGCGCGAATTTGCAGCGCGCGCGCTGGACTACCTGCAGCAGAGCGGAGCACTGCGCGACGCCGCGCTGGCCACGACGGACGATGTCGAAGCCGCGCATGAACGCAGCCGCCAGCGCCTGTCCGCGCTGACCCAGGAGATCTACGGGTTGGGCTGCGACGTCGCTGGCTTCGGCCCACATGCCGAGACGGCGTTGCGTAGCAACGATGGCGCCGGGTTGGAGTCGCGATTGCAGGCCCTGCAGTCCGCGGTGGCCTCGCTGCGTGGCGAACTGGCCGCGCAGCGCGGGCCGTATCTGCGCGCGCAGCTGCAGGCGCTGGGCGTGGAGGACGGTGCGCGCGATCTCAAGCTGCACATCGGCTGCGGCCCCTGCCTGCTGCCGGGCTGGATCAATCTCGACGTGCATCCGGCGCCGCTGGCCACCAACGTGCTTTGGGGTTTGCCGTTCGCCGAGAGCAGCGTGCGCGTGGTGTACCTGTCGCATCTGCTCGAGCATCTGTTCTATCCCAACGACGTGATGCCGTTCCTTGGCGAGATCCTGCGCGTGCTCGAGCCCGCTGGCGTGGTGCGCATCGTCGTGCCGGACATCGCCCAGTGCATCGACGCCTACCAGCGCGACGACGCGCAGTTCTTCGCGGAGCGGCGCGAGCACTGGGGCGCGGGCGATGGGCAGACCACGCGGCTGGAGGATTTCCTCGCCTATGCCGGTGCGGGGCCGGATCCGGCCTGGTTGTTCCAAGCGCACAAGTTCGGCTACGACTTCGACACGCTGCGTCGCGCGCTGGAACGTGCCGGCTTCGGCGAGATCCAGTTGTCGCAGTTCAACGCGAGCCGCCATGCGGAGCTCCAGGTCGACGCCAACAGTGAAGTGGCCGGTGCGAGTCACGGCGGTCGCCACTATTCGCTCTTCGTCGAGGCGCGCAAGCCAGGAGACGGCGCATGAGCGCCGCCGTGTTGGCGCAGGCGCGCGCGTGGGCGCAGGCGGGCGATCCGCGCGCGCTGAGCGGATATCAGCAGGTGCTCGCGCAAGGCGAGTCCGTCGAGGCACGCGTCTTCATCGCGCGTGATGCGCTGGCGAAGGGGCACGCGGATTTTGCATTGGCTCACTTGCAACAGGCTTGCCAGCACGAACCCGGCAACGCCCTGTTGCTACGCCAACTGGCGGTCGCCTCCGAGGCGGCCGGCTATCCCGACGAGGCCCGCCAGGCGCTGCAATACGCGGTACGCATCGCGCCGGGGCTGTATATCGCGCATCTGCAGCTGGGCCGGCTGCTGGAACGGGCCGGTGATCGCATCGGCGCGATGCGCGCGTATTTCCGCGCGCTGAGCCGTGCGCAGCTCGAGGAAAAGTGGCTGGACGAGGCGAGCACACCGCCCGCATTGCGGCCGCAGGTGGCGCATGCGGCGGAGTTCGTGCGGGCCTCGCGGCCGGAGCTGCTGGCGCATCTGCTCGATCCGCTCATCGAGCGGCATGGGCGTGACGAGATGCGCCGGGTGGAGCGCGCGGTGCGCGGCTACCTCAAGCTCGATGACATCGTGCCGGCGAATGCGTTGCAGCAGCCCAAGTTTCTGTTCTTTCCCGACACGCCCAGTGCACCTTATTTTCGCCGCGAGGATTTCGACTGGATCGAGCGGCTGGAAAGCGAATGGCTTGCGATCCGCGAAGAAGCGCGCGCGGTCCTGGCCGAGCCCGCCACGCTCGCGCCCTTCCTGGACGCGCCCGCCAACGCCGACCTGAGTGAGTACCTGCAGGGCGAACAGAGTGTGGCGCCGCGCTGGGATGCATTCTTCTTCTATCGCCATGGCGTTGCGTTCGCCGACAACCACCGGCGCAGCCCGGCCACCGCGCGGGCGCTGGATTCGCTGCCGTTGCTGCGCATCGCCGAACACGCGCCGGAAGTATGTTTCTCGGTGCTGTCCGCCGGCACCCACATCCTCCCGCACCATGGCGTCACCAATCTGCGTGCGGTGGTGCATCTGCCGCTGATCGTACCCAGGGACTGCGCGTTGCGCGTCGGCGGCGAGATTCATGCTTGGCGCGAAGGCGAATGCGTCGGCTTCGACGACACTTGGCTGCACGAAGCCTGGAACCGCAGCGGCGAGACCCGCGTCATCCTGCTGATGGATGCGTGGAATCCGCATCTGAGCCTGCCCGAGCGCGATGCGATGACCGCCATCGTCGAGGGCATCGGCGACTTCAATCGCGGCCAGGTTTGAACGTGGATCGTTAGCCGCGCAATGCGTGCTCGGGTACGTCCAGCTCGAGCGATAGGGCCAGATGGTCCGATTGCGCCGCGGGCAGCGCGCGCGCGTGGTGACGGGTGAGGCCGTCGCCGAGCAGGATGTGGTCGATCGCACGCTGCGGACGCCAGCTCGGGAACGTGGGCACGGCATGCGCGGGCGGCTGCAGGCGGGTGCGGCGGAACAGCGCGGCCATTTCGGGCCGATCGATGTCGCAGTTGAAGTCGCCCATCAGCACCGCGTGCGGATGTTCGTGCAGTAGCTCGGCGATGAAGGACAGTTGCGAGGCGCGCGACTGCGCACCCAGCGAGAGATGCGCGACCGCGACAGTGAGCGAATCGGCATCGTCGCCGAAACGCGCCACCAGTACGCCGCGGCCGGCGATGCGGCCGGGCAGCGCGTGGTCGATCACTTCGACCGGTTCCAGTTTGCTGAGCAGGCCGTTCGCACTGGAAGCCACGCCGCCGACGCGACGGTTGGGCTGGTGGCTCCAGTAATGGAAGCCACCGCGTTGGGCGAGGTAATGCGTCTGGTTGGTGAAGCCGGACCGCAGGCTGCCCGGATCGCTTTCGTTGAGGCCGACGATGTCGTGCGTGCCGGCCAGCTGCGCGATCGTGTCGAGGCTGCCGTGCTTGTTGCCCAGCGGCAGCACGTGCGACCAGCTGCGCGTCGCGTAATCGCTGTAGCGACGCGTGCTCGAGCCGGCCTGGATGTTGGCGCTGAGCAGCTTCAGCCGGCGATGACCGGTCGCCTTGTGCATGGGGTCGCGGGCGCGGCTCAACCGCCGCGCGCCACGCGCTCCTTGGCGACCAGATGCGTGGTGATACGCAGCATGTCTTCCATGGTCTTGCCGGTCACGCGGTACTTGCCCGCGACGATGATGCCCGGGCTGCCGTCGACACCGGACTTCTGGATGAAGCTCAGGGCGTGCTGCATGCGCGCGTTGGTGTCGGCGCTGTCCATGGCCTGGGCAAACTTGGTCGGATCCACGCCGAACTTGCCGTAGAACGCGGCGATGCTCTGCGGCGTAGCCTGCATTGCATCGAGCGAGCCGTCGACGTGGATCGCGTTGAACAGCGCGACGTGGGTCTTCTCACGCAACCCGAGCGATTCCGCGGCGTAGAAGGCCTGCGCGAACGGTTTCGGATTGGCGCCGAAGGGGCCTGCCACGGGGACGAGCTTCACATCGGCCGGCTGGCGCGCGCTCCACGCTTCCAGCATCGGTTCGAAATGCGCGCAGTGCGGACAGGTATAGCTGAAGACCTCAGCGACTTCGATGCGGCCGTCGGCGGGCGCGAAGGGTTGGCCGCCGGCGATCTCGATGTAGTCGATGCCGGCCACCGGCGCGGGGCCGACCGGCGCATCCTGCGAGGCCGTGGGAGCAGACTCGCCGACTGTGGCGACTGCGGGGGTGGCGACTGCCGGTGCGGTAGCCGCCGGCGTTGAGGCGGCCGGGGGTTCGTTATGCCCGCCGCAGGCCGCGAGCGAGAGAAGGACGGATAGCAGCAAGGCCGGGCGCAGCATCATCGACAAATCTCCGGTAACGGTTCGAGTGGCGCGTGGCGCCATTGGACAAGGATAGCGAGGGCCCCGCGCAGGTTGCGTGCGCGCAGGGCGGGCCTGGATCAGCGGCGCGACTTCGCCGCCGCGCGCTCGCGGGCGACCAGCTGGTCGACCACGTGCAGCACGTCGTCCGGCTTGGCGGTGACGCGGTACTTGCCGGCGACGATCATGGTCGGCGTGCCTTCCACGCCGCTGCGCTGCAGGAAGGTCAGGGCTCGCTCCATCTGCGCCTCCACGCCAGGGCCGTTGAACGTGGCCAGGAAGCGCGCCGATTGCACGCCGAAGCGCGTGTAGAAGCTGGCAAGCTCGTCATCGCTCGGATTGCGCGGCAGCTCGCCGTCCTCGTGCAGGGCGCGGAATACCGCTTCGTGCGAGCGGTCGGCGATTCCCAGCGCCTTGGCCGCGAAATACGCCTTGGCATACGGCTCCCAATAGCCGCCGAAGGGCGCGGCGACCGGGGTGAACTTCACGTCCTTCGGGAGCTTGGCCTTCCAGGTCTGCACCGCCGGCTCGAAATGCGCGCAATGCGGGCAGGTGTAGCCGAACACTTCCACGACTTCGATGCGACCGGCGACCGGCTCGTACGGGGTGCCACCGTCGATGACTTCGTAGTCGGTGCCCTCGACGGGCGCCGCGGCAGGCGGGGCGGCTACGGCCGACAGGGGCAGCAGCAAGGCAAGCAGGAGGCTCAGTCGGAAGGTCATGTGCGTGAATTGTCGGGAGTGGAAACGAAAACGCCGACCGTGAAATCACGGTCGGCGTATTGAACAACGCGGGGCTGGTCTATGACCGCGCACCCGTGCGCAGGTTCAGGGCGCGTTCGTCAGTGAGTGGCGGCGGGTGCGGCCGCGACTTCGTCGGAAGTCGGGTGCAGGCCCTGCACGTAGCTGGCGAGCGAACCGATTTCCTCGTCGGTCAGCTGGTTGGCGACGCCGGCCATCACGTTGAACAGGTGCGGATCCTTCTGCGTGGTGGTGCCGGCGCGGTATTCCTGCAGGCGGCGCTGCACGTAGGCGGCCTGCTGGCCAGCGACGGCCGGGTAGGCCGGGCCAGGGTTGCCGGCGCCGACCGGACCGTGGCACGCCATGCAGGCCGGGATGCCGCGGGCCTTGTCGCCGCTGCGGAACAGCTGCTGGCCGACTTCGAAGAACTTCTTGTCCTTGTTCGGGCCGCTGGCGATCACGGTGTCGTCGGCGACGCCGCTACCGGCCTTCTGCATCGCGAAGTGGGCGCCCAGGTCACGGGCATCCTGCGCGCTGAGCGCGTCGGCGAACGGCTTCATCACCGCGGCCATGCCGGTGTTGCGCTCGCCGCTCTTGATCAGGGCGATCTGCTGGGCGATGTAGCGCTCCGGCATGCCGGCCAGGCGCGGGTACTGCGGATCGGTCGGATTGCCGTCGAGGCCGTGGCAGGCCGCGCAGGTGCCGGCCTTGGCGGCGCCGGCCTTGGCGTCGCCCCAGGTCGCCGGCTTTTCGACCAGCGGAGCGGTCTGCACGGGTGCGTTGTCCGGCACCGGGGTGACCGTGGCTTGGGCGAAGGCAACGGCGGCGGCTGCGAAAGCAGCGATACCGACGAGGCCGAGGACGCGGGCGTGACGCATGAGCTGGGCTCCGGGAAGTACTTGAGGGACGCCCGGATGCGGGCGCCGAAACCGCGAAATTATCGTTGCGCGGCGCAGGACGGTCAACGCGACGGGGATCGCGGATTGCGGGGGGCGGGCGATCTGGGCCATCTGGAGTGGGGGCCGGACTCCCGGAATGCGGCGCAGAAGCGCCGCCCGCCGCTGTCATCAGCCGCCCGCGCGGCATTGGCTGGGTCGCGTGCCGGGCTTCGTTGCTATCAGGCCGCTGCGGCGGCATCACCCTCGCCATACGTTGGGTTGGTCGCGGCGCCATGCGATCCTGTGTCGCTATGGCCACTACTGCCCCCAACCCGTTCGCCCGCGCCCGTTACCTGCTTTCGGCGCACAACCCCCGCCAGTTGCCGGCCGATACCGGCCTCGAAGTCGCCTTCGCCGGCCGTTCCAACGCTGGCAAGTCCAGCGCCCTGAATGCGATCTGCCAGCAGAACGCGCTGGCCCGCGTCTCCAAGACCCCGGGGCGGACCCAGCAGCTGGTGTTCTTCGACGTGCCGCCGACCACCGACAAGTTCCTGGTCGACCTGCCCGGCTACGGCTACGCCAAGGTCCCGCAGGAACTGCAGGCGCACTGGCAGGCCTTCATCGCGAGCTACTTCGCCACCCGCCAGGCCCTTCGCGGCCTGATCGTGGTGATGGACATCCGTCACCCGCTCAAGGACTACGACCGGCAGATGCTCGGCTACGCGGTGCAGCGTGAGATCCCGGCGCACGTGCTGCTGACCAAGGCCGACAAGCTCAGCCGCGGCGCGAGCATGAACACCCTGCAGGCGGTGCGGATGGAGCTATCGCGTGCGTTCGGCGACACGGTGGGCGTGCAGGCCTTCTCGGGCGAGTCGAAGCAGGGCGTCGACGAGGCGCGGGCGGTACTGGGGCGCTGGTTGGAGTTCTAGCGCCATCACCTTGTCATCCTGCGTACTCCGGATGACGAATGGGCGTTACGCGTCGGCATCCCGCAACCGCGGATCCATCCACCCGCGCAGCACGTCCACCAGCGTGTTGATCAGCACGATCAGCGCGCCCACCACCAGCACCACACCCAGCACCAGGGTGTAGTCGCGGTTGAGCGCGCCCTGTACGAAGTAGCGGCCCATGCCCGGGATTCCGAACACCTGTTCGACGACGGCCGAACCGGTGACCACGTTGATGAGGGCCGGCGACAGCCACGCGACCACCGGCAACAGCGCGGGCTTCAGAGCATGCGTGAACAGCAATCGCGTTTCCGACAGCCCGCGCGCGCGTGCCGCGCGCAGGTATTCGGCGGAAAGCGTTTCCAGCATCGAGGCGCGGGTGAGGCGCGCGCAGTAGGCGAGGTTGGGCAGCGCCAATGCGACGACCGGGAGCACGACATTGCGCCATTCGCCCCAGCCACCGGCCGGCAGCCAATGCAAGGTCACCGCGAACAACAACACCAGCAGCGGTGCGGCCACGAACTTCGGGACCGCGAGCCCGAGCCCGGCGATGAACATCAGCACGCGATCGAGCCACCGTCCTGCATGCAGCGCCGACCAGATCCCCAGCGGGATGCCGAGCGCGAGCGCGAGTAGCAGCGCCAGTCCGCCATTGAGTGCGGATACCGGCAAGGCATTCGCCACCAGCTGGTTGACCGTGTAATCCGGGTACTGGAACGACGGCCCCAGATCCCCGCGCGCGACATCGCCCAGCCATGCGCCGTATTGCGCCAGCAGTGGCCGGTCGAGCCGGTATTGCGCGGCAAGCGCGGCCTGCACTTCCGGCGGTGCGGCCTTCTCCGCGTCGAAGGGGCCACCAGGAGCGGCGCGCAGCAGCACGAAGCACAGCGTGGCGAGCAACCACAGGGTGATCAGCGCTTCGAGCAGGCGCGAGGCGAAGCGTTTCATGCGCAGACCAGGCGAACGCAACTGTCGTCATCCCGGCGTACGCCGGGATCCAGCTTTGGATTTCCGGATTGAGATGGCACGTCAGGTAACGGTAACGGCTGGATCCCGGCGTACGCCGGGATGACGAAGTCGTAGGACGGGGGCGGCATCTTTCCTGGTGTCATCGCGCAGCCTCCAACGACAGCCATCGGCTGGCATGCCGATCCAGCGCATTGGCTTCGTAACCGTGCACGCGCGGACTGACCAAATGCTTGGAGGTGTAGAAGTACAGCGGCACCACCGCGTCGCTGTTCAACAAACGCTGTTCGGCCGCACGCAGCCAGGCATTACGCGCGGCTTCGGTGCTTGCGGCATCCGCCTTGGCCAGGCGCTCGCGGAAGCCGGCGTCGTCGTAACCCGTCCAGTTCAACGGTCCGTCGCTGCCGAATGCGGCCAGGAAGTTGCGCGCATCGGGCACATCGGCGATCCAGCCACCGCGGAACACCTGCGTGATCACGCGCTGCTTGCGGTTGCTCACAAACACCTTCCACTCCTCGTTGCGCAGTCGCACCTGTGCGCCCAGCACTTCGCGCCACATCGCCGCGACCGCGAGCGCCATGCGTCGGTGCGGCGTGGAGGTGTTGTAGCGCAGCTCGATCACCAGCGGGTGTAGCGATGAATAGCCGGCCGCGCGGTACAGCGTGCGTGCCCGCGCTTCGCGTTGCGCCTGCGTGAGTCGAGACCACGGTGCCGAAGCCGGCGTGTAGCCGGTGATGCCCGGCGGCACGATGCCGTAGCCGGGGCGCTCACCGAAGCCGGTGATGTAACGGGTCAGCTTGTCGCGATCCACCGCCAGCGCGAGCGCGCGACGCAACTGCGGATCATCGCGCAAGGGCGGCTGGGTCAGGTTCATGCCGAGCCAGAACGCGCCCAGGTACGGCGAGATCCGCAGTTGCGATCCGAAGCGCGCACGCAGCGCGTCCAGCGGTTGTGGCGGGACCACTTCGGTCAGATCCAGGTCGCCGGCGGCGTAGCGTTGCAGCTCGGCGGCGGCGTCCTCGGTGACCTGGAAGCGCACGCGTTCGATCGCGACCTCGCGCGCGGCATGGAAGCGCGCGTTGCGTTCGACCATCAGGTTCGCCTGCGGCGTCCAGGCAACGAGCCGGTAGGCACCGTTCGACACCAGCTGTCCCGGCCGCGTGTGCTGCGCACCGAACCGCGCCACCGCAGGCAGGTACACCGGAAACGCGATCGGCAGCGTGAGCAGCGCCGGCAGTGGCGCGCTGCGATCCATGGTGAACACGACCGTGCGCGCATCCGGCGCGGTCACACCCAATGCGGTCGGCGGCATCTCGCCGGCCTGCACCGCGCGGGCGTTGTGCAGGGCATCGAACAACTCGCCGAACGGCGCCGCCGTGGCTGGCGCGAACGCGCGCTGGAAGCTCGCCACGATCTGCGGCGCATCCAGCGCCTCGCCATTGCTCCAGCGCAGGCCTTCGCGCAGGACGAAGGTCCAGGTGCGGCCATCGGGCGAAACCGTCCAGCGCTGCGCCATGCCCGCAATCAGCCGCCCATGGGCATCCTCGGTTACCAGGCCCTCGTAGAGGTCGCGCAGCACGTTGCCGCACGCGACTTCCTGGCAGCGATGCGCGTCGAGGGTGGCGGGTTCGGGGCCATTGCCGCGTTCAAGCGTCGTGGCAGGCACGGCGGCCGCGGGCAGCGCCAGCAACAGGGCCAGACCACACTGTTGCAGGACGGACATTGTCGAAGGCAAGTCGGGCTCTACACTGCTGCGGTCGCCGATTGTAGGGCGGGTCTTGACCCGCCATAGCACCGTTGCGATGCCGACTACCGGAACGGCGGGTCAAGACCCGCCCTACGCAACGATTGCGATGCGCGGGCAGCGGCCCCATATCGTCCTGAGCAGCACACGGAAGAGAGCAGCACACCCCATGTCGAGCCCGAGCAACGTCGCCGAATCCCCGATCACCGACCGCCGCGAGCTGGTCGAATACATGGCCAGCGGCAGCAAGCCGCGCGCGGACTGGCGCATCGGCACCGAGCACGAAAAATTCGGCTTCCGCCTCGACGACCTGCGGCCGCCGACCTTCGCCGGCGATCGCGGTATCGAAGCGCTGCTGACCGGCCTGACCCGCTTCGGTTGGACGCCGGTGCAGGAGCATGGACGCACCATCGCCCTGACCCGCGACAGCGCCTCGGTGACGTTGGAACCCGCCGGCCAGCTCGAGCTCTCCGGCGCGCCGCTCGAGAACATCCACGAGACCTGCCGCGAAACCAACCAGCACCTCGACGAGGTGAAGACGGTTGCGCAGGAGTTGCAGCTGGGCTTCCTCGGCATGGGCTTCCAGCCCAAGTGGACGCGCGAGGAGATGCCGTGGATGCCCAAGGGCCGTTACAAGATCATGCGCGCCTACATGCCCAAGCGCGGCGATCTCGGCCTGGACATGATGACCCGCACCTGCACGGTCCAGGTCAATCTCGACTTCAGCGATGAAGCCGACATGGTGAAGAAATTCCGCGTGTCGCTGGCGCTGCAGCCGATCGCGACGGCGCTGTTCGCCGATTCACCGTTCACCGAAGGCAAGCCGAACGGTTACCTCTCCTATCGCTCGCACATCTGGACCGACACCGATCCGGATCGCACCGGCATGCTCGACTTCGTGTTCGAAGACGGCTTCGGCTTCGAGCGTTATGTCGACTACCTGCTCGACGTGCCGATGTATTTCTCGTATCGCGATGGCGAATACATCGATGCGAGCGGCAAGTCATTCCGCAAGTTCCTGCGCGGCGAGCTGGACGTGCTGCCGGGCGCACTGCCGACGTTGCGTGACTGGTCGGATCACATGACCACCGCGTTCCCGGAAGTGCGCCTGAAGAAGTATCTGGAAATGCGCGGCGCCGATGGCGGCCCGTGGAACCGCTTGTGTGCGTTGCCAGCGTTCTGGGTCGGCCTTTTGTACGACGACACCGCGCTCGATGCGGCGTGGGACTTGGTCAAGGATTTCAGCCTCGCCGAACGCAATGCGTTGCGTGATGGCGTGCCGAAGCACGCGCTGAAGCTGCCATTCCGCAATGGCACGTTGCGCGACCTCGCGCTGGAAGCGCTGAAAATCTCCGTCGCCGGCCTGCAGCGTCGCGCCCGCCTCAACCGCCACGGCGTCGACGAGAGCCGCTTCCTCGAGCCGCTGATCGAATTCGCCGAGGCCAACGAAACGCCGGCCGAACGCAAGCTCGCGCTGTTCCATGGCGAGTGGGGCGGCAACATTGATCATGTGTTCCGCGAGTTTGCGTACTGATATTCCAGCTGATCTCCCTCGCCCCGCTTGCGGGGAGAGGGTGCCCGAAGGGCGGGGGAGGGGTGGCGAGCGCAGCGAGCTGCCTTTGTTGTTGCTCTTGCTCTTCGCTGGGACCAAGCAAGAAGAAGCTCGCTACGCTCGCTCCCCCTCATCCGCCCTGCCCTCCGCGGGCTATCGCCCGCTACGACCTTCTCCCCGCACGCGGGGAGAAGGACAACTAGATCGTTGCACCTGAAATCATGCTGCCACGCAGCATGATCCCGCCCTAGACTCGCGGCATGAGCCTGCCTGCGATGAACACCGAGCCCCTGCGCACCGTCGACTTCGCGCCGAACGACGTGTTGCTGCGCGAAGACGTCAACATGCTCGGTGCGCTGGTCGGCGAGATCCTGGCCGAGCAGCGATCGCCCGAATTTCTCGAGGAAGTCGAACGCCTGCGCCGCACGGCGATCCGGCGCCGCGAAACCAACGCCCCGGTCGCCGAGTTGGCCCAGGCGCTGGAAGGCATCGAACTGGATCATGCCGCCGACCTGGTGCGCGCCTTCGCCACCTACTTCCAGGCGGTGAACATCGCCGAGCGGGTGCATCGCATCCGTCGCCGACGCGACTACGAACGCCAGGGCGCGGCACCGCAGCCAGGCGGGCTGCGCGACGTACTCACGGGATTGGCACGGCAAGGCGTGAGTCGCGATGAACTGCTCGCGCTGCTGCCGCGGTTGCGGGTCGAACCCGTGTTCACCGCGCATCCCACCGAAGCGGTGCGTCGTGCCCTGCTCAAGAAGGAACGCGTGATCGTCGCGAGCCTGGTCGCGGATATCGACCGCGGCCGCACTCCCGCCGAACGCCGCGCCGATCGCGAACGCATCCGCCTCGCATTGACCACCAGCTGGCAGACCGCCGAAGCACCTTCGGCCAAGCCCAGTGTCGCGGACGAGTTCCAGCACGTCGGCTATTACCTGTCGGACGTGCTGTACCGCGTGTTGCCGGTGTTCTACGAAGTGTTCGAGGACGCATTGCGCGAGGCCTACGCCGAAGCCCGGGTGCCGGACGTGCTCGGCTTCGGTAGTTGGGTCGGCGGTGACATGGATGGCAATCCCAACGTCGGAGCGGACACCATCGCCAGCACGCTGGCGGGCCAGCGCACGCTGGTGCTCGCCGCGTATCGTCGCGACCTGCTTTCGCTGGGCGAGGCGCTGAGCCAGTCGCTGACCCGCGTGGGCGTGTCGGAGGCGCTGTCGGCCCGCATCGAGTTCTATCGCGAACGCATGCCGGCCGCAACAGCGAAGCTGCGGCCGCGCCATGCCGACATGCCGTACCGCAAGCTGCTCACCTTCATCTTCGAACGCCTGTGGGCGACGCAGCACGAGGAGCCGGAAGGTTACGCCGATGCCGCCGAATTCGAGGCCGACATTGCCTTGATCGAAGACAGTCTGCATGCGCATCGCGGCGAGCACGCGGGTGGCTTCGCAGTGCGCCGGCTGCGCCGGCGAGTCGCCTGCTTCGGTTTCCATCTCGCCAGCCTCGACCTGCGCCAGGATTCGGCGACACATGACGCGGCGATCGCGGCGCTGATCGGCGACGACGAGTGGAGCGCGCGCAACGTTGCCGAGCGCACATCGCGGCTGCACGTTTTGCTGCGCGGCGACGTAACGCTTGCGGCGTCCGGTAATGCTACGTCGCAAGCTGTACTTGACGTTTTCCGCGCCGTTTCCAGGCTGCGCCCACGCTACGGCGAACGCGCCTTCGGGCCCTACATCATCAGCATGAGCCGCAGCGCCGCGGATGCGCTGGCGGTGCTGGCCCTCGCGCGTCTGGCCGGCTGCGTCCTTCGACAGGCTCAGGATGATCGGTCGGACGGAGTCGTACCGCTCGACATCGCACCGCTGTTCGAAACCGTCGACGATCTCGACGCCGCGGCCGACACGCTGCGCGCATTGTTCGCCGATCCGCTGTACCGCCAACACCTGGCTGCGCGTGGCGGCCGCCAGATCGTGATGCTGGGCTATTCCGACAGCGCCAAGGATGGTGGCCTGGTGGCTTCGCGCTGGGCCCTGCAGCAGACCCAGGTCGCGTTGACCCGACTGGCTCAGGATAGTGGCGTGCAGATCGCGTTCTTCCACGGTCGCGGTGGCTCGATCAGCCGCGGTGGCGGCAAGACCGAGCGTGCGGTGATCGCCGCGCCGCGCGGTTCCGTCGACGGCTATCTGCGCGTGACCGAACAGGGCGAAGTGATCCACCGCAAATACGGCATCCGCGCGCTCGCGCTGCGCAATCTCGAACAGGCCACCGGCGCGGTGCTGCGCGCGACTCTGCGTCCACGCGGGGCCGAACCACGCGAGGAGCGCTGGCGCGCGATCGCGTCCGAACTCGCCGGCGATGCACGCGCGCACTACCGCGCGCTGGTGCACGAGGACGATGACTTCCCCGCGTACTTCCGCGCGGCCACCCCGATCGACGTGATCGAGCGCCTGCGCATCGGCTCGCGGCCGAGCAAGCGTGCCGGCGGTGTCGGCGTGGTGCGGCCGCCGGGCATCGCGTCGCTGCGCGCGATCCCGTGGGTGTTCGCCTGGGCGCAGAACCGTTCCGGCCTGACCGCGTGGTACGGCGTGGGCACCGCGTTGCAACGCGCGCTGCAGCAGCATGGGCGCGAGCCCCTGGCCGAGATGGCGCGCGACTGGCCGTTCTTCACCACGCTGATCGACGATGTCGAAATGGTGCTGGCGAAATCGGACCTGGGCATCTTCGAGCGCTATTCGCTGTTGGCCGGCGAGCGGCATGCACGCTTCCATCCGGGGATAGCCGCCGAATTCGAACGCACGCGCGAGGCGGTGTCCGCGATCAAGGGCAGTGCGGCGCTGCTTGCCGACGATCCGCGCCTGCGCCAGTCGATCCGCCTGCGCAATCCCTACGTCGATCCAATCAGCATGCTGCAGGTCGATCTGCTTGCGCGCTGGCGCGCCGGGGGCAGCGAAGACGAAGCACTGCTGCAGTCGCTGATCGCGACGGTCAACGGCATCGCGGCCGGCATCCAGAACACCGGCTGATCGGCATTTGTAGAGCCGAGCCTGCTCGGCTGCTCTTCGCGACCCGGCCAAAAACAAAAGCGCCGAGCAGGCTCGGCGCTACGTGGGTGATCATCAGCTTTGTAGAGCGGAGCTTGCTCCGCTGCCTTTCGAGGCGTGATCACAGCTACAGCAGCGGAGCAAGCTCCGCTCTACCAAGCGCGTGCAATCAGGCTTTGGCCAGCTGCGCGGAGATCTGCTTCAGCCGATCCAGCTCCGGCTTGTTGAGGCGACGCGCATAACCCGGCATGCGCTTGGCGCGCGACAGCGCCTGGTCGCACAGGCCGCGCGCCTTGTCGGTTTCGCCCCAGTCGCGCAGCACTTCGGCGTAGCGCACGTGGGCCTGGAAGCCGCTGGCGTAGCCGATCAGGGTGTCGAATTCCGAACGGGCCTTGCCTCGATCGCCTTCGGCGGCCACGGCGCGGGCGTAGGTGATGTGTCCGTCTTGCGAGCGGAAGTCCGGGCGCTTGCTGATCACCTCGTCGAGCATGGCGCGCGCCGGGGTGGCGTGTCCGGAGTCGAGCAGGGCGCCGGCGAGGCGCACCCGGATGTCCGGATCATCGCGATGGATGCCCTGCAGCGCGGCCTGGTACTGCGGCACCGCTTCCGAGGCGCGACCGGCGGCGAAGAGCGCATCGGCCAGGCGCAGGCGATTCTCGGTGGTCGCGGTCATCTCGAAGGCGTCCTGTGCGGCACGCAGTTCGCGGGTCGGATCGAGCACCTGCCTTACGCCGCGCACCAGCGCATGGCCATGGCGCGTGTGCCGCATTTCCGGCAGCCAGATCGTCAGCGCGTACACCAGGCTGCCCAGCCCGGGAAATGCGAAGAGCACCATCAGCCAATAGCGATCCTGCCCGCTGCGGATGGCATGCATGGCGAAGAAGATCGCAATGATCACGTGCAGGCCAAGGCCCAGGATGGGCATGTTCGTTCTCCCCAAAATGGAATCGCGGCGCTGGCGCCGTGGCCGCGGAGTGTAGCGGGCGCGCGGGCTGCTGACAGCGGCGGCGATTTGATTTCACCACCCGCATCATTTTTGCCGGCGGCAAGTGGACCGGGGGGCCGAGAACGCTATGCTCCGCACGCTGCCGCATCGCGCGGCCAGGGAGGGGAACATGAAGCACCGCAATGCCTGGATCCTGCTGTCGCTGTTCGTCGCCGCACCGCTGGCCGCGCAGAACGTGAGCGCCGTGAAGCCAATGGCGACGCCGAACCTCAATGCCATCCAGATCGACTACAAGCAGCAGTGGGAAAAGGAGCGCGCGAAGAACCAGCAGCTGCGCGACGAGAACACGCGCCTGCAATCGCAGCTGGCCGAATGGACCCGCAAGGGCGGCAGCCTGGTGCACGCCTATTGCGAAGCACCGACCGTGAGCGTCAACAGTTCCGGCGCGCGCAACGACTGCGCCGCGAACGGCTACGGCTGCGAGCCGGTCAGCGGCCTGTGCCGCACCGTTGCCCGCAGCAGCATGGACTGCGCCCCCGGCTTCCTGATGGACGTCGATCACTGCGTGCCGCAGCCGCGATAAGGGCCCATGCCCGGCGCCGACCCCTCCGATGGGGGCACCCGCCCGTGTCATCGAGCGAATTCCTAACGTTTAACCGCCGCGTTCACGTCGCTGGCTACGGGAATCGCCCGCCCGCAAGAAAGGTGTGATGGCCGCCCCCATCCCACTCACGCGTTGTTCGCGGTATGGAGCGCACCCCGCGGTGCGCGACGGAGGGGGCGATGACTGGTTTGCCGGTCCTTGCATTTGGACGCGACCGGCGATGGACCGCCCACTTGCAACGCGTACTGGCACCACGCGGCGACGTCGAATGGTGCGGCGTTTTCGCGGCCGACACGTTGGCCAACGTTTCCGAGCAACGCGCGATATGGCTGCTGGATGGCGATGACGCGCAGATCGAACGGTTGTCGAACGCCGACGCGCGGTCGCCGTGCATCTACTGCTTCCGCCATCCCGATGTCGCGACCTTGCGGCACTGCGCACGCAAGGGCGCCAGCGGTTGTATCGAGAAGCTCGCCTCCCCGGACGTACTGCTGCGCGCTTTGCGGGCTGTGGAGTCAGGCCTGTTCGCGGTCGATATCAGCCTGCTGGGGCGCGCACTAGCCGCCGAGCGGCGCGCACCGGCGCCGGTGAACGACCTCTCGCATCTCACCGAACGCCAGCGCGAAATCGTGCATTGGGCGTCGATGGGGCTGAGCAACAAGCAGATCGGCCGTCGCCTCAACATCAGCCCGGAGACGGTGAAGAGTCATCTGCATCAGGTGTTCGAGCGCGAAGGCATCAGCGGGCGTGTCGCCCTGCTCGCGCTGCACCGTCCCGATGAGCGCGCGGCCCCGGACGCGTCGCTCGTCTGAGGCTGCTTTTCCAGCTCGATTCGGCTGCTCAGGCCGCGGTGACGTCGCGCAGTTCCCAACCGCTGCCGGCCAGCAGGCGCAGCCGGTGCTTGAGCACGTTGCCGGGAATCACGCTGGTCACCACCAGCATCACGTGCAAGTCGTCCTGCTGGCCGTGCACGGAAGCGCCGGGATCGACCGCGCCATAGGACGGATCGACGCCTTCCGGATCTTCCTGGCGCTTGCGCCAGCGTTCGAACAGCGACGTCGTGCGTAACGCATCCTGCAGTTGCGCGGCGAATTCCTCGGCGCCATGCGCGTTGAACGCAAGTGCCGCATCGCTGCCCCGCGCAAGCGCCGGATTGGGCAGACTGATGTAGTAGCGGGTCGCCATCCTGGATATCCCCTGTCGTGGATTTGATCGCAGCTTAGGCCCGGATTTATTGCCCGGATGTGAATTCGGCAGGCGCGCTCAGAGCTCGATCTTGCCGGTTTCGGCGGCGTAGCCAAGGGCCAGTCCGCCTTTGCCGATGTTGACCATGCTGGTGAGCGCCATCACCGTCTCGAACAGTTCGATGTTGTTCACTACGCAGGCTTGGCGCAGCGTCGAATAGCCGGGCAGCGCGCGCAGTTCATCGAGTTCGCCGCCATAGCTCACGCACATCGTCGGCGTCATCAGCTCACGCCGGTCCACGCGGCCGGCGGCGTGCTCGAACAGCTTCTGCGCGGCGTTCTCGAAGTTCTTGACCTTGCCCACCGGTCCGGTTTCACCGCGGTTGCAATGCAGGATCGGCTTGATGTCGAAGGCGGTGCCCAGCTTGGCCGCGAGGAAACTCACGCTGCGGTCGCCGCGGATGCGTGTGCGTTCGCGTAGGTAGTTGAGGTCGCGCGGAACCAGGAAGCCCTGCGTGTGCAGCGCGAGATTTTCCAGGCGCGCGCGGATCTTGGCCGTGCCTTCGCCGGCGGCGCGCAGGCGCACCGCTTCCACCGGCAGGATGCCCTGCGCGGCGAACAGGTTCTGGGTATCGATCACGCGCAGCGCGAATGGCGAGGTGTTGCCCGCGGCCGCGCGCGGTGCCTTGTATTCGTTGAGGATGGCGAAGCTGGCCTGCTGCGCGTTGTCGAAGATCTGGCTGCGCGTCTTGGTAATGGTCAGGCAGAAGACGTAGTCGTAGTCGATGACCAGCTTGCTCAAGAACAGGTCGCGGATCTGCTCGACCGAGAACGGACTGCTCTCGGCTTCCCAGCCGCGCTCGGCCAGGTGCATCTGCAGGAATTGCAGGGTGGCTTCGGGGTTGCGGTAGTCGGCCTGCACCGCCGAACCCATGCGCACGGTAGTCGGCAGGATGGAGATCTGGTGTGCCTGCAGGTAGCTCTCCGGCAGGTCACACGGTGAGTCGACGACGATGCCGATACGCATTTGGGGCCCCCTGTAGCCGCGATTTGTTGCAAAACGCGGTCAGGATACGCCCCAGCACGGAGTTTGGCGCGTGTTCGACACAGGCACGTCATGGCGCCTGGGCACACGTCAGCGGCGTTGGACCCCCACCGGTAAGGCGCCGACCCGCTGCATTTCCGGGTCTTCGAGCACGGCCGGATTGCGCATCGCAGCAACCGCGAAGCCGTGCGCGTCGTTGCCCCAGAACAGGTGCTCGCCTACCGCGAGGGTCGGCACGCCGTACACCCCGGCGGCGATCGCGGCTTCGGTATTCGCCCGCAGCTGGGCCTTGGCGGCTTCGCCCTGGGCCGTGGCCGCATCGACACCCAAGGTCGCCGCCACCGGCGCCAGCGCCTCGATGCTGTCGCCGGCGTGGCCGTCCTTCCAGATCCAATCGAACAGTGCGTCGACGGCCGCGACCGTGCTGCCCGCGGCCACGCACAGGCGCAGCGCTGCCAGCGGATTGAACGGATGCGCGGGTGGAAACCGCAATGTCACGCCTTCCTGGCGGGCCTGCCACAGCACGTGGCGATAGGTGAATTCGCGCTTGCCCGCGATCTCCGCCGGGCCTTTCTGGCCGCACGCGGCAAGCACCGCGCCGAATACGATCGGTACCGGCGTCACCGCTTCCGGCAAGGCCTTCAGCTTCTGCCAGTGCAGGTACGAGAACGGCGAGATGAAATCGAAATACCAGCGCAGGGTCATGGTGTCGTCGCTCAATGCCAGAGACCGAGGATCACGCCGTACAGCACGAACTGCAGCACGTGATAGCCGCCGTCGATCAGCCATAGCTTCAGGCTGCGCTGCGCGAATGCGTAGTTGATGCCGAAACTGGTGGCGACGAAGGCGATGCCGATCAGCGCGCCGTGATGTACCGCGAGGTGCAATGACGGCGACGGCCCCAGCAGGCAGGCGAACGCGAACGCCGCGACCAGGGCCAGCACGAAGGCACTGCCGAACACGCGCGCGGGATGACGCGGAGCCGCATTGGGATCGACGCCGGCTTCGCGGCACCAGGTGTTCTTGAACAACGGCCCGTACCAGATCCCGCCGAGCAGGAAGGCCGAGAGGGCCGCGGCCACGAGCGCGAGCCAGTTGATATCCAAGGACATGAAGTGGTTCCCCTTAAGACGATGGATGGAAGCGGATCAGCAGCCGACCGAGTCGTACTGCGCCACCTGGTGGACCAGCTCGTCCGGGGTGGCCTTCGACGATAGGAACAGCGTAGGGAGCGAGACGTTGTAGTGATGGCTGCCATCGAAGATCAGATCGAGCCGCCCGTCGCGATCGAGATCGCCGGCGAAGATCAGATGCGCGCCGGCCTCGTCGCCAAGGAGCACGCCGGTGCTGCCCGCCAGCGCATAGCCCGACATCGCGAACAACGGCTGCGTGCGTCCGTCGTGCTCGAGCAGCAGCCGGCAATTGAATTCTTGCTGCTCCGCGCTCGAGTCCGAGTCCGGCGACGGCGTGCAGTCCGTGCGAATGCGGTACGGGCGACCAGCGAAGTCGATGCTGTAGTCGGGCAGTGCGGAGGGCGGCAGCGCTTCCGAAGTGATCTCCGCGGCTACGACGCGCCCGCCCTTGAAGGCGTCGCCACGCAGGAACATCAGCGCGTCCTCGACCGATGAGCTGACCTCGCGCCCGGTGGCTTCGTCTTCGCGATCGAGCACGCCGTCGTGCACGGTGCGCACGCGCAGCCGCGTGGGGATCAATTCGGTGACGCCATTCGGATGCTGTCGCAAGGCCAGCCAGGCCTGGCCGTCGCCGGCGACCGGTTCGTCGCCATGGAACGTGCCGGCGGGCTGGAGCGCGTAGTTGGTGGTACCCGCGGTCGACAACCCCGCAATCAGCACCAGTGACCAAGGCGGCATGACGGTCCCTCTTTGAGTTGCCGACAGGATAGGGCGAACGGGCTTGCGATGGCATGCGTGCGGGCGGACACTGCCCCGGCGACCTTATGGGAACAGGGACATGAGGGCAGCGTGGCGCGTGGTGTGGCTGATCGTCTGGTTAGCGTGCTGGCCGGCCGGCGTCCAGGCGCGCGTCGACACTGGCATCGTCCGGATCGAGAGGTTGCAGGACGATCGCGTACTCACGCCCGCGCAACTGCGCGAACAGCCCGACGCGGCGTGGACCGCCACGACACGCGCCGACCAGCTGGCCGGTGCGCAACGTGGTCGCGGCTGGTGGCGGTTGCAGGCCGATCCGTCGAAGAAGGGCGAACGCCTGCTCCTGGTCTATCACCCCTTCAGCGCGCGTCTCACCGTGCTCGCGCCGCCGGACTACCGGCCGCAGCGACAATCGATCTTCGATCCTGGCCTCGACAACGGCCACTCGCGCCGCGCGCTCTCATTCGCCTGGCCGGATACGACGCGCCCGGTCTACATCGGCATGGAAGGCGCACGCTATCCCCTGCAGGTGGCGCTGCGCACGCCGCAGGAGTTCCGCGTCGAGGACTACGGCCACGTGCGCGTGCTGTGGCTGAGCCTGGGCATCCTGATCGCGGTGTCGCTGGTAACCCTGTTGTTCTGGCTGCAGATGCGCGAGCGTGTCTACCTGCTCTTCGCGACCACCATGGCGCTGCAGATGATGTACGTGCTGCTGGCGTATGGCGATGCGTATGCGCTGCCGGTGCTCGCATGGCTGGCGCGCTTCGGGGTCGAAGGCATCTGGTTCATCGCGACTGGTTCGACCGTCGTCGCAGTGTTGTTCCTGCTCGAATTCGCCGAGTTGTGGCCGCGCGTGCCGCGGTTGAGCCGCACGCTGTTCGTGGTGGGTGCGGTGCTGCCGTCGTTGTTGTTCGTGGCCCTGATACTTTCCTCACTGCTGCCTGGTCCCGGGGATCGCAGCTGGTTTCCGCCGATCGGCAATTCATTGCTGATGCTGGCCAACGTGCTGGCGATCATCGCCCTGATGGTGGCCTGGTTGCACGGTGGACGGCACGCGGGCTTCGTGCTGATCGCCTGGTTGCCGCTGGTGTCCGTGTCGACGGCGCGTGCGGTGCAACTCAGCTCCGGCCAACCGCTCAATCCCTGGCTCGAATACGGCCTGCCGCTGGTGCAGGCCTTTGCGGCGGTGGTGCTGGTGCTGGGCCTGGCCCATCGCATGCGCACCTTCCAGCGCGAACGCGACGCGGCGCAACAGGACGCCGAGCACGATGCGCTGACGCGTGTACTCAATCGCGCGGGCATGATGCGACGACTGGATCGCGCCATTCTCGACAACCGCTTGCGTCGCCTGCCGCTGTCGGTGCTGTTTCTCGACCTCGACCACTTCAAGCGCATCAACGATTCGCACGGCCATGCCATCGGCGATGCCTGCCTATGCGCGGTGACCGAGGCGATCCATTCGGAGATGCAGCCGGAACAGAAGCTGGGCCGCATCGGTGGCGAGGAATTCCTGCTGCTGTTGCCCGGCTCGGCACGGCGGCATGCGCGCGATCTGGCCGAACGCATCCGCCGGGAAGTGGAGGTGCGTTGCGCGAAAGTGCAGGGCGCCCCGGTGGCGCTGACGCTGAGCATCGGCGTAGTCGAATGCCACCCGCAGGACACCGCCGCGACGCTGCTGCAGCGTGCGGATGAGGCGATGTACCGGGCCAAGCACGAAGGTCGCAATCGCGTGGTGGTGCTGAACCATCAGGACGATGCGGAGCGGCGCAATGCGGTAATGCCCTGAGGTACCGCATCTGCTTGCCCGCCAGAAAAAGGCCCGCCGGATGGCGGGCCTTCTCGTTGCCGGCACGAACCGATCAGTTGCCGCTCGAATAGGCCCGCGGCATTCCACCCGCTTCCGCCGGCGTGGCCGTCCGCATATAGCGATCGCGCAGTTCCGTCTGCCGGCTGCGCATCTGGATCGCACGGCCATCCAACCAGACCTGCATCGCCACCGTGCTCACTTCCAGCGGATCGCCGCTCCACAGCACCAGGTCGGCGCGCTTGCCCAGCGCAATACTGCCGAGCGTGTCGCCGACGCCGAAGGCTTCCGCCGGCACCCGCGTAAGTCCGGCCAGACCGTCTTCCCAGGCCATGCCATTGGCTACCGCGTTGCCCGCCAGCTGGCGGATCTTGCGCGCGTTGTGCGAGGCATCGCCTTCCTGCGCGAAACTCACCGCCACGCCCGCGGCACGCAGCCGCGCGGCGTTCTCCAGGGTCGCGTTGATCTGGTCGAAGTTGGCCGGCAGATTCGCCAGCGGATTGACGAACACCGGCACCTTCGCCGCAGCCAGTTGCGGCGCGAGCTTCCACGCTTCAGTGCCGCCTTCGATCGCGATACGCACGTTGTGGCGCGCCGACCAGCGCAGTAGCTGGCGAATGTCGGCGGCGCGATGCACGCCAACCACCACACGACCGCCGCCATTGAGATACTTCGCCAACGCGGCGCGACCGGCGGGCGTGAGCAGGGCCATGTTCGAATCCGGCCCGATGCGGCCGCGCACTTCATCGATCAGCTGGTCCAGCAGCATCCACTGCGCCGCGCGCGAGTTGCCAGTGAGGCCCGCCGCATCGCTGCCGAGATTGACGAACAGCACGCGCGGTCCGATCGGATCCGGACTGCCATCCAGACGCACCACGCCGCCCTGGCCGCCAATGATCGAGCCGCCTTCGGTGGTGTTGGCGCCCAGCAAGGTCCAACCGATGCCTTCGATACGCTCGACCGGCAGCAGCACCGAGTCCGGGTTGTAGGCGAGGGTGACGTCGAATTCCGGACGCACCGTCATCTGCTTGGTGCCCGCGCCAAGGCCAACCGACGTATCGACCGTGCTCTTCTCGCCGGAGACTTCCTCCAGGCCGATTTCCGTGATGCCGCCGAACAGCGTCGGCGTCAGCGGCTTGCCCTGCGCATCGATCACCTGCGCGTCCGGTGTCGCCAGCAGGCCGTGGCCGATCGCGCGGATCACGCCGTTGCTGACCAAGACGTCGCTGTTCTGCAGCGTGCCCTGCGCGGTCGCGGTGTGCACCGTCGCGTTCTTGATCAGCACGTCCTGCGCGTGCGCCGTGCCGAACGACAGCAGCATGGCGGCGGCGAGCGCCTTCAATGCGGAGCGCTTCATCGCACACCTCCGGTGGTGGTGCCCTGGCCCAGCATGAAGTCCGACTTCGGCTGGTGGGTGGCGTCGTTGCGGTCGTAGATGCGCGCGCCGTCGATGTAGACCTGCTCGGCCTTGGCGTAGACGCTGAAGGGCGTTCCGTTCCAGACCACCACGTCGGCCATCTTGCCGGCCTCCAGCGTGCCGGTCTGGTTGAGGATGCCCAGCGCCTTGGCCGGGTTCTGCGTCAGCCAGCGGATCGCGCGTTCGGGTGCGATGTCGATGCCGGCGAGCTTCGCGTGCGCCATCGCCTTTGCCGCTTCCTGATTGAGGCGTTGGATGCCTTCTTCCGAATCCGAATGCACGATCGCGCAACTGTTGGCGGGACGATCGACCAGGGCGATGTTTTCCTGGATGCCGTCGAAGGCTTCCATCTTGAAGCCCCACCAGTCGGCCCACAGCGCGCCGCACACACCTTCCGCGGCGAGGCGGTCGGCAAGCTTGTAGGCCTCCACGCCGTGGTGGAACGCGGCGACCTTGAAGCCGAATTCCTTGGCCAGGTCGAGCATCGTCGCCATCTCGTCGGCGCGGTAGCAGTGAATGTGCACCTGGATATCGCCGTTGATCGCACCGGCGAGCGTGTCGAGCTTGAGGTCGCGCTTGCCGCCCGTGTCCTTCTCGCTGTCGGCGCCGCTGCCGTTGCTGGTGCCGAACTGCCACCACTTGCGCTTCTTCGGCGTCGACTTCTTCGGCGCGTTCTTGCGCAGGTACTCGCTGGCGTCGATGAATGCGGCGCGGTAGCCGGCGACATTGGCCATGCGCGTCGAAGGGCCGCCCTTCTGGCCGTACACGCGCTTGGGGTTCTCGCCGCAGGCCATCTTCAGGCCCCACGGTGCACCGGGAAACTTCATCGCCTGGTAGGTCGTGGCCGGCACGTTCTTCAGCGTCACGCCACGGCCGCCGATCAGATTCGCCGAACCCGGCAGCACCTGCAGCGAGGTGATGCCGCCGGCGAGCGCTGTGGCAAAGCCCGGATCCTGCGGCCACACCGAATGTTCGGCCCACACGTTCGGCGTGACGGGCGAAGTCGCCTCGTTGCCATCGCTGTGTGCGCTCACGCCGGGGCTGGGATACACCCCCAGGTGCGAATGCACGTCGATGATGCCCGGCGTCACCCACTTGCCCGTGCCATCGACGCGCACGGCGTCGGCCGGAGCTTCCAGCGCGCTGCCCACGGCGACGATCTTGCCGTCGCGCATCAGCACGTCGGCGTCATCCAGGCGCTTTCCCGTGCCATCGAGCACGGTGGCGTGCTGGATCAGCACCGGTGCCGAGGCGATGACTCGGTAGGTGCTCGGATACGGGTCCTGGGTGAAGCGGGTCTGCTTGGGCACGGTCGCTGGCTGCGCGGCCTGTGCCACACCGACCAGCAGCGTCAGCGCGCAGCCGGCCCACATGGGTCGTAAGGACATGGATGTTCCCCTGAGGATGGAAACCGTTCGTCCCGAGCGGGCCGGAACAAAAGGATGGGTGGAACTGTGAAACCGGCACCGTAGCGCGTCGGCGGGCCGAACGTCACGCCTGAAAATAGTCATGGTCGGCGTGACAGAATCGGCAAACACAAACGACCACGACAAGACCAAGGGGTCTCGATGAAAGACAAAGAACAGATCGTCGGAAACTGGCTGCCGCGCTATACCGGCGTGCCGCTCGACCAGTTCGGCGAGCACATCCTGCTGACCAATTTCGGCGGCTACCTGCACACCTTCGCCCGCCTCACCGGCGCGCAGGTGGTCGGCTTGGACAAGCCGATGCCCAGCGCCACCGCGGACGGCATCACCATGATCAATTTCGGCATGGGCAGCCCCAATGCCGCGACGATGATGGACCTGCTCACCGCGATCTCGCCCAAGGCGGTGCTGTTCCTCGGCAAGTGCGGCGGCCTGAAGAAGAAGAACCAGCTCGGCGACCTGGTGCTGCCGATCGCGGCGATCCGCGGCGAAGGCACCTCCAATGATTACCTACCACCGGAAGTGCCGGCGTTGCCGGCGTTCGCGCTGCAGCGCGCGGTGTCGACGATGATCCGCGACATGGGCCACGACTACTGGACCGGCACCGTCTACACCACCAACCGCCGCGTCTGGGAACACGACGAGAATTTCAAGGAATACCTGCGCCGTCTGCGCTGCATGGCGATCGACATGGAGACCGCGACCGTGTTCGCGGCCGGCTTCGCCAACCACATTCCTTGCGGTGCGCTGCTGCTGGTATCGGATCAGCCGATGATTCCCGAAGGCGTGAAAACCGAAGCCTCGGATGCGCGCGTCAGCGCCGAATTCGTCGACAATCACATCCAGGTCGGGATCGAAGCCTTGCGTCTGGTCCGCCGCCACGGCAAGTCGGTGCGGCATCTGCGCTTCGACGAATAAGCGGCTTCACATTCGGCGTGGATACGGCGCGCATCGCGATCGCGTCCCGGCCAGCATTTTCCTCAATGCAAGGAGCTCTCATGAGTGTGAAGACGTACCACGGCAGTTGCCATTGCGGCGCCGTCCGTTTCGAGGCCGATATCGACCTCGCCGCCGGCACCGGCAAGTGCAACTGCTCGATCTGCAGCAAGACGCGCAACTGGGGCTCGATGCTCAAGCCGGAAGCGTTCCGTCTGCTGACCGACGAAGCGGCGCTGTCGGATTACCAGTTCGGCAGCAACAGCTGCCATTGGCTGTTCTGCAAGACCTGCGGCGTGCGTTCGTTCAGCCGCGGCTACATTCCCGAAATCGGCGGGCACTACGTGTCGGTGCAGCTGGCCTGCCTGGACGACGCGACGCCGGAAGAACTGATTGCCGCCGAAGTGCGCTACAGCGACGGCCGCAACAACAACTGGATGGAAGCGCCCGCCGAAACGCGGCATCTCTAAAACAGCTGCTCCGTGGCTCACTCCTCGCCCCGCTTGCGGGGTGAAGGCGGGCGTTTATGCGCCACTGGCGCATGCCCGACTGAACGCCCTTGCGCTGCGCGCAAGGGCTGGGCGCAGAGCGAGGGACCGCGTTGCGTAGTCGCGAAGCGGGCAGGGTGAGGGGGCGTGGCGTTACCGCGAAAAGCGCCCCTCATCCGCCCGTTCCTCCGCGGGCTGTCGCCCGCTGCGACCTTCTCCCCGCATGCGGGGAGAAGGGCAAGGCCATCGCGGCGTTTACTTGCCCTTGGCGGGCTTATTCTTCAGTTCCACCAGGATCAGTTCGAACGGCTGGTCGCCGGTGCTCTGCGGCAGGTGCTTCTCCGCGGCGCTCCACTGGGTCGAGCCGGCCTTCATCGTCGCGTCCTGGCTGGTGCCATCGGGCAGAGTAAAGCGCGCACTGGCGTCGGTCAGGAACACAGCCACGCTGGCCGGATGTTCGTGCATCACCGATTTCTCGCCCGGCCCATAGTTGATGCGCAGCACGCGCACCTGGTCGTTCTCGAATTCGACCTTGTAGTGCTTCGGGTCGACCTTGACCGCGTCCTGCGCGTACGCGGGGGCCGCGCACAGCGCGACCAGCATCATCAACAGTAGCTGTCGCATATCAGTCTCCTTTCGGGGGTTGGAGATCCGGGCGACGCGGTGCGGCGGGGACCCGACACTGCGGCCGGAGCTGGAAGCCACAAGCTGGACGGCGATGTCGCCTGTGCGAGCGCGGTCGGCCGTTCACGCCGCGAAGGCGGCGTGGCCCCACTGCCTAGGCCCAACGAGGTTTCCCGGTCGTGAAAAAAGCATTCGGCCGGCCAACCAGCCGACCGCCGGCGGTGGGGCGAATCGGCCCCGGGATTGCCGACAAATCGACGGAATCGCCGGATTTCGGCGGACTTATCGCAGCTTGTGCGACCCCCAGCAGGCAGAATCACTCCCCAAGACGAGGACGAGGGAACGCATGGAAAAGTTCTTCTATCTGCTGGTTGGGGCGGCCATCACCTGGGGCCTGTACTTCATCCAGCGCCGGCTGGAGCGGCGCAGTACCACCGAAGCGATCGAGCGCAACCAGAAGCTGTTGAACCTGAAGCAGGGCCTGGAGCAGACCAGCACCAGCCTGGAGGAGCTGCGCCAGTTCGAGGGCCGCCTGATCGGCAAGGCCGAGGCCGCGGTCAAGATCGCCGGGCGCTACGTCAGCCAGGCCGGCGAGGTTGCGCGACGTGGCGAGCTGGTGGCGCGCGACGAGATGAGCGCGCAGGCGGTGGCCGACTTCCAGCGCGTCGACGCGCGCTTGGACGATGCGGTGGCGCACCTGCGCCGTCAACTCGACGGCGCCGACCTCGCCGCGTTCGAACAGGTCCATCTGGCGTGGCTGGCGTTCCGCGAACGCTATGCGCGCTTCATCGCGCAGTCGTATTCCGGCGGCGCGATCCAGCCACTGATCCATGCGGTGACGCTGGAGAGCATTACTGCGGCCTGGATCGCCGAACTCGAAACCCAGCTCGGCAACGAATACGAAGAAGAGGAAGCATGGGCGATCTCGTGATCACGACGGCCCGCGAGGTCGTCGATTTCTGGCGCAATGCGGGGCCGGAGCGCTGGTTCGGCGGCGGCGACGCCTTCGATGGTGAGTGCCGCACAAGCTTCCTAGATGCGCATCTGCGCGCCGCGCGTCGTGAGTTCGAATCCTGGATCGACGATGCCGAAGGCGCATTGGCGCTGGTGCTGCTGCTCGATCAGATTCCGCGTAACGTGTTCCGCCGCAGCGGCCATGCCTTCGCCAGCGACGGACTGGCGCGGCATTACGCGACGCGCGCATTGGCGCTGGGCTTCGACGCGCAGGTCGAGCACGGGTTGCGCAGCTTCCTGTATCTGCCGTTCCAACATTCCGAAGCGATGGTCGACCAGGAGCGCGCGGTGGTGTTGTTCGCGGGCTTGGGCGAAGGCGCCGATCGCTGGGCGCGGCATCACCACGACATCATCCGGCGCTTCGGTCGCTTCCCGCATCGCAATGCGGCGCTCGGACGCGAGAGCACGGTCGAGGAGCTGGCCTTCCTCGCCGAAGGCGGCTTCTCCGGCTAACGATGGCAACCGCGCTCGTCTGGTTCCGCAACGATCTGCGCCTGGCGGACAACCCCGCGCTGCAGGCTGCGTTGCGTGGCGGTTTCGAACCGGTGCCGGTGTACATCCATGCGCCCGATGAGGAAGGCGGGTGGACGCCGGGCGCGGCGTCCGATGCGTGGCGGCAACGTTCGTTGCGGAGCCTGGACGCGGAGCTGACGGCGCGTGGCTCGTGCTTGCAGGTGTGGCGTGGGCCCACGCTGGCGACGCTGCAGCGGCTGGTGGCATCGACTGGCGCGGAGGCCGTGTTCTGGAATCGTCGCTACGAACCAGCGATCGAAGCGCGTGACGCGGCGATCAAGCGCGCGCTGCGCCAGCAGGGACTGCGTGCGGAAAGCCACAACGCCGCGCTGTTGTTCGAGCCGTGGCAGGTGCAGAGCAAGACCGGCGATCCGTATCGCGTGTTCACGCCGTTCTGGCGCAGCGCTCTGGCGCAATGGCGTCTGCCCGTGGCGTCGGAGGCGCCGCCGCGATTGCCGTCGCCGCCCGTAGTCGAAGACGCGATCGCCATCGATAGCCTCGCGCTGGCGCCAGTGCCCGCCTGGGACGCAGGCTTCTGGAACGAATGGACGCCGGGCGAAGCCGGTGCGCTGGCAGCGACCAACGACTTCATCGCCAATGCGTTGGATGGTTACGGCGCACGACGCGATCGCCCGGACGAGCGCGGCACCTCGCGACTGTCACCACACCTGCATTTCGGCGAGATCGCGCCGTGGCGCGTCGTGCGTCTGCTCGACGGCGCGGACGCCGTCGCCGATCGCGATGCATATGTACGCGAGCTGGGCTGGCGTGAATTCGCCCACCACTTGCTGCACCACTTTCCGCACACACCGGACGCCAACTTCAATCCGCGCTTCGATGATTTCGCGTGGGCGAACGTCACCAGTCGGCAGCTGCAAGCCTGGCAGCACGGCCGCACCGGCATCCCCATCGTCGATGCCGGCATGCGCGAGCTGTGGCACACCGGCTGGATGCACAACCGCGTGCGTATGATCGTGGCGAGCTTCCTGAGCAAGAACCTGCGCGTGCATTGGCGCGAAGGCGCACGCTGGTTCTGGGACACGCTGGTGGATGCGGACCTGGCCAACAACACGCTGGGCTGGCAATGGGTGGCCGGTACCGGCGCGGATGCGGCGCCGTATCACCGGGTATTCAATCCGGTGCTGCAGGCGCAGAAGTTCGATCCGGACGGCGACTACATCGCGCGCTGGGTGCCGGAGTTGGCGCATTTGTCCGCGCCGCAGCGGCATGCGCCGTGGACGGGCTCGGTGCCCCGCGATTACGTTCGCCCGCTGGTGGATCTGGCGGAGACCCGCAAGGCGGCGCTGGAGGCGTTGGCGCGCAACCGGCGCTGAATTGCGCATGTCGCAGCCAACAAAAAGGCGGGCAACGCCCGCCTTTTTGTCATCGTTGCGGGGGTATGCGATCAGTAACGCGGCACGTGCGTATCGGCTTCCAGCGCCCAGGCCTCGATGCCGCCTTCAACGTTGTAGACCTCGCGGAAGCCGAGGCCGCGGAAGTGCTCGGCCGCCTGCGCGCTGCGCCCGCCGTGATGGCACAGGAACGCCAGCGGCGCTTCCTTGGGCAGGTTCTCCAGGTGCGACAGGCCTTCGTCGTCGAACACCGAGAACGGCACGTTCACCGCGGCGATGGCGCGTTCTTCCGGCGGACGCACGTCGATCAGCGTGACCGAGCCGGCGGCGGCGCGGGCGTTGGCTTCCACTACCGACAACGCCTTCACCCGCGGCGGCGCGTTGGGATTGTCGATGACCAGGCCGCGGCCGCGTTCGTCGTCGACCCAGTCGATGCGCATGCCCTGGGCGCGACGCGCGCTGGCCATGTCGAACTGCGTGCGGATGCCGTCGTGCTCGACCGCGATCGCGTCGGCGTCGACCGGGGCCAGTTGCAGCTTGGCGTCGAAGCGCGCGTCGATGACGACCTGCAGCGCGTAGCCGTCGCCGGCATTGGCCAGCGCGTCGCGCAGCATGCCGACGGCGGCGGGGGCGATCGTGATCGACGGCGGGCTGCGATCCGGTGCCGGCAGGCCGAGCAGCGAATGCAGTTCGCCCGAATTCACCATCTGCTCGATGATGTCGCTGCCGCCGACCAGATCGCCGCCGACATACAGCTGCGGGATCGTCGGCCAGTCGCCGTAGGCCTTGATGCCTTCGCGGATCTCCGGATCGGCCAGCACGTCGACGTGGGCGTAGTCGACATCCAGCGACGACAGCGCGGCCACGGCCTTGGCCGAGAAGCCGCATTGCGGTGCGCGCGGCTCGCCCTTCATGAACAGCACGACGCGGTTCGAGCTCAGCAGGGATTCGATGCGCGAACGCAGCGCGGGGTCGAGGGACATGGGGATTTCCGGGGGAGAAAGCGGCATTTTAGCGCGCGCACGGCCCCTCACCCTGCGTTGCTTCGCAACGCTGTCCCTCTCCCCGTAAACGGGGCGAGGGGCAAGGTGTGAGGGCGGTGGAACTAGGCCGAAGTGCGCGGCGCATTTGTCCTTGCCCTTCTCCCCGCGCCAGCGGGGAGAAGGTGGCGCGAAGCGCCGGACGCCCGAAGGAAGCACCCTTGGGGTGTGAGGGGCAGGGGCGCCCGTAAGCGCATGGCATCATCGACGCATGTCCGCCTCCCTGCACAACCCACCCCGCCATCCACACGCCTGGCTGATCTGGCTACCGCTGTCGCAGCTCGTGGTGGCGGCTATCTGGTGGCGCTGGGGCTGGATCTGGGGCCTGCCGGCAATGCTGCTTTCGCACCTGCCGATCCTGTGGGGCACGATGAAGCCCGATTCGCGCCTGTTCGGCCCGGCGCTGCGGCGCCTGCCGACGCATGAGCCGCGGGTATGGCTGACCATCGACGACGGCCCCTCCGACGAAACCACCGCGGTACTCGACCTGCTCGATCGCCATCAGGCGCGGGCAACGTTCTTCGTGGTCGGCGAATGCGCGCGGAAGCGACCGGATCTGGTGCGCGAGATCGTCCGGCGCGGCCACACCCTGGGCAATCACAGCGATACCCACCCGCAGGCCTGGTTCTGGGCGCTCGGCCCGCGTCAGATGCGCGCGCAGATCGCGCAGAACCAGGCGACGCTGGCAGAGATCACCGGCATCACGCCGCGTTGGTTTCGCGCAGTGGTCGGCATGGCCAATCCGTTCGTGTCGGCGCCGCTGCGCGATCTTGGCCTGGCGCGTGTGGCCTGGAGTGCGCGCGGTTTCGATGGCGTAGCGGCGGATCCCGGCGCGGTGGTCGCGCGCATCGAACGTGATCTCGCGCCGGGCGCCATTGTGCTGCTGCACGAAGGCGCGAAGCACGGGCGCAATCTGGAAATCCTGGCGCTGTTGCTGCGGCGGCTGGACACTCTTGGTTACGGCACGGTGCTGCCGGAAGACATCGAAGCTGGCGAACCAGTTCTCGCGCCGCAGCTGCTTACTCCTCGCCCCGCTTGCGGGGAGAGGGACAGCATCGCGTAGCGATGCAGGGTGAGGGGACGTCGCGCGCAAAGCAAAAGCGCCCCTTATCCGCCCCGGTCGCCTCAACGGGCTATCGCGTGAATCAAGCCGAAAACAATCGCGCAGCGATTGGTCGGCTTGAATGAATTGTTAGGCCTACCCTGCACTAGGGAGCGAGAATTTGCGCGTGGCGCGGAGTGGCCAGACCGAGGTGAATTTCGCGCCGCCGACCAAGCGGAAAGCGGCAGAAACACCGAGTACTACGCCCAGCTTCTCCAGGACATCTCTTGCCCGTCGAAACGAGTGGCGAGGATCAGACGTAAGCATGAACAGGTTGATCTCTTTCGGGCTTACGTCATAGCCCTCCAGTTCCACCGTATTGCCCAGCGCGCCCTTTAACTCACCCTCAATCGTCGCGAGGAACTCTTCGTTGTCTAGAGACTTGCGCCAGAACTTTATGACGAGTTGGTAATCCATCGCGCGATTTTAGGCCTATCGCCCGCTTCGACCCTCTCCTCGCGATGCGGGAGAAGGACAAGATCAAGGCTTGGTGGCCACCACCCGCCAATTGTTGAACGGCGTCTTGCCATACAACGGCGTGAATTCCACCGCCAATCCCGCCGCCTCGAGTCGCGCCCGCAGCTCACCTGCATCCGGATACCGCGACGGCCCCGCATTCATCCACCCGAGCACGCGCGAGAACACATCCACCGCGCGCGTGACGCGTGCGCGTCCGCTGCCATCGGCCAGGCCCGTGCGGATCACCAGCTTCGCGCCCGGCACCAGCATCGCGATCGCGGCATCGAGCGTGCGCGCCTGCGCCTGCGGCGAAATGAATTGCAGCACGTCGAGCAGCACCACGCTGCCACGATGCGTGGGTTGTTCGCGCGCGAGATCGACGGTGTCGAACCTGACCTCGGCCAGCCGCATGCGCGTCGCCGCACGCTGCGCGCGGGCGATCTTGCCGGCATCGTTGTCGACGCCGCGGTACGGCAGCGTCACGCCCTGCGCGCGCAGTGCATGCGCGAGCAGCCCCAAGCCGCAGCCCAGGTCGAGCACCGGTGCCGTGGTGCCGCGCAGCGCCGCGCAGACGCCGGGATACAGCGGATCGCTGCCCAGCTTGGTGCGCGTGTAGTAGTAGTCCCAATAGCCTTCGCGCAGGCGCTGCGGCCGGTACGCCTGTGCGATCGCCAGGGCCTGCGCGCGCGGCAACGCCTGCGTGGCGGAACCGGCGTCGCTCATTTCGCCAGCAGCGTGCGTGCCACCGGCAACGCCGCCTGGGTCCACAGCGTGTACATCGCCGCGGACGGATGCAGCCCGTCTTCGGCCAGCAATTCGGCACCGCGTTCGCGCGAGACCGGCGTGATGTCGACGAAGGCCACGCCTTCCTTGGTGCACACGGCTTGCGCGGCGGCGTTGAAGGCGTCGATCTCGCCGCCGATCGTGGCCGCATCGCGCTTGTCGTTGGCGGCGAACGGGGTCACGCCCCAGTCCGGAATCGACAACACCAGCACGCGATCGGCACGCCCGTGCGCGAACCTGATCGCGCGCCGCAGCAGGCTGTGGAACTCGCCGCTGTACGCCACCGCGCTGCGGTTGCGGTACTGGTTGTTGACGCCGATCAGCAGCGAGACCAGGTCGAAGGTGCCCAGCGGCTCGACCGCATCGATGCCCCACTCGAGCTCGTCGGTGGTCCAGCCGGTCGTGGCGACGATGCGCGGATTGCCCAGCGCGGTGCCTTCCTCGCGCAGTGCGCGCGCCAGCTGCATCGGCCAGCGGCCTTCCTCGGGCACGGCTTCACCGATGGTGTAGCTGTCGCCCAGCGCGAGATAGGTCAGGGTGTCGTTGGCGGCGTCCATGCGCGCCATTCTAGGCGGGTGCGCGATCAAGGTGCTGTCACCGCCGACGGCTAGCGCGGGGAGCCCCGAAAAGCAGAAGGCGGGCCGGAGCCCGCCTTCGCTGTCACATGATCTTGCCGCTTACGCGACCGCGCTGCGCCGGGCCCGTGCCTGTTCCGCATACCGATCCAGCACGCGCTCGATGCGGACGAATACTTCGCGCAACACGTCCGGCGGCGGCAGCAGGGTGACGCGGAAGTGGTTGCGATACGGCACGTTGAAGCTCGAGCCCGGCACTACCAGCACGTCCTCGGTTTCCAGCAGTTCCAGCGCGAACTTGTGGTCGTCGAAGCCGATCGCGGCATCGCCCACCACGGCCGGGAAGCCGTATAGCGCGCCGGCCGGCGTCACCAGTTCCAGGTGCTTGCTCGCGGCCACGCACTCAAGCAGCGCACGGCGGGTTTCGTACAGACGACCTTCTGCCGTAGTCAGCGCGGTGATCGTGTCCTCGCCCTGCAGCGCGGCTTCGATCGCGAACTGGCCCGGCACATTGGCGCACAGGCGCAGCGCGCCGAGCAGGTCCATGGCGTGGTGCAGGTCGCCGCTGGCCATCGGATCGCCGCTGAGCACGGCCCAACCCACGCGCCAGCCGCAGGCGCGATGCACCTTGGACAGGCCGCCGAAGGTCAGGCAGGGCAGGTCGCCGGCAAGCGGCGCGAGCGGTACGAAGCTCGCTTCGTCATAGAGGATGTTGTCGTAGATCTCGTCCGCCATCAGCAGCAGCTTGTGGCGCTGCGCGATCGCGACGATCTTCTCCAGCACTTCGCGCGGATACGACGCGCCGGTCGGGTTGTTCGGATTGATCAGCACGATGGCGCGGGTGCGCGAGGACACCAGCGATTCGATTTCTTCCGGGCTCGGCACGAAGCCGTCTTCCGGCTTGCACTGGTAATAGACCGGACGGCCGTCGTTGAGAATGGTCGCCGCGGACCACAGTGGGTAGTCGGGCGACGGCAGCAATACTTCGTCGCCAGGATTGAGCAGCGCGCGCAGCGACAGGTCGATCAGTTCGCTGACGCCGTTGCCGACGAACACGCGCTCGGGCGATGCATTCGGGGTGCCGCGCTGCTTGTGGAACGACGCGATCGCTTCGCGCGCGGCCGGCAGGCCCTGCTGGTGGGTGTAGGGATCGGTCTGCTCGATGCGCTCGGCGATCGCGCGCTGCAGGTGCTCCGGCGCGCGGAAGCCGAAGGCGCCCGGGTTACCGATGTTGAGCTTGATCTGCTTGCGGCCCTGGGCTTCCAGCTCCCGGGCTCGACGGGCCAGCTCTCCGCGGATCTCGTAACGGACTTCGGACAGGCGTTCGCGGGTCTTCACGGGAGGCAGGGACATCGGCGCAGCGGGGGAGTGGGTGGTCGGCCAGACTAGCCGAAAACCCAGCCGGTTCAGTGCCTTGGTCCATGAAATTTCGCTTCCGGCGCGAGTTCTGTGGCGGCGAGGCTAGAATCCGGGCATGTCCGCCGCCTTCACATCCGTTTGAACACCAGTCCGGTGAGCCCCGAACTGGCCGCCCTGCAGGCGATCGGCTGGCCCCTGGCCGACGACGGCCTGCCCACCGAATCCGCCTGGCGTGAGGCCCTGGTCCTGCGCCCCCACGCCCGCCCGGCCCGCGTGGTCGAGCAGCACCGCAGTGGTTACATCGTCTCCGACGGTCCCGACCACAGCTTTCCGGTGGAATCCCTGCCCGAATGGCTGCGCCCGGCCACCTACCGCAAGGGCGCCAGCGCCCCGGAAGAGCGGCCCGCGGTCGGCGACTGGGTCCTGATCGAAGGCAGTTCGATCAAGCATTCCAAGATCGTCGAGCTGCTGCCGCGCCGCACCGCGATCAAGCGCGCCGCTGCCGGCGAGCACTACAAGCAACAGCTGATCGCCGCCAACGTCGACACCGTGTTGGTGGTGTGCGGCCTGGACGCCGACTTCAACCCGCGCCGCATCGAGCGCTACCTGCTGCTGGTGCGCAGCGGCGGCGCCGAACCGGTGGTGGTGCTGACCAAATCCGACATCGCGCAGACCGACAGCGCCGACGCCGTGGGCGAGCTGGAACTGGCCGCGCAGGACGTCGCGATCCGCGCGGTCAACGCCAAGGATCCCGACAGCGTCGCCGCGCTGCTGCCGTGGCTGCAGCCTGGCCATACCGCGGTGCTGGTCGGTTCCTCCGGCGCAGGCAAGTCCACGCTGACCAACACCCTGCTCGGCGTGGAAAAGATGAAGACCAGCGAAGTGCGCGAGAGCGATTCGCGTGGTCGCCACACCACGACGTATCGCGCGCTGATCCCGCTGCCGTCCGGCGCCTGTTTGATCGACACGCCCGGCATGCGCGAACTGAAACCCACCGGCGAGGAAGACGTCGCCGAGAACTTCAGCGACGTCGAAGCGCTGGCCGAGCAATGCCGCTTCCGCGACTGCAAGCATCAGCGCGAACCCGGCTGCGCGGTACGCGCCGCGATCGAAGGCGGCAAGCTCGATCCGCAGCGCTTCGCCAACTTCCTCAAGCTCAGCGGCGAAGTCGCCGACGCGGCGAACAAGGCCGCGAACCGGCGTGCGCAGAAGGCTGAGGAGAAGGTGGCCGGCAAGGCGCTCAACAAGCGTCTGGATGACAAGTATGGGCGGCATTGAGTGCGCCGTTGCTCTTCGCTCCCTCCCTTTCGCGCAGCGAAGGCGCCTTTCTCCCTCCCTTTCGCGTAGCGAAGGGGAGGGTCGGGGAGGGGTGCTTTTTGCTTTGCTTCCGCGCTCGCGTAGACCTAGCAGCCAAAGCGCCGTGCGCTGCGCACACGGCACCCCTCCCCAACCCTCCCCTGCTTCGCAAGGGAGGGGGTAAACGACCATGACCGACCTCACCCCCGACCTCGCCCACCACTCCGCGCTCGACGCGCGCATGGTCAAGGCCGTGAAGGGCATCAAGCTGCTCGGTTTGGTGAGCTGGCCGGCGAGCGTGCAGAAGCGGTTCCTCGACGAAGCCGCGCAGGGCCGCTACGCGCTGCCGGTGATCGACTACCCCAAGCTCGATTTCGCCGACTGTCGTCGCGAACTCGACGCGATCATCCGCGAGGCCGATCCCGACCATCCGCTCGGCCACTACCTCTGCGATTCCGCGCGCAGCTGGTCGATCGCCGCGGAATTGCTCGAAGCTCTCGGTACGCCCGCGGTCACCACGCACTCGGTGCGGTTGTTCGGCCGTCCTGACGAACCGCTGCCCGGCGCCGGCCCGACCACGCGCGAGGCCGCGCACCATTTCATCGACATCGCCAACGAACTCGACCGCGAACTGCTAGCGCCGTCCGAATGCGTGGCGATCTCGGCCACGGCATTGCAGTTACAGCTGCAGGCCGCACTCGACGACTTCTTCGACAAGCGCGTCATCGAAGTCGTGCTCGACCCCGACCTCATCGCCAAGGCCGCGGCCGGTGCCAACCGCATTCGCCTACGCCACGGCGCCGCCTTCAGCGACTACGACCGCCATCAGCTGATCGAGCACGAGGCCTTCGTGCACTCGCTCACCGCACTCAACGGCCGCGAGCAGCCGCATCTGGCCAGTCTGGGGCTGTCCTCGCCGCGCACCACCGCCACCCAGGAGGGCTTGGCAACCTTCGCCGAGCAGATCACCGGTGCGATCGACATCGAGCGCATGAAGCGCATCAGCCTGCGCATCGAAGCGGTGGCGATGGCGCTGGAGGGCGCCGACTTCCTGCAGGTCTTCCACTACTTCCGCGACGCCGGGCAGAGCGACGCCGACAGTTTCACCTCGGCCCAGCGCGTGTTCCGCGGCGTGCCACTGACGGGCGGATCCGCCTTCACCAAGGACACCGTGTACCTGCGCGGCCTGGTCAGCGTGCACACCTTCTTCCGCTGGGCCCTGCGCCACAACAAGCTGCTGCTGTGCCGGCGTTTGTTCGCGGGGAAGATGACCTTGGGCGACGTGCAGCGCTGGGAGCCCCTGTTCGATCAGGGCGTGCTGGTGCCGCCGCGCTGGCTACCGAAGTGGATCGTGCGCGCGAACGGCCTGGCCGGAATGCTCGCGTTCTCGTTGTTCGCCAACCGTATCCGCTTGGATGCGGTGGCGCAGCGCGACGACTTTCTCGACGTTTAACCGCTCTTCTCCCTCCCTTTCGCGTGATCGAGCACCGGCTTGCGGCCGTAGCGCTTGGTCAGCCCGGCGGTTCCGATCACGTATTCGGAATCATGGATGGACATGGAAGCTTCAGGCGGTCTTCTTGGGCGTTAGTGCGCGCAGTTCGAGGCCCAGGCGCGCGTGCGCCTCGGCGGGCGGGTAATCGAGGGCGACCACTTCATGGACGAAACGCGAGATCGCGTCGTCGAGGCGACGCTCGCGTTCGGCCTCGCTCAGGCGCTGGCGCAGCGTGGCCACGTACAGGCCCAGGCCCTGGCGGGCCTCCAGCCAGCCTTCGGCGGTGAGCTCGGCGTAGGCCTTGGCGACGGTGTTCGGATTGATCGTCAATTGCCGCGCCAGGCCGCGCACGCTGGGCAGCTGCGCGCCCGGCTCCAGCTCGGCGGTGGCGATCTTCATGCGGATCGCATCGACGATCTGGCGGCTGATCGGGCGCGAGTCGCCGGTGGCGATCTGGATCATCAGGGCTTGGGTTCGGGCCATCGGTAGGTCCGGGGAGTCAGCTGTACTATGTGAACTAGTACAGTCTTAACAGCGCGCCGGGGTCAAGCCCCCGGGCGACGAAATCCCGCCGATACGCGACGAAGCCGGCCCTCCGTGGCGCCAATGCGGGGGCGAATGGCGTCGTCATGCCGATTTGGCCGAGTTCCCGCATCGCGGCCGCTGCCACGAAACCGGCCGGATCGCGCGGCTACAATCCCAAACCCAGCCGCTTATGTGCCGAGCGATGTCCGACGAACTGAAACAAGCCGCCCTCGACTACCACCGCATGGAACCGCGCGGAAAGATCAAGGTCTCCGCGACCAAGCCGATGGTGACCCAGCGCGACCTCGCGCTCGCGTACTCGCCGGGCGTCGCCTACGCCTGCGAAGAGATCGCCAGGGACCCCAAGTTCGCCAGCGACTACACCGCGCGCGGCAACCTGGTCGCGGTGATCTCCAACGGCACCGCGGTGCTCGGCCTGGGCGACATCGGTCCCTTGGCTGGTAAACCAGTGATGGAAGGCAAGGGCGTGCTGTTCCAGAAGTTCGCCGGCATCGACGTGTTCGATATCGAAGTCGACGAGAAGGATCCCGACAAGCTGGTCGAGATCATCGCTTCGCTCGAACCCACCTTCGGCGGCATCAACCTCGAAGACATCAAGGCCCCGGAATGCTTCATCGTCGAGCGCAAGCTGCGCGAGCGCATGAACATCCCTGTGTTCCACGACGACCAGCACGGCACTGCGATCATCGTCGGCTCGGCCGTGCTCAACGCGCTGGAAATCGTCGGCAAGAAGATCGGTGAGGTGAAGCTCGCCACGTCCGGCGCCGGCGCCGCCGGCATCGCCTGCCTCGACATGCTGGTCGCGCTGGGCATGAAGCCGGAGAACATCCTCGCGGTCGATCGCGACGGCGTGCTCTACACCGGTCGCGGCAAGATGGATCCGGACAAGGAGCGCTACGCGCGCGACACCGACAAGCGCACGCTCGCCGACATCGTCGACGGCGCCGACATCTTCCTCGGCCTGTCCGCCGGCGGCGTGCTGAAGCCGGAAATGGTCGCGACGATGGCCGCCAAGCCGATCATCCTCGCGCTGGCCAATCCGTATCCGGAAATCCTCCCGGAAGACGCGAAGAAGGTCCGCCCGGACTGCATCATCGCCACCGGCCGTTCGGACTATCCGAACCAGGTCAACAACGCGCTGTGCTTCCCGTACATCTTCCGCGGCGCGCTAGACGTCGGTGCGACCACGATCAACGAAGCGATGAAGCTCGCCTGCGTGCGCGCCATCGCGGCGATCGCGCGCATGGAATCGTCCGATCTCGCTGGTGCCTACGGCGGCGACGTGCCGAAGTTCGGCCCGGAGTATCTGATCCCGCGTCCGTTCGATCCGCGCCTGCTGACCCTGCTGGCACCGGCCGTCGCGCGCGCCGCGATGGATTCGGGCATCGCCACGCGTCCGATCCTCGACATGAAGTCGTATGAGGAAAAGCTGGCGCAGTTCATCTATCGTACCGGCCTGATCATGAAGCCGATCTACGATCGCGCGCGCAGCGACAAGAAGCGCGTGGTCTATGCCGAAGGCGAAGAAGAGACCGTGCTGCGCGCGGTGCAGACCGTGATCGACGAGGAGCTCGCGTTCCCGATCGTGATCGGCCGCCCGGACGTGATCGAGTCGCGCATCCAGCGTCTGGGCCTGCGCATGAAGGCCGGCGTCGACTTCGAGCTGACCAACATCAATGAAGACCCGCGCTTCAACGACTACTGGCAGCAGTACCACGCCAAGACCGAGCGTCGCGGCGTCACGCCTGCGGCAGCGAAGAACCTGATGCGTTCGCGTCCGACGCTGATCGCGTCGCTGATGGTCGAGCGCGGCGAAGCCGACGCGATGATCTGCGGCCTGGTCGGACGCTTCCACAAGAAGCTCGGCTACCTGCGCAGCGTGTTCGACTTCGAGAAGGGCGTCACCGGCACCGCCGCGATGACCGCGGTGATCAACGACCAGGGCGTGTGGTTCTTCCTCGACACCCATGTGCAGGTCGACCCGTCGCCGGAACAGATCGCCGAAGCCACGCTGCAGGCGACCTACCGCCTCAAGCTGTTCGGCATCGAACCCAAGGTTGCGCTGCTGTCGCACTCCAACTTCGGCAGCCACGACGACGCCTCCGCGCTGAAGATGCGCAAGGCCTACCAGCTCATCCGTGAGCGCGTGCCCAAGCTCGAAGTCGACGGCGAAATGATGGCCGACACTGCATGGGACGAGGAACTGCGTCACCGCATCTTCCCCAACACCACCCTGAAGGGCCGCGCCAACCTGTTCGTGATGCCGAACCTGGATGCCGCCAACATCACCTACAACATGGTGCGGGTGATGACCGACGGCGTCGCGATCGGTCCGATCCTGATGGGCCTGGACAAGCCGGCGCACATCCTGACCCCGGCTTCGACGCCGCGTCGGGTGGTCAACATGACGGCGATTGCGGCGGTGGATGCGCAGATTCGCTCGGGCCGCAGGTAAATGTGCAAGGACGCCGCGTTCCATCGTGCGCGCGGCGTCCCTTAGCTCGGCATTCCCGCGGGCCCTTCGACTCCGGCGCTTCGCGCCTACGCTCAGGGCGAACGGACAATCGGGACGGTATAGAGCCGCAAGTCCACGTGCCTGCACATCGCTTTTCACAGTTCGCGACATCCGTTCACGTCTTTCATAGCCCAGGAAATCCGCTTAGCGCTTTTCACAGTCCACGAAATCCGCTTAGCGCTTTCCACAGTCCACGAAATCCACTTAGCGCTTTTCACAGTCCACGAAATCCGTTCGCCCTGAGCGTAGGGCCGCAGGCCCGAAGTCGAAGGGCCGCGGGAATGGCGAACAAGGAAAGCCAAGGCATGAACATCCAGAACACGGCCCACTCATGCGCCTGAAATACTGCAAGCTCCCGCAAGGCAACTTCGGCGACGACCTCAACGTCGAACTGTGGCCAGCGTTGTTTCCGGATCTGGAAGCCAAGCATCCGGAGCTGTGGCTATACGGCATCGGCACCATCCTCGGCGGCACGCGTCCGGATGAAACCAAGATCGTGCTCGGCTCCGGCACCGGCTATCGCGGCGATCCGAAGCTCGACGACAGCTGGCGCGTGTACTGGGTGCGCGGCCCCGGCACCGCGAAGAAGTGCGGGCTCGATCCCGCGCTCGGCCTGGGCGATGCGGCCGTGCTGTGGGCGCCGTTGCAGCGCACGCTGGCGCCGGTCGCCGGCCGCATCGGTCTGATCCCGCATCACAAGAGCTACGACGGTTACGACTGGGACACGCTCGCGCGCGCTGCGGGTCTGTATCCGATCGATCCGCGTCAATCGCCGCAGGCGGTGGCCGACGCGATCGCGAGCTGCGAACGTGTGCTCACCGAATCCCTGCATGGTGCGATCTTCGCCGACACCCTCGGCGTGCCGTGGCGCGCGCTGGTGTTGGCGCGCCGCTTCAACGAATTCAAATGGCAGGACTGGCTCGATACGCTCGGCATGAAGTTGAACACCGCCGAAGTGCATGTCGAACTCAAGCGCGACGTGTCCATGGGCAAGGCCATCGGTAACTTCCTCACCCGCTGGGTGGGTGGTCCGGATGAACGCAATCACATGCGTCCGATCCGCCCGGCGAATGCATCGGATGTCGAACGCGTGCGCCAGGACCTGATCAACATCGCCAGCGAGACGCAATCGTTCGTGCTCAGCGATCCGGCGGTGCGCGCCGCGCAGCAGGCGCGCATGCGCGAGGCCTGCGCCCGTTTCGCCGGCGACTACGGGCTGGCCTTCACGCCTGCCGGTTGAACAAAAACCCTGGACGTCGTTCAGGGTTTACGAATCCTGTACCCGCGCCGCGGGTGACGCGGGTACAGTACGCACATGTCGATCGGATCGCTGCTGCTGCGCGCGCTGCTGAGCCTCTGCCTCGTGCTGAACGGGGTGGCGGGCGCGGCCGCATCGGTGCACATGCAGTTGCCGATGCAGGCGCCGGTGCAGATGCACCAGATGCATGAAGTCGCGCCGGCCTCTGCCGTCGCTTCCGACGACAACATGCCGTGCCACGGCCACCACATGGCGTCGACGGCGAAGCTCGAAGTCACGACGGCTCCGGCGCCCGCGCCGACCGAATCCAAGTCGAAGCACACCCCCGACTGCTGCAAGTCCGGCACCTGCCGTTGCGCCTGCGTGCATATCGCCCAGGTCGGCGTGCCGACGCTGCACCTGCCGCCCGCCGCGCTCGATCATGACCGCAGCGTGCGTCCGCTGGCGCTCGGCCACGCCACGCCGGCGTTGCCGCATCCCATCCGACCTCCCATCGGCTAAGTCGTCCCAGGCGCCCTCGGCGCCCCTTCGCATGCGCGCGCGATCGTCCGGTCGCGATGCGCGTGTTCGCGCGCGACGCCCACGCGTCGCAGACAAAGCTTTCTTACGGAGTTTTCCATGTCATCTGATGCTTTCGGCCGCGACGCCGACGGATCGCGCGGGCTGTCGCGCCGCCGCTTCGTCCAGGGGTTGGCTGTCGGCGGTGCCGTCGCCGGCCTGGGCCTATGGCCGAAGGCCGGCTGGGCGCTGAAGTCCGCCGGCTATCCCAACGTTCTGTCAGGCACCGAGTTCGATCTCACCATCGGCGAAACGCCGATGAACTTCACCGGGCGCACGCGCACGGCGATCACCGTCAACGGTTCCATTCCCGCGCCGCTGCTGCGCTGGCGCGAGGGCACCACGGTCAATCTGCGTGTCTCCAACGCGCTGCCGGCCGGCTCGATCCACGGCCATGCAACTTCGATCCATTGGCACGGCATCGTCCTGCCCGCAAACATGGACGGCGTGCCGGGCCTGAGTTTCGGCGGCATCCATCGCGGCGAGACCTACCACTACCGCTTCACGGTGAATCAGGCCGGTACCTACTGGTACCACAGCCATTCCGGCTTCCAGGAACAGGCCGGCCTGTACGGCCCGCTGGTGATCGATCCGATCGAACCCGAGCCCTTCGCGTTCGATCGCGACTATGTCGTGCTGCTCTCCGACTGGACCGATCTCGATCCGGCCCACTTGTTCGCACGACTGAAGAAGATGTCGATGTACGACAACTACTACCAGCGCACCGTCGGCGACTTCTGCCGCGACACGCAACGCCAGGGCCTGGCGGCCACGCTCGACGATCGCAAGATGTGGGGCCAGATGCGCATGTCGCCGACCGACCTGTCCGACGTCAACGCCAACACCTACACCTACCTCATGAACGGCACCACGGCGCTGGGTAACTGGACGGCGTTGTTCCGCTCTGGCGAGAAGGTGCGGCTGCGCTTCATCAACGGCTCGTCGATGACGCACTTCGACGTGCGCATTCCGGGTCTGAAGATGACCGTGGTCGCGGCCGACGGCCAGTACGTGCATCCGGTGACGGTGGACGAGTTCCGCATCGCCACGGCGGAAACCTTTGATGTGATCGTCGAACCCAGCGGCCAGGACGCCTTCACCATCTTCGCCCAGGACATGGGGCGCACTGGCTATGTCAGCGGCACGCTCGCAGTACGCGAAGGCCTGCGTGCGCCGGTGCCGAATGTCGACCCGCGTCCGCTGCTCACCATGGCCGACATGGGCCACGGCGGCATGGGCCATGACATGTCCGGGATGAAGGGCATGGAAGGCAGCTGCGGCGCCAGCATGAACATGAAGGGCATGGAAGGCGGTTGTGGCGCCAACATGGGTCACGTCAGTCAAGCCTCGAACGCTGATCACAGCGGCCACGACATGTCCGCCATGCCGGGTATGTCGGGCATGAATCACGGCGGCGGCATGCAATCGCATCCCGCCAGCGAGAACCGCAATCCACTGGTCGACATGCAGACGATGGCACCGGTGCCAAAGCTCGACGATCCCGGGATCGGCCTGCGTGACAACGGCCGCACCGTGCTTAGCTATTCGATGCTGAAGAGCACCTTCGCCGATCCCGACGGCCGCGAACCCGGCCGCGACATCGAGCTGCACCTGACCGGCCACATGGAACGCTTCGCCTGGGGCTTCAACGGCCAGAAGTTCTCCGAAGCCGAACCGCTGCGCCTCAACTACGGCGAGCGCCTGCGCATCGTGCTGGTCAACGACACGATGATGACGCACCCGATCCACCTGCACGGCATGTGGAGCGATCTGGAGGACGAGCAGGGCAACTTCCAGGTGCGCAAGCACACCATCGACATGCCACCGGGCAGTCGCCGCAGCTATCGCGTCCGCGCCGACGCGCTTGGCAGCTGGGCCTACCACTGCCATCTGCTCTTTCACATGGAAGCGGGGATGATGCGCACCGTGAGGGTCGAAGAATGAAGACGCCGATGACACTCGCACCGCTCGCCGCCGGCTTGCTGCTGGCCTTCAATGCCGCCGCGCAGGACCACTCGCAGCATCAGATGCCGATGCCGACGCAAGCGCAGGCTCCGCATCAAATGCCGATGCAGGACCATGCGCAGCATCAGGACAAGCCGAAAGCCAAACCCAAAACCAAACCAAAGGCCAAAGCCAAGCCCCGCGCGAAGCCGGCACCCGAGCCCGTGGATCACGCGGCGATGGGGCATGCGACGCCTGCGCCGCAGCCGATGGATCACAGCGGCATGGACCACGGCGCCATGGACCACAGCGGGATGGATCACGGCGCCGCCCAACCCGCGCCGATGGATCACACGGGAATGGACCACGCCGGCATGAATCACGCCGCCATGGGCCACACCATGCCGCGCACCAGCGATGCACCGATCACCCCAATCCCGGTGCTCACCGACGCCAATCGCGCCGCCGCGCAACCGCCGCCTCAGGATCATCCGGCGCACGACAACGGCATCCACCACTTCGTGCAGTTCAATCGCCTGGAAGCCTTCAATGCCGCCGAAGGCCGCGGGCTGGAATGGGAAGGTCGCGCCTGGATCGGCACCGACCGCAACAAGCTGTGGCTGCGCAGCGAAGGCGAAAGCATCGAACACCGCATCGACAGCGCCGATGTCGAAGTGCTGTACGGCCGCGCCGTCGCACGCTGGTGGGACGTGGTCGCCGGCGTGCGCCACGACTTCACCCATGGCTCGTCGCAGGATTTCGCGGCGATCGGCGTGATGGGCGTGGCGCCGTACAAATTTGAAGTCGATGCCACTGCCTACGTGGGGCAGGGCGGCCAGACCGCGGCGCGCGTGGAAGCCGAGTACGAAGCCCTGCTCACCAACCGCCTGATCCTGCAGCCGCTGCTCGAGCTCAACGCCTACGGCCAGGACGATCCGCGTCGCCATATCGGTTCGGGCCTGAGCTCGGCCGAAGCCGGCCTGCGTCTGCGTTACGAAGTCACGCGTCAGTTCGCGCCGTACGTCGGCGTGGTGCGTGAATGGTCGTTCGGGACCACCGCCGATCTACGCCGCGCCGCCGACGAAGCCGTCAACGACACCCGCATCGTCGCGGGCATCCGCATCTGGTTCTGAGGAGATCCCATGTCACTCATCAACAAGCAATCGCTGCTGACCCTCGCCATCGTCGCCGGCGTCGGTGCACTCGCCGCCGCCGGTTACGTGTGGTCGGGCGCCTACAACATCGGTGCCGATGATGCCCACACCCCGCCGGTGTACGCGGCATTGCAGGCATTGCGCGAACGTTCGATCGACACCCGCGCACAAAAGCTGGCACTGCCGGAGAACCTCAATGATCCGGCGCGCATCCGCCAGGGCGCGGGCAACTACGACGCGATGTGCACGGGCTGCCACCTGGGGCCGGGCATGCAGCCAACCGAGCTGAGCAAGGGCTTGTATCCCTCGCCGCCGAATCTGGCGAAGGCGCAAGTCGACGCGGCGGAAGCGTTCTGGGTGATCAAGCACGGCATCAAGGCGTCGGGCATGCCGGCCTGGGGCAAGAGCATGGACGACGAGTACATCTGGAACATGGCGGCCTTCCTACAGCAACTGCCCAAGCTCGACGCCGAGCAATACCAGACACTGGTTGCCAGCAGTGGTGGCCATTCCCACGGCGGTGGCGAAACCGCTGGCCACTCGCACGCCGAGGGCATGGAAGGCCACCATCACGACGATACGCAGCCCGACGCGGACCGCGCGCATACGGAAGACGCAGCCGCGCATGAGCATGATCAGGCAGCGACCACTGCGCCCGCATCACCAGCAGCGGGCACCACGCACGTGCACGCCGACGGCACGCGTCACGTGCACGCACCCAAGCCCGCTCCCGCCGAGCACGATGCCCATGAACACCACTGATCCGACGTGATCAGTGATCCGGCGGCGCGCGGGCAGCAGCTGGCGCGCATGCGTGAAGAGTGTGTGCGTTTCGCCAGCGACCTGTAGTTCAACGGCTGAGCGAAAGGCGCCCCTCATCCGCCCTTCGGGCACCTTCTCCCCGCAAGCGGGGAGAAGGACGGGCAACTCACTCGCCCGCTTGGAACTACCCCCGCCCGCTTGGAACTATCCCTCGCCCCGCTTGCGGGGAGAGGGACAGCGTTGCGCAGCAACGCAGGGTGAGGGGAGTTGTTGCGAAACGGGGCGCTGCTCGAGTAGCAGCCTTCGCCCTCAATCGTTCAACCGCACCACCAATCCCACCCGAGCAAGCGGCATGAATCCCCCGTCAGCCTCGCGCTCCCCACCCAAGCCCAGCTTCAGCGCCCACGCCTGCCCACCTTCGAAATAGGCACCCGCCAGCACTTCCGCACCTTCCGCGCGCTTAAAGCTGGCTTGCCCTTCGAACCCCAACGCAAAGCCCGGACGAATCTCGCGACGGAAGCCGAGTACCGCGCCCCAATCCGCTTCGCCATGCTGTTCGCGACTGCCGACCAGATTCGCGCCCCATTTCAAAGCCGCGTGCGTGTTCTCGAAGGACAACCGCACCTCGGCGTTGTCCGGTGCATCGTCCTCCGCGGCGATTTCGTATTCCGCACTCAAGCCGACCTGCAAGCCGTGATGGTTCTCCGGATCGCTCAGCAACACATGCACCGACGGCGCGGTGGCTTCGTAGTTCCAGTCCTCACCAGCGAGTTTCTCTGCATGCGCGTGCAGCTCGATCGCCACCCGCGGCGTAACGCCAACCAGCAGGGCCGGCTCAAACCCAGCTTGTTCCTCCGCATCGCCATCAAGCGCGGCATGCGCATTGGCGAGCAGATAGACCTGCTTCGGATGCGGCACCGCCGGACTTTCGACCAGCAGGAAATCCTGCCCGTGATGAGCGAACGCCAACGACGGCAACAGGCAAAGGGCAGACAGACAGAACGAACGAACAAACATGGAAATCTCCGCAAAGCGCGACCGGCAATCAGCGGTCGCGACAGGATGGTTGGAATGCGTCGACAGCCACGGCTATGCGCGACGCGCGCAGCATGGCATCGATGGAGTCGACAGGAAGCACAACGCACGTGCGGACAGCGCCGCACGCGATCAAAGGAACGGGTGCTTCAAGCCGCGAGCGGCGGCCCACGGGACCCAAGCCCGCACGGATACCAACGTGTGTAGCGCACCGGCGCACGCCACCAGCGCAGCGCTCGTACCACCACTTGCGGAAACGCCAATACGACCCACAGCACCAGCACCGCCATCGCATTGAGCAGCGGGCAGTAGGCGCAGTCCTGCATCGCATCGCCGCCCGTGGGGACAGGCGAGGGCTTGGGCGTCAGCGGATTCGCGTCACCCGGCGCGAGCTTGACCAGCTTCAACCCCGCCATGGTGCACATCTGTGCCCACACCCCCGACGAGGCATCGGAGGCGGACGAGAGCACCCGTCCCACCGTTGGCACGAGCACGAGCAGCAGCGTGGCGACTAGCGCCAGCAGGGCCATTCGAAGCTGGAAGGTGGGGTTGCGCATGGGGCGCGGCATTTTACCTATCTAAAAGCGCCCCTCATCCGCCCGTTGGGCACCTTCTCCCCGCAGGGCGGGGAGAAGGAAAAGCAAACTCGCCGCGCTGTGGACTCACCCCTCGCCCCGCTTGCGGGGAGAGGGACAGCGTTGCGCAGCAACGCAGGGTGAGGGGCCGGCCGCCGGCAACCGCAACGCCGCCGCAATCGCCTCCAACACCACCTCCGTCCGCACCAGCACATCGTCATTCCAGAACCGCACTACGCGATACCCCAGTGCCCCTAGTACCCGCGTGCGCCGCACATCCGCTTCGGCGAACACGAGGTGCTGGCTTCCATCCAGTTCCACCACCAATCGGTGCTCCGGACACGCAAAGTCGGCGAAGTAGGGTCCGATGCGGTGCTGTCGGCGGAATCTGCAGCTCAGCAATCGCCGCTCTCGCAGGGACTGCCACAGATGGCGCTCGGCTTCGGTCTGATTGCGACGCAGAGCGCGTTCGCGCGAATGGTCTTGTTTGCCGCGCATGAGAGCGCTCATTTCGTGAGGGATTGGCATCGTCGGAAGCGGCAGCTGCTGCGTGAATCAGCGGAGCGCGTGCTTGAAAGTAGGGGAATGCCTCAAGCGAAAAGCGCCCCTCATCCGCCCTTCGGGCACCTTCTCCCCGCGATGCGGGGAGAAGGACAAGACAGGCCCTCGCCCCGCTCGCTAGCCCACCCCTCGCCCCGCCTGCGGGGAGAGGGACAGCGTCGCGAAGCGACGCAGGGTGAGGGGCCGTCAGCTAAAAGCGCTCCTCATCCGCCCTTCCCTCCGCGGGCTATCGCCCGCTCCGACCTTCTCCCCGCTCGCGGGGAGAAGGACAAGCAGTGAATTCGTACTCACAGCATCCACTTTGCCGAACCCGTGGTTTTCGTCATTAACCCGCAGGTCCCCTACCCACCCCCAATTGCTAGAATCCCGGCTCTAATTCCAACGACCCCACACGCCGGCCAATGGGCCGCGCGGAGCCCCCATGACGAACTGGCTTAACGAGCTGCTGCAGAACGACCCCGACCCCACCGAAACCCGCGAATGGGTCGAATCCATGCAGGCGGTCATCGACCGCGAGGGCGCCCCACGCGCCCACCAGATCCTCGAAGGCATGGTCGAAGTAACCCGCCGCGCCGGCGCGCACCTGCCGTTCCACCCCACCACCGAATACATCAACACCATCCCGACGCACCTGGAGGCCAAGAGCCCCGGCGACGCCGCGATGGAATGGCGCATCCGCTCGATCATCCGTTGGAACGCGCTCGCCATGGTCGTGCGCGCCAACCGCAAGCCCGGTGACCTCGGCGGCCACATCGCCTCGTTCGCGTCGGCGGCCACGCTCTACGACGTCGGCTTCAACCACTTCTGGCGCGGCCCCGAGGGCGACCACCCCGGCGACGTCATCGCCGTCCAGGGCCACAGCTCGCCCGGCATCTATGCCCGCAGCTTCCTCGAAGGCCGCTTCACCGAAGACCAGCTCGACAACTTCCGCATGGAAGTCGACGGCCGCGGCATCTCGTCCTACCCGCACCCGTGGCTGATGCCGGATTACTGGCAGGTGCCGACGGTGTCGATGGGCCTGGGCCCGATCAGCGCCATCTACCAGGCGCGCAACTGGAAGTACCTCGAAGGCCGCGGCCTCATGCCCAAGTCCGATCGCAAGATCTGGTGCTTCATGGGCGACGGCGAAACCGACGAACCCGAATCCCTCGGCGCCATCTCGGTCGCCGGCCGCGAAGGCCTCGACAACCTCGTCTTCGTCATCAACTGCAACCTGCAGCGCCTCGACGGCCCGGTGCGCGGCAACGGCAAGATCATCCAGGAGCTGGAAGGCATCTTCCGCGGCGCCGGCTGGAACGTCATCAAGAACATCTGGGGCAGCTACTGGGATCCGCTCCTCGCGCGCGACACCACCGGCCGCCTGCGCCAGCTGATGATGGAAACCGTCGACGGCGAATACCAGAACTGCAAGGCCTTCGGCGGCGCCTACACGCGCGAACATTTCTTCGGCAAATACCCGGAAACCGCCGCCCTCGTCGCCAACATGAGCGACGACGACATCTGGCGCCTCAACCGCGGCGGCCACGATCCGCACAAGGTCTACGCCGCCTACCACCAGGCCACCCAGACCAAGGGCATGCCCACCGTGATCCTCGCCAAGACGGTGAAGGGCTACGGCATGGGCCAGGCCGGCGAAGCGCTCAACCCCACGCACCAGACCAAGAAGCTCGACGACGAACAGGTCAAGATCTTCCGCGACCGCTTCAACATCCCGGTCACCGACGACCAGCTCAAGGACAGCGCCGTCCCGTTCTACCACCCCGGCAAAGACTCGCCGGAAGTCGAATACATGCACGAGCGCCGCAAGGCCCTCGGCGGCTACCTGCCGCAGCGTCGCCGCAAGAGCACGCAGACCCTGGAAGTACCGCCGCTGGAAACCTTCGATCGTCTGTTGAAGTCCAGCGGCGACCGCGAAATCAGCACCACCATGGCCTTCGTGCAGGCCCTCAACATCACCCTGCGCGACAAGCAGGTCGGCCCGCGCTGCGTGCCGATCGTCGCCGACGAAGCGCGCACCTTCGGCATGGAAGGCCTGTTCCGCCAGCTCGGCATCTACGCGCCCTACGGCCAGAAGTACAAGCCCGTCGACCGCGACCAGCTGATGTACTACCGCGAAGACGCCGCCGGCCAGGTGCTGGAAGAAGGCATCACCGAATGCGGCGCGTTCTCGTCGTGGATGGCCTGTGCGACCAGCTACAGCACCAACGACCTGCCGATGCTGCCGTTCTACATCTACTACTCGATGTTCGGCATGCAGCGCATCGGCGACAGCGCCTGGCAGGCCGCCGATATGCGCGCGCGCGGCTTCCTGCTCGGCGCCACCGCCGGCCGCACCACGTTGAACGGTGAAGGCCTGCAGCACGAAGACGGCCACAGCCACCTGCTCTCCAGCGCCATCCCCAACTGCCGCAGCTACGACCCCACCTTCGGCTTCGAAGTCGCGGTGATCCTGCAGCACGGCATGCAGCGCATGCTCGCCGAGCAGCAGGACGAGTACTACTACATCACCCTGATGAACGAGAACTACACCCACCCGGACATGCCGGAAGGTGCAGCCGACGGCATCATCAAGGGCATGTACCTGCTGCAGGGCAACGGCAAGCCGAAGAAGGGCGAACTGCGCGTGCAGCTGCTCGGCTCCGGCACCATCCTGCGCGAAGCCATCGCCGCGGCCGAACTGCTCGACAAGGACTTCGGCGTCACCGCCGACATCTGGTCCTGCCCCAGCTTCACCGAACTCGCCCGCGACGGCGCCGACGCCGAACGCTTCAACCGCATGAACCCGGAAGCCAAGGACGCGCGCAAGCCCTACGTCACCCAGCTGCTGGAAGGCCGCCAGGGCCCGGCCATCGCCGCAACCGATTACGTGCGCGCCTACGCCAACCAGATCCGCGAATACGTGCCGATGAAGTACACCGTGCTCGGCACCGACGGCTTCGGCCGCTCCGACACCCGCGCCAACCTGCGCCGCCACTTCGAAGTCGACCGCTACTACATCGCCCACGCCGCCATCGCGGCCCTGGCCGCGGAAGGCAAGATGACGGCGAAGGATGTGGCCAGGGCTATCAAGCAGTACAAGATTGATAGTGAGAAGCCGAATCCGGTTGGGGTTTGATCAAGGTAATAGAGAAGGCGGCCCGAGGCCGCCTTTTCTGTGCCCACGCACCATTCCTGGTCTTGCCAATCCCTCGCCGGGGCTAAATAGGGGTGCGTCGCCGATGAGTGGCGGCACGTGCGCCAGCAAAATCAATGACATAAACTCTCTCGGGTAAGCTGCTCCCTCGGCCGGCCAACTTGAAGCCAGCTGATGGGCGTGAGAACCTGCCAGCACTAATCGAGGATCAGAAGATGCGTGCCGAACTGTCAGCTCAGTGCTGCCGTCTCTGCGCGATTTCCAGGGGCGACAGATCACTCGGAGTGATCGATCAGCCATGGCTTGAAAGCGACAAATACATGGCTTTTGTTTCCGTTGGCGCGCTTGTCGACGGATGGACATTGATTGCACCTAAGGAACATACGCTTAACCTATCTGCGAGATATGGAGACGCGGAGTTCGAAAAGTTTGTACGTGCGACGATCGCTGTTGTGGAAGAGTCATATGGCGCGGCTGTCGTGTTCGAGCACGGCGGCCAAGAGGAAGCTTCCAAGACGAGCTGCGGAACGTCGCATGCTCACCTACACATCGTGCCCCTAGCCTTTCCGTTGAGCGCGCGAGCGCGGGATTTTGATCCTGCTCTAACTTGGGTGGAATGCTCGGCTGCGGGTCTTGAGGCGATAGTTGGGGCTCGCGAGTACTTATTCGTGTCTGACAGCTACCGAGCTGATGGCTGCGGTCATGTGGCCATTCTCGCAGAGGGACGTTCTCAGTTCTTCCGTAGAGTTATCGCAGACGAGTTGGGCCGCCCCCAAGAATTCGATTACCGGATCTATCCTCAGCTTGACGTGGCTGAACGAAGTGCGCGACAACTGCTCGCGGCAACGTCCGGTACTTTGGATTGCGCTGCGTGAGTTCGACAGACTCGCGGATCTCGGCAGTAGCGCCTCGACCTTCAAATGAAGGAGATGCGTCGTCGGAATCCGCGGTCGAGGCGCAAAACGCATCTGTTCCAGCCACCGCCGAAGATGAACTCATCAACGACGACGAGCGGAAAAAGTTCAACTGGCAATCGCGCTGGCCGCAAACCGCTTGGAAGCGCATACGTCTCGAAGCCGCCTATGTTGCTGTGGTTTTCCTGCTCTCTGCAGTGGGAATTTTTTTGACTTGGCGTGGCGAGATTTTCTATTGGCTCGCAGAAGGTTGCGCGGACTGTCAAGCCAAAACATTGAATCGCTATGCGTACCTAATGTTCGCAGGCGTCCTGGGCGGTTCGCTTTTCGGGCTGAAGTATCTATACAAGGTGGTTGCTCGCGGTTGGTGGAATATCGATCGTAGCGTCTGGCGCCTTTTCTCACCCCTTCTCTCTGGCGGAATGGCTTTTGCAGTAGGGGCGCTCGCAGACGCGGGCTTATTCGGATTCACGGTTGGCGAGCATCAGAGCGGTGCATCGTTTGTTTCTCTAGGATTTATTGCGGGCTACTTTGCGGACAGCGCATCTCGTAAGCTGCAAGAAATCGCAGACACGCTGTTTGGTCATCCTCAGGCAAAGAAGTCCTAGTCAAGGATGAGCGGGGGAGATGCGAGCGCAGACGCGCCGACTAAGTACGGTGCATCTCCCGGCCCGAATAGACCAGTAGTGCTCGTCGCGGGAACAAGTGTTTCCCAAGTTGAAGCGAGTGATATTACTCCTGGAAGCGTCGGCTTAAAGGCGTTTGGAATCTTGCGCTTGCCCATCGCATGGGTTCCTGACTTCTTTGTTGTAAGTGGCACGGCGAGTCCCTCCCAGGAAGCCATCATTAGCGCTGGCGCGCTTGTTGGCTTGGGATCGCAGAGTCATGTGCTGGTTCGCTCTAGCGGAACGCGCGAGGGTATGGAGGAGCGAGGTGCGCTGGATAGTCGCCCGTGCTTGCTTTCTGATGTAGCCGCAACGATTGCAGCGATGGCGAAAAGTCCCACTTTCGAAGCGGAGCGCGACCGCCAAGTCGTTCATTTTGTAGTCCAGCGCAGACTGCAGCTGCGTGCAAAGGGCCATCTATCTAACGAGCGACGCCTATCAAGACATCCGCGCGACTGGCATGCGGAATTTGAGGGTGAAGCGCGTGAACTTGTTCCCGTTGGCGTACGCAGATGGCGGGATTCCTCTTCGGCTGAATCTCGAGCGCTGGCTTGTGATGCTAGGGCGGTGATACCTCGCTCGCTGCGAGCGGCGGCGGCTTGGTGCTCATCGCAGCGAGCACATATGGAGTGGGTTTGGGATGGAAGCGCTGTCTGGATTGTTCAACTTGATTATCTAGAGCCTAGGGCCGGCGTTCTCCCAAAATCTCTTGTAACAGAAGCTGCAGTTCCTGCTGTGGCTGGCGAATTGGAGATTTTCACGCGATCAAGCGCAGATCAGCTAAAAGTCTACAAGAAGCTTGCGAACGCGCGTCTCTATTCGACACTTGGCTACACCATGCCGTCGTTCTTCGTCTTGAACGACCAGGATGCAATCAATTCTATAGTCCGTGATGGGGTTATTCCGGACTCAGTGCGCCGTGATCTTGACGCCCTTTGCACTGCGCCGTTCGTTCTCCGCACTGACGCGACTGGTCTGGCACCAGAGCAGCGTCAAATGCTCCCGCGTAGCGACGAGCTAAGATCTGGTGCAGCTGCGGCTGAGTGGCTGCTTGGAAAATTTCGAAGCGATCTCAATAGCTTTAGCGATAAAACCAACCTAGCCTTAATCGGTCATCACTTCATTCCCGCAACTGCCTCTGCATGGTGCCTGGCTATGCCGGAAGAGAGGCGGGTGCGCATCGAAGCTCTCTGGGGTATTCCTGAGGGCGTCTACTTCTTCGCGCACGACGTATATGACGTGGATACGATGCACGTCGACCTATCAAAGGGTACGGCCGAAACATGCCAGATTCTGTCTGTTCGCGAACGCTACAAGGACAAGTTTGTAGCACCAGACAAGTCGGGTCGGTGGGTAGTTCATAGGACAGCGGAAGGCCCAGATTGGTCCAGAAGTATTCGTCTTGAATCTTGGGCCAAAGAAATAGCCTGGACGTCCAGAAGAGTCGCATCTGCCTGTGGATTCCCTGTTGTCGTGATGTGGTTTGTTGACGTTGCAAGGTCGGCGAGTCAGCACGCCGTAATGCCCTGGTACCACGAGCCATGGGAAAAGACGGAAGGCGCTTACAGAAAGGCGACTCCAAGGAAGAAGTTCCGAAACTCTGAAGTTCGAGAGATCCGCTCCCGGAAGGACTGGGAGTGCTTAATGCAAGATGTAAAGGGCGGCATTAAGGTCGAGCGCGTCACATTGGATCCAGACGAAGACGAGATTCTTCGTTCGAGGAAGCTCGTGGATGAGCTTGCTTCGCATGCACTAGATCACGGCTATGTAGTTGAGCTCAGCGGAGGGCTGTTGTCGCATCTCTTCTACATTCTGACCAAGAAGGGTTGCAGCGTTGAGTGTGTTGACTTGTTCGGAACAGATAAAGAGCAGGTTGAGTACAACAAGCTAGTTCGAGACAGAATTCCGGCGGATATCGAGAGTCGGGGTGAGCGCGTAGAGGTTGTTCAACTAGCAGGCGATGCGCTGATCGAAGCGATTAGACGGAAGATCATAGAAGAGGCTTACGAAGTAGCTGACGCAAAGTCAGTAGACGAGATCGCTGACGAACTGGCGGATGTTCGCGAAGTGATAGAGGCGATGTCGAAGGCGCTCGGCCTTTCGGAACATGAAGTAGCCGACCGCCAACGTCGAAAACGCGAGAAAAGGGGCGGGCTTGGCGGCTCGCTAATGCTAGTAAGGACATCTCTCTCCCCGGTTGTGAGCCCCGTGCTAGAAACTGGAGATCAGAAGCAAGTTCGAATTGTGTCCCGAGTGGAAGATCTGCCAAAGATGGATGAAGACTTTCACATCGATCATCGGGTTGATGCCGCCGGAGCAGCTGAGCGTCAGCTCACCATGACTTTGCCAGTCCAGTTTTCTGACTACTCGGCTGGAGAGCATCGGTTCGATCTGTCCACTGTCGAAGGCGATCGCCATGAAATGTTCTTCAATGCGAGGCTGGAGCGCAGTGGTGCGAGCCTTCGACTGAGGGTCAGGTTGACGAACGCTGCCTTGCAGCTGAGCCTTCCCTTTGGCGAAGCGCCTGACGCTTCCCAGGAGTAGGCGTGCGTAAATTGCCCGGGTTCGCTCGCTTCATGTATGGCTCACAGGGAAGGGAAACGTTGCCAAAGTACATCAACTCTTTCTTCGCTTCTCTTGAAGCATGAGTGGAATAGTAGAGTGAGAAGCTCAGCCCACTGGAGTCTTCATACAAGGACGCAATTGCTGGGCAGTCGTCATACGTGACTAGCCAAGGAGTGCGAAGTTTCTGAACGCGCTTCGCAATTTTCTCGTGATCCTTGGTCTCGTAGAAATTTCTATAGAGCTGCGCCCCTTTCTGATAGTAGGGGGGGTCAAAGTAAACAAGGCTCTGCTTTGGTAGTGTTTTCTTCAGTCTCTGGACTAGGTTGAGAGCGTCGACTCCGTGGAGCTCGATGTTGGAGCGGAGTTCCCCTATGCGCTCGATGCGCGTGGACAACTCGTCTTTATTGAATCGCGCATCGATCTTGTAGGGGCCCGACTGATCCTTTCCGCCGATGACCCCGCCCTGCAAGATTCCTGATCGGTTTGTGCGGTTCAAAAAGAACGCGGCAAAGCCAACCTCTAGAGTCGTATATGCGTTAGGCGAAGCAAGTATGCGCCTATGCTGTTCTCGTGCAGGCAACGTAATAGCGCAGCGGCGTAACTTGGCGATGAATCGGTGGGTGTCGTTAAGGACAGACCACCAAAAGGCGTGGATGGCCGGATCTGCGTCATTGATGATGATTCGATCTGCGTGCCCGTTTGTTAGCAGGTAGAGGGCCGCGCCAGCTCCTCCGGCATATGGTTCGACATACACGCCACCGTTGATAGCATTCGCGCGCATGACGTCGGCAAGCCAAGGGCCGAGACTGGCCTTGCCCCCTGGGTATCGTAGTGGCGTAGAAAAGGCCATGGCCTAGTGGGACTTCCTCGTGTCCAGTGCAGTGTACGGACTTGCTTGGGTGGCGGCCACAACACAAAAGCCGCACAAAGGGCTAGGTTCGCAATAGAGGGTGGCCGGGGCAGGTCCAATCTCTAGCTGCTCTCAAGCGCCGCCATTTCCTGAGCGAATGGCGCCAGCGCAAGGAATCGTACAGGTTGCGAATCCCTAAATTTTCTTCAACCTGACTTCGAGCGAGGCCAGCTTGGCCACGTCAACTGCAAAACCGTCCTTCATTACGTTGTGGATGGTCATCTTGAAGTTGGTCAGAAATTCATTGCTAAGCGCGGGGTTATTCTCGACCCAGTGCTTCCAGGGGTTGTGCGGTTTTGAGCCAGCTTTCACGAGCTGCTGAAAATCTTCATTCTTGTAGAACCGTTTAAAAATCTCGCGCGGCTTCTTGGTGCCAGTGTATGCCTCAAGCCGCTCCCCAAGATCAACACGACTGCCATTGATGGAGAATTCTCGAATCACCTCGGCTGCGGAGTTTGTGAATACATCTCGGGTGAACTGCAGGCCGTTCTTCCAAAAATCATGAGCCGCGGGAAGATTGTACAAATGCTCAAAAATCAGCTGATCGGGCGGAAGGCTGCCAGGAAGAATGACAATCGTCTTGTAGGCCTTGCCCGCCACTTGCGTAGCTTGGTCCGCATCCAAGCAAATGACGCTTCTTTCGGCAAACTCGGGAATGCGCTGCCGGATCAGGTTAATGTAGTTTGAACAGCCGAGCGCTATGTCAGGTAATGGTTTCGCGAACTTCTTTATTGGTTGCCTGATCATTAACGCATCAAACAAGTCCGCAGCCTCTGCATCCTCGAAATAAACGTTCGGGCTCGGTAAGGCAACGCCAGAAGCGGTGGAAATCGTCCTTGTATTGATGTCTGCGCTGATTTGCGACCATGACCAATCCTGCATCACTTGGACCTTGCCAAAGGTGTTGCTCAAATAAATGGTCTTGTACTTCTTCCTGAACTTAAGACTTAACTCGGATGCGTGCTCGATTAAGACCGGGGAGTGTGAAGTCATAACAACTTGTAGATTCAGCTCCTTGCACTCGCGGTCGAGCATCTTCAACAGATTCACTTGCGCTGTTGGGAACAACCCAGCATCGGCCTCATCTATCAGAAGCAGGCCGCCTTTGTAGTCTGCATACTCATCTTTGAGTTTCTTGAAGGACATCAATGCCAATACGATCTGTCCAGCGTTATCTTCCCCAGCAGAAACGGACTCTTGATCGTAGTTGTCGCCGTGCGCGACGGCTGAGCTAATGCTCCCTCCGGTGCCCGTGGCTAGGGTCGAGCTCCGATTGAGCAATTCATTGGTCAGGCCAATGAAGTTCTGTTTGTGTTCTTGTAGGTAGTCAAAGTCAATGACTTTGTAGTCTCTGTCAGCGATAGGAAAGAGACGCTTCAGGCTAAGGAAGATTGCCGGGTGCGTGAAATTTCTGCTCGCATTGCTCTTCCCTGTAGCGGTGCTGTTGTTTCTGACCACGGGTCTGGGCGACTTCCCGCGGCTCATCAGTTCAAGTTTTGCAGTCGCAGCTTCGTCGGTGTAGCCATCGAGCAGTTCGATGTTGACTGTCATGGAGCCAGGAACGTCAAACTTGTCCGAGATCCTGAAGTGTTCGCTGTACTGCGACTTGAATGCGCCTCCCGCAATCTGTCGGAAGGTGAGAGCGTCGCCAGTCACGTAGTCCTTGTCGAAACTAAAGATCTGTGCCGCTATGCCGAGAATGGACGACTTGGAAGTGCCGTTCTTTCCGCAAACGACCGTGACGTAATCGCCGAATTCGACTTCTACGTTGTTCAATGCACGAAACTTCTCGATTACCAACTTCTTCAGTTGCGTCTTCGACATCGTCCCCTTTTCCCCATGTTCCTGCTAGCGGCACGCGTTTCAGTCTGGCCTGAGCGCTCAGATAGTTGCGATATTCACGGTACATATTCTACGGGCGAGACGAGAGACAGGTTCGCTAAGAAAGGTTCCGGGTTCAATTTGATTAGCCATGAAAATGAACCCGGAACCTTTTCGGATCCATTTCGGATCCACCGCAGACCTGAACTAGCGGACGGGGCGTGTCACGACCGGCATCTGCCGCAAGAGCTTGTATAGCTTCTGTATATCCGAAGGATGCCCTTGCTTCTGGAACTGGCTGAAGATCAGGTACCCGAGAATTGAATTTCCTGTATCGCGACGTGCCACAAGTGTCAGCTCGCGCGCCGGATCCACCAGCATGTACTGGCCGCCCCAGCCGTCGGCCTGCACGGCGTTGAGCTCGGAGTTCAACCACCAGGAGTAGCCGAACCCGTCGTAGAACGGGTTCTGCGTGGCGGAATACGACGTGGTGCTCCTGGCTATCCACTCGGCTGAGACGACCCGCTTCCCGTTCCACACGCCCTTTTGCGCTACCAGCGCTCCAAGCCGCGCAAGGTCGCGCGCGCTCATGTGGATGCGATAGGTTCTGTAATCGGAGTCGGAGCCGCGATTGTCATAGATCACGTGCTCGCGGTTGAAGTCCTGCATGCCCAGGGGTGTGGCCAGCCAGGTATCGATGGCCTCGCCAATGGACAGCCCCGTCTTGCGTTCGAAGATGGCGCCCAGAACGTTGAAGTCCCAGTTGTTGTAGAAGAAGTTCGCGCCCGGCGCGAACTGGCCGCGCTGCGGGCGGCCTTCCTTGTTTTCTACCGTCTCCGCGCCAGAGGGCAGGTAGATGCCTGACCTGGCTTGAAGGAGGTGCTCGATGGTGGCTTGTTTCTCCGTCTGCGTGAGGGGCGTCCGGCTCTCGTCGATGCCTAGCGCTCCGAGCTTCTCGTTCACATCGATCAACCCGCGGTCGACCGCCACACCGAACAGCAGGCTGAGGATGCTCTTGCGCGCGGACGCCAGGTTCATGGGCGTGCCGACCTCCCCGTACTCCATCAGCACCGTTTCGCCGCGCAGCACAACGAAAGCATCGATGCCGTCCGCCTCGGTCCTTATGTAGTTCGTGAGCTTCTTCGCCTGCTCTGGAGGCAGCGGAGCTTGCGCGAGGGGGACGGGATGGGTGGCGGGTGCATCCCGGTCGATGAAGGGGCGAAGCCCCAGTACAAGCGATACCGCCAACGCTGCAAGTAGGGTGATGCCCAGGTACTTCAGGATGCGTCGCATGGATTGGCCCCCTGTCCTCCGTGACCGCCGGACCGTATCACTCGACTCGGCCGCCGCGACAGTGACCCGGGAAGGACGGGTGGTGAAAACAGGGGTCAGAGTGCACTTTCCTCAAGAACAAAGGGGACGGAGGCAATTAATCAGCAAATGCTCTGGACCTTTAGAGCTCCAGCCTCCAACCCCGACAGCTCCAACCCTCCACCTAATCGGGTCCAACCGTCGACCTCCAGGCGCGACGCTTCCACCCCAGCGACGCGAAGCCCGGACCTCCAAGCCCGGCGCTTCCACCCCAACCGGTTGAGCGTGGACCCCGCAAGCGCCACGCTTCGACCTTCCCAGGTCCAAGCGTCCACCTCAAAGCTCGGCGCTTGGACCCCAAGAGGTGCAAGCGTCGACCTCAAGCGATCGAACCGTGGACCCCGCGGGGTGCAACGTCCACGCGGCGGCCCAAAAAGAAACCCGGCGGAGCCGCTGTCGCCGCTGCCGCCGGGCCAAGGCCCCGGCGCGGTGGGCGCCGAGGCGGTGTCGCGTTAGGGGAGTGCGGCGCTCAGGCCGGTTCCGGTTCCGCCGCGCGGCGCTTGCGGGCGAAGCGCGCGGACAGTTCGCGCCGCGCGCTCTTGAGCGCTTCGCCCTTGCCGGACACTTCGAGCAGGCGATAGCCCTCCAGCGCGATCGCCATCATGTCGCTGCCCAGTGCCATCTCGGTGTCGTCGGCCTTCTCCACCAACTGATGCAGCTGCTGCAGGCGCGGGCGCAGCTGTTCCAACGCGGTGCGATCGGCCAGCGCTTCGGTCAGGCCCAGACTTGGCGGCACGATCTGCGGGTTGTTGGCGAGCAGCGTCAGCGTCTGCTCGCAGAACTCGCGCGACTTGGGTCCCATCTTCTTGATCTCCACGCGCTCGTCCGCCTGCAGTGCGACAAACGGGGTGAACACGCGCCGCAGCGTCGCGATGGCGCCGTCGAGGTCGGTGAGGTCCTGCTGGGACAGGGTCAACGAAATCAGATTCTGCATATGCAATCTCCGTTTGCTTGAGGAATGCCCGCCATGTGCGGACGAGGCAGGGTGGCGGAGATTGCCGCAGTAATCAGTCGGGGAATGCCGTGGTGTGGGGTAGGACTTTTCCTACAGTCGAAGTGGGGGCGAGTGAATGGCTCGGCATTTCGGCGTACGGCTATAGTTGGCCCTCGCGAACAGGACAAAGGAGGTCTCATGCGATCGAAAGTGACCGCACAGGCAATGGCTCGTGCAACCGGAAGCGGTGTTCTCGCGTTGGTCATTGCGTTCCCGTTGTTTGCCAGCCCTGCCAATGCCGCGGGGCGCGTGTCCTACCCCAAGGAACTGCACGGATTCTGGATTCCAGAGGGCGGCAACTGCCCGGCTCCCGGACAGTCATACGACGGGGACCAGATGATGGACATAACCGCCAGCCAGTTGCGTGGTTACGAAGAGGTAAGCAAGCCCACGAAGGTCACGCTGCTGTCCAAGGCGCCAAAAGCCTGGAAGATCGAATCACTGATCGATATCGGGCCGTCCGACAGGTATGAAAAGGACGTGCCTCGGATCTTCGTGCTCAACAAGTGGACGCTTGCGGCCGTGGACGAGGCCAACACCACGGTTTTCAAACGCTGCCAGAGCGGCCGATAGCTGTTTGAAACATCAATGACGACAACATGAGCGAGACGGAACTGCCTCACTATCGCCTGCTACAACTGGGCGCGCCCAACCGCAATGGCGTGCAGGGTAACGAGCCCTTCGAAACACTCGACGATCTAGTCACCCATCATCCCGGCGCAAACCGCAACGCGCGGGTCGTAGACGGTGTGCCTCAGCAGGTTGAGAACCCGCGGCGCCGTTCGTACGGCGTGGTGGGTGGCGAGATCCAGGAGATAGAAGTCGCGAGAACGGATGAGTACAGAGTACTCACTGATAGCCAGGTCCTGCTCGTCAAAGATTTCATCCTGGAGGACTCGCACCTCGTCAGTGGTGCCGCGGGCGTACGTGATGTAGACGTGCCTGCACCACTGGCGGGCTACATCGGTCGCGTCGACGCAGCCAATGGCGTCGTGGACATTCTGGACAGGCAGGGCGGTGAAGTAATCGCCAGGGCCCGGCATCTCAACCCGATTGCGGTCGAGGAGGGCGACTCCATCGAATACGGTCAGTCGCTGGGAACCCAGAATCGGCAAGGCCTTCCTGCCAACGCAGGCAAGCACGTCCACTTCGAAATCGATACGCGCTACTACCAGCAATACGAGAACTACGTTGACGACCTTGCCAGTGGCCGTCTTGCCATTGATGCAGATCGTCGAACGCAGGGCATCGAAGCCAGAGCCGTGGTGGATGACGGTGTCATCCGCATCGGCGAGTCGTCCGAGACGGTGCGTGGCATTCAGCGGGTTTTGAATGCAGAGGGGTATCGCGCGGCGGACAATCAGGCCATACCGATCGATGGGGTCTATCGCCTCTCGATGCAGGCGGCGGTGATCAATTACCAGCGAGCGCATGGTCTGACCCAGACGGGCGACCTTGATGCGGCAACCATCCAGCGCGCGCTACCGCGAATGCTGCCTCCCGAAGTCAATCAAGAACCGGGTGTCATTCCTCGCTACATGAATCCTCAGGGGAACGCACGTACCGATAATGGCGGCCGCCCGGTCGATCCGCTGCTGATCGAGGCCGAGCAAGCCGTTCGACGTCTGGAAGGACAGCTGGGGCGCAACTACGACGAGCACAGTGCGCGTATGAGCGCCAGCGCGGCTTGCCTGGCAAAGGAAAACGGCTTCACACGCATCGATCACGTTGTGTTGAGCCAGGGGACGGAGAAAGTTCGCGGCGGAGAGAATCTGTTCGTCGTGGAGGGCGCATTGGATAGTCCTGCACACCGCCTTGCCCACATGAGAACTGACGAGGCGTTGGCGAGGCCGGTCGACCAGTCACTCGCTCAGCTTCAGACCATGAGCGAATCGCAACCGCAACAGTCAACGCCACAGCCTGAAATGGCCGAACGCCAGCCCATGCGTCAGCCGGTGTTCGGTTGACTGCCAAATGTAGAGATCCCCGCGATCCCAGACAGGCTGACGAACAAAGGGGACGGAGGGAATTAATAATCCCCTCCGTCCCCTTTGTTGGTTGGTTGGACTAAAAAATCGCCCCGGTTGCCCGGGGCGATTTTCATAACGCGTGATTGGAGTGAATCAGTTGGTCTTGAGAGTCAGACCGTAGAACGACAGCAGCGGCAGCAGCGGCTGGTAGTAACTGTTTCCACCTCCGGTCTTGCCGGCCCGGCCCTTGCAGTTGCCGCTGCCGCCCGAGAGCACGCCTTGGCCCTGACCGGTACCGGTGATGAAGGAACCGCCAGAGTCGCCGCCTTCCGAACAGGCAGTGGTCTGGGTCAGGTTCACGATCGTCTCACCGCTCTGGTAATTGACCGTCACGTTCTTGGCCTTGATGGCGCCGCAGCGCCAGCCCGAGGTGCGGCCGGAACGGCAGATGGCCGCACCGACGGCGGCTTCGGTGCCGCCCGTCACGGTGACATCGCCGCTGCCCCAGCCGTACACGCTCGCCGGCTGCGTGTTGCCCGAAGCGACCTGGACCCACGACATGTCGGTACCGGAGCTCCCCGGATTCGGGAAGGTGGAGCCTTGGAACGTGCCGATCTGTGGGCCGAGCGTCCACTGCGGGCCGGTTCCTGCCGCGCCTTCCAGGTACACCGGTTCGCCCGCGTCGCCGCAATGGCCTGCACTGACGAAGCCCGGCGTGGTGCCCTTGGTGACGTTGAAGCCGATCGAGCAGGCGTAGAGGTAGCCGTCGCCCGGATTGCGCAGGTAGCCGAGGCCGCCCTGCAGCGTGGAACGCAGGCTCGGTTGCTCGTCCATGGTTACGAAGCGCACGGTCTGGGCGTCCGCGCCGCTGCGGGCGACGAAGTCGATGCCCGCCTGCTGGCCGCCATTACCGATGCCGATGACGACGCTGTTGCTCTCCACGTCGACGGTCCAGCTGTACACACCCTTGGGCACCTTGGCGCCTTGGGCGAGTATTTGATCGAGCCGGCCCCTGGACGCCTCCAGCTCCGCGAGGGTGTGGCGTGCGCTGCGGATCTCGACGCCCGCGGGTGCCTTTTGCGCGCCGATGGAGGTAGAGGCCACCACGAATTGGAAGTCGCCGTTCGCCTTGCGTTCGATCCAGCTGCCGGCGAAATGCGTGCCCTGTTGCTGCTGCATCGTGTTGGCCTGCTGCGACGCAAGGTGCTCGGTCTTGAGGTATTGCCCGAGCTGGGCATCGGTCAGGGCGAGGTCTCGCTTCATCGCCTGCTTGAGTGCGGGAGCGAGGTCGTCGTTCGCAGCGGAAGCGGGGGCACTGGCGGCAACCAGCACTATGGCGACGGCGAGCGGTGACAGGAGGACACGAACCTTGGAGAACGACTTCTGCATTTCGGAAGCTCCTCGATTGATGGCTGAAGGTGGTGACACGATCGCTTTGAACCAGCCTGGTTCGCCCCTGTTCGACCCGACGATCGTCGGCGGAAACTAGCACAGGATTTCGATGGGACTTGGCGCAATGCAGCAAGTGCAAAAGCGCTGACTTCTTCGAAAAACGCCTGCTCTTTCGAACAAAGAGAACGGAGGGAATTTGTAATTCCCTCCGTCCTCCTTGTCGCTTTGTCCTGTACTGCTTACGCAGCCATGACTAGCGGCCCGCGCCTGCGTCCGTTCTCGAAAACGGGGTCGGAGTGCCTTTTCCAGATTGCTTTTCCCCTTGGCCCGAGGACGTCTGCGCTGGGCTACTTCGGCGTAGCCGCCTTTCGCAATGACGTGTACTGCGACGAGAACAGGGGTCGGAGTCGACTTCCTGTTTCTTCGGCGAGGGAGCGGGGCGAGTGTGGCAGAGCTGCAAGCGACCTTGTTAGATCGCGCGCGTTTCCCATCAACGCCGTCACCACAACGCTAAACCGATTTTGAACGCGCACCAGACCCCGTTCGGAAGGTCTTGAAATTTTTCGCCGCGAACCTACTCCCGTTGCCGGACGGGCAGACCGTCCCTAGCCAATTGGAGACCTAGTCATGAACGAGATGATTCGTAATCCCCAGTGGCCCGCACAGGGTTCGATGAAGGATCCGGTCAAGCAGATCTTCGACCGCCTGTTCGAGGGGAGTCTGTTTCAGAACACCACCGACGAGTCGTCGGTTGTCACCAGCCAGTGGGTGCCGCGCGTGGACATCAAGGAAGAGGCCGATCGCTTCCTGCTGTACGCGGATATCCCGGGAGTCGATCCGCAGGACATCGAGGTGCAGATGGACAAGGGCCTGCTGACGATCAAGGGCGAGCGTCGCGAGGAGAAGGAGACCGAAACCGAGCGGTACTCGCGCATCGAACGACGCCACGGCGTGTTCCATCGCCGCTTTGCGCTGCCCGATAGCGCCGATCCGGAAGGCATCACGGCATCAGGCCACAACGGTGTACTGACGATCAGCATCCCCAAGCGCCCCGAATCCACCCCGCGGCGTATCCAGGTGGGTTCGGTGTTCAACTCGTAACGCATCCGCTGGAGGACACACATGGACGGAAACACTGAAGAAGCCATGTGCAGCCTGCAGGCGCAGGTACATGTCCAGGGATTGGCGCTGCGCGCACTGGTTGCCACGCACCCGGATCCCGCCGCGCTGCTCGCGGAGTGGCGGCAAATCCTGACCGACGCCGGCTCCGGGCCCGTCGCCGTTCACGAGCGCGACAGCGCGTACTTGGCCGAGCATTGCCGGGTTCGAGCGGAGGATTGGACGGCCGAGTTGGTCGAGCTGACGCTGCCGAAGCTTGCTGCCGACAAGGTTGTCGTATCCGGTGGCGGCGCTGTCTCGTTGCGGGATCCGGAGCACTGATGGGGAACGCTGCGCAATTGCGTAGCTGATGGGACGGGCGAAGGGGACGGAGGGTCCGTTCCCTTTGCCGAGAAGCAGGGTCAGAGTCGACTTTCTCTACTCTCGCCCAGAGGGCGCGTGACAAGAAGTGCGCTCTGACCCCTGTTTCCGCTCAGGGTTGGGCTTTTCGAAGCTGCCATTGGCGCCCCAGAAGCCGCTCCCCCGATTGGGGGAGCGTAAACCGCTTGCTCCGAACGGCAGCATTGAATATGATGTTCATCATATGAAGCGCGCCACCACCAGTTCCAAAGAAGCTACGCACGATCGCATCGTCGATGCCGCCGCACGCGCCATTCGCCGCAGCGGCTACAACGGCACCGGCGTCGCCGACATCATGAAGGCCGCCGGTCTGACCCATGGCGGCTTCTACGCCCACTTCCCATCGCGCGAGGCGATGCTCGCCGAGGCTGCCGACCGCGCCGGTGGTGAAAGCGTGGCGATGATGGAGCGCATCGCCGCCAGCTCGCCGCCGGGGGAGGCGCTCCCGGCCATGATGCGGGCCTATCTCTCCCAGGAGCACCTCGAAGGGATCGAATCCGGCTGTGCAACGGCTGCCCTTGGCTCGGAGATGCCACGCCAGGCGCCGGAGGTAAGGCGTTCCGCCACGCGCCGCATCAAGGAAATGATCGACCTCGTCGCTCGCCAGTCGGCCGATTGGGGGCAACCAGGCGCACACGAGCACGCCCTCTTCAGTGTCGCGACGATGGTGGGCGCTCTCGTCCTCGCGCGTGCTGTCGACGACCCCAAGCTTTCCGATGCGTTGCGCGAGGCAGCGCTAAAGCATCTCGTTCCCGCCCAGGACTGACCCACCTGGAATTCAGGCCTATGCGCTCGCCTCAAAATATGACGAGCATCATATGCACGCATGACTTCCCCTCCAAATGAAGGCACTCCCATGAAAATCGCAGGATCCATTGCCCTCGTAACAGGCGCGTCATCAGGTATCGGCGAAGCCACCGCGCAGCGACTCGTCATGGCGGGCTACAAGGTCTACGGCACCAGCCGACGCGGTGCCGCGTCGGGCTCGCAGTCTTTCGCAATGCTGCCGCTCGACGTGACTAGTGATGAATCGGTCGAAGCCGCGGTGACAGAGCTCATTCGGCGGGAGGGTCGCATCGACCTGCTCGTGAACAACGCCGGCCTCGGCGTTGCGCCCGCCGGAGCGGAAGAAAGTTCGATCGAGCAGGCCAAGGCCATCTTTGAAACCAACTTCTTCGGACTGATCCGCATGACCCGTGCCGTCGTGCCGCACATGCGACGCCAGGGCAGCGGTCGCATCCTCAACATCGGTTCGGTGCTTGGTTTCATTCCGATGCCTTACGGGGCTCTCTATGCCGCTACCAAGCATGCGATTGAGGGCTACTCGGAGTCGCTCGATCACGAGCTGCGTACACAAGGCATTCGGGTGTCGGTCATCGAGCCCGCTTACACGAAGACGCAGTTCGAAGCGAACCTTCTGGCCCCCGATTCGCAGCTCGATGAATATCGCGAAGTTCGCGCGCTCCTGGACAAGGTGCTCAGCAAGGTGATGGCAACCGCCGACGAGCCGAGCGTCGTGGCCGAGGTCGTGCTGCAGGCGGCCATCGACGGCCAGCCCAAGCTCCGGTACACGGCCGGCGGGCTCGCGAATCGGCTGCGACTGCTGCGCAGATTTGCACCGGCCAGGTTGGTGGACGCTGGTATCCGAAAGGATCTAAGGCTTGACGCCCCCAAGGCACCGTAAGCGTTCTCTCAAAGCCGTTGCCCACACATCCAGAGAGGCAGTCATGAAGGCATTCATCGTTGATCGCTACAACAAGAACGACGCATTGCGTCTCGGTGAAATGCCGGAGCCGCAAGTTCGCGACCATGATGTCCTCGTCGCCATCGACGCGGCCAGCTTGAACCCGCTGGATGCCAAGATCCGGGACGGCGAGTTCAAGCTCATCCTCCCTTATCGCTTGCCGCTGATACTGGGCAACGACGTCGCCGGAGTCGTAGTCGGCGTCGGCTCGAAGGTCCGCGGGTTCAAGCCTGGCGATGAGGTGTATGCACGTCCAAGCAAGGACCGGATCGGGACGCTCGCTGAGTTCATCGCGATGAACGAAGCCGACGTAGCGTTGAAGCCAAAGAATCTCACGATGGAAGAGGCTGCCTCCATCCCTCTGGTGGGCCTGACCGCGTGGCAGATATTGATCGAACGCGCCAACCTGAAGAAGGGCCAGAAAGTCTTGATACACGCCGGTTCCGGCGGGGTCGGCACGTTTGCCATCCAGTTGGCAAAGCACATCGGGGCGACGGTGGCGACGACGACCAGCACCGAGAACGTCGATCTGGTCCGCAGTCTCGGCGCGGATGTCGTCATCGACTACAAGAATCAGGATTTCGCGAAGGTCCTCAATGGCTACGACGTGGTCCTTAACAGCCTGGGCCAGGACACGCTCGAAAAGTCCCTCAAGGTGCTGAAGCCTGGAGGCAAACTGATTTCCATCTCCGGTCCGCCAGACGTGGCGTTCGCTAAAGAGAACGGGCTGAACTGGCTCCTCCAGCAGATCATGCGCTTCTTGAGCCTGGGCATCCGGAGGAAGGCAAAGCGACACGGCGTCAGCTACTCGTTTGTTTTCATGCGGGCCGACGGCGAGCAGTTGAGCAGGATCACGGCGCTCATCGAATCCGGCGCCGTGCGGCCGGTCGTGGATCGGATCTTTCCATTCCTCGCGACCAACGAAGCGATGGATTACCTGGCGAAGGGCCGTGCGAAAGGCAAGGTCGTCATCAAGGCGGGGTGAGCAGCATGAACACGCGCAATCAATCGCAAAGCAGCTCGAACATCGTGTGGCGCAATGCGCCCACGGCCTACGTCGATGTCGGCGGAACAACATTCGCCTACCGGTAACTCGGGCCGAACACCTGAAAACGGGGTCTGAAAACGGGGTCAGAGTGCCCTTTTCGGTCCGATGGCGTGACGCAAAGAAACAGGGGTCAGAGTCGACTTTCAACGCTCACGGAGATCTAAGCCGGTTCGCGGCGATGGCCAAGTCATTCCGCCGCCTCCAACTGGGGTTCGTCGTTTGGAAACGGTATATCCCCAGCAACATAGCGCTTGATGGCGTCGACGAGCAGGTGCGTCTTGGTACTAACGATAGTGCTGTCAGACGCTTGGTGCTCGATGAGCAGGCCGGCTACGCGCGGGCGGGGACACTGTCCCTTCTTCAGGGCCGAGAGGGCGAGGAACTTTCCGAGGTCAATCAGTACCCCACCGCTGGCTCCACGGGGGGCAATGGACTCAATCATCGTGCCGTCGGACTCGCGCGATAACGAAGAAAATTTCAGAAAAATGTGTGTTGATGCAGTGACACTCAGTTTCTCTTGAAGAGCCTGGTTCTCCCATGGGGTCGCGGAGTAGTGCCACATCGTGGCCCTTGCATGCCGAAGGGCCGGGTCGATATTGACATCCGAGTTCATGGCAACGGGGTACCCAAGTGCCAGATACGCGTGGCCGTCTGCTGATTCAGGTGCGGCAGCCAAATCATCTTCACCTAGGAAGCGAACATCACCTAGCTTGCTAACAGCTTTAGGTGTCAGTTCGCAGAACGCCAAGTCAAAGCGATCATGCGCTCTTCCATTCGGTGGAAGAGGTGTGCATTCGAAGAAGCAATCGATATCTACGAGCGCATCTTTTCCGCCGATCATGAGCGGAGCGCGGCGGTCGTTGTCGGCAGCATGTGCTGCAGTCGCCAAGAACGATCTGCCGTAGAGGCGAAGCAGAAATCCTGTGGCGACACATTCAGGAATGCCATCCACACGTGCGTAAATTGGCCGAACGGCAGGTAAAAAAGCAGTCGCAGCTTCCCCATGGCATTGGGTTAGGCGCGACATCGCCAGAGCGGCCAGGTCCATTAATCCCTCCTGAGGGTTCGAGTGGAAAACAGGGGTCACGAACAAAGCAAATAAAGGGGTCAGGTTCATTTACTTGACGTAGAAAATGAACCGGCCCCTTTGCTGAGTCAGTTGCTAGGGCCGACAAATCGGCAAATCACAGCCAAAGGTCATTACGAGTCCGTGAAAACGGGGTCAGAGTGCCTTTTCCGACTCAGGGAATAACGGTCAAAGTGCACCTTCTAGTGCAGCATCCTCGCTGTGGCGCGCCGTGCTCGATGGTCTATTTGAGTGCTTCGCGTGTCGATTGATGCGGCTTTGCCACTCATCACCAATCGATGCAGCGGTTTTGATGGTGTCTTCTCGCATGAGGCAAATGATGGCGACGAACCCTGTTACGACCGCACACACGCCATATACCCATCCAGCGAAAGTGCTATCACCGGACTTCGACGCGACCAGTGCTGCGAGTACAGCGATTAGGGCGCAGGCGAAGTAGCCGGCAAGCAGTACCGCCCGGCCCATGCGCCGCTTGGCTAGCGTGTTGTGCCGCTGGTGCTGCCAGGAGACGGTTTGTGAGTCCGCGTCAAATCGAAAGAGTGGCCAAAGCTCTGCCAAGTCAAACAGTGACTGGCTTCTATCGGGCTGAGCCAGCGCCAGTCGAATGACGCGAGCTGGTAGATATGCACCGCAGAGATGTCGCACGGCGACTTCCAGCCAGAGATCGTCTTGGCTCCTCGTGGCGTCCCATAGCTCCAAAAACTCCTTGCGATGCTGGCTGCGGCGGCCATGCAAGCCAAACAACCCGCGGATGACGTACAGCACCAAAATGAATAGGACGGCGGGAATCAGGTAGCCGGAACCGCCAATAGCAAGAACCTTTTCCATACGAATCCTTCCGCGAAAAACGGGGTCGAAAAACGGGGTCAGAGTGCCATTCTGAAAATGACACTCTGCCCGGTTGCTGCTTCACACCACCCGATCCGGATCCTTGATGTACGTTCCCGAGAACTCCACGCGGATGCCGGTGATATCCGCCTTCAGCTTGACGATATCCACGGTGTCGGCGTCGCCTGCGCTCACCTTCGGGGTCGATACGATCCAGTCGGTGTAGAGCGTGGGTTCGCTGTACGACGTGCGGAAATCTTCGGCGATGGCCGCGCGTACGCGCACCGTGTCCGGCTGGTCCGCCGGCGTGGCGGCGAGGTCGTAGCGGAAGGTCAGGTCCACCGGCGCGCCATGGAAGTGGAAGGACTTGGGTGTCCTGCCCACGAGGCGCCGGTCGTCGTACGCACCGCTGCTGCGCACGGTGAACTCGATCGCGCCGCGACTGGGCCGCTTGCCCGGCGCCCATTCCACCCAGACGTGGATCTCCGATACGCGCACGCGGCTGGCCAGGCCCCAGCCCGACAGCGGGCTGTGCTCGGGCGTCAGGCGCAGGCCGATGCGCTGGCCGTCGAGCAGCGCGTCGCGTTGCGTGGTCGAGAGCGCTTGCGTCGTGCGGCGGAACTCTTGCGGCGCGGGCTTGAAGCTTTCCAGTGCGCGTGCCTGCATCTTGCGCAGATCGCCGACGGCTTTGAGGTCCTCGGCCAGGTCGGCGATGCCGCGGTAGTTGTCGCGGGCGGCGACGTCGTCCAGGGCCCAGTAGCGCCAGGCGGCGTCGAACTGACTCAACACGACCAGCAACGAGCGCTGCACCGCGCGATAGTTGCCCCACAGCAGCATCATGGCGTGGGCGGACAACAGCTCGTCCTTCTTCATTCCGTCGATTTCACGCAAAACCGCGTCGTGCTGGCGCGCGGCGATCTCTGTCTGGAGCTTGCTGCGCGCGATCTCCTGGATCAGCGGTGGCAGCGCCGCCTGCGCGGTGGTCAGGGCGCGGCCGTAGATCACCAGGATCTTGAGTTCCTTCAGGTACTCCTCCGCGCCGCCGACGCCTTCCTTGATCGCGGGGGCAAGCTGCGTCTCCACTTCGACCCACAGCTGGTCCCAATACGCGCCGGCCGACGGCGCGCCCTTGGCGTCGTCGGACATCGATTCGCGGCTGATCGCGGACAGGTCGTTGGCGAACTTGCCCGCATCGGCAATCTTGTCGGCAGCGGCCACGATGGCCAGGCACATCTTGACGATCTTCTCGATGGCCTGGCCGACTTTGACCAGCTTCTTCATGATCTCGGCGAGCTTGGCCGCCGTGCTCGCCACGTCCGCCGCCGCTTTGGCCGCATCGGCCGCGCCGGCGCCATTGCCGCCGAACATCGAGCCCACGCCGGACACGAACGAGAACACCGCGCCGGCGATCGCCCAGGCCGCTTCGCGTTCCTTGGCTTCGCGCCATGCGTCCAGACCGGCCTTGAAGGCAGTTTCGGCGCGGCGCACGTTTTTGTTCTGCGGCTCGATCGCGTCCTGCGCGCGTTTGACGTTGGTGGTCGCCAGCCGCAGGTTCTCCGCGAGCTGGGTGGCGACCAGCTTCTGGAACGCACCGGCGTCGTCCTTCTCGCCGAGCACGCGCCGCGCCGCTTCCTTGCGTGCGCCGAGTTCGACGTTGCGGTCGGCGAGACGTGCATAGCTGCCCGCGTAAGTCTGCAAGGCGGGGAGGTGGTCACGCGCCACATCGCCATAGAACGACGCGCTCAGATATGGCACCTGGTCCGGATCGAAGCGCACCGGCTGCAGCAATTCCTGCAGGTTCGAACAGGACAGTGCCAGCGCCTGCCACGCGGGCTCGGCGGGCCGCAATTTGAGCAGCTCCTGCAGACGCGCGAGCAGTTCGAGCGCTCGCTCGCCCTTGCCCTGCGCGCCCAGCCACTGCGCGGTGAACAGCATGCGTTCCAGCAGTCGCAGGCAGACCTGCATCGGCATCAGCGAGAAGTCGATCGGCAGCGTCTCGAACACCTGTTTGAGATCGTACAGACCGATGTTCTCGTTCGCAGCTCCCAGCACCTGCGGGGTCAGTGGATCCGGAAGATCGCGGGTCTGCGTATCCGAACGCATGCTGCCATCGCGATCTTCCCACTCCGATCGGCGCGTCAGTTGCGGCCGGCAGGCGGGCTGGTCGATCTGCCGCATATAGAAGCCGAGCACCTCGGCGAAGCCGCCTCTCATCTTGTAGTGCAGCGTTGCGTTGGTCTGCAGGCGGCGGCCGATGACCACGACGCCGTCGAGCCACTTGATGTCGATGGATGCGGAGGTGTCGTGCCGTGCGTCGACGGTGTCGGCGAAAACCAGTAGGCGGAAGTGACTTGAGCTCGCGCTGGCGGCCTCACCCGCGTGACGAATCACGTCGGCCAGGTTCACGTGCATTCCGGTCACGACCTGCCAGTACGGGCCCGGTCGGACCCAGCGCTCGAGCGGTCCGCCCGGACCGGCTTGATCGATGATCGCGTCCCAATCCGGCTCGTCCCGATTCACCGCCTGCAGCGCCGATGTCATTGGCGCCGAAAGAATTGTCCCCATGCGTACCGTCTCCTTAGTGATCTTTCGTCAGATATCCGTGTTGCGGCAGGGGGGCCGGCCGAGGCGCGTGCTCCATCGCCGGCATGTACAAAGCGAGTGCGGTCAGAGTGCATTTCGATCGAGCAGGCGAGCGATGTAAGCGTGCGTCGGATCGTCACTCGCATCCCACCCCATCCCATCCCGATCCAAATGTCGCGCGCAAAACGGAGTCAGGGTGCATTTTCCTCAAGGTCCCGACACCTCACCCAGTTTTGCTGTCGATCTCGTAGTTGTTCCCATCCATTGGCGAGCCTTCGCATCGCGGTACCGCCTACGCATGCCAGTCCTGCGCGCTTGGCTTCTGGGCTTCCGTAATTCGGAAGCAAGTACACCTGGGTGGAAGGACGAGGCTTGCCGAGCAGCTTGGCCATCGTCTGGCCATTGCTGGCTTCCTGCTTCTCACAGAAGTCGCGAAGGATCGGCGCGACCCAGCTTCGGGTCTTCGCGATCGTCAGGCGTTCGCACTGGAACGGCGTCGTATCGTTGGCGCTCGCCAAAGGCGCATAGAGCGCGGCGGCCAGCAGCCAAAAGCGTAGCGTGGTCATCTCCGGACACCCCCTATGTCCTCCGTGACCGCCGGACCGTATCACTCGACTTGGCCGCCGCGACAGTGACCCGGGGTGGACCGGGCGCGGAAGGCGCGTAATCAGCAAAACCAGCAACCCCGGAAACCGCTGGCGTCCTGCCGTAAGCGCGCCGACGCCTTCGCTATAGATCTAGAGTCTTGAGCGAAGGATCGGACCGCCTGTCCGAAGGACTCCGCGGCCTTCCGGAAAGCCAAACGCCGCTGCGAGAAGGATTCCGAGTCCTGGCCTTGAGGCGCAAAGCCTCGACGCCAAGGCTCGCGAGCCCTGGCCGAAGGCAGAAACATCCTTCCGGAAGGACTCGCCGTCTTTAGCGAAGGCCATCGCCTCATTCGGGAAGGATCGGCAACGTGCAAACGCCGGACATGAAAATGCCCGGCACACACCCTCGGGCCATAAGGCCTGGATCATCAAGTGGTGCCAGCTCCGCGCCCTAGGGGCGTGGGACATCTGACCCTCGCGCCTATGCGTCTTGGGCGATGGCCGAGGACATCCGACAGCGGTGCCTGGCATCGCCAGGCCGCAGCGGACCAAGTGCTGACCGGCTGCGCTGTTGAATAGGCAAAGGCTCCGCCACGGGGCGAAGCCCTTGCCTGGTTGGTGCTATCGCACTATCACCGCGGTGTCGCCACGAAGCCGTGCCGTTTGCCGGTCGCATCAAAGTATTGACCGGCGACTTCGCCCAAATTGTTCACGGCGGTTGCAATCGTCGCCCTCGCACCGGGTACATCGAGATTCTGGAAATTTCCGCGCGTCTTGATGAAGCCGTGAATGAGCCCGGAAGTGTCAACGTAGTAGCCGGTGACCTGACCAACATCGTTGATGCCGAATGCGACTGTTCCGCCGGACTTGGCGGTCGGCACATCGATCGACGAAAACTGTCCGCTCGCGCTGCGATGGAAGCCGTGCGTCTCGCCGGGCTTGGTGTCCCAATAGCCGACGATCTCGCCATTGGCACTGATGCCCAGCGGATACGTGTCGCGTGCGCCGGGGACGTCGATCGGCGTATCGTGCCCGTGATGGCGCAACACGCCGTGATAGATGCCGTCGGCGTCCCAATACACGCCGGCAATGTCACCGCGCGTATTGACGCCATCCACGTTTGAATTGAGACGTCCGGGAAAATCGACCGTCTCGACCTGGCCCCGCCGGATCACGAAGCCGTGTTGCTGCTTCGATGCATCGGCGTAGCCGCCGAAGACCGTGCCGTTGTTGGTGGGGCCGCCAGCGGCGCTGAAGTTGTCGCCGAACAAGCCTTCCGGGTCGGGCGACTCGAAACGGCCGTCGCTATAAACCATGGCGTGCGCCGGTTGACCGCTCAGGGTGTATTGACCGGCCATTTCGCCCAGATCGTTGATTCCCCAGAAGATCGTGACCGACGCGCCGGGATAGTCAATCGTCTTATAAGTGTAGTGTGCGGCGGTATCCGTGCTGGTTCCTGCTTCGGGAGAGGCCGCGCCGACAGACCCGGCGAGTACCAGGGTAAAGAGGGTCGCTGCCTGTGCAAGCCGGCGACGCGAAGTTCGATGGTCTGACATAACTCAATCCTTGGTTGAAAGAAGTAGCGATGGCACTCCGACGGGTCGTGACCGTCCGGAACTTCACCATCCCTCCTTAAAGCGCAAAGACGCCCTCGGGACCGACACGCTGCCGGCCGGAAGCGCCGGGCCGGTTGCTAGAATCTCGCGACAATGAGCTCCGCATCCGATATCACTGAAGTCCTCAAGCGTGCCGCGAGCGGCGACTCCGCAGCGATGGAGAGGCTGATTCCCATGGTCTATGCATCGTTGCGCCAGCTCGCGCACCGCCAGCGGGCGCACGAAGGCGCGCATACGCTCGAAACGACGGCGCTGGTCCACGAGGCCTATCTGACGCTGGCCCGACAGAACAACGGCGTCACGTTCGCCGATCGCGCGCATCTGTATGCGTACATGAGCCGCGTAATGCGCCATGTCCTTGTCGATCACGCGCGACGAAAGAACGCACAGAAACGTCAGGTGCCGGAGATGACGGAGGCGGAGAGGGCGGAAGTCATCGATGTGCTAGCGATCGACGAGGCTCTGCAGCGACTCGCTGCCTTGGATCAGCGGCTTGTACGTGTCGTCGAGTTGCGGTTGTTCGCCGGCCTCTCGAACGGGGAGATCGCCGAGGCCACCGGCGTCACCACGCGTACCGTCGAACGCGACTGGCTGAAGGCGCGCACTTTCCTGTCTGCCTGCCTGACGCAAGGAGCGTGACGTGAGGCCGACACTTGCGATCGATGACCTTGCGCGCCGCCGATGATGGTCGAGTTCGCCGAACGTTGGCATGAGATCGAACCGCTGCTCGACCGCCTGTTCGACGTGCCTGTCGCCGAACAGACCGAATGGTTGTGCAGGCACTGCGAGGACGCGACGCTACGCACGCTCGTTGCGCGCGCACTCGACAATGCGCCCAGCATAGAGATGCTCGAACGAGGTGTCGCAGGCTGGCTGCCGACGCTCGCTGACGATCTGTCTGATACGTCGCCAACCATTTCCGGCTATCACATACGGCGCTTCGTCGGCGCCGGCGGCATGGCCAGCGTATTTGAAGCGGAGCGCGAGTTACCTGGCGGTTCGCAAACCGTCGCACTCAAGCTGTTGCGCATCAACGTGCACGCTCCCGATGAGCGCCGGCGTTTCCTGCGCGAGCAGCACATCCTCGCTCGTCTGCAGCACCCGCACATCGCCCAGTTGCTCGATGCGGGATTCACGCCAACGGGTACGCCGTTTTTCGCGCTGGAATTCGTTGCCGGCAACGACCTCGTTGCGCATTGCGAGAAACACGCCCTCGAAAGACGCGACCGTCTCGCGTTGTTTGTCGACGTCTGCAAGGCAGTCGAACACGCGCACCGCAACCTGATCGTGCATCGCGACTTGAAGCCGAGCAACGTGCTCGTCAGCGACGATGGTTGCGTCAAACTCGTCGATTTCGGCATCGCCAAGCTGCTGGACGATGAAGGCGAACAGACCCGCACCGAGGCGCGGTACCTGACGCGCACCTACGCCGCACCCGAGCAGCTCGCCGGCGGCACCGCTACCACCGCGATCGACGTCTATGCACTCGGCCTCCTGCTGGCTGAGCAGCTCACCGGCCTGCGACCGCTCCGGACCCGCGATCGAGCAATCGATGCGGGCGCGTCCGACCATTCCAGTGGCTATGCGGCGGTGTTCGACGACGCGACGCTGCGGCGCAAACTCGGCACCGATCTGCATGCGATCGTGCATCAGGCGACGCAGGTTGATCCCAGTCATCGCTATGCGACCGTCGCCGCGCTGCGCGACGATGTCGAACGCCACCTCGAAGGTAAGCCAGTGTGCGCCCGCGCGAACACATTCGCGTATCGCGCCCTCATGTTTGCAAAACGACACGCCTTTGCAGTCGCAGCCGGCGTACTGATCGCTGCAACCCTCGGCGGGGCGACGACCGTCAGCTTGCATCAATCGCGTCTCGCGCGTCGCGCCGCGCAGAATGCGCGCGCGCAGGCGCTCGTAGCGTTAGCAGAGACACAGCGTGCGGATGCGGTCAAATCGTTCCTCGAAGGCCTGTTCGACAGCGCGTCCCCAGGAGTCGAGACGAGCGAAACCGCACAAGAACTGCTTGCGCGCGGTCGCGATCGGGCCAATCGCGATTTCGCGATGCAGCCGGCGCTGCGCGTCGAGATTCTTGCGCTGATCGGTGATCTCGAACGCCGCAGTGGTCATCCTGACCGTGCGCAGCAGCCTCTCGAAGAGGCTGCCGCACTCGCCAAGGCTCAGTTCGGCGCGGCCGATCGGCGTTCCCTATACATCGAGTATCTGATCGCGAAGGAAGCCGACGAGCTTGGCCGCGTTCGCGATGCGAGGTCACGCCTGCAGGATGCGATCGCGGCATTCGAGGCGGGCCCTAATCGAGAATCTCGGGAAGAAGTGCAGGCGCTCGCCTGGCTCGCTGGTCTAGAGGAGCGCATCGGCGACTCGACCAAGGCGATCGATGTCGGCAAGAACGCACTCTCGCTCGGACGCCGCGTTCTGCCCAGCGACAGCAGTGCACTGACCGAGACCGTGACGAATCTCGGTTGGATCTTCCTGGATGCGGGCCACGCCGACCGCGCCGAGCCGCTGTTGCGCGAAGCTCTCGCGCGCAAGCGCAGCCAGCTCGGTGCGCAGCATGCCGAAGTCGCCGAGGCGATGGCGCTTCTAACGAGGGCACTAGTTCGAGTCGGTCGCTACGGCGAGGGTGAACGGCTTATGCGCGCCGCAATCCATATCGATTCGCGTGCGTACACGCGTCCGCACCCGCGTGTCGCCTGGCACCTCAACGATCTGGCGAATGTGCTTGCGCTCGAAGGCAAACTTGGCGAAGCGGGCGTCTTTTACACGAAGTCGATCGCGGTCAACCGGGCACTCGCGCCGGCGGCGGTCAGCGAGGCGGTGACTATTGGCAATTTGGCGCGCATCAATTTTAGGCAGGGGGCGTACGCCAAAGCGGAAGCCGGGCTGCGCGACGCAATCGAACGTAAGAAACACTTGCTGGGCGAGGACTATGGTGACAACGGCCGCAGCTATGACCTCGCGAGCCTCGCCGAAGTCCTCGTCGCGCGCGGTCGTTTCGACGAAGCCGGGGCGCTTGCCGACGAGGCACTTATGGAAGCGCGACGTCGGCATCGCGATGCTCATCCGGACGTCGCATTCGCGTTAACGGTCGAGGCCGGGCTGATGGCTGCACGAGGGAATCGTGAGCGAGCGGCCGCATGCGCGGGAGAGGCCGTCATGGCATATGACGCACTGTCGGACCTTGGTTCCGACAAGGCCATTCGGGCGCGCCTCCTGTTAGGCGAAATTCTGCAGAGTCTTGGTCGCAACAGCGACGCGAAGTCGCAGTTCGAACGCGCCCTAGCGGCGGCCAGGGCGACCGAACCGAATGCGGCTGCACTTATCGTGCGCGCCTCGACCGGCCTTGCGGGCGTCTACGACATGCTCGGCGACCAGGCTGCCGCGCGTCTGCTTCGCGTCGAGGCCAAGGCGTCGTTCACCGGAATACCGCTGGAGCGGAGCGCCGAGCGCGATGCGGCGATACGGCTCATTGCCGGCGCACCGGCACGGGCCAAGCTCTGACGGGAGCACAACCCTATCCGAACTGACGTGCGGCCCCCTCTCCGCTAGCCCAGATCGCATCGCGACAAAAGTCGACTCTGACCCCTGTTTCCAGGCCCGTACGAAGTGGGCAATACAGGTTTACGGAGAACTACGCAGGCGTCTGTCGGGGAATGCCGCGGGGTGGGGTAGGACTTTTCCTACGGCTGTCGGCAAGAAGGGAGCATTAGTCAACGACGAAATATCCGACACCACAGGATTGATTATCCTGAGCGGCCCATCGAATGTTTGAGAGTGCCGGTGAAGATATTCCTGTTGATCTCATGGATGCTCGCATCGAGCACCGCTGTCGCGTCGGATCGTCCAAACGCACTTCCCGCAGAAGCAGCACAGGCGCTTCATTCCACTGGGCATGCCGTTATTTATTCCCTGGAACCGTGGGACGATCCCGACAAGAAAGTCGCGCGACTGCAGGGGTACGAAATCCTTGGGCAATCCGATTTGAGCGACGCGCAGAGGTCGATCGCTGTCGACGCGTTTGATTCGGCGATCGCCGGATGGGACGGGGCCATGGCGGCATGCTTCGACCCAAGGCACGCACTCCGAATCCAGTTCAAGGGACACGCGTACGACGTCCTCCTCTGCTACTCCTGCCAACAGGTGGAAGTGTTTCGGGACGGCAAGATGCTCGGTGGCGCCGGGGCTGCGGGCTCCCCCAAGGTGCTCAACGACCTGATGGCGAGCCTGCAGCTTCCGCTCTCGCACTCCCTGGAGGACATGGAGAAGAGCCAGGAGGCCGAGAATGCCCGCAATGCAGCCGGCCGGAAGCGCTTCCTCGCTGCGATGCCCTCGTCCATCGAGCCGTTCTGGGATGCGGACGCCAATTTCCAGCAGGGGATGCTGCCATTTGGCAAGCCAATGGAGGATCTCCGCGCTGCGTTCACGTCTGCAAATCCCGATCGCGATGCGGCAATCCAGACGCTGCTCGTCTGGTTTGGTTCCGGAAGCGGGCGCTGGTCGGGCTTTCCTGGTTACGAGGAGATTGCCGAACAATTGCTGTTGGACTACCCCACCGATCGCATAATCGCGGCTGCGCAGGCGCCCGATGCGAGCGATGCATTGCTGGAAGGCGCGGCTCGGTACTTCGCTGGATGGTATTTCTCCAAGCGCCATCCACAGGACAGGGCACTCGTTCCTGCGTCGCTCAAGCAACGTCTGCTTGAACACACGTTGCACACGGGAGATACCGATGACGAGGATCGGCGCGACCGTGCGAAGTACGCGTTTGAGAAGTAAGGGCGTAGCTCTAGTGCCAAATCTATTGGCATCGCGATGGCCGCTTTGGGTCGAAATCGGTTGTCGAAAGCAGGGTCAGAGTGGACTGCCCCGCTTTCCACAGACGAGTAGTCAGGATACAGCCCTGACCGATTGATACTCCTGCTCCGCACGGGCCGGTGACTGGTAGCCCAGTGCCGAGTGCATGCGGATGCGGTTGTAGAACAGCTCGACATACTCGAACACCGCCATGCGTGCGGCTTCGCGGCAATCGAAAAAGGTTCCAGGGCCATTCTCATAGGGTCCTGAAAATCAACCTGGAACATTTTCGATCCTGTGCCTTGCTATTCGCTTACCGTCCCTATGCGCTTTCGGCGCTCGTCCATGTGTCGGCGAATACCCGCTGGAAGTTGAGACCAAGCACTTTCTCGACGGTCCGCGCCCTGTAGCCGCGGCGCGCCAGCGCATCGGCGATGAGCAAGCTGCGGTCGGGACGGTTGAGTCCGACCACGAACGGCGGTGGGCCTTCGCCCGGTGCCGCGACGCCGCTGGCTTTACGCGCAGCAATGTCCTTGTCCCACTGGGCGATGCTCTCCGGTGATGTGTCGAACGTCATCAGCAGCGCATCGCTGCCGATCCCTACGTGGTCCTCGCCACAGGTGTTCAAGGCATGGCGCATATGGCGCAGATAGTCATCGAGCGTCGGTTGTCGCGGGGATCGGGTCAGGAAGCCCAGGTCGTAGATGCCGACCATGCCGCCCTTGGCCGCCACGGCACGCAACACGGTGTCGCTCTTGTTGCGAGGATGTGCATGCACTGCAGCGCAACCGGCATGCGTGATCAATCCGGGTTTGCTGGACACGGCGAGCGCCGTCAGCGTCGAACCCTCATCGCAGTGGCTGAGGTCCAGGGTTACGCCTGCGGTGTTCATTCGTTGCACGGCTTCACGTCCGAGCGGGGTCAGACCCGAAGCCGGCTGAGGGCTCAGCACCCCGGATGCGAACGCAGACGATCGGTTGTACGACAACTGCATCACGCGTACGCCACGCGCGCGAAAGTGATCGATGCGTTCGAGCTTCGCCTCCAGCATGTCGACGCCTTCAAACGAAAAGATGATGCCTACCTTGCCGTCGCGCTTGGCGCGCAGAAGGTCGGACACCTGTTCGATCTTGAGATACACGTCGGGGTTGAGGCGGATGCCGGCTTCGTAAGCATCGATGTCGGCACTCGCCTGGGCGAAGTCGCCATTGCTGCCACCCAGCGTTGCCTTCAGAGCGGTCAGCCCCGACGACTTCACCGCGAGCGCCGTGGAGCGATCGAGGGGGGCGGTGTCGTCGAACGGCGGCACCAGATTGCCGTCGATGATGATGGCGTCGCGGTAACGAATCGATGGTTCGACGCGTTTCGAGGCCGCTCCTGCGATAGGTGTCAGAACGAACCCGGCCGCGAGTGCGGCCGAGGTTTTCAGGAAGTCGCGTCTGTCTGTTCGCTTGCCCATGTGTTGCTCCAAATCCGCGCCGTCGATAGAGACGCATCGCGTAACGTGTGAGCAAGCATCGTGCCAATTCTCGATTCCGCGTCGTAGCAGGCTCGCGCGGTGAAGCGGTCCGTGTAGGGAGGGGCGTCGGACGTCCGCGCGGACACATGGCGGACAAGCGCGGACGCAATCGCAAATAGGCGTCAGGTTCAGAGACCGCCATCAGTCCGTTCGCTGGGCCCCCACCACGTGCGCCCGGATCTTGCCTTCAATGGCGCGCGATAAAGGGGTCAGGTTCATTTACTCGACGCGGCAAATGGATCTGACCCTTGTTCTGACACTGGAAAATTCCGGGGAAAAATCACAAACGTCACTATCGCCAAGGCCTTGTAGGCTGTGGCTAGGAGCGGGGCAGAGCAATTGATCCCCCGTAAGGGTTAGACCTGACTCTATTTGATCATCGCGACGCAGAATAATGGGCCAAACGTGTGTTCCCCCTCGGGGAGCCGCGGCTTGAACTCACATCGGTGTCACGCCGATTTCTCTCGTCGATTACCACGCTCGGCGATGATGACGAAGTCGGCTGCTTGTTTCCGAGCGACGCTACGGACCAATCCAATAACGCGGCGTGCCTATCGGCAAGTCGCCTGCCGGGAGCGGGATCATGAAAACAGCTCGCTACATCGCCATTGGCTTGATACTGGCGACCAGCGCCATCCTGGCATCGGCGTCTTTCGCCCAGAGTCCGGCGCGTGCCGCCCGCAGCTTCGACCACTGCACCGGCTTCATCGATACGTTGCCGACGACCATCTCTACACCGGGCACCTGGTGCCTTCGGCGCGACCTCGCCACTGCCATCACCAGCGGCCGTGCGATTGTCATCAACAGTGACAACGTCACGATCGATTGCAACCATTTCACAATCGACGGATTGGCGGCGGGCCCCGACTCTCGCGCGGGAGCGATCTTCTCCGAAGACCGCCGGCACATCACGGTACGCCAGTGCAAGGTTCGCGGCTTCGGGGCTGGCGTGGACCTGTCCGCCAACTTCCTGAGTACCGGAGGCGGCCATCTGGTCGAGGACAACCAGTTCGATCTAAACATCGGGTATGGCCTACAGGTGATCGGCGGCGAGAAGTCCGTAGTGCGAAGCAATATCCTGCGCGACAACGGCGGGCAGATTGCCATGGTCATGATCGGCTTCATCGACATCATCGACAACACGGTCATCGGCTCAGTCGGAACCGGCATTTTGGTCTACCTCAACACCGCTGGCAGTGTCAGCGGCAACCGCGTTCGCGATGTGGCTCGCGTGGGCATCAGGGTCTCTGAAAGCGGCGCATCCCTGCAGGTGAGCGGAAACCACTTGAATGCCAATCCGGGTCACTTCCCCGGAGGATTCAGCACGATCGGCATCCAGTGCGGGTCGGAGGAGTTGGGCCCGGTCTTTGACAACCTAATCGTGGGCTTTGATAGCCCGGTCATGCAATGCAATGCCTTCGACAACACCATCCCTCGCAGTGGGCACGACACACCGTAGGTTTGCCGCCCCGAACTTCAAAGTGGCCGCCGAGCAGGGCATCCAGGCCCTGTTTCGCGAGGGGCAACGCTGGGCTACTTCGGCGTAGCCGCCTTTCGCAATGACGTGTACTGCGAGGTCTGCAGCAGCCACCGGCCATTGGTCCGATGGAAATGAAGCAGGACGCGCATCGCGACGGTTCGCGTCGGGTCGTTGCCTGGAACAATCAGGGTTTCGCGCGCGATCACCGTCGCATCGTCCCCCAGAATTCGCACCACCGGCTCGCTGAGCTCGATCATCGGCGGCGCCTTGCCGCTTGCGGCCATCCCGGCCTTCGCTTCAGGACTGTAGAAGCCGATGACTTGAGTGCGTGTATCCACATCGCCGACAGGTGAGATCTCCAGATAGCCCGGAGCCAGCATCGACTCCAACGCCGCCTGGTCAAAGGTGCGCTGCGCTTCGATCAGTTGCTTGCCCAGATCTAGCAGATTCTGTTCCGCAGACGGCCTGGTATGAGCACTGACTGCGAAGAAGCTCGCGCCGCACAACAAAGCGATGCTCAAACAGGTCGAGCGAAGGAAGGGCGTCATGAGTGAGTCCTTTCAATGGGAAACTGCAAGCATCGTCGCGGCCGCTGACCCGGGTAACGAGTGTCTTTGGTCACAGGACTGGCGAAACGGCAAGATCGGCGATAACGCCGATAAAGGGGTCAGGTTCATTTATTCAAAACAAGGGTCAGAGCCGACTTTCTCCACTCGCCTGGATGGCATCGTGAAGAAAAGTCCACTCTGGACACTGCGTTAAAACGCACAAGTCTCAGGCGTTGGCGAGCAGGTCCATGTACCGCGTGATCGGCAACGACTCCAACTCCGCGGGCTCGGCCGCCAGGGCCAGCAGCCGATCGACGTGGGCCGCCGGCAAGCGGGCGCGCATGGCCGGTTCGAACTTGGCCATCAGTACCGGGATGCCCTCGACGCGGCGCTTGCGGTGTCCGATCGGGTAGTCGACCGCGACCCGCTCGGTCGCGGTGCCGTCGGTGAAGAACACCTGCACCGCATTGCCGATGTAGCGCTTGTCGGGATCGAAGTAATCGGCGGTGAACTGCGGGTTCTCGCGCACCACCATCTTCGCGCGCAGCGCGTCGATGCGCGGATCGCTGGCCACCGCGTCGGCGTAGTCGTCGGCGGTGAGGCGGCCGAAGATCAAGGGCACGGCCACCATGTACTGCAGGCAGTGGTCGCGATCGGCGTAGTTCGCGAGCGGGCCGGTCTTGTCGATGATGCGCACGCCGGCTTGCTGGGTTTCCAGTTCGATGCGCTCGATCCGGTCGAGCCGGTCCTTGACCTGCGCGTGCAGCCGCATCGCGCACTCCACCGCGGTCTGCGCATGGAACTCGGCCGGGAAGCTGATCTTGAACAGGGTGTTCTCCATCACGTAGCTGCCGAACGGCCGCTCGAACTCGAACGGTTTGCCTTCGAAGGCGACATCGTAGAAGCCCCAGGTCGGTACGCTCAGCGCGCTGGGATAACCGACAACACCCTTCATGGCGTTGAGCGCGTGGATGACGGCGCGGCGGCAGGCGTCGCCCGCGGCCCAGCTCTTGCGCGGACCGGTGTTGGGCGCGTGCCGGTAGGTGCGCAACACGCCGTTGTCGATCCAGCTGTGCGACACGGCGGCGATCACCTCGTCCTTGCCGCCACCGAGCATGCGCGTGGCGACGGCGCTCGACGCCAAGCGCACGAGGATCACGTGGTCGAGGCCGACGCGGTTGAACGAATTCTTCAGCGCGTAACAGCCCTGGATCTCGTGCGCCTTGATCGCATGGCCCAGCACGTCTTTCACGGTCAGCGCTTGACCGCCTTCGCGCTCGGCCTTGCGGCCCAGGTAGTCGGCGACCGCGAGCAGGGCGCCGAGGTTGTCCGACGGATGCCCCCACTCCGCGGCGAGCCAGGTGTCGTTGAAGTCGAGCCAGCGGATCTGCACGCCGATGTTGTAGGCGGCCTGCGCCGGATCGAGCTCAAACGCGGTGAACGGCACGCGCGCGCCGCCCTTCAGCTCCGCACCCGGCACCAGCGGACCCAGGTGCTGCACGCACTGCGCGTGGTCCATCGCCAGCGCAGCGCAGGCCAGCGAATCCAGCAGCATGTAGCGGGCGGTGTCGAAGGCCTCCTGCGAGTCGATCCGGTAATCGACGACGTAGTCGGCGATGTCCACCATCGGCGCATCCGGTGGCGGGCGGATGGCGGAGCGGCTGTCGAAGTGACTCATGGACGCTTCCCACGGACGGAACGGGAGCGATCAGTGTGGCGCGGAGCGCCGTGAGGGCGCGGCAAAGGAGTCATAGGGGACGGAGGCAATCAAGCCGCGTGTCTTTGCACGCGCAGTACTTGGTGAGCCGACGCGTCATCTTTCTGTCACTTGGTGGTAGGACCCGGGCAACTCCGTCAACGATGCGGCTTGACTCTGGCGAGATCCGGCCGACTCCTTCACAAGTGCTGCACACATGCAATGTGGATGATCGCTTGGGGGTCCGTCTGCAGGGGGCGAAATCCATAACTTGTTGTTGTACGGCCTGATCTGGGCCGTGCCCAGCGACACGTATGCTCGCGCGACCTTGGAAGGATCCCAGAGGAAGGCCATGTCGTGGCCTCGTGTCGCAAGTGATGCACGCTTTTTAAGACCATCAACCACACGCAGAGAAGGAGCTCATCATCATGGTACGTTCCAACGCAGGCAGTGCTCGTTCCGGCAGCAAGACCCTTTCCCACGTCATCCGCTTCAGCAAGCCGACATTGGTGGCTACCACCAACCAGTATCAGCAGAACGTAGCCACGGTGACGCAGCTGATGACGAGTATCTTCTCGTCCAATCTCCCGACCTTGAATCAGAATCCTCCTGATTGGGATCAGTTCGTCACCGCTTACACGCAGGGCAAGACGGTGGCCCTCAGCTGGACCAATACGGTGATGGCACGGCTGCTTACCGTGCCTCAGGACGTCCAGGGCTATAACCCCACCATCACGGCTGCGTTGCAGGATGCGCAGGCGCAGGCGACCCTGCTGGTACAGAATCCGCAGAATCAGATCGCGCTCGGCGCGCTCAACACGGATCTTGCGACCGTATCGCGTACCCTCAATCTGGTGGTGACGTTCATTGCTGGCGCGGTTTCCGCGATCCAGAACTTCAACAACACCATGCCCAGTCTGGCTTCCAATCTGCAGTCGATCGCAGACAGCTCCGCGCAAGCGGCGCAAGCGGACATGACCAAGATCAATACGCTCAAGGCGGACATCGCCAAGCTGGAAAGCGATATCAGCTCGCTTACCGCTGCCATCATCGGCTTGGGCATTGCCGATGGTGCCGCGATCACACTGGGCACCATCGCCACAATCGCCGCCTGGCCGATTGGAGCGCTCACCTGGATCGTACTGGGGCCGGCCGTCGCCGTGGCTACCACCTACATCGCGCTGGATGCGATCCAGATCAAGGCCGACAAGGACAAGATCGCTGCGGACCAGTCGGCCATTACCGGCCTGACGGCTGATGTGGCCACCCTGCAGATTCTGGCGCAGCAGTACACGCAGTTCGCGCAAGCCACGCAGGCCCTTGGGCCCACGCTTCTGGCCATCCTCCAGGAGTGGCAGACGCTGGAGACGGAGGTCAACGCTGCGATTGCAGATGTGCAGCATGCGACGCAGGATGCGTCGTCCGCTTCCTTCACCAAGGTGCAGCAGGATCTGGCCCAGGCGCTTCACGAGTGGCAGCTGGCGTATGGCCAGGCCGGTACGCTGGTGCTCAACGTCCAGGCGAATAACGCTCAACTGCAATACGGCATGAGCCAGGCCCAGGTCCAAAGCGCACTCGCTTCAGGCACTTCAGTCGACGTGGTGACCTACTGCAACCAGCGCGCTGCGTAAGCCAGCCATGGCAGGGGGTCAGGTTCATGCTCGAACCTGACCCCTTTCTTAGTTCGCGCCGCTACTTGGTGATCGCCGGGCTCAAGCTCGGGATAAAGGGGTCAGGTTCATTTATTCGCGGTCGCCCAAAGCGGCAATCCCGGGATCCCGCAGCGTCCTTCGGGAGAATGGGGCCAGAGTGAATTTGCGCTTGAAGCGTCAATTCCCTCTGGCCCCTTTTCACTATTCGGTCACCCCGAGCAACTGGTGCGCAGCGACACGGGGAGCTGACTCACTGGAGCTCATCCGCCAGACGTTCGGCTTCATCACCTTCATCAACCGCCTCGGTCAGCAGCACCGGATACTCCCCCTGCAACGCGTACTCCCAATCAAGCCGAATGCTATCCACGTTCTTCGGCCCACCCGACGCCGTGATATCGACCAAGCGCGCGGAAAGTTCAGGCGGCAAATCGGCCTGAAACCGATAAGCCTGATGGAAATTCCCCCCACCCAGCCGCCGCCCGAAGTTGGTCTCCACGAACAGCGAATGCACGTAGTAGTAAGCGCTGCCGTACACCCCAACGATGTACTCGTCTGCGGCCAGATCCAGCGAACCGCAGTACGTGCCGAGCTCGGCGCCGACCATGTGCCTCTCGGCGGAGCGGTTGGTGATGCGGATGCCGCGCAGTTGGGCGTCGGCCCATAGCTCGATTCTGGCGATGCCCTTGCCGTCGGCCAGGGCGATGGGATCGTGCACGGAGCCCCATGGGCCGACGTTGGCCTTCACGGTCTTCGACGTCGGCCGCGGCTTGTCCGGGTCGAATGCGCCCCATAGCAGCGACGGCGCGAGGATCGCATCCAACTGCGCCCCGAACTGCGCCTCCACCAGCGCCTTGCGGATGTTCCACAGCTTGTTCTTGGTTTCCTCGGTATTGCCGTTGCGGTTGCTGTAAATCTGCATCTCGCGGCCGTCGGCGCCGTCCTTCAGGGTCACCGAGTGGGTGAAGTCGTGGTACTCGCGACCGACCGGAATGACTCGGAAGTCGCGCCCGATCCTGTCGACGCGCGCCTTCATCGCGGCGGCGCGGAAGGCTTTGGCGGCGCGGGTGTATTCGGCGATGCCGTCGCGCAGTTCCTTCATGTGCACGGCCTTGTTGGGGTCGTCGGTCTGCTTGGCGATATCGGCGTAGTAACGCGCGGCTTCCTGCAGCAGGGTGAGCTTGATCGTGCCGATCGTGACCAGGTAGCTGAGTGTGCGTTCGGCGGAGTGGATGTCGAAGAAGGGGCGGTCGACCTGGTTGAGGGCGGTGATGGTGGACACCAGCTTGGTGGCCTTCTCCGTGCCGGGCACGAGGTCGACGAAGGTGCGCAGGTTCGCCTTCGCGCCTTCGATGGTGTTGCGCAGCGCGGTGATGCGCACCTCCTCCAGGCGGCTCTCCACGTAGCTTTCGATGTAGCGCATGACCTGGTTCCAGATCAGGCTCGGGCCGGCGTCCGGCCACAGCATTCCGACCACGCCCTTGATCGCGCCACCGGCCGTCGGGATCAGTCCGGTAATGCCGAGCGTCACGTCGCGCACGATCTGGCTGGGGCTGGTGAAGCCCGGCAGCGACGACGGCGCGAAGCCTTCTTCGGCCAGCACCGGGCGGAAGCGCTGGTGCTTGTTCTTGCCGCTGTAGTGGTTGTGGTACTGCAGCACGGGCTTCTCGTCGCCCTTCTCCTCGCCGTACACCTCCAGCACCTTGCCGCTGTGCACGGCCTCGAGGAAGACGCAGCCGTCGCCGGCATCGATGATGCGGAAGCGCTCATGGTCCACGCCATGCCAGCCGTACTGTTGCACGGCGATGCGGTCGTCCTTGGAACCCCCGGCGATGTCGATCACCTTCTGCGAATGCTTCACTCGCAGCACGTAGATTCGCTCGCCGCCGTCGTTGAAGGTGAACTGCTGGTGCGTCGACTCGGCAAATGGTTTGGCCGCGTTCTGCTGGATGATCGCACCGTCGGCGTGCGAGGCGTCCTTGACCTCCAACACCTTGCCGCTGTGTTCGGCGACCAGGTAGTAGTGGCTGTTGGGAAGGGGGGTGAAAGCCATGGGAACCTCCGTGTGGGCGTAGTTGACGGGTCAAGGGCGACCCAAGGGGGAAGCAGGGGGTAAGGAAAACGGGGGTCAGGACGCACTTTCCTCAAGGTCCCGGCACCTCACCCAGTTGTGCTGTCGATCCCGCAGTTGTTCCCATCCGTTGGCGAGCTTCCGCATCGCGGTACCGCCTACGCATGCCAGTCCTGCGCGCTTGGCTTCTGGGCTTCCGTAATTCGGAAGCAAGTACACCTGGGTGGAAGGACGAGGCTTGCCGAGCAGCTTGGCCATCGTCTGGCCATTGCTGGCTTCCTGCTTCTCACAGAAGTCGCGAAGGATCGGCGCGACCCAGCTTCGGGTCTTCGCGATCGTCAGGCGTTCGCACTGGAACGGTGTCGTATCGTTGGCGCTCGCCATAGGCGCATAGAGTGCGGCGGCCAACAGCCAAAAGCGTAGCGTGGTCATCTCCGGACACCCCCTATGTCCTCCGTGACCGCCGGACCGTACCACTCGACTTGGCCGTCGCGACAGTGACCCCGGAACGATAAAGGGGTCAGGTCCATTTACTTGATGCAGTAAACGAACCTGATCCTCTATCTCGGCGCAGTGTCCGTGTCGTTCCCGCCGCTACTTGGCGATCGCCGGGCTCAAGCTCGGAAACAACGTCCCCAACACGATCTTCGTCGCCTTGTCGCCGCCCATGTCGTCGGTGGCATTGGCAACGACCAGTGCGCCGGTGCCGGCTTGGGGAAACAACACCGCCCAGGCGAGCCAGTTGCCGTCGGAGCCGCCGTGCACGAGCACGGGCCCCTGGCGTCCCGCGATCGAAGGCTGCACGCCCCAATCCATTCCGGACGGGCTGTTGGGTTGAGCTGTCTGCATGAGCTGGTACGAGGCAGGCGTCAGCAGCTTGCCGCGACCTTGGCTGCCGGCGAGTTGATCCAGGCAGAATCGGGCCCAGTCGCTCAGGCTCATATGCAGGTTGCCGGCGGCCGTGTACATCATCGGCACGCCGTCATCGGAGGTCTTCATCGCCGTGGTCACCGGCTTGCCGCCGCGGTGGCCCAGCGTTTGGCCCGCGGGCGTCGGGCCGAAGCCAACGCTGGTCATTCCCAGCGGCTGGAAGACTTCGCGACGCATCAGTTCCTCGAAGTCCGTACCCGTGGTGCGCTCGGCAATGACGGCGGCGATGAGAAAGCCGGTGTTGCAGTAGACGAATTCGGAGCCTGGCGTGGCAACCGGCTCATCCTTCAGCGCGGCGGTGATGAACGCGAGGCGTTGCTGCGGCAGCGGGCGCACATCGGCAAAGAACGTGTCGAGGAACTTGAGGTCGCGGATGTTCTCCGGCAAGCCCGAGCGATGCGACAGCAGCTGCGCCAGCGTCACCGACCGGTATTCCGGCCGCATCGATTCGGCAAGCTCGGGAAGCATCTTCGCCAGCGGTGCGTCCCAGGACAGCACGCCGCGGTCGACGAGCCTGGCGATCATGGCAACGGTCATCGGTTTGCCGGTAGAGCCGATCAGCCAGAGGTCATCGACGAGTACATTCTCCGGTCGATCGTTGCGGCGCACGCCGCGCACGGATTGCTGGACGACCTTGTCGTCGCGCATAACCAGCGCACCGAGTGCAGGCGTCGCGGTCCCCTGCATGGCCTTGTCCAGGATCGCATCGAGGTCGATGGTGTCCGGGGTCTGCGCGCTGGCGGGAGCGGCCTGCACCGAAACCGGGGCCTGGAGCAGCAACAGTGAGAAGAGGGCGACACGGAAGAAGGTCGCGCGCGCGGGATAGTTCAAGTGGATCTCCGATGAGTGGGCGTTCGAAGAGCCAGAGGCATGCCCTGGCTCGTTTCCATTGCGGCTGTGCGTTGCGCGCAATGCGCACCAGTCGCGTGCTTCCCATGCTGGGCCCCGGAACATCCAGTCGCGCGGGCCGCAAGTCATGTCATCGCACCGACGAGCGCCGTGCCTGCGCAGTGCCACGATCGCGGAGGATAAAGACCCGGTTTGGAAAAACGGGGTCAGAGTCGACTTTTTTCCGATTGCCTCGAATGGCTGAGGAAGAACAAGTCAGCAAGTGTGGGTTCCTTGACCCGCGATGGTGGGCGCTCGAACATCCGACAGTCGCGCTTTCGGGCGCCAGGTAAGAAGAGTCCGCCGCCGTGGAGAGTTCGTTGAAAGCTTGGCTTCTTCTCATGCTCGCCGTCGCAGCCCCGGCTCGTGCAGGCATCGTCTATACCGACGTGCCCGAATCCCCTGAGCCCGCAAAGACCTATGTGATCTACCTGCATGGGCGAATCATAGAAAACGCTGGCCCGCGCCCCACCGATCCGCGTTTCGGGCTCTATGACTACCCCGCTGTACTGGAGGCGCTCTCCTCTCGTGGAGCCGTAGTCATTTCGGCGCAGCGCCCGCCCGAAACCGACATGAACAAATACGCTGGCGTGGTCGTCGCTCAAGTCGAAGAGCTGATTGTTCGCGGCGTTCCGCCCGGGAACATAGTGGTTGCCGGCTTCTCCAAAGGCGGTGGAATCGCAACACGCGTTTCCAGCTTTCTGCGGCGGCCGCAGGTCCGCTTTGTGCTGCTGGCGGCTTGTCCTGCCGGCCCTGTCCCCACGCAGCTCCGCCTTACCGGCCAGGTGTTCTCGGTCTATGAGGCGAGCGATACGCTTGCGGGGAGTTGCAAGCCCCTTGCGGATCAGCCGGAGCACCCGCAGTCATTCGACGAGATCAGGATCTCCACCGGCAAGTCGCATGGCGCGTTCTATATGCCGCTCGCGGCATGGGTCGACCCAGTGCTTGACTGGGTGCACCGTACCGACGCTGATGGTTCAACAACGGTGAAACAGGGTCGACAGTGACCTCGGGTGGCCGGGCGCGGAAGCGCGCAGTCACCAAAAGCGGCAACCCCGAAATCCCCTAGCGTCCTTCCATAAGAGCGCCGATACCTTCTCCACAGATCTGGAGTCTTGAGCAAAGGATCGGACCGCCTGACCGAAGGACTCTGCGGCCTAACGGGAAGGATCGGCGAACGTGCGGACGCCGGACATGAAAAAGCCGGCAGACCGAGCGTACAGCCGGATCTGACGGGCGGAAGAACGCGGCAGCGCCGCGTTCGTGTAGCGGTGGCGGCGCGCAACAAGCTCCAGCCCCCAACCCTGAAAACTCGAACTCTCAACCCCATCGGGTCCAACCGTCGACCGAAAAGTCGACGCGCAACCATGGGCGGGAGTCTCCCGGCCAGGGACCTCACCCAACTAGGTGAGTATTTCCAAGAATCTTTTGAGCCGAACATTAAGCACTGGCCGAGCATGGCGACGGACGTCGCTACCGCCACAGACAGGGCTAATCAAGGAGGAAAGGGGTATGTCCCGGAACGCCTTAAGGGCCGCCTGCTGCGCGGTCATCGCCAGCGCCTTGCTAATTGCTCCAGCGGCATACGCCGAATGCAGTGCGTCGAGCATCGAGCGGATGGCCAGCCGTGGCAAGACGGTCGCAGCCATAGCGCGTCTTTGCGAGATGAACAAACAAGATGTGCAGGACGTCCTGGAGTCTGGGGAGGCGGATCCGGGCACGGATTCACGCCCCGACGAGGGCGGGGGGGCAATGTCCAGGGGGGCGTTGCGCCGCGGTACGCCCGTTGGCGAATGTGGTTGCTGGGGACCGGTAGATCCAAGCCTTCGCCAGCCACATCCGCGATGCAAAAGCGGATACGCGCAGCCACGGTCTTGCGGTATCCCCTGCCAGATGGGCGGAATGGCGTGGCAGGGCGTGTGCATCTGACCGAACTCGGAGGGGGCCATGAGTACACGCCCTGCTGCTGCGCGATCGACATTGATCGCGATGTTAGTGGTCCTTTGCTTCGGCGCCGACGCCGGCAATAGGGACGCCTGTCTGCGAGCCATGACTACAGGGGCGGACAACCTGCCGATAGTCGTCTGCGATCCGGGAGATCCGCTGAAGCTGTCACGATCTGAGCAGGTCAGGCAGGTGATGGACTACTTATCGATCGAGCCGAGTGCGGTGCGCTTCAACGGATGCAAAGGCGCGCTCTATGCTGCAGACATTGACCCAGCGAGCGGAAGCAGACCGGGGTACCTGATTACCTATCCGGCGGAAATAGATGATCGGTACTTGGCGCCCATAACGCATGAGCTCGCACACGTCATGCAGATGCAGATCGCCGGAGGAAAGGACGCACTAAGACAAGCGCGAAGCCCGTTGAAGATTGAATTGGGCGCGGACTTTGTCACCGGCATAGTCTTTAGAGAAAAGCTAAGTCAACGTCCCTGGGGAGAATTTCAAAACAACATCAAGTTGACGGGCCTCTATCGAGAACGCGCATACGACGCACACGGAACGCCGGCGCAGCGATCAGCTGCCTTCCGCTTTGGCCTGCACTTCCCGTTCTCGGAAGATGTGCCGGACGTTCGCATAGCTTCCAGCTACTTCATGGACGTGATGTATGACGACATCGATGGAATGTAGCAAGGGCGTTAGCGTGCTTGGATTGCTCCTGGCAGCGGCGAGCGCTCCAGTCTTCGCGCAAGTCCGTCTCGACAAGCTCAATGCGTGCAACGACGTCGCCAGTGCGTTTGAGGCTGTAAAGGCTGTCACACGCGTTCCGGGACGGCGCTGTCTGCCACCGCGAGCTCCGCTTGAAAAAATGATGCAGGACAGAGCGGCTGGCTTTGGTCAACTTTGCTTTCAGGACTGGAGCGATCAACCGCTGTTGGACGGGTTCGGCTGCACCGTGCTTACCAAAGGTGCCACCAGTCTTGTCTGCGTGCGTCCCGCAAAGCTATCCGATCTTCGATCTTTCAAGGCCAGGTATGGACCGGAAAACAGTGCGGCAGCAGTGAGCTATGGGCTGGAAGCCGAAAAATGTCCCCTCTATCGAGGGGATGTCGGACCAGCACAGTCGACGGTCCACTCGACGCTACTGGTGGGAATTTCAAAATTCGAGTTCGGATTTATCGCCGCGCTGGAGGGAGCGCCGATATCGTCGTATGTGATGCATGCGTTCGCATCGATCGATCCTTCGCTAACCGGTAATGCACCAGGTGCCTTGGAGTACATCTACTACTTTGTCGGAGGCGACACTTCGAATATGCAAGGAAGTTCAGATGTCATTGGCCGAAGCTGGCTTTTGGACGTCGACCAGGACACGCAATTTGAAGCGGAGATGAAAAAATCTCTAGGGCGTTTGCCCTTGCCATGGTACTTCGACTCCACAAGTTTTGAAGTCACAAAACGGTATCGCGCGCCAGCGGCGTCAAACCTAACCACCCTAATTAATGAAATCTACGAAGTCATAGGGGAAGGTCTCGAAGACGAAGGGTTTGAAGAGGTCGATTCGTCCTCTAGCCTTGGGAGAGCGATGAATGCGGATGATCTATCGGAAATGTTTCGAGAGAAAATCCCGTACGGATACAAGGGGCTGATGGCGACGAAAACGAAGCCAAAGATGAGGCTGATGATGATGCCGCATCGGGGGATTTGCTCCGATGGAGGAGAAGGCGGATATGTCGCCTTCCTTTATGCGGCAGGCCCAGGCGCGACGGCAAGCAGCGACCAGGGCGATGTCGGCATAGGTGTGGTGGCCATCGGAGAATGCCAGCGAATCTCATCGCAAGCTCGTAGATTCATACGGCAGCTAGGTAAGGATGCCGAAATACTGGTTCGTAGTCGGCTGCAATCAGAATGACTGAGGAGAAATGGGATGGACACTTCACGAAGATCAGTGGTGGCCTCGATCAGCGCGATCTGCTTGATGGGCTTGTCCGGGCGAAGTGCTCGGGCAGCCGGCCCAGAAACTCATGGCTGCGACAAGTCACAGCAGTCCAAGGATTGGTGCGCCGACACGGACGCAGCGGACGACTGGCTAAAGAAGACCAATGTGTTCTCGGCAGCTACCGGCGCCCTGCACCTGGGTCGGTTTGCCGACAGAATGTATTTCATCACAGATGACATTCAATGGAGCCCAAACTCCGGGCAGGAAGCGCACAAGCCGGTGCGCGTTCCGGCGGGGTTCGTTACGGACTTCGCAAGCATTCCCCGTCTGTTTTGGGGAATCTTCCCAACGGACGGGAGATATGCGTATGCAGCGATCATCCACGACTACCTCTATTGGTTCCAGGAGCGCAGTCGAGAGGAGGCCGACCTGATCTTCAAGTTCGCAATGCAAGACTTCAAGGTCCCCGCGGCGACTGTTGTTGCGGTCCACGCCGCAGTGCGGGCCGCTGGCGAATTTGCCTGGCGCTCAAATCGCCAGCTGCGCACCTCCGGTGAAAAGCGCGTGTTGCGCAAATATCCGGAAGATCCCGTCGAGACTTGGGCGGTGTGGAAGAAGAAGCCGGGCGTTTTGCTGCACTAAAAAAGGTCTTGGGGAAAATCAGCCGGAGTCCTTCCTTTGGGAAGGGCCGGCAAACCTGGGGACTCCGAACATGAAATAGCCGGCAGACCGGGCGTGCAGCCGGATCTGCCGGGCGGAAGAACGCGGCCGCGCCGCGTTCGTGTAGCGGTGGCGGGTGTCAGCTCACGCCGGTTCGGCCGAATAATGGGGTCAGGTTCATTTGATCGGTGCGACAAATGAACCTGACCCCTTTGCTTCCCGATGCACCAGCTTTTCGGTCAGCGGATGCACCAGCTCCGGGTTGCACCCAATAAAGGGGTCGGAATCATTTACTCAGCGCGGCTAATGAACCTGGCCCTCTTTGCTTCCCGGGTTGAAATTGGCTCCACCGAATTTCATCGAATAGGACCTTTCCACGACTCGCGTCGGGGCCTTAGCTTTTGCGGTGTCTAAGGCACCCACATCGCCAACTGCATGTATGGCGATCGATGGATGCAGCGCTTGCCAGAGCAGTGGCGACAGGACGTCCCCCGGCATCGAACGCGATGCGGGCAACCGAGCAGGAGGGAGATTCATGGTGGCGGACTGGGTTCGTGTAAATGCGCGCGCCGTGTGCTGCGTGGTGCTGGTTGCGGCAAGCGTGTTTGCGCTGGGCAGATTCGCGCCAGGTCCGGTGTCGGCGCCGGGCGCGTCCGCCCAAACCGTCGATCATCCTTTGGTGACGTCGCAAAGCGCCGCCGACCTCAATACTGTCGGGCCCATCGACGACGCTCAGGCGGCACGCTTTCTCGCCCAGACGACCTTCGGGCCCACACTCGCCGACATCCAGCACCTGCGCGCTGTCGGCTACGACGCCTGGCTGGATGAGCAGTTCGCCGTCGCACCGTCCTACGAACTTCCCTACATCGACAAACTGATCGGGACGACGGAACGCGCCCGCATCAGCCACCGGTTGGAAGCCTGGCTGCTGATGGCGATGGGCGGTCCCGATCCGGTCGATCCCCAGATAGTGCACAACGATCAGCTGCGTCAGCGCGTTGCATTCGCGTTGTCGGAAATATTCGTTGTATCGGACGCGCCCGCCGTACTATGGAACCAGCCACGCGCGATGAGTCACTACTACGACACCCTGACGCGCGACGCCTTCGGCAACTTCCGCACGCTGCTCGAAGACGTCACCGTCCATCCGGTGATGGGCGCTTACCTGTCCATGCTGGGCAACCAGAAGTCGAACGCAGCCAAGAATCTCCGGCCGGATGAAAACTACGCACGCGAAATCATGCAGTTGTTCTCGGTCGGCCAGGTGCAACTCAATCTCGATGGCAGCCCCCAGTTGTCCAACGGCCAACCGATCCCGAGCTACAACCAGAACACAGTGCGCGGCTTCGCCCACGTGTTCACGGGTTGGAACTTCGCGCACTGTCGGCTGGGTTACTTCAATAGTTGTGGCGGTGGCAACGACAACGACCCCGCGCCGGACTGGCGGCAGCCGATGGCGCCGTTCGAGAGCTACCACGACACCACCACCGACAAGCAACTGCTGACTTACCCCGGCGTTGCCCTGACGAATGGCGTTCTCTTGCACGGCGGCGATGCCCGGGCGGAAATGACGGCCGCGCTCGACAACATCTTCAACCATCCCAATGTCGGGCCGTTCATCGTCGAGCAGCTGATTCAGCGCATGGTGACCAGCAATCCGAGCCCGGCCTACATCGCCCGCGTGGCCAGCGTGTTCAACGACAACGGCCACGGCGTACGCGGCGATCTTGCGGCGGTGGTCCGGGCCATTGTGCTCGACAACGAAGCGCGACTGCGCGATGACAACGGCCAGCCGCTGGCCGCCATCCCGCCCCGCTTCGGCAAGCTGCGCGAACCGGTGCTGGTACCGATCCAGTTGTGGCGCGCGTTGGACGCGCGTGCTGGCAACGGACGCTACAACGTCCCGCTCGGATTCTGGCTGTACTACGGCCAGGCCCCGCTGCGTGCGCAGTCGGTGTTCAACTTCTTCCACCCTGACTATCGGCCGAGCGGCGGTCTGGTCAGCCAGGGCATGGTCGCGCCGGAACTCGAGATCACCACCGACACCCAGATCATCGACGCCAATAACGATCTGGGCAAACGCATCTTCAGCTACGTGCTCGGACCCAATCCGAATCCGGCCGACGTGCTCATCGATCTCTCACGCGACGCCAAGCTCGCCGCAGATCCGACGCAGTTGGTCGATCGATACAACGTGTTGTTCATGTCGGGGCAGATGTCGGACTCCATGCATAGCACTTTGCTCGACTATCTGAGCGGAATAGATGGCAGCAACCAGAACCCGCAACGCGTGCAGGAAGCCCTGTACCTAATTCTCAACTCGCCCGAATACAGCGTTCAGAAGTGAAGCCTGGCCTTCGCTAAAAGCCCGGGCTGGCAGACGCGGCCCGGATACGACACGGCACCGAATCAGACAAGGGCTACGCCATGGATCGCCGCAACTTTCTCCGCAAGACCATCCTGGGCGCACTCGGTGGCGCGGGCCTGTACTCCGCATGCGGCAATCTGCAGCTGCTGCAGGCCGCCACCCTGGGCTACGGCACGCATGCATTCAGCGACTACCGGGCGCTGGTCTGCGTGTTTTTGTACGGTGGCAATGACGGGTTGAACACCGTCGTGCCCTACGACCTCGCCAGTTATCAGCAATACGCGACGACCCGCGCCACGTTGGCCTTGCCGCGCAGTGCGCTGCTCGCGCTCGAGCCACAACCGGGTGGCGTACCGGCAGGCGGCGTGAGCTACGGTTTGCAATCTGCGATTCGCAGCAAAGACGCCGTCGGTACCACCGGCCTGCAGCAACTGTTCAATGCCGGCAAGGCGGCCATCGTCGCCAATGTCGGGACGCTGGTCGAACCGGTCACCAAAGCGCAATACCAGAACAACTCGGTACGGCTGCCACCACAGTTGTTCTCGCACGACGACCAGCAGATCTATTGGCAGACCTCGCGTTCGGACGATGCGAACAACCTTGGTTGGGCCGGACGGGTCGCCGACCTGCTGCAGGATGCGAATCCCGCCGCCACCTTGCCGATGAACATGGCGTTGTCCGGCACCAATGTGCTGCAGCGCGCCGTGAATTCCAGCGCGTACGGCGTGGGTGCTGGCGGCCCCGGAAAGTTCGAACGGTTCGGCGGCACCGGAGGTGCGGAGCGCGAAGCGGCTTTGCTGGCGCTGTTCGATCCCAATGCCACAACCCAACGCCATCCGATCGAGCGCGAATTCGTTTCCGCGTTCCAGCGCTCGTATGTCAATTCGACCGACGTGCGCACGGCATTGGCGAGCGCGAGCGCGCCGATCCAGACCGCGTTCCCGGCCACCGCGCTGGGCAGCCAACTGAAGATGGTCGCGCAATTGATCCAGGCGCGCGAAGCACTAGGACTCAAGCGCCAGGTGTTCTTCGTGTCCGCGGGTGGCTTTGATACCCACGATAGCCAACTCACTGACCACCCGGTGATGCTGGCTGAGCTGGCACAAGCAATGACTGCGTTCTACAACGCCACGGTCGAACTCCAGGTCGCCCAGAATGTCACCGCCTTCACTGCGTCCGATTTCGGCCGCACGCTCTCGTCCAACGGCGACGGCTCCGACCACGGCTGGGGCTCGCACCACTTCGTGCTCGGCGGTGCCGTACGCGGCGGCCGCTACTACGGCACGTTCCCGCAGTTGATCAACGACGGTCCCGACGATGCAGCCTGGGGCCAGATCATCCCGAGCACATCGGTGGACCAATACTCCGCGACCCTGGCGCGGTGGTTCGGCGTAGCTGATACCGAGCTCGACTTGATCTTCCCAAATCTCAACAATTTCTCCGCGCGCAATCTCGGCTTTTTCAACTGAATAACCTGGTAGCACCGAGAAAACAGGGGGCAGCGTTTGAAGCCGCATGCGCGAACGCCTGCGTCATTTCGCCGCCAGGTCCTCCCGGCCACCACTTCAGATACGGACGAAGCTTCTTGAACTTCGGGCTGATGCCAAGGCGTTCGATGGGCACGTAGGGAACGGAACGAGCCGGGAGGGACGGGATACTAGTTCGTTTCCACTGCGGCGAAGCAAAAGGTTCCGGACATGAAAAAGCAGGAAGACCGAGCGTACAGCCGGATCTGCCGGGCGGAAGAACGCGGCAGCGCCGCGTTCGTGTAGCGGTGGCGAGGTGTCAGCTCACGCCGGTTCGGGCTCGGCCGCGCGGCGGGTATTGGCCCAACGCGCTGCATGACCACGACGGATTCAGCTGTTCCCGCAACCGCTCGAACTCGTGCACGACATGGTCCACCAGCGCGCGAATGCGCGGGTTCTCGCGCATGTCGGAATGAAAACCCAGACGCACCCATCGCATCAGGGCTGCATTCGGCAATTCGACGCGACGCAGCCGCGGCTCCCGGTCCGCAATCAGGCAGGGCAGGACCGCCATGGCCACGCCATCACGCACCGCCGCGAGGTGGGCGCGCAACCCGTTGGCGCGCACCACCGTGTGCGCGCGCGGCGCTACCGCCGCCAGCCAGGCTTCGTGGGGTACTTCGCCCGCAGCACGATCGAGATAGACGAGCCGGTGGCCGTCGAATCCGTCGCTGACATCGGGTGTCCCTTGCCGTTGCAGGTAATCCTCGGTGGCGTACAGCGCGTAGGCGACCTCGCCGAGGCGGCGCTCTATCAGGTTTTCCTGCACGAACGATCCGAAGCGAAAGGCAAGATCCGCTTCGCGACGGGCGAGATTGAACACCCGCGTCTCGTTGATCAGCTCAATCTGCACGCCGGGATGCAGCGCGCCGAACCGCGCCAGCATCGGTGCGATCACTTCGTCTCCCAGCCAGTCCAGGCTGGTCACCAGGATCTCGCCGCTTAGCCCGGTGTCGCGCGCCGCCAGTTGTCTTTGCACGGAGAACGCGCCGGCATCCATTTGCTCCAGGCCGTCGGTCAGCGATCGCGCCAATGCCGTGGGTCGCAGTCCCCCCGCTTCGCGGTCGAACAGCTTCGCCTTCAGCTGCCGCTCCAATGCCTCGAGTCGACGACCGACCGTGGGCTGGGTCGTGCCCAACGCGCGTGCGGCGGCGCTCAGGTTGCCGTGTTGGACGATGGCCAGCGCGACTTTCAGGTCATCCCAGTTGATCGACATCGTGGTCTTTCCATGCAGTTTCGAATGACGGGCATGCCACATCGTTGACTGCGTCAGCGTTGGGCGCTGCTTAGACTGCCATGCGAGGACGCGCGCTCCCCCTGCCGTCGTGCACCCTGACCTGAGGCAACCATGTTGCGGATCGATCATCTCCTCCTGCTTCTATCAACAGATTCTCGGGTTGAAGCACGAAAGCGCACCGCCGTTCGAGGTGCTTCGCGTCAACCACGACAGCGTGCTCGATCTGTTGGCCGAAGTGCCTACGGATGCGATGCATGTTGCGCTGAGCGTCGACCGGCGCACGTTCGAACGCGTGCGCGAGCGGTTACAGGCTTCCGGAGTGGTCTTCGGCGGCGCGCCGTTCGTTCGCGACGGCGAGGTTGCGCGGCAGTTCGGTGCGCGTGGTTGGGCGGACGCGCTGTACTTCCACGATCCTGATCGGCACAACATCGAGGTGCGAATTCATGAGCCCTGACACGGCCGCTGCAGGCATCCCGGCCGCGCTTCCGGTCTTCGCTGATCTGCGCGGGAAGACCGCCGTGGTGACCGGTGGCTCGCGCGGCATCGGCGCGGCCACCTGTCTCGCATTGGCCCGCAACGGCGTTCGCCTGGCGATCAATGGGCGCGACACGGCGGCGTTGCAGACCACGGTGTCCGCCGCTCAGGCCTTGGGCGTGGACGCGATCGCCGTCGCCGCCGACTGTTCGGATCTGGCGCAGGTCCAACGCCTGCGGGACGAGGTCGATGCGCGTTGGGGTGCACCGGACTTCGTGCTGGCGTTCGCAGGCGGTGGCACCGGCAAACCCGTACCGGTACAGGACATCACCGAGCTGGATTGGCGCTCCAGCATCGATAACAACCTCACTTCCACCTTCTTCACCCTCAAGGCGTTCCTGCCGGGCATGCTGGCGCGCGGAAGCGGCGGCATTCTGACGATGGCGTCCGCGGGTGGCCGGATGGCGTCCGGCGCCCCCGCGGGCTATGGCGCGGCGAAGGCCGGCGTCATCATGCTCACGCGTCACCTGGCGCAGGAGACCGGTCCCGTTGGCTTGCGCGTCAACTGCATTTCTCCGTCCGCGGTGATGACGGAACGCACACAGGCGACGCTTTCAGCGGAGCGGCAAACGCAGATGGTGCGTGCCTTCCCCCTGGGCCGACTGGGTACGCCGGACGACATCGCGGCGGCCGCGCTGTTCCTGTTGAGCGATGCGTCTTCCTGGATTACCGGCGTCGTGCTCGATGTCGCCGGTGGACGGGTAATGCTGTAGCTCGCCGTTTCATCACCAAGAGCAGCACTGACGTCATGAGTGACATCGCGAACTACCTTCACCGTTACTACCGCACCACCGCGCAGTTGTCGGCCGATTGTGCGATGGAGCCCGAAGCCCTGCGCCGGCTCGTCGACGAGCGACTGGTGCCCGCGCCCTCGTACTCCGTGTCCGAGCAGGGCACGCTGCTGTCCAAGGCCTTCGGCGAATTCCTGGCGGGTAATGCGTCACTGGGTGACTACTTCCATCCCGCGAACGCGAGTTGGGTCGCACGCGCCGTAGAGGCACGTGAACGGCTCGGTGCCGGTCCGGCCCATCACGCCTTGAAGGCGCGCTTCCAGGACAACTTCGCGCTGGCCTTGCGCGAATGCGATCGCAGCGTCTTCCGCCTGCCCGACTGCTTCACCGACACGGGGCAGCCGCGCACCGAAGGCCTCCAGGCGCGTACCCGGGAGGCATGGGAGGCGTTCCTGGACGGCATCTACAGTCTCTGTGTCGCAGACCCCTCGTCGGAAATGGCAATCGCGCGAAAGGAAGTCCTGCAGGAAGCGCTCGTCAAACTGGGCAGCGACGAAGCCACGTGGGCCTCTCCGGACGGCAAGGCTCGCATCGGCGCGCTCATCGAGCAGTACGCGCAGGCATCGATGCCGTTCTCCCCGCTGGAATACGCCCGCAGTAGTCGCAAGCGGCTGGTGGATGACTTCCGCGAGAAACTGGCGTCGTAGCGCGGCACGCACCAGCCTCCTCCCTTCCTTGCGCCTTCGATGCCCATGCACAGACACCTGCGCTCGCTCTTCCTCATCACCGTCGTGCTGATGCCCGCGCTTGCGCTGGCAGACGCGCGCCACGGACCACAAATCCTGACCGATGACGTCACGCGCTTCTATGCGCTCTATGACGCCACCCAGGGGCATCCGACGGTCGAACAGATCCAGACGGTTTACCTCGACCACGCCACGCAGAGTCTGGCCGAATTCGCCAAGCTGCGGCGCGTCACTGCGCAGAGCATTGCCGAGCGCTTGAACAGCGATCCGGCGATGTACGCGAAGGCGAAGAACTGCCTTGCCGTGCTTCCCGCGGTCGAACATCGGCTGGTGTCGACGTTCGCGAAATTGGCGGATTTGTATCCCCAGGCCCGATTTCCACCGGTAGCCATCGTGGTAGGCCGCGGACGGCCGGTCGGCATCACCAACCCTGCGGGCGTCACCATCGGCCTGGAAGCGCTGTGCGCAGCGGATTTCATGAATCCGGATATCGAAGACCGCTTCGTCCACGTCATCGCCCACGAGTACGGGCACATCCAGCAACCGGCGTCGCTCACGGACTTCGAGGCCGGCGCTCCGGATGCGACAGTCCTTCGAGTTTCGCTGACCGAAGGCATCGCGGAGTTAATCGCGGAGCTGACCTCCGGCCGAGTAGGGAACGCGCGGCACGCCCTATGGACACAGGGCAGGGAGGAGGAGATCGAGCGCGCGTTCGTGCGCGACATGGACAGTACGGATCTGTCTGCCTGGCTCTACAACTACCGCGTCGGTTCGGATGAACCGTATGACCTCGGCTACTGGGTCGGCTACCGCATCGCGAAGGCGTACTACCTGCGCGCCAAGGACAAGAAAGCCGCGCTGCGCGAGATCATCGAACTGGATGATCCCCGAGCGTTCCTGGCAAGGAGCGGATGGATGCCGGGCATGCAGCTGCCTGCTACCGAAGGCGCAACAGAGGGGAAGAAGGTAATCAAGGTGAAGCAATCGCCTGCATCCCCTCAACAATCGGAATGAGGGGGAAAGAAGCCGCGCGGATTAAGGGTCAGGTTCATTCACTCGATGCGGCAAAATGAACCCGGCCCCCTTGCTTCTGATCTGCGGCGCTGCGTGAGACCGGGACTTCCTTTACTTGGTCCTTGTGGCCGGGTAGGTGTTAGCCCCACGCACCAGGTTGAATCCAACGACTGCACCCTCTCCGCTCCGTTCGAAACGGATCGACATGTCCTGCGCCGTCATGAAGAACGCAGTCTTCGATTCCGGGAACAGCTCCATGCGCTTGGCGCCGAATAATTCGCTCTGGAAGTAGAGGCGTTCGCCTTCGGCGACGATGTGGGCGGGCAGGTTCACCAACTGATAGTCGCCCGCAACCTGTCTGTTGATGACTGTGTCGCCCGGAATCGCGGTCTTCTCGATCACATGGAGCTCGGGCCAGCCGTACTCTGCAGCGATGCTGCACAGGATCTCGTCGATCAGGGCAGCGCCGTTGTCGCTGTTGGTCATCACCACTGCGCCTTGACCGGAGTGGGTGTAGCCATAGAGCTGGGAGCGGAACCCTTCAGTGCCGCCGCTATGACCGAAGCTGGTGCGATCGCCCAGATCTTCGACAAAGAAGCCCAAGCCGTACTCACCCAAGCCACGGGTCAGCATGGTCGAGGTCATGCTGCGTGACAGGACTTTGTCGGACTTGCCCGCTTCAGCCTGCTGAACTTCGAGCACCACGCGCGCGAGGTCGCTGGGCGTGCTCCATAGGCCGGCAGCGGCGGACTCCGGATAGACGCGCCATTGACCCGCGACGGCCGTGCCACTGATGTCGTATGCCGTGGCCGCCAGGTCGCGCCAGATGTGTGGCAATGGTGCGACGAACGTGCTCTGGTCCATCCCCATCGGGTCCAGGACCGCCGTCTTCATGTATTGATCGAACGACTGCCCACTGGCTTCGCTCATCATCAGCTGGACGATGCTGTAACCCCCGCCCGAGTAGCGCCACGCGCTTCCGGGGACGAGGTCGACCCGGACCGGCTCGGAGTTCGCGGGCGCAGCACCGTCGAGTACCTGCAGTAGCGTCGGCAATGCTTGCCCAGGGGCATAACCGTTGAAGCCATGCACCGTGGTGCCGGCGCCGTGGTTGAGCAACATGCGCAGGCTGATCGCTCCACGCTGGGTGAACTCGTTCTGCGGAATCTTCCACGAGACGAGCTGGCGATTCGCGTCCCCATCCAGCGAGAGCTGGCCTTGCTCGACCAGGCGCAAGGCTCCCATGGCGCTGAGCGCCTTGCTGATCGAACCGGCCTGGAACAGCGTCGTCGTGGTCGCGGGCCGCTGGTCGGCGATATCGGCCACGCCATAGGCGCGCGCCCATTCGATCCGGCCCCTGTTGATGAGGGCGATGCTGACCGCTGGAACCTGATGAAAAGCCATGCGCTCGGTCAGGGCCATCTTCCGATCTGGCGAGCCCTTGACCACGACCCGCGTGGAGAGTCCCTGCTCGACCCTGGTGATCCGTGCTTGAAGCGCTCGCGGCGTCGTTTCGACGGAAGCGATCGCCGATGGCGATTGAGCCTGTGCACACAGGCTCCAGAGCAGGAGCGTCACGCAGGACAGCAGTGGGTGGTTCTTCATGAAAGGTCGCCATCGCCCCATGAGGGTCTCGGACTCAGATGCACGACCAGGCGATTTGGTTGGAACCGCCTTCCACTGTTTTCACCAACCTGCGCCGCTACTTCGAAACCGGTTGAAGTTGGCTCCAACGGATGTCATCGAATAGGCCCTATCCTCGACTCGCGTCGGTCCCTAGCTTTTGCGGTGCCTAACGCTCTAACGCCCTTATGGAGCGAAGTGCTCCCGGCTCAGTACGTTGAGCATCGGCGATTAAGATGGAGTCGATTCGAGCGGAACGAACACGCCAAGATTGATAATTTCTGATGAACTCAGACGCAGCACGCTAGAGCAGCACCTTCGGCGTCGGCCGTCTCACGACGACTGACCCTTTCCGGGTAAGGAGACCCCCATGTTCCGCTTCTTTCAGCGACCGATCCCGCTTGTCCTGTCCTTGGCCTTCTTGACCGCCATCCCGATCCTGAACTCGCTCGTTCTCGCGTTCCAGATTCCGTCCGGCACCTACCCCGAAGACAGCGCCCACCTGGCCGTTGCCCCCATCTCCTTGTTTGCCCATGTCCTGGCTGGAGTCGCTTTCGGGATCACCGGTCCTGTGCAATTCGTCCGCGCCCTCCGCCACCGCTTTGGGGCGCTGCACCGCGTGTTGGGCCGGATCTTCATGCTTTCGGGGGCGACCATTGGCCTCTCGGGCCTCTCGATTCTCGTGCAGGTGACGTCACAAAGAACGCCCCTGGTCGACATCGCTCGCGGTCTCTTTGGCCTGGCGCTCCTGATCGCGCTCGCCCAGGCAATGGCAGCAATCCGGGACCGCGATTTCCTCCGCCACCGCGCCTGGGTGATCCGCGCCTACGCGGTCGGCATGGGGTTGGGGACCGTCGCGCTGGTGTTCTTCCCGATCTACATCGTCACGGGCCAGCCCCCGATTGGCCTGGCCTCCGACATCCTCTTCGTCGCCACGTGGGTCCTGAACATCGCCTTCGCGGAGGTGGTCATCCGCCACTCTTCCCGTTCACACCCCAAAGTTCCCAAGTGAGAATCGCCAGCAATGCGCTTCGCGCCGTGGGGTGCAGTGGCCTTCTGCCAGAGCGCACGCAAATGGATCTCAACGGGGCCCTGTCGCCCCGGTGTCACACCAGATTCATGCCGTCGCAACGGCGGCGCAGTGCAGTACGCCCTTTGCCCGCCGGAGCTGCAATCGTGCGTCCCCTCCTGTCTTGTCTGCTGGTCTGCCTCGTGTCCGCTGCCGTCCCTGCCGCTTCCGCCGCCACCGCGCGCGACAGCTGGGTGGTCAACCAGGTCTACGCCTACAACCATCCCTACGCCGCCACTGCCAGCAACGAGCTGGACACCAAGCTGGCGAAGATGGCGCTGAGTCCATACGGTTTCTATCGCGGCACCGACCACATCTTTTTCAGCGACATGGCGACGCGGCCGGCGTCGGCCTACGTCACTGCACAGACCGGTTACACCTGGCTCGGCGGTGACGTGCACCTGGGCAACTTCGATGCCTCGCGCGACAGCAACGGCACGGCGACGTTCAAGCTCGCCGACTACGACGAGGGCTACCTCGGCCAATACGTGTGGGACCTGCGCCGCCTGGCCGCGAGCATGGTGCTGGCGGGCCGGGAGAACGGCGTGTCCGATGCCGATATCACCACCGCGATCAACACGCTGGTCGGCGCGTACGTCGACAAGATGATCGAGTTCAAGGGCAGCAGTGCCGAGCTCAGCTTCCAGCTCGTCAAAAGCAACACCACGGGCGTGGTCGACGACACCATCGCCACGGCCGACGGCAAGACGCGTTCGTCGCTGTTGTCGAAGTACACCGCCGTGGTCAGCTCGCAGCGTCGTTTCCAGGACCTGTCCAATCTGGTGGCGGTGACGCCCTTGACCTACAGCAACGTCGGCGGCGCGATGGCGGCCTACGTCAGCTCCATCGCTTCGTCCAAGCGCTATGCCGCCAGCTACTACTCAGTGAAGGACATCCACCAGAAGCTTGGTTCGGGCGTGGGCAGCCTGGGCCGGTTGCGTTACTACGTGCTGGTGGAAGGCGCGTCGTCATCGACCAGTGACGACGTCATCCTCGAGATGAAGCAAGCGGGCACCAGCGCGGTCGCGATCGCCGCCAGCGGTCGCCTCCCGGCGTCGGCCTACGGGTACCACGAAGGCAACCGCATCGCGCGCACGGCCAAGGCGCAGGTGCTCAACGCGGAAGTGCTGATCGGTTCCACCAGCGTGGGCGGTGTGCCGTACTACGTGCACGAGAAGTCGCCCTACCAGGAAGACTTCGATACCACGCTGCTCGACAGCGGCAGCAAGTTGAACACGGCCGCGACCTGGTTCGGACAGGCGCTCGCCTCCGCGCACGCGATCGCCGACCAGGACTACGACGTGACCGTGGTCAGCTACAGCATCGACAAGCAGGTGACCGACGCGGTTACCAGCAAGAGCGGACTGAAGGCGGAAGTCGTTGCCTTCGCCTTCGACTATGCCGCGCAGGTGCAGCTGGACTGGCAGGCGTTCGTGACGGCCTACAACGCGGGGACGCCGTTGTACTGAGGACCGTTCTTCACACGCCTGCAATCGTGCCCTCGCACGATCGCAGGCCACCCCAAAGGCAAGGAGAGCTGAAATGAGGTTGTTCGCTAGCATTCCCCGCGCGGTAAGCACCATTCTGCTCGGTGCGGTACTCGGTCTGGGCTTCATCGACACTGCGCACGCTCTGTCGGCGGTCAACGCCGAGGATCGCGCCGCGCTCGCGCTGCGTTGGGCGCCGATCCATTACCAGGACACCGATCCGACCGGCAGCCATTCGCTCGGTGGCGCGGCGGACTACATCACACGCTACGACTTCGATGGCGACCTCGATGGCCGCAACAACTGGGACCGGGCCGGCAACGCGGCGTATCCGCTAGCGGCGCACGGGTACTACTCGGTGGTCGAGACCAGCACGCACTGGTACATCGTCTACATGTTCTTCCATCCGCGCGACTGGACCGATTCGTTCTTCGACACCGAGCATGAGAACGATGCCGAGGGCCTGCTCCTCACCATCGCGCGCGATGGCAGCACCTACGGCGCGCTGAAGTCGGCGGTCACCGTGGCGCATACCGATTTCTTCTCCTACGTCCCGGCCGGCAGTGGCTGGGCCAGCGGCGCCGAGTCGGTCGACGGCACGTTGTCGATGGCCAGCTACAACGGCCAGCAGCATCCGGTGACGGCGCAACAGGCCAAGGGGCACGGCCTAAAGGCGCGACCGTATTACGACATCGCGGGTGGCGACGGCGTCGTCTACTACCCGTCGCTGACGACAGCCGAAGTGCCTTCGAACTACAACGATCGCAACGTGCTCTACAAGCTGGTCGACATCTTCGAGACCAATGGTCTGTGGGCGCAGCGCAACAATGTCGCGTTGTTCGCCAGCTTCGGCAGCTTCTTCGGCGACAACAGCGGCGGCTGTGGTTCCGGCGCCATCGGTTGCACCGCCAACGCGGCCAATGCACCGTGGGGCTGGGACGACAGCAACGACGGTCCCGGCCGCGGCGCGCTGGCGACGGATCCGGCCGGTCTGGTGCGCAACTATTTTTCGATTCCCGAAGCGGTGAGTGCTTCCTACACCTTCAATCCGTATCGCTGAGCGGTGCGTAGGGATCGGTGATGGATGCCCCGGCGCGCTGCGCGCCGGGGTGGATTGGGTAGGACGTTCCTGCATCGCCGCGGTACAGCCGGTGCCACGGGATTGTCATCTTCCCGCCGCCAGCCGCACCGATGATCTGCCCCAAGGACTTCTTGCGCATGGATGCGCTCTCCTGGGGGAGACCCACATTCATGAATTGTCGTCTGCTGCGCCGGCGGCTGGAACGGCGTGGCGCGAAGTGCAGGTGCAGGAATACGACGTGATGCTCGGCACTGTGCCGGCAGAACAAAGGGGTCAGGTTCATTTACTCGATGCGGTAAATGAACCTGATCCCTTTGCTTGAGGTGATCCGCCAACGTCTGCATTGCAGCTCATCCGGCACCGGCGATGCCGGGGCCGAGTCGTTGCAGACGGGGTCAGGCCTTTTGCTTCGAGCTCCGCTCGGGCATAAATACCCCCGCAACCAGGGGGAAAATCCAATGACACTAGTCTCGCACCGGGCAACCGGTGGTCGTGCTCGTCTGTTTTGCCTGGCCCTCGCACTATCCGCTTGCTCATGGATGGCGTGCGCGCAGGAATCACCACCGTCGGATTCGTCCAGCTGCAGCGAGCGCATCGAACAGCGCGTCACGCTGGGCAGCGGCAGCAACAAGCGGCGGGATCGGCTTGAAATCACCACCTACGGTCCTGGACGCCGCCTGCGTCTGGAGGTGCCCGGTGCGCGGGACCTGTGCTTCTCGGACTGCGACAAGAACTTCAATCTCTTCGCCGCCGACGACTACACCCATGTCGCCAAGGTCGGCGGGCAGCCCTTGCCGCTGGCGGCAGGCGAGTACGACGCCGAGATCCTGCCGCCGGACCGGCAGGCGCTGCTGTTAGGCCGCGACGTGATGCTCGACACCGGCAACGCCGGTGCCGTCGTGTTGAGCCGCAAGGGCGCGCCGGAGGACGAGCCCGCGATCGTCATCCACTCCGGGCCCGCAACGGCGCAGGTGGTCGGTGGCGCGCGCACGATCTTGATGACGCCGGATGCGCTCGATCGGCTGATCGGCTACCTGATGTCCGCGCGTGTCTCCGAGTTCTTCGTGCCGTGGAGCACGTTGAAGAATGCGCTTCCCGCCGACGCCGAATGCCGCGTCGCCAGTTTCGCGCCGTTCCCCGTGCATGTCGTCGCGGCGGATCCGCCCGGCGTTTCGAGCTGGTGGGGCAACAAGTTCGGCGCCAAGGTTCCCGCTGTTCCGGTCGGCGTGCAGGTCAGCGAGGCGATGCCGGTGTCGCTCGATGACATCAACCGCGCGCAGCTCACCGCCGGCATGAATGCGATCGACTTCCTAGATCGGATGGAACCTGTCCACAAGAAGCTACTGGCTTCGGACTTCACCGCAGTCGCCAAGGACTCCACGCTGTCGGACGAACAACGCCGCCAGAAACTCTATGCGCTGAATGAAGCGGCACGCGACACCATCGCCGAAGCCATCGTGCTGCTGGAAGGCGTGCGGGAATCGCTCAAGGATCCGAAGTTCACCGACCAGCGCGAGGATTGGGCGCAGCTCGTCCAGCAGTTCGAGGCCGCGACCGAAGCGCTGCAGAGCCAGGCCGATAACGAAGTGACGCCCCTGCTCACCGCTGGCGACAAGGGCGGCATGTCGGCATCGCTGTGGCTGCCTGCGTCCGACAAGCAGCAACGCGGCAAGGTCTGCGACCTCCGCCCGGTCGAGCGCAGCATCCAGCTGCCGCCACAAACGCTGCAGGGGCCCAAGGGGCCGGTTGCCCTCGAGATGCCGGCGCAGGTGCGGTTCTGGTTCTCGCCAGTAGTGGGGGCGCCTGACACATGGCGCCTCAATGCGTCCGTGCGCGCCGACCTCGAGCCGCTGCGGCCGGTGCACCGGCGCATCGCCCAGCTGTATGTCGACACGCAGGCCCAGACCTGCAATGACCGCGCCAAGCTCCGCGAGACCGACCAGGGTGTCAGCGATTCGGGATCGCTGCGGCTCAAGGCTAACGTGCGTAAGGAGTCCTGGTTCTGTGCGTCCTACAAGTACCCGTGCGGCGCCGGCCTGAAGGGCATCAAGACCTGCAAGGAGAACATCCGCTCGCGGCTTTATGCGATCACGATGGGCGTGCGCCAGGAAGTGGTTCCGTTCGCCGCGGGCCTGCGGTTTGGCGCCGATGTCTCCGGCGGCGGTCTGGCCGCTGCGTCGCGCATCGATATCGATCTCGCGCAGATCGCGGCGATCCAGCCGCTGATGACGGCGACCGAGTTGCGTGCGCAATCCAGCCGTTTCATCAACCACGACGGCAAGATGTGGAACGCGGTGGAACTGAAGGGAGCCCGCCAACTCGATGAGACGTGGGCCTGTGTGATTTCCGAGGAGCTTGGGAGGCAATGATGCGTATGAAATCGACGATGGTTAATTGTGCTGCGATGGCACTCGTACTCGGCGCGTGCAATGCGCCCCGGTCACCGCGTCCGGATCCGGAAGTGAACTGGCCGGTAAGCCCAAGAGGCTACGACTGCACGTGTCCTGGCGCACGGGAGTTCTATCTCTTCAACAACACCGGCGTCATGGCCGATATCTCGTTTTCCGAGTACTTGAACTACACGCATGAGAATCGGGTCGTAACCGTCCCGCACGGACCATTGACCGTTCTGCCCGGTGAGGGCGGCCGGAAATCACTGGGTTGCTCGCCTTCCCAGGACGACCACGGCGAGTGTCGCGTGACGCACGGCTGGAACGTGGACGGTCGGTACTACGACGGTTCCGTTCTGATCGCAACCGCGCCAACTGGCGCGAAGAACCTGAAAGCGGCAGTCGCTGCGCTGGACAAGCAGATCGCAGACCCCATGCTCACGTCGCAGAAGCGGCTGGAACTTGAACGCGTGCGGCTGCTGAACGGCGGCGCGTCGTCGTGGGAGCCGCGCGAGGATTGCGTCGCAGTGTGTCAGGCCGACTCGGGCACGGACTGCATCCGCACCCCGCTGCAGGCCAATGGCACCGATCCGACGCCGGAGTTCGTCCGCCTGGTCAAGGGCGCGGGCGTCACTGGCGCGGTGCCAATCGACGCCATGCTGCGCGTCCTCGGGCAAGCGACCAACGTGTGCGAGCGCTCGGATCTGTCGATCACCAAGGGCGACTTCATGAACTCCGGCTACGCGTGCACCTGGACCGCCGGCGAAGGATCGATGGAGCTGCAGGTGCAGATTCCCGACACGCTGAGCGGCAGGATCTCGTACCCCGGCGACAGGATGCGCGTCGATTTCCACAAACCGGAACTGCTCGCGCCCAGCCTGCATTTCAAGTCAGCCCCCCTCGATCGCAAATGGGGTGGTCCGGTCGCGCGCGTCGAACAGGCAAAGTTGTTGTCCTCCGGCGAGATGAAGGACTTCCTGGTGCTCACCGGCCGCTCGCGCTGCATTGCAGTGAAGGCGCAATAAGCGAGTTGAAAGGGGTCGGAGGGAATTAGTAATCCCCTCCGTCCCTTTTTTGCAGGGTGCGGTAGAGCTTTTCCTACCCGATGTAGGCTTACGGCCAGTCCCGCGTCCCGGCCGGTCCTTTCAAAAAAGGGTTGCGACCCCTTTATTGAATGACCTCAAGGCATGTCTAAGCCGCTCGAACTTACGGTCACTCATCGCACGTGAAGCCGAGACCGCAGTCCCTGTCGTGGCATGCAAGACCAAGTCACGTGACCAGATCGGTGCCGTTGCGGTTATGCACGTGGCGTAAGACGCCTCAGAGAACCTGTCGTTAAGGCGTTCAATGGCCACCTCATTCCGCTGAAGAAAGTTGCCAATCGCCGAGTTCAAGGCGTTCTGCGCGTCCGCCCTTGTCTCAACCAACTGCGCAACTTCGGAGGCTACGCAGCTCGACACATCAATAAACATCAGGCCCAGCGTCGCATCGTCTTCTACCACCGTCATTCTTGCCAACTGGCCGCCCGCGGCTTTGATGCGCGACTCGAGCTTTTTCTCGGAGGCAATGCGCTTGCATTCGGCACGAATGCGAATTCCAGCCTGCTCCGCCACCACATCCGAAGTCTCATCGAAGCGAATTGCGTAACTGGAAAGATGGAACCTGGCTGCTATCAGTAGTTCGTACGCAAAGTCACGCGATGTCCCGGCCTGAGCAAGTGCGGGCACCTCCGCGCCGGAAGCAACCTTTGCGAGAATCGAGATGAAGTTTGGATGATCACATCCCGCGAATGTTTTGAATATCAGATAGATTTCAATGCATTCGCGATATGCGTGCGTAAGGTCTTTCCACGCCTGTTGACCTTCGATAGACGTGGGATGGACTGCGTCGTCGAAGAACTTTGCAATGCGTTTCTCATAGCGAGCATATCGTGACTTGGCCGCGGGTATTCCCAGTGATTCCATCCAGGCAATAACACGAGACAGCTCAGACAGTATTTGCCTCTCTTGCACCATTGCTTTCGCCATAGGGCACTTAATCGCCTGCAGCTGTTGGAGGGATAACGGGGTCAGGAATTTGATTGATGCGGAAGCTTCGCGGACGAGTGGGTGTCCACAGCAGTTCACTCCGCCCCCTGTTTCGCTCGCTGCCTTGCTGGATGTTCAATCGCACTTAACCAGCGACATCGGCTTCCCGACCGTCACTTCATCGTCAAGCTGAGCCAGCTGCGGGTTCTTCAGGCGTTTGACGTCGTCGCGGAGCTCGTGCAGACAGTGGGACAGCACGCCGTTCTTTTCCTGGAGTTCCAACACCTGCTGTTTTATTTCCGCCATTTGCTTCTTGAGCAGCGCAATTTGCGCGTCTTCCACGCGAAAACTTCCGGCAGGTGGCAGGCTGGTCTTTTGTGGGTTGGTGCGTACCTGGGCACCCGCGACGGCGGCTAGTGAAATGCCAACAAGCAATACTGCAGCTCTCATGAAGAATCCCCTTGCGCTGTGAGCGGTCGACTATAGCGTGATGAAAAGCGCTCCAGGGCAACTTCCGTGCCATCACGATTCCCTCCAAACCCATACATCAAAGATAGGGAACCGGCCCGCGCAATCTGGGGATCCCTCCCGATGTAGGTAAGTGCGCGGACGCCTAGTCTGGCATCGCAGTCCAGCACCGGGCTGCGTGATCCAGATGAGGAATCCGTCATGGCCCCCTACATGCTCGAACTCTTCGCCACCGCCGGTCTCGTCGCTATGCCAAATCGGCCGCGCGACTTCAACGCGGTCGTGGTCGAAACGATGCCGGCCGCCGGCTGCGTCCGCCACGTCCATCGCGAGCGCGATTTCGGCGTGGGCTACGGCAACAGCTCCGGCTATGCCGCCGACCGCCGCTATGTCAGTGAATGGTCGCCGCAGCGCTTCCGCTGCTTCTGAATCCTGCAACCCGCCAGAGGCCTGTCATGCCCAGATACCTGGTCGAGCGCAGCTTCCCCGATGGACTCGGTATCCCCGCGAACGCCGATGGTGCGCAAGTGAACGCGCGCATCGTTGGCGTCAATGGCGACAGTGGCGTGACCTGGCTGCATTCCTACGTCAGCGCCGACCGCAAAAAGACGTTCTGCCTCTACGATGCCGCCGCACCCGAGGCGATCCGGCAGGCGGCCCGCCGCAACGGCCTGCCGGTCACCAGCATCACCGAGATCCGGGTGCTGGATCCCTACTTCCATTACTGAATGCGCTACCGGACGGCGGCACCGGGCATCACCCTGGGTGCTGCCGCGGTCGCCGCCATGAGGGGGATAATCGGCGCGCCCCCTCGGAGCCGGTGCAGTGGAACTGATCGAACGAGGTCCCGCCTTGCAGGCACTGCAAGGCGCGCTGGATGTCGCCGGCCAGGGCGCCGGCCGCACCGCGCTGGTCTCCGGCGAGGCGGGCATCGGCAAGACGTCGCTGGTGACGCAGCTGGTGTCGCAACGGCAAGACGCACGCGTGCTGTGGGGTGGCTGCGAGGCGCTGTTCTCGCCGCGTCCGCTCGGTCCGCTCTACGACATGGCCGACGCGCTGGGATCGACAGTGAAAGCGATGCTCGGCCTGGATGGGCGTCGCGTCGAACTGTTCACGTCGTTCCTGGCGAATCTGCAGGCATCGCGCGAGACAACCGTCGTCGTGCTCGAGGACCTGCACTGGGCCGATGCAGCCACGCTCGACCTGGTCAAATTCCTGGCCCGCCGCATCCAGCGTGTGCGCGCACTGCTGGTGCTGAGCTACCGCGACGACGAACTGGGCGAACGCCATCCGCTGCAGATGGTGCTGGGCGACCTACCAGCGGACGCGGTGGTGCGCGTGCCGTTGCTGCCGCTGTCGGAAGCCGGCGTGGCCGAACTGGCGCGACAGACCCGTCATTCCGCCGACGGCATCTATGCCACCACCGGCGGCAATCCGTTCTTCGTCACCGAAGCCCTGCGCGCGGAGGGCATGCCGGCGACGGTGCGCGACGCAGTGCTGGCGCGGGCCGCGCGCCAGACGCCGACCGTGCGCGCGCTGCTCGACCTCGCGGCGATCGTGCCGGCGCGCGTCGAAGCCGACGTGGTCGATGCGATCCTCGCGCCGGCGCCAGCCGATATTGCGGCGGCCCTGGCCTGCGGCTTGTTGATGGCCGATGGTCGCTCGTATGCGTTTCGCCACGAGCTGGCCCGTATCGCGATCGAACAGGCGCTACCGGCGCCGATGGCCACGGCGCTGCACGCCCGAATGCTGGCGTGCCTGGAGCGGCGTGCGCCGGCGGTCGCGACCTCGCGCCTTGTGCATCACGCGTCCGCTGCAGGCGATTCAGCGGCCGTGCTCAAGTACGCGCTCCATGCTGGTGATGAAGCGGCATCGCATGGCGCACACCGGGAAGCCGCTTCGCTCTACGCCACCGCACTCGTCCATGCCGACGCGTTGGCGCCGCAAGCGCGCGCCGACCTGCTCGGGCGCCTGTCGATCCAGTACTACCTCATCGACGAGAACGACAGCGCGATCGTCGCCCGCACGTCCGCATTGCCGATCTGGCGCGAGCTCGGCGATCTGCGGCAGGAAGGACTCACGCTTCGCTGGCTGTCGCGCCTGCACTGGTTCGGTGGGCACAAGCACGAGGCGGAAGAGTACGCCGCTCAGGCCGTGCAGTTGCTCCAGAACCTGCCCGATGACGAAGCCTACGCCTGGGCGCTGAGCAATCGCTCGCAGTTGTACATGTTGTCCGGGCACACCGACGAAGCCGTGGCCTGGGGCACCCGCGCGATCGAACTCGCCACGCGCATCGACAGCCAGGAAGTGCTGGCGCACGCGCTGAACAACGTCGGCACGGCGCAGTACGCCATGGGCCTTACCGCAGGTGTGCCGCTGATCGAGCGGAGCCTGGAGATCTCGCTCACGCACAACTACGAGGAGCACGTTGCGCGCTGCTACGCGAACCTGGTCAGCACTGCGGTCAAGGCGCGCGCCTATACGGATGCGCAGCAGCAGATTGCAGCGGCTACGCGCTATTTCGCTGCCCGCGATCTGGACTCGTGGTCGAACTACATCGAGGTCTGGCAGGCGCGCCTGGACTTCGAGCAGGACCAGTGGGACAACGCCGCGGCGACCGCGCTGAAGCTGGGCACCAACCCTCGCGTCGCGCCGGTCACGCGCATCTGCGCACTGGCGGTGCTGGCGCGGCTGCGCCTGCGGCGCGGCGACCCGGGCGCGAAGGAACTCATCGACGAGGCGACGAAACTCGCGCAGGCCTCCGGCGAACTGCAGCGGTTGGCACCGGTCGCTGCAGCGCACGCCGAGGCTGCCTGGCTTCACGGCGACAACGCGTCGGTCGATCCGATCGTGCTGCAGGCCTACACGATGGCCGAGCAGCTCCGCGATCCGCGCGCACTCGGCGAGCTGCGCTGCTGGTGCGCGAAGCTCGGGTTGACCGCAGCCGATCCGGACGGCACTGACACTCCCTATTCGCTGCAGCTCTCAGGGCAATGGCAAGCGGCGGCGGAGGCCTGGGAGCGACTGGGCTGTCCGTACGAACGCGCGCTGGCCCTGCTCGAAGGCGACGAGCCCGCCATGCGCGAGGCGCTCGCCGTCTTCGAATCGCTGGGCGCGAACGCCACCGCGCGGCGGTGCAGGGAACAGCTGCGCGATGCCGGTGTGCGCGGGCTGGCGCGCGGACCGCGGGCGACGACGTCCGCAAACCCGGCCGGCCTGACCACCCGCGAGTTGCAGATCCTGACGCTGCTGACCGACGGCCTCACCAACGCGCAGATCGCCCGCAAGCTGGTGCGCTCGGAAAAGACGATCGATCACCACATCTCCGCGGTCCTGCGCAAACTCGACGCGCGCTCGCGCAGCGAAGCCGTATCGATCGCCGGTCGCCTGGGACTTCGTAACGAGGGGCAGAGTGCATTCCTGAAATAGCTCTCCGACCATGTTCCTGAAGGATCAACGCTGCGTCCCCCTGTTGCAGCCGCCGGCACGAATCCGGCGCTTTAGACTTCGCACATGCCGATCACTCTGGACCAGCTGCGCCGCTACGCCGTCGCCCGCTCATTGTTCAAGCCGACCACGCTTGCACGCGCGATCGAGCGGCTCGGTTTCGTGCAGGCGGATCCGATCCGTGCGCCCGCGCGTGCGCAGGACCTGACACTGCGTCATCGCGTCGTGGGGTATCGCGCCGGCGATCTCGAGCGTCGCTACCCGAAGTTGCCGCTGGAGGAAGATTTCTTCGTCAACTACGGCTTTCTGCCGCGCGCGCACCATCGCCTCATGCATCCGCGCACACCGCGCGTGGCCTGGACGCCGGCGCGCTGGAAACAGGCGCACGCCGTGCGCGACTTCATCGCCGAACGTGGCGAGGTTCATCCGCGCGACGTGGACGCGCACTTCGCCCATGGCAAGGTCACCAACTGGTTCGGTGGCTCGTCCAACGCTAGTACGCAGCTGCTCGACGGCATGCACTACCGCGGCCTGCTGCGGGTGGCGCGTCGCGAAGGCGGCACGCGTGTGTATGCGACCCATGCGGTGGACGCGACGCCACCGGATGCGCTCACCGCGAATGCGCGCATGGACGCACTCGTGGACCTGGCGGTGCGCAAGTACGCACCGCTGCCGGCGTCGAGCCTGGTGCAGCTCGTGAGCTACCTGCGCGGCGGCGCGCCGCAATGGGCGGCACAACGTGCGTCGGCGGTGGCGCGGGCGAAGCAGCGCCTCGCTCATGTCCGCGTGGACGGTGTGGACTGGTACTGGCCCGCTGACGAGAAGCCGGCTTCGGCACGCTGGAAACCCGATGCGGCCGTGCGCCTGCTCACGCCCTTCGATCCGGTGGTGTGGGACCGGCGCCGCTTCGCGCTTTTCTGGGACTGGAACTACCGCTTCGAGGCTTACACGCCCGCCGCCAAACGCAAGCTGGGTTACTACGCGCTGCCGTTGCTCTGGGGCGATCGTGTGATCGGCTGGAGCAACCTGAGCGTGGCCGATGGCACGCTCGTCAGCGATTTCGGTTACATCGACGGCCGCGCCCCGCGCGTTGCCACCTTTCGCGCAGCTCTCGATGCAGAACTCGCACGGGTGCGCGAATTCCTGGGGTTGGAGAGCTGAGCCGCGCACTTCCCCTTCGATCCCTCGCCCCGCTTGCGGGGTGAAGGCGGGCGCTTATGCGCCACTGGCGCATGTCCGACTGAACGCCCTTGCGCTATGCGCAAGGGCCGGGGGCAGAGCGAGGGACAGCGTCGCGCAAGCGACGCAGGGTGAGGGGACGTCGTCGCATAACGAGGCAAAGTCCAAAGCGCCCCTCATCCGCCCTTCCCTCAGCGGGCTATCGCCCGCTTCGACCTTCTCCCCGCGGGCGGGGAGAAGGAGGCTAACGTGGCTTCACCGCGGTACTTCCGGCACGTTCACCGGTCGACGTTCGAGGTCTACGTTGCGGCGCATCGACAACCGCAACCGGTGGGCCGACATGACGACACTCAGCCGCCGCAATTTTGTGAAACTCGCCGCCGCGCTGGGCGCGACCCTGGCCTGGGGCTGCGCGACGGTGCGTCCTTCCGCCAGTGGCTGGCGCGAGCGTCGTGACCTGTTTCCGCAAGGCGTCGCCTCGGGCGATCCCGATCACCACAGCGTCCTGCTCTGGACGCGGCGCCCCTATGCCGATGGTCGCGAGCGCGCCACGCTGCTGGTTGAAGTGGCGGAAGACCCGGCATTCACGCGCGTGATCGCGACCACGTCCGCGCCGGTGCTGGCCCAGGCCGACTGGACCTGTCGCGTGCTGGTCGGCGACCTGCCGCCGGCCGGCGAATACTGGTATCGCTTTGTCGACGAGGAGGGCAACGGCAGCCGGATCGGCCGAACGCTGACGGCGCCCGCGCCCGACGATGCGCGCCCGGCGCGCTTCGCCTTCGTCAGTTGCCAGAGCATGCCCGAGGGCTACGGGAATGCTTATCGGAAGATGATCTGGGAAGACGAGCGTGCCGCGCCGGAAGAACGGATCGGCTTCGTGCTGCACCTTGGCGATTTCGTCTACGAAGTGGTGCAGTACCCGGACCAGGTCAAGAACGGCCATCGCTACGACCGCCTCATCACCTTCCCCATCAAGTTTCCGAAGGGCAAGACGGTCGCCAAGAACCGCTTCTGGGTGCCGGACTCGCTGGAGGACTATCGCGTCCTCTACCACGCCTACCTGCAGGACCCGGATTTGCAGGACGCGCGCGCACGCTGGCCCTTCGTGGCGATCTGGGACAACCACGAATTCTCCTGGAACGGCTGGCAGTCGATCCAGGAATTCCCTGGCACGGAAGGGTGGGTTCCCGCGCAGACGCTCAAGGTCGCGGCCAACCAGGCCTGGTTCGAATACCAGCCGGCTCGGGTGCTGCCGCCGGGTTCGAAGCTGGACACCTTCGACGCGCCACACGTGGTCGACACGCTGGTCAAGGAGTTCGACGACACCGGTTTGGGAACCGAGCCCAACAATCTCGCGGCGATCGAAAGCCTGATCGTCTATCGGGCCTTGCGTTGGGGCCGGCATATCGACCTGTTCGTCACCGACAATCGCAGCTTCCGCTCGCGCGACCCCGGCAACCACGACGAGATCAACCCACTGTTCGAAGGCGACACGCTGGGCTTCGTCCCCGAGGAATTGTGGGCGCAACTCGACGCCGGCCGCGATTACGCCAACGGTCATCCGCCTGCGAGGCTGTCCCTCGGCGACAAGAGCGTGGCCAATTACGTAGCCAACGCCGCTCCGCAGACGATGCTGGGTGCGAAGCAGAAGGCCTGGTTCCTCGAGCGCCTGCGCGTTGCTACGGCCACCTGGAAGATCTGGGGCAATTCGCTGGGCGCGCTCGACTGGCGCGTCGATCCGCAGAACCTGCCGCCCGAGCTGGCCAAATGGAAGGGCGCAGGCTATGGCCTCATGGCTACGAGCGATTGGGGCGGCACTTATCACGAGCGAGCCGAGATCTTCGACGCTGTGCGCGATGCCGGCATCACCGGCTTTGCGATCGTCGCCGGCGACCGCCATAGCTTCTGGGCGGGCTACGCGGCCAAGGCCTTGCCGCCCGCCGCGTTCGAGCCGGTGGGCGTCAGCTTCGTCGGCGGCTCGCTCATTTCCCCGGGCATGGCCGAAGGCAACGAACACAACCTGAAAAAAGACAATCCGTTGCGCCCGCTGTACGTCGCCAATCCGGGTGACGGATCACCGCAGCCTACCGTCAACCTGCTGTTGCACCACGGCGTGCGTTCGGCGCTGGAATTCGCCAGCAGCGGCGACCTGGCGAAGGCGCACGCGGTCAGCAATCCGGATCTGGCTCCGCATCTGTCGTTCGTCGACATGGGTGGACACGGCTACGCCACCGTGCGCGTCGACGCGAACACCATGCAGACCGACTTCGTCTGCATCCCGCGGCCGATCGAACGCAGTGCCGGCGTGGACGGCGGGCCTCTGCGGTATCGCGTCCGCCACGAGGTGCCGCTGTGGCGGGCAGGCGAACGGCCGCAAATGCGGCAGACCATCCTGGAAGGCGATGCCGGATTGGCGGTGTGACGCGCGTAATGCGTTGAGGAAGAAGGCACAACGTCAGCTGGCGACACACCTCCCCTCGCCCCGCTGGCGGGGAGAGGGACCGCGTCGCGATTAGCGACGCAGGGTGAGGGGACGTGACGAGCGCAAAGCAAAAGCGCCCCTCACACCCCAAGGGTGCTTCCTTCGGGCGTCCGGCGCTACGCGCCACCTTCTCCCCGCACGCGGGGAGAAGGACAAGTCTACAGTTCGCCTTTACATCACCAGTCGCAAGCGCGATGAGCACCCTCGACGTTCTGTTGCCGGCTGCGATCAGCGCTTAAGCCAGCCGACCAGCTCCGGGTCGAGCAGCTTGTCGATGAGTTCCTCGTCCGGGAGGTTCGCGAACTCTTCCGGATCGGTCGCCATCACGACACCCGTGTTCCTGAACTCCTTCGCGATTTCTTTAACGAACTCGAATTTCTCGTGCTCGCAGGCACCGATGAACAGAAAGTAGACCTCATCGCCGCGATTTTGCGAGGCGCGCAGGACCTCGCGCGTACGGCGCTTGTCGCCGTGGTAGTTGCCCGGGTCGTTTTCGCCGTCGGTGACGAACAGAATGATGGAACGCTTCTTCGGACGCGGGCTCTCGATCTCAGCCTTGCGTTCGGCCGACATGCCAAACAGGCGTTCCCAGAAGCGCGGCTGCTTCAGCGGGTCGCGTCCGGCCGGATACGGCATCCAGCCCAGCACGCGCAAGGACTCCTCGAGCGGGAAGCTGTAGGTGGTGCCGCCTTTCCAGCCGGCCACGCGCTCGACGACATGGTCGACGATGTAGTTATTTGCGTTGCTTTCGTCGATGGTGCCGAGATGGCGCACCGAGCCCTCGCCACCGCTGAAGGTGATGAGGTCGAACTGGCCGTCCGGGTCGAGCACTTTGGCGAGCGGCACGAAGCGCTCCAACAGGATGCTGGTCGTGCCTTCCTCGTGCTCGTGTTCAAAGGACGCCGATACATCCATCACGACGATGAGCTCGGCCTTGATGTCGGGCGCGACGCCGGCCTTGTTCAGGGAAAGGCGGAAAGCGGCAGCCGATTTGTTGAGATCGAGCGCGAGTCGTTGGGACATGCGTATTCCTAGAGGTTGAGTTGGCTGAGGAGATCCCGAAGCTGGTAGCTCATGTCACGGGCTTCGGTGGGCGAGGCGCCCTTGGTGGAAAGGAGGGTGAGCAACGCGGACATCCCGGCGATGCAGCCGGGCAGCGATACCAACGCTACGTTCTGGATGGCCGCGATCAGCTGCAGCGGTTGCTGGAGCTGCATGCGGTAGATCGGACTGCTCTGGCGCATCTGCGCAAGCGTGGCATTCAAGCTCATGCTGCGATCGGTGAACAGTTGTGCCAGATCGGGCGCCTTCGCAACGAAGTGTCCGGCGAGGAACAGTGCGGCGAGCGCGGCGGATTCGATCTCGACCTCGATCCGAGCGATAGCATCGGCCTGCTGCTGCAGGCGTTCCTTGAGTTGCAGGAGCCGGTCGATCGCCGCTCCGGTGCGGTCGAGCAGCAGGCGCAGCTCATCGAGTGCGGCCGACAGCTCGCGCGGCGTATCGATCTTGTTGCTCATGGCCTTCGCCATGCTGCCGAGCAGACCGCCCTTGCCGTGGCCGCACACGGCCATCAGGTCGATCGCGCCCAGGATCGTGGTCATGCGGTTGACCCAGGCACGTGCCTGCTCGACCACGGGATCCTGCGCGAGCGAAAACGTCCCGGTCACGCGTTCGCCATAGGCCTTCTGCGTTTCGTGACCCCACAGGATCGCCTTGCGCTCGCTCATCCGGGCGTCGACCACTTCGCGGATCATTTGCAGGGCCGCCTGGTACACCGGCGCCGGGGCATCGGGGGCCAGCACTCGCAGCTCGGCGACGTTGGCCTCGATACGCTGGCGGCGTACGCCGGCCACGACGGTCGGCGTTGCGATGCCGGGCGCAGGCGGTAGATCCGGGGCCGGCGACGAAGCCTTGCGTTCGCGTGAACGCTCCTTCGGCGGCTTCATCACCGTCGGCTGCAACCGACCCGGCTGCGGTGGTTTTTCCTCCGCCACGCGATCGCTCAGCAGAAGTTGCCCAGGGCTTCGTTGAAGTCGCCCTTGAAGCCCACGCCGACCGGGACGTACTCCCAGCCGCCGTTCTGGCCGAGCATCACCGAGCCCAGCTGGACCACGTTGAAGTCGCCGAACTCGTCGGACAGCTTGTACTTGCCCAGGACGCTTCCGGACTCGTCGGCGATCGTGACGATGCACACGTCGATGTCCGCGAACGCCGCCTCATCGTCGTCCTCGCCGTGCTCTTCCTCGTGTGCATCGCCGTGATCGGCCTTGTGCACGGTGGCGAACAGCGGAATTTCGTTGACCGCAGGCGGCACCTTCGACCCGTCGATCGTCAGAACTTCGGCCTTCAGGCCCTGGCGTCGGATGTCACCCGAATGCGAGAGGCCGCCCGACGGGGTGGCGAACGAGCCGTCCTCGTTGTTGCGCAGCACACCGCTGCGCGACATGCGCGTGGTGTTGTAGGTCGACAGGATGTTCTCCAGCGCGGCCACCTTGGCTCCGCTACCGGAATTGACTGCCTCAAGCGCGTGCACGTCTACGTCGTCCTCGTGCTCGGCCTTGCAGTCCCACTCGACCTGCACGCTGAAGCGCACACCCTTGTTCAACGACAGTTGCAGCTTGCGGACAGGAGCCGAATCCGGCTTCTGCAGATTCAATGTCAACATCAGTTTCGATCCTTATTCAGAACGCAGCTGCATGAGCGCGTTGCGCGACTGTTCGAAGCTTGCGCGGGCGATATCGAACTTCTCGTCGGTTTCCTTGCGGCTCGCCTTGACCAGCGCGTTGATCTCGCGAGTCGAAACGATGATCGCCTCGATTTGTTTCGCCTGTGCCAGACGGTTGTCGCCCGGAGCACGCGCGGCAGTGACGGCGACGTCCTTGAGCGCATCGCCTCGCAGTTTCGTCAGCTGTTCGTCCAGCTTGGCCTGGCGCGCCGAGATCTGCTGCACGGTCTTGACCGCGAAGGCGCCCTGGATGGAAAGCAACGCCATCTTGATCGACGCGAAGCGCGAAGCGACGGTCGTCGCCGTTTCTTGCAGCGTGGCTACACCGGCGTCTTCCACCTGCTGGATGACCAGGCGGTCGGCGGGAAGACGCGTATAGGTGCCTTCCAGCGCCAACGCGCGGCTGTCGAGCAGGCGAAGCTTGTCTTCGAGCTCGCGCACGCGCGCCTGCGCCACCAGGTCGGCAGGATCCGCCGCTGCCGCTTGCGCCTGCACGTAGGCGCGGGCCTTATCCACGAAGGCGCGCGCGACCGCGGCCTGCACGGTGAACTCGCCGAAGTGCTCGCCATACTTCTGCTTGAGCTGCCCGAGGCTGGTGAGCTCGGTGCTGAGCACCTGCATTTCCTTGTTGAGCTCGCCCTCAAGCTTCTGCATCTCCATCGCAAGCGTGCGCGTGCGCCCGGTGATCAGATCGGACAGCTGGTCCATCAGGTCCTGTGCGATCTCCTCGGCGCTCTTGCCCATCAGCTTCAGCAACAGTGCGCGAAGGGTGCCCAACAACCCCGTCTTTTCGCCACGCTGCACCTTTTCCAGGATCTCGGGCAGATTGGCGTCGTCGACGCCCCTCTGCAGGCGGGCGAACAAGTCGAACACCTTGGCCGCCGACTTCTTGTCCAGCCGTGCAAGCATGCCGTCCAGCGTCTTGCCCAGGTTCTGCTCTGCACTGATGCCGATGGTGGCGATCTGGCCAGGGCCGATCGTTTCGAAATCGAGCGCGGCAAGCGCGGACTCGGCCTGCGGCAGCTGGTCTTCGCGCAGCACGATCGCGCCAGTGTTCATGGGCATGCCTGTCGTAACGGGCAAGCTCGGCGCAGACGAAGCTACGGGATCCGAAACGGACCCAGACGTCGTGGTGGGGAATTGCATCGTGGTATTGCTCCCTGCACGGCCGTGCGGCCGTCATTGATTTTATACAGGATCCCTCGGGCCAGGCCCGCGGATCAGTTCGGGTCCCGGTAGGCCAGCAAACGCAGCGCGTTCGCCACCACCAACAGTGTCGAGCCCTCGTGGAAAACCACGGCCCAGCCCATCTTCAGGCCCAGCACCGTCGCGGGGATGAGCACGGCCACCATGCCCAGGCTGGCCCACAGGTTCTGGCGAATGATCCGGCGCGTCTGCCGGCTCAAGCCCACCACGAAAGGCAGGTGCTCGAGGCGATCGCCCATCAGCGCGACGTCGGCCGTCTCAAGCGCGACATCCGAGCCCGCCGCCCCCATCGCGATGCCGATCGAAGCACTGACCAGCGCCGGTCCGTCGTTGACGCCGTCGCCCACCATGGCTACCTCGCCGTGGGCGCGAAGCGTCTTGATCGCGTCGACCTTGCCTTCGGGCATCAGTTCGCCGATTGCATGATCGATGCCCAAGCTGTGCGCTACCGCATCCGCCACGCGTTGGTTGTCGCCGGACAACATCACGAGCTTCGTCACGCCGAGCTTGCGCAACTGTTCCATCACCTCGCGTGCGTTTGCGCGCGGCACGTCCATCAGGCCGATCGCACCCAGGTAGCGTCCGCCCTGGCGCACGACGAAGACGGTGCGGCCTTCGGCTTCGAGTGCGTCGATACGCGCGGACAGATCGCCCGGCAGCGGATTGCCTTCGACCTCTGCGAACAGCGACCTCTTGCCCAGATGGACGGCTTCGCCCGAGACGAACGCCTTGAGCCCCTTGCCCGTGAGGCTGGTCAAGTCGGTGGCGACTGGAATCGGAGCGCCTCCCAGCCGTGCGGAACCGTCGCGCACCACGGCACCCGCGAGCGGATGCTCGCTGAGGCGTTCAACCGCGACCGCGGTCGCCAGCAGTTCCTGTTCGGTCGCGTCGCCGTAGGGCACGACATCCGTGACGCTGGGCTTGCCTTCGGTGAGCGTGCCGGTCTTGTCGAAGGCCAGCGAGTGCAGGACTCCGAGGGTTTCAAGCGGAGCGCCGCCCTTGACCAGAACACCGCCGCGCGCCGCGCGTGCGACGCCGCTCAGCACCGCGCTGGGCGTGGAAATCGCCAACGCACACGGGCTTGCGGCCACCAGCACCGCCATCGCGCGATAGAAGCTCGCGCCGAATGTTTCATCGATCACCAGGGGTGCGCACAGCAACAGCCCAACCAGTACCAGGACGGCGGGCACGAACAAGCGTTCGAAGCGTTCGGTGAAACGCTGCGTGGGTGATTGCTGCGACTCGGCGACCTGGGCCAGTTCCACCATTCGCGCCAGCGTGCTCTGATCGGCGCGACGCGTTACTTCGATTTCGAACACCCGCCCAGCATTGATCGTGCCGGCAAACACCCGATGCGCGGCCGCTACCGCATCCGGCCGCTGGCGCGCCGCCTCGACATCGGACACCGGCGACTTGTCTACCGGAATGCTTTCGCCCGTGATCGCGGCCTGATCCACGGCGCTCTCGCCCAGGATGACGAAGCCGTCGGCGGCGATGCGCTCGTCGGGCTTCACGATCACGTGTTCGCCAATCTCCAGGGATTCCACTGGCACCTCGACGAGCTGGCCTGCGCGTCGTACCAGGGCGGTCTCCGGTCGCAGTTTGCCCAGGGCTTCCACCGCGCGCCGTGCGCGGCCCATGGCGTAGTGCTCCAGCGAGTGACCGAGCGCGAACAGGAACAGCAACAACGCACCCTCCGCCCACTTGCCTAGCACCGCCGCACCAATGGCCGCCACGATCATCAGCGACTCGATCTGGAATCTGCGCGCGCGCAGGTGCGCCCATGCTTCCAGGACGACACCCCAGCCACCGGTCAGGTAGGTGAGCGAATAGAGCGCGATAGCAGCGAGAGCGCCTGCACCCACGACTCGCTCGACCAGCCAACCGCCGACCAGAAAGCCGCCGCTCAACAGTGCGAGGTAGAGCTCTCCAAGGCCGTCGCCGTGCGAATGTCCATGGCCTTCGTGACTGTGGCCGTGGCCGTGACTGTGTCCGTGGCCGTGCCCGTGGCCGTGACTGTGTCTGTGCCCGTGACTGTGACTGTGCCCATGGCCGTGTCCGTGATCATGGCCATGACCATGCTGGTGGTGGCCGTGCTGGTCGCCATGACCGTGTTCGTTGCCCTCGTCATGGCCGTGACTGGGGTGCGGGTGATTTCCGGCGCCCATCGGGCCTCCTGTGCTTGTCCGTCGACTCCTTCGACTGAAGGAGCGCGAAACCGTAGCCAAAAGCAGCCGAGCAACACAATTACAAATCGCGTCGATCGCTGCGTTGGAGGTCCGTGTCCCGAGAAAAGGAGCGGCCGGGTTCCCCCGGCCGTTTCCATGTTGCCTGTTGCCGCGTGCGCATCAGGCATGACAGCAATGTAGCTCGCCAGCACTCAGCGGCACGATCCCCGGTGGTCGCCATGGCCCAGATGGGCACTGACAGCATCACGCGGCAGTTCCAGCGTCTTCTTGCCCTTGTGGCAGACCAGCTCCTTGCCGGCCGGGTGTATCAGTTCCACCGGCAACAGCTCGCAGCCGGCCAGGGGCAGGACGAGCAGGAAGGCGAGCAGGTATTTCATTCGGGATGTCTCGTGACGGGATGATGCACACAGGGTAGTGGCGTGCTTTGCGGCGGAGCCGTGACGCGTGTCGTGGCTCGGCGCGGCAGGTTGGGATGGTCGTCGCGGATCCGCCGGGATAAGGAGGCGGAGGTGTGGAATCAAAGGCGACCGAGGCAATCAGAAAGAGTCACAAACAGGGTCAGAGTCCACAAACAGGGTCAGAGTCGACTTTCTCCGATTGCCAAGAAGGCATCGTGACGAATAGTCCACTTTGGATCCCTGACGATTGGCTCCTCGCAAACGCGAGTGAATGGCCCTGGTGCTGGCGGTAGCGCTGGCCAAGGATGGTCCTCGGCAAGTCGCACAACACGCGCCGATGCCAACCCTCGCTCGGTGACGTGCTCACGCTGAAGTCGCCGGCAACCCCGGAATGCTTTGCAGCACCAGGCGCAAGTCTGCGTCCTTTGCTGCGCTCAAGGAGGTGCCGCCACGCAGCAGCCCAGCATGCAACGAAGGAGATGTACCCACCGAACCTGTAGTTCGAAAACACAAGGGAGTGTTGAGATGCGTAATGGAGAAATTGCCCGTCTGACGGGACTCATCGTGAGTGGTGCCTTGCTCACGGGAATGGCGTCATCGATTGCCAGCGCCGCCGATGGCGTCTGGCTTGCGTCGACCGCAAAGGTCAGCGCTACACCGGCTGGCAAGGCAGGCAAAGCCGTATTCCAAGATCCGTTCTTCCGATCGGCCGACGCCAAGACCCTAAAGCTCATGCAGGACCAACACACGCTGAGCCAAGCGGCCGACGTGGTCCGCTGGGAAGTGGAACGCTCCGGCGCGACCGGTTACACATCGCTGCGGCTTGAGGAAGGTTCGGTGGTGCTGCGTTGGAAGGGGGCCATCCCGGCGCGCATCCAACATGCCATCACCAAGGCCTCGCGGATTGCGCCGGTGTATGTCGAGAATGCCAAGTTCTCGCGCGCAGAACTGCGTACTGCTGCGCATCGCCTGAGTGCGAGCGTGGAAGCCAATTCGGGTGGTCCATTCCACAGCGTCGTCATCGTCGACGATCGGGCGATCCAGCTCGTGGCCCATCCGGGATCCAAGGCGGCGGGCATTGCGCTGGATCGCGCTCAGGCCGCGTTACCGCAAGTTTCGGTGCCAGTTGAAGTAGCCGAGGGCGAGCCGCTCCACTTCACGAGCCGATTGGACGACAGCGCGCCGTGGTGGGGTGGGGCCCGCATCCACTCGTGGCGCAATGGCGCGTTCCGCGCGTCTTGCTCGTCGGGCTTCGGTGTGCGGGACGGCGCCGGCTATGAGTACATCCTGACCGCCGCGCACTGCGCGACGTATCCGGATCGCATCCTGGATCCGGCCGGCGAATACATCGGCGGAGTCGGGCTCGAAAACTACGGCCTGGATATCCTGCTGATACCGACAAACGCGGAGCATCGGATCTACGACGGCGGCGTCGGCTCCGGTGAATTCAGCAAGGCGGTGTCGGGTTGGGGTTGGGTGTATGCAAACGAGTGGCTGTGCCAGTCCGGATCGGTCAGCGGCGCAGTCTGCGGCATCCAGGCCACCAACAACATCACGTACAGCTTCTGCGATTACGATTCCGACCATGATTGGACCTGCATGAGCGATCTGATCGTGGCTTACAAGCGTGACGGCGGCATCGCGTCGAGGCCGGGTGACAGCGGCGGCCCGGTGTTCTCGCTCGATGGCGCCCGAGTGGTCGCCAAAGGCACCCTCACCGGCGGTGACGGTGGTACGACGATGGTGTTCCAGGACTTTGGAACCGCCTGGAGAACTTGGGGCGTGACGCCCCTGACCGGCTACTGATCCAAGCACGATCCAGCGGGCCGGGCGCGACATCGCTCCCCGGCCCGTTGAATGCCAATGCCGATACGTCAGTGTTCGGCATTGATCGAACCCGACAAGTTTTGCGCACGCCTATCAAGGAGATCATGGCGATGAAACCCGATGTCCGCCGTTTGTGCTGGACCGTACCCGTGTTGCTCGCTGCATTCGCATGCACCGCCGGCATGATGTTGTCTTCGCGGCCCGCGTTGGCGGCGACGCCGCGGCCCGATTTCCTCCTGCCTTACCCCTGCAATGTGAGTGCGAGCCTCACGACCTATCAGGGCCACAACCCCGACGACAAGAAGATCGATTTCTATTCCAACGACACCCGCGTAGTTGCCTCGGCCGATGGCTACGTGCACGAGCAATTCAATCCGGGCGGCATCGAGATCGCGCACGGTAACGGCTGGTTCACCACCTACATGCACATGACCAACCGCATCGCGGTGGGTACGTGGGTCAAACGCGGACAAGTCGTTGGCACGATGAGCAACGTCGGCACCGGTGCCGTGCATCTGCATTACGAACAACTCTACAACCCGGACAGTTCGGTCGATGCCGACAACCAGCACATCACGTTTCCGGTGTTGCAGGGCGTGGCGATCCAGTTCAATAGCAACTACACCTACACGCCGAGCTCAATGGTAAGCACCAATTGCGGCGTCGCATCACCCCCGCCGAGCAACAAGTATTGGGTTGACACGTTTGCAAATGCGCCGGGCTATGGTTCGCCGACCAGCACCACGCAAACCGGCACGCTCTACGCCGGCACCAACTATGTGTATTGCAAAGCCTGGGGCCGCAATATCAGCAACGGCACGTCGTTCAATCATTGGTGGTTGAAGACCGATCTCGACGTCGGCCCGGCCAATCAATGGGTCTCGGCGTATTACCTGAGTCGTTGGGGCAATGACGAAGCCAAGGACAACAACGGCATCGTGATTCCGACCTGCCCCGACGCGCCACCGCCGAGCGTGACCAAGTATTGGGTCGATACGTTTGCCAACGCACCGGGTTACGGTTCGCCGACCAGCACAACGCAAACCGGCACGCTCAATGCTGGTACCAGCTATGTGTTCTGCAAAAGCTGGGGCCGCAACATCAGCAACGGCACGAACTTCAATCATTGGTGGCTGAAGACCGATCTCGACGTCGGCCCTGCCAATCAGTGGGTCTCGGCGTATTACCTGAGCCGTTGGGGCAATGACGAAGCCAAGGACAATAACGGCGTGGTGATTCCGGATTGTTGATGCAGTTGCAGGGTGGGGGGTAACGGTGTCAGAGACCGTTATCGCTCCAGCCCTGGCCGCGTTCGGCCGTATGTGGACCGCGAACGCTACGCGGCGCGCGCGGTGCGGGAAACGATATCGAGCGCGACTGCTTCGGCTGTGCGGATGCCATCGACGCCGGCCGACAGGATGCCGCCCGCGTAGCCAGCGCCTTCGCCTGCCGGAAACAGGCCGCGCGTGTTCAGGCTGTGGCCGTCCTCGCCACGCGTGATGCGCACCGGCGAGGACGTGCGGGTCTCCACGCCAGTCAACACCGCGTCGTGCATCGCAAAACCGCGGATCTGCTTTTCGAACGCCGGCAACGCCTCGCGGATCGCCGTGATCGCGTACTCGGGCAGCGACGGCGCGAGATCGCCCAGGCGCACGCCGGGCTTGTACGAGGGCAGCACCGTGCCGAACGCGCTCGACGCTCGACCCTTCAGGAAATCGCCGACCAGCTGACCCGGCGCTTCGTATTCTCCGCCGCCGAGCTCAAACGCACGCGCCTCCCAGTGTCGTTGCAGCTCGATGCCGGCGAGCGGGCCCTCGCCGTAGGGCGCGAAATCCTCTGGTGTGATGCCGCAGACGATCGCCGCATTCGCGTTGCGCTCGTTGCGCGAGTACTGGCTCATGCCATTCGTGACCACGCGCCCGGGCTCGCTGGCCGCGGCGACCACGGTGCCGCCCGGGCACATGCAGAAGCTGTACACCGAGCGGCCGTTGCGGCAATGGTGCACGAGCTTGTAATCGGCCGCTCCGAGCAGCGGATGCCCGGCCTGCGCGCCAAAGCGGGCGGTGTCGATCAGTGATTGCGGATGTTCGATGCGGAAGCCGATCGAGAACGGTTTCGCTTCGACGAACACGCCGCGCGCATGCAGCATCGCGAACGTGTCCCGCGCGCTGTGGCCCAGCGCGAGCACGACGTGGTCGGCGCGCAGCTGCTCGCCGCTCTCCAGCGTCACGCCGCGCACGTGGCGCGTGCCATCGCGGTCGGTGTCGACCAGCAGATCGTCGACGCGCTGGCTGAAACGGATTTCGCCGCCCAGGGATTCGATCGTCGCGCGCATCTGTTCCACCATCGACACCAGGCGGAACGTGCCGATGTGCGGCTTGCTGACGTACGCGATCTCTTCCGGTGCGCCGGCCTTGACGAATTCGTCGAGCACCTTGCGGCCGTAATGCTTCGGGTCGCTGATCTGGCTCCACAGCTTGCCGTCGGAGAACGTGCCCGCGCCGCCTTCGCCGAACTGCACGTTGGATTCGGGGTTGAGCACCTTCTTGCGCCACAAGCCCCAAGTGTCCTTGGTGCGCTCGCGCACGGCCTTGCCGCGCTCGAGGACGATCGGCCGGAATCCCATCTGCGCGAGCACGAGCGCGGCGAACAGGCCGCACGGGCCCATGCCGATCACCAGGGGGCGCAGGGGAAGGTTGTCCGGCGCGCGTGCCACGAACTTGTAATTCGTGTCCGGCGTGCGCATCACCTTGCCGCCGTCGCCGGCGTGCGCGAACCCTTCGGCCTCGGTGTCCAGCTGCAGCCGCCGCAGGATGTCGGCTTCGCGCGGGGTGTCCACGTCGACCGAATAGATCAGCACGATCGCGCCGCGTCGGCGCGCGTCGTAGCTGCGTTTGGCGACGGTGTAGCCGGCCAGCTCGTCGGCGGCGATACCCAGTCGCGCCAGAATCGCCTCGCGCAGCGCCGGCTCGGGGTGGTCCAGCGGCAACTTGAGATCGGTCAGTCGAAGCATGCGGTGCATCCGATGGCGAAGGTTCATCGCCGTCATTTAGGGGCAGGGCACGCGCATTGAGCGCGGTGAAGCGCCCTATTTCCGAGGATGATCTCGTGGGCGTGCCAAGTCATTGTCCGCTATGGGTCGATAACAGTCACTGCTCAGCAGCTGATGTCGGCCCAATAGCGGACAGCAGGTCCATCAAAAACGTCCTTTCTCCTGGGGCAGCGTCCATACAGGGCCGGTGAGGCCGTGTCGCATGAATATTTCGGCAGCTTGGGCAACGGACCACTTGGTCCAGTCGGCGTCCGCATGACGCCTCCCGTTGATGCAGCAGCGCAAAGCGCGGATGCAGCTGATCCAGCGCCTTGCGGCGAATGGACTCGTTGGTCGCGTGTCCGGTTTGGGTGCCGTTTTGCGCTCTATGTCTGGGTGTGCGCTCGATTAACGAAGGAAGTGGCATCCCATGGCAGGCAGCGACAAGATCAACGTATTCCAGTTCGTTGCGCTACGGGCACCGGAGGCCACCGACCGGCCCGGGTCCCAGCGCGAATATGTGCATGACACCGGCCCGCTGACGCGCGCCAACCATGAGTACGTCGACGAGAACGGCGAGGTCGCCGACTACTACGTCGTCTCACGCGCGGCGCGCGAGCCGTTCCGCCCCGACAGCGAGTCGGCGGTGGGCCGGCTGATCTACGCGGAACTGTTCGAACACACCGGAGGACGTACGCCGCGCCAGACCAATGACGCCGTAGTTGCCGGCGTGTTGGCGCAAATGCCGACCCTGCAGCCACAGCTGGGTACCATGCCGGCCGCGGGGCGCAGCATCGACATCGTGCGCCAGCTGCAGGAGCATGCCCATCTCGCGGCCAGCGCCGGCAACGTGTTCTACCTGCTGCCTGCGCAACTGTCCGACGTGCCGTCCGGCGGCGACTGGCTGCCGCGCCTGCGGACCATTCTGTGGCGCCATGCGGACGATGCCGCATTCGACAAGGCCTTGCTGTTCGCCGAGCTGCAGGCGCTGTTTAGTGGCAGCACCGACCTGTGGTCGGCCGTCTACCTGCAGGAAGGGCACCAGTACGACAGCACGTTCCAGTACGCGCGCGCCGTCCTCTGGGACACGCTCTACCAGCTTTACATCCTGCGCCGCATCGTGGACGTCGACCTGGGCGAGGTGATGGATGGTATCCGTGCCCTGCATGCGCTTGAGCTGCTGGCGGCCGATGCCTGCCTGGAGGCCGTGCGCGCAGGGACGTTGCCTGCGTTCCCCGGCGCGGACTACTACGCGACGATTTTCGAAGGCGTTTACGGCGAGCACGCGGGCCTGCGAGCCAATCCGGCGCGCCCCGATGCCGTCAAGTTCGTGGCGAGCGCGGAAGACCTGCGCAAGTGCTTGCACGCCGAAGTGGTGATCCCGCCCATCGTGGCCGAGTTGGGCTACTACGCGGTAGGCAAATTCAATTCCATCACCCCCTACCTCGGCGATCTGAAGGTGGTGAAGCAGTGGCTGCGCGGCTACCGGGTGGGCGAGATCGCGCGCATCGTCAACATCATGAGCGGCGAGGAGAAGACGCGCAGCACGCAGGTCACCGAGCGTCGGGTGGATGCGCTGTCCTATACCACCGACGCGTCCGAGACCAACACCAGCGAGCGCCAGTCCACGGACAAGTACGACATCAAGCAGGAAGCGGAAACCGCGCTGAAGACCCAGCTGAACGTCAACGCGAATGCGAGTACCAGCATCCAGTACGAAAGCGGATACAAGATCCAGACCAACATCGGTGCCGGCTTCGCTTACGCCAACTCCGGAGAGGTGAGCCGACGCAGTGCGAATGCATTTGCACGCGAGGTCATGGACAAGGCGGTCAGCCAGGTCGAACGCCGCACCAGCCAAAGCCGCTCCATCACCACGACCTACGAGACCATCGACAAGGACCGGCAGAAGTACACGAACACCGAGCAGGGTGCCAGGCACGTGTCGGGCATCTACCGCTGGCTGGACAAGCGTTACGAAGCGCAGCTGTTCAACTACGGCAAGCGCTGGATGCTGGAATTCATCATTCCCGAACCAGCCGCGTTCCTGGTGCAGGCGCGCCTGCAGGCGGCCGCGCGCGACATGCGGCTGCCGCGGCCGCCGGAAGCGCCCCAGCTGGAAGGCGTCGACATCCGCAACCCGTTGACCGGGCAGCCGCTCCTGGCCGCGCAGATCACGACCGATGTGTTCGATGCACTGGCGGTCCGCTACGACCTGTCCGCGTTCACCTATCCGGCGCCGACCCGGAAGGTCAGTCTGATCAACCAGGCGAACAACACCAACATGTTCAGCCAGGCCAATCTGGGCGACGACCAGTGGACCAGTGCGACCTACCGCGTGGCCATGGACGAACAAGCGGTTGATTACGCGCTGACGCAGATCAGCGCCCGTGGCTACATCGAGTTCACCGGGCGCGTCGGGCAGGGCGGTGGGGAAGATCAAACCGAGAGCAAGAATGACAACTACATCGTCCTAACCGTCGACGGAACGCAGGTCTTCGACCACGCAGATAACGGCCTCGGCGGCTGGCACTGGCAACCGAAGATCATCACGGTCGACGCCCTTCCGATCAGCGGAGCGGGACTGGACCTGACCATCGCGCTGCAGGACGGCAATCACTACGGCCTCACGCTCGATGCGGAGCTGAGTCTGAAGGACGCCTCGCGGGAGACGTTCAAGATCGCCGTGTACAACCACATCCGCCAGCTGGAGCAGGACCGGGTCGGGCCGATCAACGAGGCCAGGCGCGTCGCGCACGAATCGGCGCGTTCCGAATATCTCAACGCACTGGCCGAACTGCGTGCATTGACGGTCAATGAACTCATCCAGGGACGATCGGAGGCCTTCAACGCCGGCGTCATCCGCGAGGAGCTCAAGCGCCATTGCGTGAGCATGATCGCGCACGAGTTCGATGCCGACGCGTCCGACGACGTGCTGGTCGCCATCCCGGGCGTGGGCGAGTCTCCGGTGCAAATGACCTATCCCACCTTCGACGCCGGCGACCATAACGGGCAGCCCTACGCGCGCTTCGACACGCCTTCGCTGGAGGTCGAATTCCCGTTCCTGCGCATCGACGAGGCGGCACGGCGCGGGCGCCTGGTCCAGTTCCTGGAGCAGGCCTTCGAATGGCGGCAGATCACCTACGTGACCTATCCCTACTTCTGGGCGCGACGTCCCAAGTGGCTCGAAATGATGAATCGCCTGGACTACGCGGACAGCGCGATGAGCGACTTCCTCCGCGCCGGTTCGGCACGCGTGCTGGTGGCGGTGACGCCGGGCTATTACGACGCGGTGATGTATTTCCTCGCCACGCGCGAGCCGTGGAGTGGCGGTGCGGCGCCGGTCATCGGCGATCCGCTGTTCATCCCGGTGCATGAAGAAATCCGCAAGCAGCAGGACGACCTGGAGGGCGCCAAGCCGGAAGGCGATCCGTGGCCGTTCACTGTGCCGACCGCGCTGCTCTACCTGCAGGACAGCAGTTCGCCGATTCCGACCGACTTGGCCGATCCCGCCATTCCGGCCATTCCGGCCTGAGGCGCGACATGTTGGCCGTACAGGTGGCGGTCGACATCGGCCGAGGTGGCGTGGATGTCGCCGAGGCCGAAGCGGCCCTGCTCGAACTGGAACCGGTGAACGCGCTGTGGCTCGCGCAGTACTGGCGCGGCTACACCGGCAAGTCGGTGCCTGCACGCAGCGTGGCGCTGGCACTGCGCACGCTACCGGGCACTGAAGCGGTGCAGGTCGATCTGCAGATCGATGACACCCTGTTCCATCAGCTGGCTCTGCTGTATGCGCTGTGGGGCTGGCCGGTGGTCGAGGCAGTGCAAGCGCAGATTGCGGCGTTGTCTCCGCCGCAGCCTTCGCTCGGCGGTCTGGTGCGCGGTGCGAGCGGACTGCTGCGAGCGCGCATCGCGGAGGAGCTTGCGGCGATTGAAGCGGAGGTGTCGGTCCTCGCCAAGGGTCGCTGGCAGGCCATACGCCGGCAATTGACGAACTGGCGTAGCGGCTTCAAAGCGATCACCAAATCGCAGCATGTATTCGTCGACCGACAGGCATGGAAGCAGGCCAATGCGCGGCTGGGCGAGTTCCATTCGCTGGCACGCAAGCGCAAGCGCAGCGAGGAGGAGCGCAAGAACACCCCCGGGCTTGGACGCGGCTACGTGCCAGGGGTGAACGACGACGAATACCGCTACAAGGACATCGCACGCAACTGGGGCGCGCGCGAGAAAGAGTACCTGCGCGGTGGAGCCGAGCAGCTCGCGCTGTTGCGCGTCGAATGTCCGGCGGCGGTGCTGGTCGCGGACACGTCGGGCGATTTGTTCGAACCTTCCGGCGGAAGGTCGTCGACGCCCGGGATGGAGCAAGGCGTGCAGCTGATCTACAGCGATCGCGAATCGGCGCTGGCTACGCTAATCATGGACACCCTGGTGCGCAACGATGCGCAGCTGGCGCAGCTGACCGGCAGCCTGGTGATGGACGGCGTTGCCGAACAGGCGGCTCGTCGCGGTGGGCTGAATCCAGAGCTCGGGGAGTACTGGAATCGCGACGCTCCCGGAGCGGAGCGCATCGTCGCCCGCCGTTGTCTGGAACGCTGGACCCTGGGCGCCAGCCTGCGGCGCGCGTTGACTTCGCCGGTCCCGCTGGCGGAAGCGCTGCTTGCGTGCGCGATCGAACCGGAATCCAACACCGTGCTTGGCATGGCCGACCTGGTGCGTGCCTACGCGCTGGACCGGAATGAGAAGCACCGCAGCCGCTTCCGCAGGTGCGTGGCCGTGCACTACCTGCACGCGCTGGAGACCGAGATCGAGGCAGCCAGGCGCGAGGCCGACAAATTCCGCATCCTGTTGACGGTGTTGAACTGGATTGCCGCCGTTGCCGCCCTGGTTGCGTTCGTGGCCTCCACGGTAGTCAGTGGCGGCGCGTCCCTGCCCGCCGGCGCGGTGCTGGTGTGCTCGCTGATCGAAGGCATCGACGTGGCATTGGGCATGGCGATGCTGGCGATGAGCGTGGTGGACGTGATCGGACAGGTCCAGACGGCCAAGGACGAGTGGCGACAGGCCATCGCGCTGATGAGCGTCGAGAGCATGGAAACACTACGTCGTGCCGGCCTGATGCTGGGCTCCTGCAGCGCGCTCGGCATCGCGATGTCGGCACAGCTCGTCGCTTCGGTGCTCAAGCTCAAGGTGGCCCAACGGGTCGACCACGCGCTTGCGCTTCGTCTCGGCCTCCCGGACCAGTTCGCCGTGGTGCGACGCGCGCTCGAGCTGGAGTGGCTGGCTGGCGACATCGGCACGACGGTGGAGGACGGCGTGCTGGTGCTTGCGCTCGCACAGGACACGGCGCGATGAGTGTGCACGTGAAGGTTCCGGGCAAGATGCCGGGTCGGCAGGTGCTCGAGGCTGCAGGGGTGCCCCATCCGCACGGGCAGGCGCCCGCGGGCGCGAAGGGCGTGCCGCACGTGCGGCCGCGCGCGGACAGGGTGTCCTCGATGCTCATCAGTTGGAAGCGCACGGAGCAGTACATGCGCGACGATCCGCTTCCAGAGACGCTGGGAGGAATCAGGGGCCAGGAACTGATCGAATCCCACGTGCTGGCGACAGCGGCCGAATTCGATGGCAGCCCGAAGACCATCTACCAGTTCATGGGGCGCTACTGGGAGCGCTCCCTCCTTGATGTTCCGGACGTGCGGGTGCGCCTGGGTGACCATCTGGCCGGCGCGCTGGAGATGCAGGAGTTCTTTCTTCGTCGCATCCACAGTGCCGAGGTGGGCTTGGATGCCAACGGGCGTCGCTACGGCGGGCTGGGGTTCTTCGATGCCAACGGCGAGACCGTGCCGTTCCTCGACAAGGATCGCCTCGCGCTCGCGAAACGCACGCAGGCGATGCGTCAGCAGCGGCTCACGAGCCCGACAGCGTGGAAGAAGGCCGGCATCCGCTACGTCGACCGCTTCAGCATCAACAACGTCGACTTCGTCGATGGTGCGTTCCTCATGGATTACGGCGGCTACACCATCGTGCTGCTCAGGGTCGAAGCCAAGACCATAGGTTCGCAAGGCGTAAGCAGCCAGTTGGGCGCGTTCTTCGTGCGCCTGGCCAGTTCCGGACGCGATGATGTCATCCAATGCCATCAGGACGGCAGACTGGTGCCCCTGCCGCGCGAACGGCTGCTGTTCAATCCGACGTGGACCGATGCCGGTGTGGGCGTACAGGCGTGGTTGAAGCGAGACGATGTCTGGACAGATGCACGTCGCACCGATACGCCGGAGCTGGTGTTGCCAAATAACGTTCCGCGCGGCAAGACGCTGGAAAGTCGCGTGAAGAGCGCGGCCGGCCGCATTGGCGGCATTGGGCAGCCCACGGGCTTCCTGTCCGGACCCTGGGCCGTGCCGCCCGACCTAGAGGGGCTGGAGAGGCTCGCGGTCTCCGGGCCCGTCATCTACAGCAAGGCCGATCTCAGTCCCCTTCGGAGCTGGCTCGAGCGGTTGACCCGAGTCACCTCGTCGCGCTGATCGGAAGTGCGACGGCGTGGCGGGGCGGATCCGAGCGCGAGCCACACGTACCGCTTGCGGCCTTCGTTGAGGTCGACGACGCGCTCGAAATATCCGAGCACACGGACAACGGGGGCAGGCCCACTTACTCGATGCCGCAAATGAACCTTGCTCCGAAAAAATTCACCGCCCCGGTATGCGAATCCCATTGCACTCCTTCTCGACATTCGCGGAGCAACTGTACGTGTCGCTGGCGTGCGATCGGTACGCGGCCCACATCGCATCGGCGAATTCATTGGCATAGAAGCCGTCATCGCGCGCGGCGCCATGTGCTTGAGGCCAGCGTCCCGTGCCATCGGCCGGATTGCTGTCGAGCGCCCCGTTACCGAGAGGCTGATAGGGGTCTGGCTGGGTCCATGCGCCGTGCTGCACCCAGCGGTCGGCGTAGCGCAGGATCCGATCGTCGCTCCAGATGCAGCGCAACGCCGGCAGCAGCCGCAGTGCGAGCGCGGTGGCCTTGTAGGCCTTGGCGGTGCAGCAGTACTGGTAGTAAGCGCCCGGCTCCTGGCCACCATCGATGTAGCCATACGGGTCGCGGCAATCGCGCGAGTTGCCACCGGTGATCTGGTTGTCCCAGTAATCCTCGGCAGAGCAGGGTTGGCCAAACAGCACGATCCCGGATCCGGCACCGACATACAGCTGGCTGTCTTCCTGGAAGGTTCCGAGCTGGAAGTCCCGCACGCGCGCTGCCATCGCCGCGTCGTCCAGCAACAACGCGGATAGGGCCAGCACCAACTTCCTGCCGTGCCGGTGACCACCGTCGGCATAGAAGTGCAGACCGCCCTGCATGGCAGCGTCGAGATCGATGCCGTATTGCACCAGGTGAATCGCCAGTTGTTTGCGCCCGACCGAATCGCCTTCGACCATCAGGCGCAGCGAGGCCACCGCGGTGTCCATTGCAATCACGGCGCCGTAATCAGGCATGTTCTGCACCGGATGGATCTGGTCCGCGCTCCACCACAGCTGATGATCCAACTGCACACGTGCAAACCGTTGCGACAGCGCGGGCAGGGTGGGCATGTCCGGCAGCGCGGGCAACGTCGGCAGCAAATCCAACCGCAGCCCATTCGTCGAGTACAGCGGCTTGGTTCGTCCGAAATAAGGCGGACGGAACACGGTGCGTCCACCATCCGGTGGCGCAGCGGCCAGCACCGTGAGCACCACGGCGGTATCGAGATAGGTCTTGTCGTTGCCGATGATCGAGACCGCCTTCACCAGCGACTCGTTGGGCGCCGCGGAATAGGGCAGCGCCTGCACAAGCGACGCGTCGAAACCATAGGCCCCTGCGTCGAAACCATGGCGATCGACCCGGGATGGATTCACCTCGAAGCCGTTGCGTCCCTGCTGATAGGCGGGGGTGATCGACAGCACCTTGACCTTGCCCAGGCTGCCTTCTACCGGTGTGACCCAGTAGTCGCCATTGGCAAACTGGCCGCAGGGATACGCGCGGTCCAGAGTGAAGGTCACGCCGTACTGCTGTACCTGCGAGCACAACGACGCTTGCGTGGAAGATGCGGAGACTCCTCCGACCGAACCCGATCGACGATGACCGGTGGTCCACCATGTCGCAGGCGTGGCCGTCGTCGAGGAGTCGGGCAAGGTCGCTGCAGTCGGGGACGAATTCTCCGCAGTCGCGAGGCCAGGTGCAGACGGACTCGCTGACTCCGGGCAGCCCGACAGGGCAAGCACGCCTGCCAACAACAGCGCGTGGCTGAGAAGCGGGCGTACGTTCCGCCGGCGTCTGCTGCGCAATGGGATCTGGTCCTTCAACGCAATCTCCTTATCGCGATAGTGGTGCGCACATGCTTGCATGTGCGCGCAACCCTATGCACGGCCTGCGTCTCACTACCCGATTTCACCCAAAACAATGGGTCAGGTTCAAATGCCCGATGCGGCAAATGAACCTGACCCTTGACGTGGCTTCAAATCTATTTCGGCCTGGCGAGCGGTACGGCGATCAGTTCGGCCGGTACGCAGTGATGCGGGCGGGGGGAGCTGGGTATGGGAAAGCGTCGCGTGGCATCGAAACGAACAGCATCCGATCCGCCGAAATCGACATCGTGCCCGGCGTCGGCGCGGACCAGATGTCACGGTGCGTCATAAGGTCGATGGCATAAATCCGGGTGTTGGTGCTGACCAGGACGATATTGTCGGTCACGACCACATTGCCGATGAAGTTGAAGCCCTGCTCTTGCGGTTTCCACGACCACAGCAGCCGTCCCGTTGCCTCGTCGAGCGCATCGAGCGTATGCCATTCGTTGGACGTCGCATAGACGACGCCCTTCGCAACCGCGGGATAGTTGTTGTAAAGCGAGATCGACATCCAGCGCACCGTCTTGTTGGCTACGGAGTAGTCCAGCAGCTGGCGCGGTTCCATCGGGCCGTAGGTCGTGCCGCCGTAGGTCAACACGTGATCCGCGGAGCCGAGCATGGGCGTGGCGTAATAGTTGTGCGTTGTTGCGTAAGGCGTAGGCCCGATCCTGGCGAGTGGCAAACCAGTGGTGGCATTGAAGACGCTGAGCGTGCTACCGCTATAGGCATAGACGAAGTTGTCGTCGGCCGCCGGCGTATTCCTGCCGTACGAGCCGCCCGATGCTTGCCACAGGGGGGCGCCGTCGGCGAGGTTGTAGGCGTAGACCTCGCCCGAGTACGCGCCTGCGTTGACATAGACCCGCCCATTGCAGACGGTGGGGTTGAGGATCTCGGCCCACTGCGTCTGGAACTGGGACAGATACGACTGCGTGCCATCGCTGGCCCGCAGCGCATACAACCAGGTGTCGTAGGATCCGGTCGTCGAGACATAGACGACCCCATTCGATACGGTAGGGGGGCTGAGGCGGGGGTTCTGGTTTTGGGTGAACACACGACGCCACTGCGTCACGCCGTCGGTCGCCCGTTTGGCATACACCGTGTGGGATTCCCTCTCCGAGAAATAGACATTGCCATTGCCCGTAACGACATCGCTCAGCGTTTCATCGTTACTAGTTGGCTGATAGGTCCACGCCCTCACGTAACTTCTCGGCTTGAGTTCCACCGGCACATAACCGTCGTGGCGCGAGGTGCGCTGCAGCGTTTCCCATTCCCCGAAGGCATTCACCTTGAGCGTGTACCCGATGCTGTGCGTCGTATCAACGTAGGGCTGCACGCACAGACTGTCCGCGCAGGCACGCGCGGTGAGCAGGCCAGTGTGCGTGCCGGCCGCGGTCGTGGTCGGCAACGATGCCTCAATGCGGTAAGTGGCCGCCGAGTTCGACGACGGACGGTTGCGATACGTAGAGACTGTCGATGCCAACACGGGCGCCGGCGTAACGAACTTGCCGGCGTTGTCGCTCACCTGCAGGTAGACCGCGCCGGATCCCGTGTTCTGCCAGGTGCCGACCAGCGTGATGGCATAGCGGTCGCCCTTGGTGATCTCAACGGACATCGGGCGCGTGGCGAGCGTGAGCGTGACCCCGGTTGCGACACTCGACGGAGACGTCGACGTCGCTATCTGGACAGCGCTCACCTTCGGCGCAACGACCTCACGTTCTTCGGCGTCCTTGTTCTGCGGACAACCCGCCAACACCACCGACGCGCACGCCAGCGCTCTCCATCCTATTGCCTTCATCCGGTTCTGGCCCTGGTTCTTCGCGAAATGTTGAATGTCGAAAGCTTGCGAAAGGCGGTTCACCCGTTTCAGCATGAACGAATCACCTCAGCGTGTCGCGGTGATCAGTTCGGCCGATACGCGGTAATGAGGGCTGGGAGCCAAGAGTTGGCCGACGCCGAGACGAACAGCATCCGATCCGCCGAAATCGACATCGTGCCGGGCGTCGGCGCGGACCAGATGTCACGGTGCGTCAAAAGGTCGATGGCATAAATCCGGGTGTTGGTGCTGACCAGGACGATATTGTCGGTCACGACCACATTGCCGATGAAGTTGATGGAGGACTCGCGCGGCTTCCACGACCACAGCACCTGTCCGCTCGCTTCGTCGAGCGCATCGAGCGTGTCCGACTCGTTCGACGTCGCATAGACGACGCCCTTCGCAACCGCGGGAAAGTAGTTGTAAAGCCCGATCGACGTCCAACGCACCGCCTTGTTGGCGACGGAGTAGTCCAGCAACTGGCGCCCTGTCGCCTGCGAGTAGGACGTGCCGTTGTAGGCCAACACGTGATCCGCGGACCCCAGCATGGGCGTGCCGTTGTAGTCGCCCCACTCTCCGGCGGAGCGCGGTCCGATGCTGGCGTAAAGCGAGCCATTGGCGGGATTGAACACGTTGAGCGTGCTGCCGTTATGGGCGTAGGCGAAGTCATCATCGGCCGCCGGCGTGTTCTTTCCGTACGTGCCACCAGTGGCATTCCACAAGATGTCGCCGCCGGCCAGGTCGTAGGCATATACCACGCCTCCGACCCCGCCTGCGTTGACATACGCTTTCCCGTTACGAACAGTGGGGTTGAGGATCTGGGCCCACTGCGTCTGGAACTGGGACTGATACGACTGCATGCCATCGCTGGCCCGCAGCGCATACAACCAGGTGTCGCCTTGTCCGGTCGTCGAGACATAGACGACCCCGTTCGACACGGTCGGGGGACTGACGTCGGGGGTGACGTAGATTCCGGTGAACACACGACGCCACTGAGTCACGCCGTCGGTCGCCCGTTTTGCATACACCGAGTGGGCCCCCAACTCCGAGAAATAGACATTGCCGTTGCCGGTTACGACGTCGCTGATCGTGCCCCCGTTGGGGGGCTGAAAGCTCCATGCCTTCACGTAGCCCCTCGGCTTGAGCTCCACCGGCACATAACCGTCATGGCGCGAGGTGCGCTGCAGGGTTTCCCATTCCCCGAAGGCATTCACCTTGAGCGTGTACCCGATGCTGTGCGTCGTATCAACGTAGGGCTGCACGCACAGACTGTCCGCGCAGGCACGCGCGGTGAGCAGGCCGGTGTGCGTGCCGGCCGCGGTCGTGGTCGGCAACGATGCCTCAATGCGGTAAGTGGCCGCCGAGTTCGACGACGGACGGTTGCGATACGTAGAAACTGTCGACGCCAACACGGGCGCCGGCGTAACAAACTTGCCGGCGTTGTCGCTCACCTGCAGGTAGACCGCGCCGGATCCCGTGTTCTGCCAGGTGCCGACCAGCGTGATGGCATAGCGGTCGCCCTTGGTGATCTCAATGGACATCGGGCGCGTGGCGAGCGTGAGCGTGACCCCGGTTGCGACACTCGACGGAGACGTCGACGTCGCTATCTGGACAGCGCTCACCTTCGGCGCAACGACCTCACGTTCTTCGGCGTCTTTGTTCTGCGGACAACCCGCCAACACCACCGACGCGCACACCAGCGCACTCCACCGTATCGCCTGCATCCGTCCTTCCCCTGAGTTCAGTTTGTGCACGCACCTCGACGGTCACTACGTCAGGAACCCCACGTGAGCGACGGCGTTGGCTACCCGCGTACCGGCGGGCATGCTAACACCCAATCGCACTCTTTCTCGGGGTATGAGGCGCGCGCGCACCGGCTGGCATCTTCATTACGCTTTGCCGCACGCGTCCGCTCGCTGATGAGCGTTGAGCTCGTTCGGTACAGCCCACAGCTGATAACAGGTTCATTGTAGTGAACCCGACCCCTTTGCTTCGCTTGCTGCCCTGCTCGCGCAGATGCGAATTGCCGCTTCACCTGCGCACGCGAATCGTCCACTGTCGCGAATGCACCAGCAGCATGCCTGCCATGCTCGGCTGGACAAACGCGGTCTGGTCGGTGACGCGCAGCTCGAGCGTATGGTTCGCCGGAGTGGATGCGTCCTGACGGAAGTCGTAGCTCGGTGCCGTGGCACCGGGAATCGCGACGCCGTCGAGATACCACTGCGTCGTTACCGAGCCTTCGTACGGTAGCAACAGCGCGGCGCGGAAGCGCTGCGTCATGCCACGTGTGTAGGAAATGGTCGCGCCTGCCGAAGGCGCTTCACTGCCCGGTTCGATCAGATCGATGCCATTGGCCGGCGAGCCGAAGCCGCCGCGGTAGAGCATGCGCACGTACTCCTGTCGGCACACCGGGCAGAAGCTGGTGCCGAGGGCGCGCATCAGGCAGGTGTTCTCCACCGAGCGGTACATGCCGGTGCTGAAGTAGCGCGCACCTTCGAACAGGCCCACGCCGGGCGTGCCATCGGGCGTCGGAATCGGCAAGCCCGGGGTGAACCAGCTGCGCCATTTCACCAGACTGGCATTGCCTTGATTGGTGACGTTGGGTTCGCACAGCGTGTTGCCGCTGATATCGCTGCAGGCGGGAAAGCCGGGGTAGGGCGTCTCATACTCGTCGGCCAGGCCGTGGAAGCTGTGGCCGAATTCGTGGATCGCGATCAGGGGCGCATGCGGTTCCGCCGACACGACCGCAAACGAGCCGCCGGCGCCGCCGTACACCGGGTCATTCACGGTGACGATGATCTTGTCCCAGTTGGGGTAGCTCGAAGCCGCAGCCATTACCTTCGTCGAGTTGGCAGACAACAGGCGATGCACCTGGGCGGTGCAGAACGCGGCGTCCAGGGCGGTGCTCACGAACTGTCCGGTCAGCGGATCGTTGCGGGCAGCGGTGTCGGCGCAGCAACTGGTGGTCGTGCAGCTCGCTTGATACGGCGGATGATCGGCGCCCGATTGCGGTGAGGCGACAAAGCCGGCTTGCCAGTTCACGAAGCTGCGGTATTCCTTGTAGGGGCTGACGTCGAACATCGCGGTCTGCAGCGCCGCGACATGATTTGCGAACGTCGTTTGTTCGGCCGCCGTGTAACCATCGCCGAGCACGAGGATGTCGAGTCGATTGTCGGTGCTGGTTGGTTTGCCGCGCGCCGTTTCCAGAAGCTTGGCCGGGGTGCGCATCATTCCGGCCAGCGGTAGTAGCGGCGCACGGATCGCTAGCTCGCGCAGGTCGATGCGCTGCGTGGCCCGGGTGATGTTGCCGGCCAGTTCGATTTCGTCGGCCTCCGCAATCGGTACGCGCACGACGAAGGCGCGATGCGGATCGCGAATCAACGGATGCACCGCGATCTCGCCGTGCCCATGGTCGGGGTCGCGTGCGAACTCGGCGCGGACAAAGTTCGGCACATGTGCTTCGTACGCAATCGCGCTCTTCACGCCGTTGCGCGAAGCGCGGTACACGATGTGTTCGACCCCGCGTTCAGCCTGGTGTGGATGCTGTCGGTCGCGCCGCGCATCGTCGAGCTGTACTTGTGTGTAGAACACGGGTTCCGCGTGCCCGCGTGCATCCAGTTCGAACACGACGTAGTGCGCGGGAACCGCGGCGAATACGGACGAGCTCGCCAGCAGCCACAGAGCGGCGACGCGCAACATCACGGACCTGATCATCGGACGTCCTTGTCACGGGGATGGGGCAACAGAATGCGACCGCAGATAGGACCTGCGGCAAATGATCAAAAGTAATTGGGGGAGTCGACTCTGGGCTCTGGTGTCGCGACCGAAGGTGTTCGATAAAGGCCGGCTTTTTCCCATGCGCGCGCCATGCACGACGGAGAAGAAGAAAGAACCGCCAGAGTGAACTTGCGTTCAGAGCGTGGGCAGTCCTTCGAGCTAACGGGCTCCGAGTGCTTTCAGGACTATCGAGTGGCGCGGCAAGCCGGATGCGCATATGCGGTCGCCGCTTGGGTGACGGCCGGTTGTCCGGGCTCAACGACCCTATTTGGCAGCGTCCTGCTTGGGCTGGGTCGGCGTTTCGCTGGCGCCATCGGCTCCATGGGCAGGTCGGTGTTGAACGTGTCGACAATGGACTTCCAGCCGCCATCGGGCTGCTTGCGCCAGATCGTGACGTACTTGCCGCGGTCGACGATCGGCTTGCCGTTGGCGTCGTTGACGGTCAGTTGGTAGGACCCGAGCGTGTAGGCGATGTCGCCGGCGCGGGCGACTTCAACCTTGCCCGTCTGCCAGCTCAGGGCGAATCCTGGCGATGCGAACAGTCCGCTCAGCTACCGTATCGATTGAGGCTCGCCTCGAGCAATACCAACCCGAGGTCTTCGGACAAGCTGGAAAACGATTGCCGCTCCCAGTCGGACCAGATGCGGGACCAGATGTCCGCAGACAGGAGATGGGAATGGATCGTGCCCTCGAAGATGAGTGGTCCGAACAGGAACGTCGCACGGGTCGGCTTCACTCGTTGCGGTACGACTACCCACGAGGCCATGCCGGAATAAAGAGAGATGATCATGGTGCTGTTCCTGTGCGGCGAGCTGCACGAAGGCCCGTGGGGCACGACGACAGGAAATCGTCGAGTGCGTAGGGGCGGGTATCAACCCGCGGCTACGAGGCGAAAAAGCGGGCAAAAATCCGTGCGTGGGCTGGTTGACTACCGTTTCCAGTCGTCGCGTGGACCGCGCGGAAGCCATGGAAGCGCGTCGGTGCTTCGCCGGCGAAGCAACGGCGTGGTGGACAAGGGCGGCCAGCCGGAACGCGCAACTGTTGGCTGGGTGGTGAGAGGCGCGTCTGCGGCCTCGATTCGCACTGCTTGGCGCAGGCGAACGCGAATTGACTGTAGTAGAAGCGGTTGCATCTTGTGCTCCTTGATCCGTCAGCTGCGCGCAGGGTGGCTACGCCCCGCCGGTCGTGGAGATGGGCATCGGGAGAGCTCAGGGGCGGGTAGAGCGGCTGAGGCCTTTACGACATTGCGTCGTAGCCACGAACTATGCGCTTGTTTGCCGGACAGCACCGGTTTCGACTGTTGTCGTTCACAGCCCGTATCGGATCCGGGAGTACGGTGATTCTGACTCGATGTCATCACCGATCCAGGAGCCGCTGCGTGAGCCGAGAAAAGCGACATCGTTACGTCAGTACGTGCGGTCCAATTGCCCAGTCAGCCAGCAAGGGCATCGCGCAGGCGATCGCCGCGGCCGAGAATGAGGGCTGGCCCATCGCAAGGGCCCATCATGCGCCGTTGCTGTCCGATCAACGTTCTTCTGCGAGTTCGACATCCATGCTGTCGCACCGCTGACGTTCGCGCGATTTCCACTGCTGCTGTCGGCGGCCAGACCTCTACTCTGCATCGGGTTCCACATCCGCGTCTCTCAATTTCCCCAGGACCCGCCGATAGATATCCACCGCCTGCGCTGCAGCCATGGTGGTATTGGACGCGGCGGGCATGTTGAAGCCACGCGCGATCAGGGCAGCTGCCAAGGTGGCGGCGACGTGCTTTTCAGCGCCCTCGAATTCGCTATCCCGATTGCTCCACTCGATTCCCATGGTGATTCTCCAGCTCGATTTACCTGAGTGTGGACCCTCGCGCGGTTGCGTGTCGTCAACGAGGCGCTCGGAGTTCTCGTCCGGCCAACGCACGAGAGATCTGCCGAGTTGACGCTTGTACCCCAGGTAACCACCGCGTTCATCAGATAACACCCAACTAACAAGCCAGGGCGCACTCTCGCCTGGCACTACGACGCAACGTCGTAACGGCCACTCAGCCGCGCGGCACCTCTTCTCCTTCGCACTGAGCCTCGCAACTCTGCTTCCAGCAGGGTAATGGCTTCGGCCGCTCGCGACACCGCAACTCTGCGGGTCGTACTCAAAGGCACTCAATCTCATGGACACCCTGGTTACTCCCACCAACAGCAAGAATCTCCTCGATACAGCTGCCGCCAATGGGTCCTTCAAGACCTTCGGCAAGGCCATCGAATACGCCGGCCTCAGCGATACGCTGCGTGGCACCGGCCCCTTCACCATCTTTGCCCCGACGGACGCCGCGTTCGACAAACTGCCAGCCGGCGCGCTGGAAGAGCTGTTCAAACCCGAAAACAAGCAAGAGCTCGTTTCGATGCTCAACTACCACGTCGTCAACGGCCGCAAGCACGTGGCCGACATTGGCAAGTGGCAAGCCGCCAAGACCATCGGCGGCCAGTCGGCCCCGATCAAGTTGACCGACGAAAAGGTCAGCATCGACGGCGCTCAGGTCACTTCGGCCGACATCGACTCAAGTAACGGCGTCATCCACGGCATCGACAAGGTCAATATGCCGACCAAGCAATAAGGTCGTGTTGTGAGCTATCCAGCGGCGGGGCGAAAGCCCCGCCGTTTTTTTGCAAGTGGCAAGCGGCAATGCCGCAAGCGGAGCTCCCGCAGTGTGAGTCGACTTTCCTTCGGGCGTGTCGCTACCGCGCCAACAATACCCAGGAGGTAAAAGGGGCCGGGTTGATTTACTCCAAAGGTAAAGAGATCAAGTTCAGAACGACGCCTCTCCGCCGCAGGAGATGGGCGGTTGCTGAAGGCAACCGAAAAAGAGGTGGGCCCAAGGCCGTTATTCTTCTGCGAGTCGCGATACGCTTGCCCGTGCCGTGTGCCGGACACGTTGGCGCACGTGCTTCCCGCCATGCACGGAGAGCAGGATGAAGTCGATCGCAAGCTTGCGTTTCTCGCCGCTACTTCGATGTTCGCACTTGCGCGCGCCGCGCCGGATGCCCCGCAACAAACCCCGGACACGTACGCCTCAGCCGGCGAGCGCGTCACTATCGCCCCGGGCCGCGCATTGAACCTGCGCTGCGTCGGCAAAGGGCCCAAGACCGTGCTCCTGGAAGCCGGCGGCAATGCCGACTCCGCTACCTGGTTCCGCGTGCAGCCGCTGCGGTCGCCCGACGTACGCGTATGCGCCTACGACCGCGCAGGCTACGGCTTCAGCGACGAAGGCCCGATGCCGCGCAACCTCGACGCCGACGTCGCGGACCTGGCCGCGCTCATCAAGGCAGGCAAGTTGAAGACGCCGCTGGTGCTGGTGGGGCACTCGCTCGGCAGCAACATCGTGCGCCGCTACGCGCAACTCAACCCGAAGCGGGTGAACGCGCTGGTGCTGCTCGATCCGCCGGAACAGGGCGCCGACGCGCTGTTCCCGCAAGAATGGAAGGAGCAGGGCGAAATCGGCCGTACGCAACGCAATGCCTACCTCGACGCCTGCCTGAAGGCGGCCGAAGCCGGCACGCTGGACAAGGCCGAAGGCCCGCTGTCGTCCTGCCTGCGCGCTGCGCCGCCGTGGCAAAGCGTCCCTGTCGCCGCCGCCACGCGCGCCTACAAGCTCAAGCCCGCGTATTGGCGCACGCTGCGTTCCGAGCTCGACGCCAACACCGCGATCTTCGCCGCGCCCGTCGCGACGGATGAGTCGTATGGCAATACGCCCGTCATCGTCCTGATTGCGCCCAACGATTTCCCCGGCGTGCCGGACGACGTGCGCAAGGTGATGCAGGCCGCACGCGAACAGACGCAGACGCGGCTGATCGCTTCATCGCGCAACGGCCGTCGTGTCGACGTGCCGAACGCGTCGCATGAGGTGCAGCTGGATGCGCCGGAAAAGGTTGCAGAGGCGGTGACCGGAGTGCTCAAGCCTCAACGGTGATGTCGCGCCGCGAACAATGGGGACGAAACCGAAGGAAGGGGGCCAGAGTGACCTAGCGTGCGACGCGTCAATTCACTCTGGCCCATCGCAGAAGCGTCTCCACCGAGCTTTGTCGCCGTATTCACGGCTTGGTCGGGTGCCAGGGCGGGTTCGTCGCAGGCGGATTGCCTGGGGCTTCCGAAGGCCGCAACGTGCGCCGGTCCATCCGCATGCGGCTCGCCCAGCCGCGGAGAACCCTGATGAAGACGCTGCTTGCGATCGCTGCCTGGTGCCTTCTCTTCGTCGTGTGCTGGCCGCTCGCACTGTTGGCCCTGGTGCTGTGGCCCGTGGTATGGCTGCTCGCTCTGCCGTTTCGCTTGGTCGGTATCACGTTCTCGGCGCTGTTTGCATTCCTGCAGGCGTTGCTGTTGCTTCCTGCCCGTCTTCTCGGTTGGCGTTCCGGGCCGCAGCACTCGAATCGCGCAGCGGCCTGACTGCCCCAGTGAACTACGCATCGGCTGACGTGCATCGAAGTTCGCGACTGGGGCACGGCGCCTTCTACGGCGATTACCGCGAGCAGCGCCATGTCGGCGATCTCGCGCTGGCTGAAATGCGTCCGACGGTGCCAGAGCACGACGTCCACACGCACACCCACGACGACGCCCATTTCCTGATCCTGCTGGATGGCTCGTACCTGAGCACGGCGCGCGGCATGCCCGAGGTGTGCACGACGCGCGCGCTGGTGCTCAACCCACCAGGGACGACGCACCGCGATTGCTTTCGCGGCCTCGACGGACGCTTCTTCACTCTCTCCATTCCAGCCGCGGCATGGAACACGGCGATCGAGCATCGAAAGTTGGCGCAGGACGCGATGCGTTTGCCCGCGACCGCATTGGTGCTGGCCACGCGGTTATGGCACGAGCTGCGCAACTGGGACGGCGCATCGCCGCTGGCCATCGAGGCGGGCCTGCAGCTCCTGCTGGATGCCGCAGCGCAACCTGGCGCGAGCGAACGTGACGGCCCGATGTGGCTCGAACGCGCACGCGAGCAACTCCACGACGAGTGGCGCCGCACACCCGATCTGGCCGAGCTGGCGGATACCGCCGGCGTGCATCCGGTTTATCTCGCGCGCGCGTTCCGCCGGCGCTACGGCTGCTCGCCGGGCGAGTACCTGCGCCGCTGCCGCATGGAGCGCGCGATCGCCTTGCTGCACGACCGCCGCGTCGCGCTGGTGGACATCGCCGCAGCATGCGGCTTCGTCGACCAGAGCCACTTCACCCATACCTTCCGCCGTCAGCATCGCTGCACGCCCGCGCAATATCGCGCGCTGGGCTGACGTGTCAGCGGCAGGTTCAGTACATACAAGGCATGGCGCGACGCGCTTGCTACGGTTCGCGCATTCCCGATTGGAGCTTGTCATGCGTATCAAAACAGTTGTATTCGCGGCGTGTCTGTTGGCGGCGCCGTTGGTGGCCGCGGCCGCCGTCGAGGAGGCGCCCTTCGACAACGTGACCCGTGCAGTGGTAGCGGGCGAGTTCAAGCAGATCACCAGCGTCCTGATCGCCCGCGATGGCAAGCTCGTCTACGAGCACTACTTCGACGACGGCGGCGCCGAAGCACGCCGCAACACCCGCTCGGCCACCAAGACCGTCGCCGGGATACTGGCGGGCCTGGCCATCGCCGACGGCAAGCTGCCGAATGCGCAGGTTCCGTTGCTGCCGTACCTGCACTACACCAAGCCCATCGAAAACGACGATCCGCGCAAGGCGAAGATCACCTTCGAGGACGTCATGACCATGTCCTCGCTGATGGAATGCCACGACGAGAACGAGTACTCGCGCGGCAACGAAGAGCGCATGTACCTGGTCGAGGACTGGGTGAAGTTCTACATCGACTTGCCGATCCAGGGCTTCCCGGCCTGGATGCCGACACCGGCGAAGTCGCCGTATGGACGCAACTTCCGTTACTGCACCGCCGGCGTGACCGCGTTGGGTGCGGCCATCCAGGGCGCCGTCGGCGAACGCCTCGATGCCTACGCGCAACGCCGGCTGTTCGCGCCGCTGGGCATCGACAAACCGGAATGGCAGTTCTCCCCGCTGGGCCTGCCGCAGGCGGGCGGTGGCCTGGGACTGCGCAGCCGCGACCTGCTGGCGCTGGGCCAGCTGTATCTCGACGGCGGCAAGCACGACGGCAAGACGCTGGTGCCAAACGCGTGGGTACAGGCCTCAACCACCGCGCATGCCCGCGTCGACGACGGCGTCGAGTACGGCTACCTGTGGTGGCTGATGCAGTTCCCGGTGGGCGAAAAGGTCTGGAAGTCGTTCGCGATGAACGGCAGCGGCGGCAACTCCGTGCAGGTCTTCCCCGCCGAGCGGGTCGTCGTGGTGATCACCACCACCAACTACAACGTGCAGCAACCGCACCGGCTGACGGCGAAGCTGTTGATGGAGCAGATCCTGCCGAAGCTTCCGCGGATCTGATAAGTCGGCGTCGCTGGCGCGGCGCGGTCGTCAGGGATCTGGACGAACCGGCCCGGCCGAGCGTCACCGAGCCGAGATCGTCGTCCGTCGCGAAACGCAAGCGAAGGTGGCGGAGGCCGTGGCGGCGCCTTGATGGCGTCACGGCGATAGTTCCGGAATGACTCCCTCTCCCCGCTTGCGGGAGAGGGAGGTGGGTTCGCGTTCGCGAGGTGGTACAGGTCGTCGCCGCTCAAGAGTGCGCACGCATCATCGCGGAACAGACCTAGACGCCGTAGAGATAGGCGGCAGGTCCATTTACTAGATGCAGTAGATGAACCGGGTCACTCTTCTTTGAAGTTGCGATTTCACTCGCAACCTGCGTCAGGCCGGAACTCCGGCCAAGCACGCGCCGCGGCGATCAATTCGGCCGGTACGCAGTGATGCGGGAGTTAGGGTAAAAGTAGGCCTGCGACGAGACGAACAGCATCCGATCCGCCGAAATCGATATCCTGCCGGGCGTCGGCGCGGACCAGATGTCGCGCTGCCTCAAGAGGTCGATCGCATAAACCCTGGTATTGGTGCTGACGAAGACGACATCGTCGGCAACGACCACGTTTCCGATGAACTCGAAGGACTGCTCCAGCGGCTTCCACGACCACAGCAACCGTCCCGTTGCCTCGTCGAGCGCGTCGAGCGTGTGCGTCTCGTTAGATGTCGCATAGACGACACCCTTCGCAACAGCGGGATAGTTGCTGTAAAGCGAAATCGACATCCATCGCAACGCCTGTCCAGCTACTGAGTAGTTCAGCAGCTGACGCTTTTCCGTTGTCGCGAAGGTCGTGCCGTTGTAGGCCATTACATGATCCGTCGAGCCGAGCATTACCGTGCCGTTGTAGTCGGTCTGCACCCCGCTGGGGCTCGGTCCGATGCTCGTGAACAGCGAACCGTTGGCGGCATTGAACACGTTGAGCGTGCTGCCGTTATAGGCGTAAGCGAAGTCATCGTCGGCCGCCGGCGTGTTCTTGCCATACGTGCCGCCAGAGGCATTCCATGCGGCGGTGCCGCCGGCGAGGTTGAAGGCATACACCACGCCTCCGAAATAGCCTGCGTTGACGTACGCTTTCCCATTACGCACGGCGGGGTTGAGGATCTCGGCCCACTGCGTCAAGAACTTGGACTGATACGACTGCATCCCATCGCTGGCCCGCAGTGCATACAGCCAGGTGTCATCGTGTCCGGTCGTCGAGACGTAGACGACCCCGTTCGCTACGGTCGGCGGGCTGACGCGAGGGCCGTTGGTTCCTGTGAACACACGGCGCCACTGCGTCACGCCGTCAGTTGCCCGTTTTGCAAACACCGAGCTGGATCCCGACTCCGCGAAATAGACGTTGCCACCACCCGTCACGACGTCGCTCAGCACGTATGCGTTGGGGGCCTGATAAGTCCACGCCTTAACATAACCCCTCGGCGTGATCTGTACAGGCACATAGCCGTCGTGGCGCGACGTGCGCTGCAGGGTCTCCCATTCGCCCAGTGCATTCACCTTGAGCGAATATCCGATGCTGTGCGGCGTGTCCGCATAGGGTTGTACGCACAGACTATCCGCGCAGGCACGCACAGTGAGCGTGCCGGTGTACAAGCCTGCCGCCGCCGTTGACGGAAACGACACAGTGATGCGGTACGTCGAGGTCGGCGCCGGGCGGTTGCGGTAGGTCGAAGGGTTGGCGACCAACACGGGCGCCGGCCCAACGAACTTGTTGGCGCTGTCGCTTGCCTGCAGGTAGACCGCGCCTGATCCCGTGTTCTGCCAAGTGCCGACCAGCGTGACGGCATACCGCTCGCCCTTGTTGATCTCGGCAGACACCGGGCGCGTGGCGAGCGTGAGCGTGACCCCGGAGGTTGCGACATTCGTAGGAGACGTCGACGTCGTGATCTGGGCAGCGCCCACCTTCGGCGCCACAGCCTCGCGCTTTTCAGCGTCCTTGTTCTGCGGACAACCCGCCAACACCACCGACGCGCACACCAGTGCACTCCACCGTATCGCCTGCATCCGTCCTTCCCCTGAGTTCAGTTTGTGCGCGCACCTCGACTGTCACCACGTAAGGAATCCCACGTGATCGATCGGCGATGACTTGCCCGCGCACCGCCGGGCATTCTACTCAATCGCACTTACACGTGACTCGGTGAATGGTTGAAAGCTGTTGGGGGGGGAGGGTTTCATTTGTCGGGCTCAATTTGAGGAAAATGGGTTCGCAAAATAAAGGGCCGCCTGAACTGACGGGGCCTCGATTGCGGGAATGATCCCCTCGCCCCGCTTGCGGGGAGAGGGACCGCATCGCGTAGCGATGCAGGGTGAGGGGACGTCACGCGTCTACGCAGAAAAACGCCCCTCATCTGCCCTGCGGGCACCTTCTCCCCGCAAGCGGGGAGAAGGACAACACTCCGCTGAGATAAGGGGGCATGTCCATTTGCTGAAGTGGCAATTGAATCCTGTCCCATCCTTTCGAGTCAGAGCGCGCTGCAATCGCAAGAAGAAGGCCCCGCATTGCAGGGCCTTCCTGTCGTGCCATGTGAACCGACGCGCGCCTACTGCGTGCTTTCGGTCGTGCCCTTCAGGTGCGTGTCGAGGAACTCCAGCACCTTGCCGTAGCCTTCGATGCGGTTCTTGTTCTTGGTAAAGCCGTGGCCTTCGTCGTCGAAGACCACGTATTCCACCGGCACGCCGTTCGCCTTCACCTTTGCCACGATCTCGTCGGACTCCACCTTGAGCACGCGTGGGTCGTTGGCGCCCTGTAGCACCATCAGTGGCTTGTTGATCTTGTCTGCATGGAACAACGGCGAAGTGGCGATGAGGAAGTCGCGCTGGGTGGCGGGGTCGCCGATCTCCTTGTACAGCGCCTTGCGCATGCTCTCCCAGTACGGCGGGATGTTTTCCAGTGTGCGCAGCCAGTTGGTCACGCCGAAGATGTCCACGCCCACCTTGAACTCATCCGGGTGGAACGCTAGGGCAGCCACGGTCATGTAACCGCCGTAGCTGCCGCCGATGATGCCGATGCGATCGGGGTCGACGTAATCGAGCGACTGCAGGTACTTCTTCGCGGCCAGGGTGTCCCACAGCGGCTCGCGGCCGTGCTTGCCGTCATCGGCGGCGAAGAAGGTCTTGCCGTGGCCGCTGCTGCCGCGGTTGTTGATCCCCAGCACCACGTACCCATGGTTGGCCAGATATTGCAGGAGGCTGCTGTAGTCGCGCGTCGTTTGTCCGCCGGGGCCGCCATGCACAAACACCAGTGCCGGCACCTTGTGCGCGGCGGTGGCCTGATGCGGCTTCCACAGGATGTTGGGGATCTGCATCCCGTCGAAACTCTTGAAGCGCACCACGCGGGTCTCGACCAGGTCGGCCGGATCGATCGCCGGATTGAGCGCGCGCACCAGCTGCTTGGGTTCGCCACCGAGCTCGAGCGAATACAGGTCGCTGGGCTGACGATCGCCGTTGACGTAGAAGGCCATGCGCCGCTCCGAGCGCGCGAAGTTCACGCCCGAAAGGTTGCCGGCCGGCAGGTTGCGGATGGCCAGCGGCTTGCGCGTAACGGTGTCGACCACGTCCAGCACCGTGCTTCCATCGAAATTGATGCCGGTAACCTGGTACTTGCCGTTGTGCGAGAAGTAGGCGAACTGGATGTCCCAGTTGGCCTTGCTTACCAGCTCATGCTTCCAAGTGGACAGGTTCACCCGACGCAGTTGGGCGAACTCGCCGGCATCGTTCGCCGTGTAGTACAACCACTTCGAGTCGGGGCTGAAGTCTTGGCCGGCGAATGCGGCTTCGCCGGTGTGCTCGGACACCTTGGTCACCTTGCCGCTCTGGAGATCCGCGACGAACAGGTTGGAGTCGCTGGTGGAGTCGCCCTGCTTGCCCAGCATCAGCCAGCGGCCATCCGCGGACAGGCTGCCGGGATCGTAGCCGTCCTTGTTTTCGTACACGCGCGTGCGTTCGTACGAGGCGCTGTCGTAGCGGTAGACGTCGAAGAACTTCGGGTCGCGCTCGTTGCTGATGACATAGAAGTGATGGCCGTCGTGGCTGAAGGCGTGGAAGGTCGCCTTGAGCTTGTCGCCGGGAGTGAGGTCGCGCTCCTTGCCATCGGTACCGATCACGTACAGATGGTTGAGTTCATTGCCGCCCTGGTCGCGGGTGACCAGCACGCGGTCGTCGTTGGGGAAATAGGCGACCGCGTAGTTGTTGTCGGTGGTCGACCGGGTAACGGCAGTCCATTCGCCGCCGGTCACGGGCATCGAGTAGGCGTTCCACACACCCGACTTGTTCGACGAGAACAGCAGGCGCGACTCATTCGCGGAGAACGAAGCGCCGGTCACACCGATGGTGTTGACGAAGTCGGCGATTGCGTACTGGTGGGACGGGCGCTGGATCTGGGCAGCGTCCGCCGCCGGCGCCGCGAGGACGGGCGGCGCCATCACGAGAGCCATCGCGAGGCCAAGGCCAAGCCGGGAAATTCGCTGGAACGGTAGCGGCATATCGAAACTCCTTTTTGAGAAATCGTCAGGCAAGACGGGCTTCCACGCCCGGGAACGATGGGGCGGCGTCATTGCGTTGCTTTGACCACGGAGCAACTGGGGATGCCGGCCATCAGGAGGCCAATGTTGCGTTAGTCACCCTGCGCGTACGTTGTCCGATATTGCCAATCCACATCGAAGGAAAGGTTCAAGGTTCATTTCATGGGGTCATGAGAATCCACCCGGACCCTCGGTATTGATCGCCTCCGCCTGGTACCGGCGCCCGCACCGGGCTCGACCCGCGGCGTCCGGGGCACCGCCCGGGGCCTTGGAGCAAACCCGCGGCCGCTTCCACCTGCCCCCGGCGTTCGAAGGGAAGGATTCCCCAAGGAAGCGAGCGCATGGACACCGAGCACCGCCACACCCCGCGTCACGAAGTCCACGGCGCGGTCATGATCACGCCCAACGGCCATGGGCATGACGCGGAGATCTTCGACATTTCCGCAGGCGGCGCGCGGGTGGGTCTGCCGGACGATTGGACGCCGGTCGACGGTGCGTCGCTGCGCGTGTTCTTCCTGGCCGACTCCGACGATCCGATCATGCTGCACGGGCATGTGGCGCGCGTGGCGATCGACCACCTCGGTCTGGCCTTCGAGCCCGAACAGGAAGGGCGCATCCTGGCGCTAATGCGGCGCTTGGGCTGAAGACGCGCAAACGCTTACTCGCTGTGCCTATGAACCCGCGCCCGTCTATTCGGGCGCAATCTAGTGCCCCTCCCTCATTGCCGCTCCGGGCCGAGTACGAAGACGGCTAAGTGCAGGTGCGGCGCGACCGGATCGGTGTTGCCGGTGCTGCCGCGATCCGCGCGGCTGGCCCTAGGCCGAACGCATCGATGGGTGAGCGATGCCGCCGATGTGCGTTGCTTGACCCGCGATCGTGGGCGCTCGAACATCCGTTCCGATCGCGCTTTCGGGCGCTGGTCAATTCATTCGCGCCGCCCCGCGGCTCGGCTTCACTCAGGCGGCGCCAGCATGGCTCTCTTCGAACTACCATCATTCACAAAGAAGACTCGTGAGATGCGTCGGATCTTCGACGCTATCCACGCCGCAAAGAGCTGGGGTGACTGCGAGTCGAGCTCCGGTCCCGGCTCAACGCGTGAGCGGGCCGCCGATTTCCTCCCGGATCTCATCGCTCTGCTGCGATCCCTCGGCACCAAAACCCTGCTCGATGCTCCGTGTGGCGATTTCAACTGGACATCTCCCCTTGCAGACGCAGTAGATCGCTACATCGGCGTCGACATCGTGCCTGCACTCATCCGCTCAAACCGGCAACGCTGGTCCTCTCCACGCCGGCAATTCCTCTGCCGTGACATGGTCCGTCAGCGCCTGCCAACTGCCGACCTTGTCCTTTGCCGCGATGCCTTGGTACATCTCAGTCAGGCCAATGTCCTGCTGGCGCTCGCCAATCTCCGTCGTACCGGCGCGACGTACCTCGCGGCAACGACCTTCGTGGGTGACCGCAGCAACCAGGACATCCAGACCGGAGAGTGGCGTCCGCTCAACATGCAGCGCCCACCCTTCAACTTTCCAATGCCTGTGGCACTCGTCGACGAACGCTGCCACCATACCGATGGCATCTACTCCGACAAACATATTGGTGTTTGGCGCTTCGCTGATCTTCCTGTATTTCAGTCTGGCGCCTGACAATTCACTACCGGCACGCACGCCAAGGGCGCGGAGGCCGTGGCGGCGACCTGATGGTGTCAGGGCGATAGTTGCCGGTGTGACTCCCTTTTCCCCGCTTGCGGGGAGAAGGAGGCGCGAAGATCTCATTCGATCTCGTCGAGCCGCAACTGCAAGCGTTGCTTCCAGTCCTGATCCGTCTCAGTGGCGATCAGGTCCTTCAGCGCTGAAATCTCGGCAACCTCGAGCGCCTTCTCGGCCGGCGCGGCGATGTCGGGTTTGACGCCGACGCCTTCCCAGTCGGTGTGTGTCACCGGATTGATCGGACGACCCGACGGCACGAACATCATGAAGTGGTCGCTCAGACGACGCGGACCGCCTGCATGCGCGCCACCGCCGGTGGTCTCGCCGATCACGGTGGCGCGACCGGCGTTCTTCAACGCATAAGCAAAATCCTCGCAACCGGAAATCGTGTCGCTGCTGGTAAGCAGATACACCTTGCGCGTGCTGCCGTACTTCTTGCCCGGCACGGTTGCCGTGGTCCATCGCTGTTCAGTCCGGTTCTCGTCGCGCCAGTACAGGTCGTTCAGATGGGTGGGTTGGTCGAACAGATAGCTGGCAAACAGCATCACCGTTTCCGGATCGCCGCCGTAGCAGTCGCGCAGGTCGATGACCATGGCCTTGGTGTCGCCGAACAAGGTCATCGCGGCGGCGATCCGCTCGCTCGCACCGTTCGGTCGCGAGAACGAATGCAGGTTCAGATAGGCAATGTTGCCGTTGAGGCGCTCGAGTCGCTTGAAACCGAAGTTGAAGCGTTGTCCATCGATGAATTCCGCGGCCGCGTCGGACGCCTCCTGTTCCGGTGAAGGCTGGGCTACCGCCTTTTCGAAGTACCGGACTTCCAGGTGCTTGTCCTGGCTGTCGCGCCGCAGGTCCGCTGTCAGCGTCTCGGCCAGCTTTTCCGCACTGGTCACGGTGTCGTAATCGCCGCGCTGCATCCGGGCGCGCAATTGCTTGGTGAGCACCGCCGCCTTGTCGGGAAAAACATAGGACTTTTCGAGATTGGCGATCACGCCCGCGATGGCTTCCTCGCGGATGGCCTTGTCGATGCGCATGTCCTTCTGTGACGGCTCGGATTGGGCGCGGCCTGGCATACCGAACAGCGCGAACCCCAACAGGCCCACTGCCCCGGCGCTGACGGCAGCGACGGCGCCCACTTTCTTCTTCTTGCTGATGTCCATTGCTTGGTCTCTCTGGCTGTGGAATTCGTCGGTAACCGACGAGGCCAGCGTGGCCAAGCAATATGGAGAAAGTGTGTGGATCGCCTGCGACCGCGGCCGGGCCGTTACACCTCGACGCGATAGCCCACGCCGTAGACGGAATGAATGACTTCGGTCTCCGGCGTCACCGTCGCGATCTTCCGGCGCAGGTTTTTGATATGGCTGTCGATCGCACGGTCATTGACCTCGAGGCTGTCACGCCGCGCCAGGTCCAGCAGTTGCGCGCGCGAATAGATCGTTCCGGGACGCCTGGCCATGGCGACGAACAGCGTGTACTCGGTCGGCGTCAGCTCCAGTGGCTGGCGACGCAGGCGCACCGTCCGCGTCGCCTCGTCGATCTCGATGAGGTGCAGACTGTCATCCGGCTGGCCATCCACCGGCCTGCGCTGCCGGCGCAGGATGGCTTTGATGCGCGCGACCAGTTCGCGTGGGCTGAAGGGTTTGCAGACATAGTCGTCCGCACCGACTTCCAGGCCCAGGAGCCGGTCGATCTCCTCGACCTGGGCGGTGGCCATGATGATCGGGACATCGGAAAACGCGCGCACCGCACGGCATAGCGCGATGCCATCCAGGCCAGGCAGCATCAGGTCGAGCACGATCAGGTCCGGTGCGGCTCGGCGCACGCTGCTCAGCGCTTCGTTGCCATCACGCATGATCGTCGCTACGAAACCCGAAGCATTGACGTAGTCGGCCACGATGGCCGCCAGATCGGCTTCGTCTTCGACGATCAGGATGGTTTCGGTCATGGCGCTTCTACCAGCGCGTCGTCCAACGCGAGAACGATCCGGACCCGCAGGCCGCCGAGAGCGGATGTGGCGAACTCAAGCCGCCCGCCATGCGCCTCAACAATCTGCCTACACAACGCCAGTCCCAATCCAGCGCCACCAAGCGCATCGCTGCGTGACGAATCCGTGCGAAAGAACCGCTCGCCCAGGCGTCCCAGCGCCAATTCAGGAACGCCAGGGGCCGAATCATCAATCGTGACATGCAGGGCGTCGTCGACGACCTCCCCGCGCAGCTCGATGCATCCACCCGCTGCGGTGTAGCGCACACAGTTCTCAAGCAGGTTGGTCACCACCTGCTGCATCCGCCCGGCATCGCAAAGCACCAGCGAGCATGGCGGCGGTGCTCCGACGGTTACGACCAGACCGGCCGCGCGAAATTTCTCGGAAAAGCTCGCCATGGTGTCGATGACCAGCGGCCAGAGGGCGTTCGGGGTCAGGTCGTAACGCATCTGCCCGCTGTCGGCGCGCGCCAGTTCATAGAGTTCGTCGACGCGCCGCGTCAGCGACAGCACCTGTCGCAGCATGATCGCGACGTTCTCCGGCGAGGCGGTTCTGACACCATCCTGCAGTGCTTCCAACTGTCCGCGCAGCACGGAGAGCGGTGTACGCAACTCGTGCGAAGTATCTGCAACCCATTGCCGGCGCGAACGTTCGATGTCGGCCAGTCGCGTCGCGAGATGGTCGAAGCTGTTGGCCAGCTCGCCCAGTTCGTCGCTGCGACGGACGCCAACGCGCGCGTCGAAGCGGCCAGCCTGGAGCTGGCGTGCACCGGCGACGAGGCGCTGGATGGGGCGTCGGAAGTGCGCCGCCAATACCGCCGCGGCCAGGGCGCTCAACAGCACGCTGATGCCCGCAACCAGCATCAGGTTGTGCTGCTGCTGGAGCAGGAAGGCCACCGCCAGCTCGTCCGCAGGGTTCTGCGATTTCGCCGTGATCAGGTACCCGATCGTGCGACCGTCGACGACGAGCGGGCGCTCGACCGTATCGATTGAAGCGAACGCAATCACCAGCCGGTTGGCCACCGCTCCCGCGAGATAATGCCGGTCGCGATCGAGCAGGCCGACGCGGTCGCCCAGGTTCGAGGAAAACCGCCGCTCGTCCGGTGCAGCTCCTGGCTTGGTTGGCAGGCGAAGTAACGCTTCACGCAGCCAGGCCGGGCGGCGTGCGACATCGGACGGCAGGAACGACCAATCGTGATGGGTCTGGAACTGCCCGGACACCATGGCCGCGAGATTGCGAACGCGATCCCGGTCATAGCTGTCGGTGTTTCCGGGCGGCGCGTATTCCACGCTGCTGGCGAACAATTGCCAGCGCACCACCTCCAGGCCGAGCATCGCCACCGTCATGACCGACAGCAGCACAGCCACGAAGAGGCGGCTGGCGATGGAAAACTTCATGGGAGTCGACCGCCCGGCAAGGTTCGGGCGACGCTAATGGAGAACACGGACCCAGGCAACCTGGGTTTCACGCGCCGGAAGAGCGGGCCACGCCGAAGTGCTGGTCCGGATCGACCAGCGTGGGCGGTGTGCCGTACTACGTGCACGAGAAGTCGCCGTATCAGGAAGACTTCGATACCACGCTGCCGCGGGGACGCCGCTGTACTGAGCGCGACAACGCCGTGCGGGACACGGACAGCCTGGTGCGGCGGTACATCGAGCGTCATCCAGGTGCCGCATTGCTGAGCGAGCATGCAGCCCCAGCGCCGCCACCCTGCGTTGGCAAGGATCCGGCGTGCCAAACCACCTGCACGCGAGGCTTCCGATGGTTTCCAAAGACCGCCGCCATTTCCTGAAGTTTTCCGCCATGGCGGCCAGCGGTGCCGTGGGGCTGCATCTGCTGCCTAAGGTGATCCAGGACGCGCTCGCGGTCGAACCCGCGATCGTCACCGGCACGCTGCAGGACGTGCAGCACGTGGTGATCCTGATGCAGGAGAACCGCTCGTTCGATCATTACCTGGGCGCGCTGCGCGGCGTGCGCGGCTTCGACGATCCGCGCCCGATTCCGCTGGGCGGTGGCAAGAGCGTGTGGCAGCAACCCAAGACCATCGGCAGCAGCCAGTACGTGATGCCGTTCCATCTCGACACCGATGCCACCTCGGCGCAGTGCCTGTCGGATCTCGATCACAACTGGAAGGGTTCGCACACGACCTGGAAGAACTACGACGCGTGGATCCAGACGAAAGGCTCGTTCTGCATGGGCTACTTCACTCGCGCCGACCTGCCGTTCTATTACGCGCTGGCCGACGCGTTCACCGTGTGCGACGCGTACTACTGCTCGCTGCAAGGCCCCACCAATCCCAACCGCATGCATCTGTTCACCGGCACCAGCGGCCTGACGGTGGGCAACAGCGGCACGCAGGCGGTGAACAACGCCGATGACGGCAACTGGACTGCGGATATGTCGAAAGACAATCCGACGTTCACCGGCTACACCTGGAGCACCTACGCCGAGCGTCTGCAGAGCGCGGGCGTGAGCTGGAAGGTGTATCAGGAGTACGACAATTACGGCGACAACTCGCTGCCGTTCTTCAAGAACTTCCGCAACCTCTCCACCTCGTCGCCGCTGTACCAGCGCGGCCGTGCGTGGGTGGCGGGTTCGACCGCGGCGAATGCGTCCGCTTCGCGTGGCGAATATCTGATCGATGCGTTCAAGCGCGATGTCGAAGCCGGCACGCTGCCGGCGGTGTCGTGGCTGGTCCCGCCGTACATCATGAGCGAGCACCCCGCGGCGACGCCGGCCTATGGCGAATCGCTGACCGCGCGATTGCTGGCGATCCTTGCCGCCAATCCCGAGGTGTGGTCGAAGACGGTCTTCATCATCAACTACGACGAGAACGGCGGCTTCTTCGATCACGCCGCGCCGCACCTGCCGCCGCTTACCACCAGCCTCGGCCTGAGCACGGTGGATACCAGCACGGAGAGCTACAACGGCGTGCCGGTCGGTCTGGGCGTGCGCGTGCCAATGTTCGTGATCTCGCCATGGAGCAAGGGCGGCTGGGTGAACTCGCAGGTGTTCGACCACACCTCGGTGCTGCGCTTCCTCGAACAGCGCTTCGGTGTCGCCGAACCCAACATCAGCGCGTGGCGACGCGCGGTCTGCGGCGATCTCACCACGGCGCTCGACTTCACTGCGCCGAACACGAGCTGGCCGGCGTTGCCCGACACCAGCGGCAACCTCGGCGACGCCGACGCGACCTGCCGTCTGAGTGCGCCGACCGTGCCGACCACGCAGACCATGCCGCGGCAGGAGCCCGGTCAGCGTTCCGCGCGCGCCCTGCCGTATGACCTGCACGTCAACGGCCGCGTCTGTGCGACGACGGGTGGGCGGTATTGGCTGGACTTCTACAACAACGGCAGCGCCGGCGCGGGCTTCAACGTGTATTCCGCCAACCGCACGGACGGGCCGTGGTTCTACACCGTCGAAGCGGGCAAGTCGTTGTCCGATTACTGGAGCGCGGTGTCGGTCACGGCCGGCAAGTACGACCTGAGCGTGTTCGCACCCAATGGCTTCCTGCGCGAATTCAAGGGCGACATCGCCCTGGCCACCGGCGATCACGCGCAGCCTGAGGTCACGGCGCGCTACGACGTTGCCGATGGGCGCGTGGTGCTGGTCCTGCGCAACGTAGGCACGCAGAGCTGCCGGCTCACCGTGCGGCCGAATCGCTACAGCACCGAGCCCGCGCGCACGCACACGCTCGCCGCGGGCGCGCAACTACTCGATGCGTGGTCGATCGCGGGCAGCGGTCATTGGTACGACCTGAGCATCACCTCCGACAGCGACGCGGGCTGGCTGCGCCGACTGGCCGGGCACGTGGAAACCGGTTTGCCGAGCGTCAGCGATCCCGCCCTGGGCGCGTAAGACCTGCCGTTGCGTATTCGCCTTGAGGATTCGACGATGAAGCTCAACACGTTCCTGCTCGTGCCCGCCCTGGGATTGATGCTGCCGGCTGTGGCCAGTGCCGACGAATGCACGCCGACGACCTATGCGGTGTCCGGCACCATCACCACCAACACCGGCGCCAACCTGCGCGGTGTCGTCGTTCGCGATGGCACCTCCAGTTCGCTCAGCAAGAGCAACGGCAGCTATGCCGTGGTCAATCTCAGCAACGGTACCTACACGATCACGCCCAGCCTGGGCGGCTACAGCTTCGCGCCGGTCAGTCGCACAGTGACGGTCAATGGCGCCGCCATGGCCGGACAGAACTTCGTCGGCACACAGACGAGCAATGCCAACCCGGTGGCCAGCTTCGACTTCACGGTCAGCGGCCTGACGGCGACATTCACCGATACCTCGACCGATGCCGATGGCAGCATTGCGTCGCGCCTGTGGAATTTCGGCGATGGCACGACCTCGAACATCGGCAACACCGGCCACGCCTATGCCGCGGCCGGTACCTACACCGTCGCCCTGACGGTGACCGACAACGCCGGTGCGACCAATACGCTCAACAAGCTGGTTACCGTGGCGTCCGGCAACGGGCTCGGCAACGGCGTGCCGGTAACGAATCTGTCGGCCGCCGCCGGGACGTCCGTGGACTACACGATGACCGTGCCGGCGCGCGCGACCAACCTGCAGTTCGCGACCAGCGGCGGCAGCGGCGACGCGGACCTGTACGTGAAATTCGGTGCGGCCCCGACCGACACCAGTTACGACTGCCGTCCGTATCTCGGCGGCAATAGCGAGACCTGCACCTTCGTAGTGCCGACGGCCGGCACCTACTACGTGCGGGTCAAGGCCTACAGCGCCTTCAGCGGTCTCAGCCTGACCGGCAGTTACACGCCGCCGGGCAGCGCGCAGACCTACAGCAACAGCGCCGACTACCCGATCAACGACAACGCGACGGTGGACAGCCCGATCACGGTGGCGGGCCGCAGCGGTAACTGCCCGGCCAATGCCTCGGTGACCGTCGCGATCGTGCACACCTACATCGGCGATCTGAAGGTCGATCTGGTCGCGCCCGACGGTACGCTCTACAACCTGCACAACCGCACCGGTGCCAGCACCGACAACATCAACAAGACGATGACCTTCGATCTGTCCAGCGAAGCGTTGAACGGCACCTGGAACCTGCGCGTCAACGACAATGCCAGTCAGGACACCGGCAGGATCGACAGCTGGAGCATTACGTTCTAGAGCATCCGGATGATGCGGGCGCGCCGTTCTTGTCGGCAGAAATTCGCCGCGCCCCCGTAAGGCGCCATATCCATGAACGCTGCACCGGCAGGCTGCCCTTCGGGCGGCCTGTCTGCGTTCGCCTTGCGGCTGCAAGGCAGGGCGAGCGAGGAACCCTCGACAGGTCGAGGCCTCTGCCGGGATTTGACGCAGATCCGTCACGAGCGCTGCCCATCATTCCGGGCACTTATCCACAAGGAGATCGTGGTCATGTCCCTGTTGTCCTGTGCTCTTCGTCACTCCGCCGCGGTTGTGTGCGCCGCCTCGCTGTTGCTCACCAGCACCACCGCCGAGGCCCACAAGCAGGAGGTTCACCGTCGCATCGTCCTCGATGCCGTGGCCTTCATGAAGGCCAACCCCGACATCACCAACTACAACAAGCTGCTGGCTGGCGTGCAGGCGGCGGGCTACACCATCGATACGTTCGCCGCTGCCATCGGGCAGGGTGCTTACGACGTCGATGATTTCTCCGACACCTACATCTGCGGCGCGCTCACCGGCGATTGCGTGAAGGCGCCGCTGTGGGGTACCACCGCTGCCATCGTCAACTACACCTCGTACTGGCATTTCCAGGACCACGCCAACAGCCGCGATGTGCACGGCAACCCTTACGGCGGTTACAACTACAACCGCAGCGTGATGAAGGGCGACGTGGACAACATGGCCGCTGACTGGCTGTGGAACGACCATCTCGACGACGGCGCGGGCGGCATGAAGGGCTGGTTCGGCGAGACCAGCCGTTACAACACTTACGGTGTGACCGAGAGCAAGTACCGCATCGGCAGCGCGTCGAGCGCGTCGATGTACGCCGACTTCCAGGCCATGCCGTTCCAGCCGATTTCGAACCTGGGCCAGTACTGGTTCGCGCAGTTCCTCGCCCAGCCGACGGCACAAACGCTGGGTTTCGTTCTGCACACCACCGACGTCAGCGTGCCGCAGCACACCTGGTCCACATCGGGCAACAATCATTCCGATTACGAAGGCTGGGTTGAGAATTACTACTACACCGAGCGGCTCAACGATCCGGTGCTGGTGAAGCAGGCGCTGGGCGACATCCCCGCACTGTCGGCTACCGCCACCGACGTCCGTCCGCTGATGTACCAGCTCGGTGCCTACACCTACCAGAACGGCGCGCTTGCGCTGTCGTCCACTGCACACGCCGATCGCCTGGCGGTGTCGCGCAAGACGGTGCCGCATGCAATTGCGATGGTGGTGCGCGTGCTTGACCGCGCGGCGGAACGCCTGTCGCCGTGAAGGCGCTTCGTGCCGTCGCGTTGAGGGGCGGCCTTTGTGGCGTCCTGCTCGTGGCTACGCCCGTGCATGCGGCAACCTCTGGCGTCCCGGTCGACGGGACGCTGGCGGAACCCCGTGTCGCGTTGCGGGTAAACGACTGGAGCCTGTCTACTGCAGCGATGGATGCATTGTTGCGCGCCGTGCGGACGCAGAAGCCCGACGTCACGCCTTCGCAAGTGGTGGCGGCGGTGGCCCGGGACCGTGTGCTGGGTTCGTATGCGCGGCGCCAGTACGACGACGCAGTGCTGTTTGCCGGTGAGCAGGTGCGGTTTTCCCCGCAGGCATCGGTCGAAGCGTCGCTGGTGACGACCTTGCAAGCGGCATTTCGCGAGCCGCTGGCAAAGGCTATGGGGCCGGGCGAAAGCTACATCGTCAAACGCCATCCGCTCACACGCGAGCGTCTGGTTGCCCTGTTGGACAGCGGCGGCAAGCTGCGCCTGGACGATCGTTTGCCGCCGGCGCGCGAAGCGAAGTTGAACGACGTGCCCCTGATCGACGGCCGCGTGGGTGCGCAGCGCTATCGCATTACCCTGCACGACGTATGGACACAGCTGGACGTGCAGGGACGCAATGTCTTGTATGGGTTCGATGCCGATTTCGCGATGCAGCAGGCCCGGCAGCTGGCGCGCGACCGTTTCGTGCTGGGCTGGGTGAGTCAGCAGGGCGGCCTCGGCGCCGATGGTCTGGCGCAACTGCGACAGTTGGTGGCCGACCGCAATCGCAGTATTGCGCTGGCGCGGCGGCTGGGCAGCGGTGGCGATCCGCACTACAGCAGTCCCGAAGTCGAGCGGCAGCAACGCACTGTCGAGCCTGCGGCCATCCGCAGCTACTACAACGCACACAAGGCCGAATTCGCGCGCACCGAAAAAGTTTTGGCGCGCACGATGCGCTTCGCCGACGAGGTCCGGGCGCGTGCCGCCAGCGCCGAACTCGCCAGGGGCGCGCGCTTCGAGGAGGTAGCGCGACGACGTGGCGCCGGCGATGGTGTGGCCAAATGGCTCGACAGCCAGGCCGCACATGGCTCATGGCTGGCGCAGCTGGCCTTCGCACAGGCGCCAGGAGCGGCGTCGCCGCCGATCCGTGAGCCCGAGGCTGGTACCGCGGTACCGGGCTGGATCATCGTCAGGGTGGACCAGCGCGTGACCGGTCTGCATCCGCCTGATAGCGAAACGGTGCGGTTCGCCGCAAGTGAAGCCATCGCGCGGCAGCGTGCTGCGTCCGGCTTCGCCAGCCTGCGTGCGCGCCTCCTGGCCGAGGCGCGCATCAACATCAATCCGGCGATGCTGGGTATGCGAGCTGCACCAAGGGTGCTGGAGACCGGGCCGTGAAGTGGGGGATGGCAGGCGGTGCGCTGTCGGTTGCGGCCATCCTCGTCGTGGCGTGGTGGCTCCATGCCTCGCCTGCTTCAGGCGCGCGCACGCCATCGTTGGAAGCGCTCGCGCCTGCCGCTCCGTTGGCGGGCACGCCCGGCCGGAATGTATCCGTCACACCAGCAGAGTTCGGCGAACCGCCTACTGCATCGAAGCGGACACAGCCGCCACCGGCCTGGCAGACGATGGCCGAGGCACGCGAACATGGCGACGATCGCGCACCGCCGATCGAGCGTCCCCTGCCGGAATCGCAGGCCCCCGCGCCCACTGCATGGGATCTCAGCGATCCCGCCCGCTACCGCGAGTACGAACTGCGCGGCCAGCAGCGACTTCGTGCCGAATATCTGATGGCGGTGGAAGAAGAATTGCCGAAGTGGAAGGCCTTGCTCGCCCGGGCGCGCGCATCCGGCGCGCCGCCAGCCGCGATCGCCGAAGCGCAAGACAAGATCCGCCATCTGGAAGCGCGGCAGGTGGCGCTGCGAAACAGTGAATGACTGAGAGCGAAGTGATCGGATCGATTCGTCGCCAGATGGCTGGCCGACAGCGATCGGCAAGCGGGACGCAGATTTCCCTTGCCGCATCCACGCAGCAGGCTGATCCCGACGGCCACCGGCTACGTCGAGATCCATACCATGGAGTGACGATATTCGCTGCGATCGGAGCGGGGGAGTTTGTGCTCCCCCGCTTCGCGTGGTCGAAGCGTTGTGCCCGCTACGCCTGCCTTACTTCTTCGCGAACTGTTGCGGTACGTAGGTCGGAAGATCACCTACATCTACCGAAAACACGAAGAACAGGTTGGGATTGTCGACGCCGGCCGGATGCAGGCTGTCGGTAATGATTGGGAGGAAGTCGTTGTCGTTGGCGACGAACAGGGTGTGCTTGCGCACGCCACCGATCACCACGTCCGGGCCAAAGCTGACGCCTTCGAGCTTCGCGGGAATATCCTTGCTGGCAATGCCGAATGCGTTGAGCTTTTGCACGATGTCCAGGAACAACGTCTTGGACACCGCATGCGGTGCAAGCGCGAGGGTTCCGGTCAGGTTGCTGACGTCGGGAGCACCGGCCAGATCGATGCGGTACAGACGCTTGAACGCGGCGACGGAGTTGTCGCCCAGGCCCTTGCCATCGCGCTCGTCGACGAGGAATTCGTGGTTGTTGATCGCCACGATGTCACTGACGGTCGGGTACTTGGGCTTGGCGGCGGTGCCGATGTTGGTCAACGGGTAGACGAACTGCTGGGTGGCGCCCGTTTCCAGGTCGACGCGGATGATGCGGGTGTAGCCACCGGTGGTGCCACCGTCCTGTTGCAGCGGGCTCTGCATGATGCCAAACAAGGCCGTGCCATCCGGCGAGATGGCCAGGCCCTCCATGCCCTTGTTGGCAACGCGGCCCACGGTGTTGCTTGCGATCTCGGTATCACCCATCGGGCTGAGCACATTCGCCGCAAAGGCTTCCGGCAAGCGGTAGATGCCGGTGCGCTGGCCGGTGCGACGATTGAAGCGGTAGATGTAGGGGCCGTACTCGTCGCTGATGAAGATGTTGCTGCCGTCGTGACTCACGCGAATGCTTTCAGGGTCCAGGCGGGCATCCAGCGGGTCGGTGGAAAGACGCAACGAATCGAAGCCGTCGGAGCGACCGGTGAAGTAATTCGTATGGTTGGTGGCATTGAGCGCTGGAGCGCCGCTGTTGCCATAAGCGAGTGCGCGAGCGCTATGCAGCAGCGTGGTGCCGGTGAGCGTCGGCGTGGCAATGAAGGGCAGGGCCGCGCCCGCCGCATTGGGTGTCAGGACGATGCGCAGCGTCTGGAAACGGTTGATGTAGGACGTTGTGTTGTCGACCGACGCATCGTAGGCGAGCGCGTTGGGGCCACGGTCCGGCAAGGCGAGATAGGTGCTACCGCCTGCATAGGTGAACCCCGAGCCCAGGCCGCCCAGCAAATTGCCCGGAACGCCGCTTTCCAGCGCCCCCGCTTGCGTGGATAGATCACGATCGTTTGCGCTGAGGCCATCGATGGCGATCAGATCGACCGCCGCGTGGGCCGGAAAGGCGAGCAGCGACGCGAGCGCGAGCGGAAGCAGCTTAAGACGAGTCATGGCGGCATGTTCCTCATGGGAAACATGCATCGTTGGGCACGATTGTTTCAGTCGAGCGCCACTGGCATGACAGGGGGCAACCGATGGCATCGAGCGCCGCTTCCCAAGGCCAGCGGGCGCGCGTCGGAAGTGTCTCCAACACCGTCCCGCAACTGATGGAGTCAGCCCAGCCTACGGCGCTGGAACAAGCGCGTCGGCAACGGCAGCGCTCTGGTCAAGGGGCTCCGGGTCGCCCAGTAGCCGCCCACGGTCTGCGGGTGACCCGTCGGGGAGCGCCTTCCAGCGTGACGCCGGCCCGGCAGTTACCCCTTTCGTGGAATGGCCCGGCGATTTCGCTTCTGACACCGTGCTATTGCGGCTGAAGGAACGCGCGACGAGTCACAACCAGCAAGCACAGACCTATGTTCAATCCACTTGAGATACGGAGACTGAAATGATCAGGCTCACCAAGAAATCACTGATGACGGGTGCGCTGGCTGTCAGCGCGACCTTGATTGCAGGCGCCGCCGTCGCCGGCGGGCAACCGCGCACGATCTGCCACAACATCGGCGGACCCCGCGATCTGGGCGCCAACTGCGAGGCCACCGGCAACTGCACCTTCATCCTGCCGAATGGCTCGACGGTAGTGTTTACCGAGAACGAGTTCCTGGGAATTCTGATCGGGGCCAGCGACAACGCAGCCGAAGCCCATCTCAAGCATGGCGATGGCTATGCGTTTGCGATTTACGATCCGCCGCTGCACCTGGCGTCGGTGGTCGGCCCGCATCAAGAGTCGAACGTGGAATGCGCGGCGCGACGGGTCAACCCGCAGCCCCCCGAGCCCGGCAACTAACCAGGCGGAAGTCGGAGGTGGGCGTGCAGGCGCAGGCCCATTCCCCAAGGGGCTTGCGTTGGGTGTGACCGAAGGGCATCTGAGCCACTAGTCGCATTGCACCTTCGGCGCCCTGCGCGCGAAAGCGGGGTCAGAGACACAACGCTGTCTCTGACGCCGTGTCTAAACACCAAAGATCAGCAGTGCCGCGCCCGCTGATGCTGAGATGCCAGCGATGATCACCATTGCCCGCCACTTTGCGCGCGGCAGCGACTGACTTTCCAAGGTCGCCTCGCTTTTGGGTTGCACATGGGCTGATCCCGTGAGGAAAAACCGCACGCTATCGAAGCTGACTTCATCGCCAAGGTGGGCACGTTGGCGTTGGATACGCGTGCCGTTGATGAAACTCCCGTTGGTGGAGTTCTGATCTTCGATCAGCAGTCCGCCTTCTTCCGGCGTCAGCTTGGCGTGTATCCGAGAAAGACCGGAATCCTCTAGGTGGATGTCGCACTGGGGCGAGCGCCCGAGGGTCAGGGATCCCTCCACGGGATGGGTCCTTCCAAAGACGCTTCCGGTCAGGCCGCGCAAGACATACGTGGGCATGACCTTCCGGACGGCCGTCATTCCGGGATCGTCATTGGCCGGCGACCAGCTCCCGGAAGACCGCTGCGACTCGGGGGAACTCAACGAAGCCAGTCGGGCGACGATCTGGTCGAAACGCACGCAGTCGCCTGGCCGCAACGAAATGAATCCTTCGACAGGCCGGTCGTTGACGCTTACCGGTGTGCCCTGTGGCACTTCCAGCATTACGCCTGTCAACGTGACACGAAGCTGGCAGTGCCGCGGCAAGATGCCCGGCGTGCCAAGCACGATAGTCGCCTGAGGATCCGAGCCTACGCTGCTCACACCGGGTGACAGCAGAACCTGAGGGTGTTCTCCACCGGGGAAGACAAGCTTCATCTGATTGGATCCCATGGAAACCTTTATCCGATACCGCCAGAGCGCCGGTCAACGTGCGGTGAACTTTGACCAGGCAAAGCACATCTTCGTGATGCATCTCACGAAAAGCTGCTCAGGTACCTGCGCTGGCAGACGGGACCGATCGAACCCGATGGGGCGCTGAACTGTTGAGTCACCCTCGAGAGGCCGGCAATGACCACCCACCGCGGCCTGAGCACGCGGCGAGTCCAATGCTTCTACCTGGAAGTGAGCGTGGCTGGTCTGAAAGATCAGTCCGCGTATTGGTTCAACCTTCCGGAATGGCTGCAGTAGCGAAGGGTGCGAGCACCGTCCAACCAAGGCGCGCATAGAGGTTGCGGCCGTCTCCTGTCGCGACCAGAAGCTGTGGACTTTCGAGGGATTTTCTCGCAGTTCCAAGCGCGATCATCACCGCGACACCCAATCCTTTTCGCCGGTGGTCCTGCGCAGTTTCGATTCGATCGTAAATGAAGACATCCGTAGTTTCCGCCGCGCATCCGCTAGCGGCCAGATCACCATCCGGCGCGATGATGCAAGCTCGGGCGACAGGCCCGGCTTGATGAAGCTCCATCCGGTATCCGTTCGGTAGAGGCTTTGTGTCGAGGATTGCCGCCGCCGTGCTCATGAAATAGTTCGCTGGCTGAACCTCCCAGCGAGCTGGCAGTGCACTTCGCAGCTCCTCGCCAGGGCCGCACAGCTTCAAGTAATGGCGCGGGGCGGTAATGTCATGTGCAATTGCGCGCAGCCCATCGCATAGCTGTGGGAATACCCAGCGTTTCACTTCCTTTTCCGAGTGGGTATCTACTCGGAAGCCCCCGCGATCGTGAACCGGGGGCGGGGAGCTCCGCGCGACGGAATGCGCGGCTTGCCAGGCGAAAACGAGTTTTGGATCGACGTAGGACATGGTCACAGCTGATCGTATGGGGTGCTCAGATGGGGGCATGCGCCGGCGACCACACGAGCGGTGCATGTTGACTCTAAGCCACGGCGTCCCCGTGAGCTTTGACTAAAACATTGCCCTGTCTCAGGAGCTAAGACATATGGGAGCGAAATTCGCGTGCGCCCATGAGTGACCTGTCACGAAGCGGCGTTGCTTCTACTTCCGAACACTCACGATCGGCAAGCTGCCGTAACCCGGGCGGCGGCAGCGATTTCTATCGGTGGCCTGATGCAAAGCCCGCTACGCCGAACCAAGCGCTAGGCCCAGACATTCGTTCTGCCAAGCGGTGAGGATCGTGACGTACTGATCCAACAGCGCCCGATCATCCAGGTGCAGGCCGGCCCGGTAGCCGCGATTGACCGTCGCGACGCGATCAAGTCGAGCCAACAGTTCGCGCATGCGTGACGCTTCGGATTCTTCCCATAGCGGTTCCATGCAGACCACCTCCACGATTCATTCTGGATGCCAGCGCTTTCGTCAAACGAGGCGCTGGTTCGAACGCTGATGGATTCAATGCGTCCGATTGCAGGCCGAGCGGATCAAGGGCGCGATTTCCTCCCAGTCCAAGGCTGACGTGTGATCACTCTTCTGCCAGCAATACTCCAGCATGGGCTCGATCTCGGACCAGCTGTGCTCAGTGGACTCGGCCTGCGCAATCTCGGCGAGCGTCTCCACCAGGGTCCGGTCCGTCACTGACAACTCTTTGAGATCCATAGCGCTCCCTTCCGTGGATTCCAGTTACTGCGCTTCTTGGAACGAAATCACGTGGCTTTCACGGTCAACCGTTCCCAAGGGGCCGAGGCCAAACTCCGCTGCGGGAAGGATTCCGAGTCCTGGCCTCAAGGCTTAAAGCCTCAGCGCCAAGGCTCGCGAGCCCTGGCCGAAGGCCGAAACATCCTTCCGGATGGACTCGCCGTCACTGGTGAAGGCCTTCGCATCCTTCGGGAAGGATCGGCGAACGTGAGGACGCCGGACATCAAAAAGCCCGGCGAGACCGGGCGTGCAGCCGGATCTGCCAGGCAGAAGAACGCGGCCGCGCCGCGTTCGTGTTGGCGATGGCGGGGTCAGTTCACGCCGGTTCGCGCTCGGCCGCGCGGCGGGTCTTCGCGCAAAGCTTCGCGAACCCTGGGCGCCACCCCCGGCCAGTGCAGGCATAAACCGTCTCTGTTCCAATCCTAGATCAGGACGCCATGCGAATCGGGGTAGGCTGCCTCCCCGCGGCGTGCGAGGCCTGCGCCGTCGTTCGTGCGTTCCGGAAGAGGCCGTCGGGCTGATGATGGAGACGACCGGCGTCGCGCCGACACGCAGCTGACCTGCATCCGCAATCGAGAACACAGCCCCATGCATGCACTGACCTTCTCCCGCTTCGGTGGGCCCGAGGTTCTGGAATGGACCGCCGTGCCCGATCCCGTCCCCGCACCGGGTGTCGCTGTGGTGCGAACGCAGGCGATCGGACTCAACTTCGCCGACGTGTATCGCCGGCAGGGCCGCTATCACCTCGTTGGTTCCCCGCCGTGGATTGCGGGTTACGAGGGCGCGGGCGAAATCATCGCCTTGCACCCGGATGATGCGAACGGTACGAGCGGTGGGCGGGTGTTTCGCCTCGGCCAGCGCGTGGCGTTCGCCGACAGCCCGTTCGCCAACGCGGAGCAGGTGGCGGTGCCACTGGACAAGCTGATCGCGTTGCCAGACGACATCGGCAGCGATACCGCGGCCGCGCTGCTGCTGCAGGGACTGACCGCGCAGTTCCTGCTCGAGGACAGCCACGCCGTACGCGCGGGCGAGACGCTGTTGGTGCATGCCGCCGGTGGCGGCGTTGGCCAGCTGCTGGTGCAACTGGCTCACGCCAAGGGCGCGCGCGTGATCGCGCTGGCATCGAGCGAGGACAAGCGCCACGCCGCGCTGGCTGCCGGCGCGACCCATGCGGTGGACTCGGGCGCCGGTTGGGTGGAGCGCGTGCGCGCACTCGCGCCCGACGGTGTCGATGCGGTCTACGACTCGGTGGGACGCACGCTGGGCGACAGCCTCGCGCTCGCGCGTGTCGGCGGCACCGTCGTGTTCTATGGCATGGCCGCGGGCGATCCCGACCCGGTCGATCCGCGCGTGCTCATGGACCGATCGCTGACTCTGACCGGCGGCGATCTGTGGAACGTGCTGACCACCGCCAGCGAACGCCAGCAGCGCGCCGATCGCCTGTTTGCCGTGGTGCGCGCCGGGCAGTTGAAGGTCGCGATCGCCGCGCGGTTCGCCTTGCGCGATGGCGCGCAGGCGCATGCATTGCTGGAGGGACGTGGCAGCGTGGGCAAGGTGCTGTTGCTGCCGTAGTCGATGAGTGTGTCGGAAGTGTCAGGGACCGCTCCATAAGCTGGATGAAGCCGCTTTGGTTGTCATTTCAGACGGTCCAACGCCACGCTTACGATGGAGCCGGCCACCTTACGGCTCACTCACGGAGGAGAAACAACCATGCACGGAAACATCATCGTTGCCCTTGCGCTAGGCGTCGTCCTGTCGACGCCCGCGAAGGCGCAAATGCCGGGCAGCATCGTCGAATTCCCGATTGCCTACCCGAATGCGCCGACGGTGAAAACCGGCGCCTGCCATCCTGCGCCGGCCGGTTCGACGCATGAGATTACTTTCGACGCGAAGGGCGGCAATACGCTCTGGATTACCGGACAGAACTACGACCAGGTCGTTAGGGTCACTGAGTCGGGCGAGACCAAGTTCTATCCGATGCCCGTCGGCAGCGGTCCGCACGGCATCGAGTTCGATACGGAGCACCGGCTGTGGGTGACGCTCGAATTCGCCGGCAAGATCGTCCGCCTCGATGCGAACGGCAAGCCCGATCGCACCTTCGACGTGCAAATCGATTGTCCGGCCTGTGTGGGCGGCAAGTTGAACACCCATCCGCACGGGATGTGGTTCGGTCCCGATGGAAAGACGATCTGGTTCACCGGCAAAGCCACCGGCACCGTGGGCAAGCTGACCCAGGACGGCAAGGTCACCCACTATCCGCTCAAGACGGTCGGCAGCGTGCCGATCTACGTGCGCCCCGGCAACGATGGTTCGATGTGGGTCACTGAGCTGGTCGGCAACGCGATCGCACGCATCAAGCCGGACGGCACCGTCGATGAGTTCAAGATTCCTACCAACAACAGTCGGCCCATTGCCATCGTGCCCGAACCAGGCAGCAACGCCATGTGGTTCACCGAAGAGGCCGGAAACCGCATCGGCCGCATCCCAGGCGATTGCACCGCGACGCAGTGCACGATCACGGAATTCCAGCTGCCGATGTCGCAGTCGAATGTCATCCTCGCGGCGCTCGCGTTCGACGCAGACCACAACCTGTGGGTGCAGCAGTACGTCGATCAGAACAATCCCACGCCGAGCAATCCCAGTCCGCCGGGTAGCGATCACATCATCAAGATCGACAGGGCGTTGCTCACCGCCACGCCGGGCGATCTGTCCAACGTGCCGATCACCTATTACACGGTGCCCACGACGCAGACGGTGATGCACCGGATTCTCCAGGGCCCGGACGGCAACATCTGGTTCACGGAGTTGGGGTCGAACAAGGTGGGGAAGCTCATCCGGACGCCGTAGGCGGCTCATACCATGCCGCGCAACGGCGAGAGAAATCGGCAGGCCGGTCGCGTACCAGATCTGCCGGGTAGCGATGGCGACGCGGGTTGGGCGCCGATATCCAGGGGTGGTTGGTGTCTGTCAGAGTGCATTTTTGGAATCGGTACTCGGCCCCTGTCTCTTTATTGATCCGGGTCACATTGGAGGCGAACAGCAATGCGAAACCCACCCACTCCGGGCGCCCTGATCTTTGCCAAGAATCTCGGGCAGGTTGCAGCGTTCTACGAGAAGCTCCTCGCGCTCTCAGTGGTCCACGCGGAGAGTGATCATGTCGTTCTGGAATCGGGCAACTTCCAATTGATCATCCACGCGATCCCCGAGCACATCGCCAGTTCGATCGCCATCTCGGTGCCGCCAATAGTTAGGGAAGAGCAGGCCATCAAGCTGCTCTTTCCGGTCCCCAGTCTCACCCAGGCGCGATCAGTAGCGTCGCTCTTGGGGGGGCACCTCGATCCCGCCCACCGGGAGTGGCAGGCAGCAGGCATGCGCGTGTGCAACGGCTACGACCCAGAGGGCAATGTCTTTCAGCTTCGCCAGGAAGTTCCCTGACTCCTGGCAAGGGAGACGCGCTCCGAGGAGCCTTCCTGGCTCACGTTCGCCGAACGTGAAAGTCCACCTGCTGACAACGCAGGACCATAGGCTGGGCTGGCCCTATCGACCCAGCGTCCCGTGACGCGGCAGTGCCTCGCGACACGGTGACCTTCTGCATATTCCGAGCGCGCGACACCGCCGTCGACAATGCATCGAATCCACGCGCTCACGGAGCCCTGTCTTGCGGCATTTCTTTTTCAATCGCGAGCGACGCTTGCGCAATGGCTGGTGGATGCTGCTGTTCCTCGGCGTCGTCTTCGTCACCCGCTTCGCCTACACGCCGCTGGCGCATGCGTTGAGGGGCCTGGGGATCGCCAAGCACTGGCTGGAGCCGCTTGGGTTCCTCTTCATCCTGCTGGCGACCTGGGCGTGCACGCGGCTGCGTCGCGAGCCACTGGCCAGCGTCGGCTTTCATCTGGACCGGCGCTGGGCGAAGGAAGCCGCGTGGGGAATGTTGCTAGGCATGGGCTCGATGGCGCTCGTAGTCGCGCTGATGTGGGCAACCGGCTCGGTGCGTCTGCAACTCGATCCGGCCCGCAGCGTCGGCGCGCTCGGCGTGGGACTCTACGTGTTCGTGTTCGTGGCGTTGTTCGAGGAAGCGCTGTTCCGCGGATTCCTGTTCCAGCGCCTGGTCGACGGCGCGGGGGTGTGGGTCGCGCAGATCGCACTTGCGCTGCTGTTCGCGACCGCGCACTGGGGCAACCCGGACATGCACGGCGCCACCAAGGTCTGGGCCTCGCTCGATATCGCGATCGCGGCACTCATGTTGGGCATGGCCTATCTGCGCACGCGCAGCCTCGCCTTGCCCTTCGGCTTGCACCTGGGCTGGAACTGGATGCAGGGCCATGTGCTGGGCTTCGATGTTAGCGGCGTCGATCTGCCCGGCTGGTTCCTGCCGCAGTTGCTGGACCGGCCCGCATGGATGACGGGCGGCGCCTTCGGACCGGAGTCGACGGTGTTCGCCGTGGTGGTCGATCTAGGCGTGCTGCTGGCGCTGTGGAAGTGGAAGGGCAGCCCGGCGGTTTCGCCGCAGCGCGAGCTGTTGCTGCGTCCGAAGCTGGTGTAGTAGGTGGGACGTTAGCGCCGTAACGCGCACGGTGAGCGGGCATTAGCGAAAGACTGAATGGGCGCTGCATCGCACGGCGGGACAGGCGCATCATCGGGTGTGTTTCACTGGCCCGCGGCATGGAGGCTGCCGTAGAGTCCGGGCAACCTCAGGCCCCGCTGTGGTCAGTGGCGAGAGGCGTGAGGCTCGATTTCATTTGGCCGAAGCCGCTTCGCGGCACGGCTCCCCGGGCGTTATCCGCATGGAGGCTTTATGAGCGTTGCGCTGGTCGTACTGCTAACCGTTGTTTCGCTGCCGCCGTCCGCTCGCCGCGACGATATCGTCGTATATGAGGCAAGTGAGCTCGTCGATCCCTGTCGCTTGGAAGCCGAGGCCTACTTCGTCGGGAAGGGCTATACCACTTACCAGTGGGCCGCCTCGCACAAGAGCAGCGGCAATGCACTGCTCGTCAACGGACGGCTGCGCGTGGGCCACGAAGACGTGGAAGTGAAGTGCCGCGTGCCCCGCGGCGCTCGGCTTACCTACATGACACTCGAAGTGGGAGAGCCCACTCAGGCTCCTGATTTGAGGGGGCTTTAGTTCGGCCTGTCGGCACCACGTTGGTTCGTCGACCAACGTGGTGCGCCTCTGTCGAAGTCATCCATCTGCGGCGAGCGACAGCCCAGATTGCTTTGAGCTTTGGTGATGACCGCCTAAATGGTCCTTGCCGACATCGTGGATGCGGTGAGAAACAAACAGGACGGCTACCAGATCAAGTCGTCAGGCACCTGGAACTGTGCGTAATACGCATCGTCTTCGGAGGTTGTGACGGCGGGCTCGGCGTCCGTCTTCTGCCCATGATCGAGCACGATCATGCTGGCGTCGCGTTCACGCACCTTTTCCGCCGCCACACGCGGCAACAGCTCATAGCGTTCGCCCACACGGACGATCACCAGCGCTCCGGTCGCCAACTGCTTGCGCAGATCGTCGTTGACCAGCAGGGCGCGGATGGAGCCGTCGGCGGTGAAGCGGTACTCGCTCTCACCCGAGCGGGGCACCTTCCGGTCTTCGATGATCTGCCGGGCCTGGGCGCGAAGTTCAGCGGTGCGTGCCTGGGCTTTTTGCTCTGCCGCGAGGGCGCGGTCGCGCTCGGCCTTGTCGGCCCGCGCCCGTTCGGCTTCCAGCTGGATCTCGCTGGGCGCGGCCGGTCCCTTGGCATGACGGGCCTTGTTCTGCTCACGCGCCGCCTCGGCCACCTTGGACTTCTTGACCAGGCCCGCCTTGAGTAGTTGTTCCTGGAGCGGATTCGCCTTCGCCATGTTGCAGTTTCATGTTGAGTACTTACGGCCCATCATACCGAGCGTCCGCACAGCCCGCCTTCATCCGCTTCCGCCGATGCAACCCTTGAAGTACCTCACCGGCTACCCACCCCACCTGCAGGCGCGGGTGCACGAGCTGATCGCGCAGGGTCGGCTGGGCGCAATACTGGCCGAGAGGTATGCCCAGCCCCATGCCGTGCGCAACGACAGCCAGCTCTACGACTACGTCCAGGGACTGAAGGATCTTCACCTGCGCAAGTCGGTGCCGCTGGGCAAGGTGGTTTACGACAGCAAGTTGCAGGTGATGAAGCACGCGCTCGGCACTCACACGGCCATCTCTCGCGTACATGGCGGCAGGCTCAAGGCCAGTCGCGAGATTCGCATCGCCACCGTATTCCGCGATGCGCCCGCCGAGTTCCTGAAGATGATCGTGGTGCACGAGCTGGCGCACCTGAAGGAAGCCGAACACAACAAGGCGTTCTACCAGCTATGCGCGCACATGGAGCCGGACTACCACCAGCTGGAGTTCGATCTGCGCCTCTATCTGACTCAGCTTGAGGTCGGATAGGCGGTGGGCTGGGTGATCCGGCTCGGCAGGGCGTGCTGACGTACAAACTTCGACGGATAGCTCTTGAATGCTTCCAAGCATTGGACCGAGCAGAAGTAGTAGTCGTGATCCGCGTGACACGCACTGTAGGCGATCGGAATGGGCTCGATCGGGCGTCCGCAGACGGGGTCGATGGGAGCAACCCACTGCTTCGGTCTGGAATGAGGGACGTTCATGGCGACCTTTCGGTTTGACCAGCAGCGTGCACTCCCTTGCGTTGCCAAGGTTCGCCATTCGGCAGAGTGACCGTCAATCCATCGCATGGGTGGCGGGCCATCGGCCGTCGAAACAGCGCTTCGATTACGGGCGTGGATTGCGCAATGGTGGCAATCCCGGCCGCGCCTTCGACACATGCGCGTGATCCGGCACATGCCAGCGCCATGGATGTTCGATGGCATGGCGAATCCCGATGCGCGGGCCAGCGACCGGATACTCGGGTGGTGGCATGCCATCGGAGACGATGCTGATGCCACGGTCGCTGCTCACCAGGTTGGCACCATCGAAGCTGTGGTCGATGCCCATCGCCTGCGCCAGGCGTCCGGGCCCGCTCGCAATGTCACGCAGGCGCGTGGGGAAGTTGCGGGCCTGCAGCATGAGTTCCAGACCATCCAGCGGTTCCATCGCACGCAACAGCACGCCGACGCCTTCGCCTGGCTTGCCGCACACGGCATTGGCGCACCAGTGCATGCCGTAGGTGAAGTACACGTACAAATGCCCGCCGGGACCGAACATCGTGGCGTTGCGCGCGGTCTTGCCGCGATACGAATGCGCGGCCGGGTCTTCCGCGCCGGCGTACGCTTCCACTTCCACGATGCGTCCCGCGCGACCGTCGTCGCGCAGCAGGATCTTGTTCAACAACTCGGGCGCGACCACGCGCGGGTCGCGACTGTAGAAGGCGCGGGGAAGCCGCTTGCGGCGCCGGCTAGCGATTGAAGCCGGACCGCTCAACGATGGCCTCCAGTTGGGTCAGGGCATAGTCCCGATCCCGGTCGGACACCTCTGCCAGCAGGCGCTCGGCTTCATCCTCGAATTCGGGCGGAAAGCTGTTGCGGTCCTGCAGCAACGCCGGTACGCGTGCTTCGATCGCCTGCAGTCGTGCGTCGGTTTGCGGTCGGGTAAGGGCCATGGCCTTCAGGTCGCGTTCGATGTCGCGAGTATGCGCACGACGCTGGCACGGCCGGATCAAGGCGGGAGGACGTCTTGCGTGACATGCGTTCGACCGGGGCATCGAAGCCGCCGGTGTGGCCGCGGCGACGGATCGACCGCGTTATCTGGTGGCCGACTCCAGCAACAGGAACGTCCGCCATGAACGACTTGTCCCCCGCTCGCATCGCTGAAGTCGGCATGGGTTTCTGGCCCGCCAAGACGCTGCTGTCCGCCGTGGAGCTGGGCGTCTTCACGCGGTTGGGCTCCGGCGCGCACACGGGTGATGAGCTCCAGGCGGCGCTCGTGCTGCATCCGCGCGCCAATCCCGACTTCTTCGACGCGCTGGTCGCGTTGGGCTTCCTTGAGCGGGACGGGGACGGGCCGGGTGCGCGCTATCGCAATACCGCAGAGACCGCGGCGTTCCTCGATCGCGCCAGTCCGCGCTATGTCGGTGGCTTCCTCGAGATGGCCAATGCGCGCCTGTATCCGTTCTGGGGCGATCTGAGCGAAGCGCTGCGCACCGGCCTGCCGCAGAACGAGATCAAGCGCACCGGCGCGCCGATGTTCGTCGAGCTGTATCGCGATCCGCAGCGCCTGGAACAGTTCATGCGGGCGATGAGCGGCATTTCCGCCGGCAACTTCCAGGCCTTCGCCGACAAGTTCGATTTCTCGCGCTACACCACGTTGTGCGACGTCGGTGGAGCGACGGGGCAACTGTCCATGTTCGTTGCCCGGCGCCATCCGCATATGCGCTGCATCAGCGCGGACCTGCCCGAGGTCACCGCGATCGCGCAACGCGAGATCGCCGCAGCGGGCTTGTCGGACCGCGTCGCGGCGCAGTCGCTCGACTTCTTCAACGATCCGCTGCCGCGCGCCGACGTGATCACGATGGGCATGATCCTGCACGACTGGAACCTGGAGAAGAAGCGACATCTCATCCGCGCGGCCTACGCGGCGCTGCCGGCCGGCGGCGCATTTGTCGTGATCGAGAACCTGATCGACGATGCCCGCCGCGAAAACGCCTTCGGCCTGCTGATGTCGCTCAACATGCTGATCGAGTTCGGCGATGCCTTCGACTACACCGGCGCGGACTTCGCCGGCTGGTGTCGTGAAGCGGGCTTCAGCCGCACGCAGGTCATTCCGCTGGGCGGGCCGGCGAGTGCCGGGGTGGCGTACAAATAGGTCGCACGCGCGACGCAGCTGACATACGTCAGATCAGCACGTCCTCATGGAATGCGCCGTAGGTGCCGTCACGATTGGCGATCTGGATCTCCAGTACCCACACGCCAGGCACGGGTATCCCTTCGAACTCACCGAGGTCGCCGCCGCGATGAATCGCATGCGGGAAGTCGCTGACGCGGTGACCCCGGATATCCATGTTGAGCACCCAGCCCAACTCATCCGCCCGTTGCGCCGCATAGTCGTACAGCGCCGGGCCAGTGAGTGCGCGATTGCGCCAGGCGTCGCGAACGTCATCGAAGAGTGACTTCGCCGCGACGGCACAAGCGGCCATGTCGGGATCGTTGCCCGTGGTGAATGTCGCGCCGACGTCGCCCTCGTGGCCACGGAACACCGGGCCGATATCGATGAAGTAGATGTCGTTCTCGCCCAGTACCGGGTCGCCATCGGACTTCTGATTGAACATCTTCAAGGTGTTGGCGCCGAAGCGCACATGCACGGGATGCCAGATCCGTTCCATGCCGAGGTCGTGGAGGATGTCCATCGCCATCTGCTTGGCTTCCGACTCGCGCAGGCCGGGGCGAAACGCTTCGGACATTACGCGCACCGCGCGCCAGGATTGCTCACTTGCGTGGCGCATGAGCTCGAGGTCGAAGGCCGAGCCGACGGCTTCCTTGGAGTGGAGCGTGTTCATGGGGGATCGAGGTCGCGGAGGGCCGAAGTCTATCCGACGCCCGTAGCGATGCCCTAATGAATTTGGAGCGCAGCTATCAGTAGCTGCGCGGCTTTTCCAGAAAGCCAAGCATGCATATCACCCTGCAAGATCCGAGCTCCATGAAACTCGCCTCCGAATGACAGAGTGATTCGAAGGCGAACCGCGGATTCGCGACTACGCGCTCTGACGCGACCGCGAATCCGGAGCCGCGGCGTCCACCAGCCCCGCGGACACGATCCGGTTCATCACGAATTCGATGAATGCGCTCAGTGCACGCGGCATCTGCCGGCGACTCTGGTACACGAGAAACAGCTCGAGGCCATCGACGCCGTAGTCCGGCAAGACCTGCACCAGTTGCCCGTCACGCAGGTGTTGGGCGGTCGCGATGTCGGGCAGCAGCGCAATGCCCATGTCGGCCACGCACGCCTTGAGCAGCGCGAGCGCCGTATTCGCATGGAAGCGTCCACGAACTTCGACGTCGACCGGTCCCTCGGGACCATCGAGATGCCACACCACGCGACCGGAGACCGGCGGCACGCCGATGCACTCGTGTGTCGCCAGCTCTTCGAGTAATTGCGGCGTGCCATGCGTGGCCAGATAGGCGGGGCTGGCCATCAGGCGCGCCCGGTTGGAGCCGACGCGACGCGCGATCAGCGTCGGTTCGGTCATCGCGCCGGCACGAATGGCGACGTCGATGCCTTCCGCGACCAGATCGGCGCGGGCGTCGTTGAGCACGAACTCCAGCCGCACCTTGGGATGGGCGACAAGGAATTCCTTCACCCACGCGAGTTCGAACCAGTTGAACAGATCTGCCGGTGCGGCCACGCGCACCTTGCCGCTCGGGACCTGGCTGCCTTCGGCAAGCTCCAGCGTGGCCTCCGACAGGGCTTCGACCTGATCCGCGCTGCGTGCGTACAGCGCTTCGCCGGCATCGGTCAGGGTCAGGCGTCGGGTCGAACGATGCAGCAGGCGCAGCCCGAGCTGCTCTTCGAGCTGCTGGATGCGCCGGCTGGCCGTGTTCGAAGGCATGCCGGCGCGGCGTGCGGCCTCGGCAAAACTGCCCGCCTTCACCACCTGCACGAACAGGGCGACATCGTTGAGATCGACCATGCGCTGCCTCCGGGCGGGAGCCTCCGTTGTCCCGGAGACAAGGGCATTGTCTCCGAGACGGAGGACGCTCGCATCCGGTAGCCGTCGAGAGCGCCGCGTCGACACTAAGGGCGCAAAGATCTCGAGGGCATCCAGGGCGCGCATGCGTCGATCACTTGGCCGCGCGCGCATCCAGGCTGTAACGGCCTGCTCCGTTCGCGGCGAGGATCAGGAACGCGCCGGTGATGGCCACGTTCTTCATGAACATGATCATCTGCATCTGATCGGCGAAATTGTTGTGGAACAGCAGCGCCGCAATCAGGGTGAAGCCGGCCAGCAGGAGCGAAACGATCCGGGTCTTCCAACCCGCCATGATGGCGAGGCCGCCGCCCACCTCGGCAAGGATCACCAGCGGCAACAGCATGCCGGGGACGCCGACCGAAGCCATGTAACCGGCCGTCGCAGCATAGCCCGCGATCTTGCCGAGACCGGACATCAGGAACAGGGTCGCAAGCAGGACGCGTCCGAGCAGTTCGGTGGTGTTGCGCAGGGCGGTCGTTTGCGACGCGACCAGCGTTTGGGAATTCGTGGACATGGAAGGACTCCGTTTGAGGTGATGGTTTGAATGGCAGGTCAGATCGGGTGATGCGTTCGTCGCGCCGCCGGAAGGTGGACGCACACGCCAACCTGCCTTTTGTCGCGGGCCACACACGTGGCGGCGAAGCGGAGCGGGTTGCGTGGAGAAAATGTAGGGGCCGGGCAATCGCCCCACTAGACAGCGCAATGGGATTTCACCCGTCCACAAATGGCCGCAATCCCCTGGGGACCGCCTATGGCGCCGGTCAAGCGGAATCTGGGCATCGCGACCGGCGGAAAACCGGGGCGGAGGGATTGCTCCCGCGCATGGACGAGTGCAATCCCATCACGCCGTCTACTGGCCTGGAGGAGCGGTCAATAGATTGCTGGCCGCGGAACATCACCGCCCAACTTCCAGGTGCAGCCATGAAACTCCTCCACATCGATTCGAGCATCCTCGGAGAGCATTCCGTGAGCCGCCAGTTGACGGCGAAGCTCATCGACGCGGCACGTGCCAGCCACGACGATGCGGAAATCGTCTATCGCGATCTGGCCGAACAGCCCGTGATCCATCTCGCTGGCGCGCATCTGGCCGCCGCGCAGGGTGTGACGCCCGAATCGGCCGCACTCCAACAGGATGTGAACGCCGGCGCGAACGATCTCGAAAGCTTCCTCGCGGCCGACGTGGTGGTCATCGGCGCGCCGATGTACAACTTCAGCATCCCCAGCCAGCTGAAGGCGTGGATCGACCGCATCGCCGTTGCCGGCAAGACCTTCCGCTATACCGAAAGCGGCCCGGAAGGCCTGGTCGGCGGCAAGCGGGTCGTGATCGCATCGACGCGCGGTGGCATCTATGCGAGTGACACGCCGATGGCGGCGATGGATCACCACGAGACCTATCTGCGGAGCGTGTTCGGATTCCTCGGCGTGACCGATCTCCAGTTCATCCGTGCCGAAGGCCTGGCGATGGGCGATGAATCGCGCGCACGCGCATTGAAGGCGGCCAACGACGAAATCGCGGTGGCCTTTGCGTAGCGCCTTGCGAACGCGCGAAGCTACTGGTCGAGACCATCATCGCCGCAGGTCACCACCTGCAGCTGACGGTAGTCGCCGAAGGCGTGGAAACGCAGGGCCAACACGCCGCACTGACCGACGCCGGTTGCGATCTGTTCCAGGGCTATCTGTACGGCCGACCGATGCCCGAAGCCGCCTTCCGCGAATGGCTGTCGGTCATGCAGCGCCGGGCCGGCATGGCGACCTCGACGGTGCTGCGGCCGCGCGTGAGCTGATTCGTCAGGCGAAGGTTGCCGCGTCGTGGTTGGGCGTCGTCCCCTCGGTAACCACCAGCAATACATCGCTGCCGGAGGTGAGCTGCAACGCCGAGCGCAAATCCGGTCGCGCTGCCGTGGTCAACAAACCCGCCAGGCCCGCCGCGCCCGAGGGCGTCGTATCCGGTCCACCGGCCGCGCGCAGGCCGGTAACGGCCCGAGCCAACTGATCCTCGTCGACGAGTACAGCGCGGGCGTCGTGACGCTGCAACGTGTGCAGCGCGGGTGTGGAGACCAGGCCGCACGACAGCATCTGTGCCGAAGAATGCAGATCGCCTGTGACCTGTACCGGATGCCCGGCTTGCAACGCGCGGGCCACACACGCCGCGGATTCGGGCTCGACGACCACGATGCGGGCGGGTGATCGCAGCAGGTCGCGCAGCCCGTCGGCGAGCGCGGCGGCGAGACCGCCCACGCCGGCCTGCGCGAACACGTGACTGGGACGCGTGCGCAGCGGCGCGAGCTGGTCAGCGAGCTCGGTAGTGATGAGCGAATAGCCCGCCATCACGTCGCGCACCACGACGTCGTCCGAGTCGGCGGTAGTGTCGGGGATCAGCAGGCCTTCGCCGCGCTGCGCCGCGCTCACCGCCGCAAGCACAGCGGCGTCGTAGGTGTCGTCGATCCATACGATCCGCCCGCCCAGGGCTTCGATGCGCGCTGCGCGCACCGGATCGACGCCCACGGGCAGGTAGATGCAGGCAGCGGTGCCGGCACGCTGCGCGGCCGCAGCAACGGCGAGGCCGTGATTGCCATCGCTCGCGCACAGGAGTGCAGGCAGCGCATGCCGATCGTCGCGCGCTTCGAGCAAATCAATCGGCGAGGCGGCGCCGACGACGCGGGCCAGTGCCCGCAGGCCCGCGATCATGCCGCCCAACACCTTGAAATTGCCGAACGGGCGTTCGCATTCCAGCTTCACGAACACGCGGCCGACGTCGGTCAATCGCGCAAGTTCAGGCAGCTCGATCAGCCGGGTCGGGCGATAGTCGTCCCAGAGCCGGGCGAACTCGGGCAGCTCATGTCGAAGAAGGGTCATGTCGCCAGTATGGTCCCGGCTCGGCGACGACCGGCGGCAATCCGAGCAGCGTTGGCGCGGAAAAACTGCGCGAAGACCGCTTCCCGCGGTTGGCGCGCTGGCTCAGTCGTCGCGGTCCAACGGAACCGGGATCGCGAGGCTGCGCTTCAACACGCTCAATGCCACGTTGGTGGTGAAGCGCCGGACGTTCGGATTCTCGCTGACCAGGCGCGACATCAGCAGGTCATAGGTTTCCGTATCCGGCGCGGTGATGACCAGGACGAAGTCGGCTTCGCCGGTCACGTAGAACGCCTGCTGGATGTGCTCCTGCGCGGCGAGCCACTTGCGCAGCTGCGCGAGCAGCTCCGGGCGTTCGCGTTCGATCTGCAGCGACACGATGAAGAACGTGGGTCGGCCGATCTTCGCCGGGTCGACTATGGCGGCATCACGCGCGATCACGCCCTGCTCGCGCAGGCGACGCAACCGGCGCTGGATGGCCGAGGGCGACAGCGGCACCTGATCGGCGAGGCGTTCGGCGGTCTGGCCGGCATCGTCCTGGATCAGGTTCAACAGTTGACGATCGAAGCGGTCGAGTTCCATGGCGGCACTGTAGCCGGCGCAAGGCGCAGAAAAAAAGCGCCAGCTGACCCCACATTGCGGCGGGCATGCGCGTCCGGCTGCCTAGCATTTCGTCCTCGCAACGAGGCGCATGACATGGATTCCAAATCGCTGGACGACTTCATTGAACAGGCCTGGCAGGTGGATGTCCTGCCGGCGCTGCTCGATTACATGGCCATTCCCTGCGAGTCGCCGGCGTTCGATCCCGACTGGGACGTGCACGGTCATCTGCAACTGGCGGCGCAACTGATGCGCGATTGGGCGCGGGAGCATCTGCGTGATGTACCGGGCGCCAGCGTGGACATCGTCCGTGTCCCAGGACGCACGCCGCTGGTCTTCATCGACATTCCCGGTGAAGCCGGTGCGCCGGTGCTCGTCTACGGCCACCTCGACAAACAACCGGCGATGGAGGGCTGGACTCACGGCCGCGAAGCGTGGTCGCCGATGCTCGAAGGCGACCGTCTGTACGGCCGCGGTGGTGCCGATGACGGTTATGCGATTTTCGCCGCCATCACCGCCGCGCTTGCCCTGCGCGCACAGGGCGCCGCGTGTGCGCGCTGCGTGATCCTGATCGAGGGCTGCGAAGAGTCCGGCAGCGCAGGCCTGGACGAATACATCGAGTATCTGGCGCCAAGAATCGGCGTGCCGTCCGTCGTGGTCGCGCTCGATGCCGGCTGCGGCAACTACGAGCAGCTATGGCTGACGACGTCGGTGCGGGGCCAGGTGGCGGGCACGCTGGACGTGCGTGTCCTCGAGGAAGGCGTGCACTCGGGCGATGCCTCGGGCGTGGTGCCGTCCAGCTTCCGCATCGCTCGACAACTGCTGTCACGACTGGAAGACCCGGCAACAGGCGACGTGGTATCGGCGTTCCACGTACCGATACCGGACGAGCGTCGCCGCCAGGCGGCCGCCGCCGTGACCACGATCGGTGCGGACTATTACGCGCAACTGCCACTGCGGGCCGGGGTGCAGCCGGTTTCCGACGATCTGCCGACGCTGGCGCTGAATCGATCGTGGCGGCCGCAATTGGCAATTACCGGCTTCGACGGTCTGCCCAGTGTCGCCAACGCCGCCGCGGTGATGCAGCCGGCGACCAGATTGAAACTGAGCCTGCGTCTGCCGCCGGTGCTCGACCCGCAAGCGGCCGCGCAGCACCTGAAAGCACTGATCGAGAGCGATCCGCCGTATGGCAGTGAGGTGTGCTTCACGGTCGACATGACTTCACCCGGCTGGAATGCCCCACGCATGGCGCCATGGTTGGAAGCGAGCCTGGAGCGCGCGTCATTGGGTGCCTTCGCCAAACCGATGGCGATGCTCGGGGGAGGGGGCGGCATTCCGTTCCTGTCCATGCTCGGCGAACGCTTTCCGCATGCGCAGTTCGTCGTGACCGGCGTGCTGGGCCCCAAGTCCAACGCGCACGGTCCCAACGAGTTCCTCCATATCCCGACCGCCAAACGCATCACCACGGTGATGGCGCATCTGCTGCACGACGCAGCCCGAGAGTTTCGCGACAACGGCGCGGGCGAATCCCCGCGGCGCCGATTCGCCCTTGCATCCTTCCGTTGAGTCCAGGAGTTCACATGCAGCTGCTCTATCAGACCCACTCGCCCTACGCCCGCAAGGCGCTGGTATTCGCCCACGAAGCGAACCTCGCCGACCGCCTGGATGTAGCGCATCACGAAACCAGCCCGACCCGGCGCAACGAGGATGTCTTCGCGAAGAATCCGCTGGGCAAGGTGCCGGTTCTGTTGCGTCCGGGCCAGTCGCCGATCTTCGACTCGGATGTCATCTGTGCCTATCTCGACACCTTGCATGACGGGCCGCGCCTAATTCCCGCTACGGGCGAAGCGCGCTGGCACGCCCTGCGCGTGCAGGCGGTGGCGCAGGGCATGGCCGAGGCCGGCATCGCCGTGCGCTGGGAATCGGTGCGACGGCCGGAAGCGTTGCGATACGCCCCGCTGCGCGACGGCTACGTAGAAAAACTGGCTGAGAGTTACGACTGGCTGGAACAGGAGCTCGATGTTGCGGGCACGCTCCACGTAGGTCACATCGCCGTGGCAACGGTGCTGGATTGGCTGGAGTTTCGTGAGCTGCCGAGCTTCCGAAGCGGACGTCCCCGCCTGGTGGAATGGTTTGATGCATTCCGGCAGCGGCCATCGATGCGAGCCACGCCGCTATCGGGAGAGACGCAGGATTGAAGGTCGTCGGCGACAGATCCACCGATGCGCGATCGGTACTGGCGCATCGACCGGGCGGACGCCGGCTATCAGGCCTCCGTCCCGGTCTGGATGGTTCGGCCGGGACGACGCGACGTTCGCCTACAAATAATCCGTCGATTCGCCGCGCCAGCGGCCGTCGAGATAGTCGGTGAGGTCATCCCAGCGATAGGGCACGCGGCCGAGGAAGAGCTCGAGCTTTTCACCCACCATGCGCCGGTTGTCGTCGCTTGGGTCAAGTTCGTGCAGACGCAGGTATTCGTCGATGAAGAAGTCGACGTGATGCATCTCGCGCAGCGACACGAACACGCGGTCAATCGGTCCTTGATAGTGCCGGCTGGCACCGGTGTTCCAATCCATGGGGCACCTCGGGGGAGGGGGGCGGACAGCGGTTGTGAACGCTACTCCTGCGTGGCCACAGAGGCTGCAGATAAGCCTGTGGACAAGCGGTGAATAGCGAGAAAACCGCGGAAAAATCCCTCATATCCGCGGTGCATCACCCAAACGGGTGGGGCCCCGGGAATGCGCGCTTTGAGTGGGAAGTTGCGTGCAGTGCAGCAAGGCTGCGCAGGTGTGCCCGGCTGGAGCTGGATCTCTCAGTCGAATCAACACGTGCGCAAGATGGTTGCCGCCGGAGACCGTCACCATTCGCTCGCGAAACGTCCATGTTTTTAGATGCCGCTGTTGCTTGTCGCGACAGTCACACAGCGACGACAGGGCGATCACAAGGCGACAGTCGCGCTTACGCCAGGGCAGCTTCGCTAACGGAACTTGTGTCGCCCTGCCAGGGCGAGTAGATACTTGTGTTGGAGCTCCTGGACCTGCCCATGTTCCTGCCTCAGGGAGGAAGCGAATGGCACACGGAATCCAGCCAAGGAAGTTCACGGCCGCGTTCTCCGAACAGACGCCCCGGCACTGGTGCGGCGGCGATGCGGCGCTGACCCATATCCTCAATACCTACACGCTGGTGGTGCCCGGCAACGAGGGCTACTACATCCGTTCGCTCAAGCTGTGCATGCCGCGGCTGAGCGATCCCGCCGCCATCGACATGGTGATGAGGTTCCTGCAGCAGGAGGGCCAACACGGCGCGGGGCACCATCGCTTCTGGGCCGTGCTGGAGGCTCAGGGCTATCGGTTCCGCGGGTTCGTGCGCGGGACCGATGCAGTGCTGTACCGATTCCTCGAACCGATAACGCCGCTGCCGATGCGCCTGGCGATGGTGTCGTGCGTCGAGCACGTCAACGCCTATCTCGGCCATGAATTCCTGGCCCAGCGCATGCTCGAAGGCGCGGATCCGGATCTGCGCGTGCTGTTCGAGTGGCACTTCGCCGAAGAGATCGAGCACAAGCACGTCGCCTACGATGTGATGCAGCAACTCTGGCCCAGCTATGTCCTGCGTCTGCTGGGTGCCGCGCTGGTGCTGCCGCTGTTCTACCTGCTCATGACCGCGGGCATGCTGTATCTGCTGCATCAGGATCGCTTGCTGACTTCGCGATCCGTCTGGCGCGGGTTCGGACGCCATCTGTTTTCCGGTCACCACATGGTTCGGCGCAGCCTGGCCCATATCGGCAGCTATCTGCGCCCGGGCTTCCATCCGTGGCAGTTGGACGACAGCGCGCTCGCGCGTGGCGTGGTGGAAGTCGACAGAGCGTCGGCGACGCCACGACTGCGTGACATCCCGGTGCCGGCCAAGACGGAGTCAGCGGCGCACGCCGAACCGCGCGGCATGGAAATCGAGCAAGGCTGATTGGGTTGCAGCACTCGCTGCGGTGCATGCCGCTATCATGCGCGCCACACATTCGCAGGGCGCTGACATAGAGGATTCCCATGTTCGTGGTGCTACTGACTTACACGCAGCCGATCGAGGCCGTTGACGCGCTCGTTCCGGAACATCGCGAGTTTCTCAAGCGCATGTATCAGGCCGGCACGTTCCTGCTGTCGGGCCGCAAGGAACCGAGGGACGGCGGAGTGATCCTGGCCAGTGCCGCTTCGGTGCAGGAACTCGAGCTGCTCCTGGCGCAGGATCCCTTCCACGTGCATGGCGTGGCTGCCTACCAGGTCATCCAGTTTGTACCGACCATGGCGGCACCAGCGCTTCAGTCGCTGGTGGTGGTCTAACGGGCGCCGACGAACAGCTGATCGCCGCGAACTCAATGGCTCTTGCGTGCCGGCCGCTGCGGCAACAGCAGCACAAGCACGATGATCAATCCCAGCAGCACCGCGCTTGCCGAGTAGCGACTCAACGCCAATCCGCCGTGCGCCTGTGGTTTGTCGAGGAAGTCGCCCACCGTGGCCCCCAGCGGTCGCGTGAGAATGAAGGCGGCCCAGAACAATGCCGTGTGCGACACGCGCCACCGGCGCCAGTACGCCCACGCGACCAGGAGCAGCAAGCCACCAAACACCAGCGACGCGCCGAGGTAACCCAGCCCGGCGCTGTCCGCGGTCCAGTCGCCCAGCGCGGTGCCGAGCGTCTGCGAAAACATGATCGTGACCCAGTAGAAGTACTCGGCAGCCGGCGTGCGCACCGAAGCGACATTCACCGTACCCAAGGTGCGATGCCACACGAACAACGAAGTCGAGAGCAGGCCGAGCAACAGCACGGATCCGCCCGGATAGCCGATTCCCAGCGAGCGATCGGCGAAATCCGCGAGCGTGGTGCCTACGGTGGTCGAGGCGACGATCGTCGACCAGTACAGCATTGGCAGGAACCGCAGGGCCGCCACCTGCAGCGCCACTGCGCCGACGAACAGCACCAGGAAGATCGCGCTGCCGACCAGGTAGCCCAGGTTCATCGACATCGACACGGCGTCGCCACCGGTCTCTCCCAGCGTCGTCGCCAGGACCTTGATGATCCAGAAGCCGAGCGTAATCGCCGGTACCTTGCTGGCGTCGTCGCGCACCGCATCGACGAGCGCGGTCTCGGGGATCGAGCGTTCGCCGGCGAGCACGTAGCCGCCCTTGCTCCGCGATGGGGACGACCTTGGTTGCTGCATAAGTGAGGAATGCCATCGGGCTGAACCGACGATCCTCGGAGCCGCGATGTCGGAACCCGGTAGGAGAGGCGGTACGCGGACGAATGCTCACCCATTCGGGTGAGGGTCGACCGCATGCCTCGGGATTGCCCCGCCACCAGCGACGGCGTAGAACCGAAGCCCTCTCGGCCCGGGGTTTCGCCATGAAGCGTCTCTTCGCCGTCTCGCTGCTCGCGTTCGCCGCTGCCGCGTCCCTGTCCTGCCTGCGCAGGCCCGAAGCACCGCCTACCGCGTCGGCACCCCCGCCCGAACCGCCGCAACTCGTGGGTGCCACGTTGCTGGAAGGCCTGGGCAATTACCACTTTCCGATCACGACAACTAAGCCGGAAGCGCAGCGCTGGTTCGACCAGGCGCTGATGCTGACCTACGGCTTCAACCACGATGCCGCCGAGCGCTCGTACCTGCGCGCGACGCAGCTCGATCCCGAATGCGCGATGTGCTGGTGGGGCGCGGCGCTGGTGCTCGGGCCGCACGTCAATGCAGCGATGGACCCCTCCAACAACACGCCCGCCTGGCAACGGCTGCAGAAGGCGATCGCGCTGGCGCCGAAGGCGACGCCGCGCGAGCGGGCCTACATCCGCGCGCTCGCGGCGCGCTATGCGGAGAATCCGCCGCAGGACCGCAAGCCGCTCGATGCGACATATGTCGAAGCCACGCGCAAACTGGTCGCGGAGCTCCCCGATGACCTCGACGCGGCCACGCTTCATGCCGAAGCGATGATGGACACGCAGCCGTGGGATTACTACGACGCGAAACTGCAGCCCAAGGGGCACACGGCGGAAGTCGTGTCGACGCTGGAGTCGGTGATCCGGCGCAATCCCGATCATGCCGGCGCGCTGCACCTGTACGTGCACGCGGTGGAAGCCTCGGCCGATCCGCAGCGCGGCGTGGCCGCGGCCGATCATCTGCGCACATTGATTCCGGGGTCAGGCCACCTGGTGCACATGCCCGCGCACATCTACTCGCGCGTGGGCCGCTGGCACGATGCGGTGCTCGCCAACCAGGTCGCGATCCAGGCCGACGATGTCTATCTCGCGATCTGTCGTGGCAACACCAGGGGTGTCTATCCGTTGGGCTACGTGCCGCACAACCATCACTTCCTGTGGTTCGCGGCAAGCATGGAAGGCAGCAAGGCGTTGGCGAAGTTGGCCGCCGAACACACCGCGCAGCGCACCGATCTGCCCGACCTGATGCGCCAGCCGGGCTTCGCCGGACTGCAGCAGTACTGGCTCACGCCGTGGTTCTATCGCGTGCGCTTCGGCGAGTGGGACGAGATCGCGGCGACACCGAATCCCGCGCCGGACCTGCCCTACGTCACCGCGATCTGGCACTACGCGCAGGGCATGGCCGCGGTGCGGCAGAACCGGCTGGATGCCGCAGACCAGCATCTCAAGGAGCTCGCCAAGGCCGCCGCCGATCCGGTGATGGACACGTTGACCATGTGGGACCGCTACTCGTTGTCGCATGCGGTGCGCATCGCCGAACGCACCCTGGCCGGCGAGCTCGCCAATGCCCGCGGCAATCACACCGCCGCCATCGCCGCCCTGCGCGAAGCCGCCGCGATCGAAGACCGCATTCCCTACGACGAGCCTCCCGGATGGCATGCACCCACGCGGCAAACCCTCGGTGCACTGCTGCTGGCCGCCGGCCAGCCGGCCGCCGCGGAGCGCACCTATCGCGAGGAACTGCAGCGCAATCCGGACAACGGCTGGTCGCTGTACGGCCTCGCGCAAAGCCTGCATGCGCAGAAGCGCGAAGCGGAGGCGCGCGCGGTCGATGCCCGTTTCGCCAAGGCCTGGCGCAATGCGGACATCCGGATCACGGCGTCGCGCCTGTGAGGGCTAGGGCGCGCGCAGCATTGCTTCGGTGCGCGCGTCGGGGCCGTCGAAGTACTGCTGCAATGCCGCCGCGAACACCGGTTCGTCCGGCGCCGCGTGCACGAACAGAGTCATGCATGAGCGGAACTTGAGATCATCGGGAGCGCCGAAGACCGCGTAGGCATCGCCGCCGGCGCGCAATGCGAGCAGAGCGCATTCGCGCAAGCGCGTGCCGAGCAATGGATGGGCGAGATAGGCGCGCGCTTCGTCCAGCGAAGCGAGACCGAAGTGCTCGGCCATCGCGCTGTGCCCGAGGCCGCGTAGCTGCGGAAACACGAACCACATCCAATGGCTGCTCTTGCGGCCGCGAGTCAGTTCGTCCACGACCTCGGCGTAGATGGACGCCTGGGCGTCGACGAAGCGTTGCAGGTTCCATGGGTCGTGCATGGTGCTTCCCGCGGGACGGGTGGCCAGTTTTGACCGGCGGCTGGGCGCCCGCAAGCTCGGGTAGCTGCACCATTCCGTGCTGGCGCGAAGGTGGCGTCGCGTATCGCTCCGCCGCTAGGATCGCCCGCATCCTGGGGAGAAACAAACACAATGGGAACTCGAATCGATTCACGCTTGCGATGGATGGCGACTCTGGCAGTCGCGCTCGCAGTGGCACCGCCAGTCCTGGCCCAGCAGCGGGGCACGCCGCAACCAGAACTGCGCCGCGTGGTGCGACCCACGGCAACACTGGCCGTGGCGCCGGCTGTCATCGAGCCGCCGCCTGGCATCGCGGCACAAGTGCCGGCATCGGCGGTGGTGCTGCGACCCGGCAACAGCGCGACGACGCTGCAATCGCTGCGGGTCACGCGCCAGCACGCGCTGCCGGCGCTGCGCACGCGCCCGGTCGTTATCCTCCAAGCCGGCAAGGTCGACTTCAAACCGATGCTGTCGAATCCGCGCGCGCTGTTCAACGTCGCGCAGCGCCTGCGCGACGAACCACAGTTGGTCCAGGTCACCGCGGATGAAACCCAGGTACTGGAAGTAGATCAGGGACTGGTCGTGCGCAGCTTCCTCGGCTACCGCTTGCACACCGGCGCCTGTTCCGATCGCGGCCGTGCGGCCCGACTGGCCAATACCGGCGTGCGCTGCTTCACCCAGATGACACCACAGGCGCGGGCGGCGGCGTTCGCCAATCCGGCCGATCCGCATTTCGTCGCCGATCCGCGGCAACGCGCCAACGCGGTGCGCATGGCGGAAGACAAAGCGGTGCAGGTGCGCGCGCAGGTGACCGGCGATATCGCCACCCTGCGAAAGATGCTCGCCGACCCGGCGCAGCGTGCTTCGATCGACGCCGAGGTCGGTGCGGCCGAAGCGGCGCGCCTGGCCGCGCTCGATGATGCGCGGCTCGAAGCCGAGGTGGTCAATTCCGGTGAAACTCGCATCGAGCAGGTGATGTTCGTGCCGACCCGCGGCAGCGTGGATCAGGCCCGCTTCGGCAAGCTCTTGAACTTCGGCAAGGCGCAGCCGTCGGGCCAATCCGCCGCGCCTACCGTCGAGACGGCGATGCCGCCGTCGCAGATCACCCAGACACTCGAGCCGCGCGTGTTCCTGACCGGGTTCACCCTGGGGCGCGAATACGAATGGCGCCAGCGCGTGGAGACTTCGATCAACTGGTGCGTCGTCGGTTGCAAGAAGACCTATTACGTCGAGCTCTTCGCCGGCTTCAACTATGGCTTCGGCCTGCGCTTCCCGGTGACGGTGGGCGGCACGTATACCAACGACAACGGCACCGCTTCGCTGACCACCAATTTCCAGACCATCAACGGTGGTCCTGCCGAATACGCGCAAGCCGGATTACCTGCGCCGCAGCTCTTCGACGGCAAGGAACTGGTCGCGCAGGTCGGTGCGTATGCGGGCGTGGCGTTCAAGGTGCCGATCTTCGGCAGCAACAGCGCCCGCGCCGATCTCGGCAAGGACTTCACCGAGGGCTTGCCCGCGCCGTTCACGAATGGCCAGTTCCGCGCGCCGATGCCGGGCGAGAACCTGCCCGCGATGACCAAGGTCTTCGATGACTTCGACCTGGCCGGTGGACGTGCCAACTTCGGTGTCGTGGGTGGACAGATCTTCCCCGCGATCAAGGCCGAACTGCACTCGGATGCGCTGCGCTTCACGGTGCACGACAACCTCAACAACCAGGACACGGCTGTCACCAGCACGGGCCAGGTCGTCCCACTGACTGTGAACGCCGAACAGGTCAGCGATTTCACCATCGGTGCGCCGGTCTACAACCTGGGCTTCCTGGTCACGCCAGGCATCAATGCGCGACTCTTCATCGACATCGAAGTGTGGTCCGATCATTGGGACTGGCCGATCTGGTTCCCGCAGCTCGCGGTGGAACTACCGCCGGGTGGCATGGACTTCGCCTGCCATGCCGACACTGTGTGCAAGCGCAACTACCGCATCGCACGCACCGGCGCGATCGAAACGACGGGTGCGGGTGCCGCCTTCCTCAATCAGCTTGATGCCGAAACGAAAGCGTTCGATGCCGAGTGGCTGACGCAGTGCGCGGACGACATCTGCAAGACCGGCATCCGTCTGTTGCGGACGGACCTGTCCCTGTTCGGCAAGCAGACCGTCGAGACCAACGGCAATGCGAACTATGCGCAGGTCATGGGGCCGAGGTTTGAAAAGGCGAACGCGGCCGCTCCCAAATTGGTGCACGAAAGTCAGATGCGGCTGACCAAGAAGGCGAGCAAGGGTTGGGCGATCCTTGCGCAGGAGTTCTGGTCAAAGCGCTGCTCGGACCTGCCGTGCCTCGACAAGGTGGCCGTGCTCGCCGACCAGATGGTGGTCGCAGCCAACGTGCTGCAGTTGGCGAAGCCGAACGAGTCGTCGCTGGCAGTGCAGGGCGTGATCAACACTGAATATGGCGCGAAGTTCCAAGCCGAGATCGATGCGTCGAAGGCGCGGGCCACGCAGGTCACGTTGTTGAAGATGCAGCAGACAACGCCAGTGCTCTTCCAGGGCTTGCCGAGGAAGCCGCGCTGAGGCGGGCGCGCCTCAGGACTGTTCTTGCCCTTCTCCCCGCCTCGGCGGGGAGAAGGTGGCGCGAAGCGCCGGATGAGGGGTGCTTTTGCTCTGCGCTTACGTCCCCTCACCCTGCGTCGCTTCGCGACGCGGTCCCTCTCCCCGCAAGCGGGGCGAGGGATCGACTTCAGTGTCGTAAAAATAGCTTTACACATATGTAGCTTGTGCATAAGCTCCCCCGCTATCGAAATGCCCCTGTCGCGGTGTGCGACCGAACAGGAGCGATACCCATGAAGTACCTGACCTTTCTCTTGATCTCCGGCCTGCTGGTGCCGCCGGCCGTGCAGGCGCACGACGGCGCGCACGCCGCTCCGCCGGCGGCGGCGGTGCCTGCGCCCAAGCTGCAGGCAACGCTGCGCGCGCTGTGGCACGGCCATGTCGCACAGACCCGTGCCTACGCGCTCGCGGTCAAGGCCGGTGATGCCAAGCGCAGCGAAGCCGCGGCGAACGCCGTGGTCGCGAACGCGAAACAACTGGCCGATGCCGTCGCCGGCTTCTACGGCAAACCCGCGGGCGAACGCATGCTCGCGCTGCTCGCTGGCCATTGGGGCGCGGTGAAGGCGATGACCGATGCCGAACACGCCGGCAATCGCGCGGCGGTCAATGCCGCGATGACGACCTTGACGCAGAACGCTAGCGAGATCGCGGTGTTCCTGTCCGGTGCCAATCCTTACCTGCCGCAGGACGCGGTGCGCGGCCTGCTGCTCGCACACGGCGCGCATCACGCCGCACAGATCAGCGAAGTGATGCGCGGCGATCGCACCGCCGAGGCCAGGACCTGGGCCGCGATGCAACAGCACATGGACGTGATCGCCGACGCGCTGGTCGGTGCGCTGGCGAAGCAGTTTCCGAACAAAGTGAGTTGAGCGAGAACGAATGGCTGAACTGCGCCACCTCGGAACCACGCAACAGGCGCTGCTGCGGCACATGCTGCAGCAGCCCGACGGCATCGGCGTGGAAGCGCTGTGCGAACGCCTGCGCATCAGCCATAACGCGGTGCGACAGCACCTCACCGCGTTGATCGCGAAGGGTTGGGTGGAACGCATCGCCCCTCGTCCCACCGGCGGCCGACCGGAGGCGCGCTTCCGCCTCACCAGCGAGGCGCACGCGCTGTTCCCGCGCAACTACGGACAGATCGCCGGTGCGCTGATGGAGGGCGTGATCGCGAAGCTCGGCGAAGACGGTGCGCGCGAGATGCTGGTCGGCCTCGGTCAGGGGCTCGGCCGCGCCGAGCCGGCGCCTGCGCCGGGCGCTACCCGGGAAGACGTCGCCAACGCATTGGCGCAACGCATGGATCAGCTCGGTTACGAAGCTGTCGCCACCCAGCGCGGCGGCGAGACGCAAGTGGAAGCCTACAACTGCGTCTTCCACGCGTTAGCCCGCGCGCATCCGGACGTGTGCCGCTTCGACATCGCGTTCATGGAAGCCGCATCCCAGCATCGCATCCACCACATGGAATGCATCGTGCGGGGTGGCCACGTTTGCCGCTTCCGTATCGGCGAGGCCAAGCCGCGTTCGCCTGCCGACGCTGATGGCGCGTCAGGTCGAGGAGAATGAGGGCCATTGCTCACGAGGTTTTCAGATACTCCGCCAGATCCCGTTGTTGGTAAGCAGAAGCGAAAGCCGCAAGGCATGGTTCGTCGCGCCGAATTGCGCCATTCATGGACGCAGGCGAGGGCAACGGAAACCGGAGTACGCTGCGCTACCCACGCGCGAGCACCGTCATGAGCGAACCGCAACCCTCTCCCTACGACACCCGTCTCAACATCCTGTATCCGACGGGCGACGTGATTGATGTGCCTGCGCTGGTGTCGGCGAATACCCACCCCTGGTACAACCAGACGCTGTGCGCGGTGAATGAATCGGTGGTGCGCCTGGGCGTGCTGCAGGGCGAGTACCACTGGCATCACCACGAACGCGAGGACGAATTCTTCTTCGTCGTCAGTGGTCGCTTCCTGATCGACCTGGAGGACCGCACGGTCGAACTCGCTCCGGGCCAGGGCTTCGTCGTGGCCAAGGGATTGCGGCATCGCCCGCGTGCACCGGAAAAGACCGTGGTGCTGATGGTCGAGACGGCGTGCATCGTGCCGACGGGCAGCTGAGCGACACGCAGCGGAGCAATCAGCCCCTCGAATCGCGACGCGCTCAGTGCGCGTCCGCCGTTGGCGCAGGGCTGCTGGTCTGGGTGGCCACGGCGGACGAAATAAGCAGTGCCTGCAGACCCGCTTGATCGCCGTTGAAATAGCTGCCGTCGATCGGTGCCGTCGTGCCGGGCGGCTGCCAGGTTTCGGTGTACTGCCAGAAGGTCCAGGCCGACCAGCCGTCGGGCAATGTCGGCGCGGACACGCCGTACTGTGCCACCCACAGCGGGTGATTCGGAAAATGCCCACGCATGCTGTGGTCCCAGAAGTTGGGTCCGGTATAGATGATGGGCGACTGGCCGTAATGCGCCTGCAGCGTGGACAGGAAGGCTTCGAACTGCGTGTCGAGGTCGCCATCGACCGGACCGGTGATGCGTTCGATGTCCACCACCGGCGGTAGATCGCCCGGTTGCAGGTCGACGTTGCGAATGAACCACTCGGCCTGCGCCGCACCGTCGTCGTCGGTTTCGTAGAAGTGGTAGGCGCCGCGCACCAGCCCGGCTTCGCGCGCCGCGCGGAAGTTGTCGGCGAAGGCGGGGTCGAGGTAGTCCTTGCCGTCCGTCGCCTTGATGAAGGCGAAGCGCACCCCGTTGGCCTGCAGCGTGGTCCAGTTCACCGCGGTGTTGTGGTGCGAGGTGTCGACGCCTTCCAGGCGAGCGCCCGGACTCGCGGCGGTGACGATGCCGGTGGCGAGGCATGCGAGCAGCAGGCCGCAGCGAGCCATGCGGAAATGCAACGAAGTGGGATTCATGAGTACCGGTCCTTGGTCGAAGTGGAGTCCATTCCCGTTGGCGGCGCGGAGTGAGGGCGCTATCCGCGCAAGGCCGCGATTTCCTCGCGCAATGCCGCTACTTCGCTTTCTAGCGCGGCCACGCGCGCTTCCAGCGGCGACGCTTCCGCTTCGCTGCGCTGGGACAGGCGCTCGGAGATCGCGGCCACGTCGACCGGTCCGCTCAGCAGGTGCGCATAGCGATCCTCGCGTTGGCCGGGGCCGCGCGGGATCTGCACGACCAAGGCAGGCAGCCGCTGGATCAGGCGTTCGAGGTGATGACGCACGTCGTCGGCGTCTTCGAATTTGGCCAGGCGCTCGCTGCGTGCCAGCAATTCGTGCACGGTCTGCGCGCCGCGCAGCAGCAACAACCCCAGCAATGCGACCTGCTGCCTGGGCAGGCTGAAGACGGCGCCGGTGCGGTGCTCGTAGCGCTCGGCGCGCGAAGAGAACACCTGCTTCGCCAGACCCTTCGTCTCCAGCTGGCGCAAGGTGTGGTTGACCTCGCCGGGCTCCAGCGTCATCACCGGATCGCGCGCCGTCTTCTGGTTTGCGGCGACCTGCGCGGCATTGACGGTCAGCGGATAGGTGTCCGGCGTGGTGGCTTCCTTCTCGATCAGACAGCCGAGCACGCGCGCTTCGGCGGCATTGAGCAGGGGCAGAACGGGCGTCTCGGTCATGGACTTGCGGTGTCTGCAGGGGGCGTCAGCATAGCGCCGCGCTCGCGACTGTTGCCTCCCGCCGAGAAGCGCACGCCTCGCGCAACACCTGAACGGCGTCAAATCGCGCATCCCGCGTGGCGAATCCCGGGCGTCGGTTCCGCCCTCTTGTGCAGTAATTGGAATGGACGCCGATTCCCGGGACCAAATCCAGGCCGGATACCCAGCCTTGGACTTCCCGCCATCGGGCCCCATCTATCGGGTACCCCGCTTCCAAGCCTCCCCGGGCGTTCATTCCGATCGTCCGATCGCACAGGAGCCCCCATGAGCAACTACCGCAAGACCCCCGAAGCGCTCGCCAGGCTCACCCCGGAGCAGTATCGCGTCACCCAGGAGAGCGCTACCGAGCGGCCGGGCACCGGCGAATATCTGCACAACGATCGACCCGGCATCTACGTCGACATCGTTTCCGGCGAGCCGTTGTTCGCTTCTTCGGCGAAGTTCGAATCCGGCTGCGGCTGGCCCAGCTTCAGCAAGCCGATCGTGCCGGCCAACGTCAGCGAACTGCGCGATACCTCGCACGGCATGATCCGTATCGAAGTGCGCTCGGCCCATGGCGACAGCCATCTTGGTCACGTGTTCGACGACGGTCCGCGCGATCGTGGCGGATTGCGTTACTGCATCAATTCGGCAGCGCTGCGTTTCATTCCGCGCGAACAGATGGAAACCGCCGGCTACGGCGCGTATCTCGACCAGGTGGAGGACGTATGACTACCGAGAAGGCAATCCTCGCAGGCGGTTGCTTCTGGGGCGTGCAGGAACTGCTGCGCAAGATGGACGGCGTGATCAGCACGCGCGTGGGCTACAGCGGCGGCGACGTGCGCAACGCGACCTATCGCAACCACGGCAGCCATGCCGAAGCGGTCGAGATCGTGTTCGACCCCGCGCGCATCAGCTATCGCGAGCTGCTGGAATTCTTCTTCCAGATCCACGACCCGAGCACGCGCAACCGCCAGGGCAACGACATCGGTACGTCCTATCGATCGGCGATCTTCTACACCTCGCCCGAGCAGCAACGCGCCGCGCTCGATACCATCGCCGACGTCGATGCGTCCGGCCTGTGGCCCGGCAAGGCGGTGACGGAAGTGACGCCGGCCGGTGACTTCTGGGAAGCCGAGCCCGAGCACCAGGACTACCTGCAGCACTATCCCACCGGCTACACCTGCCACTTCGTGCGCCCTGGCTGGAAGCTGCCGCGTCGCGCCGTTGGCTGACGCTTCATCAGCACAGCGGCGGCGCTAGTGCCACGCCGACCTTGCCTGCGCTGCCGGCGGATGCGCCAGCGTCTCCAGCAGCACGTCATGATCGAGCGAAGGTGCGTACAGCCAGCCCTGGATGCGGGACACGCCCAGGTCGCGCAACGCATCGCGTTGTTCGGTGCGTTCCACGCCTTCAGCGACGACCTCGACGTCCAGCGCGTGGGCGAGTTCGCGGACCGCGGTCACCAGGGCGACATCGAAGCGCTCATCGGGCAAGCCGGCGACAAAACTGCGATCGACCTTGATCGCATCGATCGGAAAGCTCTTTAGGTACGCCAGTGACGAATAACCGGTGCCGAAGTCGTCGACTGCGAGCCCGACCCCCAGTTCCTTGAGGCGCTCCATGGTGTGCAGCGCGTCGTTCATGTCATGCATCAGCGTGGTCTCGGTCACCTCCAGACACAGCCGTTCCGGAGGCAGTCCGCACTGGGCCAGTGCATCGGCGACGTCGTCGACCAGGCCAGGCGCCTCGAACTGCTGCGCCGAAACATTGACGCGCAGGGTCAACGGCGGTTCCTGCGTCGGCCATTCGCACGCGTCCTGGCAGGCCTGTCGCAGCACGTAGCGACCGAGCGGCAGGATCAGCCCGGATTGCTCGGCGACATCGATGAACTCACCCGCACCCAACAATCCCTCGGGCATGCGCCAGCGCACGAGTGCTTCCGCGCCAGCCCAGCGGCCCGAACGCAGGTCGAATTCCGGCTGGTACTGGACCTCGAAATCCTCGTGCTCCAAGGCGTCACGCATCGCCCGTTCCATGCGCAGGCGCTCGACCAGCGCGCGGTGCTCGCTGATCTCGAACACCTCGAAACGATGGCGGCCCTGTGCGCCCGCGCGTTCGCTGGCTAGTTCGGCGTTGCGCATGAGCACGCGCGGATCGCCGACCTCCAGATCGCGGGCGAAGGCGACGCCGACTGCGGCACTGGCTTCCACGCCGTGCCAGTCGGACACGCTGCGCACGGCTTCGACACAGCGTTCGGCAATCTTGATTACCTCGCGCTCGGGCACATCGCGATGCGACAGGATCGCGAAGCCGTCGGCGCGGACACGCGCCAGCGCACCCTGCTCGCCGATGACCGCGCGCAGCCGTCTGGCCACTTCAGCCATTACATCCTCGGCGGTAGGCGCATTCGCCGGCATCGCGGTGACGTAGGGCAGGGCGATGTGGATATGCACCACCGCAGGCGCGTGGTGGACATCGAACTGCAGGGCCAGGCGCTCACGCACGCGTTCGACCAGGTAGTCGCGATTGGGCAGGTCGGTGACCGGGTCGTGCAGGCGCAGGTGCGCCAGTCGCGTTTCGGCGCGATGGCGCCGGTAGATTTCGACCGCCATGATCACGTAATCACCCATGCTGCCGGCGAAGGCGATCTCTTCCGCCGTCCAGGCGCGCATCTTGCCGACTTGCTCATGGCAGATTACGCCGACGAGCTCGCCTTCCAGACGTACGGGCGCGTCGAGCAGGGAGTGGATGTCGTGCCGGTGCAGGTATTCGCGCAGCGCGCCGCGCGAGCTGGCGGTGCTCGGGTCGACACGTACATCCACGACATCGATCGCGCGAACGACTTTCAGGAAGTCGATGTACTCGCCGTCCATCGGCAGGCTTTCCAGCGCTTCGGCCGCGGCGTGCTCGCCGGTGGAGCGGGTGTAGGCGTGCACGCATTGCAATCGCAGCGGATCCGGTAGCAGGCGCCAGATGTTGACGCGCTCGACCTGCATGGCATCCGCAGCAGTTTTGCAGATCACGCTGAAGGCATCCAGCAACGTGCAATCGGGATGCCAGACGGCGCGGGTCAGCTCGACCAGCGCGCGGGTGTAGCGGGAGTCCGGGCTTTCGGGGAACGGCGCCTCGCGGCCCAGGATGGCGGACATGGCAGCCTCCTCGCCTTGAACCTGCCGTCGCCACCTGTCGACGCCGGCTTTACGAGGCACTCTAGCACCGGGGTCGTGTGCGGGCGTTCATGCGGCTTTGCCGGAGTTGAAGCAGCGTTGGCAGGCGATTGGCGTCGCGAATGTGTCAATAATCATCTGGCGCCACGCAGGCGCGCTTGAAGGAGATGGCAGATGCTGGCTCGGATCTTTCCCGCGGTGGTGGACAACCGCTTCCGTGGTTACGCACCGGCGCTGTGGCTGTTTGTGCCGTTGGCCTTGATGAAGCTGGCGCTCGGTGTGGCGCACATCGTGCGTGCCGATGGCGGTGCGCAATCGGTCTCGACCATCCCACTCGATACGTATCCGGCCGGCGCCGCACAGAACATCATCGGCTTGATGGCGCGCATGGGACTGGAGCAGTTCCTGCTCGGTCTCGTTTTCTTCGTCGTGCTGTTGCGCTATCGCGCGCTGCTGCCGCTGATGTACCTCATCGCGGTGCTGCACTTCATCGGGGGCAAGGCGATCGGGGCAATGAAACCGCTCGCACTGGCCGGCGTGTCCGGCGCGGCGACGATGCATCTGATCATCGGCGCGATCAGCGTGGTGGGACTGGTGCTGTCGCTGATGGGTCGGAACTATCGAAACAACTAACGGCGCGGGATCGGTGAATGCACGTCATTGGTCCTTCGGACTGTGCTGACGCTTGCCGTACCAGAGCGTGAGGTGTTCGCGCGAACGCAGGATGCGGCGGCCGTTCAAGGCGAACCGCCATAGCAGGCGTGCCTGCGCAGCCACGCCGTAGGTGTGTTGCTTGCGATTGGAGGTGGATACCGATTCGCGCAGCATCACAAAGCGCCCCTGGCGGGCGAGGGCCCGGCTCAGCACGATGTCTTCGGCGGCGAAATAGCGTTCGTCGTAGCCGCCCGCCGCTTCGAATGCGGCACGGGTGCAGAACTGGAAGCAGCCCGGTGCGATCCGGGTCCAGCGCAATGTCGGCATCGCCAGCCCCATCGCCATGCGCTCGTACCAGCGCAGCGGCCCGGCCAGTTGCACCGTGCAGCCACCGCCGACCGCGCCCGCGTCGAGCGCACGCATGGCTGCGGCGAGCACGCTGGGGTTGACCTGCGTATCCGCATCGACAAACACGAAGCGCGCGCCCAGTGCCGCGACGGCCCCGGCATTTCTTGTGGCGGCGATATGGCGGTGCTCGACCCGCAGCACCCGCGTGCCGAGGGATGAGGCAATCGCGGCGGTGGTATCGCTGGAGGCGTCGTCGACCACGACGACCTCGTACTCGAGCTGCAACATGCGCGCCGCTTCGTGCAGGCTCTGCACGGTAGCGCCGATCAACAGCGCTTCGTCGTGCGCGGGAACGATGAACGAGATCACCGCGCGATCATCGCAGAAATCGCGTGGCCCATGATGTGTTGATTCGCGCGATGTGGAAGCCGGCGAAATCGAGGCGGCAAGCCGGCGATTTGACAGCCGGCGGACACGCGCGGAAGGTGGGCTGCGCTGCAGCGTCCGGCTTCCGGGCGCCTGCTGAATGCGGAGGTAGGCGGCCATGCCAGCTGTGTCCGGACCGGCGAAATTCGACAGCATTCTTGGCACGGTCGGGCGCACGCCGATCGTGCGCCTCAACAAGCTCGCACCGTCGCGGGTGAACGTATTCGTGAAGGTCGAAGCGTTCAATCCGATGGGGTCGGTCAAGGACCGGCTCGCGCTCGGCGTGATCGAGGATGCCGAGCGTCGCGGCACGCTCCAGCTCGGTCAGACCGTGATCGAGGCGACCAGCGGCAATACCGGCATCGGCCTGGCCATGGTGTGCGCGGTGAAGGGTTATCCGCTGGTGGTGACGATGGCGGAGAACTTCAGCGTCGAGCGCCGGCGGATGATGCGGTTTCTCGGTGCCAAGGTGGTGCTGACGCCCGCCGCGCTGAAGGGCAGCGGCATGCTCGCCAAGGCGGTAGAACTGGCCCAGGCGCACGACTGGTTCCTGTGCCGGCAGTTCGAGAACGAAGCCAACGCCGACATGCATTCGCGCACCACCGCGCCGGAGATTCTCGCGGCGTTCGAGGGCGAGCGGCTCGATTACTTCGTCACCGGCTACGGCACCGGCGGCACGCTCAAGGGCGTCGCGCGCGTGCTCAAGGCACAGCGTCCGGACACACAAGTCGTCGTATGCGAACCGGACAACTCGCCGATCCTCGGCAGCGGCATCGCACAACCGCGCGCTGCGGACGGCACGCCAAGCGAAAGCCATCCCGCGTTTCGCCCGCACCTGATGCAGGGCTGGACACCCGACTTCATCCCCAAGCTCACCGAGGACGCGCTGGCCGCGAAGTACGTCGACCGCGTGCTTGCGATCAATGGCGCCGATGCGATGCGGCTGTCACGCGAACTGGCGCAACGCGAAGGCATCTTTGTCGGCACGTCCGCGGGCGCGACGCTCGCTGGCGCGCTACAGATCGCCGCCGAAGCACCCGATGGCGCCACGGTGTTGTGCATGTTGCCGGACACCGGCGAACGCTATCTCAGCACGCCGCTGTTCGAAGGCATCGGTGCGGAGATGTCCGCGGAGGAATGGGACATTTCCCGTTCGACGCCGGGCGCGCGTTTCGATGCGCCACCGTCGCCCGCGCCGCCGTCGGCCACACCAGCTGCGAAGGAAGACAGCGTTGCCGCGCCCCAGGCTTCGGCCGAAGTGGAGGCCTTCGTCGCGCAGCTGCTCGCCGATCGTGAGCAGCCGCTGGTGCTGTTCGCGCTGGAGTGGTGCGAGTTCTGCTGGTCGCTGCGCAAGCTGTTCGCGCAGTGCGGTATGCCGTATCGCTCGGTCGACCTGGATTCGGCGGCCTATCAGCGCGACGACCGCGGTGGCCAGATCCGCGCGGTTCTCGCTGCGCGTACCGGCAGCCGTACGATTCCGCAGGTGTTCGTTGGCGGCGAATACATCGGCGGTTGCACGGAAACGCTAGAGCTCGCGAAAGACGGAAGACTGCAGCGACTGCTCAAGTCGCATGGCGTGAGCTGCGACGAGAGCGTGAGCGTCGTTCCGCAGGCGTTGTTGCCGGCCTGGTTGCAGCCACGGTAATCGGCCGGAATCGATCGGCGTTGCGCGCGCTCAGCCGTAGTAGGCCAGGAACATATCGACCGCCGCTTCCGCAACCTGCTTCTGTTGCACGGCAGTGAGCGGCGGCTGGCCCATGGCGATCTGCGGCCAGAACGCGAAGCCTTTCACCAGGCCCTGCAGCTGCATCGAGGCGAACAGCGGGTCTTTCGTCTTCAAGCGCCCATCGGAAGCCGCTGCGCGTATCCACGTGGTCAGGCCTTCTTCGCGATCGCCCATGCGCGCGACCATCTCCTGCGCACGCTCGGGTGAGTGAATGCCGGCAGCGATCGCCACCCGTGCCAGGTCGGTGAAGTTGGGATCGTGCAGCAGGCGCAGCTTCTGCTTCACCAGTTCCAGCAGCTGCTCACGCAACGGCCGGTCGCCGCGGTAGGCGAGATCGAGGCCGTCGACGCTGCGGTCCCACAGCTGCTGCAGGATCTGCGCGAACAGCGCCTCCTTGCTGGGGAAGTGGTTGTACACGGTGCGCTTGGACACGCCGGCGCTGGCGGCGATGCGATCCATGCTCGTGGCCTCGTAACCGGACTGGCGGAACTCGGCGACGGCGGCATCGAGGATTGCCGCGCGCTTGCGGTCGGTCAGGCGGGTAGGGGCGGTCGCGGTAGTCACGGTGAAAGTTTACACCGGAGAGTTTACTTTCCGGAAAATGGAAACTACACTGTGTGGTGTACTTTCCTGAACAAGCCCATGAACCGACGTCCCGGCCATTTTCTTGCCCGCCTGTGCCGCGCCGTCCTGCTGTTTGGAGCCCTTATCGTGAGTGCCTGCCTGCTGTCCGCCGCCAAGACCAATCTGCCCGTCGCCGCCTACCCCGACTCACCGCAATCCGCGGCCGGTCGCTTCCGCAATCCGGTGCCCAAGCCGGCCGATGGCTTCGGCAAGACCCTGCGGATCATGTGGAACTTCTTCTTCCGAAAACCCGCCGACACCACGCCGACGAGCGTGCCGCCGGTGCTGGCGCTGACCCGCGCGCAGCTGGAGGCCGCACCCGATCGCAGCCTGTTCCGCCTCGGTCATTCGACAATGCTGCTCAAGCTGCGCGGCGGTTTCTGGATCACCGATCCGGTGTTCGCCGAACGCGCTTCGCCGGTGCAATGGATGGGGCCCAAACGCTTCCACGCGCCACCGATCGCGCTCGATGATCTGCCACCGTTGCGCGGCGTGATCCTCTCGCACGACCACTACGACCATCTGGATCGCGACACGGTCGTGCAGCTCGCGAAGACGACTGGGGTCTTCCTCACGCCGCTGGGCGTGGGCGACCGTTTGATCGCCTGGGGCGTGGATCCCGCGAAGGTGCGGCAGTTCGACTGGTGGGAAGGCACCAGCATCGACGGCGTGCAGTTCACTACGACCCCGGCGCAGCACTTTTCCGGACGCGGGATGTTCGATGGCAACAAGACGCTGTGGGCGTCGTGGGTGATCGTCGATGACACGAAGCCAACGGCATTACGTGTGTTCTTCAGCGGCGACACCGGCTACTTCGACGGCTTCAAGGAGATCGGTCGCCGCTTCGGACCGTTCGACGTGACCCTGCTCGAAACCGGGGCCTACGATCCGCAATGGCCATACGTCCACATGCAACCCGAGCAGACCGTGCAGGCGCACCAGGATCTGCGCGGGCGTTGGCTGGTGCCGGTGCATAACGGCACCTTCGATCTGGCGATGCACGGCTGGACCGAGCCGTTCGAGCGGGTGCTCGCGTTGAGCAGCGAACGCGGGATCGCGCTGGCCACGCCGCACATGGGCGAACGCCTGGATCTGTCGGCGCCGCACGCGGGCACGCCGTGGTGGCGTGAAGCCGAAGCGGCCGCACGTTTGGGCGCGGCGCAAGAGGCCTACTGATCGACAACGTCGACGCGTACCATCGACGCGGGGCGCGTGGTTCTGTTGCCGCGCGAAGACAGGGGACAGATGCGTCGCGACACAATTGGAACGGGCCGCTGCGGCGGCCGCATGCATTCGCTGTGGTTGATGTTGCTGCTGGGCTACGTGTCGACGTGGCCCGCGCATGCGCAAGGCGCCGCACCGAGGTTCACCGCCGATACGCCGGTACGTGCGCTGCCACAAGCCGAATTCGACGCCATCGTGGCGGAAGCGACGGCGGTGGGCAGCCGGCCGCGCAAAACCTTTGTCCAACCTTTGCCGGCGCATTGGCGCACGCTGGATCCGACGCGGTTGTCGGCGATGCTGACGATGCCGGCGTTCGCGCAGATTCCCGAGCACACGCGCGGCGTGCTGCTCAACCAGGCGGCGACCTGGGACCTGCTGTCGTTCCGCCGCCCATCCGACGCGGCGGCGCTATGGGAACGCATCTGGCCGCGCGCCTACTACGTCGACCCGAAGGCCGCGCCCAACAGCGAAGGCATCGGCTACGAGCCCGATCCGACCTGGACGCCGGAGGCGATGGCGCTGTCGACGATCTTCGCGTGCTTCCCGCGTGAGGTGTGGGCCGCGGAGGGCGATGCCGCTCTGTGGGCGATGCGTAATCCGGGGCCATGGCAATGGGAGAACTACTCGGGCTGGGACGGCTTCCGCGAATGTCTACCGGAAGGCGCGTTCTTTTCCGAAACGCGACCGAACCGAAAGGGCCTGGCGGCCATGGCGGAAGTATTGCGCCGCAAGTTCACCGACGCCCTGCTCACCGATGGCTGCAGCCGCCCGGGCCCCGATAGCTGCATGCTGCTCTACCAGGCATTGTTCGCGCTCGATCGGCGCAATCCGCAATTGCCGGAGCTCCTGAAACGGATGGAGCCGTCCTTCGATCTTTCCGCGCCGATCGAATTGCCGCCGGTCCGGCCTTCGCGCGACGAGCCTTCGGATGGCGAGCTGCAAGCCTTGTACGCACCGGAAACCGAAGCGCTGCGCCGCAATCTGTTCGTCACGCTGAAGCTGCCGGTACTGCTACAAGAGCCCGCGGCGTGGCCGACCGGCGAGCTCGAACGAACGCTCGAGCAGGCGGCGCGCTACACCGTGTTGCTCGCGCGCATCGAGAAGCTCAAGGCGTACCGCAGGAACTGGAGCATGGATCGCTACTACGGCAATCCCTGGCAATGGATCGACGCCAGGCTCGAACCGCGCGTAGCCGCGCAGCTGCGTAGCCTGGGCGCGGGCTACGCCCAGCGCGAGGGCTGCGCGGTGGCCGGCTTCGACATGGAACACATCCCGGCGACGTTCTGGCAGGGCTATGTGATGGAGAACATCCGCCTGGGCCATGGCGCGTGCGAGCGCTTCGACGCACTGCGGCTGGCGGATCGCTATCGCGCGGCGAGCCGCAGCCGCGATCACGCCATGGGCGAGCTGGAGTCGATCGCCCCGATGCTGATGCAGGATGGCCCGCTGCACGAAGAGGCATGGAAGGCTGTGGCCGAAACCTGCCGGGCCATGAAGTCGACCCGGAATGATCCCTGGCAGCTGTGCGCGGAGGTGGCGCGTCGCGACGCGCAACGTGCGGCGCAAGAGGTGGCAGAGGAGCGCGAACGCATCGCCACATTGCCACCGGTTGATCCTTTGGCCTGCCCCGAAGACATGATCGGCCGCGCTGCGCAGGCGCTGCAGTTTCCGATGGAAACGGAGTTCCCTAATGACAACACGGCCTGCCGCCTGGATCCAACGCATCGCAATCGCGCCATCGTCGCGCTGAGCTATCGCAAGGGCGAGGAAGTCACCGGCCAGGCCGAGAACGAGGACTCCGCCTACGACCTAGACCTGGTGGTGATGGATGTGCGCACCGACCGCATCCTCGCCCAGCGCCACGAGCCCGCGGCGATCGAGTCCGATGCCATCCGCTTCGAAGGCCTGAGCATCGACGCTGACGGCTATCGGCTCGCGCTAGGCCGGCGCGCCTTCGGCCTGAGCATCGAGCACTCCGCACATTGCTATCAGTGCGCGTACAGCGAGACGCGGCTGGTGCTCTATCTACCCAAGGGCCACCAGCTCGAACCGGTACTGACCACGACCGTGAGCGAAAGCAATAACGAGTCGAGCGACGAATGCCCGAACGCCGTCGCTTCGGCCAGCACCAGCATCGGTGTAGGCAACAAGCGCAGCCATGGCCTGGCGGATCTGGAGCTGGCGACGCGTCATCGGGTGGATGATGACAGCGAGGAAGGCGCATCCGCGCAGTGCGTGTCGGATAACACGACCGCGCAGACCTGGCGCTTCGACGGCAAGCATTACGTCGCGCCCGCGCAACCGGGGCAACAGGCGCACTGAGGTCCGAGAGAAGGCGGTCACCTATGACCGCCTTCATCGCAGCACGGCCGATACGGGCTCGCAGAAAAAGAAGGCGGCTACAAGGCCGCCTTCTTCGTGCGCTGCTTCAACTAGCAGTTGCTAAGCGAGTGTCATGCCACCTCAGCGCATCGGCTTGATCGTGAACGCGCCGATGTCGACGCCGATGTTGACACCCTCACCGCCGCCAGCCAGGGCCAGCGAAACGTTGCCCTTGCTCAGCACCTGGGCTTCGCCCGATTTGACGACGCCGGCGTTGGCGCTGGCTTGCGCGTAATGACCCAGTACCTCACGGATGTTGTGCACGTCGGTGAAGCGGCCCTTGCCGTTGTCGATCTGCCACTTGCCGGCGGTGATTCCGATGGCCTTGGCGCTCACGCGCACCGGCATCGATTGGCCATTGTTACAGGTGACCTGGCCGGTACCCGTGGTGTGCTTGTACACCAGCGACCAACCGGTGAGGTTGTAATCGAGCTTGCAATCGATGTCCGAGCCCGCGCGCGCCTGCGGCGCTGCGAAGGCGAGGGCGCTGGCGAGCAGAGCGGATAGAGCAATGCGATGCGAACTCATGCGTGACCTCCTTGATGGTCTCCCTTTGGGGGAGGGTTCGCAGTCTCCACAGGTCGCACTGAACCGGCGCGGACAATCCGGCTTCACGAGACGATCACTTCAGCGCGGGATGGGTGTTCGTGACAAAGCGATGAAGGAGCGATCCCCCTTGCGGGGGATGGCCCATAGGCCGGTAGGGCGCCTTAACTGCGGTCCCCGCGTGCAGAGAAGGAATCGCCATGAACCGTTCCCGCCTGTTGATTGCGTTCGCTCTGGCGATGGCCGCGTCCGCGCCGCTCCACGCCCAGGACCTGGCTGTCACCGCCGGCAATAAAGCCAAGGTAGTGCTCGACAATGACAAGGTGCGCGTCATAGAAGTGAACCTGCCCCCCGGCGGCACTACGGGGATGCACTCGCACGGTGACAATCTGGTCATAGCCATCACCGGCGGTACGGCGATCCAGACACTGGCGGACGGCTCGACCAAACCACTGAATACGAAGCCCGGCGAAGTGCGCTGGAGCGATCCGGTCACCCACGACACGAAAAACACAGGCAAGAACACGTCGCGGACGTTGGTGATCGAACTGAAAGACGTGCAGAAGTAATTCGAGTCGAAGTGAATCAATGCGCACGGCGGAGGTGTGGGTGCTCACACTTCCGCCGACTGCGCACCTGCTTCCAGATCTTTTGGCCGCATCAGCATGCGCGCGGCGTGATACGAGGCGATGTCGTCGTGCCAATCCGAATTGAGCCGCGGCGACCCATCGTTTGTCCGTGCAATGAATGCGTTTGAATGGCGATGCGCAGAACGCAGCAACGCGAGTCCGACGCGATGCGGATCATTCGATATCCGATGAAGCGAAGCGCAGCGTGGCTCGGAAAAATTCGCATTCAGTTTCCGTGTCGGCGCGCGCATGACCGGTATTGCAAGCCTCTCGCGTCGTCCTGATCACAGCGCCGCAATCTTGCCGGGCGCCGAACAGGCAGGCATCGATGCCATTCGTCGTGTCTGCGGAGGGGTTGGTAGTGAACGGATGTCGGATCGGGCAATGGCGTCATCTGCTGTTCGCACTATGTCTTCTGCTGTTGCCGACTTCCGTTTTTGCGCAGGCTAGAGTCGTGGCATGGGGTCTGGGTGTCGATGGCCAGACCGGGGTTCCTGTCGAAATGGATGCGATCGCGGTTGGCGCCGGGCACCTGCACAGCCTGGTCGTGCGTACCGATGGCACGGTCGCGGTCTTCGGTGCGAATACCTTCGGCCAGGCCAACGTTCCCGCCGGACTCTCCGGCGTCACGGCGGTGGCGGGCGGGCTGTTCCACAGCCTCGCCCTTAAGTCCGACGGCACGGTGGTCGCCTGGGGCGGCAACGACGACCAACAGGCCCAGGTGCCGAGTGGCCTCACGGGCGCTACGGCGATCGCCGCGGGCGCGCTGCACAGCCTGGCGCTGAAATCCGATGGCACCGTGGTCGCCTGGGGCAGCAACGTCTTTGGCCAGAGCTCGGTGCCGAGCGATCTGACTGGGGTGGTCGCGATCGCCGCGGGCCGTTTCCACAGCCTCGCGCTGAAGTCCGACGGCACGGTGGTGGCATGGGGCGACAACGGCGACGGCGAACTGGACATTCCGCCGGGCCTGGACGGCGTAGTCGCGGTCGCCGCGGGAAACCGGCTCAGCATGGCGTTGCGGTCGGATGGGACGGTCGTGGTCTGGGGCGATTTCGACAATCCGCGACCGGTGCCGATCGGCCTTACCGACGTCGTCGCCATTGCCGGTGGCATCCAGCATTGTCTGGTCCTGCGCGCCGACGGAACCGTGGTGGCCTGGGGCTTCGACAGCGACGGTCAGGCCAGCGTGCCGGCGGGCCTTAGCGGCGTTAGCGCGATCGCCGCCGGGGGCTATCACAACCTGGCGCTGCGGCAGGCGTTCTCGCCCGCGACGGCGCTCAGCGCCCTGCGCGACGACCTAGACAGCCTGGGCGTCGTGACCGCGGCTGCATTGCGTACGAAGTTGAATGCGGCCATCGCGGCCTTGGCCGCCGGCCACACGGGGCGCGCCTGCCAGGCACTCCAGGGCTTCAGCAATATGGTGTCGGCGCAACGCGGCCGCCTGGTCCCCGCGACACAGGCAAATTACCTGCTGTCTCAGGCCTCCGACATCAGGGTCCTGATCGGCTGCCGCTAGCGTCGGCCCCGACTTCGGGGGGCTCGAGCGGGCCAGTCAGGAAGGGAAAAGGCAAAAACTGAACAATACCGGGCCGTTCTGTTTGCGTTGCGGCGCGCCAACCGGTAACTTGCACTCCGCTGAGTTCGTAAGGGTCACTGAATCGTGGCCCGATGCTGTAGGTGCCGGCCTCGACGCCGGACGTTTGCTACATCGTTGTACCCGCTTCTCCTTGCAACCAGCTTCTGCCGCATCCGCGGCGCTTTCTATTGTTCAAGGAGTTAGCAACATGTCCGACCGTGAAACCGGTACCGTCAAGTGGTTCAACGATGCCAAGGGCTTCGGCTTCATCAGCCGTGAGAATGGCGAAGACGTCTTCGTGCATTTCCGCTCGATCCAGTCCACGGGCTTCAAGAGCCTGCAGGAAGGCCAGAAGGTCAGCTTCACCGTGACCCGCGGCCAGAAGGGTCTCCAGGCCGACGCCGTCCAGGCGGTCTGAACCAACTGATCCGCGCATCCCAAGCGGATGCGTAGATACGAAAAGCCCGGCTTCGGCCGGGTTTTTTTGTGCCCGCGTGACTAGTGAGGCGGCGCGGCGCCTACTTGTCCGGATCGCCTCGTCTTTGGTCAGCCACGACACGCCGAACGCCACCACCGCGACCGCTTCGAGCCAGAACACCGGCGAGAACTTCAACAACAGTGCGTTGCCCGGCAGCAGCTTCACCACGGTGCACGCCGCCACGCAGGCCAGGATCGTGTAGCCCTGACGCACAGGCAGCGTGCGCGCCGCACGAATCGCGCTACTACGAGCTGGAAACGCCCAGACTGCCGCCGTACGCGTCAGGCTCGACCAACGAGCCCAGTCGATGGCTCTTCTGCGCCCGCTTCAATGCCTCGTCGATCTGGTTGCGGTGCGGATTGGTTTCCCAGCGCTCGACCTTGAACACATCGGCGCGCGGGTTCTGTCGCAGGATGTCTGCATCCTGCAGCCACTTCCAGTCACCCGGCATGAATTCGTGGTGCAGGGCGAAGGCGCGCGCGCTGGCGTAGCTATGCGAATAGATGAGATTCATCGATCACCTCGCAAGTCGAAGCGCGTGCAGCAGGCAGCCGCACTGCGCTGGAATCATTGCGAAGATCGCCCCGCGAACTGTCACTCCCCCGCTCGGGCTAAGCGCGAGTTGTCCGGTTTTGCGGGGTCGCTACGTGGTGCCGTCGCGAAGCGATGGCTCAGGCCCCGCTGGTCTCCGGGATCGCCGCACCCACGCGCTGGCGCACCATGTTCATGTCGCGGACTGGGCGCACCTCGATGCTGCCGAAACGCGACCACGGGAATTCCGAAGCGATCCGCACCGCTTCCTCGAAGCTGTCCGCTTCCAGGATGTTGAAACCGGCGAGCATTTCCTTGGTCTCGGCGAACGGACCGTCGATCACGGTGGTGCGGCCGTTGCGGCTGCGGATCGTGCGCGCGGTCGTCGCGGACTCCAGCTGCTGCGAGCCGATCAGCTTGCCTTCGGCGCGCAATTCGTCGGCGTGCTCGAAGCAGCCGCGCATCATCGTGTCGAATTCGCCTTCGTGGATGGTGTCGATCAGGTTGGCGTCGGTATAGACCAGCATCAGGAATTGCATGGGGGAACCTGCGGCATGGAGGAGTCGCGATGATGCACCACCTGAACGGATCCAGGCGATTCGACTCATCGCGACCTTGCCCGAACCGGCGTGTCAGGAAATTCGAGACGCAAGTCGCGCCGGAATGACGTTCGGCACGGGTGGAGCGCGCGGCAGTGGCAATACTCGGCTGGTTTGCCTGCGCCGACTCGTGCCTTCGCATCAGGGTGGCGCATCCCTTCCATCGAATGAGGTCGACGAATGCGTACCGTGATGCTCGCCACCGCGCTGTTAGCCAGTACCGGGATTGCTGCCGCAAAGGGAGATCCCTGGCAGGCGAAGGCTCGTGAGTTGTTCCAGCATTCGATCGCCGTCCCGACGGTCGCCGGCCGCGGCAAGGTGCCCGAGCTCGCGCGTTACCTGGCCGACCACTACAAGGCCGCCGGTTGGGCCGATAGCGACATCCATGTGTTGCCCTACGACGCGACGCCAGACAACGCCACGGCGGCACTGGTGGTGCGCTGGCCGGCGGCAGGCAAGCCGACGGCCAAACCGATCATGCTGATGGCGCACATGGACGTGGTCGAAGCCAAGCCTGAAGACTGGTCGATGGATCCGTTCACGCTGATCGAGAAGGACGGCTACTTCTACGGACGCGGCACCAGCGACGACAAGATGGGCGTGGTCGCGGTGACCACCGCGTTGCTGGAACTCAAGGCCAAGGGCTTCAAACCCAAGCGCGACATCATCGTGTTCTTCACCGGCGACGAAGAGACGACCGGCAAGGGTGCCGTGCTCGGCGCGACCGAGTGGAAGCCGATGCTGGATGTCGAATACGGGCTCAACGCCGACGGTGGCGGTGGTGGCTTCGCGCCGGACGGACGCGCGATCGGCTTCACCTTCCAGACTGCCGAGAAGACTTACGCGGACTACACCTTCACTACGCGCAATCCCGGCGGCCACAGTTCCAAGCCGCGTCCGGACAATGCGATCTATGAGTTGTCCGCGGCGTTGAACCGCCTCGGCGCATACCGCTTCGAGCCCGCGCTCAATGCGACCACGCGCGCCTACTTCAGCGAGCGGCAAAAGGCAGAGCAGGGTGCGCTGGGCGACGCGATGCGCGCCTGGCTCAAGAATCCTGTCGACGGCGCCGCCGCGGATGTGATCGAGGCCGATGTCGGCGAGGTCGGGCTCACCCGGACCCGTTGCGTGGCGACGATGCTGACCGGTGGGCATGCGCCGAACGCGCTGCCGCAGCTGGCGCGCGCGACGGTGAACTGCCGGATCCTGCCTGGCGTGTCGCCCGATGCGATCCGCGACGAATTGCAGCAGATCGCCGGGGCCAAGGTGGAAGTGGCGCGCCTGGACGACAACACGGCATCGCTGGATTCGCCGTTGCGCCCGGACATTCTCAAGGCCTACACCGACAGCGTGCACGCGCACTTCCCGAAGGCGCCGGTGATCCCGGAAATGAGCACCGGTGCCAGCGATGCGCGCCCGTTCCGCGTGCACGGGATTCCGATCTATGGCGTCGACGGTTCCTGGGGTGTGGTTCCTGACGACATGCGTGCGCACGGTCGCGACGAGCGCCTGCCGGTCAAGGCACTCGACGATGATGTCGACCACTGGGTGCGGATGTTGACGAAGCTGGCGGGTTGATCTAATCAGCGTCCCTCTCCCCGCTGGCGGGGAGAGGCTGGCCCGAAGGGCGGGTGAGGGGGAGCGAGCGCAGCGAGCTGCTGTTGCCTTTGGCGTTGTCTAAAAAGCAACTCGCTGCGCTCGCCGCCCCTCACACCCCAAGGGTGCTTCCTTTGGGCGTCTGCCCTTCGGGCATCTTCTCCCCGCAGGCGGGGAGAAGATCATCAAATCACCCCGCGCCGGGCCGCACGTGCAGACCCAATGCGGTGGCAACGACCGGCAGCGACTCGTCGTCGCGCTGACGGGTGATGAAGCCGGCATGGTGCTCGCCGCCGGCTTCGTAGGTCCACAAGGTGTAGTGATGCTCGCGCAGACGATCGAACGCGGTGCCGATCAGGACCGGCACTTCCGCGTCGGACAGGAAATCCTCGTCGCTGGCGTCGTCCACGCCCCAGTCGATGCGCAGATTGAAGCGCGAGGCGAGTTCGTCGAGGACTTCGATCAGGCCGCCCGGATCCTCGTTTTCGACATAGAAGCCGGCCTTCCAGTCGATCACGTCGCGCAGGGCCTCGGCGGCCTCGGTGCCTTCGTCCAGCGCGTCGCGGCAGGCGGCGAACTGCTGCATCGCCGAATCCTCGTCGTCCGGATTGATCAGCAGCAACAATTGCCACGCCAACGCTTCGATGGCGGCGTCTTCGTCGATATCCGCTTCCGGGTCGAAGGCGCGGGCGAAGTTGTCGTCGGGGTCGTATTCGCGTTGGGTGCTCATGATCGGTATCTCCCAGGCGCGCACAGCATAGGCCCTCCCGGCGCCATCGCGACGGCATTCGCCCATTAACCGACGCACGGCATGACGCATCCTGCCGGTATGCTGCCCGCCGGTTCCCTTCACATGCACACCCATGAACTGGATTGACCTGCGCAGCGACACCGTGACCCGCCCGACCACAGCGATGCGCGAAGCCATGCTGCGCGCCGACGTCGGCGACGATGTCTACGGCGAAGATCCCACGGTCAACGCGCTGCAACAGCGTCTGGCCGATGAGCTGGGCTTCGAAGCTGGCCTGTTCGCGCCCAGCGGCACCCAGGCCAACCTGCTCGCGATGCTGTCGCACTGCCAGCGCGGCGACGAATACATCGTCGGCATGGATGCACACACCTACAAATACGAAGGCGGCGGCGCCGCCGTGTTCGGCTCGATCCAGCCGCAGCCGATCGTGCAGGCCGGCGATGGCACCTTGCCGCTGGAAACGGTCGAGCAGGCGATCAAGCCGCGAGATCCGCACTTCGCCCGTACGCGCCTGCTATGCCTGGAAAACACTTGGCATGGCCGCGCGCTGCCGCGGTCATATCTCGGCGAGGCGCGCGCGCTATGCGATCGCCACGGCTTGGCGCTGCATCTGGATGGCGCGCGGCTCTACAACGCGGCGGTGGCCGACGGCGTTGCCGTGCGCGAGATCGCTCGCCACTTCGATAGCGTCTCGGTCTGCCTGTCGAAGGGACTCGGCGCGCCGGTGGGCTCGGTGCTGCTCGGCACGCGTGCACTGATCGATGAGGCCCGGCGCTGGCGCAAGGTGGCCGGTGGCGGCATGCGCCAAGCCGGCATGCTGGCCGCCGCGTGCCTATATGCCCTCGACCATCACGTCGCGCGGCTTGCCGATGATCATCGACGCGCCGCGGAACTGGCGGCGGGTCTGCGCGACGTGTCCGGGATCAGCGTGGTCGCGCAGCACACCAACATGGTGTTTCTCGACGTGCCGGCGCCGCGCCTGGCGGAGCTCAAGCAGCGCATGGAGGCCGCCGGCATCCGCTTGTCGATCGGCTATGCCCCGCGCGTTCGCCTGGTGACACACTTGGATGTCGACGATGCGGGCATCGCGCGCACCATCGAAGCCTTTCATGCGTTCGGACGAGTGCCTGCGTAAAGCCGGCTCCAGGCGGACCGACCAAAACGGATTGATCAAAACGGATCGGTCAAAGCGGCTCTTCGGCTTGCACAGCCACCTGTTGCTTGCGGATGGCTTCCTCGTTCTGTCTGGCCCAAGTCGGATCTGTTCGCACGGTTTCCCGGGTGTTTGCCTGCGGCTGTGCAGTATCCAGGGCGGCGGCTTGCTGCGCGGCGCCGCGGCGCTGGCGTGCGGATTGCTCCGCCGACTCGATCAGGGTCGCCATCACCATGCCCATGAGGCTGGTCCTGTGCGGTCCGGACCTTCGCGCGGACGGCGCCGGTGGAGTCGATTGGGTGGAATCGGTCTGTGTTCGCGCCTTAGTGGGTCCGTCGGTCTGGGCGAAGGCCAGCAGTGGCGTCAGACACAGGGCGATCGCAACCAGGAGGATGCGGGACGAATGGATTGTCGGACCGGGCGTGCGCATTGATCGATCCCGTTGCGCTGCATATAGCAATCAACGCAGCCTAGACCGACGCGGCGGCCACATTTCGTGAAAAAACGTGCGCTGCATGCGTTTTGCTCAGCAATGTGGCGACGGCGTGAGCTGGACATGCGAGCGACGTAACGAATCCGTAAGAAGATCGTGGCGGCATTGAACGGGCGCAAAAAAGCCGGTCCTTGCGGACCGGCCTTCGTGCTTCACGGACGGAGGTCAGCTCCTGCCGTTGCAGCGGTCGTTGAGCTCGTGAACCAGCTGCTGGTTCACGTCGGCGAGCACCCGAGCGAAGGCGGCATAGGCCTCGTTCTGGGTGCCGTTCCAGTTCATCGATGCCGACTGCGAACGGACCACGAACTCCGGCGCGCCACCCACATCCACCTTGTAGACCGCGACCGGGATCTTGGTGGTCAGGTTCTGCGCCAGATAGAGCTGCGCGATACGCACGTTCACCGCCGGCGCATCGCCGGTGTCATTCCCAGCATCCGACAAGCCTGAAGCCAGCAGCTGGCTGCGGATGGCCTGCGCGGCATCGCTGAACTTGAATGCATGCCAGCCCAGTCCGCCGGACTCGCCGCCGCCGGTGCGCGCGTCGGTTACTTCCTGCAACTGGTACGGGCAGGCCAGTCGTACCGCATTCCTGGCAGACGTCGGTGGTGCGGCGAGGCGAGCGGCGTCCATGTCCACGCGCACCACCTTGCCGTGGCAGGCCGCTAGCAGCAGCGGTGCGAGCAGTGCAGCAGCACGGCTCGGACGCATGTCACTTGCCACCGGTTTGCGGAGCCGATGCCGGTGCTGCCGGTGTCGCGGCTGCGGGAGCAACCGGAACCGATGCGTTGGCAGTCGCCGCCGTTTCCGTGCTCGCTGCCGGCATGACGCCCGGGTCGGTCGGCTGGTAGCCCTGTAGCGTCGCGAACATGCCGTTGCCGGTGCGCACCCACACCCATTCGTCGGTCTGGCGGACAGCGTGGCCCGGATAGGTCATGCCCTTTACCGTGGCGCTTTCCTTCTTGATCTTCTGCTCCCGATCGGCGCGGCCGGCAGGCGAGAAGTCATGGACCAGCATGTCCGCGGCCTGGTTGACGCCCTGGTCGAGCAACGCGCCCAGGCGCTCTGCGCCCATGCCGGCCCAACGCTGCGGATTGTCGTCGCCCAGTGCACCGGCCAGCGGGAAGCGGAAAGCGTAGTTGCGCGAGACCAGGAACTTCGTCTTGACCTTGCCATTCGGCTTGACGGTGCGATCGACCAGCTGGGCGAGCAGAGACACCGACAACGTGTTGAAGTCGTAATCGATCGCGTAGCTCGGAACGATCACCATCGCGTGCAGCGGCATGTCTTGCTTGCTCTGCTGGGCATCGACGGCATCCCACGGCGTCGCCATGATCTTGATCACCGGGTTCGGCGACAGGCCCTCCGAGGCAAGCTTCGCGCGCAGTGCCGCCTCGACCCGCTCGTTGAACTTGTAGTCGAGCAGGGCGTTGCGGATCGGCACCACGCGCTCCTCGGCCTTCTTGACCTGCGCGTTCTGCACCGCCGATCCGACCAGCGCGCCGATCAGGCCGAACTGCATGCCCACCGCGGCGGCAGTCGCGGGCACTTCCACCGCGAGTTCGTGCTGGTTGAGTACCACTTCCACCGGCAGGTCCTGCGCCAGCGGTACCGGCAGCGGTGCCGGCTTGGCGGAAACGGTGAAGCACAGCGAGGCCAGCCCGATGGCCAGCCAGATGCGACGAATCATTGAAATCCCCTGTATGCGATTGAACCCGGTAACCGGGTGGGCTTCCCCGAGCCCGGACCGATTGTAGCGGCGCGATGTAGTGGCCAGCAGTATGTGATGCGGGACAAGAAGGACCATGCCGAATCTGGCGTACGGCTATGCCGTCAGTCATCGCCTGGCGCCGACCGCGCCGCTGCTAACATCGGCTGCTGTTTCGCCCCATTCCTTTCAGGTGCCGCATGAACCGACCGCTTGCCGCTTCCCTGCTGTCCCTTTCCGTGGCGCTTGCGCTGCAACCGGTGTTGGCCGCACCGCCGAAGGCACCGGCCTTCGATCCCAAGCGTCTGTCCGCAGAGGTCAAGACGCTCGCCTCGGACGAGTTCGAAGGCCGTGGTCCGGCCACTGCCGGCGAGACCAAGACTGTCGCCTACGTCTCCGCGCAGATGAAGGCCGCCGGCCTGCAGCCCGGCGGCGACAAGAAGGACGGCAAGCGCACCTGGACCCAGGCCGTGCCGCTGCTGCGCGCCGAAATCACCGGTACGCCCATGCTGTCGCTCAGCGAAGGCGGCAAGGCGCAGGCGCTGACCCAGGGCGAGCAGATCGCCGTGCGCGCCGCACTCAATGGCGACAAGCACGTCACCATCAAAGACGCGCCGCTGGTATTCGCCGGTTATGGCGTCAAGGCGCCGGAGCGCAACTGGGATGATTTCAAGGGCGTCGACCTCAAGGGCAAGATCATCGTCGTCCTGATCAACGATCCCGACTTCGAAACCGGGCAGGGCGACTTCGGCGGCAAGGCCATGACCTATTACGGCCGCTGGACCTACAAGTACGAGGAAGCCGCGCGCCAGGGCGCCGCCGGTCTGCTGATCGTGCACGAGACCGAAGGCGCCTCGTACGGCTGGGCCACGGTGAAGAACTCCAACACCAACACCATGTTCGACGTGGTGCGCGACGATCCGCATGCAGTGCATGCGCCGCTGGAAGGCTGGATCCAGCGCGACGTCGCGGTCGACATGTTCAAGCGCGCCGGCCTCGACTTCGAGGTGCTCAAGAAGCAGGCGCAGACGCGCGACTTCCACCCGGTCGAGATCAAGGGCGCCATGCTGAGCGCCGACTACGATGTCGACTCCAAAGTGATCACCTCGCAGAACGTCGTCGGCTATCTGCCAGGCAGCAAGCGCAAGGACGAGTATGTGATCTACAGCGCGCACTGGGATCACCTCGGCGTCGGTCAGCCCGATGCCAAGGGCGACCGCATCTACAACGGCGCGATCGACAACGCGACCGGCACTGCGGCGCTGATCGAAATGGGCCGTGCCTTCGCCCACGCATCGAAGAAGCCGGAGCGCTCGATGGTGTTCCTCGCCGTCACCGCAGAAGAAAAGGGCCTGCTGGGTTCGGAGTACTACGCATCGCGCCCGGTGTATCCGCTCGCCAAGACCGTCGGCGTGATCAACACCGATGCGCTGGATCCGCACGGCCCGGCGCGCGACTTCAACATCTCCGGCAGCGCCAAGCTCGACCTGATCGACCAGCTCGTCGCCACCGCTTCGAAGTGGAACGTGCGCTACTCGCCCGATCCCAAGCCGGAAGCCGGCCACTTCTTCCGCTCCGATCATTTCCCGTTCGCCAAGCGCGGCGTGCCGGCGATCTCGTTCGGTTCCGGTGACGATTGGGTCGATGGCGGCGTCGCCGCCGGCAAGGCCGCAGGCGAGGTCTATACCCGCGATCGTTACCACCAGCCGGCGGATCAATGGGAAGCCAGCTGGTCGTTCACCGGCATGGCGCGCGACCTGCAGATCCTCTACACGCTGGGCAGCGGTCTGGCCAATTCGAAGCAGTGGCCGAACTGGGCGCAGGATTCGGAGTTCCGCGCCGCACGCGATGCGAGCGCGGCCGAGCGCAAGTAAGCGAGCGCGAACGCTGTGAAAACAAAGGCCCCGGGTTGCGGGGCCTTTGTCGTTTTTGGGGGTGGATGTGGCGATATCACCCGATCAGGTAGGCACGGAGGTTTTTGCCAAGCGCCATCGAGATTCACGCGACGCGACTGCGCGCTCCTGACGGACGGTGACCGATACGGCGACAGCGCGACGTTTGTCCGGGTGCTCGCCCCACCCCGGGGCGCCTTGGAAGCCTTCCATGAAATCGCCGATCCTCGCACTCGCCATCGTTGCAGCCCTGGCGTCCTGTCAGAAGCCCGCGCCATCGGAAGCCAGCGCGCCCGCTCCCGCCGCCGCGGCACCGGCGGCTGCCGCGCCGACGCAGACCGCCTACACCGATCTTGAACAACTCGCGCAGCGCCTGGTTACCCAGAGCGCGGCGGTGAAGGAAGGCGAAGTGGTGCTGATTTCCGGCCGACCGAGCGATGCCGAACTGCTGGAGAACATCGCCGTCAACGTGCGCAAGGCCGGCGGCTTCCCACTGATCACATACAGCAGTGATCGCCTCAGCAAGCGCATGTTCTTCGACGTGCCGGAGAAGTACGACGCGCAGGCCGACGCGCTCGGCAGCAAACTGGCGGATATCGCCAACGTCAGTATCACGCTCGGAAACAACGCCACGGAAAACCTGCTTGAGGGCGCCGATCCGAAGCGGCTGGCCGCGCGCGCCAAAGTCGACGAGCCGGTGATGCAGAAGTTCCTGCGCAAGGTGCGCACCGTCGAGGTTGGCAACAATCTGTATCCGACGTCGTGGCGCGCACAGCGCTACGGCATGAGCGAGGAGGACTTGGCCAAGACGTTCTGGAGCGGCGTCAATCTCGATTACACCGACCTGCAGGCGCGCGGCGACCAGGTGAAGGCGGCGATCGCGAAAGGCGGCGAAGTGCACATCACCAATCCGAACGGCACCGATCTCAAGCTCAACGTGAAGGGTCGGCCGGTGTTGGTCAGCGACGGCGTAGCGAGCGCGGAAGACATGAAGGCGGGGGCTGCGGCAGCTTCGGTGTATCTGCCCGCCGGCGAGGTCTACACGACGCCGGTAGCGGGAAGCGTCGAAGGCAAGGTGGTGAACACACGCACCTACTTCCGCGGCAAGGAAGTCGACAATCTCACCTTGACGGTTGCGGGCGGCAAGGTGACCTCGATGACCGGCGAGGGACCGGGCTATGCCGACCTCAAGGCCGAATACGACGCGATCGACGATGCACGCAAGGATGAACTGAGCTTCGTCGACTTCGGCATCAATCCCAATGTGAAGCTGCCTGCCAACAGCACGATCGGTACCTGGGTACCGGCCGGATCGGTCACGGTCGGGACGGGCGTCAACATGTGGGCCGGCGGCGACAATTCGGTGCCTTATGGCCTGGTGATCTTCCTGCCCGGCAGCAGCGTGACCCTGGATGGCAAGCCGATCGTGGAGAACGGCGTTCTCAAGCTTTGATTGCACAAGCCTTGATTGCATTCGAGCGCACGGAACGGCATAGCCGTTCCGTGTCGCCAAGCGATATCACCGTGACTGCGGCAGTTCGCGCTGTAGCCAGCGATCGATCAGGTGCTTCTCGAAGCGCAGCGGATCACTGGCAAGCCCCGCCGTGCTGGAACTCATCAGGAAGCCGGGATCACTCAGTTTGCGTTCGCCTTCGGCTACGGTCGTGCCGTCGGCGGCGACGCGCTTGAACGTAAGCGTGATGCGCGGCGGATACAGGTCGCGAACGAACCGGGTGTCGTAGAACTGCGGACCCTGCCAGGGTTCGTAGTCGCCCGCGAGGTCGATGTCGGTGATGGTGACCTCGAGTCGCTCGCCCGCGGGCAGGCGCGGTTGCGCTTCGTTGCGCAGATGCGTGGCCAGTTGCTCCACCCAGCTGCCACGACGCGACTCGTACGAATTGTGGCTGTAACGGATTTCCGAGAACGTCCGTGGATCGTCCCAGCGCACCGCTACCGATCCCTGTTCCGGAAGGGCGCGTGGTGCATCGTTATCCGTGACGTTGCGGGTGCGAGCCGTGGCGCTGGCCGTGAGCACCAGCAGCACGAGCAGAAGGGGAAGACGGTGGGTCATGGCACGCTCCTGGGGAGGGCTGTGGGTCATTTTCCTCCGGTTTCGCCGGGGTTTGAAGCGGCGCCCGGCCTCGGGTGCCACGGCATTCAGGCGGGCAAGGCAGGGGCATTGGTGCGCGGCCCCCGGATTGTGTGCTATCAAATCCGCGCGCTGCGGCGCTCACAACTCAAGGACAAACCAGTTCCGAACGGAGGCGATATGAGGCTGGTGCAGGGAATGTTGCTCGCGTCGATGCTTATGGCAGGCGGCGCGGGAGCGGCAAATAAGGCAGTGGATGCTGGCAGCGGCATGTCCGGCGACGACGAATGGGCATGCAAGGTCGTGATGTGCATGGCCAGTCCGGGCGGACCGACCCAGTTCGCCGAATGCGTGGATCCGATTCGACGTCTCCAGCGCCAACTGGCGAAGGGCAAGCCGTTCCCGGTATGCCGCTTCGTCGGCAGCGGTGGTGGCCAGCAGGGCGGCGGCAATGGGTCGTCCACTACCAAGCAGGAACGCGATCCGGCGCAAGCGCTGTAAGGCGAGCGCCAGGATGTAGAAGAGGGAGCCGATGGGCTCCTTCTTTTTGCCGGCCCGTCGATGGGATCGTTCATCCCGGAATTACCGACTAATCGGGTGCAGGGTGGATCATTACCCTGAGCCACCTTCCTCACGCCGGAGTTCGCCATGACCCTGTCGATGTACGACGCATCCGTTCCTGTCTTCCAGCGCACGCTGCGCAATCTCGATCGCGTTCTGAGCAAGGGCGAAGCCTACGCGCGCGAGCGCAGCGCGGAGCCCGATACGCTGCTGCAGTCGCGGCTGATCTTCGACATGCTGCCGCTGGTGCGGCAGGTGCAGATCGCAACCGACATGGCCACGCGCGGCGCAACCCGCCTCGCCGGTGTCGAGCCGCGCAGCGTCGAAGACAACGAGACCACGTTCGAGCAGCTGCGCGCGCGCATCGCCAATGCGCTGGCGCACCTGGACGAATTCACTCCGCCACAGTTCGAAGGCAGCGAGACGCGCACGGTGTCGTTCAAGACCCGGCGTGGCGAGCTGACTTTCAACGGTCTTGATTACCTGCAGCAGTTCGTGCTGCCCAACCTGTTCTTCCACACGACCACCGCCTACAACCTGCTGCGTCAGGCGGGTGCGACGATCGGCAAGGCGGATTACCTCGGCGAATGACTAGACGGGCGCAGCGCCAGCACGGCGTTGCGCCCGCAGCGTGAAAGCCTGCCTGCCAAGCGCAGGCGAGCGCGACGCCTATTTCACCGGCACCATCAGGTGCTGATACGGCGTGCCCGGCCACATCACATAAGGCGAAGAAGTGTCCGGATCGGCATCCTTCGGATACATGTCGTAGAACGCCGGATCGGCGCCGACCACCATCACGTGCGGTCCGGTCTTGACCCAATGATTGGTCGCGGTCGGCTTGTCTGCGTAAGGATCGGTGTTGCTGGCATCAGTGCCGCCGGCCAGCATGTACATGAAGCCGACTTTTCCCATCGTCGGATCTTTGTGTGAGATCCACGCGTGAGCCCATTCCATCGCTGCCGCATCCATGCACATCGGATCTGGTCCCGGTGTGGCCGGGTTGTCGGCCATGCAGGTAAAGCCGTTGCTGCCTTCACGCAGGGTGCGCATGCCGTCCTTCTCCATGGCGACGATGGTCGCCTTGGCCGCGACTTTCGCCGGGGCCGCCTGCATCGCACTCTTGATCATCTTCTGGTCGGCGTTGTTGCCGGACGCCATTGCCGTCATCGCGACGCTCATCGCCGCGACCAATGCGGCCAGCGCCCAAATCGATCTGGACATTGCACGACTCCTGTCTGGTTGGAGGCTCCCTCGCGAGCATTGTGGTGCGATCCCCCACGCCGCGTCGCATCCCCTGAATGGGGGAGTCCATGGGGCGGTGTGCTGACGCGGCTTCGACATTGCCCAACCGGCCATGACTCCGAATGGCAGTGATTCACTGACGATTCGCGCCGCGCTTCGAAGACTGCACGCTCCCCCGCTGCTGGAGCGAGTAATGAAGCAATTTCGCAAGTCGTTGCGCACGGTGTGCCTGGGTGTGGCGCTGGCCCTAGTGGGAGGCGCTGCGCTGGCGCAGGAGCAGCCCGGCCTGACCGAAGCGCAGGTGCGTGTCAAGCTGACGGCGCAGGGCTATACCAAGGTCCACGACGTGAAATTCCGCGACGGCGTCTGGAAGGCAGACGCCCGCAGTGCCAATGGCAACCGCGTCGACGTCCGCATCGATCCCGCGACCGGCGAGGTGTATCCGGACGAGCAGGTGGCTAACCTCAGCGAGGCTGATGTGCGCGCCAAGCTGGCAACGTCCGGCTACACCAACATCCACGACGTCGACTATGAGGACGGCATTTGGAATGCCGAGGCGGACGATCCGCAGGGCAAGGACGTCGAACTGAAGATCGATCCGAAGACCGGCAAGGTGATAGGCAAGGACAAGGACTGAAGCAGGGACTCAGGCCGCTTCGAGGTCCACAAGGCAAAAGCCCCGCACTTGGCGGGGCTTTTGTGTGCAACGGAGATCCGCTCAATGGTGCAGCAGGATGTCGGCGATGATGCCGGTGGCCACAGCCACCAGGATGAAGCGTCCATCCTCGTCACGCACCCAACGATGACCGCGCGGCGGCTGGCGCAGGTGGTAGTACTCGTAGTCGTCGACGTAATAGCGCGGCTCGAGGTAGACCACTTCGATACGTTCGCCGCGGTGCCAATCGCGATGCCGGTAATGCCGTTCGCGGTAGTAGTCGCGATCGTCGTCCCGATCGTCATCATCCCAATCACGCTCGTGATGATGACGACCATGACCATGGCCATGACCGTCGAAGGCGTACGCGGTGACGCTAGTGACGCTCAGCAGGGCGAGCGCGGCGGACAACAGCAGGTGGCGCATGGGGTTCTCCGGAGACGGTGGAACGGTCGTTCCACCGTCATGTCTGACGCGGTGGTTCAGTGATGCAGCAGGATGTCGGCAATGATGCCGGTCGCCACTGCAACCAGGATGTAACGACCGTCCGGATCACGGATCCAGCGGTGGCCCGGCGGCGGCGGGGCGAGGTGGACAACGCGGTAGTCTTCGACGTAATAGCGCGGCTGCAGATAGACCACGTCGATCTTTTCGCCCTTGTGCCAGCCGCGGTGCTCGCCGTGATCGCCACCGTGGCCATGGCCATGGCCCTTGGCGACGGCCACCGAGGACAGCGACAACAGCGCGAGCGATAGCGCCGCAAACAGATGCTTCTTCATGATTTTCCCCCTCGTGATCGGTGATGGAGCCCGTGGCGCGATGGTAGGCCGGGCGTGCGGGGGAAGTTCAACGGCAACTTCGCGAAACTTGACCGCCATCGCCGTTCTGACCGTGCCGGGGTTGGCCCGCATTCATGCAGCGGCGCCCGGGCGGGGCCACGAGGGACCATTACCCCGTGTCCGGGACGATTCATCCCTCAGATTCCGGCTTATCGGCCGTGGGCGTGGCGCCTAGCCTATGCGCCTCCCCCCGTTTCGAGACGTCCCCATGCTTACGCCTCGCCAAGCGCAGCTCGCCTTTATCCCGCTGATGGCCACCGTGATGTCGGCGGTCATGAGTTTCACCATTACTGCGGTGCATTACGGACTGCATCCCGGCCTGCTCGGTGCCTGGCTCGGCAATTGGGCGCTGGCCTTCGTGGTCGCGCTGCCCGTGGCATGGGTCGTGGTGCCGACTGTGCGCGGCGTGCTTGCCCGGCTGACCCGGCAGGAAGAGCCGCAACGCAGCGTACGCCGCCTGGGCGAGATGGGCTGAGCGCGCGTGCCGCACAATCCCCCGAACGATCCCCTGCGAATGACGCCATGACCGAAGACGAGTCCGTACTGACCCGCTCCGCGCCCGCGCCCGATTTAGTCGTCGCGTATGGCGAGCACTCGGACCAGCAAGCGGACCTGCGCGTGGGCGCATCCGATGCCGCGACGCGACCGCTGCTGGTCATCGTCCATGGCGGCTTCTGGCGACCGCAGTACGGTCGCGACCAGACCGGGCCGATGGCCACCGCGCTGGCTGCCGCGGGCTGGACGGTGGCCGCGATCGGTTACCGACGCATTCCCGGGCAGCCGGATGCCAGTGTCGACGACGTGATGCGTGCGCTCGAACGGCTGCCGGCACTGACCACGCACCACGACGGTCGTATGGTGGTGATCGGCCACTCGGCGGGCGGACACCTGGCGCTGCTGGCCGGGGTTCGCGCGCCGGCATCGCTGCATGGTGTGCTAGCGCTGGCGCCTGCGGCGAACCTGCAGTTGGCGCATACGCTGGGATTGGGCAACGGTGCGGTATTCGCCTATCTCGGCAGCGAACCGACACGTCGCGAAGATCTCGACCCACAACGGCAGCCGACACCGGCCATGCCGACGATGCTCCTGCACGGGGACGCCGATGCGGTGGTGCCCTTGCGCGTGTCGCAGGCTTACTACGCCGCACATCCGACGGTGGCCCTGAGCGAACTCCAATGCGGGCACTTCGCCCTGATCGACCCGCTCAGCACGGCCTGGCCGGAGGTGATTCGTGCGCTGGAGCAGCTGGGTACACAGGACGCGGCCGCATCGCGACAGGTCGAGGCCTGAGACATGGAACCGATCATCTCCATCCGCCAGATCAGCAAGACCTACGCGTCGGGACACGTCGCGCTCAAGCACGTCGACCTCGACATCCGTCGCGGTGAAATCTTCGCGCTGCTCGGCCCAAATGGCGCCGGCAAGACCACGCTGATCAGCATCGTCTGCGGCATCGTGAATGCGAGCAGCGGCACGGTGCTCGCCGACGGTCACGACATCGTGCGCGACTACCGCGCGGCGCGTTCGAAGATCGGACTGGTGCCGCAGGAACTCTCGACCGACGCGTTCGAGACCGTGTGGGCGACGGTGAGCTTCAGCCGCGGCCTGTTCGGCAAGGCGCCCAATCCCGCGTATCTGGAGAAGGTGTTGCGCGACCTGTCGCTGTGGGACAAGAAGGACAGCAAGATCATGACGCTGTCGGGCGGCATGAAGCGGCGCGTGCTGATCGCCAAGGCCTTGGCGCACGAGCCGCAGATCCTGTTTCTCGACGAACCCACCGCCGGTGTCGACGTCGAGCTGCGCCGCGACATGTGGCAGATGGTGCGCACCCTGCGCGAGAGCGGCGTCACCATCATCCTCACCACGCACTACATCGAGGAAGCCGAGGAGATGGCCGACCGCATCGGCGTCATCAGCAACGGCGAGCTGATCGTGGTCGAGGACAAGCACGTGCTGATGCGCAAGCTGGGCAAGAAGCAGTTGACCCTGCAGTTGCAGGAGTCGTTGGCGGCTGTACCCGACGCACTGGCCGAGTTTGGCCTGGAGCTCGCCGACGAGGGACATGCCCTGGTCTATACCTTCGACACCCAGCGCGAACAGACCGGCATCGCCCCGCTGATGCGACGCCTGAACGAGCAGGGCATCGACTTCAAGGATCTGCACTCCAGCGAAAGTTCGCTCGAAGAGATCTTCGTGAGCCTGGTCCATCGCAATGGAGGCCGCGCATGAACACACACGCCGTCCGCGCGATCTACCGCTTCGAAATGGCACGCACCTTCCGCACGCTGCTGGAGTCGATCCTCTCGCCGGTACTGTCGACGTCGCTGTACTTCATCGTGTTCGGCGCGGCGATCGGCTCGCGCATGGGTCACATCGATGGTGTCGGCTACGGCGCCTTCATCATTCCCGGCCTGGTGATGCTGTCGCTGCTCAACGAAAGCGTGTCCAATGCCTCGTTCGGCATCTACCTGCCGAAGTGGTCTGGCACGATCTACGAACTACTCTCGGCACCGGTCTCGACCACCGAGATCCTGCTTGGCTATGTCGGCGCCGCGGCGACGAAGTCGCTGATGCTGGGCTCGCTGATCCTGGTCACCGCGCGCTTCTTCGTGTCGTACGACGTCGCGCATCCAGTGTGGATGTTGTGCTTCCTGGTCCTGACCGCACTGAGCTTCAGTCTGTTCGGCTTCATCATCGGCATCTGGGCCGACAGCTTCCAGAAGCTGCAGGTGATTCCGCTGCTGGTGCTGACGCCGCTGACCTTCCTGGGGGGCGCGTTCTATTCGATCACCATGCTGCCGCCGCTGTGGCAGAAGGTCGCGCTGTTCAATCCGGTGGTCTACCTGATCAGTGGGATGCGCTGGAGTTTCTACGGGGTCAGCGACGTCAACATCGCGGTGAGCACGGCGGCGATCCTGGGGTTCCTCGCGTTGTGCATGGCGTTGATCGCGTGGATTTTCCGCACCGGGTACAAGCTCAAGGCATAGCCTTGCGACGCACGCAAAAGAAAAGGCGGGCCAGGCCCGCCTTTTTTCTTATTCCTCGCCTTCCGCCGTCGGCGTCAGGAACCACGCCTCGACCGTGCCCTTCACCTTCATCGTCATCGGCTGGCCGCGGCGGTCCAGCGCCTTGCCGACCGGCAGCCTCACCCAGCCCTCGCTGATGCAGTATTCCTCGACGTTATGGCGCTCCACGCCGTTGAAGCGGATGCCTATCCCGCGTTCGAGCACGGATTCGTCGTAGAACTTGCTGCGCGGGTCGTTGGACAGGTGGTCGGGCGGGGTGTCGGACATGATCGGGCTCGCGGAATTGCGTGAGGGGCGCATTGTAGGCGCCCCCCGGTGCGAGCGGAAATCGCGTCGATTGGCCCGCTGGCTCAGCCCGCGGCCTGCAGCTGCGGGCGCGCCAGTGCGCCGACGAGCTGGGCGGTATCGACCACCTCCGCGAATTCGGCGCGCAGCGTCGCCAGGTGGGCGCGATGGATCTGCGTGGCCGGGATCACGCCGCCCTCGCCGTCGGGCTGGTCGAAGCAGAAACAGGCATCGCCGACCACGATCGTTCGGTAGCCGAGGTTGGCGGCGACGCGTGCGGTCGTCGACACGCACATATCGGTGCTGATGCCGAACAGGACCACGCTGGTCACGCCCAGGCGGCGCAGGCGCAGGTCGAGGTCGGTGCCGATGAAGGCGGCGTTGACCGACTTGGTGACCAGTGGCTCGCCCGCCTGCGGCGCATAGCCGGGGCGAAATGCATGGCCGGGATGCGTCGCCGCGAGTGTCGATCCCGGAACGACCGAGGCATGGTTGACGTGGATCAGGGCGCGGCCGCTGGCACGCCAGGCATCGAGCAGGCGCAGGCCGTTGGCTTCCATGTCCGGGTTGTTGCGCGGCGGCCAGGGCGCGTGATCGAAGGCCTGCTGGACATCGATGGGAATGAGCGCGGTGAGGGCATCGAGTTGCATCACGAAATCCGTCGAGCGGGGAGGGATGTTCACTGTGCGAGTCCATGTACGCCGGTCTCAACCCGGCAATCTGCCGGTCCCGCCGACATAGTGGCGGCATAATTCGCGCGATGAAGAAACTCGACGACATCGACCGCCGCCTGATCGCGCTGCTGCAGGACAACGCGCGACTGTCGACGGTGCAGCTGGCCAAGACCGTTGGCCTGTCGCGCAGCGCCGTGCAGGAGCGGATTGCGCGGCTGGAAGGCAGCGGCGTGATCGCCCAGTACACGGTGCGCCTGGGCAGCGGTGGCGAGCCATTGCGCGCATGGTTGCTGCTGCGCTACGCGGATGGCTTCAGTTGCGATGACGTGATGCCGCAGCTGGAGGCGCTGCCGCAGGTGCAGGCCTGTCACAGCGTGGCGGGCGAGACCGACATGCTGGTGTTGGTGCAGGCCGAAACCCCGTCGATGCTGTCGGACGTGCGCGAAGCCATCGCCGGTTTCAAGAGTGTCGACGACGTCACCACGCTGCCGGTGCTCCGCACGTTGCTGGAGCGCTAGCTCGCTGCGCTATGGCGCCTCGCCGTTGCCCTGTGCCTTGGCGCGAGCGATCACCGCCTTCACCAGGGCGCGATCCGTATGGCGCGAGATGGGCGTGACGCCGTAGCTGATCGCCAGCGCGCGGGTTTCGGTGGTCACGTCGTAATGCGCACCGCTGGTCTTGTTCTGGAAGGCGCGGCGCGGAATACCCAGGCGGGCCGCCATCGCATGCAGCTCTTCCAGCGTGTCCGCCATCAGGTGCGCCCAGCGATGGCCCCGCCAGGGATGCACGGCATCGTCGACATAGACCGTCATGCCTACAGTGTGCCACCGGCAGCACGCCGCCGCGGCAGTGCGCGCCTATGATGCGCGCATGTGCCTGATCGCCGTCGCTTGGCAACACCATCCCCGTTACGCGTTGGCGCTGATCGCCAACCGCGACGAATTCCACGCGCGCCCCGCCGCGCCTGCCGGCTTCGATCCCGACGCGCCCGATGTGTACGGCGGCCGCGATCTGCAGGCTGGCGGCAGCTGGCTGCAGGTCTGCACGCGCGGCCGATTGGCGGCGGTGACCAATGTGCGGGCGGGGCGCAATCCGGAGGCCGCGCCGCGTTCGCGCGGGGCGCTGGTGCGCGACTTCGTGCGCGGCGGTGACGATGCGGACGAATTCGTGACCCGGCTGGCGCCGATCGCCGCCGAGCACGGCCGTTACAACCTGCTTAGCTGGGACGGCGCGGCGCTGATGTTCGCCACCAATCATCCCCAAGCGGAATCCCACCCGGTGGTGCCGGGCGTGCATGCGATGTCGAACGGTGCCTTCGATGCGCCCTGGCCGAAGAGTGGTCATGCCACGCGCGCGTTGCGTAGTTGGCTGGAATCGCCGGCCTCGTCGCGAGACGTCGACGCCGCCTCGCTGGAGCCGTTGTTCACCGCATTGGCGGACACGTTGCCGGCGCCGGATGCGGCGCTGCCGGATACGGGCGTCGGCCTGGAAATGGAGCGTTGGCTGTCGCCGCCGTTCGTGCGTGGCGAACGTTATGGCACGCGTTGCAGCACGGTGGTGCTGGTCGAAGCGGAGGCGATCGTGTTTGCCGAGCGTCGCTTCGGGCACGACGGTGTGCCGATGGGGGAGAGTTTTGCGATGCTGGATCGCATCGAATAAGGAAGATGCCTGCTGATGCGAATCCTTCTCCCCGCTTGCGGGGAGAAGGTCGTAGCGGGCGATAGCCCGCGGAGGGAAGGGTGTATGAGGGGAGGCGAGCGCAGCGAGCTGCTTTGCTTCCCAAGAGCAAGAGCAAGAGCAGCTCGCTGTGCTCGCGCCCCTCACCCGCCCTTCGGGCACCCTCTCCCCGCGTTGCGGGGAGAGGGACAAGTTACCAAGCGGTGCACGTATCTCACCCCTTGATGCACACCACCTGCCGAAGCGTATGCACGATCTCGACGAGATCGCTCTGCGCCGCCATCACCGCATCGATGTCCTTGTATGCGGCCGGCGACTCGTCAATCACGCCCGCGTCCTTGCGGCATTCGACATGGGCGGTAGCCTCGCGGTGCTGCTTCAGCGTGATCTGCGCACGCGCGGCGGTACGGCTCATCACGCGGCCGGCGCCGTGGCTGCAGCTGTGGAAGCTATCCGCGTTGCCCTTGCCGCGCACGATGTAGCTGCGCGCGCCCATGCTGCCCGGGATGATGCCGAGCTCGCCCTCACGCGCGCTGACCGCTCCTTTGCGCGTGACCAGCAACGACTCACCGAAGTGGTCCTCGCGCTGGACATAGTTGTGGTGGCAGTTCACCGCTTCCCTGTCGAGCTGGAACTTCGGCAGGCGATGACGCATCTCGTGCAGCACCCGCGCCATCATCGACTCGCGGTTGACCCGGGCGTAGTCCTGCGCCCATGACACCGCCTCGACGTAGTCGCCGAACAGCGGCTCGTCTTCGAGGAAGAACGCGAGATCCCGGTCCGGCAGATGGAAGCCGAGCACGCGCTTCTCCAGCTGTTTGCGCGCGAGCTCGATGAAGTAGGTACCGATCATGTTGCCGGTACCGCGCGAGCCCGAGTGCAGCATCACCCACACGCGATCGCTCTCGTCGAGGCATATCTCGATGAAGTGGTTGCCGCCGCCGAGCGTGCCGGCCTGCTTGTCGACCTTGTCCGGACGGATCTTCGGATGCTTGTCGCGGATCACCGCGAGTCGCGCCATCAGTTCCGACTGCGCCAGCTTCGTTTCGATGCTGTCGGGAATGCGGCGATGGTCGCCGCCCGGGCCGTTGCCGACCGGAACGGAACGTTCGATCGAGTTGCGCAGTAGTGCCAGATCGTCGGGCAGATCGTTGGCGGTGAGCGTGGTCCGCACCGCGGCCATGCCGCAGCCGATGTCGACGCCGACCGCCGCCGGAATGATCGCGCCCTTGGTCGGCACGACCGAACCCACGGTGGCACCGATACCCAGGTGAACGTCGGGCATCACCGCGACCCACGGGCCGACGAACGGCAACGTGGCGATGTTCTGCAGCTGCTGCCGCGCCTTGTCCTCGACCGGGACGCCGTGCACCCAGCCCTTGATGGGCGTGGTGCTGCCCTCGGCATGGAGGAATTCGTATTCGTGTTGCATGTTCATTTTGGAATCCTTTCAGTGAAAGACTCCGCGCGGCGAATCCATTCGCCACGCGAAGATTACTGCTTCAAACTGACCAGCTGCTTCATGACGCCATCCAGGCCGCCGAACACGGTGAGCTTGTCGATCTTCTCGGTGACCTTCTCCAGAGCCTCCAGCTCCTTCAAACGCATCAGCACCGGGCTCTCCTCGATCAGCTTGGCGGTGTTGAGCAGGGAACGCGTGGCGTTCGCCTCCTCGCGACGACGGATCACGTTGGCCTGGGCCGCCTTCTCCGCCTGCACCACACTGTTGAGGATGTCCTTCATCTCGCCCGGCAGGATCACGTCCTTGACGCCGACGCCGAGCACCTCGATGCCCAGGTCGTCCACGCGACCGCGCACGTAGCCGAAGATGTCGGCGTCGAGCGAAGCCTTGTCGCCGAGCAGTTCGTCCAGCGTCTTGACCGAGATCGCCTTACGCAGGCCGAACTGCAGCTCGCGATACACGTAGTCGCCGTACTTGGCGACCTTGGTACGCGCGGCCACCGGGTCGGTGACGCGGATGCTCGCGGCCAGGTTCACACGCAGGCTCACCTTGTCGCGGGTCAACAGCTCCTGGCCCGAGACTTCCAGCGACTGCACGCGCAGCTCGACCATCTCGACGCTCACGTTCTTCTGGAAGTTCCAGAAGGCGTAGGCGCCCGGCGCGAGCGTGCGCACCAGCTTGCCGTCGATGAACAACAGACCCGCGGTCTCCTCCGGCACGATCAGCGACACGGTGATGCGCTCGAGCACGCCGAGCTGACGCAGACGCTTGACCACGCCGGCTTCGACTTCGAGGCCGTCCGCGAGCGACACGGTCTGCACATCGACATCGACGAGGCCCTTCCAGTACAGCTTGCGCGTACCCGGGGCGAGCACATCCTCGAGCTTGCCGTTCTTGAGCACGAGGCCGACCTCGTTCACGCTGAGGTTGACCAGGACGAAACTCTCGTCCAGCTTCGCGCCGAGTGCGCTCACCAGTACGTCGGTATCGCTGCCGGTGTATTCCGGCTTGGCGATGTTGTGCACGCTGACGTAGATGCGCGCGAGCGGATCGAACCTGCGATACACGCCCGGCGCCAGCACGCCTGCAAATTGACGGTTGCGATACACCAGGCCGCGCTCGCCGTCTCCGATCACGACCCTCTTGGTCCAGAACATTGGAAGTTCTCCTTGGTTGGCTATGGTGGTCCGATCCGCTTGATGGCGCGCGATGGATCGGTTCTCGCGTCTTTCTCCTCCCCTTGCGCGAAGCGCAGGGGGAGGTCGGGAGGGGTGCTTTTGCAGTTGCACTCAAATGCGAAAAACAAAACAAAAGCACCCCTCCCCAACCCTCCCCTTGGCCTGCGGCCAAAGGGAAGGGGCGAAAAAGTGGAAACGCCCCTGACGCCGAAGTCGCGGAGCATCGCGCGCTGTCCGCACGACGACGATCGCGAGTCGCGAAGTCGCGGCGATGGATTGCCGCGGCTGCGCTTGATGCAATCGCCGGCTTGCCTCGAGGACGCAGGCCCGGTGACTTCACCGCTGCGGTATTCGTTGCACGTTGCACACGAGGTGCGACGCCTGGCGAAACACCGCACGGGGCGTTTCCTGATTGGGCTTTCGCCCGAGTAACGACTTATCAGGTCGTTTTGGAGCGGGACTCGAACCCGCGACAGCCGAAGTTTTGGTTCGGTGCTCTACCCATCTGAGCTATCCAGTGGTGAAACGAACGGGACTCGAACCCGCGGCCTCCGGCTCGCGCCGGCGCTCTGCCTCTGAGCTACCGTCTCCATCGCGAAACACCTTCTCCCGATCCCCGGCATACGCCACGGCAATGCCGCGCGCACCGGACGGGCGTTGCGAACCCGTACCGCTGTGAACCGTTCGAACGATGTTCCGCATTGACCTCTCGTCGAAGAGGCCAATTCGTGCGCGAGTGCATCCGCTGGCCGCCCGTGCCGAAGCATCCAGGCACAGCGCATCGATGCGCTTCGCGGTTTCCCTGCCTCGGACCAGCATGTCCGGATGCTTCGGGAGCGCGATGCAATCGCGATAAAGCTTGAAAAATCCCTTCGCGAACGGCCAAAAACAAAACGCCCCCGGGTGTGAACCCGAGGGCGTTCGCGATTGCCTCGGGAGATCGGGGTGACCGATCTCCGCAAGCGAGATCAGTCGTGGTGGATGAAACCCTTCTGCGCGCGTTCGTCGCGCGGCAGGCCGCACGCGGCCGAGCCGTGGCCGTAAGGCCGCAGCGCAGTCGGGTTGGCGATGTGGAAGGTGGGCTTCATGGAATTCGTCGTTGAAAAAATCGCCGCATTGGCGAAGGCCGCGCACCGTACACGCGTGTTCCGCAACTTGCAACACTTTCTCCGACAAGCGGTCGTGATGCGCAGTCGCAGTCCGTGCGAACGCATCGACGCTCGTTTTCGACGCACGAAGCGTCGATGCAAACCACCACAACCGGTTACAGCGGAAGGGGATATACATGCGGAAGTTGGGTGCAATGGCGATGGCGCTCATGACAGTCGTTGGCGCGGCTGCCTGGGCGATGAATGGCAATGGCGTGGGAGAAGCGAATTCGGACAAGGAGCAGCTGGGATCGATGATCGACGGTCGCAAGCCGTCCGCGGCCGAGCGGGAAGAAGCCCGCTTCGAAAAGCGCCTGGCGCTGCAATCGGCCCGCGAGGCCACGCTGGATGTCGGTGATGCGGACTCCTTCGGGCGTCAGGTGCGTTGGCTGGGCCTGGCGTCCAGCAAGCTGCTGGTCATGCGCAACGATTGCACGCTGCAACCGGGCGAGGATCCGGACCGTCTGTGCATGCAGGTCGACCCTGCCGCCCCGGGCGTGCAGTTCGGTGAATTCCGCGATGTGGCCCATATGACCCTGCCTGCGCGCAGCACCAACTCCATGCTGTGCCATTGGCTGACGCCGACCATCGGTGCGACGCTGAGCAACTTCACCGGCTCCGACAATGTCGTGGCGCGCCTGTCGATGCAGCCTTCGATCACTGTCGAGAACGAGGTGCTCAACGCGCCTGGTCTGGTTGATCCCGAAACCGGCCTGCCGCTGAACGGCAAGCTCGACGTCTTTGCGAGCAGCAGCCAGGTCTCCGATCTGCTCGATAGCGGCGAGCAGGAGCCGCAGCGTCTCACCTCGACCCGGACCTGCATCGGTGGCTATCTCAACAAGCGGTCGCTGGTGGAGTTCTATGGCTTGAGCGATGCGCAGGCGAAGGCATTCTTCGACAAGCCGACCACGATCCGGTTGAACATGAACGTGTTCGCACGCCAAGTGTCGTTGCCAGCGTTTCCTACGCCGTCCGTTTCGTCGGCGACTGATCGCCGCTGCGGGTTGCGTTGAAGCAAGGGCGGCCCTCGGGTCGCCCTTGCTCGTTGCGGCGGCTCAACTCGCCGTGCTCATTGCGGCGGCGGCGTGACTGGCGCGCGCATGGTCGCCACGCCCCATTGCGGGACGCGCCAGCGCATGTTGCGTTCCACCCGGCGGCTGACAGCGGCCTGCAGTCGCGCAGACACGCGGAACCCGCGCGGCACAGCGCGCTGCCGGATCTCGGTGTCGCGCATGAGCTGCGGCACCGATGCCGCGGCGGTTACCGAGATCGCGGGCGCGGCAAAGACGTCGGTGCGATTGGTCAGATCGCCCGTGGTCTTCACGAAAAAGGGCACAAACACGTTGCTGCGGCTGGCCAGTGCCTGGTAGTCGCCGAGGAAGTAAGCACCGCCGGCCTGCGGCGCCGTGGTCAGGTCGAAGGATACGGCGACGCGCGTTTCCGTCCACGTCACGCCGCCATCCGAGGATTTCGCCAGCCAGTAATCGGTCAGCAGACTCGCCGCCCCGGTGTCGTTGCGCAGATCGTAGTAGGTGACGCCCACATCGCCGTTGGCGCGCACGTGCACCGCGGGGGTGAATGCCGCGACGCCGGCCCGGCTCACCCGCGATGGAGCCGACCAGGTCGCACCGTTGTCGGTCGAGCGTGAAATCGCGATCGAATCGAACGCGCCATTGTTGAAACGCGAGTCCTGCCACACGACGAACAGGTGGCCGCTGGGACCGACGGCGATCTGGGCCAGATCCGCACCGTCGCGCACCGGCACGTTGTTCTGCGGATTGCGCGTGCCCACCGCGAGCAGATCGGCGATGCGTACCGGCGGAGTCCAGGTGGCGCCGCGATCGAAGGAGCGGATCACATCCAGATGGCTCTGGGTGGTGGTCGCCGAAACGCGGTCGATCTGGGTGAACAGATTGATCAGGGTGCCATTGGGCGCCACCACGATCACGTTGCCCAGGGTCTGGCTGGACGGACCGGGATCGTAGATCGGTCGCGCCGCCTCCCAGGTCGTGCCGCCATTGGTGGTGCGCGCGAAGTAGCTCGGGCCGCCGGCATCGCCCGCGACCAGGCGGTCCCAGGTGGCATAGACGAAGGCGGGGGCGAACGGATCGGCGGTGATGGTGTTCTTGTCGTTGAAGAAGCCGGCCCCGTCGCGGATCAGGGTGATGGGCGTGCCCCAGTTGTGGCCGCGATCGACGGACCGCACCACCAGCATCGCGTTCACCGAGCCGGCCTGGAACGTGCCGCCTGTGCTGGCCAGCCCCATCGCGAAGGCGGTGCCGTCCGGCGCGAACGTCACCCAGGGATCGGTCGCGCGTGCGTAGTCGGCTCCGTTGGCGAACGTGCCGCCGCCGCACAGCGATACCGGTAGCGGTATGCGCGACCAGGTTTGACCGCCATCGCCGGAGTGCGCGCTCATCAGTCCGCGCGAGGAGCCATTCGACCAGCGATCCTGTTGCCACACGCCGATCAGATTGGCGGAATTGCCGGGATCGACGGCGACGTAGGGTTCGACTTCGGCGTTCTGGAATACCGTGCCGGTGCCACCGCCGCCATCGCAGTTGAGCGTGAACGTCGATGGGCCGGATGCGGGGTATTGCGCGTCCGTGACGGGCGGCGGAGGAGGAGGGGGCGGCGGAGGCGCAGGAGGATTGTTCGAGGAACCTCCACCACCACCGCCGCAGCCGGCCAATGCCAGCAGCATGAGGAGACCGTACGTCCTTGCCACGGGAAGCATCGCTGCCTGCACGCGCATTGCAACTCTCCTTTGCACGGATGCGGGCAGTCTAGTTACCCACCGGCCGACCCGGCAACGGGCCACACCTGCCGACAAGAAACGTCAGTTGCAATCAGCGTGCCACCAGCGCCGGTGTGGCGTGGAAGCGACGCGGATAGTCGCGCTCGTCGCTGATGTTGCTGACGACTTCATCGGCCAGGTCCGGGGCCGCGTAGACCACATACGCGATGTCGCCTTCATCGCGCACGCCGACATGGTGCAGGCGATAGCGCGCCTGGCCGCCGCCGGTGTTTTCGGGGTAGTGCAGGGGCGGTCGTTCGGTTGCCAGATCGAGCTCGCTGTTGTCCACGGAACCACCAATGAAGAGGGCGCGCATCCTGAAATCTCCCATGGGTAGGACAGGCTCGCATCATGCGCGCGGGGGCGTTGCTCCGGCGTTAATGGGCGCGGTCGCGATGCCGCATCGTAGAATTCGCGCTGGTTCATCCGTTCAAACTCGCGTGTACGACACTCCCGATTCCGCCCTGGAAACTTTGCTGCTGCCGCTGCTGGACGGCCCGCTCTCCTGGCCGGGCGAGGGTGGGGCGCTGTTCCTGCGCGCGCGCGGAGGCTGGCCGCTGCATCAGCGCGCATTGCCGGGGCTGGTGTGCGAACAGAGTTTCAAGCCAGAGGCCGATGCCTTGCAGCGCTCGGGCCTGTCGCTGGCGGACGAAACGGAGACGACGCGCTATCCCTTGGTGATGGTGCTGCCGCCGCGCCAGCGCGACGAGGCGCGCGCGCTGTACGCACGCGCGATCGCACGCACCGCTCCGGGGGGGCGTGTGCTCGCCTGCGTGCGCAACGACGAGGGCGCCAAATCCGGCGAAGCCGATCTGGCCCGGCTTGCTGGACCCCTGGGGCAACTGTCAAAGAACAAGTGCCGCGCGTTTTGGACCGCGTCGCTGCACGGCGTCGCCGATGCGGCGTTGCTCGAGGAATGGCGACAACTGGACGCACCGCGACCGATCGCCGACGGCCGATTCGTCAGCCGCCCGGGGGTGTTCGCCTGGGATCGGATCGACGCGGCGTCGGCGCTGCTGGCCGCGCACCTGCCCGCGGACCTGCGCGGCGCCGCGGCCGATCTGGGTGCGGGCTACGGCTACCTCGCTTCGGAATTGCTTGCCCGTTGTCCACGCATCGATGCGATGGATCTTTACGAAGCCGAGCATCGCGCCCTGGAGCTGGCGCGCGTGAATCTGGCCGGCAGCGATCGCGCGCTGCAGTTCCACTGGCACGACGTCACCAGCGGCCTGGGCAAGCGCTTCGACGTGATCGTGAGCAATCCGCCGTTCCATGCACAGGGTCGCGCCGATCGTCCGGACATTGGGCGTCGCTTCATTGCCGTCGCCGCCGACGCGTTGCGACCGGGCGGACGTCTGTGGCTGGTGGCCAACCGCCATCTACCCTACGAAGCGGAGCTGGCCACGCACTTCGGCAGCGTGCGCACCGTCGCTCAGGATAAGGGCTTCAAGGTGTTCGAAGCCCGCCCGCGACCAACCTGATGCAGCGGCACAAACGATGCCGCGCGGGCGGCTTACAACATCAAATATCCGACGCTTTCCCGATTTCAAAGAAATGAAACTCCTCAAACACATCGCCAACCTCGGCTACGGCAGCCGCAAACAAGTCACCGCGATGTTTCGCGCCGGAATGATCACCGACGCGCAGGGCGAGGTGCTGTACGCCGACGATCAGGTCGCGCACGACGCTATCCGCATCGAGGGCGAGCCGCTGGATCCGCCGCCCGGCTTGTTGCTGATGCTGCACAAGCCGGTCGGCTACACCTGTTCGACCAAGGATCCGGGCCGGATCGTGTACGACCTGCTGCCTTCGCGCTTCCGCCTGCGCTCGCCGTTGTTGTCGACCGTCGGCCGGCTCGATCGCGACACTAGCGGCCTGCTGCTGCTGACCGACGACGGCACGCTGCTGCATCGCATCGTCTCGCCGAAGACGCACCTGCCCAAGGTGTACGAAGCCACGCTGGCGAGCGATCTACGCGGCGACGAAGGCGAAGTGTTCGCCAGTGGCACGCTGATGCTCGAGTCGGAAACAACGCCGCTAGCTCCGGCGCAACTGGAATCGGTGCAACCACGCCTGGCGCGATTGACGCTGACCGAAGGCCGCTATCACCAGGTGCGACGCATGTTCGCCGCCGTAGGCAATCATGTGGACTCGTTGCACCGCAGCCGGATCGGTGGACTCGGCCTGGACGATCTGCCGGCCGGGCAATGGCGCGTGCTGAACGAAACCGATCGCCGGCAGCTGTTTGCAGCCTGAGTCGTTGCGCAGTTCTGCACGTCGCGTTCACAACGAACGTCGCCGTTTCGCAACGCGCGCGTGCGCTCGCTCACGCTTCTCGATGGCGTATTTCGAGGCTCAAAGGGCGTGAACTGAGGTGCCCATCACGCGGCGCCAACGTTTTCCGAAATCCGGCCTGAATACGAGCCTGAACGGTCGTTGTCATCGATCTTCCTCCGCCTAGCATCTGGCCCGTGCCGGTCTTCGGGCCGGCTTCGAAAACACTGAGAGAGGATCGTGCAATGACTGCCAGGAACACCCTGCTGTTCACCGCGCTCGCCGCGGCGATGTTCGCCGCTACCCCGGCGTTCGCCCAGGACGCTCCGCCGGACACCACCACCGAAACCGATGCCGGCGTCCCCAAGGATCGCCTGGTCGATGCTTACGCCAACACGTTGTTCGCGGGCGATGAAACCGCCGCGGGCGAAGCGGTCACCGCACTGCGCACCGGTGGCGATTTCACCGTCACCAGCACCGTGACGCAGCAGGCGAAGAATCCCGACGGCACGCTCGCCACCAATCCGGACGGCACGCCAAAGATGGAAACGGTGACCGTGGAGACCGTGGTCGCCAACGAAAACGGCCCGATGGGCTGGGGCGAAGTCGACCACTCGCTGGGCCTGGCCCAGGCGCTCGTCGATGGCGGCAAAGCCGGCACCTTCGACGAGGCGCTGCTCGGCAAGGCGACCACCACGACCGTGACCAACCCCGACGGCACGACGACCACGACCACCACCTACGACGGCGGCATCCTCGCCATGCGCGCCGATGGCATGGGCTGGGGCCAGATCGCCAAGGGACTCGGCTTCAAGAGCCTGGGTGCGGTCAAGAGCGGTCGCTACGCCGATGCCGATACGGAAGCGGGCACCACCGCCGCGGTTGCCGGCGACAAGTCTGCCAAGGGCAGTACCAAGGTCACGCACGAAACCCGCGGCAATTCGGTCGAGCACAAGCCCGATCACACCGCCAAGGCCGATCGCGTCACCGGAAAGCCGGAGAAGGTCGAGCGCATCGCCAAGGTCGATCGCCCGGCCAAGATCGATCGTCCCGAGCGTCCGGCCAAGCCTGAGCGCGGCGGTCGTCCGTAAGACCCGCTGACGGATTGACTCCAACGGGCGCCGCGATGGCGCCCGTTGTCGTGTCGATCCAGCTTGAATTCATTCCAAGAACAAGGGAAAAGTTGATGAAGCGTTCCGCAGCATTCGTGGCCCTGCTCCTCGCCGCAGGCGTGGTGCATGCCGAAGGCCCGAGCCTCGGCATCGGCGCCGACTACAGCAGTGGCGATTACGGCAGCGACACTACGACCAAGATCCTGTCCGTGCCGCTGAGCGCCAAGTACGAAACCGGCGACTGGACGTTCAAGGCCAGCCTGCCCTGGCTGCGCGTCGAAGGCGACGCCAATGTCGTGCCCGGTCTGGGCAACGTGATCAATCTCAATCCGAAGGGCCGTGGTCGCGGCGGTGCCGGCGGCGGAACCACCGCGCCGACGTCGGGTACGACCTCGGGTGTCGGCGACCTGCGTCTGTCGGCGACCTATGCCATTCCGATGCAGGGCAACTGGGCCGTGGACCTGACCGGCAACGTCAAGGTCGCCACCGCCGATGAAGACAAGGGCCTGGGCACCGGCGCCAACGACTACGGTGCGGCGGTCGACGTGTATCGCAGCGTGGGCGCGGCGTCGACGCTGTTCGGCGGCGTCGGTTACACCATGCTCGGCGATTCCGACTTCATCGACGTCGATTCGGTGGTCAATGCCAACCTCGGCATCAGCCACAAGCTGGGCGACAACAGCATCGGTGCGATGTACGACTACCGGCAACCGACCTCGGAAGGCGCCGACGACCGCAGTGAGGTTACCGGCTTCTATGTGTTCCCGACTTCGGACAAGAGCAAGATGCAGCTGTACGCCACCAAGGGCCTGAGCGAAGGCAGCCCGGACTGGGGCGCGGGCGTGAACTTCACCGCGGGCTTCTGAGTGCCGCGTATTGCGATGACGGCATGACGAAACGGCGGCCAATCGGCCGCCGTTTTCGTTTGAGCGCTTATCGAGGACGTTTCGCGACGGGCTCAGCCATCCATCAGCTTGCGCCAGCCCTCGATGCCCATTTGCTCCAGTGTGGCGAGGTTGCGTTCCACGATCGCGTCGGGGTCGGGAAAGGCCGCCACCGCGCGTTCGACACTGGCTTCGCGCAGCAGATGCAGCGTGGGATAGGGGGCGCGGTTGGTGCAATTGCCGACGTCGTCGTACGACGTGCCGGCGAATTGATAGTCGGGGTGGAAGCTGGCGATCTGGATCTCGCCTTCCAGCCCGAGCTCGTCGATCAACGCGTCGGCGAGATCGAGGAAGTCGTTGTAGTCCAGGAAGTCGGTCAGCACCTGCGGATGCACGATCAGCGTGGTGTCGGTCTGTTGCGGATCGACTTCGTGCAGCCACAGCAGTTCGTCGTGCAGCTGCTGCAGCAGGTCCTGCGGGTCGTTTGCGTCGCTCAGCACGAAGCGCACCTGTTGCTTCACATACACCGCCTTGGCGAACGGGCACAGGTTCAGCCCGATCACCGCGCGTTCCAGCCAGCGGCGCGTGGCGGCGATTGGTTCCGACTCGGTCATGGCTGGCGGGCGTAGCTGATGGTGAGCATTTCCCAGACGTGACCGTCAGGCTGGTTCCAATACACGAGGCGTCCACCGCCGTAGGTATTGATCTGGCTATCCGTCGGTCCGAGGGGCGTGCTGCGGAAGGCGATGCCGGCCGCACGGATGCGGCCGAGAATCGCGTCGAAGTCGGCGTCGTCGACGCGGAAGCAATAATGCTGCACCGGAAACTCGCCTTCGGCCTGGTCGAAATCCAGCGTCAACCCGGCATTGACGAACACCGGGCAGAACGGACCGACGCCGGCTTCCGACCACGGCACGCCCAGCAATTCCGCCAGTTGCTTGGCCGCGGCGAAGCGATCGCGCGAAGGCACCAGCAGATGGTCGAGTTCGATCGCCATGTCGCCGTCTCCTGTGGCGTGCCGCCGCAAGCGCGGTGGATCAGTCGCGGAAGTTGTCGAACTGCAGCGGACGCTCGTAGTTGCCCGCCTTGAGCAGGGCGATCGCGGCCTGCAGGTCGTCGCGCTTCTTGCCGATCACGCGCAGCTTGTCGCCGTTGATCTGGCTTTCCACCTTCAGCTTGGCGTCCTTGATCGCGCCCTGGATCTTCTTCGCCAGGTCGCGCTCGATGCCCTGTTTCACGGTGATTTTCTGCCGCGCGCCGGCGAGGTTGGTCTCGACGTCGCCGAATTCCAGACAACGCGCGTCGATGCTGCGGGCGATCAGGCGCGCGCGCAGGATGTCTTCCATCTGCTTGAGCTGGAAGTCGCTCGGCGCGGACTGGTTGATTACCTGGTCTTCCAGCACGAACTTGGCCTCCACGCCCTTGAAGTCGAAGCGGGTGGAAAGCTCGCGGTTGGCCTGGTCGACGGCATTGGTGAGCTCGTGCGGGTTGACTTCGGACACGACGTCGAAGGAAGGCATGGGGGACTCCGTGGAATGGTGCGTTGCGCTTTGGCGGCGCGCTTCGGGGGCGCAAGGGTAGCGCAAGCCGCGTTTGCGCTCGATAGACTGCCGGCTTCTGTCGTATCTCCTACGCGAGGACGCGCCATGCACCGCACGCCCGCCTATGCCGCCGCCACTGCCGGCGCGCCCCTGGCCCCCTTTACGATCGAACGCCGCGCCCCGGGTCCGCGCGACGTGCTGATCGACATCCTGTATTGCGGCGTATGCCACTCGGACATCCATCAGGCCCGCGACGAATGGGGCGGAAGCATCTTCCCGATGGTCCCCGGCCACGAGATCGTCGGGCGCATCGCCGAAGTCGGCGTACAGGTCACCCGCTTCCAGGTCGGGCAGGCCGTCGGCGTGGGTTGTTTCATTGATTCCTGCCGCGAGTGCGAACCGTGCCGGGCCGGCGAGGAGCAGTACTGCGACCAGGGCATGACCGGCACGTACAACTCGCGCGAACGCGAAACCCGGGAGCCGACGTATGGCGGCTATTCCACGCGCATCACGGTCAACGAGGACTACGTGCTGCGCATCCCCGAGTCGCTGCCGCTGGATCGCGCCGCGCCGCTGCTGTGCGCCGGGATCACCACCTATTCGCCGCTGAAGCACTTCGGGGTCAAGCCGGGTAGCGAAGTCGCGGTGGTGGGCTTGGGCGGACTCGGTCATATGGCGGTCAAGCTGGCGCGGGCGATGGGCGCGCGCGTCACCGTGCTGAGCAGCTCCGAATCCAAGCGCAGCGATGCACTGGCGTTGGGTGCGCACGACTTCGCCGCGACCCGCGACGCCACCACGTTCAAGAAGCTCGCGCGCCGCTTCGATCTGATCCTCGACACCGTGTCGGCCGAACACGACTACAACCTCTATCTCGGTCTGCTGCGGCTCGACGGCACCATGGTGCTGCTGGGCATCCCCGAGCAGCCCGCGCCTGTCGCCGCGTACGCGTTGATCGGCAAGCGACGCAGCCTGGCCGGCTCGCTGATCGGCGGCATCCGCGAGACCCAGGAGATGCTCGACTTCTGTGCGCAGCACGGGATCGCTTCGGACATCGAAACGATCGGCATCGAGCAGGTCAACGAGGCGTACGAACGCATGCTCAAGGCCGACGTGCGCTATCGCTTCGTCATCGACCTCGCGACCCTGCGAGGCTGACCGATGCCACTGCTCGTGCTGCTGCCGTTGCTGGTGGTGGCGCTGCTGGTGCTGTGGTTGCTGTTGCTGCCGCTGGCGATCTGGCAGCGCTATCGCGGTGGACGCGCGCGGCGACGCGTCGTGGGTTGGGTCGCCACCATCAATGCTTGGTCGTTGCTGGTCTCATCGGTGATATTCCTGTGCAGTGCGTGGCTGACCGGACACTGGGTCGTGGCGGCGCTGCAGTTCGCTGCCGGCGGCCTGGCGATCGGGGTGGTGGTCGGCGTGTTGGGGCTGGCGCTGACGCGCTTCGAAAGCACGCCGCTGGGTTTGTTCTACACGCCCAATCGCTGGCTGATACTGGCGCTGACCCTGCTCGTCCTGTCGCGTATCGCCTACGGGATGTATCGGATGCGGCAAGCGTGGATAACCGATTCGCACGCGGTGTGGTTGTCGCAGCAGGGCACCATGCTGACATTTGGTGGCCTGTTGCTGGGTTATTACCTGGCCTATGCGTGGGGCCTGCGCAGCCGTCTGCGACGCATGTGATCGCCACGGACACCTTGAGGAATTGAAGCAGTGAATCAAAGCAAGCGACATCCGGTGCGCGCCATCGCCTACATGCTGGCCGCGGTGCTGCTCTTCTGCCTGATGGATGCGGGGTTGAAGACACTCAGCGCGCACTATCCGCCGTTCCAGGTCGCGGCGATCCGCGGCGCGTCCTCGCTGCCGCTGGTGCTGGTGTGGGCGTTGTGGACGGGAGGCGTCGGGCCGCTGTTCCGCGTGCGCTGGTCGTTGCATCTGCTGCGGGGCGTGCTCGGGATCATGATGATGGCCGGCTTCGTCTACGCGTTGCGCAGCCTGCCGCTGTCGACCGCGTATTCGATCTTCTTCGTCGCGCCTTTGATGATCACGGCGCTGTCGGTGCCGTTCCTCGGCGAACAAGTCGGCCCGCGACGCTGGATCGCGATCGGCATCGGCCTGCTCGGTGTGCTGGTGGTGCTGCGGCCCACGGGCGAGGGCGTGCTGAGCCTGGCCGGGCTGGCGGTGCTGATCGCCGCGTTCGGCTATTCGGTTTCGGCGATTACCGTGCGGATCATCGCGCGCACCGACAGCACGCAGGCGTTGATGGTGTGGGTGCTGTTCTTCATGGCGCTGGGCTCGGGGCTACTCGCGCTGCCGGAATTGACGCCGATTCGCGCCGCCGACCTGTGGGTGATCGTGGGCGTCGGCATCGCAGGTGCGTTGGGGCAGTACACGATCACCGAAGCCTTCCGTCTAGGCGAAGCCTCGCTGATCGCGCCGCTGGAATACACCGCGCTGGTGTGGGGCGTGCTGCTCGATGCCACGCTGTGGGGCGTGTTGCCCGACAGCGTCACCTGGCTGGGCGCCGCGATCATCGTGGCCAGCGGCCTGTACCTGCTGCGGCGTGAGCGCGTGCATGTGGAGGCCGAGCACCCCTGACTGTGGCAGGTGCTTTTTCAACAAGCGGCTCACCCGTTCGGGTGTCCCCTGCGGCGGCGCGTTTGCGTACTACACGGTGCCATCACGCCATAGGAGGCATCGGCAAATGCGTTTGAATTCCGTACTGAGCAAGACAGGACTGGTCACCGCGGGCGCTCTGGGCCTGGCCCTTGCCGCCGTATTCGTGCAGGCAGGACAGGCGCCGCAGCGTCCCGATCCCGTCGACGTCCGTTCCGCCGACCTGGTCTCGCCACAGATGAAGCGCGGGCTGACCATGAGCAAGCGGGTCTCGCCGGCCGCGGCCGAAGCCGTCACCGTCGAGGACGTCGGTGACGTGGATTCGTTCGGTCGCAACCTGAAATGGCTGGGCGTGACCCAGATGAACGCGGCGCTCACTACCGACTGTTCTACCTGGACCGGTCCGGGCTGTCAGGTGATCACGCCCGGTGCGTTCACCAGCTTCAGCTTCACCGACCTGGCCCACATCCGCCTGCCGCCCAAGGCGACCAAGTCGCTGCTGTGCTACTGGGTCTCGCCACTGGTGACGGCGCGCTTCGAGAATCCGGGCGCCTCGCCGGTCAACGCACTGCTGCGCTACAACCCGACGCTCACCGTCGAAAACCCGGTGCTGAACGACCCGGCCCTGATCAACCCGATGACCGGCCTGCCGTTCGGCGGGCATCTCGACACCGGCATGACTTCGTCCGAGTTCTACGAAGTGCCGCTGGCGCCGGGCGCCGCCTTCACCCAGCGCAGCCGCGACTCGGCGGTGTGCATCGCCGGCTTCTTGACCAAGCGCGCCCTGGTCGACAGTTACGGGCTGACCGATGCGCAGGCGGCGGCGTTCTTCCAGCAGGAAACGACGGTGCGGATGAACCTGACTGGCGCGGTGAATCACGTCACCGATGCCAGCTTCGTGTTCGGGTTCCGCATCATCGGCGACTGATTTTCAGCAACAAGCTGCGGTTGCTCGTCCAGCCGCTGGTAGTGCTCGCGCCAGAAGGCGCGACGCTGCCGGCGGCGCTCCGGTCATAAGAAAGTCGTCGAGGTCGACTTCGATGTGTTCCAGCGAGCACCCGCGGAGATCGGTTGTCGCGACAGGTCAGCCGCCGATGCTGGCGCCCAGGGCTGCGCTCAAGGCCGTGTCGCCGCCCACCAGATCGCGCCAGCGCAGTTCCTGGCCGTTGCGGCGGCCCTTCTCGACGAGCTTGAGGCCATCGCCATCGATGGTCAGCGTGTAGGCCTTGTCCTCGATCGTGATTTCGCGGCGGATCGGCTTGTCCAGTTTCGTGGTCATCGCAGGAGCTCCGGTGCGGGTATTAGCGGGGCAGGCTAGCCCGAGGGAAGAAAGGCCTTGTGAATGGCCCATTCAGGCCAACGGGGTCCGATGACCGTTGCGGACGAAGCCAGCGGAGGTTGCGGACCCTGTCATCCAGGGCCAGGACAATGCGCTCCGGTATGTCGTGCGCGCTCCTGCTTCATGCCGGGAATGCAAAAAGCGTCATATCGCAGGCGGGGTCTGCTGGTTGGCGTACCCCCGCTCAGCGGCCACAATAGCGGCTTTCGCGCTTTGCGGAGCCCCCATGGCTGAGTTGAAGGAAGCACGCGTCCCCGATATCGGGGGTTACGACGACGTGCCCGTGATCGAACTGCTGGTCGCCGTAGGCGATACGGTCAAACCCGACCAGGGCCTGGTCACGCTGGAGTCCGACAAGGCGACGATGGAAGTGCCGGCGCCGTTCGCCGGGATCGTGCGCGAGCTCAAGGTCAAGGTGGGCGACAAGCTGTCCGAAGGCAGCGTGGTCGCGTTGATCGAAGCCGCCGGGGCCGCTGCTCCCGCTCAGCCGCCGCGCGCCGAACCGGTCGCCGCACAAGCCACGACGATCGCCGCCGAAACGGCCACCAAGGTCGTACCGGTGGCAGTCCCGGCGCAGGCCGACAAGATCACCCAACAAGCGATCGCCGCGCAGGCCGTGGCGCATCCGGTGCTCGATACCCGTCCGGGTATCGACCCCGAAGCCGCCCCGCCCAAGCTGGCGGCCCCCTCCTCGCCGCCGGTTGCGTTCACCGCGGATGAGCTGATGCCCGACAAGGTGCCCTACGCCAGTCCGGCGGTGCGCCTGTTCGCCCGCGAACTCGGCGTCGACCTGATGCAGGTGTCCGGCAGCGAGCGCGGCGGCCGCATCGGCAAGGAAGACGTGCAGAGGTTCGTGAAGTCGGTGATGCAGGGCGGCGCCGTGTCCGCGGCGCCGGCTGCCGGCGGTGGTGGCTTGAACCTGCTGCCCTGGCCGAAGGTCGACTTCAGCAAGTTCGGCGAAGTGGAAACGCGCGAACTCTCGCGCATCCAGAAGATTTCCGGCGCCAACCTCGCGCGCAACTGGGCGATGATCCCGCACGTCACCCAGCACGACGATGCCGACATCACCGACCTGGAAGAGCTGCGTGTCGCGCTCAACAAGGAAAACGAGAAGAGCGGCATCAAGCTGACTATGCTCGCCTTCCTGATGAAGGCCTCGGTCGCCGCGCTGCAGAAGTATCCGACCTTCAATTCCTCGCTCGATGCCTCGGGCGAGAACCTCACGCTGAAGAAGTACTTCCACGTCGGTTTCGCCGCCGATACGCCTAATGGCCTGGTGGTCCCGGTCGTGCGCGACGTCGACAAGAAGGGCGTGCTGCAGATCGCGCAGGAAACCGGCGATCTGGCGAAGAAAGCGCGCGACGGCAAGCTCGGCCCGGCCGACATGCAGGGCGGCTGCTTCTCGATCAGCTCGCTCGGTGGTATCGGCGGCACGAAGTTCACGCCGATCGTGAATGCGCCGGAAGTCGCGATCCTCGGCGTCTCGAAATCGGCGATCCGCCCGGTATGGGACGGCAAGCAGTTCGCGCCGCGCCTGATCCTGCCGTTGTCGCTGAGCTACGACCATCGCGTGATCGATGGCGCCGCCGCGGCACGCTTCACGGCCTACCTGGCCCAGCTGCTGGCCGACATGCGCCGGGTGCTGCTGTGATGCGCGCGGCATTGCTGGTTACCGCGCTGCTGCTGGCGCCGATCGCCCGGGCCGACGACGCCTGCAAGCTGTCGCTCGGACGCGGTTGGCCGTCGGCCACCGAGAATTACGGGAGCGCGGTGGAACGCTTGTTCGCCGTCGGCAGTCAGCCTGGTTGGAGCGTCACCCTGTTGCCGAAGACCGGTGTGGAAAGCGGCGTGATGCTGATTCCGGCCGCCGACGGTCGCGACTGGGTCCTGCGACGCGCCATCGCCGATGAGCGCGTGCACTACTGGACCGCGACCAAGCTCGAGTTGCGCACCAACCAGGAACCCGAGCTCCACGAGGTCGGAATTCCCGCTGCGGTCGCCACGCGTTTCATTGAAGACTGGCGTCGCGCGCTGTCGATGGCTGCGCCCGAGGGCAGTGTCGCGCCTTTCAGTGAAACGGACACCTGGCTGTTCGTCGCCGGTGACCTGCGTGTCAGCGGCCTGGAGCCGACCTGCGAACTGGGCGAGTTGATGCGCGACCAGATCGACCTGCTGATCGAGGCCAGCGACGAAGGCGATGAGAAGCGCGAGAAGCGCTGGCGCCAGCTCGGCAAGTCGCTCGATCGCATGCGCAACGTGCTCGATGCGATGAGCAAGAGCGCGGCGCAGTAAAACCATTTCGCGTCGGCTGCACGACAGCCGCGCACCAGGCATTAGACGGAAGGGCCATGGCCAACATCGAACTGAAGGTTCCCGACATTGGTGGTTACGACGACGTACCGGTGATCGAAGTGCTGGTCGCCGTCGGCGATGTCGTCCAGAAGGACCAGGGCCTGGTCACGCTGGAATCGGACAAGGCGACGATGGAGGTGCCGGCCTCGGCGTCCGGCAAGATCGTGGAACTCAAGGTCAAGGTCGGCGACAAGCTGTCCGAAGGCGGCGTGGTCGCGATCTTGGAGACCGAAGCGGGCGCGCAGGCAGCTGCACCGCAGGCCGAGAAGCCGGCGACCGCGCCAGCGCAACCAGCGCCATCCGCACCAGCACCAGTAGCGTCGAGCAAGGCACCGCACGCCGCCGCCGGCACCGGTCGCAAGGCCGACGTCGAATGCCGCATGTTGGTACTCGGTGCGGGTCCGGGCGGTTACACCGCCGCGTTCCGCTCCGCCGACCTCGGCCTGGATACGGTGCTGGTCGAACGCTACGCCACGCTCGGCGGCGTGTGTCTCAATGTCGGCTGCATTCCGTCCAAGGCGCTGTTGCACGCCGCCGCGGTGGTCGATGAAGCCGCGCACGCGAGCGACTACGGCATCGATTTTGGCAAGCCCAAGATCACCCTCGACAAGCTGCGTGACTACAAGAACAAAGTCGTCGGCCAGCTCACCAAGGGCCTGTCCGGCATGGCCAAGCAGCGCAAGGTGCGCGTGGTCGAAGGCGTGGGCAAGTTCGTCTCGCCGAACGAAGTCGAAGTCGCGGGCAAGAACGGCACCCAGCTGATCCGCTTCGAGCAGTGCATCATCGCGGCCGGTTCTCAGGCAGTGAAACTCCCGGGCTTCCCGTGGGACGACAAGCGCGTAATGGATTCCACCGACGCGCTCGATCTCGCCGACGTGCCGAAGAAGCTGCTCGTGGTGGGTGGCGGCATCATCGGCCTGGAAATGGCGACGGTGTATCGCGCGCTGGGTTCGGAAGTCACCGTGGTCGAATTCATGGACCAGCTGATGCCGGGCGCGGATCTCGATCTGGTCAAGCCGCTGGCCGATCGCCTGAAGAAGCAGGGCGTCGCCGTGCATCTGCGCACCAAGGCCAACGGTACCGAGGCGCAGAAGAGCGGAATCAAGGTTTCGTTCGAAAGCGCCGAGGCCGGAAAGCCGGCGTCGATCGAGGCGCAGGTGTTCGATCGCGTGCTGGTCGCGGTGGGGCGTTCGCCCAACGGCGGCAAGCTCGATGCCGACAAGGCCGGTGTGAATGTGACCGATCGCGGCTTCATTCCGGTCGATCGGCAGATGCGCACCAACGTGCCGCACATCTTCGCGATCGGTGACCTCGTGGGTCAGCCGATGCTGGCGCACAAGGCCACGCACGAAGCCCGGCTCGCCGCGGAAGTCGCCGCCGGCGAGAAGAAGGAGTGGGTAGCGCGGGTGATTCCGTCGGTGGCCTACACCGATCCGGAAATCGCCTGGGTCGGCGTCACCGAGAACGAAGCCAAGGCCAAGGGCCTCAAGGTCGGCGTGGGCAAGTTCCCGTGGGCGGCCTCGGGTCGCGCGATCGGCATCGGCCGAACCGAAGGCTTCACCAAGTTGATCTTTGACGAGGCCACGCACCGCATCATCGGTGGCGGCATCGTCGGCGTGCACGCGGGTGATCTGATCAGCGAGATCGGTCTCGCGATTGAGATGGGCTGCGAGGTCCACGACATCGGCGCCACCATCCACCCGCATCCGACCCTGAGCGAATCGGTGGGCATGGCGGCCGAGGTCTACGACGGCACCATCACTGATCTGTACATCCCGAAGAAGAAGTAATCCGCATCGCCTGCCGTCGTCTTGCCGACGGCAGGCTGCTCTGGCGCGCGCGGCGCCAAACGCTGTGTCGCAGCGTCGGGCATCGCAGCCGCTACGGGCGCCGTATCCTGAGCTCCGACTCACACGGAACTCGCTCGCATGCGCACCCTCGGCCTGCTCGGCGGCATGAGCTGGGAATCCACGCTGCCGTACTACCGCCTGCTCAACGAGCGCGTGCGCGAGCGCCTGGGTGGGCTACATTCGGCCCAGTTGCTGCTCTACAGCGTGGACTTCGCCGAGATCGAGGCCTTGCAGCATCGCGGCGAGTGGGATGCCGCCGGCGACGTTCTCGCCGAAGCTGCGGTGCGCCTGCAGGGCGCGGGCGCGCAGGCGCTGCTGATCTGCACGAACACCATGCATCGCGTCGCGGCGCAGGTCGAAGCGGCGACGTCGATCCCGCTCCTGCACATCGCCGACGCTACCGCGCGCCGCATCCATGCCGCCGAGCTGCACCGCGTCGGCTTGCTGGGTACACGCTTCACCATGGAGCAGGCGTTCTATCGCGAGCGGCTGGAGCGCAGCGGGTTGCAGGTGCTGGTGCCGGATGCGGCCGCGCGGGGGCGCGTTCATGCCGTCATCTATGACGAACTGTGTCGTGGCGTGATCCGCGAGGAATCGCGCGCATTCTTCCGGCAAGCCATCGCGACGCTGGTCGAGCAGGGCGCCGAGGGCGTGATCCTGGGCTGTACCGAGATTGCGCTGCTGGTAAACGACGACGACGCGTCGGTACCGTTGTTCGACACCGCGCGTATCCATGCCGAGGACGCGGCCGACTGGGCGATGGGCGCGCAGCCCTAGATCTTGCGTGGAGGTGCCAAGGCCTTGTAGAGCGGAGCTTGCTCCGCTGCTCTTATAGAATCCGGCCCTGCCAGGATGCTCTTGCCGAAGAAGTCCCCTAGCCGGGGCGCGCACTGCAGCGGAGCAAGCTCCGCTCTACCAAGCGGGGCGGAGGCGAAAAAGACGAAGCCCCGGCCTCGGAACCAGGGCTTCGCAGGCCTGCAGCGAATCGACGAGGAAGAAGGCAGGCCTATGGGTCGGACCCAGTCCCCCGGCAAAGGTTCCGTGAACAGGGTTCGGCATTTCTAAGCGGGTTTCGCCGCTTTTTCCGTCGGCCGGCTGAGCTTCGAGGGCCCCCGGCCGGGCCGTTCGAACACCCCTTCGCCCAGCTTTTCGCGGTTGCCCCGGAAAAGTTCCCGCTGCTATACTTTTGCGGCTTCGCAGGGCGCTTTTCTGCCCCACTTGTCCACTCCATTGCTCTCCGTACGGAGCTTGCCGCGTGTCGAATCCAATCGCCGCGGGCCGGCGGCTGGCGCAGCGAGCGATTGCCTGGCAGGCCGTCGCCACCGTGCTGGTGGCGCTGGCCTTCCTCGCCAAGGGACTGCCCTGGGTGCTGGCCGCATTGGTCGGCGGCGGCGCGGTCACCCTGGCGGCCTGGCTGTCGGCGCTGGTGGCTTTGGGTGGTGGAGTGAGTCCTGCGGGTGTCGCGTTCGCGCGGCTGTGGATGGGGATGGTGCTGAAGTGGCTGCTGGTGCTGGTCGCAATCGTGATCGCGCTCGGCCTGTTCCACCTCCCTGGAATACCCCTGATGGCCGGTGTCATCACGGCCACGCTGGCCCTGGTGCTGGCCAATTCGATCAGACGATAGGTGTCGTTTCGTGAGTGAATCTAGCGGCGGTGGTTTGACCGGATACATCCAGCACCACCTGACTCACAATCAGGCGGTCCATGGCGCTCCGGCCGATCCTTCCAATTTCAACTGGGACTCCTGGGCCGTCGCTCTGACGCTGGGTCTCCTGTTCGTGCTGTGGTTCGGCCGCGCCGCGCGCAAGGCCACTGCCGGCGTTCCCAGCAAGGGCCAGGCCTTCGTCGAACTGATCGTCGAATTCGTCGACGGCCAGGTGCGCGATACCTTCCACGGCGACCGCCGCACGGTCACGCCGCTGGCGATCACGATCTTCATGTGGATCGTGTTCATGAACACCATGGACCTGATCCCGCTCGATCTGCCGGGCATGCTGATCACCCTGGTCGGCGGCGAAGAGGCCGCGCACCACACCTTCTTCCGCATCGTCCCGACCGCCGATCTCAATACGACGCTTGGCATCTCGACGTCGGTCTTCCTGATCCTCATCGGCCATGCCTGGTCCGCCAAGGGCGGCATGGGCTTCGGCAAGGAACTGCTGACCGCGCCGTTCCACGCGCACGGCTTCGGCGCGATCGTGCTGGCCCCGATCAACCTGGTCATGAACATCATCGAGTGGCTGGTCAAGCCGATCTCGCTGGCCATGCGACTGTTCGGCAACATGTACGGCGGCGAGCTGGTGTTCATGCTCATCGCCGGCCTGATGGCCGGCTGGGTGACCTTCCTGCCGGGCGTCATCGCCAACGCGGCGTGGGGCATCTTCCACATCCTGATCATCCTGCTGCAGGCCTTCATCTTCATGATCCTCACCGTCGTCTACATCGCCGGTGCGCGCGAAGGTCATTGACGCAGTCCGAAATTCCGCAAGTCCGTAATTCCGCTTTTCCCTTCCACCGCTTCACCCCTTAGACAATCGCTGGAGAACCACCATGGAATTCATCGCTCACGTGCAGGGCCTGACCGCCGTCGCCATCGGCATCATCATCGGCCTCGGCGCCCTCGGCGCGTGCCTCGGCATCGCCATCATGGGTTCGAAGTTCCTTGAATCCGCTGCACGTCAGCCGGAGCTGATCCCGGTGCTGCAGGGCCGCATGTTCCTGCTGGCCGGCCTGATCGACGCGGCGTTCATCATCGGCCTCGCCGTCGCCCTGTTCTTCGGTATCGCCAACCCGCTGCTCAGCGCGCTGCAGAACGCTGCTGCCTAAGCAAGTCGGACGTGCTGCGCTCCGCATGGGGCGCAGCACCGAAGTAGTTTCCGGTGCGGCGTTGTCGCACCGGTCTGAGAAATCCGTCGAGGACGCGTCGTGAATATCAACATGACTTTCTTCGGTCAGATGCTTTCGTTCTTGATCCTTGTGATCTTTACGATCAAGTTCATCTGGCCGCCGCTGAATGCGGCGCTCGAAGAACGCCAAAAGAAAATCGCCGAAGGTCTGGCCGCGGCTGACAACAGCCAGCGCGCTCTCGCGCAGGCGCAGGAAACCGCCGAAGGCGAACTGCGTACGGCTCGTGCCAAGGCCAACGAGATCATCGAGCAGGCCCACCAGCGCGCCAATCAGATCATCGATCAGGCCAAGAACGACGCGATCGCCGAAGCCACCCGCCAGAAGGCCGTGGCCGAAGCCGAAATCGTCGCTGCCGCCAACCGCGCCAAGGAGGACCTGCGCAAGCACGTGTCCAGCCTTGCCGTGACCGGTGCCGAGAAGCTGCTGCGCCGTGAGATCGACGCCAACGCCCACAAGGCGCTGCTCGACGAACTCGCCGCCGAGATCTGAGACCGATGAGCCAGGCCCTGACCCTTGCCCGTCCCTACGCCCGCGCTGCCTTCGGCCTTGCGCGGGATGCCGGCGACTACGCCAGCTGGTCGAACGCGCTCGCGTTCGCCGCACGCGTGGCCGCCGACCCGCAGGTTGCCGAATTGCTCGGCAGCCCGCGCCTGGGTAACGCCGACGCCGTTTCGCTGCTCGCCATCGATGGCAGCGGCGACCCGATGCGCAACTTCCTCGCCCTGCTGGCGGACAACCGCCGCCTCGCGCTGCTGCCGGAAATTGCCGGCCTGTACGAGGACCTGCGCGCGGAAGCCGAGCGCGTGGTCAAGGCGCGCGTCACCTCCGCGACGGCGCTGGGCGACGGCGAGCTCGAGGGCATCAAGGCCGCGCTGAAGAAGCGCTTCGGCTGCGAGATCCAGATCGAGACCGCGATCGACGCCTCGCTGATTGGCGGCGCCGTGATCGACGCTGGCGACGTGGTGATTGATGGCTCGCTCAAGGGCAAGCTCGATCGCCTGCAGTCCGCGCTGACCAACTAAAGAATTTCAATTGCAATCGTCGGCGGCAACGTCGGCACATAGGGAACCACCCATGGCTACCACGCAGCTCAACCCGTCCGAAATCAGCGAACTGATCAAGACCCGCATCGAGAAGGTCAAGCTGGCCGCCGAAGCGCGCAACGAAGGCACCGTCACCTCGGTGTCCGACGGCATCGTGCGCATCCACGGCCTCGCCGACGTGATGCAGGGCGAAATGATCGAACTGCCGAACGCCACCTACGCGCTCGCGCTGAACCTGGAGCGCGACTCGGTCGGCGCCGTGGTCCTGGGTGACTACGAGCACCTGCGCGAAGGCGACACCGCCAAGACCACCGGCCGCATCCTCGAAGTGCCGACCGGTCCGGAACTGCTCGGCCGCGTCGTCAACGCGCTCGGCGAAGCGATCGACGGCAAGGGTCCGATCGACGCCAAGGTCTCGGCTCCGGTCGAAACCATCGCTCCGGGCGTGATCTGGCGTAAGTCGGTCGACCAGCCGGTGCAGACCGGTTACAAGTCGGTCGACTCGATGATCCCAATCGGCCGTGGCCAGCGCGAGCTGATCATCGGCGATCGCCAGACCGGCAAGACCGCGATGGCCATCGACGCCATCATCAACCAGAAGAACTCTGGCATTAAGTGCATCTACGTCGCGATTGGTCAGAAGAACTCGACCATCTCGAACATCGTGCGCAAGCTGGAAGAACACGGTGCGATGGCTTACACCACCGTCGTTGCGGCCTCGGCTTCGGAATCGGCCGCGATGCAGTACATCGCCGCCTACTCGGGCTGCACCATGGGCGAGTACTTCCGCGACCGCGGTGAAGACGCGCTGATCATCTACGACGATCTGTCCAAGCAGGCCGTGGCCTACCGCCAGATCTCGCTGCTGCTGCGCCGCCCGCCGGGCCGCGAAGCCTACCCGGGCGACGTGTTCTATCTGCACTCCCGTCTGCTCGAGCGCGCCGCGCGCGTCTCCGAGGAGTACGTCGAGAAGTTCACCAACGGTGCGGTGAAGGGCAAGACCGGTTCGCTGACCGCGCTGCCGATCATCGAAACCCAGGCCGGCGACGTCTCGGCGTTCGTGCCGACCAACGTGATCTCGATCACCGACGGCCAGATCTTCCTGGAAACCGACCTGTTCAACGCCGGTATCCGTCCGGCCGTGAACGCCGGTATCTCGGTGTCGCGCGTCGGTGGTGCGGCCCAGACCAAGATCATCAAGAAGCTGTCGGGCGGCATCCGTATCGCGCTCGCCCAGTACCGTGAGCTGGCTGCGTTCGCGCAGTTCGCTTCGGACCTCGACGAAGCCACCCGCAAGCAGCTCGAGCGCGGCCAGCGCGTCACCGAGCTGATGAAGCAGAAGCAGTACGCGCCGATGTCGATCGCCGAACAGGCGCTGTCGATCTACGCCGTCGACAAGGGCTACATGGACGACGTCGCCGTCGCCAAGATCGGTGCCTTCGAAGCGGCCCTGCACGCGCACTTCGCCAATACCCAGGGCGCTCTGATGAGCGACATCGCCAAGTCCGGCAACTGGAACGACGACATCGAAGGCACCTTCAAGAAGGGCATCGAAGAGTTCAAGGCCACGGGCACCTGGTAAGCAACGTAAGGCGGGTCTCGACCCGCCCTATGGGCAAGTGATCGAAACGGCGGATTAAAACCCGCCCTACCGAGAAGAAAGATGGCAGGCGGACGCGAAATCAAAACCAAGATCAAGAGCGTGCAGAACACCCGCAAGGTGACGCGCGCGCTCGAGATGGTCTCGGCCTCCAAGATCCGCAAGGCGCAGGATCGGATGAAGTCGTCGCGCCCGTACGCGCGCGCGATGAAGCAGGTGATCGGTCACCTGGCCCAGGCCAACACCGACTACCAGCATCCCTACCTGGTCGAGCGCAAGGAAACCAAGCGCGTCGGCTACCTGATCGTGTCGTCCGACCGTGGTCTGGCCGGCGGCCTCAACAACAACATGTTCCGCAAGCTGCTCGGCGAAATCCGCAAGTGGCAGGAACAGGGTGTTGAAGTCGACGTGGTCACCGTGGGCCAGAAGGCCTCGGTGTTCTTCCGTCGCGTGAAGGTCAACATGCTCGCCACGGTCACGCACCTGGGCGACATGCCGCGACTGGAACAGCTGGTCGGCGTGATCAAGGCCATGACCGACGCGTACAGCGAAGGCAAGGTCGACAAGGTCTTCCTGGCCTACAACGACTTCGTCAACACGATGGTCCAGCGTGCGACGTTCGACCAGCTGCTGCCGGTGCCGCCGGCGGAAGCGCAGGTCGCGCACCACGACTGGGACTACATCTACGAGCCGAACGAAAAGACCGTGCTCGACCATGTGCTGACCCGCTACATCGAGTCGGTCGTGTACCAGGCGGTGCTGGAAAACCTCGCCTCCGAGCATGCTGCGCGCATGGTCGCGATGAAGTCGGCGTCGGACAACGCCACCAAGCTGATCGGCACCCTGCAACTGGTCTACAACAAGGCCCGTCAGGCAGCGATCACCCAGGAAATCTCCGAAATCGTCGGCGGCGCGGCAGCGGTCTAAGCGACTGCACGCGCCACCACACCAGTAATTCAAGAGTTATCAAGAGGCTATGGCAATGAACCAGGGCAAGATCGTTCAGATCATCGGCGCGGTCGTCGACGTCGAATTCCCGCGCGAGAGCGTGCCGAAGGTGTACGACGCGCTGAAGGTGCAGAACACCGCAATCACGCTCGAAGTGCAGCAGCAGCTCGGCGACGGCGTCGTGCGCACGATCGCCCTCGGTTCGACCGACGGCCTCAAGCGCAACCTGATCGCCGACAACACCGGCAAGGGCATCTCGGTGCCGGTCGGCGCCGGCACGCTCGGCCGCATCATGGACGTGCTGGGTAACCCGATCGACGAAGCCGGCCCGGTGCAGGCCTCGGCCGCGTGGGAAATCCACCGCGCCGCTCCGTCGTACGAAGACCAGTCCTCGGCCAACGAGCTGCTGGAAACCGGCATCAAGGTCATCGACCTGATGTGCCCGTTCGCCAAGGGCGGCAAGGTCGGCCTGTTCGGCGGCGCCGGCGTGGGCAAGACCGTCAACATGATGGAACTCATCAACAACATCGCCAAGGCGCACTCGGGTCTGTCCGTGTTCGCCGGCGTGGGCGAGCGTACCCGCGAGGGCAACGACTTCTACCACGAGATGAAGGACTCCAACGTCCTCGACAAGGTGGCGATGGTGTACGGCCAGATGAACGAGCCGCCGGGCAACCGTCTGCGCGTGGCGCTGACCGGCCTGACCATGGCCGAGTACTTCCGCGACGAGAAGGACGCGTCGGGCAAGGGTAAGGACGTGCTGCTGTTCGTCGACAACATCTACCGCTACACGCTGGCCGGTACCGAAGTGTCGGCGCTGCTCGGCCGTATGCCGTCGGCGGTGGGTTACCAGCCGACCCTCGCCGAGGAAATGGGCGTCCTGCAGGAACGCATCACCTCGACCAAGACCGGTTCGATCACCTCGATCCAGGCCGTGTACGTGCCCGCGGACGACCTAACCGACCCGTCGCCGGCGACCACCTTCGCCCACCTCGACGCCACCGTCGTGCTGTCGCGTCAGATCGCCTCGCTGGGTATCTACCCGGCCGTGGACCCGCTGGACTCGACCTCGCGTCAGCTCGACCCGAACGTGATCGGCAACGAGCACTACGACACCGCGCGTCGCGTGCAGTCGACGCTGCAGAAGTACAAGGAACTGAAGGACATCATCGCGATCCTGGGCATGGACGAGCTGTCGGAAGAAGACAAGCTGGCCGTGGCCCGCGCCCGCAAGATCGAGCGCTTCTTCTCGCAGCCGTTCCACGTCGCCGAAGTGTTCACCGGTTCGCCGGGCAAGTACGTGTCGTTGAAGGACACCATCCGCGGCTTCAAGGGCATCTGCGACGGCGAATACGACCACCTGCCGGAACAGGCGTTCTACATGGTCGGTTCGATCGAAGAAGCGGTCGAGAAGGCCAAGAAGATCGCTGCCTAAGCAGCGGTTGCGTAGGGCGGGTTTCGACCCGCCTTGCGAGTGGCAGTTGAGTAGCACCGATCGAAGAGTGGCGGGTTGATAGCCCGCCCTACAAAGAGAGACACATGACCACCTTCCGTTGCGACATCGTCAGCGCCGAAGACGAAATCTTCCACGGTGAAGCCGAACTCCTGGTCGCGACCGGCGAACTGGGCGAACTCGGCATCGCGCCGCGTCACGCCCCGCTGATCACGCGCCTGAAGCCGGGCAAGGTCGTCGTGACCCTGCCGGGCGGCGAGCAGCTGGACTTCGCCGTTTCGGGCGGCATCCTCGAAGTGCAGCCGCAGGTCGTGACCGTGCTGGCCGACACCGCGATCCGCGCGCAGGACATCGACGAAGCCGCGGTCCGCAAGGCCAAGGAAGAAGCCGAGCGCATCCTGGCCAAGAAGGATCCGAAGATGAGCGCCGAAGAAGCCGAAGCCCAGCTCGCGATGAGCCTGGCGCAGCTGCAGGCGCTGGAACGTCTGCGCAAGAACATGAAGCACTGAGCGCGGACTTCGCGTCCTGATCTACGAAAACGCCGGCCTCGCGCCGGCGTTTTTGTTTTTGGTCTTTGTAGAGCCGAGCTTGCTCGGCTGCTTTTCGCCCGAACCGCAAGAACGGCGGAGCAAGCTCCGCTCTACAAAACCCAAGCGCTCATTGGACTCAATGCCGGTACACCCAATGTCGCGACACGGTGAAGCTCATCGCGGCCAGCACCAATTCGACCACCGGCTTCGCCAACCACGCCCACTGCAGGCCGGCCTGGTTTTCCACCGTGCCGATGGTCCAAGTGCTCAGCGCGGTCATGACCAGCCACAGCAGCACGAAACGCCGCAGCTGGCGCCGTCCCAGCTTGCTGGTTTCACTCGCAAAGGTGATGCGGCCGTTGAGCCAGAAGCCCAGAGTCGCGCCGCTGATGCGTCCGGCGACATTGGCGATTTCCACCGACAAGCCGAAATGACTGAGCGTCACCATCACGCCCCAGTCCACGATGTATTGCAGCAGTCCGATCGCCATGTAGTGACTGCCTTGGCGCAACAGGCTCATCGCATGTCCTCCGCCGGAACATGCCACCACTCCAGATCACCGGCGACCTGCCGCCGCACCGCGCCTACGCGCGCGAGCGCCGCCTGTTGCGCAGGCGTCGACACGCCAGGATGCACGAGCACATCGCTGATCTCCGCGCGGCGCAGGAGCTCCGCCCAGGCGGTGCCGGTCAAATCGCGTTCGGCTTGTTGCGCGGCATCGCGCAGCGAGCGGTCGTAATAGGAAATGCTGCGTCCCTGCACGCCGAGCTCGGCTACATAAGGGCGTTGCGGGTCGAGCGCGAGCACGTTGCGGTGCGAAGTCATGCGAATGGTTGCAAGCAGATCGCGCTCCGGCGCATAGGCCCGAAACGCGGCGGTGTCGTTCCCGGCTTCCTTGAGCGTCATCTTTACCAGCCCGATGCGCAGCAGCCAGAAGCTGTTGGCCTGGAAGGCGAAATTCAGCACGCATACGCCGATCAGCAGCCAAGCGGCGCGTCGCGGATCGATGCGCATGACGGTGAGTGACAACAGCGGCAGCATCAATACGAGCGCAGGAAAGAGGTAACGCAGATATTGCATCGGCAGCAGGGCCAGCATCAGCGATGCCGTCGCGGCTATGGCGACGGCGGTGGTGCGTCGCGTCGCGAGTGCAAGCAGCCAGGCGCCGGCCAATGCGATCAGGATGAAGCCACCACCGCCGGCAAAGGCTTCCAGATAGCGATCGGTATGGAAGGTGAGATTCCACGGCAACGCCGCGTCGAAGCCGGCGTGCCAGCGTGCATCGTCGAAGTTGGCATAGTCGTAGTAAGGCGACCGGAACCACGCGTTGAACAAGGGCAGCACGGGATTGCGCGCCATCCAGGCCGCGTAGACGTAGCTCGAGCCGGCGAGGACCAGCGCCAGCGCGCTCGCGCCAAGCATCGCCACGAGTCCCGGTAGACGCCGATGCGTCCACAACGCGAGCGGCAGCAACAGCAGCGCGAACGCGGCCGACGCCAGCTTCAATGCGAGCAATCCGCCCAACAGGATCGCGCCGATCCACAAACGTCGCGGATGTTCCGCGCGGTCGATGATGATCCATACCAGCCACACCAGCAGCGCCGCGGTCGGCAGCTCCGTTTGCATGCCGCCTGCAAGGCCACCGGTGAGTGGCACGCTCGCGTACAGGGCCACGGCCAACCAGGCCGCGCGCGTGCCGCCACCGAGCGCGACAGCCAGGCGCCACACGCCTGCCGCCGTCACCACGATCCAGAGCGCATTCACCGCGCCACGCGCTTCCTCGCCCGCGATCAGCTGCGGCACCGCCTGCACCACGTCTGCCAGCCAGGGGGCCAGCGACCAGATGTGCAGGCCGGGCTCGAGCGGATAGCGATGCTGCAGCGTCAGCTGCCATGGCAGGCGAAGGTGATACACCAGGTCGTCGGCCTGCATGGTCGGCAACCAGCACGCTGTGCTCGCCAGTCCGAGGCACAGCACCGCGAACGCCGCGATGCGTGGCGCGGAGTCGATTACCTGGTGCCACTCCGTCATCGCTTCGCGCCATGACTCGGCCAGGGCACGCCAGCGCCACGCGATCAGCACCAGTGCCGGGAGCAGATACGCGGCGCGGTAGTGCACGGGCAGCGGTAACAACCAGCCCAGCGTGCCGCCGATGACGACCCAGCCGCAGGCCAGACGCAGCGCGGCCGGTGCGTGCCGATCGAAGAGGCCGCCCAGCGCCAGTGCGGCCAAGCCGAATAGCATCGTTGCCGTGGCGGGGATTACGCCCACGAAGAACACCAAGGCCAACAACCAGGCAAGCGCAAGGCCGCTCGCCATGCGCCAGCGCAGCGTGCGCCGCAGCACGGCGGCGAGCGCCAGGTTGATCAGTGCCAGCACGATCAATTCGGCGAAACGGCCGCCGCGCCATTGCGCGGCGATGCCCGTGGTGGCGAGTCCCACCAGGCATGCAGGAACCCCCAGCCAAAGCAGGCCTCGTTGCCAAGCAGGGGCGACGGGCGCGCCGGCATCGTGTCCGGCAGCTGAAAAAGATGCGTCCGTGGTCATCGCGGCATGCTATCAGTGCGTCCTAAAATGCCACCACATCTCCATCGCACGGACACCCCAATGTCGGCACCCCTGCACGTCATCATCCTCGCCGCCGGCGAAGGCAAGCGCATGAAGTCCAGCCTGCCCAAGGTGCTGCAGAAGATCGCCGGGCGGCCGATGCTGGCGCATGTGATCGACAGCGCACGCGCACTGGATCCCGCTGGCATCCACGTGGTCTACGGCCATCGCGGCGAAGCGGTGCGCGACGCGTTCATTGGCGACAACGATCTGACCTGGGCCGAACAGGCGCAACAACTCGGCACCGGCCACGCCGTGCAGCAGGTCATACCGAACGTGCCGACCGATGCGCGCGTGCTGGTCCTCTACGGCGACGTGCCGCTAATCACGCCCGAAACGCTGCAGCGCCTGCTCGCCGCGCCCGGCCGTCTCGCCGTGCTGGTCGCGGACCTCGCTGATCCCACTGGTTATGGCCGCGTGCTGCGTGATCCGGAAGGCCGGGTCGGCCGCATCGTCGAGCACAAGGACGCCGACGAAGACCAGCGCGAGATCAGGACCGTCAACACCGGCATTATCGTCGCCGACGGCGAGCCGTTGCGCCGTTGGCTGGAGCATCTGCGCAACGACAACGTGCAGGGCGAGTACTACCTGACCGACGTGTTCGCTTCCGCTTCGACCGAATTCGATGCCGCCGAGATGGTGCACGTCATCGATCCGATCGAGACCGAGGGCGCCAACGATCCGTGGCAGCTCGCGCAGCTTGAGCGCGCGTACCAGAGGCGCGTGGTGCGCGCGCTGTGCCTGCAGGGCGCGCGCGTTGCCGATCCGGCCCGTCTGGATATCCGCGGCCGAGTCAGCGTGGGTTCGGATGTCGAAATCGACGTCGATGTCGTGTTCGAGGGTGAAGTAAATCTCGCCGACGGCGTGCGCGTCGGCCCGTTCTGCCGCCTGAAGGACGTGACGCTGGGTCCGGGCACCGAAGTGCGCGCGCATTGCGACCTCGACGGCGTGGTGGTCGAAGGTGCCGCGCTGATCGGGCCGTTCGCACGCCTGCGCCCGGGCACGGTGCTCGCCGATGGCGTGCATATCGGCAACTTCGTGGAAACCAAGAACGCCAGGCTCGGCGTGTCGAGCAAGGCCAATCATCTGGCCTATCTCGGCGACGCGGTGATCGGCAGTCGCGTCAACGTGGGCGCCGGCACGATCACCTGCAACTACGACGGCGTGAACAAGTTCGTCACCACCATCGAAGACGGTGCATTCATTGGGACGAATTCCTCCCTCGTGGCACCCGTGACCGTGGGCAAGAACGCCACCGTCGGTGCTGGTTCGGTGATCACCAAGGACGCACCGGCCGACAAGCTCAGCGTTGCACGCGGCCGGCAGATAACGGTTGATGGCTGGCAGCGACCGGTGAAGAAGCCCAAGTAGCGCTGCGGGCTAGCAGTCGGAGCGCGCTGGCTTTGTAGAGCGGAGCTTGCTCCGCTGCATTTCGTTCAGGTCGACACCGGCAGTTCACCCCAGCAAGAGCAGCGGAGCAAGCTCCGCTCTACAAGGCGACAGCGGGCGACTTTTACGTTGGCAGCACCAGCGACACGCACAACCCGCCGCCCTCGCGATTGAGCAGGGCGATGCGCCCGCCGTGGGCTTCGGCGATCTCGCGCGCAAGCGCCAGGCCCAGGCCGGTACCGTGGCGCTTGGTCGAATAGAACGGCAGCAGCGCATTGGCGAGCACCTGCTCGTTCATGCCGCTGCCGCGATCGAGCACGTCGACGCGCCAGGCTTCAGGCAGGCGTCGCAGCGAAAGACCGACGTCTTCCGGCTGTGATCCAGATTCGTGCGCGTTCTTGAGCAGGTTGATCAGCGCCTGCTCCAACTGCGCGACGTCGATGCGGGCAATGGCATCGGGCGATTCCGGACCGTCGTAGACGAACTCCACCTGCGCGCGCAGCTGTGCGACGAAACGCGGCCACGGCACCGATTCCAGGCGCGGCGCTGGCAGCTTGGCGAAGCGTGCGTAGTCGCGGATGAAGCCTTCCAGGTGGCGCGCGCGCTCCTCGATCGTCGACAGCGCGGTCGGCAACCGTTCCAGCTGGCCACGGCGCAGTAGCTCGGCGCCGGAGTGGGCGAGCGAAGCGATCGGCGCCAGCGAATTGTTCAACTCATGGCTGATCACCCGGATCACCTTCTTCCACGTCTGCACTTCCTGCCGGCGCAGTTCCGCGGTTAGCTGGCGCAGCAGCACCAGTTCGTGGCGACGACCATTGAGGCGGAAGTTGCGGCGGGCGAGGTGATAGATGTCCTCGTTGTCCTCGTCGCCCACGGTGAACATGCCGTCGCCGCCGCGTTCGAAGGCCTCGCGCAGTGCGTCCGGTGCGCCTTCGAGCAGCGCCTGGAAACTCAGGCCTTCCAGGCGCTTGCCTTCGCCCAGCAGTTTGCGTGCGGCGATGTTGCCCAGGACGATGCGCCGGCTCGGGTCGATCAGCAGCATCGCCACCGGCGTGTTCTGCACCATGGTGTCGAGCAACAGTTCGCGCTGCACCAGCGCCAGACGCTGTTCGCGCAATGCATCGCCGAGCTCGTTGTGGCTGGCGACGAGCGCACCGAGGTCACCCTTGCCCTGCCACGACAGGCCGAAGGCGAAGTCGCCGTCACGATAGCTCGCCACCGTGCCGGCCAGTGCGCGGAACAGCGAGTTCATCGGCGCGAAGGCGCGTCGCACGTGATACATCAGCAGCGGCACCAGCACGACGACCACGATGGCACCTGCCAGCCACGTATTCGTTACCCAGCGCGTGAGCAGCAGCGTCAGTGCGACTGCCGCGGCCATGTAAACCACTGCGATCGCAGCGAACTGCACGCTCAACGGGATGAACTGGCGCAAGTTGCGCATGGTCAGGTCCGGTCGATCCCGAGACGTTCCAGGCGCCGATACAGCGCCTGTCGCGACAGTCCCAGCTCGCTCGCGGCCTGCGCGACCACACCGCCGGCGCGGGTAAGCGCGGCTTCTATCGTGGCGCGATCAGGTTCCTCACCATTGGCCGGGGTAGAAGGCGGGCGCGACTCCCGCGCGGGCAGGCCCAGATCGGCCGCGCGAATGCGTTCCCCGCGTGCGAGCAGCGACGCACGCTGGATGGAGTTGCGCAGTTCGCGCACGTTGCCGGGCCAGGCATGCGCGAGCAGCGCACGCTCGGCCTCGGCGTCGAGCTGCTTGCCGCCAGGCAGGAAGTGCCGCGCCAGCGGCAGGATGTCGTCGGGTCGCTGTGCCAATGGCGGCAGGCGCACTTCGATCGCGTTGAGCCGGTAATACAGGTCTTCGCGGAAGTGGCCGGCGGCAATCAGCGCCGGCAGGTTGGCGTTGGTCGCGCTGATCACGCGTACCTTGACCGTGCGTTCGCGGTTGCCGCCCAGGCGCTCGAAGCGACCGGTTTCCAGCACGCGCAACAGCTTCACCTGGCCGGCGAGGGGCAGCGTGCCGATCTCGTCGAGGAACAAGGTGCCGCCGTCGGCGGCTTCGAACTTGCCTTCGCGCGCACGGTTGGCGCCGGTGTAGGCGCCGGCTTCGGCGCCGAACAGTTCGGCTTCGATCAATTCGCCGGGCAATGCACCGCAATTGAGCGCGACGAACGGGCCATTCTTCACCGCCGAGTTGGCGTGGATGATCTCCGCATACTTCTCCTTGCCGGCACCATTGGCGCCGGTGATCAGCACGGGCAGATCGGCGCGCGCAACCTGGCAGGCGAGCGACAGCGCCGCTTCGCTGGCGGGATCGGCGTACACCAGTCCACGCAGGTCGTATTCGCGCTCCAGTGCACTGCGCCGACGACGCTCGCTATTGCGGTGACGCGCCAGCTCCTGCCGCGCGAGCGACAGTTCCAGCAGATTGTTCACCGTGGCGAGCAGCTTGCGATCGTCCCATGGCTTGGCGAGGTAATCGGCGGCGCCGGCCTTGACCAGGTCGACCGCCGATTCGAGATGCGTCCATGCGGTGAGCAGGATCACCGGAAGATCCGGGTACGCGGCGCGGATCTTCGCGAACAGCTCGACGCCTTCCTCGCCCGAGGTGGTGTCGGCATGGAAGTTCATGTCCTGCACCACCAGATCAAAGGGCTCGCGCGCCAGCAGCGCGAGCCCTTCTTCCTGCGTGGTCACTGCGCGGGTGTCGATGTCGTGCAGCGAGAACAGTGTCTCCAGCGCGGTGGCGACGGAGGGGTTGTCGTCAATGACCAGGATCGTTGGCATACACAAGAGTACCGCGGGCCACCGATTATGGCGCCGTCGTGTTGGAATGGTGGCCGTAGCTGAGGACGCGAGTGATCCGCCACTGCGCGCCGTCCTGATGCCAGACGATGACGAAATCCGCCATCCCCTCGCACTTCCCGCTGTCGGTCTGGCAGAAGGTGTGCGTGCCCTGCGCGATCGCGCCGTAGTCCTTGATCGGAAACACCTTCAGGCTGCCGGATACGAGTTCGCGATGGAACTTACCGCATACATACCGTTGGGTGTTGGCGATCATGTCGCGCCGGTTCCAGGTCACGCCGCCCGTGTCGTGGTAGAACTCGACGGCCTCGTCGAAGTAATCGCCGTGGCGTTGCAGCTGACCGGGCTGATCACAGCGGTTGAAGGCGTCGAATACGGCGCTGTCGAGCGCGGCGACGGTGGTGAACAGCGGGTCCGGCACCGTCGCAGCCGGCGCGGCGGTGCTCGGAACAGCGACGAACAAGGCCAGCAGCGACAGGGCGATGCTGATACGCGTGGTGCGAATGGTCATGCGGGAATGCTCCAGAGCCTAGGGATGGTAGTCACACCGAACGCGTCGCCACCGCCGGCGGCACCGCCGCGGCACGGCGAGCCGGACCCAGCACCGACAGCTGGCCCAGAGACCACAGCACCAGCGCGCCGATGGGCAGATACAACGCTGGCAGGCGCGGCAGCTCGTACGCACTCATCAACAGCTGGTTGATGCCGTACGCGCCGATCATGCCGATCACGATGCCCAGCGTGGCGAGCAGGAAGTTCTCGGTCTGGAAGTAACGCAGCACCTGGCCGCGGGTCGCACCCAACGCGCGGCGCACGCCGATCTGCTTGGTGCGCTGCTGCACCCAAAAGCTGGCCAGGCCGACGATGCCGAGCGAAGTCACCACCAGCAACGCGATGCATACCGCGATCAGCAGCCAGACCATCGACTGGTCCTGGCGGAAGAATTCGCCGCGGACCTGGGTGAACGTCTTCTGGTCGAGGATCAGACGGTTGGGGCTGTTCTTCTGCAGGACCTTCACCGCGTCCTTGAGTACGCGCTCGCGCTGGCCGGGATCGTTGGTGCGCAGCATGTAGACCCCGCCGACGTCGTAGGGCATGCGCAGCGGCAGCAGCATCGAGTACTCCGGCAGCATGTCGTCCGGACCGAAATACGGCCGGATCAGGCGGTCGACCACGCCGACCACGGTGATCGGCTTCTCATCGCCGAAGTACACCACCTGGCCCACCGCGCTCTTGCCTGGGAACAGCTTCTCAGCCATCGCCCTGGTGATGATGGCGCTGCCCTGGAATTTGCCGAAGGCTTCGTCGGAAAAGTCCTGGAACTCGTCGGCGTTGAAATCCCGACCGGCGATCAGCGTCGTGCCCAAGGTGCGACGCAGTTCGCCGCTATCCATGTAAGTGGTTGCATTGAGCGTCGACACTTTCTGATCCGGGCGGGTCGATACGCCGTTGTTCCAGGACGAGCGTCCCAGCGGCACTTCGTTCGTCGCCGCCGCCGCGGTGACGCCGGGAACCGTGTGCAGCGCGGCGAGATCTTCGCGCGTCAGCGTCGAGGCGTTCTGGTCCTTGCCGATGCCGGAGACGTTGATCACTGCGATTTCGTCCTCGGCAACGCCGCTGGGCATGCTGAGGCGATCGATGCGTTCCCTGATCAGGAACACGGCGTTGCAGATGATCGCGCAGCTCAGGGCGATCTCGAGCACGATCAGCGCAGCCGCGGTCTTGTGCCGGCGCAGGGTGGAGAGAATGGGGCGGATATCCATGACGGGCCTCATTGGGTCTTGAGCTGGATGGCGGGCGTGACCTGGCAGGCGCGCCATGCAGGCAGGGCGCCGGCGAACAGGCTGGCGACGATCGCCAACGCGAAAGTAGTGAGCAGCATCAGCGGATCCAGGTGCGCGAGGTCGGCATGTTCGACCGGCTGCTGGCGTACCGCCCACAAGCCGAGCTCGGCGAGCGCGAGACCCAGGACACCGCCAACCAGACCGACCGATACCGCTTCGATCAGGCATTGCGCGAAGATCGCGCCACGCGAGGCACCCAGCGCGCGGCGCACGCCGATTTCAGCCGAGCGGCGCATGAACTTGGCGAGCAACAGGCCCACGGTGTTGAGCAGACACACCAGCAGGAAACCGAAGGCCAGCCACATCTGCAGGTTCACGTCCTCTGGCACGACCTTGTTGAATTGCATGAACCCCATCAGGTCGCGCAGCCGCACGTTGGTGGGACGATGGAAGCGACCGGCGGCGCGCTGCTGGTCGGAATAGTTCTCGAGGAAGGTCTGGTATTCCTTGACCTTTTGCGGCGTATCGAGCTGGACCCAGAACTGCATCCACACGCAGGGCGCGCCCAGGTCGGTCGCTTTCATGCCATCGGGACGCTGGTCGTAGCAGTTCATGTTGCCGCTGCGGCCGAGCTCCAGATCGCGCGAGGTCGAGAACGGGAGGAACACCTGCTCGGCCTTGCCGTAGCCGTGCTGACTGGTGTTCATGTCGTAGAACTTCGGCGCCGGACGCCACCTGTCGAGCACGCCGACGATGCGGAAGTCGGTGTCGTCGATGCGCAGTGTCTTGCCTACGCTGTTGGCGCCGCCGAACACCTTCTCGTTGAGCGCCTTGTCGATCACCACATCGCGCGCGTGCGCCTCGTCGGCAGCCGCATCCCAACCGCTGCCGTACAGGAACGGCACGTCGAACATCGGGAAGAAGTCCGCGCTGGTGTAACGGGAATCCACCAGGAATGGCAGCAATCCGGCGCGCTGCGGCTGGATTGCCACGCCGCCACCGGTCATCAGCGCCTGCCGGTCGGCGCGCTTCGCCTTGAGCAGTGCTTCGGCGTCGAAGCGGGTGAGCTGGTCGGCTGGCTCCTCGCCCTTGTGGTACTCGTCCATCGTCTGCGGATCGAGCTGCGGATAGAACAAGGTGCTGCTCTTGCCCGGCAGCGGATCGCCGGACAGCACGTGGAATACGGTCAATGTGGTCATCGCCGCGCCGATGCCCAGCGCGATGGCCAGCACCATCAGCGCGGTCAGGACCTTGTTGCGCCTGAAGCTGCGCAGGGCCAGGTTGAAGTAATAGCCGATCATGGCGGCGGCCTCAGGCGGTCGGGTTGGATTCGGCGGCGCTCGCAAGCTCACGCGCACGCATCAAGCTCGACTCGACCGAAATGTCGGTCGCCATGCCGTCGACGATATGCACATTGCGTTGCGCGCGTGCGGCCAGTTCCGGATCGTGGGTCACCATGACGATCGTGGTGCCGGCGGCGTTGATCTCCTCCAGCAGTTCCATCACGCCACGCGCCATCTGCGAGTCGAGGTTGCCGGTGGGTTCGTCGGCGAGCAGCAACCGCGGCGTGCCGGCCAGAGCACGCGCAATCGCCGCGCGCTGCTGCTGGCCGCCCGACAATTCGGCGGGATAGTGCTTCATGCGCGAGCCCAGGCCGACCTGGGCCAGCGCCTTCTCGATACGCTGCTTGCGCTCGGCGGCGTTGAAGCCGCGATAGCGCAGCGGCACGTCGACGTTGTCGAACAGGTTGAGATCGGGAATCAGGTTGAAGCTCTGGAAGATGAAACCGATCTTGTGATTGCGCAGCTTGCTGCGCGCGTCGTCGGACAGACCGCGCACGTCCTGGCCATCGAGCATGTAGGTGCCGCCGGTGAATTCCTCGAGCAGGCCGGCGATGTTAAGGAACGTGGTCTTGCCCGAACCGGAAGGACCGGTCACGGCGACGAATTCGCCTTCGCGCACATGCAGGTCGAGCGAACGCAGGGCGTGGGTTTCGACGAGTTCGGTGCGATAGACCTTGGTGACGGCTTGCATGTGCAGCATGGCGGGATCCTTGTAGTCAGCTTGATATTCGGGGCGATGCGCGCTTCAGCGCACGCGGAAAAGGGGTTCATCGCGGTCGTGGCGGCGCCAGTCGAAGGCCCACGGCGCGAGCGCGACGCCATTGGCGGCTTCGTCTTTGCGCTCGAAGCGCATCAGTTCCGGCGTGATCAGATCGGACAGTCGGCGTGGGATGGCGTCGGCCAGGTCCTGCGCCGACCAGTTCCGGGGAAACGGAAGCGAATGAGTGATGTCGGTGTTCATAACGTTCTCCGATGGGGCGCGCGTCAGCGCACCCGGATATAGGTGGGCAGCGCAGCGGCGCGCAGGTAACCGCGATGGCGCCACTGCGGCGCGGCCGGCGCGGCAAATGGGCCGTTGGCGGTGTCCGGCGCGCCGTCCAGATCAACCAGGCCCAGCTTGATCCGTTCGGACAGCCGCAGCGGAATGGCATCAGCGAGGTCCAGGGCGGACCAGTTGCGCGGGAATTCGTGAGCCGGATAGGCCGGCAGAGTTGTATCGGGACGCAGGGCCATGGTCATTCTCCCGTGATGCGGACTTTTTCGGATTCGCCGAAACCGTCGGCGCCGGATACCACGATGCGATCGCCTTCCTTGGCGCCGCCGAGAATCTCGACCGCGCCCAGGCTGCTGGCGCCGGTGCGGAGCGGACGCTTGATCGCACTGCTGCCGTCCATCACGTAGGCGCTGTTGCCGCCGCCCTGTTCCAGGAACGGACCGCGTTCGACCATCAGCACGTTGCGGCGCGTGTCGAGCAGGATGCGCACGCTCAGGCGCTGGTTCTGGCGCAGGCCTGGCGGCTGCAGGGCCTTGAAGCGCAGGCGACCGGTGACTTCACCGTTCACCACTTCCGGCGACACCGCGGAGATTTCCGCGGCGAGCGTGCCGGTGGAAGCGGTGACCTGCGCCGGCATGCCGATGGCGAGGTCGCGCGCGAAGCTCTCGGGCACTTTTATCTCGACTTCAAATACGGACAGGTCGACCACGCTCAGCACCGGCGCATTGATCGCGACGTTCTGACGCTGCGCCACCATCACCTGGCCGACCTGGCCGGCAAACGGTGCGCGCAGGGTGAGCGCGTCGACCTGGCGTTGCAGTTCGGTCACGACCGCGCGCTGGCGATCGGCGAGCAGGCGCTTGTTGCGCAGGTCGAGCCCCGCGCCTTCGCCGAGCAGGCCGAAGTCCTTGCGGGCACTGCCCAGGCCCAGGTCGGCCTTCTTCAGAATGTCCTGGGCGCGCGCCACGTCGATCTGCGCGACGGCGCCGCCTTCGTAGGCGCGCTGATTGCGTTCCAGGTCGCGCTGTGCGGCCTGACGATCGATCTGGGCCTGGTCGAGCAGCTTGCGCGCGTTGGAACGGGTGATCTGGGCATCGAGCGCGGCGCGGCTCGCTTCGGCTTCCAGGCCGGCGAGCGCGGCCTGCTCCTGCGCGAGCTTGCTGCGCAATTCGGGGCTGTCGATTTCGGCGAGCGGCTGATCCTTGGCGACTTTGTCGCCGGCGACGATCTTCAGCGTCACCGTGCCGCCCGCGATCGCATACAGCGTGGGGCTGTTGGCGGCGATGACGCGGCCGTCGGCGGAGATGTCGCGGACCAGATCGCCACGGGTCACCGGGGCGATGCGCAGGCGCTCAGCATCAAAGGAGTGCGCGCCGGCGGTCCAGCCGGAGAGCAGCCAGCCCATCACCACGACCAGCCCGGTTGCACCCACGCCCGCATACAGCCACTGGCGGCGGCGCGGCGACAGCGCGCGCGATGGCGCGGTGGCGGCGTGAATGGGCCGGTCCTGGGCGGAGGTGTCGCGAATGCTCATGGGGTGCGCGTCTGTGAGGAGTCCTGTTCCCTGTTAAGCAGAACGCGTGCCAACTGTAACTACTTGATTTTCAATGACTACTTTGCGTGTCCGCAGGTGTCCGCGCGGACAGAACTGTCCGCGCGGACACTCGGGCCGTCGCGGCTGAATCGTTTCGCCCATGCATCCGTTGTGATGCGCAGACCCACGACAAGGCATTTGCGCGCAGGCGGTAAACTGCTGACCTTTCCAGCAAGAGATTTCCCGTCCATGTGCGGCATCGTCGGCGCGATCGCGAATCGCGATGTGGTTCCCGTCCTGATCGAAGGCCTCAAGCGCCTCGAATACCGTGGCTACGACTCCGCCGGCATCGCCGTGGTCGATGGCGATGGCAGCACGAGCGAGGTGCGCCGCGTGCGCCGCACCGGCCGCGTTGCCGAGATGGAAGCCGCCGCGCAGGCCGAACACTTCACCGCACGCCTCGGCATCGGCCATACCCGCTGGGCAACCCATGGCGGCGTCACCGAAGCCAACGCGCATCCGCACATCAGCCACGGTGTGGCGCTGGTGCACAACGGCATCATCGAGAACCACGAAGAGCAACGCGAACGCCTGCGCCAGCTCGGCTATGAGTTCGAATCGCAGACCGATACCGAAGTCATCGCCCATCTCATCCACCATCACCTCAAGGGTGGCGACGACCTGCTGGGCGCGCTCCAGCACACCGTGCGCGAGCTGCACGGCGCCTACGCGCTGGCCGTGGTGAGCCGGCAGGAGCCGGGCCGCCTGGTCGCAGCGCGCATGGGTTGTCCACTACTGGTCGGCCTGGGCGAGGGCGAGAACTTCGTTGCCAGCGACGTATCCGCGATCGTGCAGGCCACGCGCCGCGTGATCTTTCTCGAGGAAGGCGACACCGCCGAGATCACGCGCGAAGCGGTGCGTCTGTTCGACGCCGAAGGCCGTGCGATCGAGCGCGACGTGCACGTGTCGGACGTGTCGCTGGCTTCGCTGGAGCTGGGTCCGTATCGCCACTTCATGCAGAAGGAAATCCACGAGCAGCCGCGCGCCATCGCCGACACCATTGAGGCGGTGATGGACAACGGCGGCTTCTCGCCGGAGCTGTTCGGCAAGGATGCGGCCAGCGTGCTGGCCGACATCGAAGGCGTGCAGATCATCGCCTGCGGCACCAGTTCCTACGCCGGCATGACTGCGCGCTACTGGATCGAAGCGATCACCGGGCTGCCGTGTGCGGTCGACATCGCGAGCGAGTACCGCTACCGCAGCGTGGTCGCCAATCCGAAGCAGCTGATCGTGACGATTTCGCAATCCGGCGAAACGCTCGACACGATGGAAGCGCTCAAGTACGCGAAGTCGCTCGGCCACGACCGGACGCTGTCGATCTGCAACGTGCCCGAAAGCGCGATCCCGCGCGCCAGCCGCCTCGTCTACTACACCCGTGCCGGCGCCGAGATCGGTGTGGCCTCGACCAAGGCCTTCACCACGCAGCTGGTCGCGCTGTTCACGCTGACCTGCACGATCGCCAAGCTGCGCGGTCGCCTGGATGCGCAGAAGGAAGCCGAGTACCTGGAAGCCCTGCGCCAGCTGCCGGGTAGCGTGCAGCACGCGCTCAACCTGGAGCCGCAGATCGTCGTCTGGTCCGACCGCTTCGCGCCGAAGCAGCATGCGCTGTTCCTCGGTCGCGGCATGCACTATCCGATCGCGTTGGAAGGTGCGCTCAAGCTCAAGGAAATCTCCTACATCCACGCCGAGGCCTACCCGGCCGGCGAGCTCAAGCACGGCCCGCTCGCGCTGGTCGATAGCGAGATGCCGGTAGTGGTGATCGCGCCGAACGATTCGCTGCTCGAGAAGGTGAAGTCCAACATCCAGGAAGTACGTGCGCGCGGCGGCGAGATGTTCGTGTTCGCCGATGCGGACAGTCAGTTCGGCGAATCCGAGCAGGTGCACGTGATCCGCACGCCGCGCCACGTCGGCGTGCTGTCGCCGATCGTGCATGCGATCCCGGTGCAGCTGCTGGCCTACCATGCGGCACTCGCACGCGGTACCGACGTGGACAAGCCGCGCAACCTGGCGAAATCGGTGACGGTGGAATAAGCCTGCCGCCAATGAAAAAGCCCGGAATCATCCGGGCTTTTTTGTGTCCGCGTGCGGCGTCAGTCTTCCGAACCGCCGCCGCTGTCGTCCGAATCGAACATGCCGTCGGCGCTGGGCTCGGTTTGTTCTTCCATGTGCGTGGTCGTCACCGGCGCGGCCGCGGGACGGTTGCGCGGCGGCGGCAGCAGCGCGGTGGCGGCCTCGGCAGCAAAGATCAGTTCGTGGCGGCGTTCCTCCGGCACGTCCTGCCAATGGCAGTCGAGCAGTGCGCCCTCGATTGCATACAGCAGGTTGAGACCGGGCTTGAAGCCGGCGCGCTTGACGCGCATGAAGGCCTCGACCGTGCCGACCGCGGCCAGGTCATCGAGCGAACGCAGGCCGACCTGGCGCAGCCAGGCAGCGCTCTTCGGGCCGATGTTGCGCATCTTCGCCGTGGTCATGCCAGCGTCTCCATGAAGGCTTGGGCTATGGCTTCCAGTCCACGCTGGTCGTCAGCGTCGAAGCGGTCGGGCTCGGGGCTGTCGAGATCGAATACGCCGATCAGTTCGTTACCGCGCACCAGCGGCACGACGACTTCCGAGCGCGACGCCGCATCGCAGGCTATATGGCCGGGGAACGCGTGCACGTCGGCGACACGTTGCGTCTCACGTGTCCGCGCCGCCGCGCCACAGACGCCCTTGTCGAGCGGGATGCGCACGCACGCGGGCAGGCCCTGGAAGGGACCCACCACCAGCTCGCGCCCGTCGTAGAAGTAGAAGCCGACCCAGTTCAGTGACGGCAGGGCGTGATAGACCAATGCCGACAGGTTCGCAGCATTGGCAATACGGTCCTGTTCACCCGCCAGCAGCCCGTGCGCCTGATCGAGCAGTTGCGCGTACTGTTCGTGTTTGGTGCCGTTGAGCCGGGTGGCGGTAAAGGTCATATGGGGCGAGTGTAGCAGCCGACCGCCGGCCGTTTAGGATGCGCGCCATGGATACCAAAGGTTTGTACGTTACGGGCACCGATACGGGCATTGGCAAGTCGGTCACCAGTGCGGCGCTGCTGTACGCCTTGCGCTCTCGCGGCTTGCGCGCAGTCGGGATGAAGCCGGTCGCCAGCGGCTGTGAGCGCACGCTGCAGGGCTGGCGTAATGAGGATGCGCTCGCCCTGATGGAAGCCAGCGATCCGCGGCCCGCCTACGAGGACATCAATCCCTACGCACTGCCACAGCCGTTGGCGCCCGAATTGGCTGCAGCCGATGCCGGCGTGAACATTGAACTGGCGACTATCGTTTCTGCCCATCGGCGCCTGGCCGCTCAGTCGGATGCGGTGGTGGTCGAAGGCGTGGGTGGCTGGGCGGCACCGCTGTCGGCATCGCTGGAGCAAGTCGACGTGGTGCGCGCACTGCGATTGCCAGTGGTGCTGGTAGTGGGCCTGCGGCTTGGATGCATCAGTCATGCGCGATTGTCCGCACGCGCGATCGCTGCTGATGGTGCGCAACTGGTCGGTTGGATCGCCAACGACATCGATCCGGCGATGGCGCGTCGCGACGACAATTTCGCGATCCTTCAACGCGTCTTGCCGGCACCCTGCTGGGGCAGGTTGCCGTTCGCGGCGTCGCCCGATCCGCGTGCCCTTGCGAACGAGTTGGCGCCCGCCTTATAGGGTGGGCTCGGCTGCTTTGGATCGGTGCGCAACAGAAGCAGTTGGACCGGGGAGCATTGCAGAATCTGGCGTTTGTCCGGCCTGACTTCCGGCACGGTGATCTCTTCAGGGCAACGTGGGCTAAACTCGTGAGTTCAAGAAGTAGACCGGCGAGGCTGCGCATGGGCCGCAAGCTGTGGGTTTCAGGAATCGCACTCGGCATGGCCACCGCGCTGGCCGGTTGCGGCAACGGCGGCGCCAAAGGTGGCGGTCCTGGCGGGCCTCCGGGAGGTGGAATGCCACCGCTGCCGGTCGAAGCCGTCACGCTCAAGGCACAGAAGCTCGCCGCCGGTCTGCAGACCGTGGGCAGCCTGCGTGCCGATGAATCGGTGGTGGTGCGCCCGGAAGTGGCTGGCCGCGTCGCTCGCATCGGCTTCACCGAAGGTGCCACGGTGCGCGCAGGGCAACCGTTGTTCATCCTCGATGGCAGCACCCAGCAGGCCGCGCTCAATGAGGCCGCCGCCAATCTCGAAAACAGCCGGCGCGCCGCCGAGCGTGCCGGGGAGCTGGTGAAAGACAAGCTCATCGCCCAATCCGACTACGACCGTGCCCGCGCCGCCTACGGCGTCGACCAGGCACGCGTTGCGTCCGCACGCACGGCATTGACGAAGATGACCTTGAGCGCGCCGTTCTCCGGACAGGTCGGACTGCGCAATGTCAGCGTCGGTGCTTTCGTCACGGTGGGCCAGGACCTGGTCACGCTGGTGCGACTGGACCCGATCGAAGTCGATTTCAGCGTGCCCGAAACCGCGCTGTCGCAGCTGAAGAACGGCCAGGCAATCAGCATCACGGTCGACGCCTTTCCCAGCGACCAGTTCGGTGGCACGGTCACCGCGATCGATCCGGTCATCGATCCCAACAGCCGCAGCGCCAAGCTGCGGGCGCAGATCGCAAACCCCGACGGCCGTCTGCGTCCGGGACAGTTCGCCAAGCTGCAGCTCGACACCGGTGGCAACACGACTGATGCCGTGCTGGTCCCCGAACAAGCGCTGATGCAGGACGGCAGCCAGCGTTACGTGTGGACGATCGTCGATGGCAAGGCCAAGAAGGTCGTCATCAAGACCGGCGTGCGCGTGCCCGGTGCGTTCCAGGTGGTCGAAGGCCTGAAGGCCGGTGACCAGGTGATCACGGCCGGCCAGACCAAGCCGATGATGAACGATGGTCTGCCGGTAAAGCCGATGCCGGCGGCCGGTGCTCCGGGCGCCGCGCCCAGCCAACAGGCGGCGGCCAAGCCCTCGGGCGAACAGGCTGCGCCGAAGCAGGAAGACAAGGCGCAGTGACGTTGCGGCGTCACCTCGAAAGGGGAGTGCTGCGCGTCTACGCCTTGATTCACGCGTAGCCACTGCCGTCTTCGGCGCTGCGCACCGCCTTCTCCCCGCAGTAGGGAGAAGGAAAAACCGAAAGCCTTCTCCTGCTGGAGAAGCAAAAGGACTAAAGCGAGGCGTCCATGGTTCTTTCCGACATCTCCATCCGCCGTCCGGTCTTCGCCACCGTGATCAACCTGGTGGTGCTGCTCGTGGGCATCATCGCCTACGACCGCCTCGCGGTGCGGCTGATTCCCAACGTCGACGTGCCCGTGGTGACGGTCAGCACCACTTATCCCGGTGCCAGCGCGCAGGTGATCGAATCGCAGGTGACGCAACCGATCGAGGATGCGTTGTCCGGCGTGGAAGGCATCGAGTACATGCAGTCGGTCAGCCGCGAGCAGTCCAGCCAGGTGACCATCCGTTTCCGCCTCAATCGCGACCCTGATGGCGCCGCATCGGATGTGCGCGATCGCGTCGCGCAGGCACGCGCGCTGCTGCCGCAGGAAGTCGACGAACCGATCGTGCAGAAGCAGGAGGCCGACGCGCAGCCGATCATCTATCTCGCGTTCTCTTCCGACCGGCATTCGCAGGTCGAGATCGCCGACTACGCCGAGCGCCTGGTCAAGGATCGGGTGCAGACCATTCCCGGCGTGGCGCAGGCACAGGTGTTCGCCAGTACTTATGCGATGCGCGTGTGGTTGCAACCGCAGCGCCTGGCCGGGTTCGGGCTGACGCCGGCCGACGTCGAGGACGCGTTGCGCAAACAGAATGTCGAAATCCCGGCCGGTCGCGTCGAGAGCAGCGCGCGGGAATTCACCGTGCTGTCCGAAACCGATCTGAAGACGCCGGAAGAGTTCGGCAACATCATCCTGGGTGACGTCAATGGCACGCTGGTGCGCCTGCGTGACGTCGCCAAGGTTGAACTGGGCCAGCAGGAACGGCGCTTTACCTCGCGCTACAACGGCAAGAACGCGGTGCCGCTGGGCATCGTCAAACAGGCCGTGGCCAACCCGCTGGACATCTCCGAAGCCCTGCAGGTGATGCTGCCGCAGATCACCCGGCAGCTGCCGGAAGGCATGAAGGTGGAGATCGCATACGACACCACCACGTTCATCAAGGAATCGATCGACGAGGTGTTCCACACCGTGCTGATCGCGATTGCGCTGGTGATCGCGGTGATCTTCCTGTTCCTGCGCAGCTGGCGCGCAACGCTCATCCCGCTGGTGACGATCCCGGTGTCGCTGATCGGCGCCTTCGCATTGATGTATGCCTTCGGCTTCACCATCAATACGCTTACCTTGCTGGCGATGGTGCTGGCCATCGGCCTGGTGGTCGACGACGCGATCGTGATGCTCGAGAACATCGTGCGCCACATCGAAGAAGGTATGCCGCCGTTCCAGGCCGCGCTCAAGGGCAGCAAGGAAATTGGCTTTGCCATCATCGCGATGACGCTGACTCTGGCCGCGGTCTACATACCGCTGGCCTTCTCCACCGGCCGTACTGGCAAGCTGTTCGTCGAATTCGCGCTGACGTTGGCGGGCGCAGTGTTGGTGTCGGGTTTCACCGCACTGACGCTGTCGCCCATGATGTCGTCCAAGCTGTTGCGCGGCGACAACCGCCACGGCCGTTTCTATCAGGCCGGCGAACGCGTGCTGAAGTGGATCGACAACCACTACCGCACCGCGCTGGGTACCGCATTGGCCTGGCGCAAGGCGGTTATTGGTTTCGCGCTGCTGATCTTCGTCGCGGCAGGTAGCCTGTTCATGCTGCTGCCGCGCGAACTGGCGCCCGCCGAGGACCAGGGCTTCATCATGGGTATCGGCATCGCGCCGGAAGGCTCCACCGTCGAGTACACCGACAAGTACGCGCAACAGATGCAGGGCATGTTGCTCGGCCTGCCTGACCAGCAGCGCGTGTTCCAGATCGTCGGCTATCCGGATGTGACTCAGACGATCGGCTTCACCATGCTCAAGGATTGGGGTGAGCGCAAGGGCGGTTCGGCGCAGCAAATCGCCGGTAGTCCCTTCCCGCCCAGCGGTCTGGCGGCGCAGATGTTCTTCGGCATTCCCGGTGTCATGGCGTTCACCATGACACCGCCACCACTGGGTCAGGACTTTCTGTCGCAGCCGGTCAGTTTCGTGGTGCAGAGCACCGGCACCTGGGATGAACTGGGTGGCACGGTGCAGCGACTGATGACGAAGATGCAGGAAAACCCGCGCCTGACCAATCCCGATACCGATCTCAAGCTCAATAAGCCGCAGCTCAAGATCGATGTCGATCGCGACAAGGTCGCCGCCGTGGGCAGCGATGTCGCCACTGTCGGCCACACTCTGGAAACCCTACTGGGCGGGCGCAACGTGACCCGCTTCAAGCGCGGTTCGGAGCAGTACGACGTGATCGTGCAGGTCGAGGATGCCGCGCGGCGCACGCCGGGCGATGTCTCCAATGTGTTCGTGCGTAACGGCAGTGGACAGATGGTGCAGCTGTCCAACCTGGTCAACATCAACGAAACGATCGCCGCGAAGGAACTCAACCACTTCAACAAATTGCGCTCAGCGACGATCACCGCTGGCCTGGCGCCGGGTTATTCCGCGGGCGAGGCGCTGGAGTGGATGGAGAACGCGCTGCACGACGTCGCGCCGGAAGCGAGCTACGACCTGTCGGGACCAAGCCGCGAACTGCGTGAGTCGTCGAACGAGTTCACGATGATCCTCGTGCTCGCGTTGGGCTTCATTTTCCTGGTGCTCGCCGCGCAGTTCGAGAGCTGGGTGGATCCGTTCGTGATCCTGCTGGGCTCGGTGCCGCTGGCGATGTTCGGCGCGTTCCTCGCGCTCAAGCTCACTGGCGGCAGCTGGAATATCTATTCGCAGATCGGCATCGTCACCCTGGTCGGCTTGATCTCCAAGCACGGCATCCTGATCGTCGAGTTTTCCAATCAGCTGCAGGAGCAGGGCCGTAGCAAGCTCGAGGCCGTAGTGGACGCGGCGGCGCTGCGCCTGCGCCCGATCCTGATGACCACCGGCGCGATGGTGCTGGGTTCATTGCCGCTGGCCATCGCGACCGGCGCCGGCGCCGAAGCGCGCAACCAGATCGGTTGGGTGGTCGTGGGAGGCATGGCGATCGGCACCGTCTTCACCCTGTTCGTGGTGCCGGTGGTCTACCTGCTGGTCGGCCGCGACCACGCCAAGGCCATGGCCAAGCTGAAGACGCTGGAAGCACAGCCCGAGCATTGAGCGCGGGCTGCCGGTGGGTCACCTCGGTTCGCGTCCCTTCGCACTCTCCCGCTTCTCCCCTCGTCCTTCGACGGGAGGCAGGCAACAAAAAACCCGGCAGCGGGGGCTGCCGGGTTCGTTGTTCCACCGGGGGGGATGGAGAGAGAGACTTTTCGCTTACTTGACCTTGGCGGCCTTCACGACCTTGTCGGCGGCTTCTTCAACCGTGGCCTGGGTCTTGGCGGCGACGGCTTCCAGCTGCGACTTAGCGATCTGGCCGATGGCCTCATTGGCCTTCAAGGTGCGGCCATAGACGTCCTGGCCGACGGCCACGGCGCGCTCGACGTTTTCACGAGCGACCTGCACACCCTTCGGGAACAGGGTCTTGAGGGCGTCGAAGTCGCGGGCCTGCGCCGCTTCACCGAAGAAGGCGAAGGTGGCGTTGGTGCGGTCCTGCAGGGCGGAGAACTGCAGGCCGAACAGGGCCTCGGCGTTCTCCAGCGCGATCTTGTTGATCTGGGCTGCCGTGTCCGCGAACTGGCGCGAGGCGGCGGCAAACTGTTCGTTGAACTGGTACATGGCGGCTCCGGGGATTGGGGTAGGCAATCAGCCAGTGTTTCGGCGGATTGTGCGGTGCAGCATAGCGCCGGAATTGTTGCAATGCAACAACAGGCGGATGACAGTCGCCAATCCGTTCATGAACCTTTTGAAATCAAGCGGTTGCAGGGCAGGTCCTGGCAGCCGCGGGACGCGCTGCCGGTTTCGGCGGGGCAAGACCCGCCCTACGCCCCGCGATAACGGCAGCCGGAAGTGCAGGTCTCGTGCACCACCACCTCGCTCAGCAGCGGCAGGACCGGCTGCAGACGCTCCCAGATCCACACCGCCAGCCGCTCGCTGGTCGGGTTGTCCAGGCCGGGGATGTCGTTGAGATAGTGGTGATCGAGCTGGTCGTAGAGCGGCTGGAAAGCTGTCTTCACGTCGGCGAAGTCCATCACCCAGCCGGTATCCGCGCCGATCTCGCCGCGCAGATGGATTTCCACCCGGAACGAATGGCCGTGCAGGCGCGCGCACTTGTGGCCCGCGGGCACGTTGGGCAGCCGGTGTGCCGCTTCGAGAGTGAAGACCTTGAAGATATCCATGCCGGCAATTTTACCCGCGTGGCTCCCCGCGTGCCGCCCGAGTCGGGCGGCAATGTCAATCCTTACGCGATGCCGGGCGCGTTGCCACAATCGGGCCCGCATTCCCGCAGTAGCGATATCGAAACCGACGCAATGCCCGAAATTTCTCAGCAGCTCGCCCGCCAGATCGCCTCCACCATCGCCGACGAAATCGGCGCCCAGCCCGCCCAGGCCCAGGCCGCCATCGCGCTGCTGGATGAAGGCGCCACCGTTCCCTTCATCGCGCGCTACCGCAAGGAAGTCACCGGCGGCCTCGACGACACCCAGCTGCGTAATCTCGAAACGCGCCTGACCTACCTGCGCGAGCTGGAAGACCGCCGCGCCGCGGTGCTGGCTTCGATCGAGGAGCAGGGCAAGCTCACCGACGAACTGCGCGCCGACATCCTGGGTGCCGATTCGAAGTCGCGCCTGGAAGACCTGTACCTGCCGTACAAGCAAAAGCGCCGCACCAAGGCGCAGATCGCGCGCGAAGCCGGGCTGGAACCGCTGGCCGAAGGCCTGCTCGCCGATCCGATGCAGACGCCGGAAGCCTTCGCCGCCACGTTCGTCGATGCCGAGAAGGGCGTGGCCGATACCAAGGCCGCACTCGATGGCGCGCGCGCGATCCTGATGGAGCGCTGGGGCGAAGACGCCGCGCTGGTCGGCGATCTGCGCAACTGGCTGCTTGAAGTCGGCGTGATCCGTGCGCGCGTCGCCGAAGGCAAGGAAAACGAAGGCGCGAAGTACCGCGACTACTTCGATCACAGCGAATCGCTGGCGAAGATTCCGTCGCACCGTCTGCTCGCGTTGTTCCGTGCGCGTCGCGAGGAGATCCTGTTCCTTGATCTGGATCCGGGCACTGATGCCGATTCGGGCCATGTACTCGCCGAAGGCCGCGTCGCCCACCACGTGGGCGTGAAGGCGCAGGGTCGTCCCGCCGACAAGTGGCTGCAGGACACCTGCCGTCTCACCTGGAAGGCGAAGCTGCACCTGCACCTGTTGCTCGACCTGTTCTCGCAGGCGCGCGAGAAGGCTGAGGCCGAGGCAATCGACGTGTTCGGCCACAACCTCAAGGATCTGCTGCTGGCCGCGCCGGCCGGCCCGAAGGCCGTGCTCGGTCTCGATCCAGGTCTCCGCACCGGCGTGAAAGTCGCCGTGGTCGACAACACCGGCAAGCTGGTGGCGCACGACACCATCTATCCGCACGAACCGCGGCGCCAGTGGGACCAGTCGCTGCACACGCTGCGCGCGCTGTGCGCGAAGCACGGCGTCGAACTGATCTCGATCGGCAACGGCACCGCCTCGCGCGAGACCGACAAGCTTGCCGGCGATCTGATCAAGCTCGCGCCGGATCTGAAGATGCAGAAGATCGTCGTGTCCGAAGCCGGCGCGTCGGTGTATTCGGCGTCCGAATTCGCGGCGAAGGAATTCCCGAACCTCGACGTATCGATCCGCGGCGCGGTGTCGATCGCACGCCGCCTGCAGGATCCGCTGGCCGAACTGGTGAAGATCGAACCCAAGGCGATCGGTGTTGGCCAGTACCAGCACGACGTCGACCAGTACCGCCTCGCGCGCGCGCTCGATGCCAAGGTCGAGGACTGCGTGAACGCGGTCGGCGTCGACGTGAACACCGCGTCGGCGGCACTGCTCACGCGTGTATCGGGTCTTTCGTCGACCGTCGCGGAAAACATCGTCGTCTATCGCGATAGCAATGGCGCTTTCAAGAGCCGTAAGGAACTGCTCAAGGTGCCGCGCCTGGGCGAGAAGACCTTCGAGCAGTGCGCCGGCTTCCTGCGCATCAACGAAGGCGAGCAGCCACTGGACGCGTCTTCGGTGCATCCCGAGGCCTATCCGGTGGTCGAACGCATCCTCAAGCAGTGCGGTCGCGAGGTGAAGCAGGTGATCGGCGACGCATCGCTGCTGCGCGGGCTGAAGGCCGAGCAGTTCACCGACGAGAAGTTCGGCGTGCCGACCGTGCGCGACATCCTCAAGGAACTCGAGAAGCCGGGCCGCGATCCGCGCCCCGAATTCAAGGCCGCGCGTTTCGCCGATGGCGTGGAGGAGATCAAGGATCTGCAGGTCGGCATGATCCTGGAAGGCGTGATCAGCAACGTCGCCGCGTTCGGCGCCTTCGTCGATATCGGCGTGCACCAGGACGGCCTGATCCACATCTCCGCGCTGTCCGACAAGTACGTGAAGGATCCGCGCGACGTGGTGAAGGCCGGCGACATCGTCAAAGTGAAGGTGTTGGAAGTGGATGTCGCGCGCAAGCGCATCGCGCTGACTCGCCGTCTCGACGATGCCGCGCCGGCGCCGCGCGAGGCCGGTTCCAGTGCCGGTCCCGGACGTCGCGACGACCGTCGCGATGGACCGCGCGGAAATGCCCGTGCGGCATCCGCGCCGCCGCCGGCGAACAACGCGCTCGCAGCGGCATTCGCCCGCGCACGGAAGGACTAGGCCCGCCGATCCCGACGTACGGCGAGGCCTTCCACGGCCTCGCCGCGTCGTCGCCGGCTAAAATCCACGCACGGGCCAGCCATACCGGGGGGGAGGAACGTGGAGCAGGAACTGCTCGAACTGTCGCCTGCGCTGATCGTCGAGGACGATCCGGCGACCCGTCTGCGTCTGGCGCGCCTGCTCACCGGCTTGGACGCGGCCGCCGACATCACGGCGGTGGGGAGCCTGGCCGAGGCTTACCAGGCGCTCGCGCGCAAGCAATTCGCCATTGCCCTGGTCGACATCGGCCTGCCCGACGGCGACGGGCGCGAACTGGTGGCACGGCTGCACCGGCAGTGCGAATCGATGCCGGTGCTGGTGATCTCGTCATGGGGACACGAAGACACCGTGCTGGCCGCGCTGCGTGCCGGTGCCATCGGTTACCTACTGAAGGAACGCGAGGACGTCGAACTCGCGTTCTCGCTCAAGAGCATCCAACGCGGCGGCGCGCCGATCGATCCCGTCATCGCGCGCCGCATCCTGACGCTGTTGCCAGGCCCTGACGCGGCAGCGCCGCCCGCGGCCGAGGAAGTACGCCTGTCCACGCGCGAACTCGAAGTCCTGCAACTGCTGGCGCGCGGTTGCAGCAACCGCGAAATCGCCGAGCTGGTGTCGCTGTCACGCCTGACCGTCGAGGGCTACATCAAGGCGATCTATCGCAAGCTCGCAGTGGGTTCGCGCACCGCGGCGGTGTTCGAAGCGCAGAAGCTCGGTCTGTTGCGTTGAAGCAGCGCTTGCGCCATGGCGTGACGTTGTTCGTGTTCTGGCTGGGGGCGTGCCTGTTTCCAGCGTTGGCGTATGCCGCCAATCCGCCCACCATCGAAATCACGCGCGCCGAAGCGGCGCCGGCCGGATGGTACTCATGGACACCGCCGGTCAACGGTTGGACGGACGTGCAGTTACCCGACTCCTGGGACACGCGCTGGCCCAATCATGACGGTGTGGTGTGGTACCGCGTGCGCTGGACGCAGGCCGATGCACGCAAGCCTGTCAGCCTGCTGATCGATTACACCCATTTAGCGGCGGCGGTGTACGTCAATGGCGCGATGATCGATCGTGACCCGAAGTTGACGGAACCATTGACGCGCGGATGGATCACGGCTCGGTACTTCGTGGTCGGCCCCCCTTGGCTGCACGCGGGCGAGAACGTGCTGCTGGTGCGGGTGTCAGGGTTGAGCTCGCACGAACCCGGCATGGGCACGGTCTTCGTCGGCCATCCGCAGAACATGCGCAAGCAGTACGAGCAGGACACCTTCAAGCGGCTGCACATCAAGTTGATCAACCTCGCGATCAGCGCGGCACTAGGCACGATCTTCCTGCTGATATGGCTGTTGCGCCGGCGCGAGACGACATTCGGCTGGTTTGCGCTGTTCGAGCTGACCGGCTCGCTGTATCGCTACAACCTGATCGTCGAGGATCCCTGGCCGTTCACCAGCACCGATGGCTGGGAGGCATTCGTCGGCGCGATGAAGCTGGCGTCCTGCGTCAGCTGGACAGTGTTCCTGTTTCGCTACGGCGGACGCCGCTACCGACGTATCGAACGGGGAATATGGCTGGGCGCCGTCGCAGTGCTGGCAGCAGCACTGATCGTGCCGCATTGGACCGGAGCGCATCTGGATGGCCCTTCGGATGTCGCCAGCGACGTGCTCTTCGCCGGCAGCATCGCTTGGTTCATGTGGCGGGTAGCGCGCGTGCGTCGCGTGGACTACCAGCTGTTGGCGGTCTGCCTGATCATTCCGATGCTGGCCTCCATCTATGGCTTCATGAGCTGGTTTGGCTGGGCGCCCAGTACCCAACTGCTGCGTCTGTCGCAGATCCTGACCTCACTGGGGATCATGTTTGCGCTGGCTTATCGCTTCGTGACGAACATGCGCCGCGTGGAAGCCTTCAACATTAAGTTGCGGAGCGAAGTCGATTCAGCTACACGGAAGCTGGGCGAAACGTTGGCACGCGAACATGCCATGGCCCTCGCCAAAGGCCGGGCCGACGAGCGCCTGCAACTCACACGCGATCTTCACGACGGCTTCGGGGGTACGCTCGTCGGAGCGATCGCGATGTTGGAGCAGACACCCGGAGAAACGTCGAAATCCCAGATCGTCGACTTGCTCAAGCAGATGCGCGACGATCTGCGGCTGGTGATCGACAGCACCACGCGCGAGAACGTCGAACTCACCGAACTGCTGGCGCCATTGCGCTACCGATCCAGTCAATTGCTGGAAGCGGTCGGCATCGAAAGCCGCTGGCACTTGCAGGCGCTCGATGGCATCGAGTTGGAGGGCGCGCGCAGCCTCGATCTGCTGCGCCTGGTGCAGGAAGCCTTGACCAACATCTTCAAGCACAGCGGCGCGAGTCGCGTCGAGGTCTATCTCGGCCGCAAGGAGAGCGAGATAGAGCTGCACGTGCAGGACGACGGAAAAGGGTTGTGGCGAGCTCCCGGGGCCATGGCGGGGACCGGCGGTGCCGGCTTCGCGAGCATGCGCATGCGCGCGCTACGTCTGCAGGGGGATCTGCGGATCGAATCCACGTCATCCGGAACGCGGTTGCAGATGACCTTTCCCATCAGGGCGTCACGGCGACCGAGTCCCAACTAGGGAGCAGCTACTCATGCTGGAGTCGACCGGGGCGTAGCTCCTGCTGATTCTGGGGAATGTGTGCCCGTGCGAGCGCTGCTGCAATCGCGGTGATCGAAATCAAGGAGAAGATCCACCGCCGCACCGGCCTTTGCGTGCATCGCCGAAGCCGCCATAGGCGAGGGCGCTGGCTGGCAAGCCGGCGCGGCAATGCACGCGTCAGCGGACGGTGGTCGAACCCCGCGCCCCACCAGCATGGCAACGCGCCTGCCCGCAGCGCCCCTGCGCCGCACTTTCCTTAACGGCCTGCCGCGAAATGTGACGTCGGGCACGATTGATCGAGGCGCGAATATCCCCCCCCAAGTTCTGGGGGATGTGCGGACGAAAACTTGTTGCAAAGGTAACCGCCGCTCGGGAATTGATTCGGATCGCGAAGGGGCCTAGCGCTTCGATCTTCAGGCAGGGAATGCGCCTTTACGGCCGGTGCTGCCGGTTTCGTTCCAATCATTCAGGGGTTCAACCAAATGCAAGCTCGCCTTCTCAGCACGGCCGTCCTGGCCGCGCTTGCCGTCTCGGCTCCCGCCTTCGCCGCCAACATCAACTCCCAGGCCGCCCAGCGCGCCCAGGGCCTGATCGATGGTCATGGCGCCGCTTTCCAGCGCGCCGACGCCGATGCCTTTGTCGCCAAGCGCACCATCGTTGACGCCAACGGCAACGAACACGCCCGCTTCGACCGCACCTACCGTGGCCTGCCGGTGATCGGCGGCGACGTGGTCGTGCATTCGAAGAACGGCCAGTTCAAGTCGGCCAGCCTGACCCTGAAGACCAACGGCCGTCCGGACGTCACCCCGCAGCTCAGCGCCGACCAGGCCATCGTCGAAGCCGGTACGGCTTTTGGCACCGGCTTCAACGGCGTCCCGGCGGCCAGCCTGGTCGTCTACGCCCGCGGCAACAAGCCGGTGCTGGCGTATGAAGTCGTGATGGAAGGCAGCAAGGCCGACCAGACCCCGACCGCGATGCATTACTTCGTCGATGCCAAGAACGGCCAGATCCTCGACAAGTGGGACACGATCGAAACCACGGTTGCCGCCGGCACCGGCAAGACCCTCTCCTACGGCGACGTCGGCATCACCACCGAGTCGGTCTCCGGCAGCTAC
>NZ_BAAGXN010000014.1:0-257361 GCF_054779815.1 Lysobacter tyrosinilyticus
GGCGACGGCGTGAGCTGGAAGCCGCTGACCGTGCTCGACGTGGCCGGCCATGAAATGAGCCACGGCGTCGCCCAGGCCGCCGCCAACCTGGCCTACTCCGGCGACGCGGGCGGTCTGAACGAAGCCAACTCCGACATCAACGGCACCATGGTCGAGTTCTTCGCCAACAACGCTTCGGATCCGGGTGACTACCTGATCGGCGAGGAGGTCTACATCTCCAACCCGACCGGCACCAAGGCGCTGCGCTGGATGTATGACCCGGCGAAGGACGGTTCGTCGCGCAACTGCTGGTCGACCAGCGTCGCCTCGCTCGACCCGCACTACAGCTCGGGCGTGGGCAACCACTTCTTCTACCTGCTGGCTGAAGGCAGCGGTTCGAAGGTGTTCGGTGGCGTGACCCACACCTCGACCACCTGCAACGGCTCGTCGATCACCGGCATCGGCCGCGACGCCGCTTCGAAGATCTGGTACCGCGCGCTGGACGTGTACTTCACCTCCAGCACGACCTATCCGCAGGCTCGCGTTGCGACGCTGAACGCTGCTGCCGATCTCTACGGCAACGGCTCGGCCGAGTACAACGCCGTCGCCGCGGCGTGGAGCGCGGTCAGCGTCAACTGATCGAAGCTGCCAAGGATGGCCCGCGAAAGCGGGCCATCTTCATTACATCCCCCGCTCCTCTGAACTCTTAAGGAAAGTGGAATGAAACTGATCAATGTCGTTTCCTGCTCGGCGCTGCTCGCCGGCACCATCGCTGCAGCCGTCACGGCGCAGCCCTCCACCAAGGCCAACCCGCTGCGCGTCAGCGTGGTCGCCGCCCAGGCCTCCAACGGCGGCTTCCTCGGCGCCGTCGACGTCGCCATCACCAACACCAGCAACCACACCGTGCGCGTGCCGAAGTGGGAGCTGCCGTCCGACTTCATGGAAGCCAAGCTGTTCCAGGTGAGCCGTGACGGCCAGCCGGTGGAGTACGTCGGCCAGATGGCCAAGCGCGGCCTGCCCAAGGCCGAGGACTTCGCGATGCTGCGCGCCGGCGAGACCCTGCGCACCACCGTCGACCTGTCGGGCAGCTACGACATGTCCAAGAGCGGTGACTACACCGTCACTCTGATGTCGCCGCTGCAGCACGCTTCGCTGTCGAACGGCGAAATGCTCAAGCACGACAACGGCCTGCCGATGACCATCCAGTCCGCGCCGCTGCGCCTGTGGGTCGATGGCAGCGACATGCTCGCCAAGGGCGGCACCACGGCCATGCGCAAGCCGCCGTCGGGCGGTGGCACGGTCGTCAACGGCGTCACCTTCGTCGGTTGCTCGACCACGCAGATCAGCCAGGCCGGCCAGGCCGTGGTCGACGCACGCACCTATACCGAAAACGCCAAGGGCTATCTGAACGGCGGCACGGTCGGTGCGCGCTACACCACCTGGTTCGGCGCCTACACCTCGGCACGTTACTCGACCGCCAACCAGCACTACGTCTCGATCGACGGCGCGATGGACCAGAGCGGCGGTCAGATCAAGATCAACTGTGGTTGCAACGGCACCGAGTACGCCCATGTGTATCCGAACTCGCCGTACGAGATCTTCGTCTGCCGCGCCTTCTGGCCGGCGCCGGCGATGGGTACCGACTCCAAGGCCGGTACGCTGATCCACGAAATGAGCCACTTCACCGTCGTAGCCGGCACGGACGATTGGGTCTACGGGCAGGCAGGGGCCAAGAACCTGGCCAACACCAACCCGACCAACGCGCTGGATAACGCCGACAACCACGAATACTTCGCCGAGAACAACCCGTTCCAGAACTAAGCGAAGCGCTACAAGTAAACGGCCCGCGCAAGCGGGCCGTTTGCCATGGGCCGATTGGATCCAGGCCCCCCGTTTAAACAGCTGTCCCCCGCAAACCAGAAGGAGCATGGAATGAAGCTGATCAACGTCGTCACCTGTTCTGCCCTGCTTGCCGGCACGATTGCCGCGGCTGTCTCCGCTGCACCGTCGACCAAGACCAATCCGCTACGCGTCAGCCTCTTCGCCGCCAAGGCATCCGACGGCGGCTTCCTGGGTGCGGTGGATGTCGCCATCACCAATACCAGCAACCACACCGTGCGTGTGCCGAAGTGGGAGCTGCCGTCCGATTTCATGGAAGCCAAGCTGTTTCAGGTCAGCCGCGACGGCCAACCGGTGCAGTACGAAGGTCCGATGATCAAGCGCGGCCTGCCTCAGGCCGAGGATTTCGCGATCCTGCGCGCCGGCGAAACCCTGCGCGTCACCGTCGACCTGTCCAACAGCTATGACATGTCCAAGAGCGGTGACTATGTCGTCGCGCTGGCGTCTCCGCTGCAGCACGCATCGCTATCGAATGGCGAGATGCTCAAGCAAGGCAACGGCCTGCCGATGGCCATCCAGTCGGTACCGCTGCGCCTGTGGGTCGATGGCGCCGATGTGCTCGCCAAGGGTGGGCAGGCAGCCAAGGGCAAGCCCGGCGGCGGTGGCGGCGGTACGGTCGTCAATGGCGTGTCGTACGTCGGTTGCTCGACCACGCAGATCGATGGCGCCGGCAAGGCCGTCGTCGAAGCACGCAACTACGCGGAAAATGCCAAGGGCTATCTCAATGGAGGCACCGTGGGCGCGCGTTACACCACGTGGTTCGGCGCCTACACCAGCTCGCGCTATTCCACCGTCAACCAGCACTTCGTGAACATCGACGCCGCCATCGACCAGAACAACGGCCAGATCAAGATCAACTGCGGCTGCAGCCAGAGCTATTACGCCTACGTCTATCCGACGCGCCCGTATGAGATCTTCGTCTGCCGCGCATTCTGGTCGGCACCGCTGACCGGTACCGATTCCAAGGCCGGTACGCTGATCCACGAAACCAGCCACTTCAACGTCGTAGCCGGCACCGACGATCACGTCTATGGCCAGGCGGGCGCCAAGAACCTGGCGATCACCGATCCAGCCGCCGCGATCGACAACGCGGACAGCCACGAATACTTCGCCGAGAATCACCCGTCGCAGAACTGAGCGGGTTCCACTTCGCTCATGAAGACGGCCCGCGCGAGCGGGCCGTTTTCTTTCCAGCGCATCGGCAGCCCTAAACGACAACGGCCCGCGAAAGCGGGCCGTCGTACAAACCGGATCGCGCGGGCGATCAGTGGTGGTGGCCACCCTCGCCGTGCACGTGACCGTGCTCGACTTCTTCAGCCGAGGCTTCGCGCACGTCGACGATCTCGATCGCGAAGTGCAGGTCCTTGCCAGCCATCGGGTGGTTGAGGTCGACGTCGACCACGCTCATGCCGACCTTCTGGATGGTCACGGCGCGCGGGCCGAAGTTGGTCTGCAGGATCACCTGCATGCCCGGCTCCAGGCGCTGGCCTTCGAAATGCTTCTTCGGGATGCGCTGGGTCAGGCCTTCGCGCTTCTCGCCATAGGCTTCCGCGGCGGCGACGTCGGCGTCGAACTTCTCGCCAGCCTCGCGGCCTTCCATCGCCTTCTCCAGGCCCGGGATGATGTTGCCGTGGCCGATCAGGATCACCAGCGGATCGCGGCCTTCGGAGCTTTCCAGCGGTTCCTGGCCTTGTTCGCTGACGGTGTAGTGGAAGCTGACGACGCGGTCTTTCTCGATCTTCATTGCTGGACTCGGTGATGGGCCGGATGCGGCCGATGTGACGTGCCGGCGCCTTGCCGGCAGCGGCGGGAACGGCCAAGCTTCGGTGCGTGAAGACGCAATTCCCGAGCCCCGCCGACGGAGCCGCGCATTATCCCGGCAACCCCCGCGCCATTCCAGCGCGCGCGTGGCTTCCGGTCCTGATTGCGGCTCTGGCAACGACAATCCTGGTCACCGGGTGTGGCGGCGACAAGTTGGTGCGCCAACCCTTGCCCGCGCATCGCAACTGGCCGGTGGTGCGACCGGCCGACCCGGTCCGGGCCAACGCGGTGCTGATGCGGGCAATCAGCCTCGTCGGCACCCCCTACCGCTACGGCGGCAACACACCGGAAAGCGGCTTCGATTGCAGCGGCCTGGTGAACTACGTGTACCGCGACATGCTCGACGTCCGACTGCCCCGCACCTCCCGCGAACTGGCCGCCTGGCAGGGCCCGCGCATCGCGCCGGAACGGTTGGCCGCGGCCGACCTGGTGTTCTTCGGGGTCGGCAACACGGTCAGCCATGTCGGCATCTATGTCGGCGAAGGCCGCTTTGTCCATGCCCCGAGCACCGGCGGCACGGTGCGCCTGGACCATCTGGACGGCCCTTACTGGCGCGACCACTACAGCGGGGCACGGCGAGTCCTGAACTGAGTCGGATGCTCGGTTTTGCCAACTCAGACTTCCGCGTTAATTAATTTTTAACTTTTTCTGAACATTCGGGCCTCCCCGGCTAGGCATCATCGCCCTCGGTTTTCGATCAGTGATGCCGCGTGACGACCCGAAACAACGGCCGCCCTGCTGCTACAACTCCCTCCCGGCGCGCCCGGGCATGGCTTCGTCTCTCTCTTGCGCTGGCGCTGTGCGCCCCGGCGCTGATGGCGTTCGCCGGACCGACTGACGACGGGGCTCCGTTCCCGGCGAAGCACAAGACCACCGAACAACCTGGGGCACCGGCCGCCAAGATCGAGAAGGTCGAAGCCAAGCCCAGCTTCTCCGACCGAGCCCTCGGCTTGGCCGCCAACGTCAACAGCCTGCTCGCACCGGCGATGTCGCTGGACCTGCCGGTCCTGGACGCTCTGGATCTCCCCGCCGAAGCGATTGGTACTCCGGTCGCCGGCGACAGCAAGATCAAGAGCGTGCTGCAGAAGGCGCTTGCCCTGCTCGGCACGCCCTATCGCTGGGGCGGCACCGACCCGGACAAGGGCTTCGACTGCAGCGGCCTGGTCGGCTACGTCTTCCGCAACGCGCTGGGCATCGAGTTGCCGCGCGTGTCCCGCGACATGGCCAAGAATGGCGAGCTGATCACCGACCGTACCAAGCTCGCCGCCGGCGACCTGGTGTTCTTCGGCCGCAAGGGCCGGGTCAACCACGTCGGCATCTATGTGGGCGACGGCCGCTTCGTCCACGCGCCCAGCCGCGGCAAGGACGTGACCGTCTCCAGCCTCGACCAGGGTTACTGGAGCGGCCGTTTCATGCAGGCACGCCGGGTCGCGGTCGACGGCGGCTGAGATCTCCGCCTCGCAAAGTGAAAAGGCCGCCCTGGGCGGCCTTTTGTTTTTCCGGCGGAGAGCAAGGTCAGTCCACGGCGACGCGATAGCGTTCGACCGTCTGCTCGATGCCCTTGCTCAGCTCCATCACTTTCATCGCGTACTCGGCCAGGCGCTGGTCTTCCTCGCTGGCGATCTGCAGCGGCGGTACCGGCATGGGCTTTCCTTCCACGGCATCGAGGGCGACAAACACGATCACGCAGTGCGTGCACAACCGCGGCTCCCCGCCGGCGATCGGATCGGCCGCCATCACATCCACAGCGAAGTGCATGCTGCTCGTGCCGGTGTGCACCAGCTTGGTCGAGATCGTCACCAGGTCGCTGATGCGGATGGGGGCCACGAAGCGTATTCCACCCACCGCGACCGTCACCGAGTAGCGTCCGCTCCAGCCGACCGCCGCCGCGTAGCCGGCCTGGTCGATCCACTTCATCACCATGCCGCCGTGCACCTTGCCACCGTAATTCACATCGGTGGGTTGGGCCAGGAAGCGCAGGGTGAGTTCGCGTTGCTGTCCGCTCATGGTCGGTCCGTGCGGGGAAAGGACGTCAGTGTGCACGCTTGCGGGCACGCGCGCGCATGCGCAATGCTGCGAGCTCTTCGGGGAAGGAGCAAAGCAGATGGGGCGCACGATCCTGGGCATCCTGGCGGGGCTGGTTCTCGCATGGCTGGTGATGTCGGTAGCCGAATTCGGCAGCCTCGTACTGCATCGTCCGCCGCCGGGAGTGGATTTGCGCAACCCGGAAGCACTGGCGCTGCACATTGCCGCTGCGCCCTGGTCGGCCATGCTGGTGGTGGTTGCCGGCTGGGTGTTGGGCGCCTTTCTGGGTGGCTCGGCGGCTGCACGAATCGGCCGGCATCGCCGCGCGGCGGCGCTGGTGATCGGAGCGCTGGTGGTGCTCGGTGTCGTTGCGAACAACATGATGATTCCGCACCCGTTGTGGATGACGATCGCTGGTATCGCATTGCCAATTCCAGCCGCGTGGCTCGCGGCGCGACTGGTGCGCACGAAAGCGATGCCGAACGGGTAACGCAGGCCCTCCATAGCAGTCCTCAGCATTACCGCGATGCCTTCATGTCGCGCGTATGCATGTCAGTACGCGCGCCGCTACGCACTGGTTCGGCACCGTGCAATCGGAGAAACTCCGACGCTCTCCCCCCGCACTCATCCCAAGCACAATGCTGGTTCGCGCCCTTACGTTTGCCTGCCTGCTTTCCCTTGTTCCCAGGCCTTCGCGGCCGAACCGGTACTGCCGCAACTGCAGGCCTACCAGGCGGACGATTACTGGCGCCAGCCGACGCCTCCGTTCCAACTGGGCGATCACACCTGGTACATCGGCACCGAAGGCATTACCGCGCTGCTTGTGAAAACACCGGAAGGTGCGGTGCTCATCGACGGCGGCTTGCCGCAGGCGGCGGACATGCTGCTGGCGCACATGAAGGCTCTCGGCATCGCGCCGCACGAGCTGAAACTGATCCTGCACAGTCACGCCCACGTCGATCATGCCGGCCCACTGGCGGCGATCCGCAACGCAACCGGCGCGCGCCTGGTCAGCAACGCTGAATCCGCTGCGCTGCTGGCGCGGGGCGGCAGCGCCGACCTGCAGCACGGCGACGACGCCGGGATGCTGTTTCCGCCGGTGCAAGCCGATCGACTGGTACTCGATGGTGAAGTCGTCGAACTGGGCGGCCTGCGCTTCGTCGCCCACTTCACTCCCGGCCACACACCCGGCAGCCTGAGCTGGACCTGGACCGATACGCGTAACGGCAAGCCATTGCGCATCGCCTACGCCGACAGTTTGAGCGCGCCGGGTTTTCGCCTCGTCGACAATCCGCGCTACCCGCACATCATCGAAGATTACCGTCATAGCTTCGACGTGGTCCGCAACCTGCCCTGCGATCTCCTGATCACGCCGCACCCGGACGCCAGCGGCTGGACGCCCGCCAACACGGCCGCGCCGCACTCCACACCGACGACATGCCGTGCCTATGCCGACGGCGCGCAAGCCCGCTTCGACAAGCAGTTGGAAGCGCAGCGCAAGGAGCAGCGCTGATGCCGTACACCCCGATCGTCGCCACGCTGGGCTACGTACTCTCGCCCGACGGCAACGAAGTGCTGATGGTCCATCGCAACGCGCGCCCGGACGATCACCAATTGGGCAAGTACAACGGCTTGGGCGGCAAGATCGAGCCGGATGAAGACGTCCTCGCCGGCATGCGCCGCGAGATCCATGAGGAAGCCGGCATCGACTGCGTGGAACTCTCGCTGCGCGGCACGATCAGCTGGCCCGGCTTCGGCAAGCAGGGCGAGGACTGGCTGGGCTTCGTCTTCGTCATCACCCGTTTCACCGGCACACCGTTTGAGCGCAATGCCGAAGGTCCGCTGGAATGGGTGCGGCGCGACCGCCTGCTCGATCTGCCGATGTGGGAAGGCGACCGTCAGTTCCTGCCGCTGGTCTTCGACGACGACCCTCGTCCGTTCCACGGCGTGATGCCGTACCGCGACGGGCGGATGGTGTCGTGGCGGTATTCGCGGGCCTGAGGCAGACCCGCGGCATTCCCAAGCCAACTGCAGCAACGCCAAAGCGCCCGCGTCACGGCGTCGGCTTGGAGGTCTCTCCGGGGTCGACGTGTTCTTGGTGATGAGTGATGCCCATTGGCCATCGATGCGCACGTTGTTGGCGCCGCGTGCCTCACTGCTCCTTCGGCGCGACTATGTATTCCATGTTGACCGACGCCGGCGCGGTCTCGACGAAGCCGTACTTTTTGTAGAGGTACTTGGCGTCTCCATCGGCAACCAGGGTGACGTAAGCGGATGGTTCGGCGTTGACGCGCAGCCAGGCGTCGAGCGCGCTCATGATGAGCTTGCCGAGCCCCCGCCCCTGATATGCCGGAGCAACGGCGATGTCGACCACCGTATAGAAGCAGCCGCCGTCGCCGATGATCCGGCCCATGCCGATCACTTCCTCGCCACAACGCAGGCTGACCCCGTACAGCGTATTGGGCAGACCTTTGCGCGCGGCTTCGAGCGTCTTGGGCGACATGCCGGCCTGCGCACGCAGGCGGCAATAGTCGTCGGCCTCGGGGAAACGCTCGACCAACTGGACTTCGTGTTCGGCCATTGCCATCTCTGAAACCTTCCGGGGGCCGAGCGCCCCGCGATTATCCTGCTGCGGCACGGGAGAAAGACGCGTGAGGTTGGCGTCCGTGACAACCGCCAGACGATGCACCGATCGGGGGAGCCTCGCCGCCTTCGCTCAGGCACTTTCCTTGCCGATGCCGCTGGGTATTTCCGCGGCCTCGCCTTCGGCAACACCGACGTTGCTGGATGCCGCTTCGTACACCTCGCGGTCCAGCAATCCGGTCTCCTTCGCGACCAGCACCGGCACCAGCATCTGCCCGGTCACGTTGGTCATCGTCCGCATCATGTCGAGGATGCGGTCGATCGCATAGAGATAACCGATGGCTTCCAGCGGCAGGCCGGCGGCACTCAGCACCACCGTCGCCATGATCACCGCGGTGCCCGGCACCCCAGCGGTACCGAAGCTGCCCAACACCGAAGCCAGAGCAATGATCAGGTACTTGTCGAACGTCAGGTCGATGCCCGCGTACTGGGCGATGAACACTGCCGCCAGCGCCGGATAGATCGCACCGCAGCCGTCCATCTTGATCGTCGCGCCCAGCGGCACTGCGAACGCGGCGTAGTCGCGATCGACGCCGTGGTTGTGCACCACGCTGCGCAGCGACACCGGCATCGCGGCAAAGCTCGACGATGCGACGAAGCCGACCTGCATGCCCGGCGCCGCACCGCGGAAGAACTTCAGCGGATTCAGGCCATGCGCCAGCAGCAGGCCGCTGTAGACCACGACGATATGGAAGGCACACGCGATGTACAGCGCGATCACGAAATGACCGAGTGGCTTGAGCTGCTCGAAGCCGTAACCACCGACCAGCGACGCGATCAGACCGAACGTGCCCAGCGGAGTGAACTCCAGCACGAAGCGGGTGACCTGGATCATGGTCTCGCTGGCTTCGCCGCAGAGCTTGCGCAGGTTGGCGGTCTTCTCGCCCAGCTTCACGAAGGCGAAGCCGATCAGGCCGGCGAAGAAGATCACCTGCAGCACGGTGCCGTTGCGCGGCACCAGCACCTTCATGCCATCGGCAGTCTTCGCCGTGTCCGCACCGGCCATCGCCGCGAACGGATTGGTCGGAATGATGTTGAACAGCACGTCGAGCACGCCCGGTGGCTTCTTCGGCACGTAGTCGGAAGCGACCTGCAGCGTGCCGATGTCGACGCCCGCGCCGGGCTTCACCACCCAGCCGGTCAGCAGGCCCACGCCCACGGCCAGAATGGCGGTGATCGCGAACCACAGGAAGGTGCGCCCGCCCAACGCGGCAATCGACTTCTGCCCGTGCAACGCGCTCACCGCGTTGATCACCGCGAAGAACACCAGCGGCACCGCGATCATCTTGATCAGGTTGACGTAGACGTCGCCCAGCGGGCCGAACCAGGTCTCTGCATCCTTGCCGAACAGCCAGCCGGCGAATGCGCCCAGCACGAAGCCGAGCACCACGCGTTGCCAGAACGGAATGCGCAACCAACCGGAAACCAGCTTCATCATCCAGAAGTCTCCATCGCGCCAGCCAGGCGGCGCCGCCAGGGAAGCCCGCACCTTAGCCGAGCCGGCGGGAGCGAGCGAGCCCGGTGGATGCAATTCGTCGTTCCAGCAACCCGGCGATGCGCCCCTAGCCCGCACCGCCAGTCGCCCGCCGCTGTCCATACGCATACGTCATGCGGCAATGACGAGTTGGCATAATCGCGAGGTTCCGGCGCTCGGCCGGTCCCAATCCGGCAGGTCTTCATGCATTCCTTGCGTGTCATCAGCATCGCTCTGGCTTCCACCCTGCTCGGCGCGTGCGCCAGCACGGCTCCCAGCACCGCCTCTACTACTGCATCGGCGTTCAACGTGGACGTGCCCACGATCAAGCGTCCCGCGGAAGAAACCCCGGACTGGTGGTTCCGCGACGGCGCCGCGCAGGCCGCCAAGCGCGGTGCGATGAATGGCCATGCGAAGAACGTGATTCTCTTCGTCGGCGACGGCATGAGCCTGACCACGGTCGCTGCAGCACGCATCCTCGAAGGTCAGCGCAAGGGCGGGCCTGGTGAGGAGAACCGGCTGGGCTGGGAAAACTTCCCCGCTACAGCATTCAGCAAGACCTACAACACCGATTCGCAGACGCCCGACTCCGCCGGCACCATGAGCGCGATGGCCACCGGGGTCAAAACGCGTATGGGCGTGTTGAGCATCGGCCAGAGCGCGAAGAAGGGCGACTGCGCCGCAGCCTTGAAGACGCCGATCCTGACGCTGTGGGAACTTGCCGCCAGCGGCGGCTTCGCCACCGGCGTGGTCACCACCACGCGCGTGACCCACGCGACGCCGGGCGCGACCTTCTCCCATGTGCCCGACCGCAACTGGGAAAACGACACCGAGATTTCCGAAGCCGACAAGCAGACCGGCTGCGTCGACATCGCGCGGCAGATGGTCGAATCGCCCTACGGCACCGGCCCCGATGTGCTGATGGGCGGCGGTCGCAACGAATTCATGACCGTCGAACAGCGCGACCCAGAAGAAGCCGACAAGGTCGGGCAGCGCCTCGACGGCCGCGATCTGATCGAAGCCTGGAAGCAGCGCCATCCTGCGGGCAGCTACGTGTGGAATGCCAAGCAGCTGCAGCAGGCACCGGACGATAAGCCGCTGTTGGCGCTCTTCAATTACGACCATATGGCCTTCGAGCACGATCGTCCGCGCGATGTTGCCGGCGAGCCCTCGCTGGCGGAGATGACCCGCGCCGCGATCACGCGTCTGCGCCGGAATTCCAACGGCTACGTGCTGCTGGTGGAAGGCGGCCGCATCGATCATGCGCACCACTTCGGCAACGCCTACCGCGCACTCACCGACGCCATCGCGTTCAGCGATGCGGTGAAGGCCGCAGACGCCATGACGTCCTCAGACGACACGTTGATACTGGTTACTGCCGATCACTCCCACACCCTGAGCTTCGTCGGCTATCCGGTGCGCGGCAATCCGATCCTCGGCAAGGTCAAGGGCAGCAGTGGCGAAGGCAGCAGCAACAGCGAATACGCACTCGATGCGCTGGGCCTGCCCTACACCACGCTCAATTACAGCAACGGTCCCGGTTACGTCGGCGCGGACGCGCAGGAAGACGAAGGTCCCAAGCATTTCCAGCACGAGCTCAGCGGCGCCGAGCCAGCCAAGCAGGGCCGCCCCAACCTGACCAAGGTCAACACCGAAGATCCGGATTACCTGCAGGAATCCGTCGCGCCGATGAACTATGAAACCCACGGCGGCGACGACGTCGGCATCTGGGCGCGCGGTCCGGGCAGCGAGGCGGTACGCGGCAGCGTCGAGCAGAACACGATCTACCACTTCATGCTGCAGGCGATGCCGGCACTACGCGCGGTCCTGTGCAAGGCCGGCGACTGCGACAGCAATGGTGTGCCGGTGCAGTTGCCGAAGCCGGAAGCATTCAAGCAGCAATAGCACGCCGGCAGATGCCGGCATGGAGGATGTGATGACGACCAATCGCGCCATGCCGGATGCCGAGCTGATTCCCGAGCTCGCCTACCGCGATGTCAAGGAAGCCGCCGCGTGGCTATGCGCGGCCTTCGGGTTTCGCGAGCGGCTGCTGATCGGAGGGCATCGCATCCAGCTGCTCTTTGGCCAACGCGGTGCGATGGTCGTGATCGAACTGCCGGCCGACGCGGTCAACGATGACCGCACGCACGCCGTGATGGTGCGTGTCGATGACCTCGATGCGCACCACGCCTGCGCGGTCGCGCATGGCGCAAGGATCCTGCGCATGCCTGCCGACTACCCCTACGGCGAACGCCAATACAGCGCCATCGATCCTGGCGGACACACCTGGACGTTTTCGCAGAGCATCGCCGACGTCGACCCCGCCAGCTGGGGCGGGGTTCTGGTGGAAGGATGAGCGTCATCCCTTCATGTAGGTCCGCGTCTGCGCGGACGCTTCTGGGATTGGTGCAAAAAAAGCGTCCGCGCAGGCGCGGACCTACGAGAGACGCGCTGACAGCGGAAAGTCGTAGCGAATGAAACCGCGGTTCTGCGCGACCTTGTCATACAACGCCCGCGCAACCGCGTTGTGGTCCTGCGTCATCCAGTAATAGCGCGCCGCGCCGTGTTGCTGCGCAACCACGGCCACGGCTTCGATCAGAGCCCGCGCCACGCCCTTACCGCGCGCACTCGGGGCCGTGAATAGGTCCTGCAGATAGCAGGACGTCGGCGCCCACACCGTGGTGTGGAACAGGTAATGCGCAATTCCCACCAGCTCGCCGTCAACGGTCGCACCGAGGCCGAAGACGCCATCCTGTGCGAGCAGGCGCTGCCACGCGGTATCGAATTCTGCGTCGGTGGTCGGCGTCTTGTAGAAATCCTTGTAGCCGCGCGCCAGGCGCTCCCACTGGTCGCGGTCCTGCGCAGTGAGCGGTGCGATCTGCATCGGGATCAGAACGGCTTGGCCAGCACCAGGTACACGATCGCCACCAGCAGCAACACCGGCAATTCGTTGAACCAGCGCAGCGTGCGCGACGACGGCAGTGCGCGGCCTTTTTCGACACCTTTCAACCAGCGTCCCGAGACGATGAAATACGCCAGCATCAGCGCGACCAGCGTCAGCTTCGCATGCAGCCATTCGCCGTCGATGTTGAAGTGTTGCCACAGCACCAGACCCAGCGCGAGGGCGAACCCGAACATGATGTGGCCGAACCGGTACAGGCGACGCCCCATCAACAGCAGCCGCGCGCGCACCGCGGTCTCATCGCCGGCCTCGGCGAGGTTCACCAGAATCCGCGGTAGATAGAACACGCCGCCCATCCAGGCCATGACGAATACGACGTGGGCGGTCTTGGTCCAGAAATAGGCTTGCATGCGGGGCTCCGATACGCAGTCGCGATAGGATGACACGAGCAAACCATGAAAACCCTGTCGTCATCCGACGCAGAGTGTCCTTTGTAGAGCGGAGCTTGCTCCGCTGCTCCTGTCGTAGATCCGGGCCTGCCCGGATCGCTCTTGCCTGCGGTCGCACCGAGCAGGCTCGGCGCTACAAGGGCGAGCCAAGGCAGCGGAGCAAGCTCCGCTCTACAAGGCCGGATTCGCCCGGATGATGAATGACTACTTCGCCACACCACGAATCATGACCAAGCGCTACGACCAAGATTACTTCGACACCTGGTACCGCCAGCGCGGCATCGGCGACCGCGCACGCCTGGCGCGCAAGGTCGCGATGGCGGTAAGCACGGCCGAATACTTCCTCGAACGCCCGCTGCGTACCGTCCTCGACGTCGGTTGCGGCGAGGGCGTATGGCGTGCGCCGCTGCTCAAGCTGCGGCCGAAGGCGAAATATCTGGGCTTCGACAGCAGCGAGTACGCGGTCCGCCGCTACGGCGCACGCCGCAACCTGCACTGCGCCAGTTTCGGCGACTTCGCCCTGCTGCGCCCCTGCCCGCCCGTCGACCTGCTGGTGTGCAGCGACGTGATGCACTACCTCGACACGCGCGAACTCGACCGCGGCCTGCCCGGCCTGGCCGAGTTGTGCGGCGGCGTCGCCTTCCTCGAAACCTTCGCACGCGAAGACGGCGCCGAAGGCGACGAGCACGACTTCCGCAATCGTCCCGCGAAGTTCTATCGCGAGCGCTTCAAGAAGGCCGGATTCACCCGGATTGGCGCGCACTTGTGGCTCTCGCCGACGCTGCGCGGGCATGCCACCGCGCTGGAAACCGACTGACCCTACCTTGTAGAGCGGAGCTTGCTCCGCTGTTTTTGCGCCCTCATAGCGCCGGGCCCGCCCGGCGCGGCTGGCAGGAGCGATCAGGGCAGGCCCGGATCTACCGGGGCAAAAAGCAGCGGAGCAAGCTCCGCTCTACAAATCCAGCTGGCCGGAACCAGGACGGCGCGCCTCCGGATTTCGCGACGCGTTTCACAAACCGGCCGCCGGCTTCGGCTATGCTGCGGCGCATCAAACGCGTTTACGGGACAGGGGCCCCTTCGCGAATGCTGCTGTATCACCTGCACGAACTCGGCCGCGCCTGGATGCAGCCGTGGAACTACTGGGCGGAAGCCAACGCGAGGATGTTCGGGGCGCAAGGCAGCTGGCTGTCGTCATTGCCAGGTGCATCGCGCGTGGCGGCGAGCTGCGAGCTGATGTATCGCATCGGCAAGGACTACGAGAAGCCCGAATTCGGCATCCATGCCATCGAGAAGGACGGCAAGAGCTTTCCGGTCGTCGAGCGCGAAGTGCTGAAGAAGCCGTTCTGCCGGCTGCTGCGCTTCAAGCGCTTCGCCGACTGTCCCGGCGAGATCAAGGAGTTCAAAGACGATCCGTCGGTGCTGGTGGTCGCCCCGCTGTCTGGCCACCACGCCACACTGCTGCGCGACACAGTCAAGACGCTGCTGCAGGACCACAAGGTCTACATCACCGACTGGGTCGATGCACGCATGGTTCCGCTCGAGGACGGCGCGTTCCATCTCGACGACTACGTCGAATACATCCAGGAATTCATCCGCACGATCGGCGCCGACAACCTGCACGTGATCAGCGTGTGCCAGCCGACCGTGCCCACCATGGCCGCGGTCTCGCTGATGGCGGCGCGTGGCGAGAAGACGCCGCGTTCGATGGTGATGTTCGGCGGCCCGATCGACACGCGCGAAAATCCGACCAAGGTGAACGACCTGGCTACGCAGAAGCCGCTGTGGTGGTTCGAAGCCAACCTCGTGCATGCGGTGCCCGCGAACTATCCCGGCCACAACCGCCGCGTGTATCCCGGCTTCCTGCAGCACGGCGGCTTCATGGCGATGAATCCCGAGCGCCACTTCCAGTCGCATTGGGACTTCTACCAGGATCTGGTGAAGGGCGACCTCGAAGACGCCGCATCGCACCGCCGCTTCTACGACGAATACAACGCCGTGCTCGACATGCCGGCGGAGTACTACCTGGAAACCGTCGAGGTCGTGTTCCAGCGCCACCTGTTGCCGAAGGGCGAATGGGTGGTGCGTGGCGAGCGCGTCGATCCGGGTGCGATCCAGGACACCGCGATCATGACGATCGAGGGTGAACTGGACGACATCTCCGGCCAGGGCCAGACCCGCGCCGCGCACACGCTGTGCACCGGTGTTGCGGAAGAAGACCATCGCCATCTCACCATCGAGGGCGCGGGTCATTACGGCATCTTCAGCGGCCGTCGCTGGCGCACGCAGGTGTATCCGCAGGTGCGCGACTTCATCGCGAAGTACGCGGCGTAATGCAGGGCGGGCTTGATCGGCTTCGCCGCTGAAAAGCCAACCCGCCATAGCGATATCCGATTGGCTCGACGGGCGGGTTAAAACCCGCCCTACGTATTTCTGGGCCGTCGTATAGGCCAAGAGTCGTCCTTGTCCGACCCCGGGAAAGGTTGAACCATGCGGTGATCCCGTCTGGAGCACCCCATGAAGCCGCTGGCCTTCGCGCTGTCCCTTGCCCTGCTCGCACCCGCCGTCCATGCCGCCCCCGCCGACGCGCCGTCGCGCGTGCTCACCGGGCAGGACCTGTTCTCGCTCGAAGTCGCCACCGATCCGCAGATCAGCCCCGACGGTCGCACCATCGCTTACGTGCGCCGGGCCAACGACATCATGAGCGACCGCGCGCGCTCGTCGATCTGGCTGATCGATCTGGCCAGCGGCACGCAAGCGCCGCTGATCGCCGGTCCCGGTTCACACATGCAACCGCGCTGGTCGCGCGATGGCTCGCGCCTGGCCTACGTGTCGACGTCGGATGGCGGTGGCGCGCAACTCTATGTGCGCTGGATGAAGACTGGCGCCGCCGCGCGCGTCACCGGTCTGCCCGACACGCCGGCAGGCATCGCGTGGTCGCCCGATGGCAGTCGTATCGCCTACTCGATGTTCGTGCCGGCCGATGGTGCTTCGCTGGGCAAGGCGCCGGCAAAACCCGAGGGCGCACAATGGGCCGAGCCGCTGCAGATCATCGACGCGGTGACCTATCGCAACGATGGCGACGGCTACACCAAGCCTGGGTATGAGCACATCTTCTGGGTATCGGCCGAAGGCGGCGCGCCGACCCAGCTCACCTTCGGTCAGCGCAACGCCGGCGGTCCGTTGTCGTGGACGCCCGATGGCAAGGCAATCGTGTTCAGCGCCAACCTGAGCCCGGACTGGGAACGCGAACCGGTCGACAGCGACGTCCACGCAGTCGCGCTCGCCGACGGCAGCATCCGCACGCTGACCAAACGCAACGGCCCCGACACTTCGCCGGTGGTGTCGCCCGACGGCAAGCACGTCGCCTATGTCGGCTTCGACGATCGCCATGTCGGCTACCAGAACAACCGGCTGTACGTGATGGACATCGACGGCGGCAATTCGCGCGAGCTCACCGCGAATCTCGATCGCAGCGTGGAAGACCCGGTATGGGCGAGCGACGGACGTTCGGTCTACCTCGACTACGAAGACCACGGCAGCGTGCGTGTGGCGCGCGTGGGGCTGGACGGCTCGGTGCGCACTGCGGCGGACGGATTGACCGGCAGCCAGCTTGATCGCCCATACGCCGGAGGTGAATACAGCGTCGCGCGTGACGGCACGCTCGCGATCACTACCGGCACGCCGTTGCGGCCTTCCGACGTTGCCGTGGTGCGCGGCGGCAAGGCACGCCAGTTGACGCATCTCAACGACAGCCTGTTCGCCGCGAAGACACTGGGTGACGTGCAGCATCTGCCGGTGAAGGCCTTCGACGGACGCGATGTGGATGCGTGGATGGTGACGCCGCCCAACTTCGATCCGTCGCGCAAGTACCCGTTGATTCTCGAGATCCATGGCGGCCCGTTCGCGGCCTACGGCCCGACGTTCGCCACCGACAACCAGCTCTACGCCGCAGCCGGCTACGTCGTGGTTTACGTGAATCCGCGCGGCTCGACTTCCTACGGCGAGGATTTCGCCAACCAGATCGACAAGGCGTATCCAGGCCACGACTACGACGATCTGATGAGCGCGGTGGACGCGGCGATCGCGAAGGGTTTCATCGATACCGACAACCTGTTCGTCACCGGCGGTTCCGGTGGTGGTGTCCTTACCGCGTGGATCGTCGGCAAGAACGACCGCTTCCGTGCCGCGGCGACACAGAAGCCGGTGATCGACTGGGCCAGCTTCACGCTCACGTCCGATGGCGCGACCTACTACCACCGCTACTGGTTCGACAAGCTGCCGTGGGAAGACCCGCAGAGCTATTGGGCGCGTTCGCCGCTGTCGCTGGTGGGCAACGTGAAGACGCCGACGCTGGTAGTCGTGGGTTCCGAGGATTACCGCACACCAGTGAGCGAAGCCGAGCAGTACTACACCGCGCTGCAGTTGCGCGGTGTGCCTACCGCGCTGATCAAGGTGCCGGGCGCCAGCCACGGCGGGATCGCGGCGCGCCCGTCGCAATCGGCGGCGAAGGCGTCGGCGATCCTGGCGTGGTTCGAGCGTTATCGCGGCAAGGGCGGAGCCAGTACCGCTGCGAAGTAACGACCGATACCGCTGCAAACGAAAGAGCCGGCATCGCTGCCGGCTCTTTTGCTTTTGGTGTGAACCGCAGGATCAGTCGTACTGCGAAGTCTTCACCAGCATGTGCTTGGCCAGCTGGCCGTGCAGGTAGCCGACACCGCGCGCCAGATGCAATGTGGCGAACAGCAACAGCACACCGGCCGCGAAGCACAGCGGCAAGGCCCACCAGCCGTTCACACCCAGCACGTTCACGTCGTCGATCCACAGACCCGCATCGCCCAGGCCGAACATCGCGGCAACCGGTGCGGCGATCAGACTCAACGACGTCGCCAGTCCGGTCACCGCAACGGTGAAGTAGGCGATGCCCAGCGGCAGCATCATCAGGAAATACAGCTGCGTCGCCCAGGTGCGCGGGTCGGTGAATAGGTCCTTGATCCGTTCCAGCAGCGGCTGGCCGCGCGTCGAATACAGCGGCCGGCGCGGCATGCGTTCGCCGAGCAGGGTCTCGACGATGCGGCCTTCGACCAGCGACAGCACCTTCACCGAACCGAAGTACAGGATCACGAAGGGAATACCGATGATCAGTACCGCCAGGCCGGCCGACATCGACACGCCGGTGACCACCCAGGTGAAGTAGAAGATGCCCGTCGCCAGCGCAAACAGCATGTAGAACAGCGACGCGTAGGTACGCGGCTCGGCGATGACACCAAAGAAGCGCGCGTACCACGAGCGCTGCGCTGCGATCGGACGCGCGGGCGGCGTGCGCAGCGCGCTCTGCACCTTCACTTCGGTGTCGCGGTAGATCTCGGCGACCTCGTCGGGTGCGCCGTAACTGCCGGCGACAGAAGCGATCACCTCGGCCTCCGACCTGCCGGGATTCTCGGACAGCTCCGAGCGCAGGTATTCCTCCGCGTCGTAGAGCGCGTCCTGCACCAGCGCCGGATCGGCGCCGGCCAGCGAGCGCCGCAGCTGTTCCAGATAAGCAGGAATGGTGGTCGGCAACACGGTGGCGTTCATTTCGTTTCCCCAAGAACTGCGTCGACGGAATCGCGGGTGGCGCGCCAGGCGGCGGACCAGTCGCGCAGGGCATCGCGCCCCGTTTTGGTAATGCGGTAGTAGCGGCGCGGTGGGCCCGAGACCGATGGCTCGACGAAGCTGTCGAGCAACCCGCCGCCCTCCAGGTTGCGCAGGACCGGATAGAGCGCGCTCTGCTTGCCGCTGAGCACGCCCTCGCCTTCCTGCTCCAGGCGCTTGGCGATCTGGTACCCGTACATGGGCTCGCCGGCCGTGCCCAGTACGGCGAGCAGGGCCAGCGAAACGGTGCCGGCGCTGAGTTCCTTCTGGAACTTGCGCAGGTGGCTGTCGTTCGAGTCGATAGCAGCGGGGGTCATGGCGGTGTCCGGTAGCTTGAAGCAAACACTACTGATAACTTCGCTATACCGGCTCTGCCATTAGTCACGGGGTGGCGGAAGTCATGAATGGGCCCTCGCGTGACCTGCACCAGCCCGCTGCTAGAGGGAACTGGGCGTCGCCCGGTTTGCGGCGCGGAGAAATGCCATGCCCCGAGGAGACAAATCGGCCTATTCGTCCAAACAGAAACGTCAGGCCGAGCACATCGAAGAAAGCGTCCGTGAACGCGGCGGATCCGAGGAAGCTGCCGAGCGCATCGGCTGGGCCACCGTCAACAAGCTGACCGGCGGCGCGCGCGGTCGCAAGAAGACGGCGAAGAAGGCGGCCAGGAAGAGCACGCGCAAGTCGCCGGCCAAGAATGCCGCGCGCAAGACCTCGGGCAAGACAGCGGTAAAGAAGACGGCACGCAAGTCAACGCGCAAGGCCCCTGCCAAGACGACCGCACGGAAATCGACGCGTAAGTCGCCGGCGAAGAAGACCGCACGGAAATCGACACGCAAGTCGCCGACAAAGAAGACGACTCGCAAGACCGCACGCAAGACGACTGCAAAGAAGACGGCTCGCAAGACTGCTGCAAAGAAGACCGGCCGCAAATCGACGGTGCGCAAGTCCCCGGCCAGGAAGCAGGCAAGCTAGACGTCATCGCGCTGAGCGACCCAGGCATGATGCTGCCCTACGCCACCGTCGGTTCGGAACTGCACCATCGTTCCGTGCGACGCGCGGCCGCCGCAATGACATGGGCAGGTAGTAACGGAACGTCGATAGCCGCTGGTTGAGCGCGCGTCGCTTTGAGTATCCTCGCCGCTTCGTCCCGCGAATCACGACACGGAGCCGCCACGATGGAAATGCCCCGCCCTGGTCCCGAACACGAGCGCCTGTTCTCGCGCCTGCAGGGCCGCTGGTCCGGTCCTGAAACATTGGCGCCCTCACCCTGGGGCGAAGGCGGCTCCGCCCTCGGTCGATCGCACTGCCAGGTCGGCCTCGACGGCATGGCTCTGATCCAGGAATACGAAGAAGAGAAGAACGGCAGCGTTTGCTTCCGTGGCCACGGCCTGTTCCTGATCGAGCCCGGCAGCGGCGATGTGCTGTGGTGGTGGTTCGACAGCATGGGCTTCCCGCCCGATCCCGCGCGCGGTCGCTGGGACGGTGAAAGCCTGCTGTTCGAGAAGCAGACGCCACGCGGCGAAGCGCGCTATCGCTACGACTTCAGCGGCGACGGCTACCGCTTCACCGTCGAGAACCGCTTTCCCGGCCAGGCCGACTTCAGCGAATTCATGCACGGCGACTACCGCCGCGCCTGATCCCAACTGCGCAACGTCGCGGCATCGCGACTCCAGGAGTTTCCATGCACCTCAATCGCGTCATCGTGCTGTCCGCGCTGCTCGGCCTGGCCTGTAGTACCCAGGTCGCCGCCAAGACCAGGAAGCCCGCGACAAAGCCAGCTGCACAGAAGACCGCTCCCGCGAAGGCTGCGGTCAAGCCGCTGGAAAAGCCCAAGTCCATGCAGGAAATCCTCGACGCCACCAAGGCTTCGGATTGGCGCGCACTGGACCCGGCCAACACGCTGTACCTGGATCTCGCTTCCGGACGCGTGGTGATCGAACTCGCACCCGTTTTTGCGCCCGCGCATGTCGGCAACATCCGCACGCTGGCGAAGGAAGGCTACTGGAACGGCCTGAGCATCAACCGCTCGCAGGACAACTTCGTCGTGCAGTGGGGCGATGGCGAGGAAGACGAGAAGAAGCGCAAGCCGCTGGGCACTGCGAAGGCCAAGCTGCCGGCCGAATTCGAACGCACGAGCAAGGGCGTGAAGTTCGACCGCCTGCCCGACAGCGATGGCTGGGCGCCGCAAGTCGGTTTCAGTGGCGGCTTCCCCGCCGCGCGCGATCCGCAAGCCGGCAAGGCCTGGCTGGCGCATTGCTACGGCGCGATCGGTGCAGGCCGCGACGTTGCGGCCGATTCCAGTAACGGCACCGAACTCTATGTCGTGACGGGTCAGTCGCCGCGCCAGCTCGATCGCAACATCACCGTGGTCGGTCGCGTCGTGCAGGGCATGGAATTCCTGTCGGTGCTGCCGCGCGGCACCGGTCCGCTCGGCTTCTACGAGAAGCCCGAACAGCGCGCGCCGATCAAGGCGATCCGCCTGGCTTCGGAAGTGCCGGAGAACGAGCGCGTGCCGTTGGAATTGCTGCGCACCGATACGGCCGCGTTCACCCAGCTGGTCGAAGCGCGTCGTAATCGTCGCGATGAGTGGTACAAGCGGCCGGCGGGGCATATCGATTTGTGCAATGTGCCGTTGCCGGTGCGGGCGGTGAAGAAGTAACGAACTTGTTTCATGAAAGTCCTTGCTTCGGACCAGCAAAGTCAAAAGCGCCCCTCATCCGCCCTTCGGGCACCTTCTCCCCGCAAGCGGGGAGAAGCGCAATGAAGACGTCGCGGCATCCCTCGCCCCGCTTGCGGGGAGAGGGACAGCGTCGCTTCAGCGACGCAGGGCGGCGTCGCGAAGCAAGCGCCAAAACAAAAAGGCCGCCCAAGGGCGGCCTTTTTGCATTCCGACTATCCCCGTCAGAACTCCTGCGAGAACCGCACCCCAAACGTGCGCGGCTGCGCCGTCACCGTGTACGGCTGATGACCGCAGACTTCCGCCGCGCATTCGGAGAAGCGCGCCAGATCGGCGCGTTCGTCGAAGGCGTTCTTGAGGAAGAAGTCCAGCGACCAACTGCCACGGCGATAGCCGGCCGACAGGTCGGTCAGCGTGTACGCCTCGAGCTTGCCCAGATAGAAGCTCTGATACTCGCGCAGATCGGTGGTGCGATCGCCTACGTGCGACAGCGCCACCTGCCAGTACGCTTCACCGCCACCAAGGTCGAAGGTGTAGCGCGCACTGGCGCTGCCCTTGAACTTCGGCGTGATCGGCAGTCGCGTACCCGAAGCAGCGAAGTCCGGCTTGCGCGTGCCGCCGTTCTGGATGGTCAGATCGGTGTTGGTGACGTCCAGCGGCAGGAAGCAGGTTGGATCCAGCGTGCCGCTGGCGTCGGTGACCTGGCAGTAATCCTCCGTCAGCTTGGCGTCGTACCAGGCGAAACCGCCGTTGATCGACAGGTTGTAGCTGGCCGCCCAGCTCAGGTCCATTTCCAGGCCATCCACGCGCGCCTGGTTGGCGTTGCGGATTTCGGTGAGGCCGTTCTGACCCAGGTAGGAGAACTGGAAGTCCTTCCATTCTTCACGGAACACCGCGCCGTTCCAGCGGAAGCGGTTCTCGCCCCACGAGGTCTTCCAACCCAGCTCGTAGTTGGTCAGGAAGTCGGACTTGTACGGCGGCAACGTACCGCGACGGTTGATGCCGCCCGGGCGGAAACCTTCCGACCAGGTCGCGTACACGAGCTTGGTGTCGTTGATGTTCCAGGTCAGGTTCGCCCGTCCGATCGAATCGCTCTCGTCGGTGTCCTTGTCCAGGTTGGTGCAAGGTGCGCCATGGAACTGCACGGTCGAGAAGCACTGCGACTCGCCGGTCGATCCGCTGAAGCCGGCGCCGTAGCCGAAGAAGCCCTTCAGGCTATTGTCGGTACGGAAATAGCGCATGCCGCCGGTAAGCGTGAGGGCGTCGGTGATGTCGAACGACAGTTCGCCGAACACCGCCTTGTCGTTATCGCGACGCTGCTGCGCCGTCAGCCAGATCGTGTCGCTCCAACCCGGCACTTCGATCGCGTCGGCGAGGTTGTTCACCTTGTAGCGCTGGAAGATGTCGTGTTGTTGCTGCTGCCAGAACAGGCCGGCGACAAAGCGCAGGCGGTTCTCTGCGGGCGACGTGATGCGCAGCTCGTGGCTGGTCTTGCTGTAAGCATCGGTGGAATTGATGAACTGGGTCGGATCGATGAGCGCGCCACCGTTGTCGTACAACGTGTAGCCGCGCAGCGTGTCGTACCAGAACGAGTAATCGCTGTAGTCCGCCTCACTGTCGACGTCGCGCTTGAGATGCGAGAAGGCGTAAGTCACATCGAAGTTGCCGAGCTTGCCTTCCACCGTGAGCGCCGCCTGCGTCCAGCGGTCGTCCGAGGACTCGGGACGGTTGTGCATCACTTCGAGGTCGCCGACGCTCTCGTCGAAGCCGGTGCTGCCGTGCGCGGTCATCTTCTGCGTGACCACCGACGGCGTGATCGACCAGTTGTCGTTGAGGTCGAGCTTGAGCGCCGCGCGCAGGCCGTAGGTGTCGGCGTCGTTGTAGTCGTCCTCGGCGAAGCGGGCATTGTCGACGGTGATGTCATCCGACGGATCGCCGTTCGTGCCCATCGGGTACGTGCGCGTGCCGTGCACGTTGTCGACATAACCGGCATCGTGCTTCTCCCAGCCCACCAGGCGGATCGCCGCGGTGTTCTGCTTGATCGGCACGTTGATCATGCCTTCCAGCACGTGGCCGATGCCGCCACCGTCGATCGCGCTGGCCTCGACGCTGTACGAACCCGCGAAGCCCGACGCATCCGGCTTCTTGGTGATGATGCGCACCGTGCCGGACTGCGAGCTGGCGCCGTACAGCGTGCCCTGCGGACCGGCGAGCGCTTCGACGCGCTCGATGTCGTACATGTGGATGTCGAGCGCGCCCTGGATCGTGGTGATCGGCTGCTCGTCGAGGTACATGCCGACGCTGGGCTGCGAGCCGGAATGGTTGCCGTCGCCACCGCTGGCCACGCCGCGCATGTAGACCTGCACGAAGCCCGGACCCGAGAACACGCCACCGCCGGCCGTGCCGTAGGACAGGCTCGGGATCATCTTGGCGTAGTCGTCGAAGTCGGAAACCTGCTGCTGGTCCAGCTGCTCGGCACCGATCGCCTGGATGCTGATCGGCACCTTCTGCAGGTTCTCGGTGCGCTTCTGCGCGGTGACGTTGACGGTGCCGAGGGTGACCGCCTTTTCCTGCGGTGCCGCTTCCGGCGCGCTCGGTTGCGGCGCGTCCTGCGCAAAAGCAATCGTCGACGTGAATGCCAGGCAGATCGCCGCAGTCAGCGGCATCCGGGCCGGTATCGACCTCGTCCTGGCGGTACTTCGTTTCAACTTCTGCATCAGCCAAACCCTCCCATGTCGTGGTGTTGCGGATCGTTTCTTGTTGTTACGCCGCGCCGAGGTCCGGCACGGCGGGATAGACGTCGAGCACCGGGCCCAACGCCTGCTGCAAGGGCCCCAGCCACGGCTCGAAATGCTTCCAGTGGTCGACACCGTCGCGGTAGATCGGTTGGCGCACCTGTTCGGAACTGGCGGTACGCACCGGACGTTCGTTCTCGAAGAACCGTAGGCACTGCTCTTCGAACGGCAATCCGCAGTACGCGAGCAGACGCCGCACCTCGTTCTCGGTGTCGTCGACCATCCGCTCGTAAGTGACGCGATGCACGCGCCCCGGCAACACCGCGTCGAAGTGAGCCATCAATTCGACGTAGTCGCGGTAGTAGCGGCCGAGGTCCTGCAGGCTGTAGCTGAAGCTCTGTCCGCGGGCGAAGTGCTGCTTGAAAGCGGAGAAACAGCACGCCAGCGGATGCCGGCGCGCATCGATGATCTTCGCGTTCGGCAGGGCCAGCTGGATCAGCCCGACGTGCGCGAAGTTGTTGGGCATCTTGTCGATGAAGAACGGCGCACCGCTCTTGCGATGAATACGGGTGCCTTCCAGATAGCGCTCGCCCAGCGCACGCACGGCGTCGGCGTCCAGGGTCGCCAGCGCGTCGTGGTAGTAGCCGTCGCCGGCCTGCTGCTTCAGCGCACGCGTCACCGAGATCAGCTCGGGCAACTCCATCGTGCCTTCGACCTGCGAGTGACTCGACAGGATCTGCTCGAGCAAGGTCGAACCGGCACGCGGCAGACCGACGATGAAAATCGGATCGGGCGCGTTGCTGCCAAAGCCCTGTCGCTGCGCGAAGAATTCCGGGGTGTAGAGACGTTTGGCGTGTCGTACCCGCGCGCTGGTTTCGTCCGCGCTGTATGGGACCTGCTGCAGGCGCTGCGCATTGCCCTGTTCGTAATGCTGGAAGGACGCGGCGTAATCCGCACGATCCTCCAGGGCCTTGCCCAGGGCGAAGTGCAGATGCAGGCGGTGATCGGCGTCCGCATCATCCCGGCCTTCCATGCGCGCCAGCTGCGCGCGCATCGCCGCGATGTCCTCATCGCTGAAGCGGAAGGTCTTGAGATTGGCCAAGCTCCACCACGCTTCACCGAACGCCGGCTCACGGGCGATCGCTTCGCGATAGGCCTCGATTGCCCGGGCCTGATGACCGGCGGTCTTCAGGGCATGGCCGTAGCTGAGCCAGATCGGCGACTGCAGCGGGAATTCCTTCAGCAGTTCCGCATAGAGCGCGATGGCCGGCTCGTAATCGCCGACGCGGCACAGCACTACTGCCTTGAGGTTGCGATAGGCGGGGTTGCGCGCATCGCTCTGCAGCAGCGCGTCGATCTGCGCCAACGCCTCGGCCGGCTTGTTCGCCCGGTGCAGCACCATCGCGTAGTTGCGCCGTGCTTCGTGGAAGCCGGGCGCGAGTTCCAGGCAGCGCTGCAGCAGCAGCTCCGAATCTTCGATGCGGCCGAGCCGCGCGGCCACTTCGGCGAACATCCGGATCGCGGCGACGTCGGACGGAGCCTGCTTCAAATGCACACGCAGCAGCGCTTCGGCGTCGGGGATACGGTTCTCGTTCAAGGCCGACGCCGCGGCGAGCAGCTGCGGATCGCGGACGGAGTGGCGGACATGCGCCGCGTAGGCCGCATCGGCGCCGTCCAGGTCATCGGCCGCCAGCAACTGGTCGCCCAGCGCGCGCCAGGCCTGCGGCAGATCGGGCTTCAGTGCTACGGCGCGACGCAATGCCGCGATCGCACCGTCCCGCCCCGCACGTGCACGCGCCAGACCGAGCTCCATCTGCGCCTGCGCCCAACGAGGCTGCGCGCGAGCCAGCGGTTCCAGGACATCCAGGGCCGGTGCGTGCTGGCCACGCAGCGAGTGCGAGACCCCGAGCACCAGGCGTGCCATCGGATGGTCGACCACCCGCAGGATCTCGCCGGCTTGCTCGGCGGCCAGGGCTGGGTCGGTGGCCAGCAACCGCGAGGCATGCGCGAGCGCGACGTCGACTGAGGCGGTTGGCTCGGTCACCTGATTCATTCACTTCCAAGCGGTTGCGATTACGGCATGTCACCGCGCTGTCGGCGCGCACCTGCCTGAGCACGGTCCGGCCCTTCACGGCACCCCGCCGGGCAATCTACGCCGCCCAATTCAGCAAAGTCCACCGAAACAGTGCACCCGCCCGTCACGGCATGCCGCCTAGCCTGAGCCTGCCCGAAGCGGAGGGCCGGACCCATGCCACAACTGCGTATGCGGATCACCGGAAGCGACGACGATGCGCGTGCGATCGGCAACCTGCTCGCAGGCATCGACGGCATCGAGCACGTCGAGGAGGTCGCCGACCTGATGAACCACATGGACGACGACGACTCCAGCTCCGCCGGCCTGACCGACGATCAGGGACCCGGCGTGCACGAGCTGGAGATCGATGCCCCCAACGACGCCACCGCCCTCAAGGTGCGCCATGCCGTGGAGGCGTTGGCGTTCGATCTGGACGTGATCGTCGAATTCGAATCCGACGAGGAATGGGGTCAATAGCCACGGCCGCTTGTCCCGTTCTGGCGCCAGCCATGGCGCGTCGCGCTCCCTCACCTGTGGCCCGCGCATCGGTTGCGGCATGGCGATATCCTCGGGAAATCGCGGCTTGCCGCCTTCCGGGATGTACCCAACCACCATGCGCCTGCGTCCAGTCCCCGCATCGATCGCCCTCGCCCTCCTGATCGCCACGTCCGCGTGCCAGAAGCAGGAAGCCGGTTCGTCCGCCACTCCGGCCACGGCCGGCCAGGCCACCACCACCGAGGCCGACGCCAAGTTCGCCGACCTGTCCAAGCGCTGGCTCGACGGCTGGCTGGAGCAGCAGCCGGTCAGCGCCACCCAGACCGGCAAGCACGACTTCGACGACCGCATCGAGGATCTCAGCGCAGCGGGCCGGCAGAAGTTCGTCGACTTCAGCAAGCAGATGCTGACCGAAGTCGATGCACTCGACGCCAGCAAGCTCTCGCGCGAGAACCAGGTCGACCTCGCCATCCTGCGCAACCAGATCCGCTACGACATCTGGCAGATGGACACGCTGCAGAGCTGGGCCTGGGACCCGCAGGTCTACAACGGCATCGCCGGTGGCGCGCTGTACACGCTGATGGCACGCGACTTCGCGCCGATGCCGCAGCGCCTGAAGTCAGCGACCGCGCGCATGGAGAAGATCCCGGCGCTGTTCGCGCAGATGCGCGAGAACCTCGACCCGGCGCGAGTGCCGAAGATCCACGCCGAAACGGTAGCCAAGCAGAACGCTGGTATCGCCAGCATCGTCGACGACATGATCCTGCCGCACGCCGGCGAGCTCAGCGGCGACGATCGCAAGCGCCTGGATGCCGCGGTCGCTTCGCTCAAGAAGGCGGTCGAGGAAAACCAGCACTGGCTGGACAAGACCCTGGTTCCGAATGCCAAGGGCGACTTCCGTCTGGGCCAGAAGCTGTATGACGAGAAGCTGGCGTTCGCACTGAACTCGCCGATGACGCGCCAGGACATCCGCACCCGCGCCGAAGCCGCGCTCAAGCAGACCCGCGTCGAGATGTACGACATCGCGCGCAAGGTGCTCGCCGGCAAGCCGAATGCGCCAAAGGAAATGCCCGACGCACCGAACGACGAGCAGCAGCAGAAGGTGATCGAGGCCGCACTGGAACTGGCCTATGCCGAGCGCCCCGCGCGCGACAAGGTCGTGGACGCCGCCAAGCAGGCCACCGCCGACGCGACTGCCTTCGTACGCGAGAAGCAGCTGGTCTCGATTCCGGATTCGCCGGTGCAGATCATCCTGATGCCGGAATTCCAGCGCGGCGTGTCCGTGGCCTACTGCGATTCGCCCGGCCCGCTCGACAAGGGCCTGGATACGTTCTACGCCGTGTCGCCGATCCCGGACGACTGGAAGCCGGAGCAGGTCGATTCGTTCCTGCGCGAATACAACACCCGCTCGATCCACGAGCTGAGCATCCACGAGGCGATGCCGGGTCACTACGCGCAGCTGTGGCACTCCAACAAGTACCCGTCGACGCTGCGCGCGGTGCTCGGCTCGGGTTCCTTCATCGAAGGCTGGGCCGTGTACGCCGAAAAGCAGATGGCCGATGCCGGCTACATGAACAACGATCCGCTGATGCAGCTGATCCAGCGCAAGTGGCTGCTGCGCGCAACCGCCAACGCGATCCTCGACCAGGCCATCCAGGTCGACGGCATGAGCAAGGAAGACGCCATGAAGCTGATGACCGTCACCACGTTCCAGCAGGAACGTGAAGCCGCAGGCAAGTGGGTGCGTGCGCAGCTGACTTCGGCGCAGCTGCCGACCTACTTCGTCGGCTACAGCGAGCACATGGACCTGCGCAAGGAAGTGCAAAAGCGCGAGGGCGACAAGTTCAACGACAAGGCCTATCACGACAAGCTGTTGTCGTTCGGCTCGCCGCCGGTGCGTTTTGTGCGTGAGCTGATGCTGGACGAGCCGATCCAGTGAGTCAGTAGGGCACGAGCCGTGCGCGTTGCGCACGGCTCGCATCCCGTCATCTCGCATACCTATTCGCTCGTCATCCCGGCGCAAGCCGGGATCCAGCCTTCAAGTGAACGTCCTGGTCATCCCAAGGCAACGGCGGGATGACGAAGGAATGAATTCCCATCATCGTTCCAAACCCCATCCCCAACTAGGCGATATCGCGTCCGGACCTTCGGGCGCACGATCGCGGTATCCCTCATGAAGTTCCGACTCTCCCTGCTCTTCCCTGCGCTCCTGCTCGCCGCGTGCGCGCATGAGTCCGGCGTTTCCGCGGACCGTTCCTCGGTCGACCTGCCTGCTGTCGACCTGCTAATCAACGATGTCACCGTGATCGACCTGCACGATGGCCGATTGCTGCAGCATCGCGATATCGCTGTGCGCGACCACCGCATCGTCGCCGTCGTCGATGCCAGCGAAGGCGCGCGTTTCCAATCCGCTCGCACGGTCGATGCTGCCGGCAAGTTCGCGATCCCCGGCCTGTGGGACATGCACGTGCACTTCGGCGGCGGCGAGGCCCTGATCGACGAGAATCGCGATCTGCTCCCGCTCTACGTCGCGCACGGCGTGACCACCGTGCGCGATGCCGCGGGCGACCTCAGTCCGCAAGTGCTGCAGTGGCGCGAACAGATCCGCAAGGGCGAGCTGCAGGGCCCGACCATCTATACCTCCGGCCCCAAGATCGAGGGCAAGGGTTCGATCTGGCCCGGCGATCTGGAAGTGGCGAACGAAACCGAACTACGCGCCGCTTTCGACCAGCTGCAGGCAATGCACGTCGACTTCGTCAAGATCACCGAAAGCGCGCTGTCGCCGCAGCTGTTCATGGCCGCCCTGGCTGAAGCCGAACGCCGCGGTATGAAGACGTCGGCGCACGTGCCGATGGCGCTGATGCTCGATGACGTCAGCGCGGCCGGGCTCGATTCGATCGAACACATGGGCTACGCGCTGAAGGCCGGCTCGACGCGCGAGCGCGAAATCGCGGACGCCTCCGCGGCCGGCAAGCTGAGCTATCGCGACGCCCTGGTGCAGTCGGCAGATTCGTTCGACCGCAACACCGCCCTGGCCGCCTATCGCAAGTTGGCCGCGCGCGGCACCGCGATCACGCCGACGCTTTACGGCAGCCGCGTTACCGCCTATCTGGACCAGGTCGACCACCATGACGACGATTACCTGCACTACATCGGTCCGGGCCTGAAAGCGACCTACGCCTGGCGCGTCGAGCGCGCGGCCAAGGACGATGCCGCCGCCATCGCCGCACGCCATCGCGTGTACGAAAAGAGCGCCGCGCTGCTGCCGCTGCTGCAACAAGCCGGTGTAACCATCCTCGCCGGCACCGATGCCGGCTTCCTCAATTCCTACGACTATCCCGGCATCGGCCTGCACGACGAGCTGGGCGAATACGTGCGCTACGGCCTGACGCCGTTGCAGGCCCTGCAGTCGGCGACGCTGCGTAACGCCGGATTCCTCGGCCATGGGGACGATTCGGCTGATCTCGCTGCCGGCAAAGCGGCCGACATCGTGCTGCTCGACCGCAACCCGCTGGAAGACATCGCCGCCACGCGTGCTATTTACGCGGTCGTCCTCAAGGGCGACTACCTTGACCGCGGCGCGCTGGATGCCATGCTGGCGGCCGTTCGAGCCCGTGTCGCCGCCCGCGAAGAAAAGACCCAATAGATCCATGGCCAGAACCCAGCCGCTGTTCGAAGCATTCCCCGAAGCGACGCCCGCCGTCGACGGCATCCGCGTCGGCATCGGCGGCTGGACCTTCGTGCCCTGGCGCAATAACTTCTACCCCGCCGGACTGGTGCAGCGGCGCGAGCTGGAATACGCCTCGCGTTATCTAAGCGCGATCGAGATCAACGGCACCTACTACGGGGCGCAGAAGCCGGCGACCTACGCGAAGTGGGCCGCGGAAACGCCGGAGGGCTTCGTGTTCTCGCTCAAGGCGCCTATGCGGATCATGCAGTCGCGCGTGCTCGCGAAGGCTGGTGCGCAGATCGACGACTTCCTGGGCGGCATCGCGTCGCTGGGCGACCGGCTCGGCCCGGTGGTCTGGCAGTTCGATGCCGGGCAGAAGCTGGAGCGCGAGGACTTCACCGCCTTCCTGGATCTGCTGCCCGCCGAGGTCGACGGCCGTCGTCTGCGTCATGTGCTGGACGTGCGCGACTCCGAATTCGTCGATGCGCGCTTCGTCACGCTGATGCGCGAACGCGGGCTCGGCACGGTGTTCACCGATTCACGCGACTATCCGTCGTTCGCCGACATCACCACCGATTTCGTCTATGCGCGATTGATGCGTTCGCGCAGCGAAATCGCGAGCGGCTACACGGAAGAGGAACTCGAGCACTGGGCGGCTCGTGCGCGGCTGTGGGCGCGCGGCCAGCACCCAGACGACCTGCCCTACATCGCCGCCAATGGCACGCCGTCCGCGGAACGCCGTGATGTGTATGTTTTCTTCATCAGCGCGGCCAAGGAGCGCAATCCGGCTGCGGCGATGGCACTGATCGAGCAGTTGCGGCGCTAGGACAAATCGTAGTACCGGGCCTACCCGGCACTGCCGGCGCAAGAGCGTCCCGGGCGGGTTGCGGATGCCTGACACCTAAGCCAAAAGCAGCTCGCTGCGCTCGCTCCCCTCATCCGGCCTTCGGCCACCTTCTCCCCGCTAGCGGGGAGAAGGGTCAACCCTTGTTTTCCCTCTCCCTGCCGCAGGCGGGGAGAGGGTGCCGCAGGCGGGTGAGGGGCGCTCTTGACCTTGCGGTTGCTTGAAGAAAAAACCTGGGACCTGCAAATCGTTCGTTTCAGCTCAACCGGCCGAACGCACTTCGTAGTGCACCACCAGCGGCTCGAATTCGAGCAGGAAATCCTGGTCTTCCGGGTAGTACTTCGCCTTCAGCAGCTCGTCGCCGGCGAAGGCGCGGATCGCGTCCTCGTCTTCCCAGTAACTGAGCGTGACGAAATGGACGACGTCGTTTTCGTCGCGCCGCAACACCTGCGCGCCCAGATTGCCGGCGGTGCCGCGGTAATCGGGCATCGCCCGATCGGCGAGGAAGCTTGCATAGGCGTCGGCTTTATCGAGCCGGGTGGTGCCGTGCCAGAGTCGTGCGATCACAGTCTTGCCCTCTTGATCTGCGTCGCAGGCGTCCATGCCGCTCAGCGCGACGGTTGCTGGCTCATGGCGACACTGCCCAGGATGAGCGCAGCGGAGATTGCCATCGTCATGGTTAAGGATTCGCCAAGCAGCAGCCATGCCCAGGCCACGCCGAAGACCGGAACCAGATAGGTCACCGTCGACGCGCGACTCGCACCGACACGGGCGATCAGGCGGTAATACATGACGAACGCGATGCCGGTGCACAGCACGCCGAGCATGCCCGCGGACAGCCACGACTTCAGCGGAATCGCGTGTTGCGGCCAGGTGGCTACGGCAAACGGCAGCGTCAGCAGGGCCGAGGCACCCAGCGTCGCCGCAGCCACCGCAGCGGGCGGCAATCCGGTGAGATGCCGGCGCACCAGGTTGATGCCTATGCCATACAGGAACGAGGCACTGCATCCGGCCAGCACTGCCCAGCCAATGCTCGCGCCGGCGGTCTTGCCGCTGGCCAGCACGACCACGCCGGCGAAGCCGGTGAACAGGGCGACCGCGCGCTTGGCGCCGATCTTCTCACCGAAGAACAGGAACCCGACCAGCGCGGTGAACAGCACGGTCATGGCATTCGCGATCGCGCCCACGCCGGCGGGGGCGCGCTGCGCCGCCCACGCGAACAGCATGAACGGCACGGCCGAGTTGATCGCGCCGATCAGCGCCAGCTTGGCCCACAGCTGCTTCGATGCGAATTGCGAACGCGCGCGCCACAGGAACGGCAGCAGCACCAGCGAGCCTAGGCCCAGGCGCACTTCCACCAGCGGCATCGGACCAAAGTCATTGGCGGCTACGCGCATGAACAGGAACGACGCACCCCAGATGGCGCCGAGCACCGCCAGCTCAACCGGGGTGATCCAGGTATTACCAGACGTCTTGGTCAGATTGCCTGCAATCGTGTTCATGGATGTACTCATTTGCCTTGTGCGTCAGAAGTCGGCGCGAGCGAAACGCGCGACGCCCTGGTTATGTCCCGGGGGATCCAGCGGACTCAGGTCGAGATCGAGCGGCTGGCCGATCCAATGCGCGAGCGTGGTGTGGTCGGCCACGTCGTCATCGGTCAGCGGATGCACGAGCGCCGTCAGCCCGGTGTTCTCGAGGAACGACACGATCGCCGGCAGTGCCGCCCTGGTGTAGTGGATTTCGAACTGGGGAATCGGATGTGGCCCGGCCTTGCGGTCCTTCATCTGTCCGACGAAGAGCAACTGCGGGATTTCGCCGGAGGCCATCTTGTCGCCCAACTGCTGCCGCACCTGTTCGGCCGTGCTGCGCGTTTCCGGCAGGTAATAGATGTGCGCGTGGTAGGGCTGGCTGTCGTCCATCTTCTTGATCCTTGATTGCATGCGCCGCAACGGCGACGTTAGCCTTGGCTGTAGTTGAAGCGATGTGCACGATTTGAGGCTTCGCGCGCGGAGACCATCGCCGCCGGATCGAGGTTGAAGCCGAACAGGCGAACACCGGTATCGGTGCGCGGCCGATGACTTGTACCCGGCAGGAACCGGACGTAGGTACCGGCGCCGTAGCGCGCATAACCTTCGATCACCTCGCCTTCGATCACGTAGTAGTGCTCGCCGGTATCGTGGTCGTCGACGTAAGGCCAGATCGCACCCGGTTCCATGTCGACCACCCAGACGCGCACGCTGCCGTCGGAGGACAGGTCGCGGCGGGTACATCCGGCGCCAACGCGTATCGGCGGAACCTCGTCAATGGACGAGGCCTGCAGAGTGGAAATCGAAATCGCATCCAGTCGGCCCATGGAATCGGTTCCGTTGCGAGGGGCGAACGCCCCGAAGTGGGGAAACACGCAGGGGTAATACGGGGGGAGGCGCACTACGTCGACGTGATCAACCGCGCCGCCGACTTTGCTCATTTTGTGCAGACAGACAGGGGGCACAAGCGCATACTTTCGCCGGCAGACACAAACGAAATTTGAGGCTTCTCGAATGGCTCTTCGCGCTGACCTGCTCCCCGCCCTGGCTGCCTTCGAATCCGCTGCGCGACACCAGAATTTCGCGCATGCGGCCGAGGAGCTGCATCTCACCGCGAGCGCGGTCAGCCATCACGTGCGCAAGCTGGAATCGCGGCTTGGCGTGGTGTTGTTCCAGCGCCACGCACGCGGTGTGTCGCTTACCGCGGAAGGCCGCCAGCTGGCCGATGCCGCCGGCAGTGCGATGGCGGACATGGACAGCGTGGTGCGCAGCCTGCGCACCGCCCGCGCCGAACAGGACCGCGTGCACATCACCACCCTGCACTCGCTTACCTACACATGGCTGCAGCCGCGCCTGCCGCAGTTCGCGGCCCTGCACCCGAAAATCCGGCTCATGGTGGATACCGAGGTGGCACTCACCCGCTTCGACGAGGGCGGCCCCGACCTTGGCATCCGGCATGGGCCCGGCCATTGGCCCGGCCTGACCTCGCACCTCCTGATGGACGACTACCTGTTCCCGGTCGCCTCGCCGTCGTTGCCTGGCGTGGACAGCATCCGTGAACCCGCCGACATCACCCGTCTGCCACTGGTATCCGACCTGGCACGTCAGGGCTGGCACGACTGGCTGCGTGCGGCCGACGTGCACGGCGCGGCGCTGGAGGAGCGTTACCGCTTCACCGACAGCACCGCGGCGCTCAATGCCGCGGTGCACGGGCTGGGCGCTACGCTGGCGCGCGACAAGATCGCCGCGCCCTATCTCGCAGCGGGCGTACTGATCCGGCTGCCGGGACCGGCCTTGAAGGCACGCTGGGGTTATTACGTCGTGTATCCGGCGCACAAGCGCCTGAAGCCAGCAGCGCGCGCCTTCGTCGACTGGGTGCTCGGGCTGCCGCGCGAGCCCCAATAAGCACTGCTATCGGCGCTTTTTGCGCGGTTTCGCAGGCGGCTTGCGCTGCGCCGCTTCGATCGCCCGCTGCGCCCACGGCTGCATAGCCTGCGGCGAGTCCATCGCTTCGTCCGGCAACGACCAGTAGCTCATCACCAGCGGCTCGCCCTTCATGTCGTAGACGAATGGATGGCAGCCGGCCGCTTCGAAGTCGTCGCGGGTAAGCGCATCGGTCTTGAGGTACAGCGCCTCGTCGATGATCACGCCGATGATCATCCCGTCGAAGTAAAGGCCGTAGCCGCCGAACATCGCCCGCATCGAGATCGGGCCCAGCGGTTCGAACAGGTCGCGCAGATGTTCGAACAGCGCTTCGCTCATGTCGCCACCGCAGGCTGCCCCGTCCGCCCGCGCCAGCGATCGACCAGGACCAATACGCTGCCGAGCACCAGGAATGCCGCGATCACACCCGCGCAGTTGCGCAGCACCGTCGCGAGATCGTGCGCATTGAGATCGATGAACGGATACGGGTACTCGTGCACGAAAGCGCCGCGCAGGAATACCCAGCACACATAGAACAGGGGGAACAGCAGCCAGCGCAACAAATCGCTCCAGCGCAATGCACCGTGCGGCACTGCCACCAACCACCACAGCAAGTACAGCGTCGGCACCGCGTAATGCAGCCCGGTGTCGGCCCACCATTGCGCGCCCTGCGGCTCCCACAGCCGATGCAGGACGACGGCATAGATGCCCATGGTCACGCCGATGTACAACGCCACGCCGCCACGCATAACCGGTTGCGCAAGCCAACGACCGGGCGACGATTCGGGGGCGAAGGCAGCCGTCGACGACACCAGCATCACCAGCAGGTTGCTGAGAATGGTGAAGTAGCTGAAGAAGCGCACGGTGGCGAAGAACGGACCGACCGTGTCCAGCGTCGCCCGCATCAGCAGTACGTATTGCAGCACCAGCGCGAACGCTGCCACCGCTGCGACCATTGCGGCGAAATAACGGGCATGCGGCGTCGAATTCCACATCGTCATTCCCCTCGGCGGATGATCAGGTTACGCGACCCCACGACTCTGCAACACTATCCCAATCCGTCGCATCCGCCAGATCTTTCGTACCTATGAACGCCCCACGCAAGGCCTTCCTGCAGATCCACTTCTGCGTCGTGCTGTGGGGATTCACGGCGATCCTCGGCAAGATGATCTCGCTGCCGGCATTGCCCCTGGTCTGGTGGCGCATGCTGATCGTTGTCGCCGCGCTCGCCCTGGTGCCTCGCGTATGGCGCGGACTGCGGGCGATGCGGCCAAGACTGATGCTTGCCTATGCCGGCATCGGCGCGCTGGTCGCGCTGCATTGGCTGACGTTCTACGGCTCGATCAAGCTCTCCAACGCCTCGGTCGGCGCAACCTGCATCGCACTGGGCACGGTGTTCATCGCGCTGATCGAGCCATGGCTGACCCGCACGCGCTTCTCCAAGCGCGAACTGGCGCTCGGCCTGCTGGTGCTGCCGGGCGTGGTGCTCGTAGTCGGCGGCGTGCCGCAGGGCATGCGCCTGGGCATCGCGGTCGGCACGGTGTCGGCGCTGCTGGTGGCGATCTTCGGCTCGCTCAACAAGCGCCTGGTCGAACATGGCGATCCGCTCACCGTCACCGCGCTAGAACTGGGGGCGGGCGCGCTGGTGCTCACCGTGCTGGCGCCGCTGATGCCGCTGCTGCCGATCCCGTCTGCCACCAGCGCCTTCGCCGGCGACCTGCTAGTCGTGCCGGGCGCGCGCGACATCGCGCTCCTGCTTGGCCTGTCGCTGGCCTGCACGCTGCTGCCGTTCACGCTGTCTCTGGTGGCGTTGCGGCACATGAGTGCATTCGCCCAGCAACTGGCGATAAACCTGGAACCGGTCTACGCCATCATCCTCGCCGTGATCCTGCTGGGCGAGCAGCGCGAACTCACCGGACAGTTCTATCTCGGTGTCGCGATCATCCTCGCCGCCGTGTTCATCCACCCGCTGCTGGGCACGCCGCGCCCGCTGCAGCCCGATGTGCTTGGCACCGCCGAAGCCAAGGGCGCGACCGAATAGCGCGCCCGCACCGGCCGTAGCGAGGCTCGCCGTCGCAGACATCGCCCCAGCCCAGGGTTCGTGGCAGGCTAGGCGCCGAATTCCCGTCTGGTCCGCGCATGTATCTCGAGCATTACGGCCTGAAGGAACCGCCGTTCTCGATCACCCCCGATCCGCGGTTCGTGTTCCTGAGCGAACGCCACCGCGATGCGCTGGCGCACCTGTTGTTCGGCATCGGCCAGGGCGGTGGCGGTGGCTTCGTGCAGCTCACCGGCGAAGTCGGCACCGGCAAGACCACGCTGAGCCGGTTGTTGCTGGAGCAGATTCCCGAGAACACCCGCGTTGCGCTAGTGCTGAATCCGTGCCTGTCGCCGGTGGAATTGCTGGAAACCATCTGCGAAGAACTGCATCTGCCGGTCACGCACCTTGACGGCGAAGGCCGCCGCGGCAGCGTCAAGGCGCTGACCGACACACTCAACGCTTATCTGCTCGACGCCTACGCGCGGGGACTGCGGGTGGTGCTGATCATCGACGAAGCGCAGAACCTCTCCGTCGAGGCACTGGAACAGGTCCGCCTGCTCACCAATCTCGAAACCGACACGCAGAAGCTGCTGCAGATCATCCTGCTCGGCCAGCCCGAGCTGCGCCAACTGCTCGCCCGTCCGGAGCTGCGCCAGCTCGCGCAACGCATCACCGCGCGCTTCCACCTCACGCCGTTGGATGCGAACGAAACCGCGACCTACCTGAAGCACCGCTACCGGGTCGCGGGCGGATTGCACCTGCCCTTCGATACGGCGGCGATCCGCCGCATCCACGCGCATTCGGGCGGCGTGCCGCGCCTGATCAATGTCATTGCCGAACGCGCACTGCTCGGCGGTTACGCCCATGACGACACTCGCATCGATGCACGCACCGTCGATCGCGCGGCAAAGGAAACGCTGGCACCAAGGGCCACGGCTACCAAGCACTGGTGGCTGCCCGCGAGCGTGGGCGTCGTCGCGCTGGCGTTGATCGCCGGGGTGTATGCGTGGCGGGCACCCGTGCCGCCTCCGGCTTCAAGCTTCAAGGCGAATACCGCCACGCCGGCGGCGGCGTCGACCTCACCGGCGAACCCCGCGTCGAAGCCGGCCACCGTGCCAACGCTCGATGCCACGGCGCTTGCTGCGCGCATCGACACGGCCGCCCCGGCTTCGCCGCTGGCCTGGAAGCAGTTGCTGGCGAAATGGCAGCTGCCGACCGACGATCTCAGCATCGGTGTCGCCGCCAGCTGCCCCTTCGCGCTGTCCACTGATGCGTATTGCCTGCGCGCATCCGGAACACTCGATCGCCTGGTCGCACAGGATCGCCCGGTGTTGCTGCATCTGCGCAACGGCCCGCACGAAACCTGGGCCTTGCTGCTGGGCGCCGATGCGCGCCGGGTGCGCGTGTCGCTGGATGGCCACGCACTCGACCTCGACCGCATCACCCTCGCCCACCACTGGAGTGGCGAATACGCCGCGCTATGGCGTGGTCCGCTCAACCTCACCCTGCCGTTGACCGACAACAGCCCGGCGATGGCCTGGGTGCGCGATCACCTGACCAGCGGATATCTGCCGATCGACGCCGTGGCCACGTTCGACGCACGCATGCAGGATGCCGTGCGCCGCTTCCAGAGCGACGGTGGCTTCGCCAGCGACGGTGTGATCGGCCCGGAAACCCTGATGGCCCTGGCTTCGCGCGACGAAGCCGGGCCGCGCCTGCTGAAGGGATTGGAATAGCCATGTCGTTCATCCTCGAAGCCCTGCGCAAGTCGGAAGCCGAGCGCCGCCGCGGACAGGCTCCCGACCTGCTCAGCGAGGCCATGCCGGTCATGCCGACCGCTCTCGCAAGCGCGGACAAGCGCGGCCGGATCGTCGTAGTCGTGGCGGCAGCGCTGATCGCGGTGCTGCTGGTGCTGTGGGCCATGCGCCCGAGCGCGCCAGAGGATTCCGGCGCGGTCGCGGCGGTTCCTGCCCAGGCACCTGCCCCTGTTGCGGCGCCACCGCTGTCGACACCGACCCGCCTTTCGCCGCCGCGGCGCAGCGTCGACCCGATTCCCGCCACGCCAACAACGAGCCCTGCGCCTCCGGCAACGCAGGCCACCGTTGCCGTTGCGACTCCGCCGACGACCTCCGGGCAGACAAACGAACCGCGCCCGGTCGAACCCCAGATCGCCGCGCCGCCAGCGCCGGTGGCCGCCACCGCATCGGCCAGCACCACCGCCTTCGCCAGCCCCGATGCACCGCTGAGCCTTGCCGACCTGTCGAACGAGGAACGCCAGCAGCTGCCCGCGCTCAAGATCAGCATGCACATGTGGGCACCGGATGCCGCCAACCGTTTTGCCATCATCGATGGCACGCGCGTGAACGAGGGCGACCGGATCGGCGATGCCACCGTCGAAGCGATCCAGCAGGAAGGGGTGATGCTGAGCTGGCGTGGACGCCGCATTCGCCTGCAGATCCGCTGAGCGAACGCCACTTAGTCACGCCCGGCCTTTCGGCTCGTCGTCCGCATGAACGCCAGCGGACAGTAGAAATCGAGCGTCTTCAGCAAGGTACGCCCGGCATTGCGCCGGAGCGTCTTGCACTGCATGGCGCTCTCCCAGCGATCGGCCCGAGCCTGCTCCCGACGGCGTCAACGCCGGATGGAGCCCCGGTGTAAGGAATCCGCCGCCGGCGCGAATCATCCCGGTGTCAGCGCCATTCATCCCGGATGGACGCCCCTAGAATCGACCCGCCTCCCATGCACATCGAAGCGACCATGCAGGACAGCGTGCGAAATCACTTCGGCGAGCTGCTCGAACAGCATCGCGGCATCGTCTTCAAGGTCGCGCATTCCTACTGCCGGCATCCGGACGACCGAGCCGATCTGGTGCAGGAAATCGCTGCCCAATTGTGGCGCGCGTACCCCGCCTTCGATGACGCGCGCGCCAGCTTCTCCACCTGGATGTACCGCATCGCCCTGAACGTGGCGATCTCGCATCTGCGCAGCACCAGTCACCGCCAGCAGCACGCGGTGCCCCTGGATGAATCACTGCACGACGTGGTCGGCGAAGACGACAACCACGAGGGCCAGGAGCACCTTCGACTGCTCCATCGCTTCATCGAGCAACAGGACCCGCTCAATCGCGCGCTGCTGCTGTTGTATCTGGAAGACCGGAGCCATCGCGAAATCGCCGAGATCCTCGGCATCAGCGAAGCCAACGTCGCCACCAAGATCAGCCGCCTCAAGCAACGCCTCCGCAACGACATCGCCTGACATCCCTCACATCGGCGCAATGGAAACCACCATGGAACTCGACGACATCAAGACCGCCTGGCAGAGCCTGGACCGGCGCCTGCAGCGACAGAACGATCTCAACCTGCAACTGTTCCGCCAGGACAAGCTCGACCGCATGCAGTCCGGACTGCGCCCGCTGTTCTGGGGCCAGATCGTGCAGATCCTGTTCGGCGTGCTCTTCGTCGCGCTGGCCGCGCTGCTGTGGATGAGCCAGCCGGAAGGCGCCGCGGTGATCGCGGCCGGCGTGGTGGTCCATGCCTATGGCGTGATCACCATCATCGCGGCGTCGGTCGTGCTGGCGCAGATGCGCAGGATCGATCCGGCTTCGCCCGTACTGGAGATCCAGAAGCAGCTGGCGCGCGTGCGTACTCTCTACATCCGCAGCGGCATGGTCGCGGGATTGCCGTGGTGGTTCATGTGGGTACCCGTGCTGATGGTGCTCCTCGGTCTGGGCGACGTGAACCTGCTGGCGAAATCGCCCGGCATGGTGTGGAGCGGCCTGGGTGTCGGCGCGCTGGGGCTATTGGCCACCTGGTGGTTCCATCACTGGTCGCGCCACCCGCGCCGGCCGCGTCTGGCCCAGGCCATGGAGAACAGCGTCACCGGTGCCAGCCTGCGCAGGGCGAAGGCCCAGCTCGACGAACTGGTGCGCTTCGAACACGAATGACGGGAACGAAAAAGGCGGGCATGGCGCCCGCCTTTTTCCTTGCTCAGTTGCGTGCGCCCTCAGGCGTGCGCGCGCTTGGGAAACCCGACCATGCGTTGCGTTTCCTCGCACCACAGCTTCAGACGCGCGCTCTTCAGGCTGCTCCAAATCGTCAGACGCGGCGCCGACTGCAGCAGCGGGCTGGATTCGAACGCTTCGCGCAGACGGTAGTTGGGAATGCGGCTGGCGAGATGGTGGATGTGGTGGTAACCGATATTGCCGGTGAACCAATGCACCACGCGCGGCAGGTCGTAGTACGAGCTGCCGGCGATCGCAGCCTGGCTCGAATCCCACTGCTTGCCGCGGGTCCAATACGTTTCCTCGAAGGTGTGCTGCACATAGAACAGCCACACGCCCACGGCGCCGGCGATCAGTACGATCGGCAGGTGCACCAGCAGCACCGTGTGCCAGCCGATTTTCCATCCCAGCGCACCACCGACGAGCAGCAGCACCAGGTTGTTGAGCAGCACGCTGGCCCATTCCTTCTTCCAGGTGAAGGGAAGATCGAACGGGAAGCGATGCTTGAGCACGAACTGGTAGAGCGGCCCCACGCCCAGCAGCACCGGCGTGCTGCGATACAGGCGGTAGCCGAAACGGCCAAGCCACGACTTCGCGCGGTACTCGGCCACCGTCAGCGTCTCGATGTCGCCCATCTCGCGGCGGTCGAGGTTGCCGGACGTACCGTGGTGGATCGCGTGCGTCTTCTTCCAGTAACCGTAGGGGAACAGCGTAACCACACCGAGGGCGCGACCCACCATGTCGTTCGCGCGCGAGCTGGCGAAGAACGAACCGTGCCCGCAGTCGTGCTGGATGATGAAGGTGCGCACGTACAGGCCCGCGGCGGGGAGAGCCAGCAGCAGCGTCCAGCCGTAGCCCCATTCGCCGACCACGCTCCAGGCCATCAGCGCCCACAGCACCGCGAGCGGCAGCAGCGTGTTGATCAGCTGCCACACGGCGCGGCCGAGATGCGGCGTGGCGAACTGGGCGCAGAGCTTGCGCAGGTTCGTGGAAGTAGCGGCGGCGGAAGCTGTGTTCAAAGCGGTTTCTCCAACTGACGGGGCATTGTCACGCCCCAGTGTTACCACCGCAAACGACGGTGGCGTATGGTCTCGCTCCGAATGGGCGCACGGTCACATTCCGCTTGCGCGAGGCCGAATCGGCTGCGACGCTGGATTCAACTTTCCCCGGGCAGCACCATGCAACAGGTCACTTTCGAGCTCGATCGCGATTTCATCGAGCTGAACCAGCTCCTCAAACTCACCGGTCTGTGCGACAGCGGCGGCGCCGGGAAGCAGCTGGTGGCCAGCGGCGCGGTGCGGGTCGATGGCGCGGTGGAGCTGCGCAAGACCTGCAAGATCCATGCGGGACAGCAGGTAACCGTCGATGGAGTGGTGATCGACGTCGTGCCAGCCGGCTGATCCGTCGTCGCGGTTTCGCGGCACGAACCGCCACATTCCGCGGCGCGATTCTGGTTTAACCTCCGGCCACCGTGAATGGAGATCACGCCGGTGGATGTAGTCACCCGATTTCTGGATCGTCGTCGGGCATTGCTGGTGCGGCTGGACAATCAGCTGCAGCAGGCCGAAACGCAATACGAAGCCGCACGGACCCTGTGCGAATTCACCGGTCGTGAACTCAACCTCGCCGACTGCGTCGTCTATTTGCCCAGTGGCGGCGACGGGCTGACGCAGGCCGCGGTGTGGGGGCCCAAGCGGGGCACCGTAGGGCCGCTGGAATCGGGTATCCGTCTCCCTATCGGCACCGGCATCGTGGGCGAGTGCGCACGCCAGCTGCGCACGCAAAGGGTGGACGACACGCGCCGCGACCTGCGCTATTTCCGCGACGATCAGGCCCGGCTTTCGGAGCTTTCGGTCCCGATCTGTCATGACGAGATCCTGCTGGCCGTGCTCGACAGCGAGGATGGCAGCACGGGCTTCTACGACGTCCGCTACGAACAGGCCTTCGAGGCGATCGCCGACCACAGCGCGGCGCATCTGTGGCGACTGCGGGCGCTCGGGGCCCCATGAATACGTTTTCATGACCCGAACGTGCAGGCTTCTGTCCGCTTCGACCGTCCATTGTCCGTATACGGTCCTGGAGCATTCGGGATCTCACAGCCATGCGACCTTTCCTCAAATGGGCCGGTATCGGCCTGGCCCTCCTCCTGCTCGGTGCGCTCGGACTGATCGCCACCGCTTGGGGGTCACCAGCAAGGCAATGTCCCGGACCTACGCGATCAGTGACCCGCCGCTGCGCGTCGCGGCCACACCAGAAGCCCTGCTGCGCGGCAAACACCTGTTCGACACCCGTGGTTGCGGCGATTGCCACGGTCCCCAAGGAGCGGGCCGGGTCCTGCTCGACGATCCGGCGCTAGGCCGCATCGTGCCGCCCAATCTCAGCCGTAGCCTGCGCGACCCGGCGTTCACCGACGACGCATTGGCTGCCGCGATCCGGCATGGCATCAAGCCCGACGGCCGCCCCCTGCTGATCATGCCGTCCGGCGAATTCGCCAACCTGGACGATGCCGACGTCGCCGCACTCGTCGCCTACATGCGTTCGCTACCGCGCAGCGACAACGATCCCGGCACCAGCGTCGTGCGTCCGATCGGTCGCGTGTTGTACACGCTGGGGAAACTGCCGTTGTTCCCGGCCGAAACCATCGATCATGCGCCGCGCCCGCGCCAGGCACCGGCGGCAGCCGTGACGCCAGCCTATGGTGGCTACATCGCGCAATCCTGCAGCGGTTGCCACGGATCCGATCTGGCTGGCGGGATCACCGTGATTCCGGGCAAGCCGGTCTCCGCCAATCTGACGCCACATCCGAACGGCCTGGCGAAATGGAGCGAGGCCGACTTCCTCCAGCTGATGCGCACTGGTCGGCGGCCCGATGGCACAACGGTGGATCCGCTGATGCCGTGGCCGGTCTACGCGAACATGGACGAAACCGAATTGCGCGCACTTTGGGCATACCTGCGCACGGTCGCCCCGGCCCCGGGACGCGGAGACGTTGCCCGGCGCTGAGCGTCGTCTCGAGTTCTCGCCGATGCGGTGCCATGTAGCGAACGTCATCGACACCTCGGCACAGCAACAACGTGTGCCACTCGTTGGGCGACGAATGGATCGTTTGGCTTCCACGCGCATTCCGGCATGCTGACGGGATGCACGCCTACCGCTCCCCTGCCTCACGCACCGCGCTCATTGCCCTGTCCACCGCCGCAGTCGCCTACGTCGCGTCATTGACGGTATTGCGGCGCGACGCCGGCTTCAGCCTGGTCGAACCGCTGTTTTTGTTCGCCATGCTCGGCCTGGTCTTTCCGCTGCTGGCCTGGCTGTGCACGTTGGGCGCGCGTCCTGCTTCCGACCTGCCCCGGCGCAAGCACGCGCAGCTGTCAGGCGTCCTGCTGTACTTGTCTGCGTTCGCGCTGGTGGTGCTCGGTTGGGGCTTCAGCGCGATCAATACCGCATTCCCCAACGAACCTGGTCAGTCGATCGTCCAGCTCCTGGCGAAGCTGCTGACCATGGTGGTGTTGCCGGCGTGGTTGTTCCTCGGCTTCCGCCTTGCGACTCGCGCCACCCTGCCTGCGCGGCGACTATTGCTCGTCTTCGTCGCGATGTCGCTGGCTTATCTCGCGATGCAGGCGGTCTTCGGCCGCGGCCTGATCACGCTGCGCGAACTCGCGCCTTCCGCGACGACGCTCGCCTGGGCCATTCCCCTGTGTTGGCTGTGGCAGACGCTGGAAGCCGGCCTGTGCGAAGAAGTGCTGTTCCGTCGCATCCTGCAGGAGAAGCTCGCCATCGTGAGCGGCTCACAAGTGGCGGCGGTGACGTGGGCATCGCTGCTGTTCGGGCTCGCGCATGCGCCGGGCCTGTGGCTTCGCGGCGGGCATCTGATGGAAGGCGTCGCACACGCGACGCCGACCTGGGCGGTCGCCTATTCGATCGTGATGATTGCACCGGCCGGCATCGCGTTCGGCGTGCTGTGGGCCCGTACCCGTTCGCTGTGGCTGATCGTGCCGCTGCACGGCATGGTGGACCTGTTGCCGCAGCTGGCACCGTTCATCCGCGCCTGGAACGGGCACTGATCCGCTGCGTCACCCGCGCCGCAGCGACCAGAAGCCGATGTCGCGCCGATGCTGGAAGCCGATCTGCTCGTACAGCTGTTTCGCGCGCGCGTTCTCGTGGCTCACGTGCAGGAACGGCGTGCGCCCACGCGCCAGCGTGTCGTTGGTTAGCATCGCGGTCAGCCGCCGCGCATACCCGCGACCGTTGAAATCGGGATGTGTGCAGATCGCGCTCATTTCCGTGTAGGTCTCGGTGCCGAGCCGTTCGCCGATGATAGCGGCGAGCCGGGTCTCCCCTTTCGCATCAGGCATGTACATGCCGAAGTAGCGGCCCATTTCCATGGTGCGTTCACGGAAGTAGTGCGGATAGACCAGTGCGGTCAGCGCCAGCAGGTCGGCGCGATGCTCAGGCGTCAACGGAATGATTTCCGGCCCTTCGATTACTTCGAGCGGCGACGTGCATACCATCTGCGCCAAGGGCCGAAATGCTTCCAGCTGCCAGCCTTCGGGTACCGCCGGCGCCACGCCGAGCAGATACACGCTTTCATCGGGCGCCACCAGCGACTCGATCGCCGGCAGCAGATCCACATCCGCGTTGGCCATGCCGAGGAAGGGCGCGAACTCGCGCGGATAGCGCACCACATCGCCGGCACCCTGCGCGATATGGCGATGGCGGGTCTGCAGTGAAGACCAGAAGGGGTTGTCGAGTTCGGGGGCCAGCATATCAGCGCCTGTGCGGGGTCCTGGTTTCGGCATCCTTGTTGCGTTGCCCGTCGATTTCCGCCGGGCGTCGTCAGCAAAGCCCCACTAGGGAAGCATCGAACCCTGCACGAGGCAATCTTCGGCTGGCTGCGCGTCGCCGCTCCCCCGGAACCTCGGCGGGATCGTGGCCTAAACTCGCCACATGACCCCCTGGTTCGTCTATCTGCTCGAATGCCGCGGCGGCAGCATCTACACCGGCATCGCGACCGACGTCGAACGCCGTTATGCGATGCATCTGGCCGGCAAGGGCGCGCGGTATACGCGCTCCCATCCTCCGCTGCGGCTACTCGCCTGCTTCGAGTTTCCGGACCGTTCGGCGGCCAGCCGCGCGGAGTACGCGATCAAGCAACTCTCGCCCGGCCAGAAGCGCGAGATTTGCAACAGTGGCTGCCTTCCCGCCGGAGCAGGCGCCTGAGAGTACCGATCATCTGAATCCCGACATCCACCGCTCCGCACGCGCGGCCGCCACCGTCGGCACCGGTTCGATCACGAAGATCTCGCCGTCCAGGTCGATCAGATACAGATTGCCGCTCTGATCGATACCAAAGCTGGCGATATTGTCGAAGCGACCGACATTGGGCGCGAAGTCGGCATTGCGAACGGTGAACTCAGCGCTGGACAACGTGGTGCCTTGCACGACCTGGGCTGTCGGGATCGTCCAGACATTGGGAAAGATGAAGTCGGCGAATACGTACTGTCCCTGCAGCGACGTGATCACACCGCGGTACACGTAGCCGCCAATGACCGTGTTGCCCTGGCGGGTGCCGTTGCCATGCAGGTATTCGGCAATCGGCGGGGTAAGACCGGCCGTGGATCCGCCCCGGAAGGCATGCGTGCCCTCCATGATCGGCCAACCGAAATTCGCGCCGATGTCGGCCGGGCGCAGCAGATCCACTTCCTCGACCACATCCTGGCCTACATCGCCGATCCAGAGGTTGCCGGTAACAGGATCGAAGCTGTTGCGGAACGGATTGCGCAGCCCATAGGCCAGCACCTCCGGCGCGCCACCGCCAGCGGCAAACGGGTTTGCCGGCGGAATCCCATAGTCACGCGACGCATCGCCTGGGAAGTCATCGCGCGTCGGATCGATGCGCAGAATCTTGCCCAGCAGGGTATTGGGGTTCTGGCCATTGTTGTCCGGATCGCCGCCACCGCCGCCATCACCGATCGCGATATACAACAGACCCGCTGCATCGAAGCCGATCCAGCCGCCGTTGTGATTGTTGCGTGGATGCGGCACGCGCAGGATCGCGTCACCCGTAGCCGGATCAGCATGTTCGCGATCAGTGATGAAGGTGCGATAGCGCCGGATCTCGATCGTCCCGTCGGGAACGGTCACGAAGACATAGAACGTGCCGCTGGTAGCGAAATCGGGTGCGGTCGAAAACCCCAACAATCCGCGTTCGCCATCGGTGGACAGCTGGCCGGTGAGATCAAGGAAGGGTGTCGCGGCGACCGCTCCCGTGGCCGGCGAAAGTACGAGGATGCGCCCGGCCAATTCGGTGACGAACACGCGTCCAGTGCCGTCCGGAACCGGAGCTAGAAATGCCGGCTGATTCAATCCTGCCACGACACGACGCACGCGCACCGCGACCTCGGCGACATCGGTGACCGCCACGGACAAGCCTTGCGTCACCGTGGTCCGCCCATCGCTGACGGCCAGATCCAACTGATAGACGTTGTCGCGATTGCTGTCGGTCGGTGCCTCGAAGTCCGGTGGCAGCATGAAAGAAAGCGCACCCGCCGCGGTAATGCGGAAGCGATCGCGGTCGACACCACCGGCGATCGAGAACGTGAGCGCATTCCCGTCCGGGTCCGTCGCGGTTGCCGTGTAGAAGGCACCCGCCGTGTTCTCCGGCACGGTAGCTGCAGTGGCGGATGTGAAGGCCGGCGGTCGGTTCGATGTGGAAGAAGGTCGCTTCCCGCCCCCACCCCCGCCACACGCACCTACGGCCAGCGCCAGCACCAATGCCGTGCACGTTTCCCAAAGATTCGCACCTGCCATGGGAGCGCTCCGATGGTGGGTCACCCGCAGTGCCGGAAGCGTCCTCCCGTAGACGCTTGGATCCTGTGAAGGGGTCGCACGATTCGCAGCCTCACGCATCGGCAGGAAAGGGAAATGTCCTGCATCGGCTGCGTGGTTTGCGCCTTGAAACGGAAACGGCCCGACAAGGTCGGGCCGTTCGGGCGCTCTCAATCGTTGCTATCAGACATCAACGCCGGCAGCGGGGGTCGGCGGCGGTGAATCTGAGTCGGCGTCATGAATGGCGACTTGACCCGGATCGCTCACGATGACATGCGTCTGGTAGTAGAACTTTCCGGTCGGCACACCTGCATTGAGAAAGTCGATGCGCATCCGCCGTGCGGCGCCGACGACCGTGATGCGCTTGCCCTTCAAATCCATGTCGGGATCTGCGCCGTGCAACTTCCGGTAGGCGGCAACCGCCGCTGGCGTGAAGTGGACAGTCAGATTGCGCTGGTCGCGATAGTCGGCCTCGGAGTTCAGGTAGACCTCGCCACGCCCGCGGCCCGTCGCCACGACATCGATGCCGAATACGCCAGCGACGCCCTCGTCTTCGGCATCCGCGGCAAGCAGGACGGCCGCCATGGGCGGAATCAGTTGCGCGCGGTGGGTGTCGCGCAAGGCGTACAACAGCGGCAGCGTTGCCGCCAGGTTGCAGAACGTATCCATCATCTGCGCCGGGTCGCCCGGTGCAAATCGGACCGCCCTATCCCAGGCTCGTTCGGCTTCGCTCGTGTGTCCCGCGCGCACTTGATTGGCCCAATCGACATAGTAGGCCGCGGCCAGGGTGGTGCGCGCCATGCCGTAGTCCATCAGCTGCAACGCGGATTGCGCGTACTCGATCGCTTCCTGCGGCGTGTCCCGCATACACAGCAGGAAAGCCGCATAGTTGCTGCGGATCCAGGGGTGCTGCGGGTGTCGCTTGATCATCGCCCGATATGACGCATCGACCGCGTCCCAGTGACCGAGCCCCCGGTGCGCCTCGCGCATGCAGTCTTCCGCCGCATCGCGCACGCGCATGCTGATCGTGTTGCGCTGGGCGACCGCGCCACAGGCGGCCAGCGCTTCCGCGTACTTGTCGGCATCCAGCAGCAGGTCGGCTTCGTTCAAGGGTAGCCAAGGACTGTCGCTGCCCAGGGAGCGCGCGTGCTGCAGCGCGGCCGCGGCGTCCGCAGGCCGCTTCTGGTGCCTGTAGACGTTGCCACGCAACACGAACGCACCGGCATGCGTCGGCGCCAGCTGGATCGCGTGGTCGAGCGACTTCTCGGCCAAGGCGAGCTTGGCCGGATCGTACTTGCGCGCATTGATCATCGCCGAGTCGAGGAAGTACCGCGCGTACTGGACGTACGCCTCCACCGACTTGGGATTGCGGGCAAGCACGGCGTCGAGTTGCGCGCGTGCGGCCGGCAGCTCTGTCGGCCCGCCGGTCCATGCATCGATCAGCTCCCCCGCGCGGGCGATCGCCGCCTGCTCGTCATCGACGGGCGTTGGCGCACCGGGAATGGTTCCCGCGATGGCCACAGGCGACAGTCCGCACAGCAGGACACAAGCGACCAGCCCTTGCGGCACCCACTGGCGCCAGCCGCTTCCAACAAGTTGCTTTTCCCTAATCATTCTCATTCCCGACGTTGTTCTTTCTCGCGACATTCTCTGTAGTTCCACCCGGCCAGGGCTTCAACGCCTCTGCTGGCGTTGCGATTGCGCCGGCTTCATCCGCTGGACCTTCGTCGGCCGCGTCGGCGGTTGCAGTTGGACATGCGGTTTGCCCGTAGTAGCGGTCGTCGGGCAATCGAGGCGGTAGTTGATCACGTAGCTCCACCGCAGATGCCCAAGGTCCAGACAGCCGTCGCCATTGAAGTCTGCGATGTTGGCCGACGTCACGAACGGCGGGACATTGCCGGTATGGACCGGCTGGTTGGGCACCCGATAGAGCGGTTCGAACCCCCCGGCAGTCTGCAGCAGGATTTCCAGGCTTCCAGAAACGAAGACGATCAGATCGTCGTCGCCATCGGCATCGATGTCGGCAGCCTTGATGAGCGGCAGCGCCCGGGAAATGCCCGTCTGGTAGCGATACTGCGCACGCAACGGGTAGCTGTCGCGGCCGTTGAGGGAAAGCAGCGCGATGTTCTGGTGGAACCAGACCGTGTGGTTGGCGTCGGGGCCTTCCATGGTCTCGTACCACACCGCCAGCGATGGCTGGCCACCGAAGGTTCCCAGCGCCGTGGTGCCTCCAGTTGCCGGCACGTCCACGATCGACGGCACGGTGAAATCGTAGAGGCGCCCGTCGCTGCGGTTACGCAGGCCATAGTTGATGCCGATCGCGGATTCGCCCTGTTCGACGCCGGCATCTGCATGGAGCGCGCTGGCCAGCACGTCGATAACGCCATCCCGATCCGCGTCGCCGAGCAGAAGATCACGCCCGGAGTACCCCTGTACGAGCATCGGCGCGCTGAACGCGAAGTTGCCGCGGCCCCAATGGATGCTGAAACCGGTGCCCTCGCTGCTCTGGACGATGATGTCGGTGAAGCCATCCTGATTCAGGTCGGCCGTCAGGATCTGCATTGGCGGGAGCGGCGACGGAATCCTGGCCGCCTCGACATAACTGCCGTCGCTCGCGCGCGTCAGGATCACCAGGTGGTCAGGTTTCCCGCCGTTCGCTGCGACCAGGACGATCTCCGCCTTGGCATCGCCGCCCAACTCGGCCAGCGCGCCCCCGCGTGCTTCGTATTTAAAGACACCGCCCGGCGCGAGGGTGAAGTGGGCCGCTTCGGCCATGGTGCCGTCGGGCTGCTGCTCGTATATGTAGGCGACATGGTCGACACTCGGGTCGCTGCTACCCCAGCCGTCGGCGAAAAACGCCACGTCGATGCGGCCGTCGCCATTGGTGTCGCCGACCGACGCGGACTGCGCTTCGAGATTGAGGTTTTCGTTGTCGGGAAGCGGCAAGGGGTATGGGCCGCTCATCTCGATGGCGGATGCCGTTCCCGTAGCAAGCGCCAAGACAGCCAATGCGGGAGCAGCGAATCTGGATAGGGTCATGGTACGGGCTATCTCTGGCGCGACGGCAGGGGCGTGAAAGTCGAGCGCACCTGCGCCCGGTTGTTGTCCGGATCGAGGTCGCCGCCGCCGTCCAGGAGGAAGGCCGTCATCGACAGCGGGATTGCATTGCCGGTGGCGAGATCGATCGTGAACGGCAGCGCGACGCGTTGCCCGGGCTGCAGGGTGGCAAGGACGCAGTCGAACATCCGACGCGGAGCTTCCGCCGCGACTGCTGTGCAGCCTGGCGGCGCCGTCACTGAAAACGTCAGTGCGCGGCTACCCGGCGAGGCGGGTGCGACCATCACCCGCACTCTCGGCATCAGGAACGATCGCGGCCCGTAGCGATGCAGGACTTCGACGGTCGCCGAACGACCTGCGGTGGAGGCTCGCACCTCCAGATCGGCCGCCGGCCCGCAACCGCGTCCGCGCAGGAAGTACGCGCCGTATCTCCCCAGCGTCAACAAGTCGCTACAGCCGTCGCGATTAAGATCGCGGACCTGCCAGTGTTCGCCGCCATGCCCGATGACTTCGCGGTCCACGGCGAACTGGCCCGGCGACACTTGCAACCAGGCGTTCAATATCGGGGTGGGAGTGTTCTCGGTTTCGTCAAGCCCGGTGAAGGCGATGTCGTTCAAACCATTGTTGTCGAGGTCGGCGACCATCGGCCAAGCTGTACTGAAGTAGGGGCCGATCGTGCCCACCAGGGAGAAGGCCTTGGGCGATGCCTGTAGGAACACCTTTACGTCTTCGTGGTAGGAATTCGAGGAAAGGATCTCCTCGGGCAGACCGTCGCCGTCGAGGTCGCCAAATCCCGCCATGCCGCTGGACATGGCGTCGTAGCTCAGCGGCGTGGCCTCAAGCTTGCCGTACGGCTGCTGCTGGAACAGGCAGTCGGTCGGGCACAGCCCTAAGATCGCATCAGAGAGACCATCGCCATCGATGTCAACGCGATCGGCAACCGATTGGGTGAACGGCCAGTTGGGGTCCATGCCTGAGAACATGAACTGCGGCCCCTGGTAGTCGCGAAAACGACTGAGCGGCGCGATGCGGCCATCCGCGGTCCTTTCGGTGACCGCAGAGCCATACCAGATGCGATAGGTCGAATCGACGCCCGGACGTGTGTTGTCGTCATTGACGTAGGTGAAGAACAAGTCCTCCCTGCCATCCTGGTTAATGTCTACCAGGCTGAACCCCTGGTCTAGCAGATAACCTTCCACGTAGCGAAACGCTTCCAGTGTGCCGCCTGCGCGTACTTCCAATACCGTGAACCCGCCTTTGGGGAGGTTGGGTTGGGTGAACCCATCCAAGAGGCTGCGAAACAGCACGCGTTTACGATTGTCGGAGGGATTCCCGATCAGGCGCAGTTGCACCGGATTGCACCCGCACTCGTACACAAGCGCGAAGTCGAAATTGCCGCTTGGGCGTTGGAGATAGACGTGGATGCGTCCGTTGTAGCCGGGTTGGCTGCGCCGGGGATGGCTCAGCTCCGACACCACGATGTCGTCGCGACCGTCTCCATTGAGATCGCCCGCCACGACGTCCGAACGCATGTCCACATTCGGTAGCAAAAGCTTGTTGTAGTCCAGCGCCGCCATAGCCGTCGGCATCACGGCCAGCAACAGCACAGCCAGCGCTATGCGACTCCACATCATCCGACTCCCCTAGAGCTGCATTCGCCCCCGTCCCCAAAGGCTGCGTGCAGCCCGCGAGAATAACGCATCGTGCTCGCCGACGGCCCAGTTGCGAGTACCGGAAGTGGCCGTTCAGCGCGCCATACACCGCTTCCAGCGCCCGTCCACCCGGCCTGCAAACCACGCCGTGGTCAGCTTGCGGGTGATCTTGGGGCTGTGCAGGTCAATCTCCGGCACACGTGCGCGGGCGAGTGGGCCGCCGGCCTTGCGCTCGGCGATGGCGAAGACGTCTCGATACAGAGCCGTGTCCTCGAACGCGAGCGTCGAACTCCGGCGCAGCGCATCGCGAATCGAGGCTGCATCCATCCCGAGCGTTCCCACCATGCCTCGCAACGCGGCCTCCGTTGCGCCCGGACGATCCATCGGGGCATCGGGCGCGAGCACATCGCCATCGAATGCGAGTGGCTGCCCGGCTGCGACACTCACCGCACGCTGGAAGGCCGCGTTGCGGCTCGCGTACCAACCGGCGTTGTAATCGGCGAAGCGATGCAGCGGCCGCGTGTAGTGCGTCGGATACGCCAAGAGATGTCGGATGCCGAAGTACACTCCACCTCGTCGACTGAAAACCTCATGCCGGATCGATCCCTCCAGCGGGTACGGATAGCCACGGGCGTTTCGTTCGGCGAAAGCGATGCTCACCTGCATCGGCCCGCCGGTGCGCACCGGATTGAAGCCGTCCAGCAGGCGACGCCCCAGTGGCACGCGATGGATCATTTCCTCGAACAGCGCCGACAGCTGCTGCTCGGTGCGCAGCGCGGCGATGCGTTCGGCATAGGTGCGTCCGTCCGGCGCGCGCACCTGCAGCGCAGCATCTACCGCGAACTCGGGAATATGCAGGCGCGCCGCGCGGCGATCGATCTCATCGCGCGCGATCTTCGCCAGTCCTGGCACCGGCGGGTCGGTGCGAAACGTCGATTCCTGTTCGACCACCGCCAGCACCGAGCACAGGTTGTCGGGGCTCGGTTCAATTTCCTGCGCCGCAAATGCCGCCTGGATGTCGCGCGCCCAGCCGCCGCGATCGGGCACGCCGCGCGGGATCCGGCGCACCAGTTCGGCGCGAACTTCCTCCGGCGTGGGCCCGACGTCGCAGGCGGACAGACCTGCGAGACAGAATCCCAAAGCAATCAGTGCAAAGGAGCGGATTCGTCGTCGGGGCGTGGGCATCGGGTGCGCGGCGGGCGAAGTCGCGCAGAGGCTAGCAGGCGCGGCTGAACCAATGCCGGGCCGTCGGGATCCCAGGCAGCGGCCTTATCCCGCCTTGGCCTGGGCAATCTCGCGCAGGGCCCGCTCGAACACTTCCACCGGCTGTCCCCCAGAAATGAGGTGCCGCTGCTCGATAATGATCGCCGGCACCGCATTGATGCCGTGCCTCTGGAAGAACTGTTCTTCCGCGCGCACTTCTGCCGCGTATTCGTCGCCCTCGAGGATGGCCCACGCGCGTTCCGCCGGTAGCCCAACACTTGCCGCCACATCGGCGAGCACCGCGTGATCCGCAACGTTTCGGCCGTCGGTGAAGTAGGCACGCAGCAGCGCATGCTTGAGCGCCACCTGACTGCCTTCGATACCGGCCCAGTGCAGCAGCCGGTGCGCATCGAACGTGTTGTAGGTGCGTCTGCGCCGATCCATGTCGAAGGTGAATCCGAGCGCGGCGCCGCGCTGGCGGATAGCCTCCTGGTTCGCGGCCAATTGTTCCGCGGACATGCCGTACTTGTTCTGCAGGTGCTCGGCGATGTCCTCACCGTCCGGACCCATCTGCGGGTTCAGTTCGAACGGGCGGAAATGAATCTCCGCCCGCACGTCGCCGCCCAGGCGCTGCAGCGCCTGTTCGAGCGAGGCCAATCCGATGGCGCACCATGGGCAGACCACGTCGGAGACGAAGTCGATGCGCAACGGGACGGCGCCAGTCTCGGGATTCATCCCTGCACCATCGGCAGCTTGAGTCCCTGCTCCTTGGCGCACTGCTTCGCGATGTCGTAACCCGCATCCGCGTGACGCATCACGCCGGTGCCCGGATCGTTCCACAGCACGCGCGCGATGCGCTTGTCGGCGGCTTCGGTGCCGTCACAGACGATGACCACGCCGGAGTGCTGCGAATAGCCCATGCCCACGCCGCCGCCATGGTGCAGCGAGACCCAGGTCGCGCCGCCGGCGACGTTGAGCATCGCATTGAGCAGCGGCCAGTCGGATACGGCATCGCTGCCATCGCGCATCGCTTCGGTTTCGCGGTTCGGCGAAGCCACCGATCCCGAATCGAGGTGGTCGCGGCCGATCACGACCGGCGCCTTCAGTTCGCCGTTGCGCACCATCTCGTTGAACGCGAGGCCGAGCTTGTGGCGCAGGCCCAGGCCGACCCAGCAGATGCGCGCCGGTAGGCCCTGGAAGCTGATGCGCTCACGCGCCATGTCGAGCCAGCGGTGCAGGTGCGGATCGTCCGCGATGATTTCCTTCACCTTGGCGTCGGTTTTGTAGATGTCTTCCGGATCGCCGCTCAGCGCAACCCAACGGAACGGACCGACACCGCGACAGAACAGCGGACGCACGTAGGCCGGCACGAAGCCCGGGAAATCGAAGGCATTGGTGCAGCCTTCGTCCTTGGCCATCTGGCGGATGTTGTTGCCGTAGTCGACGGTCGGGATGCCCTGCGCGTGGAAGGCGAGCATCGCCTCAACGTGCACGCGCATCGACTTCTTCGCCGCGTCGCGCACCTTGGTCGGATTGCTCTTCTGTTCTTCCAGCCATTGCTCGACGGTCCAGCCGATCGGCAGATAGCCGTGCACCGGATCGTGCGCGGAGGTCTGGTCGGTGACGCAGTCGGGGCGCACGCCGCGCTTGACCATTTCCGGCAGGATTTCCGCGGCGTTGCCGAGCAGCGCGATCGACTTGGCTTCGCCGGCGGCGGTGTACTTGGCGATGCGCGCGAGTGCGTCGTCGAGATCGGTCGCCTGTTCGTCGACGTAACGCGTGCGCAGGCGGAAGTCGATGCTGGCCTGGCGGCACTCGATCGTGAGCGAGGACGCACCGGCGAGCGACGCGGCCAGTGGCTGCGCGCCGCCCATGCCGCCGAGGCCGGCGGTGAGGATCCACTTGCCCTTGAGGCTGCCGCCGTAGTGCTGGCGGCCCATCTCGACGAAGGTCTCGTAGGTGCCCTGCACGATGCCCTGCGAACCGATGTAGATCCACGAGCCGGCCGTCATCTGGCCGTACATCATCAGGCCCTTCTTATCGAGCTCGTTGAAGTGCTCCCAGTTGGCCCATGCCGGCACCAGGTTGGAATTGGCAAGCAGCACGCGCGGCGCGTCCGGATGCGTCGGGAAAATCCCGACCGGCTTGCCGGACTGCACCAGCAGCGTCTCGTTGTCTTCCAGTTCGCGCAGCGCCTTGAGGATGGCGTCGTACGACTCCCAGTCGCGCGCAGCGCGGCCGATGCCACCATAGACGACGAGTTCGGCGGGGTTCTCCGCGACCTCGGCGTCGAGGTTGTTCTGCAGCATGCGGTACGGGGCTTCGGTCAGCCACGACTTGCAGTTGAGGGTGTTGCCGCGCGGGGCGCGGATGCTGCGGGACGGATCGCGACGGGTCGACATGGCGGTTCCTGCGGTGACGGGGTTGGAAAAATTATCGCGCTGAGGATTCGATGCCTCCACGCATGCCGCGACCGAATCACGCCAAAACCGGCCCAGTTGGCGAAATTTCCACGTCGCAAGCCGCTTTTGTATACGCTGTATACATGCCCGCCCGTTTAGCGACCTCCGAACGCATCCTGCGCGCCGCCCGCTCCCTGTTCGAGCATGGCGGCGCAGAGGCCGTGAGCATGCGCCGCGTCGCCGACGCGGTCGGGCTGACGCCGATGGCGATCTACCGCCACTTCCCCAATCGGGAGGCGATGCTCAAGCGCATCAGCGACGACAGCTTCGATGAAATCGCACGGCATTGGATCGCGCGCAATCGCGGCGGCGATGTGCTGTCGCGGGTGATCGCATTGCAACGCATCTATCTCGATTACGCGCTGACACATCCGCACCTGTTCGACCATGCGTTTTCGGCGCGGCGGGCGGATGCGCGCAAGTACCCGGAAGACTTCCGCGCCGGACGCTCGCCGACATTGACGGTGGCGGCCGAAGCCGTAGCCGAAGCGATGCAGTCCGGATTGCTGCGCGAAGATGACGCCTGGGACGTGGCGATGACACTGTGGGCGCACACGCATGGACTGGTGGCGCTGTATCGCGCTGGACGCTTCAGTTTCGACGAGGCGCAATTCCGCCGCTTCTATGACGCGTCACTGCAGCGATTGCTGGACGGGCTCAAACCCTGATCGCAGCCGCCAGGATTGTTTCGCCTTGCGGGATGCAGAATCCACCGCACGTCTCGTGAGTCCGCTCGATAATTTCCGCCCCCTTCCACGGATGAAATCGAAATGACCAGGCTTCGCGTCGTTCTGGCTTCCCTCGCATTGGCATTCCTGCCTATGCTCCCCGTATCCGCCGCTCCCGCGCCCGACTCGGTGCGCCTGTACGTCCTGGATTGCGGACGCATCAAGTTCGACGACCTCGGAAATTTCTCCGACACCGGCGAATACGACGGACGCCCCGGCACGCTGGTTGCAACCTGTTTCCTGATCCGGCACCCGAAGGGCGACCTGCTTTGGGACACGGGCCCGGGCGATCGCTATGCCGGTAAGCCTGACGGTGAGCAGCTGCGTCCGGGCGTGCGGGTCTTCGTCGGCAAGCCGCTGTTGGGACAGCTGCAGGAAGTCGGCGTCGCGCCCGCCGACATCGAGTACGTGTCGTTCTCACATTTCCACTACGACCATACCGGCAACGCGAACGCCTTCACCGCGTCGACCTGGCTGCTCAGCCGGCGTGAAGTAGCCGCGCTCGAAGGCACGCCGACACCTACCGCGGTCAACGTCGACAATCTCAGCGGTCGCAAGGACGCCAAAGTCGCACTGATCGATCTGGACTACGACGTATTCGGCGATGGCTCGGTGAGGATCCTGCGTGCCAACGGCCACACCGCAGGTCATCAGGTCCTGATGCTCAAACTGCCGAAGTCGGGAACGGTAATCCTGTCGGGCGACTTGTTCCACACGCGCGAGAACTTCGAACAGGACCGGATGCCGGCGTTCAACTATTCGCGGGGCGAGACGCTTGGATCGATCGATCGCATCAAGCGCATCCTGAAAAACACCCATGGCCGGATCATCATCCAGCACGAGGCGAAGGACTTCGAGTCGCTGCCGAAGATTCCTGCCTATCTCGACTAACTTCCCCCAAAGAAAAACGCCCGGACCTGCCGGGCGTTTTCTGTAGCACTCCAGGAGCGGTGACGCTCCGGAGCGTCAGTGAATCGAGGGATCCAACCTGCGCAGCGCATCGGCGATATTGATCTCGCCGGTCCGATCCAGATCTTCGCGCGTATAGGCGCGGCCGAACGAATTGACGCAGGAATGCGACTTGGACTTGCGATGGTCGACGCGCTCGGTGCGGCGAGTGATGCGGGTGCCGGTCTCGCGCAGGCAATAGGCGTCGTTGATATCCGGCTTCTTCGCTTCGGTCTGTGCAGTCGCCGGCGCATCCGTCGCGGGGGTGGTCTGTTGCGGCGTGGTCTGGGCGGCCGCCGTGAAGGCCAGTGCGCCCAGGAGGCTGATCATCAGGCGTTTCATGCCGGTCTCCGGTTACGTGACTCCAATCAGCACCATACGCCCGGACCATGATGCTGGCATGTGCCGCCGACCGCGGGTTCAGCGACCTGTCAGTTGCGCGGCTTCGGCCTGGCAATCTGCGCGGCCGGAGTCGAACGCGGCGACTTCTGCGGTCCCTACCGGGTGCTGTTCAACACCATCATCGAAGAGCACTCGCCAGACGCCATCGGCATCCTTGTGCCAGACCGAATGGAAGGCGCCCAGCAGGTAGCGATCCTTGGCCTTGGGGTCCAGCACTTCGATCAGGCTCGGGCCACTGGACCAGGCCGTGTCCGCAATACCGGGCACCATGGTTACCCGCGTCGGGTACCAGCGCAGCGCCACCTGCTTACCTTCGATTAGACCAGTCCAGCGTTTGGCGATGGCCTCGCGACCGCGTGTCGGCTCGGGTTTGCTCGCGCCGAACGCGGCGTGCTCACCCACATGCTGGGCAAAGGCGGCGGCATCGTGGGCGGCTACCGAGCGGGCGAAGCTCTGCTCGCGCTGCCATACCGCGCATTCGTCCGCGGTCAGCGACGGCGGGGCCGCCATCGCCGTGAATGAGGACAGGAACAAGGCGGTAACAATCAGCAAGGACTGGTGCATGGCATCAAAAGGATTTGCGATATCGGCCCGGCATCTTGCCAGCCAGTCGCAGCGTCCCGGCCTGCAATAGTTGTCGTCTGGATCGCTGGCTATGATCGGCCGATGCGACATATCCGCCTGGCCACCACCGCCCTCGCCCTCTTCCTGACCGCTTGCGCGTCCGTGCCGTCTTCGACGGCTGAACCCGTCCCCGTCCTGCTGGTGTCGATCGACAGCTTCCGTCCGGACTACCTGGATCGCGGAATCACCCCAACCCTGGCGCGCCTTGCCCAAGGCGGCGTGCGCGCGCGCTGGATGAATCCGTCGTACCCGTCGCTCACGTTCCCCAACCATTACACCCTGGTCACCGGGTTGCGTCCCGACCATCACGGCATCGTGCACAACACCATGCGCGACGCCGAACTGGGCGAATTCCGCAACTCGGACGAAAAAGCCGTACGCGAACCGCGCTGGTGGGGCGGCGAACCACTATGGGTGACCGCGGAGAAGTCGGGACTGCGCACGGCGACCTTGTTCTGGGCCGGGAGCGAAGCGCCGATCAAGGGCACCTGGCCCACCGACTGGGTCAAATACGACGACGAAATGCCGATGGCGCAGCGCGTGGACCAGGTCGTGGATTGGCTGACACGTCCTGCGAACGCACGCCCTCGGCTGACCACGCTGTACTTCGGCGCGCTCGACCACACCGCACACGATTTCGGGCCGGATTCACCGCAGACCAACGCGACGCTCGCCGAAGTCGATGCCGCCATCGGTCGCCTCGTGCAGGAGCTCGCCGCGCGTGGCCTGCGCGATCGTGTGAACCTGGTGATCGTTTCCGACCACGGCATGGCGCCGGTGCCGTATGCGCAGTCGATGAATGTCGACACTTTGATCGATTCCGCGGATGCGACTTACGTGAGCGTCGGCGAAGTGGTCGGGTTCGAGCCGAAACCCGGGCGTGAAGCCAGCGCGGAAGCGAAACTGCTCGGCCGCCACGAGCATTACCAATGCTGGCGCAAGCACGAACTGCCATCGCGCTGGCGATACGGCTCGCATCCGCGCATACCGCCGATCGTGTGCCAGATGGACGTGGGCTGGGAGGCGATCCTTCCACGCAAGCTCGCCGAACGCCGGCCTGGAACCGTCCGCGGCTCGCACGGCTACGATCCGGCCGATCCCACGATGCGCGCCCTGTTCATCGCGAATGGACCGGCCTTCCGGCACAGGATCGTGCTGGAGCCATTCGACAACGTCGATGTGTATCCGATGCTGGCCAAACTGGTCGGCGTCGCGCCGGAGCCGAATGACGGCGATATCACACCCTTGCTCCCGGCCTTGAAATAGGGCGCTTGCCGTCTCTTGGCGGCCTCCAGGACGATGTCCGAATCCGGCGAGTCCGCGGGCTTCCGCGGTGCTAGCCTGCGTCCATGTCCGAATTCGCCCTCCCCGATCCGCAGACCTGCGAACAGGCCCGGCGCAGCCGCGACCCGCGTTTCGACGGCCTGTTCTTCACGGCGGTCCTGAGCACGCGGATCTATTGCCGTCCGGTCTGCCCTGCACCGATGGCCAAGCGCGTCGTCTACTACCCCAGCGCGGCGGCGGCGGAAGCGGCGGGTTACCGACCTTGCCTGCGCTGCCGCCCCGAACTGTCGCCGGGCGACGGCGCATGGCGGCGCGGTGATGAGGTGGTGGCACGCGCGTTGAAACTGATCGACCAGGGCGTGTTGGACGAACAACCTCTGGCCGCGCTGGCCGAACGCGTCGACATCGGCGAGCGGCAATTGCGTCGGTTGTTCGTCGAGCGCCTCGGCGTGCCACCGACCGGTGTGCAAGGCACGCGTCGGCTGCTGTTCGCCAAGCAACTGCTGACTGAGACCACGATGCCGATCACCGAAGTCGCGCTCGCCGCCGGTTTCGGCAGCCTGCGCCGCTTCAACGCCGCCTTCCTCGAGGCGTACCGCATGGCGCCACGCGATCTGCGCAAGCAGCGCGCGGAAGTGCCCGGTGAGACGCTCTCGCTGCGGCTCGCCTATCGACCTCCGTACGACTTCACCGCGATGCTCGATTTCCTGCGGGGCCGGGCATTGCCCGGTGTGGAAGTCGTGGATGAAACGAGCTACTCGCGGGTGATCGGCTCGGCCGATGCGCCAGGATGGCTGCGTGTTTCGGTGTGGCCTGATTCGGGCCGCGACAGCGATGCGAATGCATTGAAGTTGGAACTGCATGGCGCGCGGCCGTCGCAGATGCTCGAGATCGTCAACCGGCTGCGGCGCATGTTCGACCTGGACGCCGATCCGCGCGCGATTGCGGATGCGCTCGGCGTCGATGCGCGCCTGCGTCCGTTGGTTCGCCAGCGACCCGGATTGCGCGTGCCCAGCGGCTGGGACGGTTTCGAGATTGCCGTACGCGCGATCATCGGCCAGCAGATCAGCGTCGCGGGTGCCCGCACGATCGCGGCACGGCTATCGCAGCGGTTCGGACAGCCGTTGTCGATGCCATTGGCTTCGGGGCTCGATCACCTGTTCCCGCGACCGGAAGCGCTCGCGGATGCCGACCTCGCCGCCATCGGCCTGACCCGCGCGCGCGCCGAAACCGTGCGTACCGTGGCTCGCGCTGTCCTCGATGGTCGCGTTGATTTTCTTCCGGAGCGAACGCTGGATGAGTTCACCGCACGCTGGGTTTCGTTGCCCGGCATCGGGCCATGGACCGCGCATTACATCGCGTTGCGTGCGCTGGGCCATCCCGACGCGTTCCCCGCCGATGACCTGGTGCTCCAGCGCGCCGTGCCCAACGATGGTTCGCGCATGAGCGCGAAGGCGCTGACCGCGCGCTCGGAAGCGTGGCGACCGTGGCGTGCGTATTCGGTGATCCAGTTATGGAAGGATTCGATGGCGCCGTCCAAAACCGCCAAGGTGGCGGCGTGACCGCGCGCGTGATCTATCGCCCTATCGACAGTCCGGTCGGACCGCTACTGCTCGCCGGTAGTGATGCCGGGCTGCAACTGATCGAATTCCACGCACCGCGTCATCCGATGCCGCGCGGCGACGACTGGTGCGAAGGCGATCACGCCGTGTTGCAGCAGACCCAGGAACAGCTGGACGAATACTTCGCCGGCCAGCGCCAGCACTTCGACTTGCCGCTGGCACCGCTGGGCACCGAATTCCAATGCCGCGTGTGGTGGGAGCTGGCGAACATCCCGTTCGGCGAGACGATCAGCTACGCCAAACTCGCTCAGCGCCTGGGTCGGCCGACGGCCACGCGTGCGGTGGGAGCGGCGAATGGGCGCAATCCGATTCCGATCGTGCTGCCCTGCCATCGCGTGATCGGCGCCGATGGCAGCCTGACCGGCTTCGGTGGCGGCCTGCCGACGAAGCAGTTCCTGCTGCAGCTGGAAGGCGCGCTGCCGCGCGAACAGGATCTTTTCGCCTTGTAGAGCGGAGCTTGCTCCGCTGCTCTTCTTGCGCATTGTAGAGAGGAGCTTGCTCCGCTGCTCTTGTTGCCTTCACGCAAACAGCAGCGGAGCAAGCTCCGCTCTACAAAACAGTAGCGTCGGCGTAGATCCGCGCCTGCGCGGATCGTTGACCGGAACGAAGAGCGATCCGCGCAAGCGCGGATCTACAGAATCACCGAAGGCTAGGAAGCTTGCCCTAGCAACGGCATCAAACCAGAAGCGCACGCATCGCCGCGCCATAGCGCGCGGCAATGGCGTCGCGATCGCGATGCCGGCCGTCGGCTACGACTCGTTCGCCGCCAACGTACACCTCACTCACCAGATTGCGGTTGCCGCTGAAGATCCAGCGATCAATCGCATCCTCCGAATGCAATCCCGCAAACTGTGGTGCGTCGGTATCGAGCACCAGGCAATCCGCGAATGCGCCGGCTGCAAGTGCGCCGATGGCATGCCCGCTCGACCTGTGCGCACTGGCCATGGCATCGCGCAACAGGGTTTCGCCTACGCTGCTGGAATCTGCGCGCACGGCGATGTTGCGGTGGCGCGTGATCAACCGCTGGCCATATTCCAGCCAACGCAGCTCTTCGACCGGCGACACCGAGATGTGCGAATCCGAGCCCACGCCCCAGGCGCCGTCGGCGTCGAGATAGTCGCGCAGCGGAAACAGGCCGTCGCCGAGATTGCCTTCCGTGGTGGTGCAGATCGCAACCGTCGCTCCGCTCCCTGCCACGCGCAGTGTTTCTGCCGCGGTCAGATGCGTGGCATGCACCAGCGTCCAGCGCGCATCGACATCCGCGTTGTCGAGCAACCATTCCACCGGTCGCGCATCGCGCAGCGCGAGGCAATCCTGCACTTCGGCCAGCTGTTCGGCGATATGGATATGGATGCGGCTGTCCTGAGGCAATGCCGCCAGCACGGAGCGCATCGCATCCGCGGGCACGGCGCGCAGGCTGTGCAGCGCGCAGCCGACCCGCAGCATGTCGCTCTCTTCCGCACGCAACATCTCGAGCAGGCGCAGATACGCATCGACCTCGTGGCCGAAACGACGCTGGCGTTCGCCCAGCGCACGGCCATCGAAGCCGCCGGTCATGTACAGCACGGGCAGCAGGGTCAGGCGGATTCCGGTGTCACGCGCCGCCGCGATCAGCGCACGCGACATCGCGGCGGGATCCGCATACGGCCTGCCATCCGGCGCATGGTGCAGGTAATGGAATTCGCAGACCGTGGTGTAACCGGCTTCGAGCATCTCCGCATAGAGCTGCGCGGCCACCGCATACAGCGATTCAGGATCGAAGCGCGCGGCGAAGCGGTACATGGTCTCGCGCCAGGTCCAGAACGAATCGCTGGGATTGGTCTGGCGCTCGGCCATGCCGGCCATCGCACGCTGGAAGGCATGCGAATGCAGGTTCGCGATGCCGGGCACGATCCAGCGCGAGCAGGACGTCGGTTCGTCGGTGCGAACGGCGGCGATGCGGCCGTCGGCTTCGATCTCCAATCCGGCATCGGCCTGCCAACCGGCCCGGGTCCACAGCATCGCGGCGTCGAGGGTCTTCATGGGCACATTCTCGCTCATCCCGGGTAAGGCTTGTTATCGCTATCGGGATAACAGGCCCTAGCCTCGCCCGTTAGAATCAACCGCAATGACGACTCCCACCTTCGATGGACTCATCCTCGGCGCGCATCTGGCCACGCTGGACGCATCTTCCGGCTATGGCGAAATCGCTGATGGCGCGCTGGGCTGGCGCGATGGCGTGCTGGCCTATGTCGGCCCCCGCCGCGGCTTGCCCGGGGAACCACGATCGCTGGCGCATGAGGTCATCGAAGCGGACGGCTGGATCACGCCCGGCCTGGTCGATTGCCATACCCATCTGGTGTTCGCGGGTGATCGTGCGCGCGAGTTCGAACTGCGGCTGCAGGGCGCCAGCTACGAGGAGATCGCGCGTGCCGGCGGCGGCATCCTGTCCACGGTGCGCGCCACTCGCGACGTCGATGAAGCCGAGCTGCTGCGCCAGTCGCTGCCGCGCGCGCGGGCACTGCTCGCCGATGGCGCGACCACGCTCGAGATCAAGTCGGGCTACGGGCTCGACTTCGACAACGAACGCAAGATGCTGCGCGTGGCGCGTGCGGTTGGCGAACAACTTGGTATCAGCGTGCGCACGACTTACCTGGCGGCTCACGCGCTGCCGCCCGAATTCAAGGATCGTGCCGACGACTACATCAGCGCCGTATGCGAATGGTTGCCGCGCCTGCACAACGAAGGCCTGGTCGATGCGGTGGATGCGTTCTGCGAGGGCATCGGGTTCAGTCCGGCACAGACGCGGCGCGTGTTCGAAGCCGGCCGCGCCTTGGGATTGCCGGTGAAGCTGCATGCCGATCAGCTCAGCGATCTGGGCGGCGCCGGACTCGTCGCGGAATTCGATGGGCTGTCGGCCGATCACGTCGAATACACCTCACCCGAAAGCGTGCGGGCGATGGCGACGCATGGCACGGTCGCTGTGTTGCTGCCTGGCGCCTTCCATGTCCTGCGCGAGACCAAACTGCCGCCGCTGGCGGCGTTCCGCGAGCATGGCGTGGCCATGGCCGTCGCCACGGACTGCAATCCGGGCACGGCACCGCTGCTGTCACTGCGCCAGGCGATGCAGCTGGCGTGTACGCATTTCCGCCTGACGCCGGAAGAAGCACTGCGCGGCGCCACCGTGCACGGCGCCCGTGCACTGGGGCTGCATGATCGCGGCGTGTTGCGCGTGGGCATGCGCGCCGACTTCGTGCATTGGCGCGTCAGACATCCAGCCGAACTCTGCTACTGGCTCGGTGGACGTCTCTCCGAGGGCGTCTACGCAGATGGTCGCGCCCGATAGGATCACTGACACAACGCAACGACACACACTGGAGATTACATGCAGCGCCTTACGCCTCTGTTTCTGGTTTCGCTGTCGCTGCTGAGTGGCACCGCCTACGCGGCGCAGGCGCCTGCGGCGGCTATCCGGCTTGCCCACGACGCCACCATCGTCGACACCCACATCGACGCGCCGAGCGAACTGCTGGACCACTGGAACGACCTCGCCCTGCCCACGCCGAGCCGCGAATTCGACTACCCGCGTGCACGCGAAGGTGGCCTCGATGTGGCCTTCATGTCGATCTACACGTCGGCCGATGAGGACGAGGCAGGCAAGGCCTGGCAGACCGCCAATATGCAGATCGATGCAGTGGAGGCGCTGGTCGAGCGGCATCCGGACAAGTTCGCGCTGCTGCGTTCGCCTGACGATGCGGCGCGCCTGCAGGCGGGCGATAAGGTGCTGCTCGCACTGGGCATGGAAAACGGCGGGCCGATCGGCGACGACCTGAAACAGCTCGCGCACTTTCACGCACGCGGGGTGCGTTACATCACCCTCGCGCACAGCCGTAACAACCGGATCAGCGATTCCGCCACCGATGTCGCGCCGCATTGGCATGGGCTGAGTCCCTTCGGTCGCGATGTGATCCAGGAAATGAATCGGCTGGGCATCATGGTCGACGTCTCGCACCTGTCCGAAGACGCGATCGCCCAGGCCGTCGCGCTGAGCCGCGCTCCGGTGATCGCGAGCCATTCCGCGCTGCGCCATTTCACACCCGGCTTCCAGCGCAATCTGAGCGACGAAAACGTCAGGGCGATCGCCGCGAAGGGCGGCGTGGTGCAGGTGCCGTTCGGCAGCATCTTCATCGATGCGCAGGCGACAAAGATCTATTCGGCGTTCCTGCGCGAGCGCGAGGCATTCCGCCAGGCCAAGCTGGCCGCGATCGCTGCGGGCCAGCCGGTGGCGGGCACCGAGCCGCAGTTCCCGACCCTGGCCCCCACCTCGATCAAGGCGGTGCTCGACAACATCGACCGCATCGTGCGGCTTGCCGGCGTGGATCATGCCGGTATCGGTTCCGATTTCGACGGCGTCAACGGCGCGCTCGCGGCAGAACTGCGCTCGGTTGCCGATTACCCGCAACTGGTCGCGGGACTGCAGCAGCGCGGTTACAAGGACGACGCGATCCGCAAGATCCTGGGCGGCAATCTGCTGCGGGCCTGGAAGCAGGTGGAACAGGCGGCCGAGCGCTGAACCGGCTTGGTAGAGCGGAGCTTGCTCCGCTGCCCTTGGCGCGCTGCGATGTTGGAAGCATGGAGAGCAGCGGAGCAAGCTCCGCTCTACAAAGAAAAAGCCCCGCAATGCGGGGCTTTTTCATGTTCCGGGGAAGAACGCGCCTTAGGCGGCGGTCTTCTTGGCCACGGCCTTCTTGGCCGGCGCCTTGGAAACGGTCTTAGCTGCGGCCTTCTTGGCCACCGGCGCGGTGGCGGTGCCAGCGGCCTTGGTCACGGTGGCGCTGCGGGCGTTGCCGTAGCTGGAGTTGTAACGCTTGCCCTTGGCGGTCTTGCGGTCGCCCTTGCCCATGTTCGTGCTCCTGAAGCTGTCAAAGTCCGCACGTTGGGTGCGGGGTTACGAGAAATCGCGTCGCGCGCGAGACCGCGAAGTCTAGCACGCCCGCCCACCTCTCCGACCTCGGGTTGCAGCCAACCAGCTGGAGCTGAGCCCCCTTAGTAAGGGGGCGCGGCGAAGCCGCGGGGATTGGAGGCCCGGAGCTGGGGCCCAAAGATTTTGCTAAGCAAAATCTTTGGGATCGACCGGTGCGCAGCATCGGTCGGTGCCGTCGTGAACGTGCCCGTGGTTGAGCCGCAAATTGGCCACGTGCGCCAGCCCCACCAGCGTGCCGCCGAAGGTCATGGCGATGGCGTGCGGGATCAGGGCATGGTGCAACGGACCATAGAGGATGCCGGTCCACAGCGCTGCCAGTCCCGGCAGCAGCAGGCCCAACGCGCGCACCGCACCGTGACGGCGGTAGCCCCAGACCACGCTGAACAGGCCCAGCATCGTGGCGAACAGGACGAAACCGCGTTCGAAGTCGTCCCCCAACCAAGCCGCCACGCCCAGCGACGGCAGCGATGCGATCAACAGCGGCAGCAACGCGCAATGGATCGCACACAGCAGCGAGCCGACGGCGCCCAGCCGGTCGATAAGCGACCGGGTGCTGCGGTGGAGGCTGGGGCGAGGGGGGAAATCGCTCATTGCGTTACATTGTAACAGTTGCATTCCATCAACCCATCAGGCGGCCGCGTCGAAAACCGCCCGGTCCGTTTCATGGGCGGGGTGCGAGCGACGCACCGCAGGAATGGCCTGGGCCAGTAGGGCGCAACCGGCCAGGGTCCAGACGATCATGGCGCCGCTGGGTAGGTCGAGCACCGCCGACAGACCCAGGCCGAGGACGTAGCCCGCCGCGCCGATCGCATAGGCGGCGACCAGCCTGCCGCGGCCCTTCATTCCGGCTGTCGCCAGTGCCGGCACGATCAGGCTGGCGAACACCAGGTACACACCGACCAGCTGCACCGAGGCGGTGATCGCCAGCGCGAACAGCGCATAAAACAACAGCCCTGCCAGCTTTCCGCCACGCAGCCACATGAAAGCCAGCAGGGCTACCGACAACACCGCGGCGGGGATCAGCTGCGAATAGCTGACCCAAAGGATCTGGCCCACCAGAAGATCCTTGAGGTGCTCCCCGCCCTGCGGGTTGTCGGCCAACAACAGCAGACCGCCGGTGGCGGCCAATGCGAACAGGGTGCCGATCAACGGCTCCTGGTATTCCGGCCAGCGCCGGTCGGTCCAGGACAGCAGGCCGGCACCGGCCAATGCGGCCGCGGCCGCCGCGACCTGCACGCCCAGGCCGTGTTCGTCGATACCGAAATACTGCGCGAGGATCACGCCGAGGCCGGCGATCTGCGCGATCGCCAGGTCGATGAAGATGATGCCGCGCGACAACACCTGCTTGCCCAACGGCACGTGCGTGGACAGCACCACCAGGCCAGCGACGCAGGCCGGGCCGAGGATGCTGATATCGAGACCTTCCCAATTGAGTGTCACTTGGCGGCTCCCAGCAACTTGGAAATGGTGGAGTCGAACAGGCCGAACAGATCCTTCGACTGCGCATCGCCACCCACGGAGAACGGCAGCGCCACCGCCGGCACGCCAGTGCGGCCGGCCAGCCATTCGGACGGCTTGCCGTCCTGGTAGGCCGCACGCACGATCGCGAGCGTGTTGCCGTTCTTGGTGGTGGCGATCAGGCTCGCCAGATGCGCGCTGGTCGGTGGCACGCCGGGCTTGGGTTCAAGCGCGCCGATCTGGTTCATGCCCAGCCAGTCCCACAGATAGACCCAGCTGATGTGGTGGACGACGACGTTGCGGCCCTTGAGCGGTGCGGCCTGCGCCTTCCACTTCGCCATCGCCGCCAGCCAGCGCTTGGTGAAGCTGTCGAGGCGCTGCTGATAGGTCGAGGCATTCGCCGGATCGAGTTGCACCAGGCGCGCATCGAGAGCCTTCGCGATCACGAGTACGCGGCGCGGATCCATCTGCACGTGCGGATTGCCGTCGGGATGCACATCACCGTAGGCGCGATCGAGCGCGGTCGGCTTCTCCAGCGTCTTGACCTGCGCGGCGGCCATGAAATTGCCGTTGCCGGAAGCAATCTTCGAATTGCCCGACTGGCGGATCAGCTGCGGCAACCAACCCACTTCGAGCTCGGCGCCGGTGCATACCAGCAGATCCGCGCTGCGCACCTTGGCAATCAGGCTCGGCTTGGCTTCGATCTGATGCACGTCCTGCAACGCAGAAGTACCGACAGCGATGTCGACCTTGTCGCCGGCCAGTTCCTGGGTGAGCGAGCCCCACTCCGGTTCACAGGCAAACACACTCAACTTGGCCTGTGCGGGTGTCGATACCAGCGCGGCGAGCAGCAATGCGGGAATAGTGAAGAGCTTCATGATGCGTTCCTTAGAACTTATGCGCGCCATGCGCGCCGAGGCTGGTCTGGTATTGCACGGTGACGGCGTTGTCGCTGTCGTCCGCATTCGGCTTGTCGTGACTCAACTGCAGGCGGAACAGGCTGAATTCGCTGTTACGCCAGGTGAGTTCCGCGCTGTGTCGGTACGGATCGTAGTCGCTGGCATACGGGCCACCGTTGTCGGCCCACAGCTTGTCGTAGCGATAGCCGACGTCCCACAAGCGATTGAGGCGATAGACCGCTTCGAAATAGCCGCCGCGGCGCTGGCCATCCCACAGCGACGTGATGGTGTCGTCCTCGGGATCGACGAAGACACCGTTGCGATCGTCGCGGAAATATTCCCCGCGCAGGGTGATGCCGCCGTCCTTGAAGTTGCCCTGTGGCGCCCATTTCCAGGTCGCATCAGCGACATAGACCTTGGCGTCACCGTTGAAGCCGTCTTCGCCGCCTTCGGTCCTGGTCTTGAGCATCGACACGCCCGCGAGCCACTCGTTCTCGGTGCCGACGTCGCCACCGACATGCGCGAACAGCGTGCGCGTGCCCAAACCGCCGTGCTGCGCGCCGCCGCTGGGATAGTTCTGGCCACGCAGCACTTCGCCGCCGACTTCGAACAGCAGGCTGGTTGGTGCGACCCAGCGCAGCTGCACGCCATCGTCACCGTATTGGCCGCCGAGGAAGGCCTGGTAGGCCAGCGGGCGGTCGAAGAAGTTGTCGGTGTGCGCGTGATGGCTGTTGAGGTAGCCGATGTTGGAGAAGAATCGGCCCATGCGCAGGTTGAAACCGGCCGGCAACGCGGTGGTATCGATGTAGGCCTCTTCGACGCCGAGGTGGTCCTCGCCGTCCTCGCTCTCCATCGCGACGGTCAGCTGCCCATAGAACTTGTCGTCGATGTTGGCGGCAAAGGACACCTCGCTCTCACCGAGCGAGAAGCCGTTCGCACTCGGACCACTCTCGCCCACCAGCGGGAAGCCGGCGCGCGTATAGCTGTCCGGATCCAGCGAGTGATGCGAGTAACTGCCGTTGAGGATGATGCTGATCGCCGGATTGAAGGCGTTGCCGTTGGCGCCGCTCGCACTCGTTGTGCCGGCGGACGCAGCGACGGAGGCGGTTGCATCGGTAGTCGACGCCGGTGTTGCTTCCGCTTCCGGCGAGGCCGCCAGCGCGTCGATTTCGGCTTGCTCACTACTTGCCGGTGCCGGCGTCGTCGCTGTCGGTTGGGTTTTCAGCGCCTGCAGCTCGGCCTGCAGCGCTTTGACCTGCGCTTCCAGGGCCTCGATGCGGCGATCGGTAGCGGGGTCGCCGGCAAAAGCAGGCGGTGCGGCGAGCGCACTCAGGACGCACAAGGTAAGCAGGGACTTCCGCATAGAAACCGTGGCTCTTGGGTTGAGGGCTGATCTACAGGATGTAATAACATAACAATTGATCCCGGCGGTCAATAGACTGGGAAAGGGCCAGTCAGTTCCCGATCGAACTCGCGAGCTCAGTCATATAGGTGTATATACACTTACATGCCAGAACCACTCCCCTTCTCCAGCCCCTGCACCTGCTTCCGACTGCGCCGGTTGTCGCGCCTGATCAGCCAGCGCTACGACCGCGAACTCGCCCCCGCAGGCCTCAACATCAACCAGTACTCGATCCTGCGCCGTGCCTCGCGCGGCCCACGGCCGGTTGGCGAACTCGCTCGTGAGCTCGGCATGGACCGCACCACGCTTACACGCGACATCAAGCCGCTGGCCGCTGCGGGCTGGGTCGAACTCTCGCAGGGCACCACAGACGCACGCCAGCGTTGCATCAGCGTCACTGCTGCGGGCAAGACCGCGCTCGATACTGCGCTGCCACTGTGGCGCAAGGCACAGGACGCCGTCGAAGTACTCCTGGGCACCCCGGGTGTCGACGCCCTGCACTCTCATCTCGACCACGCCATGCAACAACTCGAAGAAAGCCGAACCGCATGAGCATTCCACAGACGACCGTTTCCGCTACTTCCAGGCATTACTGGCCGTTGGTACTCGCCGCAACGGCAACGTTGATGGTGACCATGGGCATCCGCCAGTCGATGGGCCTGTTCGTCAGCCCGATCGGCAAGGCGACCGGATTGGGCATCGCGCAGATCAGTTTCGCGTTGGCGATCGGTCAGTTCGTGTGGGGCGCGGTGCAGCCGTTGTTCGGTGCGATCGCGGATCAGAAGGGCCCGGGACGCGTACTGGTCGTCGGCGGTGTGTTGTTGATCGCCGGCACCGCGCTGGTGCCACTCTTCGATTCGCAATGGGGTTTGATGATGACGCTCGGCGTGCTCACCGCCGCGGGCGCCGGTGCTGGCAGCTTCTCGGTGCTGATCGGTGCCACTGCACAGCATGTACCGGCGACGAAGCGCTCGATGGTCGGCGGCGTGATCAACGCGGGCGGCTCGTTCGGGCAGTTCGTATTCGCGCCGTTCGTGCAGGCGCTGATCAGCGCGTTCGGTTGGGCATCGGCGATGTGGGCACTCGCCATCACCGCGTTGTCGACGCTGCCGCTGGCCTGGCCGTTACGTCGTCGCGAAGCCGGCAGCTCTTCGACTGCAGCCACCGCTGCGACATCGGGCATCACTCTGCGCGAGCAAGTACGCATCGCCCTGCGCGATCGCAGCTACTGGTGCCTGCACATCGGCTTCTTCACCTGCGGCGTGCACATCGCGTTCCTGGTGACGCACCTGCCGACCGAAATCGCGATGTGCGGCCTGTCGCCGCAGGTATCGGCGATCAGCCTGGGCCTGATCGGCCTGTTCAACATCGGTGGCAGCCTCGGCATCGGCTGGCTAGGGCAACGCTTCCGCATGAAGCATCTGCTGGCGCTGATGTACGCCAGCCGCGCGGCGCTGATCGCGGTCTACGTGATTTCACCGCCGACGCCGCTTACGTTCTACCTGTTTGCCGCCGGTCTCGGCCTGACCTGGCTCGCGACCGTGCCGCCTACCGCGGGCCTGGTCGGCAAGCTGTTCGGCCCGCGCTATCTGGGCACGCTGTTCGGCCTCACCCTGTTGTCGCACCAGATCGGTGGCTTCCTAGGCGCGTGGGTCGGCGGCCTCGTCGTCGAACGCTTCGGCGGCTACACCTGGATGTGGTACGCGGACATCGTGCTGGCGCTGCTCGCGGCGGCGGCCAACCTGCCGATTCGGGAATCCAAGGTCTTGCTGCATCCCGCGGCGGCGTGATGTTTCGCCGCAGCCGCGAAACTGCGGCGGGTCAATACCGGCGGATCAAACAGCGGCTGCGTTCTGCTTCGCGCAGTCCGCGCAGAGCCCGTGCACTTCCAGCGTCTGCGCCTGCGGCACGAAGCCGAGCGCGCGGGCGCTGGCGTCGAGCGAATCGACGATGTCGGCGTCTTCGAGCTCGGTCGCCGACTGGCAGCGATCACAGATCAGGAATGGCACTGCGTGCTGTTCGCCACCGGGGTGATGGCAGCCGACGTAGGCATTAATTGACGCGAGCTTGTGGATGAAGCCGTGCTCGAGCAGGAAGTCCAACGCGCGATACACCGTCGGCGGCGCGGCGGCGTCATGCGTGGCCTTCATCTGGTCGAGCAGGTCGTAAGCCTTGATCGGCCGGCCTGCTGCGGCAATCAGCCGGAGCGCGTTGGCACGCAGCGGCGTCAGGCGCAGACCGCGCTGCTCGCACGCGCGCTCGACCTCGCGCACGAACGCATCGGCGTCGTGCACGTGGTGCTTGGGATCGGTGCAGGCGTGGCTGTGGCCCATGGCCCTGATTTATGCCCCGACCGGCAGCTTTGCAAGGGCCGCGTCGATGCGCGCGACCGCCTCGCCCTGGCCGGCCAGGTACACCGTCTGCGAGATGTCCGGGCTGACCTGGGTTCCAGTGATCGCCACGCGCATGGGCTGGGCGACCTTGCCCATGCCGATGCCCAGCGCTTCGGCGGTCTCGTGCAGCGCCGCGGCGACCGATTCAGCGGTCCACGAAGCGAGTTTGGCCAGGCGCTCGCGCGCATCGGCCAGCGGCGCCTGCGCGGCGGCGGTGAGGTGTTTGGCGACCGCGGCTTCGTCGTACTGGGTCAGCGGCTGGAACCACACCGCCGCGCGTTCGGCCATGTCCTTCAGCGTCTGCACGCGATCGCGCAGGGCGATCACGATGTCGGCCGGCTTCGGGCCCTTCGCCAGGTCAAAGCCGTTGTTGAGCAGATGCCATTCCAGATGCTTGGCGACGTCGTTCGGATCGTCGCTCTTCAGGTACTGCTGGTTGAGCCAGCCGAGCTTGGCCGGATCCAGACGCGAGGCCTTCGCGTTCACATCCTTCAGATCGAACAGCGAAGTCATCTCGGCGATCGAGAAGATCTCCTGGTCGCCGTGCGACCAGCCCAAGCGCACCAGATAGTTCAGCAGCGCATGCGGCAGATAGCCGGCATCGCGATACTGCATCACGTCGGCGGCGCCAGTACGCTTGGACAGCTTGGCGCCGTGCTCGTCGAGGATCATCGGCAAGTGCGCGAAATGCGGCACCGGCTTGCCCAGCGCGTGATAGATGTTGATCTGGCGCGGCGTGTTGTTGACGTGGTCGTCGCCACGCACCACGTCGCTGATCGTCATGTCGATGTCGTCGACGACGACGGCGAAGTTGTAGGTCGGATAGCCGTCGGAACGGAAGATCACCAGGTCGTCGAGTTCGGTATTGCTGATCTCGATGCGGCCCTTGACCTTGTCCTCCCACGCGACGACGCCGTCGAGCGGATTCTTGAAGCGGATTACGCGATTGGGATCGTCGCGGAAACCGGCGTTCTGCTCGCGATACGCGCCGTTGTAGCGCGGCTTCTCGTTCTTCGCCATCGCGGCTTCGCGCATGGCTTCGAGCTCTTCCTTGGTCTCGTAGGCGTAGTACGCGCGACCGGACGCGACGAGTTGCTCGGCGACTTCGCGATAACGGTCGAGACGATGGGTCTGGTAGATCGGGCCTTCGTCGTAGCCCAGGCCGAGCCATTGCATGGCGTCGAGGATCGCGTCGATCGCCGCCTGGGTGCTGCGTTCCTGGTCGGTGTCCTCGATGCGCAGGATGAACTGCCCGCCATGGCGGCGCGCCTCCAGCCAGCAGTACAACGCGGTGCGCGCGCCGCCGATGTGCAGGTAGCCGGTGGGACTGGGGGCGAAGCGGGTGCGGGTCATCGTGGTGCTCGGGAACGGCGGAAAGGGAGAATTTTAACGGGTGTAGGAGGAGCCTGCCGTCCTGGGGCCCGGCGCAGCGGCAACCTAGGCCCGCAAATGAGGCGCTCGCGTCAGCCGCGAAGACGGCACCGCGTCAAGGGGACCTTAGTCAGTCGCGGCCTCACCGCTCCGCTCTCTACAATTCGTCCATGACCACCCTTTTCATTTCCGACCTGCACCTCGATGCCGAGCGTCCGCAGGTCACCGAGCTGTTCGGCCGCTTTCTGCGTGAACAAGCCCGCGGCGCCGACGCGCTGTACATCCTGGGCGACCTGTTCGAGGCCTGGGTGGGCGACGACGATCCATCCGAAACCGGCGCCTTCGTCGCGCGCGAGCTGAAGACGCTGTCGGACGCTGGAGTGCCGGTGTACTTCATCCGCGGCAACCGCGATTTCCTGCTCGGCGATGATTACGCGCGCCGTGCGGGCATGACCGTCCTTCCCGATCCGGCGGTAGTGGTGCTGTATGGCCAGCCCACGCTGCTCATGCACGGCGACACGCTGTGCACCGACGATCTCGCCTACCAGCAGTTCCGCGCCCAGGTGCGCAATCCGGCGTGGCAGCAGCATTTCCTGTCGCAGCCGCTGGCCGCCCGCATCGCGTTCGCGCAGCAGGCGCGTGCGGCGAGCAAGGCGCACCAGTCGGGGCTGCAGGACAAGGGGACGATGGAGTCGATCACCGACGTCAGTCCCGAAACCGTGGAATCGACGTTGGCTCGCTTCGGCATTGCGCGCCTGATCCATGGCCATACGCATCGACCGGCAATCCATGATCTGCAGATCGTTGAGCGTGCACATCAGCGCATCGTGCTGGGGGATTGGTACGACCAAGGCTCAGTGCTGCGCGTTTCGAAGGACGAAGCGAAACTGACGTCGCTCTAAGACACAGCCACCGTAGGCTGGGTTGGCCATCAACCCAGCAATGCGTGTCATCGAGGCTGGGTTGATGAAGCCAACCCAGCCTACATTTCTACATTTCACGCGACCAACCCTCGCGTCACTTCGCCGCTTCACCACACCCTTTGTAGGTGATGTCGCCGTAAATGAAGGTCGCCACGTGGTCGTAGCGATTATCGGACATGCCGTCGCTGCATTGACCCGGACTGATGTCGAGATGGAAGTCCTTCTCGCCGTCCGTGCCGATATAGACGAAGCCAACGAGCGAAGGCACGCGCCGCCCATGCATCAACCGGCCTTCCTGGTCGTCCGGCGTCGAGAAATACAGATCATCGCCGTCGACACGCGCCTGCCAGAACGGTTCGGTGCCGAACCCACGCCAAGCCATCAGCGGTTCGTTTTCCTGACCCGCGGCGCGCTTGCCCTTGGCGCCGGATGCTTCGTTGTCTGACTGGCTCATCGAAGACGACTCCGCTGCGGAGGACGGTGGAGCAGGCTGGACCGAACGTGGGCAGGCCACGAGCAATGCCGTCGTCGCACACAGGATGGCGGCCGGAAGCATTCGAATTCGCATCATCGGACTCGACTCATTGAGATCGGCGCACGCTAGTGGCGCGGATGTTATCGCGGAGTGACAGCGGCGGCTTCGGCCTGCAGGCTGTGTAGTTCGTCCGGGTCGAACCCCGCCGCCAGACGCGCCTCGGTGTTGAACGGCCCGTGCAAGACGCCACTGGCGTATTCGCGCAACAGTTCGCGGAAACGCGTGCGCGGCTCTACCCCCGCACGCTCGCAATGCCAGCGATACCAGCGCGAGCCGGCGGCCACGTGCGCGACTTCCTCGCGCAGGATCACCTCCAGGATGTCGGCGGTCGTATCGTCGCCGAGCGAACGCAGCTTCACGATCATGCCCGGGGTGACGTCGAGGCCGCGCGCCTCCAGCACCCGCGGCACCAGCGCCATGCGCGCGAGGCCGTCGTGCGCGGTTTTTTCCGCCATTTCCCACAAACCGTTGTGCGCGTCGAAATCGCCGTAGTCGTGCCCGAACTGTTGCAGGCGTTCACGTAGCATCACGAAGTGGCGCGCTTCGTCGTGGGCGACGCCGATCCAGTCCGCGTAGAACCCGGGCGGCATGCCGCGGAAGCGATACGCCGCATCCCATGCCAGATCGATCGCATTGAATTCGATATGCGCCACGGCGTGGATGAAAGCGGCGCGCCCCTCGTTCGTGCCGAAGCCGCGGCGCGGCAATTCGCGCGGATGCACGAGTTTGGGTCGCTCGGGGCGGCCGGGCATGCAGATCGGTTCGGGTGCGGGCGCGTCGCCGGGAATCGGCAGTTCGCCACGCTCGAACGCCGCCACCGCTGCGAAGGTACGCGCGACCTTGTCTCCGGGCGCGGATGCGTCGAGACAGGATCGCGCAGCTTCGAAAAGCGACTCTCTCATCGTCTTTGATCGTCATCCCGGCGAATGCCGGGATCCAGTTCCTGGGTTTCAGTCCAGTACATATCGATGACTGACGAAGCAACGTCAGAGGCTGGATCCCGGCATTCGCCGGGATGACGACAATAGTGCCGGGCTCGCAAAAGTCTTACGACGCCCGCCGCGTCTTCTTCGCCTCGTCCGATCGAAGCTGCTTGATGCGCTCGAAGTAACCCTCCTCGATACCGGTCACGTACTGACCGTTGAAGCACGAAGAATCGAAGTGCTCCATGCGCTGCTTCGGCCCAGACACGGCTTCTTCCAGATCAGCCAGATCCTGGTAGATCAGCCAATCGCAGCCGAGCAGCTTCTGCACTTCTTCCTCGCTGCGGTCGTGTGCGACCAGTTCCTCGGCCGACGGCATGTCGATGCCGTAGACATTCGGATAACGCACCGGCGGCGCGGCGGACGCGAGGTAGACCTTGCGCGCGCCGGCGTCGCGCGCCATCTGCACGATCTGCTGCGAGGTGGTGCCGCGCACGATCGAGTCGTCTACCAACAGCACGACGCGATTCTTGAATTCCAGCGGAATCGGATTGAGCTTGCGGCGCACCGACTTCGCGCGCTGACCCTGCCCCGGCATGATGAAGGTGCGGCCGACGTAGCGGTTCTTGATGAAGCCTTCGCGGTACTTCACGCCCAGCACGTTGGCGATTTCCAGCGCGGCGTCGCGCGAGGTGTCCGGAATCGGGATCACCGTGTCGATGTCATGCTCGGGCATCAGGCGCAGGATTTTCTCGCCGAGCTTCTGGCCCATGCGCATGCGTGCCTTGTGCACCGAGATGTTGTCCATCATCGAGTCGGGGCGGGCGAAGTACACGTATTCGAAGATGCACGGGGTGTGCGTCTGTGCCGGCGCGCACTGCTTGGTGAACAGCTCGCCGCGTGCGGTGACGAGGATGCATTCGCCCGGGGCAACGTCGCGCATGCGTTCGAAACCAAGCAGATCCAGCGCCACCGATTCGGAGGCGACGGCGTATTCGTCGGAAGCGCCGTTCTTGCCGGCGCGCTTGCCCAGCACCAGCGGGCGGATGCCGTGCGGATCGCGGAACGCCACCAGGCCCAGCCCCAACACCGACACCACCACCGCGTAGCCGCCGATGCAGCGACGGGTCACGCCTTCGATCGCCCTGAACACGGCGTCGGGCGTCAGCGCCTTCTGCGTGTCGAGCTCGTGCGCGAACACATTGAGCAGCACTTCGGAGTCGGACTCGGTGTTGACGTTGCGACGGTCCTGTTCGAACACCTCGCGACGCAGCTTGTCGGTATTAATCAGGTTGCCGTTGTGCGCCAGCGCGATGCCGTAGGGCGAATTCACGTAGAACGGCTGCGCTTCGTCGGAGCCTTCCGAGCCGGCAGTCGGATAGCGGCAATGCGCGATACCAAACTTACCCTGCAGCAGCAGCATCTCGTCCTCGCCGAACACGTCGCTGACCAGGCCATTGCCCTTGTGCACGCGCAGCTTGCCGCCGTCGGCGGTGGCAATGCCGGCCGCGTCCTGGCCGCGATGCTGCAGCACCGAGAGTCCGTCATACAGCTGGGCGGCGACATCCGTGTTGCCGACGATTCCAAGAATGCCGCACATAGCAATAAACCTTCGTGTGTCAGTGGACGCGCTTGTCGTCGGGCGGCGTGCCCTGCGACGGCGGATCCGGGGTAACCAGTTTTGGATCGGTCCGCGGCGCCGACTGCTTCGGCAACACCGACGGGAGAATCTGGGGCAAGGCCTGCGGAAGCGAATCCGGCAGCGCGCCATTCGGCAGCGCGTCCTGGATGAGTCCGTCCGGCATCACCTGCTTGAGTTGCTTCGCCTCGGCCTGTACCTGGGCCTGCAGCGATCTACCGCGTCCTTCCAGGTCCACGCGCTGCGCCATCCACGGCGGCATTGCGTTACGCATCCACTTCGCCACCGGCAGCAGCGTCGCGACACCGGTCGACTCGTGCCAGGCGCGTTTGCCGGGGATGCTGGTCAATCCGAGCATCAGCACCAGCACGCAGGCCAGGAACACGCCGCGCACCAGACCGAAGCCGAAGCCGAACAACCGGTCCACGCCCGACAGTCCGGCTTCCTGCGCCATCCGGCGCACCAGCAGCCCGACCAGCGCCACCGCGATCCACACCACGACGAAGCTCAGTGCATAGCCGGCGAGGTATTCACCCCAGCCGAGCTGGCCGTCCGAGACCAGGCTGCGCCCGACGTCGCCACCGAACAGATATGCGGCCAATCCCGCGAGCAGCCAAGCCACCAGCGACATCACCACGCCGATCATTCCGCGCAGCAGGCCAAGCAGGCCCGACACGCCGACGATCAGCAGCAATACCCAGTCCAGCGCCGTCATGGCTTGTCGCTCCTACATCTCTTGCTTCACCCGCGACGCCACGGCGTCACGGATGCGGCTTGACGATCGCGTCGCCGATACCAAGCTTGGCCACGACCTGCGTCTTCAGCTGGTCGGCTTCGGCGCGGGTCAACACGGGCCCCACGCGTACGCGGCTCAGCACGCCCTTGTCGGTCCGCACGGACTCGACGAAGGCGCGCAGGCCCGCGGCGCGCGCGCGATCGCGCAGCTTGTTGGCTTCGGTCGCGCTCGAAAACGCGCCCAGCTGTACGGCGAAGCCGGTGTCGGCCGCGGCGGTCGGCGTCGGCTTGGCCGCGGCGGCAACGGTCGTGGGCTTGGTCGGAGCCGGCGTGACGGTAGCCGGCTTCGGGGCCGGAGCGGCCGGCTTCGGCTCGAGCGGCTTGGTAACAGCAGGCTTGGTTTCGGCCAGCGGTTCAGGCTTGGAAGGAGCGGTCGTAGCAGCGAGCGGCTGCGAGGACGAGGGCGCCGCTTCGGTCGCCTTGGGCTGGGCCGTGTCGGCGTTCAGCACCACGACCTTGGCTCCGACGTCGCTGCGGACCTGACCGGCACGGAGGCGGGCTGCTTCGGCCTCGGCCTGGGTCGCAAACGGTCCGATGCGGACCCGGTACAGGGTCCGGCCGTTGTCGGTCGTGGCTTCCTGATAACCGGAGAGCTGCGCGCCGTGCAGCGCCGCAACGACCCGTTCGGCATCGGCAGCGGTCGCATAGCGGCCGAAACTGACTGCGTAGTCGCCGCCCGCAGTTGCGGCCGGCATCAGACCGGTCGAAGCGGGAGGTTCGGTTGCTGCCGGATCTGCGGCATCGGCCGTCTGGGTACCGCTCGCATCCATGCCGACCACACCGCTCGTGGGCGCCGCAGAGGGCGTCACCAGCGGGAGTTCGCGCGTCTGCACGGAACCGTCGCCCTGCGGGGCGTCGGGGAGTTTGAGGGGGACATCGGAGACGCCGCTTTCGGGCGCCGGGCCCTTGATCAGCATCGGCAGAAAAATCACCGCCAACGCCACCAGCACAACTGCACCGACCACTCGCTGCTTCAGGGCGGGTTCCATCGAATCGGGGGCCTCGGGGGAATGCGCGCGAATTATAACCGCGCCGCGCCCGTCCCACCCTGCGCCGATGATGAACGCGTCCGGTGTGCCGCCCTCAATCGGGTGTCTGCAACTCGCTCAGCGCATCCGCGGCCGTGTGGAAGGAGCCGAACACCAGGATGCGGTCGCCCTCCCCGGCGGCCTTCAGCACCGCCCGCAGGGCCTCGGCGACGGTCGCATGAGTCGTACCGGAGGCCGCTGCCGTACCAGCAAGCCGCTGTGCGAAGTCGGCCACCGACACGCCGCGCGGCCCGTGCTCGGCGAGTCCGGCCAGGTGCCAGGCTTCGATCCGCCCGGCCAGGGCCTCGACCACGCCGCGCGCGTCCTTGTCACCGAGTGCGGCGAAGACGGCGCTGGTCTTGCCGGCGGTCGGGGTGGCGGCCAACCATTCGGCGAGTTCGCGGGCGGCCTGGGGGTTGTGGCCGACATCGACCACGACTTCGACTCCACCGCGCTGGAAGCGCTGCAACCGACCGGCGACGCTTGCGTTCGCAACCCCCTCGGCGATCGCTGCGGTGGGCAGCTTCTTGCCCAGTGCACGCAGCGCGGCGATCGCGGTGGCGGCATTGCGCAACTGCACGGGCGCGGCCAGTTGCGGCAATGGCAGTTCGATGGCGTGGCGCAACTCACGCCAGGCCCAGTGATCGGGCGCAGGCGGAGTCGCATCGGTGGGGCTGAAGCGGTTGCCTGGACCGGACGCCGTAGCGAAGAAGAAATCGCAACCTGCGCGCAGCGAGTTGGCCCCGATCGCATAGGCATGGCGCAGCACGCTCGCGGGCGGATCGTCGTCGCCCAGCACCAGCGGCTTCCAGGCACGCGCGATACCGGCCTTCTCGAAACCGATCGCCTCGCGGTCGTTGCCCAGGTAATCCTGGTGATCGAGGTCGACGGTAGTGATCACCGCGACATCGGGATCGACCAGGTTGGTCGCATCGAGGCGCCCGCCGAGACCGACTTCCAGGATGACCAGATCCAGCTTGCTGCGCGCGAACAGCCACAGCGCCGCGAGCGTGCCGTATTCGAAATACGTGAGCAGTGTGGCTTCGCGTGCGGCTTCCACTGCCTCGAATGCAGCGACGAGGTCGGCGTCACCGGCATCGGCGCCGTCGATGCGGACGCGCTCGTTATAGGCGAGCAGGTGCGGCGAGGTGTAGGCACCTACTTTCCAGCCCGCTGCGCGGGCGATGGCTTCAATGAAGGCGACGGTGGAGCCCTTGCCGTTGGTGCCGCCGACGGTGATGACCTTCTTCGCCGGCTTCTTCAGACCCATGCGTGTGGCGACTTCGCGCACGCGGTCGAGGCCCATGTCGATGGTTTTGGGGTGTTGGCGCTCGATGTAGTCGAGCCATTGGGGGAGGGATTGCGGCATGCCGATATTGTAGGGCGGGCTTTGGCTCGCCCCGGTGCAACAGCCAAATCAAAAGCGCCCCTCATCCGCCCTTCGGGCACCTTCTCCCCGCTACGCAGGGAGAAGGACAAGTGCAACGATTTGGCGTCGCCACTCGCCACCGCTTGCCCCTCTCCCCGCTTGCGGGGAGAGGGACCGCGTCGCACAGCGACGCAGGGTGAGGGGTCGTGGCGACGGGCGACTCAATGTCGTTGATGGCGAATACGAGCCATCACAACGCCCGATGCACCGCCTCCCCAAACAACGCGGTGTGATGGCTGCAGTCGTTCAAGCGAACGACCTCGAGATGATCCACATCCGGCCCCTCCAGCAGATTGAGCGTCGTCGGCGCCTGCCGGAACGACCACAGCTTCGCCAGCGGCATGCCGAGGATGCGACACAGCAGGACGCGGTTGACCGCATCATGCGCGACGACCAACAGCGTCTCGTGCGGCCCCATGCCTGCGCAGGCGCGCGCGAACGCAGGCCAGGCGCGGTCGAGCACATGCTGCAGCGATTCGCCTTCGGGCATCAGCACTTCGTGCGGCTGATGGCGCCAGGCGTGCATGCGCTCGGGATCGCGTTCGCGGATTTCTTCCGCGAGCAGTCCTTCCCACGTGCCGTGTGCGATTTCCTTGAGGCCTTCATCGAGCGCAAGCATCGCCGCACGCTCGTCGCCCAAAGCGAGTTGCGCGGTGCGTGCGGCACGCACCAGTGGCGATGCGATGGCGCGGTCAATGCGCACATCGGCCAGGCGTTCGCCCAACGCGCGCGCCTGCACTTCACCGACAGGCGAGAGCGGGATGTCTTCCTGGCCCTGATAGCGGCCTTCGGCGTTCCACGGAGTTTCACCGTGACGTGCAAGAAGAATTTTCATGAAGTCGGTCCGGAAATATTTTTGTCGTCATCCCGGCGTACGCCGGGATCCAGTTTTTCGTTGGCTGCAGGAACAGAATCAAAGGCTGGATGATCAGCCTTCGGCTGCTGTAAAGCGCCTCCGGCGTTCGCCGGGACGACGAGCCTTTGGGCAATCAGACCTGCTGCAGCGAGAGCACGCCGGGCGTCGCGCGCAGCATGTCGAGTTGCGGCTCGGTCAGCGGCTGGTCGACGGTGATCGCCGCGCGGGCCTGGCCATCGCCGGCTGCACCGAGGGCGAAGTTGACGATGTTGATGCCGGCCGCGCCCAGCTGCGAACCGACCGTACCGATCATGCCGGGACGATCCTCGTTGCGTAGCAACAGTACGTGCGTCTGCGGATCGAATTCGATTTCCACACCATCCAGACGCACGACACGCGGGCCGCGATGCAGCGTCGCTTCGATCTCGCGCGGCTTGTTGCCACCTTCCACACGGATGCGCAGCAGACGGTCGAAACCATCGCCGTCGCCGCCCACGGTTTCGGCCACAACCAGGCCACGGCCCGCGGCTTCCTGCAGTGCATTGACCGGCGTGACGCGGCCCGAGTGCGTGCCGAGCAGCGCGGCGACGAGTAGTCGCGTCAACGGGCGCGTGTCGAGCGCGTCGGTGCGTCCGGCGTAGGTGACGGTGAGTTTCGTCGGGGCATCGACCAGGCGCGACGCCAGCTTGCCCAGCGACGTCATCAGCGGCATCCACGGGCCGACTTCGCGCGCGGCTTCGGCGGTGAGCGGCGGCAGGTTGACGCATCCGGCGACTGCGCCGGTGGCGACGAAGTCGATGATCTGGCGCGCCAGGATGGTGCTCACGGCCTGCTGCGCTTCGCTGGTCGATGCCCCCAGATGTGGCGTGAGGATCAGCTGGGAATGCTTGCGTAGCGGCGAATCGGCCTGCAGCGGTTCGGTGGCGAAGGTGTCGAGCGCGGCGCCGGCAATCTGCCCTTCATCGAGCAAGCGCAGCAGTGCGGCTTCGTCGACCAACCCGCCGCGTGCGGCGTTGATGATGTACGCGCCCTTCTTCATGGCGCGCATGCGCTCTTCCGAAAGCAGGTTGGTGGTTTCCTTGGTGCGCGGGATATGCAGGGTGACGATGTCGGCCCAGGCGAGCAGTTCGTCCAACGTCTTCAGCGGCACGCTGCCCTTGCCCGCGGCGGAAGCCGGCAGGAACGGATCGTGCGCGGCGACTTCCATGCCGATGCCCTGGGCCTTGCGCGCGACGGTGCCGCCGATGCGGCCCAGTCCGATCACGCCGAGCTTCTTGCCTTCCAGTTCGAAACCGGTGAGGCCCGCCTTGGGCCACTCGCCTGCCTTCATGCCGGCATCGGCGCGCGGAATGTGGCGCGCGAGCGCGAACAACAGCGAGATTGCGTGTTCGGCGGCGGCGAGCGTATTGCCGTCGGGTGCGTTCATCACCGCGATGCCCTTGTTGGTCGCGGCGTCGACGTCGATGGTGTCGACGCCGGCGCCGGCGCGGCCGATTACCTTCAGGTGCGGCACGTTGGCCAGCGCTTCGGCCGGCACCTTGGTGGCCGAACGCACCAGCACGGCGTCGACATCGGCGAGGGCCAAGGCGAGGACCTGGGGGTCCTTGATCGGGTCGGCGGCCACGAGCACGTCCCATCCCGCGTCGCGGAACAGGGCAAGACCGTCTTCGTGGATGCCATCGCAGGCCAGTACTTTCATCGCAAGCTCCTAGTGAGAGAGGGAGCGCGGAAAGCCTGCGAGCCGGCACAGCTTGGACCTGTGGCGTCCTGGGTGCCCCGGCTGGGCCGGATGGCGGGACGCGTGCGTCGCACGAAAGGCGTGGACGCGAGTGTTACTCACGGGTCGGGAGACGGGGCCGGCTGGCATGGGAATCCGCGACGGGCACAGCCTAGCAGAGGTTGGCCCTGGAATCGCAAGCGGTTGCTTATGAAATCGCGGCGGCGGCCAGGCTGCGACGGCCGCACCCGCTAAAACCGGCACACGCGCGAAACGTTACGGATCGGAATCCGCCAACACAGTCGCGCCGCGCCGTGAAACCATCAGCGCCTTCCCCAACTGGAACTTGGCGATGCAACAGATCAAAGGTCCCTTCGACGTCAAACGCACCGCAATGGAGTCCGTCGATGCGGGCGGCGAAGCCGCGTTCGGCCGCATCCGCTTCGAAAAGCGTTTTCATGGCGACCTGGATGCGACCAGCGTCGTGGAAATGCTCAGTGCAGGCAATCCGGCGTCCGGATCGGCCGGCTACGTGGCGGTGGAGCACGTGATCGGCCGCATCGCCGGGCGCTCGGGCCGCTTCATGCTGCAACACAACGGCGTGATGAATCGCGGCGAGGCATCGCTGACGGTCACCGTGGTGCCCGATTCGGGCACCGACGAACTCACCGGCCTGCAGGGTCGCCTGCACATCGATATCGCCGAAGGCGGCGCGCACTTCTATACGTTCGAATACGCATTGGACTGAACACGCCGCACGCATCGATGACGCAAAACAAAACGGGCCGGCAAATGCCGGCCCGTTTTGTTGGCTTCGTCGCTTTCGCGAATTATTTCGCGGTGTTGGCCGCACCCGTGGTGCCACCCACGCCCAGCTCCGACAGCAACTGCGGCGCACCGTAGGCTTCCTGCATGATCCAGCGCATGTAGCGCGCATCGACGGCGATCATGCGCGTCATCACCGGGTCGAACACCCAGTTGCTGCTCACCGATTCCCAGTTGCCGTCGAACGCCAGGCCGACCAGCTTGCCGTGCGCATCCAGCACCGGCGAACCGGAATTGCCACCGGTGATGTCCAGGTTGGAGAGGAAGTTCACCGGCACCGTGCCCAAGCGCTTGTCCTGCAGTCCGCCATAGCGCTTGGCGGCGATCGCATCCAGCTGTGCCTTGGGCGCATCGAAAGGTTCGACGCTGGTGGCCTTGGCCGCTACCTGTTCCAGCGTGGTGAACTCCGCCTGCTTGCTGCCATCGGCCTTGGTGTAACCCATGACGTTGCCGAACGAGATGCGCAGCGACGAGTTGGCATCCGGATAGACGTATTCGCCCTGGCTCTTCTTGAAGTCCGCCAGGGCCTGCAGGAACACCGGACGCGCGACCAGCGCTTCGCCGGCGCGGGTCTTGAGCTCCTGTTCCAGCTTGAGCAGCGTCGGCATCACCGCGATCGCGTAGCGGATGGCCGGATCGTCGCTGTTCTCGAATGCGGCACGATCGGCGGTGTACCACTTCATACGTTCGTCGAGATTGCCGAGCTTGCTCTTGGCCAGCGTGCCCAGTGCGCGCTGCACGGCGGCCTCGTCGTTGCCACCGAGCCACGCGTCCACGGCCGCGACGTGTTGCGCCGCCGGCAGCTTGATGTACTCGCGCAGCCAATACGCCTGCAGCTCGCGATCCATGTCGGGGTGGTAGCGACGCTCCATCTGCTTGATGCCGCCTTCGAACGCCGCCAGGTCGCGCTGCTGGAAGCCCTGCTCGCGTTCGGCATCGGGCTTGGCCTTCTCGATCGCGAGGCGGTAGAGATCGACCGCGCCGCCGACGACGCCCTGGCCGCTGAAGTTGCGGAACACCAGGTCGCGTTCACGCGTGGTGCGCGCCGCATCGCCAAGCGCGACGAGGGTGTCGTGCGCCGTGAGTGCGGCCTGACCCGACTTGCCCTGCTTGCGCAGCCAGGCCAGCAATGCGGCTTCGCCGTCATGCTTCTTCGTGGCCGCATCGATGCGTTGGAAGCCCGCGAGCTGGCCATCGTAGTTCTTCATCGTGTTCTGCCAGCCGCGCACGGTACTGGCGTATTTCACCGCGATATCGGGATTCTTCTCGCCCGCGGCCAGCACCATGGCGACGAGCTTCTTGTAGTGCCCGCCGACCACCGGATAGGTCCAGCCGGCGGTATCGTCGAACTCGCTGGCCAGTGTGTAGCGCGACGTGCGGCCCGGATAACCGGCCACCATCACGAAGTCGCCCGCGCCCAGCGGCTTGTCGGCCAACTTCAGCCAGTGCTTGGGCTGGTACGGCACGTTGTCGGCGGAGAATGCGGCGGGCTTGCCGTCCTTGCCGACGTAGGCACGGTAGAAGGAGAAGTCGCCGGTGTGGCGCGGCCACATCCAGTTGTCGACTTCGCCGCCGTAGTTGCCGATCGCGCGGGGCGGCGCGTAGACCAGGCGCACGTCCTTGATTTCGATGTTCTTGAACAGGCGATAGGTGTTGCCGCCCATGAAGGTGTAGAGACGGCAGCGGTAACCGCCGCCGGCTTCGCATTCGGCAATCAGCCGCTTTTCCAGCGCGTCGAGTGCCTGCGTGCGCGCCAGCGGCGTCGGCGCATTGGCAATCGCGGCCTTCGCTTCGGTGGTGACATCACGAATCGATTCCAGCGCATAGATGCGCGCGTTGGGGCCGGCGGAGACTTCACCGGCCTGGCTGGCGGCGATGAAGCCGTCCTTGATCAGGTTCCTTTCCGGCGTCGAATTGAGCTGGATCGCGCCGTAAGCGCAGTGGTGATTGGTGACCACCAGGCCCTGCGGCGACACGAAACTCGCGGTGCATCCCGCCAGCGCTACCACCGCGCCCATCGGGTCGCCGGTCAGGTCGGCGAGCTGCTTCGGGTCGAGCTTGAGGCCAGCCTTCTTCAGCGGGCCGGCGATTTCCGGCAACTGCTGCGGCACCCACATGCCCTCGCCCGCGTGGACGTTCTGCACGGCCGCGACGGCCATCACGCTGGCGACGGCGCCAGCCAACAACGTAAGACGCATTGCTTGTCCCCTCATTTTTGTATGGCCGCGGAGGTCACCGCGGCCACGTGAAATCACAATTGCCGAGACGGACTCATTCCGCCGGCAGATTCATTTCCTTCAACAGGTGCGGCGCCGGATAAACCTTGGCCAGCAGCCAACGCATGTAGCGCATGTCGACGTGGATGGCGCGTTTGTAGTGCGGATCGAACATCCAGCTCGCACTCACCGCTTCCCAGTTGCTGTCGAAGTTCAGGCCAATCAGACGACCGTGCGCATCCATCACCGCGGAACCCGAATTTCCGCCGGTGGTATCCAGATTGGTGAGAAAGTCGACCGTCTGCGTCTTCAGGCTCGGCTCGGCGGTGCTGCCGAAGTCGCCCTTGGCGATCGCATCGCGCAGCGGCTGCGGCGCGTTGAATGGTTCGCTGCCGGTGTGCTTCTCGAGGATGCCCTGCACCGTGGTCAACGGGCGATAGCGCACGCCGTCGCGCGGATCCATCGCGCTGACGCGGCCGTAGCTCACGCGCAGGGTCGAATTCGCATCCGGATACACGGCGCGGCCCTGCGACTTGCGGAAGCCGATCAGCGCGCGCATGTAGGCCGGGCGCAGACGCAGCAGTTCGCCGTTGCTGGCCTTGCTCTCGTCCTCCAGACGCAGCTGCGCCGGCAGCAGCGTAGCGGCGGCCTGCAGCAGCGGATCCTTCGATGCCGACAGCGTTGCGCGGTCGGCCTGCATCGCGGCAAGACGTTCGCTTTCGCTGCTCAGCTTCGTGCCGGCATACAGCGCGTCGAGGTTGGCCTTCAGTTGCGCCGGCGTTGTGCCGAATACCGCGTCGAACTCGGGCACATGCTGCGCCGCTGGCAGCGCCTGATATTGGCCGACGAGATCGGCAAGCAGCGCCTTCTCCACCTCGACCGCGTAACGGCGCTGCACCTGCTTGAGCTGGCCGGTGATCAGGGTTTCGTCGCGCTGCTGGTAACCCGTTTCGCGCTCGGCATCGGGCTTAGTGCGCTCGTGCGCCAGACGCTGCAGCTGCACCGCGGAACGCAGCAGCTGGGTCTGGCTGACGATCACGCCGAGCAACTGGTCGCGCTCGCGCGTCGCCACGCCCTGGTCGAGCACGGCCTGTGCCGCGGCGATGTCGGCCTTGGTAGCGGCGACATCCGCCTGCTTGTCCAGCCACGCATACATCGCCGTCTCGTCATCGCGACGCACGGTCAGCGCATTGCTGCGACGCAGACCATCGAGTTCGCCCTGCGCGCGCTTGAGAGTGTTCTTGAGGCTGCGCACCTGCGAGGCATAGCTGACGCGCGCGGCTTCGTCTTTTGCCGCCGTGCCTTCGATGACATCGATCATGCGCTGGTACAGCGCGACGCGCGATGGCAGCTGCCATTCAACTTGGTTGGCGAATTCCGACGCCATGCGATGGCGGAACGTGACGCCCGGATAGCCCGCGAGCATCGCGTAGTCGCCTTCCTTGAGGTTCGCGGTCGACACCTGCAGATGTGCGGGCGGCACATACGGCACGTTGTCGGGCGAGTAGTCGGCCGGCTTTCCGTCCTTGCCGACATACGCGCGCAGCAGGGTGAAATCGCCGGCATGGCGCGGCCACACGAAGTTGTCGACCTCGCCGCCGTAGTTGCCGATGTCGTTCGGCGGCGCATAGACGAGACGGACATCGCGCAGTTCCAGCTGGCGTACCAGATAGAAGTCGGTGCCGTAATACATGTTGACGACGCCGCAGCGGTAACCCGGTTCGCGTTCGCACTCGGCGACGACGGCCTTGGTCGCCTTGTCCACGGCATCGTAGTAGGCACGCCCCTGGCGATCTTTCGCTTCAGCCAGGATGCGATCGGTGACACGATCGAAGCCGGTGGTCACCAGCACGCGGTAGTCGGGATTGGCAGGCAGTTCGGCGCTGCGATCGGCGGCGACATAGCCGTCCTGGATCAGGTCGCGCTCGGGCTTGCTGTTGTACTGGATGACGCCGAAGGCGACGTGGTGATTGGTCAGCACCAGGCCCTCGTTCGACACGAACGCGCCACTCGCACCGCCGACCTTCACGATCGCGTTCATCGGCGGCTTTGCCAGTTCGGCCAGATCGCGCGGGTTGCCCTTGAAGCCGGCGGCCTTCATCTGCCGGGCGATATCAGGCAGCTGCGAGGGCATCCACATGCCTTCGTCGGCATGAGCGGTTGCCGCCAGCAGCAGGGGCAGCGAGAGGGACAGGGCCAACAAACGGCGGCGCATGGTCGGCATGAGCAAAGATCATGAATTCAAGAGCCGGCGACGATAGGCCAAGCCGACCGTTGCGGGCAAACCAGCCAGCGGGTCGCGGCGCGGCCGGGGCGTATAATTTCGGCCTCTCGCCGCGCCGGCGCGGCGCGCTCCTATAAAGCCCCCTACGCAAGGCAATCCCCATGTCGCAAACGATGAAGGCGCTGGTCAAGCGCGAAGCCACCAAGGGCATCTGGATGGAAGAGGTGCCGGTACCCACGCCGGGCCCGAACGAAGTGCTGATCAAGCTCGAGAAGACCGCGATCTGCGGCACCGATCTGCACATCTACCTGTGGGACGAGTGGAGCCAGCGCACGATCAAGCCGGGCCTCGTCATCGGCCACGAATTCGTCGGTCGCGTGGTCGACATGGGCCCGGGCGTCACCGGCTACAAGGTTGGCCAGCGCGTGAGCGCCGAAGGCCACATCGTGTGCGGTCATTGCCGCAACTGCCGCGCCGGTCGCCAGCACCTGTGCCCGAATACGGTCGGCATCGGCGTGAATCGCAACGGCGCGTTCGCCGAATACATCGTGATGCCGTCGTCGAACCTGTGGCCGATCCCGGACCAGATTCCGAGCGAACTCGCCGCGTTCTTCGATCCCTACGGCAACGCCGCGCACTGCGCGCTGGAATTCGACGTGGTCGGCGAAGACGTGCTGATCACCGGCGCGGGTCCGATCGGCATCATTGCCGCCGGCATCTGCAAACACATCGGTGCACGCAATGTCGTGGTCACCGACGTCAACGATTACCGCCTCAAGCTTGCTGCCGACATGGGCGCGACGCGCGTGGTCAACGTGTCCAACACGTCGCTGAAGGACGTGATGAAGGACCTGCACATGGAAGGCTTCGACGTCGGCCTGGAAATGAGCGGCAATCCGCGCGCCTTCAACGACATGCTCGATTGCATGTACCACGGCGGCAAGATCGCGATGCTCGGCATCATGCCCAAGGGCGCCGGCGCCGACTGGGACAAGATCATCTTCAAGGGCCTCACCCTGCACGGCATCTACGGCCGCAAGATGTACGAGACCTGGTACAAGATGACGCAGCTGGTGATGGGCGGTTTCCCGCTGGGCAAGGTGCTTACGCACCAGCTGCCGATCGATTCGTTCCAGGAAGGCTTCGAATTGATGGAATCGGGCAAGGCCGGCAAGGTCGTGCTGAGCTGGAACTGATGTAGCTGCGAATCCCGAGTCGTCATCCCCGCGCAAGCGGGGACCCAGCGACTTCCGCCTCTTCCTTCAAGACACTCCCGCTTGACCAGCTTCGCTGTTGTGAAGCATCTCGCGGGAACGACGAGCCAAACCCATGTCGCTGACCCAACGCTACGCCGAGACCCTCGACGAAATCCGCGCCGCCGGCCTGTTCAAGTCCGAACGCATCATCACCTCGCCTCAGTCGGCCGAGATCACGCTCGAAGACGGCCGCACGGTGCTGAACTTCTGCGCCAACAACTACCTCGGCCTCGCCGACCATCCCGACGTGATCGCGGCCGCGAAGCAAGCGCTCGACACGCATGGCTTCGGCATGGCCTCGGTGCGCTTCATCTGCGGCACGCAGGATCTGCACAAGCAGCTCGAGAAACAGATCGCCGATTTCTTCGGCACTGAGGACACGATCCTCTACGCCGCCTGTTTCGACGCCAACGGCGGCTTGTTCGAACCGCTGTTGGACGAGAAGGACGCGATCATTTCCGACGCGCTCAACCATGCCTCGATCATCGACGGCGTGCGCCTGTGCAAGGCCAAGCGTTACCGCTACGCCAACTGCGACATGGCCGACCTGGAGAAGCAGCTGCAGCAGGCCAAGGCCGACGGCGCGCGCACGATCATGATCACGTCCGACGGCGTGTTCTCGATGGACGGCTTCATCGCTCCACTCGACGAGATCACCGCGCTGGCGAAGAAGTACGGCGCGCTGGTGCACATCGACGAATGCCACGCCACCGGATTCCTCGGCAAGACCGGCCGCGGCTCCGCCGAGGTGAAGGGCGTGATGGACAAGATCGACATCTTCACCGGCACGCTCGGCAAGGCCATGGGCGGCGCACTGGGTGGCTTCACTACCGCGAAGAAGGAAGTGATCGAACTGTTGCGCCAGCGCTCGCGCCCCTACCTGTTCTCGAACTCACTGCCGCCGCACGTGGTGGCCGCGGGCATCAAGGCGTTCGAGATGCTCGCTGCCGCCGGCGATCTGCGCGAGCAGCTGGCCGAGAACACCGCCTACTTCCGCGAGCAGATGACCGCGGCGGGTTTCGATGTGAAGCCGGGCGTGCATCCGATCTCGCCGGTGATGCTGTACGACGCGCCGCTGGCGCAGAAGTTCGCCGCGCGACTGCTCGAGGAAGGCATCTACGCGATCGGCTTCTTCTTTCCGGTCGTTCCGCAGGGTCAGGCGCGCATCCGCACGCAGATGTCGGCGGCCCACACGCGCGAGCATCTCGATCGGGCGATCGCGGCATTCATCAAGATCGGTCGCGAACTGGGTGTGATCAAGGCTTGATTGGGCGGGACGGAGCGGAGGCTACTCCGCTCCAGGACATTCGAGTCGTCGCGTCAGACCACGGCGACTCCAAAAAGCGAAACCCCGGCATCAGGCCGGGGTTTCTGCTTTCGAACTGGCGAGAGGGCTTACTTGCCGCCCTGCTTCGCGGGCTCTTCCGCCGCCGGCTTGGCCGGCGCGCCAGTAGCGACGCGGTAGCCGTTCTTCTTCATCCAGGCGTCGAAGTCGTCGGCAGTCATCTTCTTGCCGTCCTGGGTCATGTTGAAGCGCTTGCTGGTGTCGGTCGGCTGTGAAACCGGTGCGGCAGCAGTGGCCTTGGGGGCCGGCTTCTTCTTGGTCGCTGCGTTTGCGGGCGCGGCCAGGACCAGTCCGGTGATGAGCAGGCACGGCAGTGCCACGAGAATATTGCGCATGTGGTTTCCCCTTCGTTTCCCGCTTGCCGGGTGTGGTGCGTAAGAGACCATGCGCGCGGGGCAAAAAACGGTGCGGGCAGCCACACTTTGGAGCTGGCGCCGCGGCGCGGAAATGCGCTTTTTGTCGATTGCGTGGCGCGCCGCACAGTCCGGCAAATCGTCACAACGGTTAAGGTGTCGGCGCCGCCAGGGCCGTCACTTCGTCCGCGCTCAACAACCGCCATTGCCCCTTGGCCAGGTCGCCCAGCGCGATCCCGCCAATGGCAACCCGGACCAGACGCAGGACCTCGATCTCGAACGCCGCGAGCAGGCGGCGGATCTGCCGGTTACGACCTTCATCGAGGACCACTTCGAGCCATGCATTGCGCTCGCCCGCGCGCAGCAGGCACGCCGACTTCGCCCGCAGTTGCTCGTCCTCATGCAGGACGCCTCGCTCCAGATCCGCCAACAACGCCGCATCGGGAATGCGGTTGATCTGGACGTGATAGGTCTTGTCGGGGCCGGACTCAGGATCCGTGACGCGCGCCGCCCACTCCGGGTCGTTGCAGAACAGCAGCAAGCCCTCGCTGGCTTGGTCGAGGCGCCCCACGGGCGCTAGCCACGGCAGCGGTTCGCCCTGCAACCGTGCGTTGTCGAAGCACCGGTAGACCGTGTCGCGGCCGCGCTCATCCTGCGCCGTGGTCACCAGGCCGCGCGGCTTGTTGAGCATCAGATAGGTGCGTGCAGCCTCACCGACATCCTGATTGTCGATCGCAATGCGCTGGCGGCCGTCGGCCGTGATTGGAAATTCCGGATCGCGAATGACCCGCCCGTCCACGCTCACCCGGCCCGCAGCGATCCAGCGCGCGGCTTCGGTACGCGAACACAGGCCGCGCTTGGACAGCACGCGCGCCAGGCCATGGCGGGGCGTGCTTGTCTTCTTCGGGGTAAACGACTTCGCGGCTATTTCTTCTTTTCCGGTTTGGGCGGCTCGACCGGCGCCGGTGTTGCGGCCGTACCGGGCGCGCCCTTCGCCACCCGCACGCCGCGCGCCTTCATCCACGCGTCGAATTCCTCAGCGGTCATGCGCTTGCCGTTCTGACTCATGTCGAAGCGCCAGGGCGTGTTGTCGTACTGGGTCTGCGGCTTGTAACCGGCGGAGCCGGGCAATGCCGGCCCCGTGGCGGGCGTGGCCTTGGCCAACGCGAGGCAACTTTCGATCCGCTGGCGCAGCAACACGTTGTCGAGCGCGAGCGATTCATCGAATGCCTGGGCGAGCACGCCGGTCGGCGCGCCCAGTTGGTGGGTCGGCGCGGTCAGTTCCGGAGCGAGCGGAGCGACCAGCGTCGGTTGCACCGGCATTCCGCCGGCAGACGCGGGGGGACATTGGCTGGCCACCTGCGCGTGCGCACCGCCTGCGAGTGCCAACAGGATCAATCCGGCATACGCGCGCTGCATGCGCTTCTCCGTGGAACGGTTGAGCCGGAGTGTAGGCCCCGGCATTGCCGGCCAACAACCTCGGGCTTGTGAAGACTGATGGCTACGGCCACTGCAAAAACGAAGCCCGGCACTGGGCCGGGCTTCGCGGGCACTGCCTGAGTCAAACTCAGTTCTGGACGTTCAGCTCGGTGCGGCGGTTCTTCGCACGGCCTTCCGGATTGTCCGAACCGTCTTCGTTGGCGTTCGGAGCAATCGGGCGGCTCTCTCCGTAACCGTTCGGACCCTGCAGGCGGGCAGCGTCGATGCCGTTGCTGGTCAGGTAGTCGTACACCGCCTTGGCGCGGCGCTCCGACAGCGACTGGTTGTAGGCGTCGGTGCCCTTCGAGTCGGTGTGACCGGCGACTTCGACCTTCAGCTCCGGATAGCGCTTCAGGATCTCGGTGGCTTCGGACAGGATCTGGACCGCGTCAGGACGCAGGTTCGACTTGTCGTAATCGAAGTTCACGCCCTTCAGGTCGATCGAGACCGGCACCGGGCAGCCGTCCGGACCGATGGTCTGGCCAGCCTGCGAACCCGGGCACTTGTCGTCGCAGTTGTTCACGCCGTCGCCGTCGTCGTCGCCGTCGGCGCAATTCGGAGCGGCAGGAGCCGGAGCAGCCGGAGCGGCGGCGACCGGGGCGGCGCCCAGCGGCACGATCACGCCGATCGAGGCCAGCAGGTCACCGAACTGGTCTTCACCCGAAGCAGCGATGCTCTGGTCGTCGAAGGAGACGCGGTAGGCCAGTTCGGCACGAATGCCGTAGTTGCCCATGTCGCCCTGCAGACCGCCACCGAGCTTGGCGGCGAGATTGCCGTCCTTGCGCTGACCCGGCGAGATCGCGCTCGGGAAGGCGTCGAATTCTTCTTCCGAACGCTGATAGCCCAGGCCACCCACGATGTACGGGTTCCAGTTGCGGCCTTCAGCAATGAAGTGGCGGCGCAGGTCGAGCGAGACGCCGTACTGGCTCCAGTTCAGATCCTGGTTCGCTTCGAAATGCGGGTTCTGATAGTTCAGTTCGCCGTCCAGCGACCAGTTCGCGCCGATGAACTTGCCCACGCCGAGAGCGAGGAAGGGGGCGTTGTTGGTGTTGCGATCAGTGTCCTGGACATTGATGCCGCCCGAACCCGTCAGGTACCAGCGGTCATCGAAATTCTGCGCATTGGCGGTCTGCGCAAATGCCAGGCCGGCGAGCAGTGCAGTGCTCAGCAAACGGATCTTCATATTTCTGACTCCTTGAGAAATGTCGGGATATACACGGCACTTAACTGTGACCGGGATCGTCCAGCGGGCGTGACCCCCATTCACGATCTCTGGCCCGAGGGATCATACACCGTCAAGATGATTGTTAACATTGCTTAACGTAGTACGCAAAATTTCACAACTAACCGGCCATTCAGCCGACGATCGGCCCCTGATCGATCCTCGAGGCGATCCGGATACGGCTCCGTAGGGAAGGGATCGCTTCCCGAAGGCTGAACGTCTTTGCCAGCGCGCAGGCTAGGTGCGCTGTTGTGAAGACGCCGTTAAAAGTGTGACCGACACAGCAATGCCCGGACCGCCGGTCGATGCCGGATTGAAGCCGCACACGCAACGGACCGGCGCATGACCATCACTTGGAACCGGTTGTCGGGAGGCACATTCTCCTTGGCATGACCCGCCTCCCTACTCTGTTTCTCTCGCATGGTTCGCCGATGCTGGCGATCCAGGACTCCCCCGCCGGACGGTTCCTGGATGAGCTCGGCCGACGGCTGCCGCGCCCTCGGGCAATCGTGGTGGCTTCGGCCCATTTCCTGGCTGACCGTCCCATGCTCGGCGGCCATCCTCAGCCGCATACCGTCCATGACTTTGGTGGCTTCCCTGCCCCGCTCTATCAGATCGAGTACCCCGCATCGGGCGCACCGGAGATCGCCGAAGCGATCGCCTCATGTCTCAATTCAGCCGGCATCGCCACAAAGATTCGCTCCGGGCACGGCCTGGACCATGGAGTCTGGGTGCCACTGCGCCGGATGTATCCGCAGGCCGACGTCCCCGTTGTGCCGCTCTCCGTGAACCCGGCCGGCGACGCGACCCAGCACCAGGCGCTTGGCGGCGTACTCGCGGACCTGCGCAGTGAGGACGTCCTGGTGATCGGTTCCGGCGGCTTCGTGCACAACCTGGGCGACCTCGACTGGCAGCACCCGGCCGCGCCGCTGGCGCCCTGGGCCGCCGAATTCTCGGGCTGGATGCACGAACGGCTCGCAGCCCACAATTGGCCTGCGCTGCTCGATTGGCAAAACCGGGCTCCGCATGCTCACCATGCCCATCCGACGACCGAACACCTGATGCCGCTGTTTGTCGCGCTCGGCGCCGCTGGCGAGGATCCGAGCGTCGAGGTTCTCCATCGCTCTCATGAGCTGGGAACCCTGGCGCTGGACGCCTTTGCCTTCCACTGAATGGGCCTTTGACGGGCCGACGCCCTAGCACCGAATCCGCCCCGGAGACAATCCGTGACGGGGGTCACCGATTCAGGTGCGGTTAGGAAAGCCGTCGCTACCGTGCGCCAACTTTTCCAGCCGCCACCGGCGGCACCGTCGCAACGCCCGCGTTCATACGCGGTCCCGATGCCCGGGCAAAGCACGCCAGAGAGCGCGCCGCCCTCCCTAGAACGCCATACCGGATTTCGCCCCCAGGCGCCCGCCTCCCCACGGAGACGACGCCGAAGTGCGGCCCGGCCAACGGAGCAAGGAGTACGACATGAAACTCGCCTGGATACTGTGGTTGGCCTCCGTGCTGCCGCCGCAATCCGCCGATTCGCTGTGCCTCAGCACCACCGTCTACCTCGAAGCCCGCGACCAGTCGGTCCGGGGCCAGCAGGCGGTCGCCGAGGTCGCCCTGCGCCGCCGCGACAGCGGCCTGTGGGGCAACACCCTGTGCGACGTGGTGACCGCGAACAAGCAGTTCGCCCCTACCCTCGTTTCGCCCTCGACGCAGCTGGGCAATACCGAAGCCTGGGCCCAGGCCGTGACCGTGGCGCTCGAAGCCGAGAACAACTGGGCCCTGCCCGCCGGTCAGCGCAAGGAAATCGTCCCGGGCGCCAGCCACTTCGCCGCCCTGGGCATCGCCAGTCCGTCGTGGCGCAACGCCTACCAGGTGGCCACGATCGGCGATCACACCTTCTATAAGGTGCAGTCGCTCAAGCCGCGCAAGCAGGCCTCCTGATTCCCTTTAGGCGGAGCCCCTCCGCCATTCTTGAAATCCGCCTTGCGCGGATTTCTTTTTGCCTGCTGCCCAGGCGCATGACGCAATGTTGCATGCGTGCGATTGAGAATCCGGCCGACGAGGCGCGATAGTGCCAGCCTTCCTTCGACGGACTCCGATATGAAGCTCTACACCACCCCTGGCGCGTGCTCCACCGCCGATCACATCGTCCTGCAATGGACCGGTGGTGATTTCGAAGTCGAAATCGTCACCCGCGAGCGCCGCCAGTCGCCCGAATACCTCGCCATCAACCCGGCAGGTGCCGTGCCAGCCCTGCGGGAAGGCGACGCCATCCTGACCCAGAACGCCGCCATCCTCGGCTACATCGCCGACACCTGGCCGCAGGTCCAGCTGGCCGGCGACGGCAGCGCGTGGCAACGCGCGCAGGCCAACCGCTGGCTGGCTTTCGTCAACTCCGACCTGCATCCGGCGTTCAAGCCGATCTTCGGCCCGGCGCGTTACATCCACGACGAGAGCCAGCACGATGCGGTGAAGTCCGTGGCCCGCAAGAACGTGCGCGCGCTGTACGAACGCGCCAATACGCAACTGGAAGGCAAGGAGTGGCTCGCCGGCTTCCGCAGCTACGCCGATCCATACCTGTACATCACGTTGCGCTGGGCCGATGCCACCGGCGTGGACCTGGACGGCCTCGACAATCTCGCCGCATTCAAGCAACGCATGGAAGCCGATGCGGGTGTGCAAGCGGCGCTCCGGGCAGAAGGCCTGTCCTGATACGCGCCACGCGCAACAAAGAAAAAGGCCGCGCAGTGCGCGGCCTTTCTTGTTTCATTCCATCCCACTGACGCGGAACGGAATCAGCGCTTCTCGATCGCCACGTACTCGCGATCTTCCGGACCGACGTAGTTGGCGCTCGGACGGATGATCTTGCCGTCTTCGCGCTGCTCGATCACGTGCGCGCTCCAACCGGTGGTGCGCGCGATCACGAACAGCGGGGTGAACATCGGCGTCGGGATACCCATCATGTGATAGGCCGATGCGGAGTACCAGTCGAGGTTCGGGAACATCTTCTTGGTGTCCATCATCAGGTTCTCGATGCGCTCGGACACGTCGAACAGCGTCTGGTTGCCGCCGTCCTTGCAGAGCTTGCGCGAGATTTCCTTGATGATCGGATTGCGCGGATCGCCGATGGTGTACACCGGGTGACCGAAGCCGATGATGATTTCCTTGCGCTCCATGCGTGCGCGGATGTCGGATTCTGCTTCGTCGGCAGAGTTGTAGCGGCTGATGATGTCCATCGCCACTTCGTTGGCGCCGCCGTGCTTGGGACCGCGCAGCGCGCCAATCGCTCCGGTGATGCACGAATGCAGGTCCGAACCGGTACCAGCGATCACGCGCGCGGTGAACGTCGACGCATTGAACTCATGCTCGGCGTACAGGACCAGCGACTTGTCGAGCGAGTCGGCGTGCAACTTGGACGGCTCTTCGCCATGCAGCAAATGCAGGAAGTGCGCGGCGACGTTGTCGTCGTCGGTTTCGACGTCGATGCGACGACCATTGCGGGTGAAGTGCCACCAGTACAGCAGCATCGAACCGAAACTGGCGATCAGCTTGTCGGCGATATCGCGCGCTTCGGATGCGGGATGGCCTTCACGCTCAGGCAACACTGTGCCAAGCACCGAGCAGCCGGTGCGCAATACATCCATCGGGTGCGCATTGGCCGGCACCAGTTCCAGCGCTTCCTGGACGAGCGCGGGCAGACCACGCAAGCGCTTGAGCTTGGCCTTGTAGGCGTTCAGCTGCGACACCGTCGGCAGCGCGCCATGCACCAGCAGATGCGCCACTTCCTCGAAGGTCGACTTGGTCGCGAGATCGTGGATGTCGTAGCCACGGTAGTGCAGGTCATTGCCGCTGCGACCAACGGTGCAAAGCGCGGTATTACCGGCAGCCGTGCCGCTCAGGGCAACGGATTTCTTGGCCTTGGGAAGGACCTGGGCTGAATCAGACATTGCTTTCTCTCCTTAAAAAGGCCGCGGCCGATGCTCGTACTGTCCGGTCGTGCCGTGGTGGAACGTTGTAAAAAGCAGAAACGCCTAAGTGCGACTGGCATGTCGCGAACGACCGCGGCGAGCCACTATTGCGCTCGCTGCGGTCGTAAGGCGGAAGGAACGCGCCGGCGGGGAAGGCTACGGGGGGCGCGCATGGCGTGAACCAGTTCCGCCCCGTCGGCCGACCCGCGCCGCATCACTTCTCCCGCATCACTTCTCGCTTGCGAACAACGCGTCGAGCTTGTCCTCGTAGGCGTGATAGCCGAGGAAATCGTACAGGTCGGCCCGCGTCTGCAAGGTATCGATGATGTTCTTCTGCGTGCCTTCGCGACGCACGGTTTCGTAGAAGTTCAATGCCGCCTTGTTCATGGCGCGATACGCGCCGCAGCAGTACAGGGCAATGTCGACGTCGGCATCACGCAGCTCGTCGGTCGTGAAGAACGGAGTAGAGCCGAACTCGGTGAGGTTGGCCAGGATCGGCACCTTCACCGCGGTCTTGAACTTGCGGTAGTCGTCGAGCGACTTCATTGCTTCCGGGAAGATCATGTCGGCGCCGGCTTCGACATAAGCCATCGCGCGCTCGATCGCCGAATCGATGCCTTCCACGGCGGCCGCGTCGGTGCGCGCCATGATCACGAAGCTCTCGTCGGTGCGCGCGTCGACGGCTGCCTTTACGCGATCGACCATCTCTTCCTTCGTCACCACTTCCTTACCCGGACGGTGGCCGCAACGCTTCTGGCCGACCTGGTCTTCCATGTGCACGGCGGCAACGCCGACGTTGATGAAGGAACGGATGGTACGGCCGATGTTGAACGCCCCGCCCCAACCGGTATCGATGTCGACCAGCAGCGGCATCTGGGTGGCGTCGACAATCCGGCGCGCGTCGGTGAGCACGTCTTCCATCGTGCTGATGCCCAGGTCAGGCATGCCGAGCGAATTGGCGGCGACGCCGCCGCCGGACAGGTACAGCGCCTTGTAGCCCGTGCGCTTGGCCATCAGGCCGGCGTAGGCGGTGATGGCGCCCATTACCTGCAGCGGGGATTCTTCTTTGACGGCGGCGCGGAAGCGCGCGCCGGCGGAGGACGTCGAGGTCATGGCAACTCCTGGTGAAGCCGGCATTTTAGCCGAGCACGCTGGGAGATCGTTCGCGGTCCCTTTCGCCGTTTCGGGTGACGCCTAGAGCCGCAACGGTCCCGGACCGCCCAGACATAGCCCGCGCCCACCGCAAAGGCGCACCGACGCGGTAAAAGGAGGTTCGCCCGGGCCCAAGATGCCCTGCCCGCTCCTGATATCGGAACAACGACATGAAAGCCTCCGGCTCGCGTTTCTACCTCTGGGTGCTCGGCGCGATCGTGCTGGGCGGCACCATCGGCCATTTCTTCCCCGCGACTGGCGTCGCCCTCAAGCCGCTGGGCGACGCATTCATCGGCCTGGTCAAGATGTTGATCGCGCCGATCATCTTCCTCAGCGTGGTGCTGGGCATCGCCGGCGTATCGGACGTCAAGAAGGTGGGCCGCGTCGGCGTCAAGGCGATCCTCTACTTCGAAGTCGTGTCGTCGATCGCGCTGCTGATCGGCCTGCTTGTCGTTAACACGCTCAAGCCTGGCTCCGGCTTCAACGCGGACCCGGCCACGCTGGATGCCAGCGCGGTAGCGAAGTACGCGACGGCCGCCAAGGAACAGAGCACGGTCGAGTTCCTGCTGCACATCATCCCGAAGACCTTCACCGACGCTTTCACTGGCAGCGGTGATCTGCTGCAGGTGCTGCTGCTGGCGGTCCTGTTCGGCTTCGCCCTGCTGCACCTGGGCAAGCTGGGCGAACAGGTCGTCGACGTGTTCGAGGCGATCGCGAAGGTGTTCTTCGGCATGATGGCGATGATCATGAAGCTCGCGCCTATCGGTGCCGGCGCAGCCATGGCCTTCACCATCGGCAAGTACGGCGTGGGTGCGCTGGGACCACTGGCGAAGCTTATGGGTAGCTTCTACTTGACCTGCGCGTTGTTCGTCCTTGTCGTGCTCGGGACGATCGCGCGGTTGTGTGGCTTCAGCATCCTGCGCTTCATCCGTTACATCCGCGACGAGTTGCTGCTGGTGCTGGGCACGTCCTCTTCGGAATCGGCGCTGGTGCCGCTGATGCGCAAACTGGAGCGGCTGGGCTGCTCCAGGCCGGTGGTCGGACTGGTCATCCCCAGCGGCTATTCCTTCAACCTCGACGGCACCAACATCTATCTGACGATGGCCGCGATCTTCGTCGCCCAGGCCTTGAACGTGGACCTCACACTGAGGCAGGAGATCACCCTGCTCTCGGTGGCGATGCTGACGTCCAAGGGCGCGTCGGGCGTCACCGGCGCGGGCTTCATCACCTTGGCTGCGACCTTGGCCGTGGTGCCCTCGGTGCCCGTAGCGGGCCTGGCGTTGATATTGGGCATCGACCGCTTCATGAGCGAAGCGCGCGCACTCACCAACCTCATCGGCAACGGCGTCGCCACCATCGTGGTGGCGCGCTGGGAAAACGAACTCGATCGCGAAAGGCTGCAGCGCGAGTTGCTCAGTCCGCCCAGTGCCACCGAACTCGACGAGCCGCTGATTGCGACCCCTGCTGCCAGCGGCGACCTCGAAGACTGACCCGCAAAAAAAAACGGGGCAACCAAGGCCGCCCCGTTCGTTCAAGCTTGACGCTGGCAATCAGCCCAGCAAGTGCGCGACGCCAGCGCGCTCTTCTTCCAGCTCGGCGAGGGTCTTGTCCATCGCCGCGCGGCTGAAGTCGTCGACCGGCAGACCTTCGACGCGGGTGTATTCGCCGTTGGCGCAGATCACCGGCACACCGTACATCACAGTTTCCGGAATGCCATAGCTGCCGTCGGACGGCACACCCATGGTCACCCATTCACCGTTGGTTCCCAGCGCCCAGTCGCGCATGTGGTCGATGGCGGCGTTGGCGGCCGAAGCAGCCGACGACAGGCCGCGCGCTTCGATGATCGCCGCGCCGCGCTTGCCCACCACCGGGATGAAGGTGTTGGCGTTCCAGTCGGCGTCGTTGATCTTGTCCTTCAGCGACTGGCCGTTGACGGTGGCGAAGCGGTAGTCCGGATACATGGTCGGGCTGTGGTTACCCCAAACGACCATCTTCTTGATGTCGGCGACGGCAACGCCGGCCTTGTTGGCCAGCTGCGACAGCGCGCGGTTGTGGTCGAGGCGCAGCATCGCGGTGAAGTTCTTCGCCGGCAGCGACGGCGCCGACTTCATCGCGATGTAGGCGTTGGTGTTGGCCGGATTGCCGACCACGAGCACCTTGACGTTGCGCGAAGCGACTTCGTTCAGCGCCTTGCCCTGCACGGTGAAGATCTCGGCGTTCTTCAGCAGCAGATCCTTGCGCTCCATGCCCGGGCCGCGCGGCATCGCGCCGACCAGCAGGGCGTAATCGGCGTCCTTGAACGCGACCTTCGGATCATCGGTGCCGACCATGCCGGCGAGCAGCGGGAACGCGCAGTCTTCCAGCTCCATCATCACGCCCTTGAGCGCGGCCTGGGCCTTCTCCATCGGCAGTTCCAGCATCTGCAGGATGACGGGCTGGTCCTTGCCAAGCATTTCGCCGGAAGCGATGCGGAACAGCAGCGCATAACCGATCTGGCCGGCAGCACCGGTGACGGCAACGCGGACGGGGGTCTTCATGGGGCAACTCCTGGATGAAAAAGCGGGGCGTCAGGCGCCCCGCGACAGAATTCAAAGGATGGAATCAGGAAAGTTCGTTGAAGAATTCCTGGAAGCGCTGCAGGCCCGGAGCCAGCTGCGGCGTCGGGCAGGTGTAGCTGATGCGCAGCGCGCGCGGCTCACCGAAGGCCGAGCCGGGCACGCAGGCCACGCCCTTGGCTTCGAGCAGCACATTGCAGAAATCGACATCGTTGTTGATCTTCGTGCCGCTCGGGCCGTGAGTCTTGCCGAACGCGACGGAGATGTCCGGGAACACATAGAACGCGCCCTGCGGACGCGGGCAAACGACGCCCGACAGCGAATTCATCACCGCCATCACCTGGTCGCGCTTGGACTGGAACTCGGCGTTCTTCTGCGTCGGCACGTCCTGCGGACCGTTGAGCGCAGCGACTGCAGCCGCGGTAACGATCTCGGGAATGTTGGTGATGTGGTTGGAATTCATCGTGACCAGCGCCTGCGCCACGGCTTCCGGACCGGCCATGAAGCCCACGCGCCAACCCGGCATGCCGTAGGTCTTGGACAGCGAGTCGATGAAGATCACGCGGTCGCGCAGTTCCGGACGCGCATGCACGAAGTTGTGGTAACCCACGCCGTCGAACACCATGCGGTTGTAGATGTCGTCGGTGATGATCCAGGTGTCCGGATACTTGGCGATGACGTCGGCGAGCGCGTTGATCTCTTCCTTCGTGTAGACCATGCCGGTCGGGTTCGAAGGATTGTTGAACAGGAACACCTTCGGCTTCTTGGCCAGCGCGGCATCGAGCTGCGCGGGCTTGAGCTTGTAGTCCTGCGAGGGCGGGCACGGCAGCAGGTCGATCTTCGCGTTGACGATTTCCGCGATGTCGAGATAGCTGGTCCAGTACGGCGTCGGGAAGGCGATGGTGTCGCCCTCATCCAGCAGCGCCTCGGCCAGGTTGTATATCACGTGCTTCGCACCGATGCCGGTGGCGACGTTGACCTTGGCGTAGCCATCGAGGCCGATCTTGTGGATGTGGCCCAGGAACGCATCCAGCAGCGCATCGGCGCCGCGGTTGCTGCCGTACTGCCCACTGTCTTTGGCCAGCGCATCGCGCGCGGCGGCATAGACGTGCTCGGCGGGGAGGAAGTTGGGGACACCGATCGAGAAGCTGATGATGTCGCGACCTTCGGCCTTGAGGCGCTTGGCCTTTTCGGCCACCTGCATGATCGCGCTGGGCTTGGCGCGACCGATGCGCCGGGCAAGCTGGGGCATGGGGCAGAACCTGTGGGAGGGAAGCCCGATATTGTAGCGGCGCGGCCGCTACGTCGCAGCGGGATATGACGGAATTCTATGGGTGAGCCGAGGCCGCTTGCGCGGCACTGCCGCGCGGCCTTGGCGAACGCCCGGCGCGCTGCGCCGGGCCGGACGGACCACTCACGCAGCGCCCGCACCGAAGCCGAGCATCCGACGCCGGGACAACAGCTGCAAAACAAACAGGGCGCCCAAAGGCGCCCTGTTTCGCAACACGTCCCGGGAGATCAGGCCGCGAGGATCTTGTTCCACTCGGCCACGCGGTCGGCCTTGGCGGCCAGCACAGCGGCGGCATCGCCTTCGACCTTCAGCGACTTGATCAGATCGCCCTGCTTGATCGAATCGACCACGTCCTGGCCCTCGAGCACCTTGCCGAAGACGGTGTGCTTGCCGTCCAGCCAGCCGCAGGGCACGTGGGTGATGAAGAACTGGCTGCCGTTGGTGTTCGGGCCGGCGTTGGCCATCGACAGCACGCCGCGCTCATGGCGCAGGCCGTTGTTGGCCTCATCCTCGAACTTGTAGCCCGGGCCACCGGTGCCGGTGCCCAGCGGGCAGCCGCCCTGGACCATGAAGTCATTGATGACGCGGTGGAACTTGAGGCCGTCGTAGTAGCCACGCTGGGCCAGGTTGACGAAGTTGGCGACGGTCAGCGGCGCCTTGTCGGCGGCCAGTTCGACGCGGATCGTGCCGCGGTCGGTGTCGAAATTGGCGATCAGGCTCATGGAACGGCTCCTAGTGGGGGTCAGGCCCACGGATATGGGGTCCGTGAACGGGACCGGCAAGGATACCGCAGCCGTCCAGCCTGAACGGGACGCCGGTAACCAGTCCCGGCTATAATTTCCGGCTTCCTTCCGCTGACCTAGCGCCCCTCATCTGGCGCCCTCCCCGCATGTCCATCGAACGCCTGCGCAATATCGCCATCGTCGCCCACGTCGACCATGGCAAGACCACTCTCGTCGACTGCCTCCTGAAGCAGTCGGGCACCCTGTCCGAACGCACGGTGCTGGCCGAACGCGCGATGGACAGCAACGACCAGGAAAAGGAACGTGGCATCACGATCCTTGCCAAGAACACCGCCATCACCTGGCAGGGCAACCGCATCAACATCGTCGACACCCCAGGCCACGCCGACTTCGGCGGCGAGGTCGAGCGCGTGCTGTCGATGGTCGACTCGGTGCTGATCCTCGTCGACGCGATGGACGGCCCGATGCCGCAGACGCGCTTCGTCACCCAGAAGGCCTTTGCGATGGGCTTCAAGCCGATCGTCGTGGTCAACAAGATCGACCGCCCGGGCGCGCGTCCGGATTGGGTCATCGACCAGGTGTTCGACCTGTTCGACAAGCTCGGCGCCACCAACGAACAGCTCGACTTCCCGATCGTGTACGCCTCGGCGCTGCACGGCTACGCCAGCCTCGACGACGCCGCGCGCGACGGCGACATGACCCCTCTGTACGAAGCGATCATGAAGCACGTGTCGCCGCCGGACGTCGATCCCGAAGGCGCGTTCCAGATGCGCATCAGCCAGCTGGACTACAGCAACTTCGTCGGCCTGATCGGCATCGGCCGCATCCAGCGCGGCAAGGTGAAGAAGAACATGCCGGTCAGCGTGGTCGACCGTGAAGGCAAAAAGCGCCAGGGCAAGATCGTGCAGGTGCTCAGCTTCATGGGCCTGGAACGCATCGAGGCCGAGGAAGCCGAAGCCGGCGACATCGTCGCCATCGCGGGTATCACCGACCTTTCGATCTCCGACACCGTCTGCGCGCTGGACACCCCGGAAGCGCTGCCCGCGCTGACCGTGGACGAGCCGACCATCAGCATGACCTTCCAGGTGAACAACTCGCCGTTCGCCGGTCACAAGGAATACAGCGGCGGCAAGTTCCTCACCAGCCGCCAGCTGCGCGAGCGCCTGGAACGCGAAACGCTGCACAACGTCGCGCTCAAGGTTGAAGAAGGTTCGGATCCGGACAAGTTCCTGGTGTCCGGCCGCGGCGAACTGCACCTGTCGGTGCTGATCGAGAACATGCGCCGCGAAGGCTTCGAGCTGGCCGTGTCGCGCCCCGAAGTGATCATCAAGGAAATCGACGGCCAGCAGATGGAGCCGATCGAGCAGCTCGTCGTCGACATCGAAGAGCAGCACCAGGGCGGCGTGATGGAAAAGCTCGGCATCCGCAAGGCCCAGCTGAAGAACATGGAACCCGACGGCAAGGGTCGCGTGCGCCTCGACTACATGATCCCGGCGCGCGGCCTGATCGGCTTCCAGAACGAGTTCCGCACCCTGACCCAGGGTTCGGGCCTGCTGTTCCACGTGTTCGACCACTACGGCCCGAAGGAAACCGGCGCGATCGCCAAGCGCATCAACGGCGTGATGATCGCCAACGCCCCCGGTGCCACTCCTGCCTACTCGCTTGGGCCGCTGCAGGAACGCGGTCGCCTGTTCGCCGCCGAAGGCGACCAGGTGTACGAAGGCCAGCTGGTCGGTATCCACTCGAAGGACAACGATCTCACCGTCAACGCGATCAAGACCAAGCCGCTGACCAACATGCGCGCCTCGGGCAAGGACGACGCGATCCAGCTCAGCCCGGCGATCAAGTACACGCTGGAACAGGCGCTGGACTTCATCGAAGACGACGAACTGGTCGAAGTCACGCCGAAGGAAATCCGCCTGCGCAAGAAGTTCCTCACCGAAAGCGATCGCAAGCGCGCCTCGCGCGCCGCCTGATCGCACCGTTGAGCGACGACGGCTTCGTGGATAACGGGCTTCGCCAACCGATGACGGGTGCTCCGCACGAGGAGCACCACTACAACCCGGATCCGCATGCGCATCCGGGGTTGCACGCCATCGCAATCTTCGAGGCAGCCAAGGGTCTGCTGGCGCTACTCGCTGCCAGCGGGCTCGAAATCCTCGGCCCGGCACCGCTGCAGCGCTGGCTGCATGAACTGATCAACCGCTTCCAGCTCGACCCGCACCACGGTGCGATCGAATGGTTGTCGAATACGCTCAATCCCGGTTCCGTGCACCTCGCTGCAGCCATCGGTCTGGGCTACGCAGTGCTGCGTTTCGTCGAAGCCTGGGGCCTGTGGCGCGTGCGCGCCTGGGCGTCGTGGCTGGCGCTGATCAGTGCGGCGATTTATCTGCCGCTCGACGTGTACGCGCTGATCCAGCATCCCGGCTGGTTGTCGGTGACCGTACTGGTGGTCAACGTGATCGTGGTGGCCGCGCTGGCCCGCGACCTATTCAAACGACGCCACTGATCCGGACTACGCGACCTTGAGTCGCCTGGTTCGAAACTAAATCATTGCAGCGTGACGGGAGCCACAGCTTCCCCGGCTCCTTGCCCTTGTCTGCGTTCCTGCCCACGGCGATGCTGACCCGTCCGCCTTTCGTGCGGTTGGGGAAATGCCATGTTTGTCCTGAGCCGAATCCGCGGCGGCCGCGCCGTACGCGCAGCCGCGTTGAGCATTGCCGTGATCGCCGCGCTCTCCGGGTGCGAGCGCGTCAGAGATCTCGCCGCTCCCGCGGCAAAGAAGGAACCCAGCGGCGCCGCCACGACGGGCGACTTCGCTTTCACCGAAGCCAGCGTCGCCGATCTGTCCGCGCGCATGGCGCGTGGCGAACTCGACAGCCATACGCTCACCCAGGCTTATCTCGATCGCATCGCGGCCATCGATGATGCCGGCCCAAAACTCAACGCGGTCATCGAACTCAATCCCGATGCGCTCAAGGAAGCCGACGCACGCGATGCCGAACGCAAGGCCGGCCGCGTGCGTAGCCCACTGCACGGCATTCCCGTGCTGCTCAAGGACAACATCGATGCCACGCCGATGGTGAACTCCGCGGGCTCGCTGGCGCTGGCTGCGCACCGCCCGAGGGACGATGCCTTCGTGGTCGAGCGCCTGCGCGCTGCCGGTGCGGTGATTCTCGGCAAGACCAATCTCAGCGAATGGGCGAATTTCCGCTCGACGCATTCGACCTCGGGTTGGAGCGCGCGCGGCGGACTCACCCGCAATCCTTACGTACTCGATCGCAGCACCTGCGGTTCGAGCTCGGGTACCGCCAGCGCGATCGCCGCCAGCCTCGCCACCGTCGGCGTTGGCACGGAGACCGACGGCAGCATCATCTGCCCCGCGTCCGTCACCGGCCTGGTCGGTCTGAAACCGACCGTAGGCCTGGTCAGTCGTGGCGGCATCATTCCGATCTCCAGCAGCCAGGACACCGCCGGACCGATGACCCGCAGCGTCGCCGATGCGGCCTATCTCCTCGCCGGCATGGTCGGCCGCGACGAAAGCGATGCCCTCACTGCCAACAGCGTCGGCCGCGCGGTCTTCGATTACCCCCTGCATCTCAAAGCCGACGGCCTGCGCGGCGCGCGCGTCGGCGTGCTGCGCAACAAGATGGGCATCGATGCGAGTATCGATGCGGCGATGGAGAATGCGATCGCGGCCATGCGTCGCGCCGGCGCCGTCGTGGTCGATGCGCAGATTCCTACCGACGGTCAGTGGGAAGCGGGCGAACTCGACGTGCTGAGCTGGGAGTTCAAGGCTGGACTCGAACACTATCTCACCAGCCGGGATGCCCCGGTGACCACGCTCGCGCAGCTCATCGACTACAACAAGCGCCATGCGGGCGACGAACTGAGCTACTTCGGCCAGGAATTGCTCGAACAAGCCGACGCCAAGGGGCCGCTGAATGATCCGGCCTATCTCGATACGCGCAGCACGATCCGCAAACTCGCCGGCGTGCAGGGCATCGACGCCGCGCTGCAGGCGCAGCATCTGGATGCGTTGATCGCGCCGGCGACGGCGGCCGCCTGGAAGGCGGACATGACCAATGGCGATCCAGCCGTGCCCTCGGGCTATGGCGCCGCAGCGGTCGCGGGCTATCCGAGCCTGACCGTGCCGATGGGCGACACGCACGGCCTGCCCTTGGGCATCGTCTTCATGGGCACGGCGTGGAGCGAGCCGCGCCTGATCGAACTGGGTTACGCGTTCGAGCAGACGACGAAGGCGCGTAAAGCGCCAGCCTTCATTGCCTCGCTACCCGATGGCGTGGTTCCTCCGCCCGCACGCCGCGTAGCTGCGGAGCCTGCGCCAGCGGCACAAGATTCTGCAGACACCGCACCAGCGGATGCCGGGGCGGCATCTAGCGCAGCGTCGGCGAAAACAAGCGGGTCCCCGGCTTCCGGCACGTCCCTGCCCTCGTGGCAGACATCCGCGGCCGATACATCCGTCACCGCAACTCCAGTTTCGAAATAACCCCGCAAAGAACAAAGGCCGGCGTCATGCCGGCCTTTGTCTGTTTTGACGTTGCCAATGCCGACGGCCGTCCCTCCGACTTATCCCGGACGCGCGATCTGCGCCTGCTTGCGCACGATAAGCATCGCGATCTCCAACGCCTGTTCGTAGTTGAGGCGCGGGTCCACGCAAGTGCGGTACGCGCGTTCGAGATCGCTTTCGGTCAGCTCGCGTGCGCCGCCGAGGCATTCGGTCACGTCCTCGCCGGTCAGCTCCAGGTGCGCGCCGCCCAGGCGCGTGCCTGCGGCTGCGTGCAGATCGAAAGCATGCTCGAGTTCGCTGCGGATGTTGCGGAAGCGACGCGTCTTGTAGCCGTTGCTGGTGCTCTCGGTGTTGCCGTGCATCGGATCGCACACCCACAACACGCGACGGCCTTCGCGCTTTACCGCCTCAAGCAATGCGGGCAGCTTGTCGGCGATATGCGCGGCGCCCATGCGATGAATCAGGGTCAGACGTCCGGCTTCGTCGTCGGGATTGAGGACGTCGATGACACGCAACAGCTGATCGGCGGTGGTCGAAGGCCCCACCTTCAAGCCAATCGGATTGCGGATGCCGCGGAAGTATTCGATATGCGCGCCATCGAGCTGCGCCGTACGCATGCCAATCCACGGGTAATGCGTGCTGAGGTTGAACCAGCCCCACTGACGCGGTACCTGACGCGTCTGCGATTCCTCGTACGGCAGCAGCAACGCTTCATGTGAGGTGTAGAAGTCGACACGGTTGAGGTTGTGCACCTCGCTGCCCGACAACGTCTCCATGAAGCGCACCGCGTCGCCAACACCATCGACCATGCGTTGATACTCATCGGCGAGCGGCGAATGACCGACCCAGCTCAGGTTCCAATATTCGGGGTGATGCAGATCGGCGAATCCACCGTCGATCAGCGAACGGATGAAGTTCATGGTCATTGCCGAACGCGCATGCGCCTTCACCATGCGACGCGGATCGGGAATCCGCGCTTCCTCGGTGAAATCCGGACCGTTAATGATGTCACCGCGGTAACTCGGCAGCGTGACGCCATCGCGAGTTTCGGTATCAGTCGAACGCGGCTTGGCGTATTGCCCGGCAAAACGCCCAACGCGCACCACGGGCAGACGCAGACCATGCACGAGCACCAGGCTCATTTGCAGCAGAACCTTGAGGCGGTTCGAGATGACTTCCGGCGTGCAGCCTTCGAACACTTCCGCGCAATCGCCACCTTGAAGCAGGAAGCGACGGCCTTCCTGCGCATCGGCAATCTGCTTCTGCAGCGCGAGGATTTCCCACGATGTCACCAGCGGCGGCAGCGCATGCATCTCCTGCAGCACGCCTTCGAGCGCGACCTCGTCCGGATACGTCGGCATCTGTAGCGCCGGACGTCCGCGCCAGCTCGCCGGTGCCCAGTCGGTCGGCAGGTTGACGGCGCGGATATTGCGATCGGAAGAAGCAGACATGGCGGTCGATGGAAGTGGTTGCTGCGATGCAGCGAACTTCCATCATCCGCCCGAAAAGCAGGCGCTGCAACGGTTGCAGCAGCAACCGCTGATTCCGATTTGGAATCGACTGTTAAAGCGCGGCGAAGCCGCGCTCAGTGAAACCTGATCAGCGGCGACGGAACGCCGCGAATGCCGCCCATGCAGCCAGCATGACGAACCAGAACAGGCTCCACGCCGGCATCGACAGTCCCAGGAACGTCCAATCGACCTTCGCGCATTCACCCGACCCGGTCAGCACTTTCTTGACTACATCGCCGAGCGGGAATGCATCCATCATGTAGGCCAGATCAGGTCCGCACGAAGGGACCTCATCGGGTGGCAGATGCGTGAGCCACACATGGCGACCGGCGATGGCGATGCCCACACCCGAAGCGATCAATGCGAGCGCGCCCCAGGTTGCACGTCCGCCCGCGCCGCGCGGCGCGAACAAACCGCCCAGCAGGAACATCACTCCGAGTGCGATGAACGCCGCGCGCTGGAACGTGCACAGCGGGCACGGATTCAAGCCGCCGAAGTACTGGGTGTACAGCGCGAACCCAAGCAGGCCCACGCAGACGAAAAAACCGAGCAGGAACTGCAGGCGGAACGAGGCGCGGAAGAGATTGGTCATGTCGTTACCTTAACGGCTGGCCGGACGCGTGCAAAGACAGCGGGCGGTGCGCGCCGGTTCCCGACTGAGGCATCGGCGGCGTTGAATCCGGACCGACGGCATTTTTTGATCGGCCTAAACGACGAAAGCTCCGGCGCGGGCCGGAGCTTTCATGTCGATACAACCTGGCGCGCAACGATCGCGACGCCTGAAGCGCTTACTTCGCAGCTTCCGGACGGTCGACCAGTTCAACGTAGGCCATCGGCGCGTTGTCGCCAGCGCGGAAACCGCACTTGAGGATGCGGAGGTAACCGCCCGGACGGGTCGCGTAGCGCGGGCCCAGGGTGGTGAACAACGTGCCCACGGCTTCCTTGTCGCGCAGACGCGAGAAGGCAAGACGACGGTTGGCGACGCCATCGACCTTGGCGAGGGTGATGAGCGGCTCGGCGACGCGACGCAGCTCCTTGGCCTTCGGCAGGGTGGTGCGGATGAGGCCGTGCTTGATCAGCGAGGCGGCCATGTTGCTGAACATCGCTTCGCGATGGGCGGTGGTGCGGCTGAGGGCACGACCCGACTTCTGGTGGCGCATGACTTGGATTCCTGTTGAATGTTGGAACTATTGGATTTCGCTGTCGCCATCCTGGCGTTGGAGCTTGGACTGCGGCTGGTCCGGGCCGACCTATTCCCTGATCGGCGTGTCGCGAACCTTCGGGTTCGTCGAGTGGTGTTGCAGTTCTTGCGGCGATCCCCGCCATTGGCGGGGATCGCTTGTTACTTACTGAGTCAGCCCATCATGCCGTGCGAGGCAATGCCCGCCGGCGGCCAATTCTCAAGCTTCATGCCGAGCGAGAGTCCACGCTGCGCCAGCACTTCCTTGATCTCGGTGAGCGACTTCTTGCCGAGGTTCGGGGTCTTGAGCAGTTCGACTTCGGTCTTCTGGATCAGATCGCCGACGTAGTAGATGCTCTCGGCCTTGAGGCAGTTGGCCGAACGCACGGTCAGTTCGAGGTCGTCGATCGGACGCAGCAGGATCGGATCCACACCGCCGGTCTGCGGCTTGACAGCGCCACGGTCGCGGTGGGTGAAGTCACCGAACACCGACAGCTGATCGCTGAGGATGTCGGCGGCGGTGCGCACGGCTTCCTCGGCATCGATCGTGCCGTTGGTTTCGATATCCAGCACCAGCTTGTCGAGGTCGGTGCGCTGTTCGACGCGCGCGGCTTCCACGGCGTAGGCAACGCGGCGGACCGGCGAGAACGACGCATCCAGCATCAGGCGGCCGATCGCGCGGGTTTCTTCATCCGGACGACGACGGGCAGCAGCCGGCTGGTAGCCGAAGCCGCGCTCGATCTTCAGACGCATGTTCAGCGCAGTGTCCTTGGTCAGGTGCGCGATCACGTGTTCCGGGTTGAGGATCTCGACGTTGTGGTCGGTCTTGATGTCGGCCGCGGTAACGATGCCCGGACCCTGCTTGCTCAGCGACAGCATGGAGCTGTCACCCGTGTGCATGCGGATGGCGACGTCCTTGAGGTTCAGCAGGACTTCCAGCACGTCCTCTTCGAGGCCTTCGACCGTGGTGTACTCGTGGAGCACGCCGTCGATGTCGACTTCAGTGATCGCGAAGCCGGGGATCGACGACAGCAGCACGCGACGCAGCGCGTTGCCGAGGGTGTGGCCGTAGCCGCGCTCAAGCGGTTCGATCACGACCTTGGCGCGATGGCCGGAGATGCGTTCGATCTGGGGACCACGCGGGCGCAGTACCTGGTTGGCGGTAACCGTCATGTTGTTGCGTTCTCCGTCAATGCCTTCGTTCGTTGGGGGGTAACGACGACTGGCTGAGGCTTTTGGAGCTCCCTCTTATCGAGGGAGAGGCCGGTGCGCAGAGCGCACCAGCCTGGGTTTTGGCGAAGGCGACCCTTTCGGGTCGCGCTTGGCCTTACTTCGAGTACAACTCGACGATCAGCGCTTCGTTGATGTCGGCCGGCAGGTCGGAACGATCCGGCACGGCCTTGAACACACCAGCGAACTTCTTGGCATCAACTTCGACCCACGACGGCGACAGGTCCATCTGAGCGGCGACGCCCAGCGATTCCTGCACGCGCATCTGCTTCTGGGCACGCTCCGACAGAGCGATCGCGTCGCCGGCCTTGACCTGGTACGACGGCAGGTTGACCGACTTGCCGTTGACCGTGACGCCGCGGTGCGAGACCAGCTGGCGAGCAGCCGGACGGGTCACAGCGAAGCCCATGCGGTAGATGACGTTGTCAAGACGGGTCTCGAGGAGCTGCAGCAGGTTTTCACCCGTGTTGCCCTTCTTGTTCGAGGCCTTCTTGTAGTAGTTGCGGAACTGACGCTCCAGCAAGCCGTAGATGCGCTTGACCTTCTGCTTCTCACGCAGCTGCGTGGCGTAGTCCGACAGCTTGCCCTTGCGGGCGGTCGGGCCATGCTGGCCGGGCTTTTGTTCGAGCTTGCACTTCGAGTCGAGAGCGCGGACGGGCGACTTCAGCGAGAGGTCGGCGCCTTCACGACGGGAGAGCTTGCACTTGGGACCAATATAACGAGCCATGTGTCTTCAGCTCCTCAGACGCGACGCTTTTTGGGCGGACGGCAGCCGTTGTGCGGAATCGGCGTGACGTCGATGATGTTGGCGATCTTGTAGCCGACGTTGTTCAGTGAACGAACGGCGGACTCGCGACCCGGACCCGGACCCTTGATACGCACTTCGAGCGTCTTCAGGCCGTAATCGAGGGCAGCACGACCGGCCTTTTCGGCAGCAACCTGCGCGGCGAACGGGGTCGACTTACGCGAACCGCGGAAGCCCGCGCCGCCCGAAGTCGCCCACGAGAGCGCATTGCCCTGGCGGTCGGTGATCGTGATGATGGTGTTGTTGAAAGAAGCGTGGACGTGGGCGATGCCGTCGGTGACGACACGCTTGATCTTCTTCTTGGTCTTGGCAGCAGCAGCCGGCTTGGCCATGGTTGTCTACCCCTTACTTCTTGATGGCCTTGCGCGGACCCTTGCGGGTACGTGCATTGGTACGGGTGCGCTGACCACGCAGCGGCAAACCGCGGCGGTGACGCAGGCCGCGATAGCTGCCCAGGTCCATCAGACGCTTGATCGACATGCCGATCTCGCGGCGCAGGTCACCTTCGACCACGAACTTCGCGATCTCGGAGCGCAGGCGCTCGACTTCCGGTTCCGACAGGTCACGGATCTTGGTCGACAAGGTGACACCCGCCGATTCGCAGACCTGCTTCGAACGGGTACGGCCAATGCCGTAGATGCTTTGCAGCCCGACCCAGACGTGCTTCTGGGCAGGCAGGTTGACGCCAGCAATACGCGCCATAACGCGATTCTCCAACTGGTTTGGCAGCCGGGGTATGAACCCGGCGGAGTGAACAAGAGATGTTAACAGGGTCTCGGGTTACTTGGAAGCACTGGGACCGAAGTCCCACTACTCGGCATGGGGAGTGTGCCCATGCTCCGGCGACAGTTCCGAACTGGCCGAACCCGGCGGACCTCCTTCTGGGAGCACCGCCCTGCCCGGCCCCGCGCACTACTCTGGTGCGCGAAAGGCCCGGAACCACTCGTGCGCGAGACGCCGCCCGAGTCGCCCATCTGAACCCCGGCGCCAACCGGGATTCGTTGCGGCCGGAAGGATTTCCGGTCCGCCAATCAGTTCCGGCCAAGCCGGAACCGCGTTGTTTTCAATCAGCGACCGAGGCCGCCACGCGAACCTTTGAGGTTCGCCTTCTTCAACAGGCTTTCGTACTGGTGGGACATCAGATGCGCCTGGATCTGCGCAATGAAGTCCATGATCACCACCACCACGATCAGCAGCGACGTGCCACCGAAGTAGAACGAGGTGCCCAGCTGCGTGCGCATGATTTCCGGCAGCAGACAGACCAGGACCAGGTAGATCGCACCGGCCGCGGTCAGGCGGGTCAGCACGCCGTCGACGTAGTCGGCGGTGGCCTTACCCGGACGAATACCCGGGATCAGTGCGCCCGACTTCTTGAGGTTGTCGGCGGTTTCCTGCGAGTTGAACACCAGCGCTGTGTAGAAGAACGCGAAGCCGATGATCAGCGACGCATACAGGATCATGTGCAGCGGCTGTCCGGAATTGAGCATCTGCGCCAGCTTCTGCAACCATGTCGCCGAGCTGCCCTGACTGAACCAGGCCGCAGCGGTCGCCGGGAACATCACGATGCTCGAGGCGAAGATCGGCGGGATCACGCCCGACATGTTGAGCTTGAGCGGCAGGAACGACGACTGGTTCATGTACGCGCTGCGGCCACCCTGGCGGCGCGCGTAATTGACCGTGATGCGACGTTGGCCGCGCTCCACGAAGACCACCAAGAAGGTAAAGCCCAGCACCAGTGCGACCACGACGATCGCCGCGATGGCATTCATGTCGCCGTTGCGGATCTGTTCGAACATGCCGATCACCGCGGCCGGCAGGCCCGCGACGATGCCCGAGAAGATGATCAGCGAGACACCGTTGCCGATACCGCGTTCGGTGACCTGCTCACCCAGCCACATCAGGAACATAGTGCCGGCGGTCAGTGCAATCACCGCGGTCACGATGAAGCCCGGACCCGGGTTGTAGACCACCGGAATGCCCTGGGCCGCGCCACCGCTCTGCAGCGCCGTCGCAATGCCCCAGGCCTGGAATACGGCCAGCGGGATCGCGCCCATGCGCGACCACTGATTGATCTTGCGACGGCCCGACTCGCCTTCCTTCTGGATGGCCTTCAGGCTCGGCACGATCTGAGTCAGCAGCTGCACAATGATGGACGCCGAGATGTACGGCATCACGTTTAGCGCGAACAGGCTGAAGCGATGCAGCGCGCCACCCGAGAACATGTTGAACATGTCCACGATGGTGCCCTGCTGGGTCTTCATCAGCTCCAGCATCTTGTCCGGGTTGACGCCCGGCACCGGGATGTAGCAACCGATGCGGTAGACGATCAGGGCGCCGACGACAAATAGCAGACGCTGACGCAGCTCGGTGAACTTACCGAGTCCGCCGCCGATGCCGGCCATTGCGTTGCTGGTTTTCGCCATCTTGATGCCGCTCCGAGTTGATCGCGCTACTTGGAATTCTTCCGTGGTTACGGCGCCATGCCGTACCCGCACAAACGTAGACGTCGCCCGTCGTTGCCGACGGGCGACGCTTGTTACTTAGGCGATGGAACCGCCGGCCGCTTCGACTGCGGCCTTGGCGCCGGCCGTAGCCAGCAGTCCCTTCAGCACGAACTTCTTGGTGAGCTCGCCCTTCTTCACGATCTTGGCCTGCTTGGCGTTCGGCGGCACCAGCTTGGCGGCCTTGAGGGCGGCCAGGTCGATATCACCGGCATCGAGCTTGTCCAGCGCGTACAGCAGGACTTCAGCGGTGTCCTTCTTGATCAGCGAACGGAAGCCGATCTTCGGCAGACGACGCTGCATCGGCATCTGGCCGCCTTCGAAGCCCGCCTTGATCTTGCCCTTACCGGAACGAGCGAACGAACCCTTGTGACCGCGACCTGCGGTCTTGCCCAGGCCGGAACCGATACCGCGACCGACGCGCTTGCGTTCGGTACGGGCGCCGTCGGCGGGCTGCAGAGTGTTGAGACGCATATTGATTACTCCTCCACGCGAACGAGGTAGTGGAGCTGAGTGATCAGGCCGCGCACAGACGGGCTGTCCTTCAGTTCACGCACATCGTTGAGCTTATTCAGGCCCAGCGCCTTCACCGACAGACGGTGACGCGCCTGGGTACCACGCAGACCCTTGACCAGGCGGACCTTGACGGTCTTGACGGCTTCAGCCGCCGCTTCCTTCTTAGCCATGGTTCAGATCCTCCACCTTCTTGCCGCGCTTGGCTGCGATCTTGGCCGGCGAATGCATCTCGCCCAGGCCACGCAGCGTGGCGCGCACGAGGTTGATCGGGTTGCGCGAACCGGTGGCCTTGGCCAGCACGTTCTTCACGCCAACCGCTTCGAGCACGGCGCGCATCGCACCGCCGGCGATCACGCCGGTACCTTCCGAAGCCGGCTGCATGAACACGCGGGCTGCACCGTGGCCGGACTTGACCGAATGCCACAGAGTGCCGTTGTTCAGATCGACGTTGACGAAGCTCTTGCGGGCATATTCCATCGACTTCTGGATCGCGACCGGCACTTCGCGCGCCTTGCCGTAACCGAAACCGACCTTGCCGTTGCCGTCGCCCACCACCGTCAGCGCGGTGAAGGTGAACTGGCGACCGCCCTTGACCGTCTTGCTGACGCGGTTGACCGCGATCAGCTTTTCGATCATGCCGTCATCGACTTTTTCCTCGCGGGGGCCGCGATCACGATCGCGTCCACGCGGTGCACGTTGTTCTTCTGCCATTTTGATAACTCAGTAGTTAAGGGATTTGCGGCGTGGCCGCTTATCGTTGTTGGCTGTAGCGGGTGTTTCGCGAAACCGGCAATCCGACAGCGCGCCCGGTGTAGTCCACACCGGCAGGTTGGCACTGCGTGGAGGCGAACCTCCATGCTTTCAAGCGGACGGCGGACCGGAGTCCGCCTAGCTTTCTGTGCGATTCGCGGCGGAAAAGTTCCGCCGCGCTGAATCAGAACTGCAGGCCGCCTTCGCGCGCGGCGTCGGCCAGGGCCTTGATGCGACCGTGGAAGCGGTAGCCCGAACGGTCGAAAGCGACCTTTTCGACACCAGCAGCCTTGGCCTTCTCGGCGATGGCGCGACCAACCTTGGCAGCGGCTTCGGCGTTCTTGCCGTTCTTCAGACCATCCTTGACGTCGGCCTGCGTGGTCGAGGCGGCAGCCAGGACCTTGGAACCGTCGGCAGTGAAGACCTGGGCGTACAGGTGCTGGCCCGTGCGCAGCACGGTCAGGCGCGGCACGCCGAGTTCGCGGATGTGTGCGCGGGTCGACTTGGCGCGACGCAGACGGGCAGTGTTCTTGATGCTCATGTTCTGTTCTCCGAAAGCCGAAGACCCGGTTAGGCCTTCTTCGCTTCCTTACGGATGATGACTTCGCCGGCGTACTTCACGCCCTTGCCCTTGTACGGCTCCGGCGGACGGACACCGCGGATCTTGGCCGCGAACTCACCGACCTGCTGCTTGTCGGCGCCGCTGACGATGACTTCGGTCTGCGTCGGGGTGGCGATGGTGATGCCGGCCGGAGCCTGCAGGACCACCGGGTGCGAGAAGCCCAGCGACAGGTTCAGGTCCTTGCCCTGCATGGCAGCACGGTAACCCACGCCGACCAGCTCGAGCTTGCGCTCGAAGCCTTCGGACACGCCCTTCACCATGTTGGCGAGGATGGCGCGCAGGGTACCGGTCAGGGCGATCTGCGCGGCATTTTCGGTCGAGAACACGGCGTTGCCGCCGTCGACCTTCAGTTCGATGCCGGCCGGCTTGGCAATGCTCAGGGTGCCCTTCGGGCCCTTGGCGCTGATGCTGTCGACGGACACGTTGATTTCAACACCCTTCGGCAGGGCGATCGGCTTCTTGGCTACACGAGACATGTTAGCGAGCTCCTGTTAGGCCACGAAGCACAGGACTTCACCGCCGACGCCCTGCTGGCGCGCCTGCGCATCGGTCATGATGCCCTTGGAGGTGGAAATGATGGCGACGCCGAGGCCACCAAGGACCTTCGGCAGCGCGTCCTTGCCGCGGTACTGGCGCAGGCCAGAACGCGAATAGCGCTCGAGGCGCTCAATGACGGGCTTGCCTTCGTAATACTTCAGCACGACTTCGAGCTCGGCCTTGGCGCCGTTCTGGGTCACGCGGAAATCAGCGATGTAGCCTTCGCTCTTGAGAACGCCGGCGATCGCGGTCTTGATCTTGGACGACGGCATCTTCACCGTCTGCTTCCGGACAGCGGCGGCATTCTTGATGCGCACCAGCATGTCGGCAATGGGATCAGTCATGCTCATTAAAAGTCACCTATGAGTAGCACCGATATCCGCGGGATTGCGGTTTTCAGTCTTCAGTTGTGCCGTCGGGCGGGCCCGGCGGGTAAAGCAGCCGGCAAGTCTAGCAGACTTGCCGGCCTTGTTGCTTACCAGGAGGCCTTGCGCAGGCCCGGAACGTCGCCGTTCATGGTCGCCTTGCGCAGCATGTTGCGGCCGAGGCCGAACTTGCGGTAGACGCCACGCGAGCGGCCCGACAGTTCGCAGCGGTTGCGCTGGCGGCTGGCCGAGGAGTCACGCGGCAGCTTCTGCAGCTTGGTCGCCGCTTCGATCTTCTCTTCGTACGACGCGGTCGTGCTGGAGATGATCTTCTTCAGCGCGACGCGCTTGGCGCCGTGCTGCTTGTTCAGCTTCTTCCGCTTGATTTCGCGGTTGATCATCGAGGTCTTGGCCATGATGTATATCTCTCGTCGAAATCAGTTACGGAACGGGAAGCGGAACGCTTCGAGCAGCGCCTTGGCTTCGGCGTCGGTCTTGGCGGTGGTCGTGATGGCGATATCCATGCCACGGACCGCGTCGACGGCGTCGAAGTCGATTTCCGGGAAGATGATCTGTTCCTTCAGGCCCATGTTGTAGTTGCCGCGACCGTCGAACGAACGGCCCGACACGCCGCGGAAGTCGCGGACGCGCGGCAGCGAAACGTTGATCAGGCGATCGAGGAACTCGAACATGTGCGCGCGACGCAGCGTGACCTTGCAGCCGATCGGCCAGCCGTCACGGATCTTGAACGAAGCCACCGACACGCGGCTCTTCGTCACGATCGGCTTCTGACCGGCGATCTTGGTCAGATCGGCGACGGCGTTTTCCAGGATCTTCTTGTTCGTGGCAGCTTCGCCAACGCCCATGTTGATCGTGATCTTGGACAGGCGCGGCACTTCCATCGGGTTCGTGTAACCGAACTTCTTGGTGAGGGCCGGGACGACTTCGTCCTTATAGAACTTTTCGAGACGGGTGCTCATGTCAGATAGCCTCGCCGCTGGAGCGGAACACACGCAGTTTGCGTCCATCCTCCAGGACCTTGAATGCAACGCGCTCGCCCTTGCCGGTGGCCGGGTTGAACAGCATCACGTTGGAAATGTGGATCGGCGCTTCACGTTCGATCACGCCGCCGGGCTGGCCGGCCTGCGGGTTCGGCTTGGTGTGGCGCTTGATGACGTTGACGTTGGACACGACGACCTTGTCGCCAGCCACGCGGATCACGTCGCCCTTCTTGCCCTTGTCCTTGCCAGCGGTGACGACTACCTGGTCGCCCTTGCGGATACGGTTCATCTCAATTCCTCCGCTCAGAGCACTTCAGGTGCCAGCGAGACGATCTTCATGAACTTCTCAGTACGCAGCTCGCGGGTCACTGGCCCGAAGATGCGGGTACCGATCGGTTCCTGCTTGTTGTTCAGGAGCACGGCGGCGTTGCCGTCGAAGCGGATCAGCGAGCCGTCCGGGCGACGAACGCCCTTGCGGGTGCGGACCACGACGGCGTCATAGACGTCGCCCTTCTTGACCTTGCCACGCGGAATCGCGTCCTTCACGGTGACCTTGATGATGTCGCCGATGCCGGCGTAACGGCGCTTGGAGCCGCCCAGCACCTTGATGCACATCACTTCCTTGGCACCCGAGTTGTCAGCCACGTCGAGGTAGCTCTGCATCTGGATCATGAGTCAGCCCTCCTCTTATTCGGCCGCACGAGTGACGATCGTCACCACGCGCCAGTTCTTGGTCTTGGACATCGGCGCGCATTCGGCGACGCGGACGATATCGCCCTCGTTGCACGAATTGTCGGCGTCGTGGGCGTGCAGCTTGGTCGAGCGACGGATGTACTTGCCGTACAGAGCGTGCTTGACCTGGCGTTCCACCAGGACCGTCACGGTCTTGTCCATCTTGTTGCTAACGACCCGGCCTTCTACCGTGCGCAGCGCCTTCTCTGTTTTGTTGTCGGTCATGGCGGGTCCTTACTTCTTCGGTCCGAGGAGCGTGTTGACGCGAGCGATCTCGCGGCGCACGCGGCGGACTTCGTGGGTCTTGGCGAGCTGGCCGGTAGCCTTCTGCATGCGGAGAGCAAACGTCTCCTTGTGCAGTTCGGCCAGGTGGGCCTTCAGCTCGTCGGCCGACTTCGCGCGGAGTTCTTTCAGTTCCATTAGCGCACCGTACGGGTCACGAAAGTGGTGGTGACCGAGAGCTTGGCCGCGGCCAGACGGAACGCTTCGCGTGCCGTGGCTTCGTCCACACCTTCGATCTCATAGATCATGCGGCCGGGCTGGATCTGGGCGACCCAGTACTCCACGTTGCCCTTACCGGAGCCCATTCGGACTTCGATCGGCTTCTTGGTGATCGGCTTGTCGGGGAACACGCGGATCCACATCTTGCCGCCGCGCTTGACGTAGCGGCTGATGGAACGACGTGCAGCCTCGATCTGGCGAGCAGTCAGCTGGCCGGTCATGGTTGCCTTCAGGCCGTATTCGCCGAAGGAGACAGCGTTCGCATTCCAGCTCAGGCCATCGTTGCGGCCCTTGTGCATCTTGCGATACTTGGTTCGCTTGGGTTGCAACATGGTCAATTACCTCGCTTCGCGGGCCGGACGGCCACGGCCGGGACGGTCGTTGCGATCCTTGCGGTCGCCACGGTCCGGACGGTCACCACGCTCAGCGCGCGGGGCCGCGGAATCGTCCTGCTTTTCCTGGCCAACCTGGGAGAAATCGAAGATTTCGCCCTTGTAGACCCATACCTTGATGCCGATGATGCCGTAGGTCGTCTTGGCTTCAGCGAAGCCATAGTCGATGTCGGCACGCAGCGTGTGCAGCGGCACGCGACCTTCGCGGTACCACTCCGAACGCGCGATTTCGGCGCCGTTGAGACGGCCGGCGACATTCACCTTGATACCCAGCGCGCCCAGGCGCATCGCGTTACCGACCGCACGCTTCATGGCGCGGCGGAACATGATGCGACGCTCCAGCTGCTGCGCGATCGACTCGGCGACCAGCTGTGCGTCCAGTTCGGGCTTGCGGACTTCGGTGACGTTGATGTGCGCCGGAACGCCCATCACGTCGCTGACTTCCTTACGCAGCTTCTCGATGTCCTCGCCGCGCTTGCCGATCACCACGCCCGGACGGGCGGTGTGGATCGTGACGCGGGCGTTGTTGGCCGGACGCTCGATCAGGATCTTGGAGATGCCAGCCTGTGCAAGCTTCTTGCGCAGCATCTCGCGAACCTTGAGGTCGGCCGCCAGGAAGCCGGCGTACTGCTTCTTGCCGGCGAACCACTTGGAGGTCCAATCCTTGGAGATGCCAAGGCGGATGCCGGTCGGATGTACTTTGTGACCCATATCTATGCTCCGCCTTACTTGCCCGCGCCAACAACCACAGTGATGTGGCTGGTGCGCTTGAGGATGCGGGTGCCGCGGCCCTTCGCACGCGCCATGAAGCGCTTCAGTGCGGGACCTTCGTCAACCATGATGGTCTTGACCTTGAGTTCGTCCGTGTCCGCGCCGAGGTTGTTTTCGGCGTTGGAGACGGCCGAGTACACGATCTTGTAGATCATGTCGGCGGCCTTCTTGTCGGAGAACTTGAGCAGGTCAAGGGCACGGGCGACCGGCAGACCACGGACCTGGTCAGCGACCAGGCGGGCCTTCTGGGGGGAGATGCGCGCAGAGCGCAGGATGGCTTTCGCTTCCATGGTCATCTCCTTACTTGCCCGACTTCTTATCGCCGCCGTGACCCTTGAAGGTACGGGTCAGGGCGAACTCGCCGAGCTTGTGGCCAACCATCTGCTCGTTGACCAGCACCGGAATGTGGTTCTTGCCGTTGTGCACGGCAATGGTGAAACCCACGAACTCCGGCAGGACCGTCGAACGACGCGACCAGGTCTTGATCGGCTTCTTGTTGTTGCCCGCGGTCTCCACCTTCTTCATCAGGTGGTGGTCGACGAACGGGCCTTTCTTCAGTGAACGTGCCATGGCCGATTAGCTCCTACGATCGCGCACGATGAACTGCGTGGTGCGCTTGTTCTTGCGGGTCTTGTAACCCTTGGTCGGAACACCCCACGGGGTGACCGGATGCGGATTACCCTGGCCGGCCTTGGCTTCACCACCACCGTGCGGGTGGTCGACCGGATTCATGGCCGCACCGCGGACGGTCGGCTTGATACCGCGCCAACGCTTGGCGCCGGCCTTGCCGAGCTTCTCGAGGTTGTGTTCGTCGTTGCCGACTTCACCGATGGTCGCAGCGCAGTCAACCGGCACCTTGCGCATTTCGCCGGAGCGAAGACGCAGCGTGGCGTAACCCTGTTCGCGAGCGACCAGGTAGACGCTGGCGCCGGCCGCGCGGGCCAGCTGGGCGCCCTTGCCCGGCTTCATTTCGACGCAGCACACGGTGGTACCGACCGGGATGTTGCTCAGCGGCAGCGTGTTGCCGACGCGGATCGGGGCTTCGCGGCCCGAGATCACCTGGTCGCCATCCTTCAGGCCCTTCGGCGCGATGATGTAGCGACGCTCACCGTCGACGTAGCACAGCAGCGCGATGTGCGCGGTGCGGTTCGGATCGTATTCAATGCGTTCGACGCGGGCGGGGATGCCGACCTTGTCGCGCTTGAAGTCGATGATGCGGTAGTGCTGCTTGTGGCCACCACCGATGTGACGGGTGGTGATGCGGCCGTGGTGGTTACGGCCACCAGTCTTGCTCTTGGCCTCAACGAGGGCCGCGTGCGGCGCGCCCTTGTGCAGGCCCGGCGTCACCACGCGGACCGCACTACGGCGACCGGCGGAGGTGGGCTTGAAAGTCATCAATGCCATGAATCTATCCTCAGGCCGTGGCCATCACGTCGATCGACTGGCCTTCGGCCAGCGTCACGTACGCCTTGCGCCAATCGCCGCGGCGGCCCGAGCGGAACTTGAAGGACTTGTTCTTGCCCTTCACGTTCACGACGTTGACCGCTTCGACCTTGACGGCGAACAGCTTTTCCACGGCGACCTTGATGTCGGCCTTGGTGGCTTCGTTCGCGACTTCGAAGACGTATTGGTTGGAAACTTCCTGCAGACGTGCGGTCTTTTCAGACACGCGCGGTGCGCGGATGATGCTGTAGAGCTTGGCGTCGTTCATGCCAGCCACTCCTCGATCTTCTTGACCGCGTCGGCGGTGACCACGACCGAGTCGGCGCCAACGAGGGCAACCGGATCCAGGCCCTGGACGTCACGCACTTCGACGTACGGCAGGTTGCGCGCCGAGAGGTACAGATTCTCGTTGGCGTCTTCGGTAACGATCAGCGGACGCTTGCCGACTTCCAGGCCCTTGAGCTTGGCGACGAGGCCCGAGGTCTTCGCGGCTTCGACGTCGAACGACTCGACGACCTTGATGCGGCCCTGACGGTTCAGTTCCGACAGGATCGCGGCGATCGCGGCGCGGTACATCTTGCGGTTGACCTTCTGCGCGAAGCTGCGCGGCTTGGCCGCGAAGGTCACGCCGCCGCCGACGAAGATCGGAGCGGTCAGAGCGCCGTGACGTGCACCGCCGCCCTTCTGCTTCTTCGACTTCTTGGTCGTGCCGTTGACTTCGGCACGGGTCTTCTGCGCCTTGGTGCCTGCGCGACCGGCGTTGCGGTAGGCAACGACAACCTGGTGAACCAGGTCTTCGCTGAATTCGCGACCGAAGATCGCGTCGGAGACCGACAGCGTCTTGCTGCTATTGGTAATGGTGAGTTCCATGATCAGACTCCCTTGCTCGACGGACGCACGATCACGTCGCCGCCCGGAGCACCCGGAACCGCGCCCTTGATCGCGATCAGGCCGCGCTCGGCGTCGACCTTGACCACTTCCAGGCCCTGCGTCGTCTGCTGCACGTCACCCATGTGGCCGGACATCTTCTTGCCCGGGAACACGCGACCCGGCGTCTGGCGCTGACCGATGGAGCCCGGCGAGCGATGCGACAGCGAGTTACCGTGGGTGGCGTCACCCATGGTGAAGTTCCAGCGCTTGATGGTGCCCTGGAAGCCCTTGCCCTTCGTGACGCCCTGGACGTCGACGATCTGGCCAGCTTCGAAAATGTCAGCCTTGATTTCGCCACCGACTTCGAAACCACCGATCTGGTCGGCTTCGACGCGCAGTTCCCACAGGCCACGGCCGGCTTCAACCTTGGCCTTGGCCAGATGGCCAGCTTCGGGCTTGCTCAGCAGCGAGGCGCGCTTCACGCCAGCGGTCACCTGCACGGCGCTGTAGCCGTCGGATTCGACCGTCTTGATCTGGGTGATGCGGTTCGGGGTGGCTTCAATCAGGGTCACCGGAACCGACTTGCCGTCGGCGGTGAAGAAACGGCTCATGCCGGCCTTGCGACCGATGATGCCGAGCGAATACTTCTTCGCGCTCATCTTGGTCGTCCTCAGGTCAGCTTGATCTGCACGTCGACGCCCGCCGCGAGCTCGAGCTTCATCAGCGCGTCCACGGTCTTGTCGTTGGGGTCGACGATGTCGAGCACGCGCTTGTGCGTGCGGGTTTCGTACTGGTCACGCGCGTCCTTGTCGACGTGCGGCGAGGTCAGAATGGTGTAACGCTCGATCTTGGTCGGCAGCGGGATCGGGCCCTTGACCTGGGCACCAGTACGCTTGGCCGTCTCGACGATCTCGCTGGCCGAGCGATCGATCAGGCGATGATCGTACGCTTTGAGCCGGATCCGGATCTTTTGGTCCGCCATGGCGGAAACTCCTTCATTAAAGAGCGACAGGCCCGACAACTAGGTGTGCCGGACCCCTGGATTTTGGTGCTCTAACTTCGCCGGGATCGCACCAAACCCCGGAAAACCTTCAAAAACAAAGGCAGACCGGTTGCCCGATCCGCCCAGACTGGATGTGATGAACGCGCAAACGGCCCCGTCATTAGTGCCCCGAACTATCTTTCGGGACGGACGGAGCGCTGCCGCGCGACATTTCCATGTCTGGCGAAAACGAAGCGCTTCCTGCACCTCATTTCGCTGGTTCGCGGTCGTCCGATAGACGGACGGCCGCGAGGGTCTTGCATTCTAGGGGGTATCAGTGGGCCTTTGCAAGCCCACCCACCCAACCCGACGTTGACCGGCCCTGCGGCCGACCCGACGGCGGGAGTTGTTCCGGCCGGTTCAGGCCGGAACAACCCGTACCGCTACTTACTTCAGGATCTTCGCCACCACGCCGGCGCCGACGGTACGACCGCCTTCGCGGATCGCGAAGCGCAGGCCTTCGTCCATCGCCACCGGGTTGATCAGGGTGACCACCATCTTGATGTTGTCGCCCGGCATGACCATTTCCACGCCTTCCGGCAGCTGCACCGCACCGGTGATGTCGGTGGTGCGGAAGTAGAACTGCGGACGGTAGCCCTTGAAGAACGGGGTGTGACGGCCGCCTTCGTCCTTCGACAGCACGTAGACTTCGCCTTCGAACTCGGTGTGCGGGGTGATCGAACCCGGCTTGGCCAGCACCTGGCCGCGCTCCACGTCGTCACGCTTGGTGCCGCGCAGCAGCAGACCGGCGTTGTCGCCCGCCTGACCCTGGTCCAGCAGCTTGCGGAACATTTCCACGCCCGTGACCGTGCTCTTCTGGGTCGGACGGATACCGACGATTTCGATTTCGTCGCCCACCTTGATCACGCCGCGCTCGATACGGCCGGTCACCACGGTGCCGCGGCCCGAGATCGAGAACACGTCTTCCACCGGCATCAGGAACGGCTTGTCGATCGCGCGTTCCGGCTGCGGGATCCAGGTGTCCAGCGCCTCGACCAGCTTGATGATCGACGGCACGCCGATTTCCGACTGGTCGCCTTCCAGCGCCAGACGAGCCGAACCGTGGATGATCGGGGTGTCGTCGCCCGGGAACTCGTACTTCGACAGAAGTTCACGCACTTCCATCTCGACCAGTTCCAGCAGCTCGGCGTCGTCCACCATGTCGGCCTTGTTCAGGTACACGACGATGTACGGCACGCCGACCTGACGCGACAGCAGGATGTGCTCGCGCGTCTGCGGCATCGGGCCGTCAGCGGCCGAGCACACCAGGATCGCGCCGTCCATCTGGGCGGCACCGGTGATCATGTTCTTCACGTAGTCGGCGTGGCCCGGGCAGTCCACGTGCGCGTAGTGACGGTTCGGGCTTTCGTACTCGACGTGTGCGGTCGAGATCGTGATGCCGCGCGCCTTTTCTTCCGGCGCCGCGTCGATCGCGTCGTATGCCTTGAATTCGCCACCGAAACGTTCAGCGCCCACCTTCGTCAGCGCCGCCGTCAGCGTGGTCTTGCCGTGGTCCACGTGGCCGATCGTGCCGACGTTTACGTGGGGCTTGGTGCGCTCGAACTTACCCTTAGCCATGGTATGTCTCTCTTTAGTACTTGGTTGAAACGGGATTTGTGATTCTGGAACGGGAATCCGTTGCCGGATTCTCGTTCCACGTAGGACTGTCCGCTTAGGACTTCTTCATCACCGCGTCGGCGATGTTGGCCGGCGCTTCAGCGTAATGATCGAATTCCATCGTGAAGGTCGCGCGACCCTGCGACATCGAACGCAGCGTGGTCGCGTAGCCGAACATTTCGCCCAGCGGCACCATCGCGTTGATGATCTTGCCCGACGGGCTGTCGTCCTGACCGGACAGCAGACCGCGACGGCGGCTCACGTCGCCCATGACGTCGCCGACATAGTCTTCCGGCGTCACGACTTCGACCTTCATCATCGGCTCGAGCAGGACCGGATCGGCCTTGCGGAAGCCTTCCTTGAACGCCATCGACGCGGCGAGCTTGAACGCCATTTCCGACGAGTCGACGTCGTGGTACGAGCCGAACACCAGCTTGACCTTGACGTTGACGACCGGGAAGCCAGCCAGCGGACCGCTGGTGATGGTTTCGCGCAGGCCCTTCTCGACCGCCGGGATGAATTCCTTCGGAATCACACCGCCGGTGATGTCGTTGACGAACAGGAAATCGTTCTCGACGTCCTTGTGGGCGCGATCGGCTTCGTTCATCGGCGACAGTTCGATCACGACGTGACCGTACTGACCCTTACCACCCGACTGCTTGGCGTGCTTGTAGTCCGACTTGACGTCCGACTTGCGGATCGTTTCGCGGTAGGCCACCTGCGGCTTGCCGACGTTGGCTTCCACGTTGAACTCGCGACGCATGCGGTCGACGATGATGTCCAGGTGCAGCTCGCCCATGCCGGCGATGATGGTCTGGCCCGACTCTTCGTCCGTACGAACGCGGAACGAGGGATCTTCCGCCGCGAGACGCGACAGGGCCATGCCCATCTTTTCCTGGTCCGACTTGGTCTTCGGTTCGACCGCCATCGAGATGACGGGCTCCGGGAAGGTCATGCGCTCAAGGGTGATGATGTGATCCTGCGAGCACAGCGTGTCGCCGGTGGTCACGTCCTTCAGGCCCACGGCCGCGGCGATGTCGCCGGCGCGGACTTCCTTGATTTCGTCGCGCTGGTTGGCGTGCATCTGCAGGATGCGGCCGATGCGTTCCTTCTTCGACTTGACCGGGTTGTAGACCTGGTCGCCCGAGTTCAGTACGCCCGAGTAGACGCGGAAGAACGTCAGGGCGCCGACGAACGGGTCGGTCATGATCTTGAACGCGAGCGCCGAGAACGGCTCGGAATCCGACGCCTTGCGGCTGTCTTCCTTGTCGTCTTCGTTGAGGCCCTGCACCGGCGGACGGTCGGCCGGCGACGGCAGCAGGTTGATCACGCCGTCGAGCATGGCCTGCACGCCCTTGTTCTTGAACGCCGAGCCGCAGAACACCGGCACGATCTCGACCTTCAGCGTGCGCGTACGCAGGCCTTCGATGATCTCAGCTTCGGTCAGCTCTTCGCCACCCAGGTACTTCTCCATCAGCTCTTCGGACGCTTCGGCGGCGGCTTCGACCATGAAGCTGCGCGCTTCCTCGGCCTTGCTCTGCAGCTCGGCCGGGATGTCGCCGTATTCGAACTTGGTGCCCTGCGAGGCGACATCCCAGTGGATGGCCTTCATCTTGAGCAGGTCGACCACGCCCTCGAAGCCGTCTTCGGCGCCGATCGGCACCTGCATCGGCACAGCGTACGCGCCCAGGCGCGACTTCAGCTGTTCGACGACCTTGTCGAAGTTGGCGCCGGTGCGGTCCATCTTGTTGACGAACGCCATGCGCGGCACCGAGTAACGGTTGGCCTGGCGCCACACGGTCTCAGACTGCGGCTGCACGCCACCGACGGCACACAGCACGAACACCGCGCCGTCGAGCACGCGCAGCGAGCGCTCAACTTCGATGGTGAAGTCGACGTGTCCGGGGGTGTCGATGATGTTGAGACGGTGCTCCGGCAGGGACTTGTCCATGCCCTTCCAGAACGCGGTCGTAGCGGCCGACGTAATGGTGATGCCACGCTCCTGCTCCTGCTCCATCCAGTCCATCGTCGCGGCACCTTCGTGCACTTCGCCGATCTTGTGGCTGACGCCGGTGTAGAACAGGATGCGTTCAGACGTGGTGGTCTTGCCGGCATCGATGTGGGCCATGATGCCGAAGTTGCGGTAACGCTCGAGGGGAGTGGTGCGTGCCACGGGACACTCTCTTTAGTTTGCGATCTGGTGCGATCTGCAGATGGCCAGATGCCGCCTCGCGGCGGCTTCCGGTTTGCCGGGCGACGACCACGTCGCCACGGCAGCACGTACTGGTTTCAGGAGCCGCGCCAGGCGCGGCATCCGGATTACCAGCGGTAGTGAGCGAACGCCTTGTTCGCTTCCGCCATGCGGTGGGTTTCTTCGCGCTTCTTGATCGCGCCACCACGGTTTTCGGAAGCATCCAGGAGTTCAGCAGCCAGCTTGCGCGGCATGCTGTTTTCGCCACGCTTGCGAGCCGAGTCGATCAGCCAGCGCATCGCCAGAGCGAGACGGCGGGAAGAGCGCACTTCGACCGGGACCTGATAGGTCGCGCCACCGACACGGCGGGACTTGACCTCGACGGCCGGGGACACGTTGCCCAGGGCCTTTTCGATCAACTCGACGGCATTGGCGTTCTTTTCACTGATCACGTCCATGGCGCCATAGACGATCTTTTCAGCGATCGACTTCTTGCCACTCTGCATGACCATGTTGATGAAGCGCGCGATCGTCTCGCTGCCGTGCTTGGGATCGGGCAGAACCGAACGCTGCGGGGTGGAACCTTTACGCGACATGGTGCGTACCTTTAGCTAAATCTTTTGACGAAGCCGTTGCGGCGCAACGGCGCGAAATCTTTCTAAGCCCGATTAGGACTTCTTCGGACGCTTGGCGCCGTACTTCGAACGGCCCTGGCGACGCTTGGTCACACCGGCGGCGTCGAGCGAGCCACGCACGGTGTGGTAACGCACACCCGGAAGATCCTTCACGCGGCCGCCGCGGATCAGCACCACGGAGTGTTCCTGCAGGTTGTGGCCTTCGCCACCGATGTACGAAATGACTTCGTAACCGTTGGTGAGACGCACCTTGGCCACCTTACGGAGCGCCGAGTTCGGCTTCTTCGGGGTGGTGGTGTAAACGCGGGTGCAAACGCCACGACGCTGCGGGCAATTCGCGAGCGCCGGCGAGGTGCTCTTGTAGGTTTCAGGGTTACGCGGCTTGCGTACCAGCTGATTGATCGTCGCCATCTGTGACTCTTTGATTGAAGGCCGGAGCCTGGGATGAAACTTCTGAAAAACGATCGGCAGCCCGGAATGCTCCGGACCGCCGAGACGAAAACACATAGCCCGCGCCTGGCGTTTGTCGCCAGCGCGGACTATCTGCCCGAAACGCGCACGCGCGCCCGGGAAACTCAGCGATCCCGCCCTACCCTGGGCCCAACACGAGGCGCTTCCTGCGACCTCTTTTGGTGATCTGGACGTCCCGGCCCAAAGGCGCGGTCGTCGGAAAGCGCGCAAGTATAGCGTGCTTTTTTCTCGATTTGTAGCAGGGCACCCCACGGTGCCCTGCCTCCCTTCGTCAACCCATGGGGCGAAGTCGGGGACCCCCGCCTGAACGGTGGGGGCGCGATACCGCTTACTCTTCGGTCGAAGCCTCGGCTTCGGCACCTTGCACCGCGGCCGGAGCCTCGATGGACGGACCACCCGCCAGGGTCTCCAGCTCGGAGTCGGTCAGACCGGAGGCCGAGCGGCGGCGCTGGGTGTGGTAGGCCAGACCAGTACCGGCCGGGATCAGGCGACCGACGATCACGTTCTCCTTCAGGCCGCGCAGGCCGTCACGGGTACCGCGGACCGCTGCCTCGGTGAGTACGCGGGTGGTCTCCTGGAACGAAGCCGCCGAGATGAACGACTCGGTCGCCAGCGAGGCCTTGGTGATACCCAGCAGGACCGGATCGGCCTTGGTCAGGATCTCGCCCTTGGACAGCAGACGCGCATTTTCCTCGACGAAGCGCTGGCGCTCGACCTGCTCGCCATTGAGGAACTTGCTGTCGCCGGCGTCGGTGATCTCGACCTTGCGCAGCATCTGGCGAACGATCACCTCGATGTGCTTGTCGTTGATCTTCACGCCCTGCAGGCGGTAGACGTCCTGGATTTCCTTGGTCAGGTACACGGCCAGCGGCTCGACACCCAGCAGACGCAGGATGTCCTGCGGGCTCGGTTCGCCGTCCACTACGGTCTCGCCCTTCTCCACGTGCTCACCTTCGAACACGATGATCTGGCGGTACTTCGGGATCAGCTCTTCGTGCTCGTCACCGTCGACCGGCTTGATGATCAGGCGCTGCTTGCCCTTGGTGTCCTTGCCGAACGAAACGACGCCCGAGATCTCGGCGAGGATCGCCGGGTCCTTCGGCTTGCGCGCTTCGAACAGGTCGGCCACGCGCGGCAGACCACCGGTGATGTCGCGGGTCTTCGACGCTTCCTGCGGGATCTTGGCGACCACGTCACCCACGCCGACCGCTGCGCCGTCCTGCAGGTTCACGATCGAGCGCGGCGGCAGCAGGTACTGCGCCGGCAGGTCGGTACCCGGGATCTGCAGGTCCTTGCCGTTCTTGTCGACGATGCGGACGATCGGACGCAGGTCCTTACCCTGCGAGCCGCGGCGCTTCGGATCGGTGATTTCGCGCGAAGCCAGGCCGGTCAGTTCGTCGGTCTTCTCGATGACGGTGACGCCGTCGACGAAGTCGATGAAACGGATGAAGCCGGCCACTTCCGACACGATCGGATGGTTATGCGGATCCCAGTTGGCGACCTGCTGGCCGGCCTTGATTTCCGCGCCGTCCTTGACCGCGATGGTCGCGCCGTACGGCAACTTATAGCGCTCGCGCTCGCGGCCGTGGCTGTCGAGGACCGACAGTTCGCCCGAACGCGACACGGCCACGCGGTGACCCTGGCTGTGTTCGACGAACTTGAGGTTGTTGTACTTGACCGAACCCGTGGTCTTGACCGTCACGTTGTCGATGGCGGCCGCACGCGACGCCGCACCACCGATATGGAACGTACGCATGGTCAGCTGGGTACCCGGCTCACCGATCGACTGCGCGGCGACGACGCCGACCGCTTCGCCGTGGTTGACCAGATGGCCGCGGCCGAGGTCGCGGCCGTAGCAGTGCGAGCACACGCCGAACGAGCTCTGGCAGGTGATGGTCGAACGCACCTTGATCGCCTGTACGCCGGCGTCTTCGAGGTTCTGCACCCAGGCTTCGTCGAGCAGGGTGTTGCGGGTGACGATCGGATCCTCGTCGTTGCCCGGCAGGAACACGTCTTCGGCCACGACGCGGCCCAGCACGCGGTCGCGCAGCGGCTCGACTACGTCGCCGCCTTCCACGATCGGGGTCATCATCAGGCCGTCGAGCGTGCCGCAATCGGTCTCGGTGATCACCACGTCCTGTGCCACGTCGACGAGACGACGGGTCAGGTAACCGGAGTTCGCGGTCTTCAGTGCCGTATCGGCAAGACCCTTACGAGCACCGTGGGTCGAGATGAAGTACTGCAGAACGTTCAGGCCTTCGCGGAAGTTCGCGGTGATCGGCGTCTCGATGATCGAGCCGTCCGGCTTGGCCATCAGGCCGCGCATGCCGGCGAGCTGACGGATCTGGGCCTGCGAACCACGCGCGCCCGAGTCGGCCATGATGTAGATCGAGTTCATCGACTTCTGCGGGACCGTCTCGCCCTTGGCGTTGGTCACCGAGTCGGTACCGATCGTGTCCATCATCGCCTTGGCGACGCGCTCATTGGTACGCGACCAGATGTCGACGACCTTGTTGTAACGCTCGCCGGCGGTGACCAGACCCGACTGGTACTGCTGCTGGATGTCGAGCACTTCCTGCTCGGCTTCGTCCAGGATGCCCTTCTTCTCGGCCGGGATCTTCATGTCGTCGATACCGATCGACACGCCCGCACGGGTCGCGTAGCTGAAGCCCGTGTACATCAGCTGGTCAGCGAACACCACGGTGTCCTTCAGGCCGAGCATGCGGTAGCACGAGTTGATCAGGCGCGAGATGTTCTTCTTGGTCAACTCGACATTCGCCAGCGCGAACGGCAGGCCTTCCGGCAAGATTTCACGCAGCAGTGCACGGCCGACGGTGGTGTCGACGATCGAGGTCTTCTGCGAACGCGAGCCGTCTTCGGCGACCACCGTTTCGGTGATGCGCACCTTGCACTTGGCGTGCAGTTGCACGGCGCGGTTGTCGTAGGCGCGCTTGACTTCGGCGACGTTAGCGAACGCCATGCCCTCGCCCGCCTTGTTCTCCAGGGCGCGGGTCATGTAGTACAGGCCGAGCACGACGTCCTGCGACGGTACGATGATCGGCTCGCCGTTCGCCGGCGACAGGATGTTGTTCGACGCCATCATCAGCGCACGCGCTTCCAGCTGGGCTTCCAGCGAGAGCGGCACGTGCACGGCCATCTGGTCACCGTCGAAGTCGGCGTTGAAGGCCGTACACACGAGCGGATGCAGCTGGATCGCCTTGCCTTCGATCAGCACTGGCTCGAACGCCTGGATGCCGAGACGGTGCAGGGTCGGGGCGCGGTTCAGCAGCACCGGATGTTCGCGGATCACCTCTTCGAGGATGTCCCACACCATCGGCTCTTCGCGCTCGACCAGCTTCTTGGCGGCCTTGATCGTGGTCGCGAGACCGCGGCGCTGCAGCTTGGCGAAGATGAAGGGCTTGAACAGCTCGAGCGCCATCTTCTTCGGCAGGCCGCACTGGTGCAGCTTCAGGTACGGGCCGACCACGATGACCGAACGGCCCGAGTAGTCGACGCGCTTGCCGAGCAGGTTCTGACGGAAGCGACCCTGCTTGCCCTTGATCATGTCGGCCAGCGACTTGAGCGGGCGCTTGTTGGTGCCGGTGATGGCGCGGCCACGACGGCCGTTGTCCATCAGGGCGTCGACCGATTCCTGCAGCATGCGCTTTTCATTACGCACGATGATGTCGGGCGCATTGAGTTCGAGCAGGCGGCGCAGGCGGTTGTTACGGTTGATGACGCGGCGGTAGAGATCGTTCAGATCCGACGTCGCAAAGCGGCCACCGTCCAGCGGCACCAGCGGACGCAGGTCCGGCGGCAGCACCGGCAGCACGGTCATGACCATCCACTCCGGACGATTGCCGGATTCGAGGAAGGCTTCGACCAGCTTGATGCGCTTGGTCAGACGCTTGAGCTTGGTTTCCGAACCGGTGGAAGCGATGTCTTCCTTCAGCTGGATCATTTCCGACTGCAGGTCGATCGTGCGCAGCAGGTCGTAAACGGCTTCGGCGCCCATCGCAGCTTCGAAGTCGTCGCCGTGTTCCTGACGCGCCTGCAGGTACTGCTCTTCGTTGAGCAGCATGCCGCGTTCCATCGGGGTCAGGCCCGGCTCCGTCACCACATAGGCTTCGAAGTACAGGATGCGCTCGATGTCGCGCAGGGTCATGTCGAGCATCAGGCCGATGCGCGACGGCAGCGACTTCAGGAACCAGATGTGCGCAACCGGCGAAGCCAGGTCGATGTGGCCCATGCGCTCACGGCGCACCTTGGCCAGCGTCACTTCGGTACCGCACTTTTCGCAGACCACGCCGCGGTGCTTCATGCGCTTGTACTTGCCGCACAGGCACTCGTAGTCCTTGATCGGACCGAAGATCGCGGCGCAGAACAGGCCGTCGCGTTCCGGCTTGAAGGTACGGTAGTTGATTGTTTCCGGCTTCTTCACTTCGCCGTAGGACCACGAGCGGATCAGGTCCGGCGAAGCCAGCGCAATCTTGATCGCATCGAAGTCGATCGCGGGGCGCTGCTGATTGAAGAGATTAAGCAGGTCTTTCATTTGTTTTCTCCGGAAGGAGTAATTCGTCGAGGGCTGTGGATCGCTGAATCAATGGGACGGGAAGCGCGCGGTGCGCTGCGCTTCCCGCCTGTGGCTCAGTTCTCTTCCAGCTCCATGTTGATCGCGAGCGAGCGGATTTCCTTCACCAGCACGTTGAAGGACTCCGGCATGCCGGCAACCATCTCGTACTCGCCGTCGACGATGTTCTTGTACATCTGGTTGCGGCCCTGCACGTCGTCGGACTTCACCGTCAGCATTTCCTGCAGGGTGTAGGCCGCGCCGTAGGCTTCCAGCGCCCAGACTTCCATTTCGCCGAAACGCTGGCCGCCGAACTGCGCCTTGCCGCCCAGCGGCTGCTGGGTGACGAGCGAGTACGGACCGGTCGAGCGCGCGTGCATCTTGTCGTCGACCAGGTGGTTCAGCTTCAGCATGTGCATGTAGCCGACCGTGGTCTGGCGATCGAACGGTTCGCCCGTGCGGCCATCGAACAGCTGGGTCTGGCCGCTCAACGGCAGCTCGGCGAGTTCAAGCATCTTCTTGATCTCGGCCTCGGCCGCGCCGTCGAACACCGGGGTGGCCATCGGCACGCCGTCGGTGAGGTTCTTCGCCAGCGTGAGCAGTTCCTGATCGCTGAACTGGCTCAAGTCGACGCGCTCTTCGCCGGTCACCTTGGTGTCGTGGTTGTAGATCTCATCCAGGAACTTGCGCAGGTCAGCGATCTTCTGCTGCGACTCGAGCATGCGCTGGATCTTCTTGCCCAGCCCCTTCGCGGCCCAGCCCAGATGCACTTCCAGCACCTGGCCGATGTTCATACGCGACGGCACGCCCAGCGGGTTCAGCACGATGTCGACGGTGCTGCCATCGGCCATGTACGGCATGTCTTCGACCGGAACGATCGTCGACACCACGCCCTTGTTGCCGTGACGGCCGGCCATCTTGTCGCCCGGCTGGATGCGGCGCTTCACGGCCAGGAACACCTTGACCATCTTCAGCACGCCCGGCGCGAGGTCGTCGCCCTGGGTGATCTTGCCGCGCTTGTCCTGGAACCGCTTCTCGAACTCCTTCTCGTGCGCTTCGATCTGCTTCTGCGCGCGCTCGATGGCTTCGACGGCGTCGTCGTCCTTCATGCGCAGGGTGAACCAATCCTTCTTGGACAGGCCATCCAGCACCAGCGAGGTAACGGTGTCGCCCTTCTTCAGACCGGCGCCGCCGTTGGCGGTCTTGCCGATCAGCTGCGAACGCAGGCGGTCATAGATAGCCGCTTCGAGGATGCGGAACTGGTCGTCGAAATCCTTCTTGACGTGCTTGATTTCGGACTCTTCGATCTGACGCGCACGCTTGTCCTTCTCGATGCCGTCGCGGGTGAAGACCTGCACGTCGATGACGACGCCGTCCATGCCCGGGGGCACGCGCAGCGAGCTGTCCTTCACGTCGGACGCCTTCTCGCCGAAGATCGCGCGCAGCAGCTTCTCTTCCGGAGTCAGCTGGCTTTCGCCCTTCGGCGTGACCTTGCCGACCAGGATGTCGCCTGCGCGGACTTCCGCACCGATGTACACCACGCCCGACTCATCGAGGCGGTTCAGCGCCTGCTCGGAGACGTTCGGGATGTCGGCGGAGATTTCTTCCGGCCCGAGCTTGGTGTCGCGCGCCTGGACGGTCAGTTCTTCGATGTGGATCGTGGTGTAACGATCCTCTTCGACCACGCGCTCGGAGAGCAGGATCGAGTCTTCGAAGTTGTAGCCGTTCCACGGCATGAACGCGATCAGCATGTTCTGACCCAGCGCGAGCTCGCCGATGTCGGTCGAAGGACCGTCGGCCAGCACGTCGCCGCGCGCAACCACGTTGCCCACCTTCACCAGCGGAGACTGGTTGATACAGGTGTTCTGGTTGGAACGCGTGTACTTGATCAGGTTGTAGATGTCGACGCCGGCGTCGTGCTCGTCCGTGATCTCGCTCTCGTTGACCTTGACCACGATGCGGGCCGCGTCGATCTGCTCGATCACGCCGCCACGAAGAGCATTCACGGTCACGCCCGAGTCGCGCGCCACGGCGCGCTCGATGCCCGTGCCGACCAGCGGCTTCTGCGCCTTCAGCGTCGGAACGGCCTGGCGCTGCATGTTCGCGCCCATCAGTGCGCGGTTCGCGTCGTCGTGCTCGAGGAACGGCACGAGCGCGGCCGCGACCGACACGGTCTGCATCGGCGAGACGTCCATGAAGTGGATCTCGCTCGGCGGCTTCAGCAGCGACTCACCCGCGAAGCGGCAGTCGACGAACTGGGCGGTGATCTGGCCCTTCTCGTCGCGCGGCGCGTTGGCCTGCGCGATCACGTACTCGTTTTCCTCGATCGCCGACAGGTACTCGACGTCGTCGGTGACGCGACCGTCCACGACCTTGCGGTACGGCGTCTCGAGGAAGCCGTAGCGGTTGGTGCGCGCGAACACGGCCAGCGAGTTGATCAGGCCGATGTTCGGGCCTTCCGGAGTTTCGATGGTGCAGACGCGGCCGTAGTGGGTCGGATGCACGTCGCGCACTTCGAAGCCGGCGCGCTCGCGGGTCAGACCGCCCGGACCCAGCGCGGAGACGCGACGCTTGTGCGTCACTTCCGACAGCGGGTTGTTCTGGTCCATGAACTGCGACAGCTGCGAGGAACCGAAGAATTCCTTGATCGCGGCGGCCACCGGCTTGGCGTTGATCAGTTCCTGCGGGGTCAGGCCTTCGGACTCGGCCATCGACAGGCGTTCCTTGACGGCGCGCTCGACGCGGACCAGGCCGACGCGGAACACGTTCTCGGCCATTTCGCCGACCGAACGCACGCGGCGGTTGCCCAGGTGGTCGATGTCGTCGACCACGCCGCGACCGTTGCGGATCTCGGTCAGGACGCGGATCGCGTCGAGGATGTCGGACATGCCGCCGCACGCTTCGCGCAGGCGGACCGACTCTTCGTCCTTGCGCTCGGCGAAGTACTTCGCGTCGTACAGCACCGAGGCGCCGGTGACTTCCTTGCGGCCGAGGCGACGGTTGAACTTCATCCGGCCCACGCCCGACAGGTCGTAGCGCTCGAAGGTGAAGAACAGGTTGTGGAACAGATTCTGCGCGGCGTCCTTGGTCGGCGGTTCGCCCGGACGCATCATGCGGTAGATCTCGACCAGCGCTTCGAGCTGCGTCTTGGTCGAATCGATGCGCAGCGTGTGCGACAGGTACGCACCGCGGTCGAGGTCGTTGACCCACAGCGTGCCGACGGCGGCAACGCCGCCCTTGCGGAACTTGGCCAGATGGTCGTCGTTGATCTCGTCGTTGGCCAGCGCCAGCAGTTCGCCGGTGTTCGGGTCGACGACGTCGTGCGAGAGGATGCGACCGATCAGGTAGCTATCCGGCACCGACAGCGCGGCGATACCCGAGGCTTCGAGCTGCTTGACGTGGCGCGCGGTGATGCGGCGGCCCGCTTCGACGATGACCTTGTCGCCATCGGCGAGGTCGAAGTCGAGGGTTTCGCCACGCAAGCGTTCCGGCACCAGTTCGAGCTGGACGCCTTCCTTCGGATCGATGTGGAAGGTGTTGATTTCGAAGAACTGCGCGAGCATTTCTTCGTTGTTGTAACCGAGCGCGCGCAGCAGCACGGTCACCGGCAGCTTGCGGCGACGGTCGATACGGGTGAACAGCGCGTCCTTCGGGTCGAACTCGAAGTCCAGCCACGAGCCGCGGTAAGGAATGATGCGGGCGCTGTACAGCAGCTTGCCCGAGCTGTGCGTCTTGCCACGGTCGTGGTCGAAGAACACGCCCGGCGAACGGTGCAGCTGCGAGACGATGACGCGCTCGGTACCGTTGACGATGAAGGTGCCGTTGCCGGTCATGAGCGGAATTTCGCCCATGTAGACCTCTTGCTCCTTCACGTACTTGATGGCCTTGGTCGACGACTCACGGTCGTAGATCACCAGGCGCACGGTCACGCGCAGCGGGGCGCCATAGGACAGGCCGCGGTTACGGCACTCGCGCTCGTCGAACGGCGGGTCGCCCAGCTTGTAGCCGACGTATTCCAGCGCGGCGTTGCCGCTGTAGCTGACGATCGGGAACACCGACTTCAGCGCTGCATGCAGACCCTTGTCGTCGCGCTTGGCGGGGTCGGCGTTTTCCTGCAGGAATTCGCGATAGGAATCGACCTGGATCGCGAGCAGGAAGGGAACTTCGAGAATCGACCGGCGCTTGCCGAAATTCTTGCGGATGCGCTTCTTTTCGGTGAACGAATAGTTCGTTTTGGAAGCTGTCGTCATGGGGAGCTGCCGCCTCTGTTTTGGAGCCGGGAGTTGGGAACCGGGATTCGGGAATCGTTTTTTGTCACCCCGATCACAGCGAGAGAGCTGCTGTTTTGGGACAACAGCCAAAGCAGTTCCCGCGCTGTGCTCGGGATGACGGCGTTTGGCTTTTGACGAATCTCTAATCTCGAATCACAAATCCCTAGGGAGAGATTTGAACTGTCAGTTGGAAGCCGCGGGTATTGCCGGCACCCGCACGCCCTCTACAGCTGCTTCCAACTACCAACTCAGGTTGGATTTCCTGCTTCGCTGCATTGCCTGGATCCGGACGGAGCGAAGCGACTTCCGGACTGCCTGAATCTGAAACCCCGGATTACGGCGCCGCGCGCCGCCATCCGGACAACAACACTTCAACAACGGCCAAAGGCCGGGACCTTACGGCCCCAGCCTTCAGTGGTCGCCGATGAAATCCGGCGACACGGATACTGCTTACTTGACCTCGACGGTCGCGCCAGCAGCTTCCAGTTCCTTCTTGAACTTGGCAGCGTCGTCCTTCGACACGGCATCCTTCAGGACGCCACCGGCCTCGGTGAGGTCCTTGGCTTCCTTCAGGCCCAGGCCGGTGATGGCGCGGACGGCCTTGATCACGTCGACCTTCTTTTCGCCGGCGCTCTTCAGCACGACGGTGAATTCGGTCTGCTCTTCGACCGGAGCAGCGGCAGCGGCCGGACCGGCCATCATGACCGGGGCAGCGGCGGTGACGCCGAACTTCTCTTCGATGGCCTTGACCAGGTCCATCACTTCCATCAGCGACTTGGCGGCGATGGCGTCAACGATCTGTTCGTTGGAAAGGGACATTTTTAATTACCTCTGGAAATTTGTGATCTTGCGAATCGGTTAGAAAGTCGCGTCAGCGAACTCAGGCTTCCGCGGCAGCTTCTGCCGGGGCGGCTTCGCCACCGCCCTGCTTGTCGGCCACGGCCTTGACGGCGCGGGCAAACATGCTTGCGGGTTCGGCGAGGACGCGGGCCAGCATGGCCAGGGCCTGTTCGCGGGTCGGCAGCGAGGCCAGGACTTCGACGTGCGCGGCGGGCAGGAGCTTGCCTTCCACCGACACGACCTTGGCCTTGAGCTTGTCGTTACCCTTCGACGCTTCCTTGATCAGACGACCGGCAGCGCCGGGTTCTTCCAGCGAGAACGCATACAGCAGCGGACCGGTGAGGGCGTCCTTGACGACCTCGAACTCGGTACCGGCGACGGCACGCGCGGCCAGCGTGTTCTTGACAACCTTCAAGAACACACCGGTTTCGCGGGCCTTCTTGCGCATCGCGGTCATCTGACTGACCGTGGTGCCCGCGTACTCGGCTGCGACCAAGGAGTGCGCCTTGGCGGCGATTTCAGCCACCTCTGCGACTACATCTTGCTTCTGAGACAGATTGAGAGCCATTGCACTCCTCCAATTGAACTCCGCTCACGGCTCCTGCCGCTTGCGGTCCTGGGCGGCGCCTTCCCTGACGCCGGGGATGCTTGCGCATCCCGGTGGTGGCCCTTCCGGAATTTCCAGAGGGGGCTGCACCATCTACGCAGGCTTTCCAAAGCTGGATTAAGCGATCCCGCTGGTGGCGACGGCGATTCCTTGCCAGTACGAGCTCCCTGCCCGTCGTCGTCACGCGCTGACCGCGCCTGCGGTCTTTGACGGCTCGCTTCGGAACGGAGTCCTCGGCGGCGCCCTCAAAAACGTTGCGGATGGCGCAAGCGCCATCCGCCTGAAACGAATTACTTCAGTGCCAGCGAAGCCTGGTCCACGGTCACGCCGGGGCCCATGGTCGAGCTGATCGCGATCTTCTGCAGGTACTGACCCTTCGAGGTCGCCGGCTTGGCCTTGATCAGGTCATGCAGCAGCGCTTCGAGGTTGCCCTTCAGGTCGGCGTCGGCGAACGAAGCCTTGCCGATGGTGCAGTGGATGATGCCGGCCTTGTCGGTGCGGTAGCGGACCTGGCCACCCTTCGCGTTCTTCACGGCTTCGGCCGCGTTCGGCGAGACGGTGCCGACCTTCGGGTTCGGCATCAGGCCGCGCGGGCCCAGGACCTGACCCAGCTTACCGACGACGCGCATGGCGTCCGGAGTCGCGATGACCACGTCGTAGTTCAGGTCGCCGGCCATCATCTTCTCGGCCAGATCGTCCATACCGACGATGTCGGCGCCAGCGGCCAGGGCTTCGTCAGCCTTGGCACCGGCCGGGGCGAACACGGCCACGCGCACGGTCTTGCCGGTACCGGCCGGCAGCACGGTCGAACCGCGGACCTGCTGGTCGGACTTCTTCGCGTCCACGCCCAGGCGCACGGCGACGTCGACGGACTCGACGAACTTGGCCTTGGTGGCGTTCTTGATGATCTTGACGGCTTCGTCAAAGCCATAGGCCTTGCCCGGAACCACGGCGGCCAGGATGGCCTTCTGTCGCTTGTTCATTGCCATGTGATTAGCCCTCCACCACCAGACCCATGGAACGGGCCGAACCCGCAATCGTCTTCACCGCAGCGTCCAGATCGGCCGCAGTCAGATCGGCTTCCTTCGCCTTGGCGATGTCTTCGAGCTGCTTGCGGGTGACCTTGCCCACCTTCTCGGTGTTCGGGCGCTTCGAGCCGGACTGGATGCCAGCGGCCTTCTTCAGCAGCACCGAAGCCGGAGTCGACTTGGTGACGAAGGTGAACGTACGGTCGGAGTACGCGGTGATGATGACCGGGGTCGGCAGACCCGGCTCGAGCTTGGAGGTCGCGGCGTTGAACGCTTTGCAGAACTCCATGATGTTCAGGCCGCGCTGACCGAGGGCGGGACCCACCGGCGGCGACGGGTTGGCCTGACCGGCCTTAACCTGAAGCTTGATGTAGCCAACTACTTTCTTAGCCATTTTTTCTCTCCGGGTGCTAGCGCCTGACGTTCAGGCTCCCCATCGGACCGGGAAAATCGCGTGTCCCGGCTTCACGTTTTGCGGGTTTTCCAGACGCCGACAGCCGCCTGGAGAGGCGGCTGCGGTTCCGGATGGCTCGCGCCTGGGGCAGCGAGCCGGCGAGTATAGCAGGTTTTTGGGGCCTTGCCGGGACCGAAAAATCAGCCCCATTGCCCGGCATAGCCAGCCGTGGCGACGGCGCGACCGAAGTCGCAACTGTCGACCTACCGCGGCGCCTACTTGGCCTTTTCGACCTGACCGAACTCCAGCTCGACCGGGGTCGAACGGCCGAAGATCAGCACGGCCACGCGCAGGCGGCTCTTTTCGTAGTTGATTTCTTCGACCACGCCATTGAAGTCGACGAACGGGCCATCGGTGACGCGGACCATTTCGCCCGGTTCGAACAGGACTTTCGGCTTGGGCTTTTCAACGCCTTCCTGAACGCGCTGCAGGATGGCTTCGGCCTCGGAATCCTTGATCGGCAACGGACGATCGGCGGTGCCACCGATGAAGCCCATCACCTTCGGGGTCTCCTTGATCAGGTGCCAGCTTTCGTTGTCGATGCGCGGAATGCCGGCTTCGTCATGCGTGGCGATCTGGACCAGGACGTAGCCCGGGAAAAACTTGCGCTCGGAACGGCGCTTCTGGCCGGAGCGCATTTCCACGACCTCTTCAGTCGGGACCAGGACGTCGCCGAAGCGGTCCTGCATGCCGTCGCGGACGATGCGGTCACGCAGCGCCTGCGCCACGGACTTCTCGAAGCCGGAATAGGCGTGAACGACGTACCAGCGCTTGTTGTTGCCTTCGGACACCACTTCTCTCCTTAGCGCTCGAGCAGGAACTTGACCGCGGCCTGGATGACCACGTCAATGCCGGCGAGGATCAGGCTCAGGATGGCCACGGCCGCTATCACCACCAGGGTGGTGCGCCAGGCTTCCTGGCGGGTCGGCCAGACCACCTTGCGCAATTCGAAGCGGGACTCCGAAAGGAATTCGCGAGTCTGGACGCCCTTGGCGGTGGTCAGGAAGACCACGGCGCCCGCGATCAGGCCGCCGGCCACAGCCAGCCCGCGCAGGGTCGTCGCCCAGTCGCTGAACCAGTAGAACGCGAACACACCTGCGGCAACGAGGGCTATCGCCAGCACGTATTTGACGATGTCGCCGCCGGAGGCCGACGAGCCGGGTTGTTCGACCTTGCTGTTCATTCGGTCCATTGCGCGACCCGAAGCCGCGTCACCTTGATTGTCTTGCCGACCGTGAGGTCGGGGGCGGAACGGTCCGCCGGTACATCTTCGAAGCTTGGCACGCCAGGAGGGACTCGAACCCCCAACCTGCGGTTTTGGAGACCGCTGCTCTGCCAATTGAGCTACTGGCGTGTGGCTTGAAACATTGTCTTTGGGCTGCTTCCGGAAAAGCAATGGCGGCTCGCGCCGCCAGGGCCCTTTTCGGCACTGACCAGCCGTGAGGCCGGTCAGCGACGAGTGTCATTGCCGCGCACCGAAGCGCGCGGGCAACAACCGCTACTTACTTCAGGATCTTCGCCACCACGCCGGCGCCGACGGTACGACCGCCTTCGCGGATCGCGAAGCGCAGGCCTTCGTCCATCGCCACCGGGTTGATCAGGGTGACCACCATCTTGATGTTGTCGCCCGGCATCACCATTTCCACGCCTTCCGGCAGCTGCACCGCACCGGTGATGTCGGTGGTGCGGAAGTAGAACTGCGGACGGTAGCCCTTGAAGAACGGGGTGTGACGGCCGCCTTCGTCCTTCGACAGCACGTAGACTTCGCCTTCGAACTCGGTGTGCGGGGTGATCGAACCCGGCTTGGCCAGCACCTGGCCGCGCTCCACGTCGTCACGCTTGGTGCCGCGCAGCAGCAGACCAGCGTTGTCGCCCGCCTGACCCTGGTCCAGCAGCTTGCGGAACATTTCCACGCCCGTGACCGTGCTCTTCTGGGTCGGACGGATACCGACGATTTCGATTTCGTCGCCCACCTTGATCACGCCGCGCTCGATACGGCCGGTCACCACGGTGCCGCGGCCCGAGATCGAGAACACGTCTTCCACCGGCATCAGGAACGGCTTGTCGATCGCGCGTTCCGGCTGCGGGATCCAGGTGTCCAGCGCCTCGACCAGCTTGATGATCGACGGCACGCCGATTTCCGACTGGTCGCCTTCCAGCGCCAGACGGGCCGAGCCGTGGATGATCGGGGTGTCATCGCCCGGGAACTCGTACTTCGACAGAAGTTCACGCACTTCCATCTCGACCAGTTCCAGCAGCTCGGCGTCGTCCACCATGTCGGCCTTGTTCAGGTACACGACGATGTACGGCACGCCGACCTGACGCGACAGCAGGATGTGCTCGCGCGTCTGCGGCATCGGGCCGTCAGCGGCCGAGCACACCAGAATCGCGCCGTCCATCTGGGCGGCACCGGTGATCATGTTCTTCACGTAGTCGGCGTGGCCCGGGCAGTCCACGTGCGCGTAGTGACGGTTCGGGCTTTCGTACTCGACGTGTGCGGTCGAGATCGTGATGCCGCGCGCCTTTTCTTCCGGCGCCGCGTCGATCGCGTCGTATGCCTTGAATTCGCCACCGAAACGTTCAGCGCCCACCTTGGTCAGCGCTGCCGTCAGCGTGGTCTTGCCGTGGTCCACGTGACCGATCGTGCCGACGTTTACGTGGGGCTTGGTGCGCTCGAACTTACCCTTTGCCATGGCTGTCGCTTCTCGTTGTGCTGCTTGGATGGGGACGTGACAAAACCCCGCAGAAGCGGGGTTCCGAACCGGACCCCGCCGAGACGGGATCCAAGAAGATGGTGCTCACGAATGGAATCGAACCATCGACCTCCTCCTTACCAAGGAGGTGCTCTACCGACTGAGCTACGTGAGCAAGTTTTGCGGGTGGTACGTGCCGAGCTACTTCAATGGAGCGGGAGACGGGAATCGAACCCGCGCTAGTAGCTTGGAAGGCTACAGTTCTACCATTGAACTACTCCCGCGCCGGATCTTGCATTGTGCAACAAACCGGGCCGGAACGTACCGCCTTTGGAGCGCCGGCTGTTGGTAAGACACCCGGGTACTGCAATTTTACTTCTACCGCCTTCCGATGAATTGGAAAGTGGTGGAGGGAGGTGGATTCGAACCACCGAAGGCGTAAGCCAGCAGATTTACAGTCTGCCCCCGTTGGCCGCTTGGGTATCCCTCCGAAGAGCCCGCTATTTTGGTGAGGAGGACCAAGGAAGTCAACGCATTCGCGCAAACTATTTTTCAGCCCTGCCCCGCATCAGACGTTGAAGCGGAAATGCAGCACGTCGCCTTCCTGGACGCGGTATTCCTTGCCTTCCAGGCGCAGGCGACCGGCATCGCGGGCACCGGACTCGCCCTTGTACTTGATGAAGTCGTCGTACCCGATGGTCTCTGCGCGGATGAAACCCTTTTCGAAGTCGGTGTGGATCACAGCCGCAGCCTGCGGCGCGGTCGAACCGGCCTTCACCGTCCAAGCGCGCACTTCCTTCACGCCTGCCGTGAAGTAGGTCTGCAGGCCTAGCAGCTTGTAGGCCGCACGGATCACGCGATTGAGGCCAGGCTCATCCAAGCCGAGATCCTTCAGGAATGCATCGCGATCAGCATCATCGAGCTGGCTCAGCTCCTCCTCGATCGCCGCCGACACCGGCACGACTTCAGCGCGCTCTTCGACAGCACGTGCACGCACAGCGTCGAGGTGCGGGTTGTTCTCGAAACCGTCTTCCAGCACGTTCGCGACGTACATCACCGGCTTCAACGTGAGCAGGAACAGATCGCGCACCAGCGTCCTGTCGTCATCGGACAAGTCCAGCGCACGCGCCGGTTTGCCTGCATCGAGACCGGTGCGAATGCGCGACAGCACTTCCACGCGCGCCTTCGCGTCCTTGTCGCCGGTCTTGGCCGAGCGCTCGGCGCGCTGCAAGGCCTTTTCCACCGATTCCAGGTCAGCTAGCGCGAGTTCGGTATCGATGGTTTCGATATCGGCGATAGGGTCGACCTTGTTGGCGACGTGGATAACATCGGGATGCTCGAAGCAACGCACGACGTGGGTGATCGCATCGACTTCGCGGATATGCGCGAGGAACTTGTTGCCCAGGCCTTCGCCGCTCGCCGCACCGGCGACCAGACCGGCGATGTCGACAAATTCGACAGCGGTCGGGATGCACTTCTGCGGCTTGACGATCTCACTCAACGCATTGAGGCGCAGATCCGGCACCGGCACGACACCGACGTTCGGCTCGATCGTGCAGAACGGGAAATTGGCCGCGGCGATACCCGCCTTGGTCAGCGCGTTGAACAGGGTGGACTTGCCGACGTTGGGCAGGCCGACGATGCCGCATTTGATGCCCATGGAAAACTCCGGGGAAAACTCGAGACTCGGGATTGGAGACTCGCGAACGCGAATCCCCACTCCCGAATCACGCCTTGGCGGTATTGAGCCGCTTCATCGCTTCGTTGAAATCGCCTGACACGGCGAGCGGCAATACATCGATCGCATCGTCGATGGCGCGCAGGATCGCGGCTTCGTCATCGCGGCCGGGTTTGCCCAGCACCCACGGCGTGACGCGGTCCTTATGCCCGGGATGGCCGATGCCGATGCGCAGGCGCCCGAACTTGCCATGGCCGAGCAGACGCACGATGTCGCGGATGCCGTTCTGGCCGCCGGCGCCGCCGTCGAACTTGAGGCGCGGCGTACCCGCCGGCAGATCCAGTTCGTCGTGCGCGACCAGCGCTTCTTCCGGCTCGATCTTCCAGTAGCGCAGCGCGGCGGTGACCGACTTGCCGGAGAGGTTCATGAACGTGGCCGGCTTCAGCAGCCACACATTCTGGCCTGCGATTTCGACCTTGGCGGTTTCGCCGAACAGCTTCGACTCGAGGCCGAAACGCCCGCCCAGTTTTTCTGCCAGGGCGTCAACAAACCAGAACCCGGCGTTGTGCCGGGTCCGGGTGTGTTCGGGTCCGGGGTTGCCCAGCCCGACGATGAGGCGCAAGCCTGCCATCGATGAAGCGAGTAAGTCGCCATGCACCGGCGCGCCGTGAAGCGCGCCGGGCAGAGACGATTACTTCTCTTCCTTCTTCGCGGCCTTGGTGGCCGGCACTTCGGCAGCTTCCGGAGCAGCGGCGTCGACCGCTTCTTCCTTGCCGTGCTTGGCGATCACGATGGCGACATCGTGTTCCTTGCCCAGCTTGAGTTCCGGAATTTCCACGCCCTTCGGCAGCTTCAGCTCCGACAGGTGGACGATGCCACCCACGGCCAGCGAGCCGAGGTCGATTTCGATGAATTCCGGCAGGTCCTTCGGCAGGCAGCTGACTTCGACTTCGTTGAGCTCGTGGGTGATCACGACGCCTGCAGTCTTGCCGGCCACCGACTTTTCCTGATTCAGGAAGTGCAGCGGCACCTTGGCGCGCAGCGCCTGGTTCTCATCAACGCGCTGGAAGTCCAGGTGCATGATGATCTGCTTGTACGGATGGCGCTGGATGTCACGCAGCAGCACCTTCTGCACCTTGCCGTCGAGTTCGAGGCTCAGGATCGAGGAGTAGAACCACTCGTTCTGGCTGGCGAGCCAGGTCTTTTCGTGGTCGAGCTGGATGCTCTGCGGAGCGGCGGTGCCGCCGTACAGAACGGCCGGGATGCTGGCGGCGCGACGCAGGCGGCGGCTCGCACCCTTCCCTGCAGCTTCGCGGCCAGTGGCCGAGATCTTGTGTTCAGACATTGTCGTTACTCACTTTGCTTGCAATGAAGCCGCCTCGCGGCGGCGATGCCACTCACCCGCGACCAGGTGAGCGGTTTCGGGCCGAAGCCCGTGTCAGTCCACGTAGAGCGAACTGACGGATTCACCGAAGGCGATGCGGCGGATCGTTTCCGCGAGCAGCTCGGCGACGCTGAGCTGGCGGATGCGGCCACAGGCCTTCGCGGCAGCGCTGAGCGGAATGGTGTCGGTCACCACCAGCTCGTCGAGCTGCGACTTCGTCACATTGTCGATCGCCGCGCCCGACAGCACCGGATGGGTGCAGTAGGCGACGACCTTCTGTGCGCCACGCGCCTTGAGCGCGCCAGCGGCAGCGCACAGGGTGCCGGCGGTGTCGACGATGTCGTCGACCAGTACACAGACCTTGCCTTCGACGTCACCGATGATGTTCATCACCGTGGCAACGTTGGCGCGCGGACGGCGCTTGTCGATGATCGCGAGGTCCGCGTCGTCCAGGCGCTTGGCGATCGCGCGAGCGCGCACCACGCCGCCGACGTCCGGCGAAACCACGATCAGGTTGTCCGTGCCATGCGCGCGCCAGATATCGGCGAGCAGCAGCGGCGAGGCGTACACGTTGTCGACCGGGAGGTCGAAGAAGCCCTGGATCTGGTCAGCGTGCAGGTCGACCGTCAGGACGCGGTCGGCACCGGCCGCGCTGAACATCTTCGCCACCACCTTGGCCGTGATCGGCACGCGCGCCGAACGCGGGCGACGATCCTGGCGGGCGTAACCGAAGTACGGCACCACCGCGGTCACGCTGGACGCCGATGCGCGCTTGAGCGCGTCGATCAGGACCAGCAGTTCGACCAGGTTCTCGGCGCTGGGCGCGTTCGTCGGCTGGATGACGAACACTTCCTGGCGACGCACGTTCTCCTCGATCTCCACCTGGACTTCGCCGTCGGAGAAACGCGACACCAGGGCCTTGCCCATGCGGATGCCGAGTTCCTTGCACACGGCCTCGGCGAGCGGGCGGTTGGCGTTACCGCTGAAAACCAGCAGATTGCGATCGTTTTGCACGTGAGGACTCCGCTTCGCTCTGGCCGTGGCGGTGGAACAACATTAGGAATGGCAGGGGCGGAAGGATTCGAACCTACGTATGCCGGGATCAAAACCCGGTGCCTTAACCACTTGGCGACGCCCCTGCGCTGAAAAACTTTCGGCTACGGTTCCTTTGCAGCCATCGCGTCGAGCGCATCCAGCAGCGGCGACCGTGCCACTCCCGCCGCCACCCAGGCTTTCAGGCCCGGCGGCAACGCGGCCAGCGCCGCCTCAGCCGATTCGCGCGCGGCGAATTCGATGAAGCAACCACTGCCCGACCCGGTCAATCGCGGCGTGCCGACCTGCGCCAGCGCTGCGAACACCGCCTCGACGGCCGGTTCGCGCGCGCGCAGGACCGGCTCGAATGCGTTCCCGAGCCAAGTTCCCGAAACGAAGTCCGACATTGTCGCGGGCGCAGCATTTCGCGTCAATTCAGGGGATTGGAAAAGTGCGGCCGTGGGCGCGTGTACCCCCGGATCGGCGAGCAGGTACCAGGCCGGGGCCAGCGCGACGGGGCGAAGCTGCTCGCCCACACCCTCGGCCCAGGCATTCTGGCCGCGCACGAACACCGGCACGTCGGCACCGAGGCGCAGCCCCAAGGCCGCCAGGCGCTCCACACCCAGCTGCGCCCCCCAAAGCTGATCCAGCGCTACGAGCACGCTAGCCGCGTCGGACGAGCCACCGCCGAAACCACCGCCGGCCGGAATGCGCTTTTCGATGACAATATCGACACCTTTGGCGATTTTGGCGTCAGATTGGAGCAATTTTGCCGCACGAACGGTCAAATCATCGGCTTCGGCGACACCTGCCACGGAGCCCCCGTGACGGACGATCAAACCATCCTCACGCACCCGCAGCCGGATGGAATCGCCCCAATCCAGCAGCCGGAACACGGTCTGCAGCTCGTGGTAGCCGTCCGCACGCCGCCCGGTGATCCGCAGGAACAGGTTCAGCTTGGCAGGCGCGGGCCAAGCACTCCATTCGGCAGGGGCATCCGCGGGGGAAGTTGTCATCGGGGCGGCTCGCAGGGGCCGCACAGGGTAAAGCAGTTTCTTGATCGGCCCTGCTCCCAACGGGTGGGCTTTGTAGAGCGGAGCTTGCTCCGCTTGCTCTAGTCCGGCCGGAAGGCAGCGGAGCAAGCTCCGCTCTACAAAGCCGACCGGCCCGCGTCTTCGGGAATCAGAGCGCCCAGCTGTCGATGATCAGCTTCACGCTGGCATTGCCGTTGCGCGCGACGATCCGCCTGGGCAGCTGCGGGCGTTCGGTGGTGGCCGCGTGCCATTCCTCGTATTCGATCGACCAACCGGCCTGCTCGAGCTTGGCCGGCACGCCGCCGGGGCCATACACGATCTTCGCCTGCCCGTACTCGTGCGCTACCGCGCCGATACCGCGGACCCAGTCCTGCAATGCGCGCACCGGGATATTCCAGCCCGTGGATCTGAGCAACAACAGTTCGACATCCGCATCTTCGCGCGGGCCACCCGCGATGCCTTCGAGACGCGCACCGCGATCGTCACCGATGAGCTGCCAGCTCTGCCGCGTCACCGGGGCACTCAGGGCGATCGTGTAGCCGCCGGCACGCTGCTGCCAGTCGATCCGGCCACTGCCGCCACGCTCGCCGTTGGATACGGCAATGCGTCCCTCCAGGCCCCAGTCGTGCACGGCTTCGCGACGATCGTCATTCGCGCGCGCCTGCATTGGATCGACCGGCACGGCGGCACGTTGTACAGGCTGCGAAACGCAGGCGGCCAGCGTTACGGCCGCCACGACTCCGACGATGAGCGAACGCAGCCCGCTCATTCGCCAACCTTCTGCAGCGCGCGTTGCAGTGCGCGGTTTTCGGGATCGAGCTTGCGCGCTTCATCGAAGTACTTGCGCGCCTCTTCCTTCTTGCCCAGGTCCCACAACACTTCGCCGACGTGCGATGCAATTTCCGGATCCTTCTGCAGCGCGAAGGCGCGCCGCAGCTCGGCCAGCGCCTCATCCTTGCGCCCCAGGCGATACAACACCCAGCCGTAGCTGTCGATGATCGCGGCGTTGTCGGGCTCGGCGGTGCGCGCGCGATCGATCAGTTCCAACGCTTCCTTGTAGCGCGTGGTGCGATCGGCCAGCGTATAGCCCAGCGCGTTGAGCGCAGCCGTGCTCTCGGGCTCGACCACCAGGATCTTGCGGAAGTCGGCTTCGGCACGCGCGATGTCGTCGCGGCGCTCCCAGGCCAGAGCGCGGGCGTAGAGGATGTCAGGATCGTCGGGGAACGCCGCGAGGCCACGGGCGAAGGCATCGAGTTCGCCGGCGCCGTTCTTGTCCTTGTTACGCAGATCCGCCTCGAGGATGTACGCATCGCGACGCGCGTCGTCCGGAGCGGCCGCATCGGCCTGGAGGTCATGCAGCGCTTTCAGCGCCTCCGGCTCGCGCTTGAGCTCGCGCAGTACGTTGGCGGCACGCAGCCGGGCAACCCACCGCTGGTCGCCGCCGGGGACGCCGCGGTACCAATCCAGCGCCTCTTCGTAACGCTTGAGGAATTCCGCCATCTGCCCCAACAGCAGTCGACGCGCCGGTTCGGGCTTGGTGGCGTTGCTCCGCAGCTCTTCGTACAAGCCCGTCAACGCGGTCTTGTCTTCGGCGCGGGCCAGCAACGATGCCCGCAGCGCATAGGTACGGTCGTCCTGCGGACCGTGCGCCAGCGTGTCGGCGGCGGCGTGGTAGTCGCCCAGCTCGTCGTATTCGGCAGCGATCGCGAGACGCAGCTCCGCTACCTGCAGCATCGCCGGATCCAGGGCATCGAGCACCTTGCGCGCTTCGTCCGCCTTCCCTGCCTGGCGCAGCTGGCTGACGCGCAGCAGCGCCACCCGCGGTTCGCCGGGGAAACGGTGCACGACTTCGGCCACGATGCGTTCGGCGATGGCGTTCTGGTCGAGCTTCTGGGCCAAGCCGCCGAATGCGAGCCAGGCCTGGAGCTTGCCGGGGATCTTCCCATCGTCCAGCAGTTGCCCCAGCAGTCGCGCGGATTGCTCCGGATCGCGGGCCCCCATGCTCACCACACCCACGGCCTGCTGCCAGCCGGCATCCTGGCCGCTTTCCAACAGTCCATTCAGTTGCCGGCGCGCGGCGCGCTCATCGCCGCGGCGCAGGGCCAGGGTGGCCTCGGCGGCCGATTGGGCCAAGGGATCGCCGCCGAGCTTGCGCCACAACTTCAAAGCTTCGGCGGCGCGCTTGTTGTCCTTGGCAAGCAGGGCGATCCGGGTCGCGCGCTCGGCCAGAGTCGCATCGTTGCCCGTTCGTGCCGCGTCGAGATAGGCCTTGGCGGCCTCGTCCAGCTTGCCCGCTTGGAGGGCGAATTCACCAGCGAGCGTGGGCTCCAACGCACGCCCGGCATCGTCAGCCGGCGGCTGCGGCTTGGCGGCCCAGGCCGGCGAAACCAGCAAGGCGGCGCATATCAGCGCGCGAACGAGAACCACATGAACGGAACGCGTTGGATTGGACAAGCAGGACCTGCGCCAGCTGCGACCGGTAGAATGGCGGCCTTCTCGAGCCAGCTTAACGCAAGCCCCTGAACGGCCACGTGCTTTACCGGCCGAACGCTCCATGAGCATTCTCGTACTCGGCATCAATCACCAGACCGCGCCGGTCAGCCTGCGCGAACGGGTGGCTTTCTCAGGCGACGCGATTCCCGCGGCGCTCGATGCCTTGCGCGCGTTACCGCCGGTGCACGAAGTCGCGCTGCTGTCGACCTGCAACCGTACCGAGCTCTACGCCGTTGCCGACGACAACGGCGACGCGCTGGCCGACTGGCTCGCCACGCATCCCGACGACGCCGGTGATCTGCACGCGTATCTGTATCGCCATGCCGAAGCGGACGCGGTCCGCCATCTGTTCCGTGTCGCGACCGGCCTCGATTCGCTGGTCCTGGGCGAACCGCAGATCCTCGGCCAGGTGAAGGAAGCCTGGGCCACCGCGCGTGGCGCCGGCAGCCTCGGTAACCAACTCGACCGCCTGTTCCAACAGGCCTTCGCTACGGCCAAGCGCGCGCGCACCGACACGCGCATCGGCGCGAATCCGGTGTCGGTCGCGTCCACCGCGGTGCGCCTCGCACAGGAATCCTTCGCCCGCCTCGAAGACTCGACCGTGCTGCTGATCGGCGCCGGCGAAACCATCGAGCTGGCGGCGCGCCACCTCGTGCAGGCGAAGACGAAGCGATTGCTGATCGCCAACCGCACCCTCGCCCACGCACAGGACCTGGCTACGCGCCACGGTGGCTACGCGCTGGCGTTGACCGAGCTCGACCGCCACCTCGCCGAGGCCGACATCGTTATTTCCGCGACCGCCGCCCGCGACCCGATCCTGCACAAGCCGCAGGTCGCCGCCGCATTGGCTTCGCGCCGGCATCGCCCGATGCTGCTGCTAGACCTCGCGGTGCCGCGTGACATCGCGCCGGATGTGGTCGAGCTGAAGGACGTGTTCCTGTACACGGTCGACGACCTGGAACGCGCGATCGAGGACAACCGTCGCAGCCGCCGCGAAGCCGCGAACGAAGCCGAAGCCATCGTCGAACTGCAGGTCTCGCGTTACATCGAGACCCTCGGCGCAAGCACCCGCACCGAACCGCTCAAGCGTCTGCGTGCGCATGGCGAAGCGGCCAAGTCCGACGCACTAACCAAGGCGAAGCAGCAGCTCGCCGCGGGTGAATCGCCGGAAGCCGTGCTCGATTTCCTCGCCCACACGCTCACCAACAAGCTCCTGCACGCCCCCACCATTGCCCTGCGCGAAGCCGCGCTGAGCGGCAATGCGGAGCTCGCGCGTGCGGCGGACAAGCTGTTTCCCGCGCTGCCGGACCAGGCGCCGCGCGGTGCCAACGACGACGAGCGTTAGCTACGCTCACCTCGAGTGTCGCGCCTCTCGCGTGCAGCGAGTCGGCATGCCGTTGATTGCGTGACACCATCGCTTCGTCGCCCCTGACTTCCGAAATCGGTCTCCATGACTCCCTCCCTGCGCCGCAAACTCGAAGCCCTGGCCGAACGCCGCGAGGAACTCGAACGCCTACTCGCCGATCCGGGCGTGATCGGCAACGCCAACCAGTTCCGCAAACTCTCGCGCGAGTTCGCGCAGCTGGAGCCGGTGGTGAACGCGCTGGCGGCCGAAATGCAGGCCAAGCAGGATCTGGCCGCCGCCGAAGCGATGCGCAACGATCCGGAATTGCGCGAACTGGCCGATGAGGAAATCGCCAGCGCCAACGAACGACTGGAGCAACTCGACGCCGAACTGCTTGCGCACCTGATCCCGAAGGACGCTCGCGACGAAGGCGACATCTATCTGGAAGTGCGTGCCGGCACCGGCGGCGATGAAGCGGCGATATTCGCGGGCGACCTGTTCCGCATGTACTCGCGCTACGCCGAACGGCAGGGCTGGCGCGTCGCGGTGGAATCCGCCAGTCCCGGCGAGCACGGTGGCTACAAGGAAATCATCGCGCGCGTCGAAGGCCGGGGCGCGTATTCGAAGCTCAAGTTCGAATCCGGCACCCATCGCGTGCAGCGCGTGCCTGAGACTGAATCGCAAGGGCGCATCCATACCTCCGCGGCGACGGTGGCGATCATTCCGGTCGAGAGCGAAGGCGAGCCGATCGAGATCAACTCCGCCGACCTGAGGGTCGACACCTTCCGTTCCAGCGGCGCGGGTGGTCAGCACGTCAACAAGACCGAATCGGCGATCCGCATCACCCACGTGCCGACTGGGATCGTCGTGGAAAGCCAGACCGAGCGCAGCCAGCACGCCAACCGCGACAACGCGATGAAGCGACTGGCGGCGATCATCGCCGAAGCGCAGGCGGCAAAGGCCGCGGCCGCGCAGGCGGAAACGCGCAAGCTGCAGGTCGGCAGCGGCGATCGCAGCCAGCGCATCCGCACCTACAACTTCCCGCAAGGCCGCATCACCGACCACCGCGTCGAAGGCCTGACCCTGTACGACCTGCCGAACATCATCGAGGGCAGCCTTGATGCGCTGGTCGATCGCCTGCAGCACGAGAACCAGGCGGATGAACTGGCGCGCCTGACCCAGGGCACGTAACGCCTTGTAGAGCGGAGCTTGCTCCGCTTGCCTTTCCGCGCAGGAGCAGCGGAGCGAGCTCCGCTCTACAAATACAAAGCTTGGCGCGATCAAGGCGGGGATACCGTCCATTCGATGACGTGACTAAGCTTCAGCATTCCCCGGAGCTGATCCCGCCATGAGTCTCGCCATTCGCCGCGCCACGCTCGACGACCTCGGGTCCATTGCACCCCTATTCGACGCCTACCGCCGCTTCTACGCGCAACCTGGCGATCTGCAGCGCGCCCGCGACTTCCTGCACGAACGCCTGCAACGCGACGAATCGGCGATCCTGCTCGCGGAACTGGACGGCCGCGCGGCGGGCTTCACCCAGCTCTATCCGATGTTCTCTTCGGTGCGCACGGCACGGATCTGGATCCTCAACGATCTGTTCGTCGACGCGGGCGCGCGGCGTCATGGCGTTGCGAGGGCACTGCTCGACGCCGCCGCGAAGTTCGCGCGCGAGCAAGGTGCGGCCGGCCTGATGCTGGAAACCACACGCGACAACGCGCCGGCCCGAGCGCTGTATCGCGCTGCCGGCTGGCACGAGGAAGCGACACAGTGGTACAGCCTGTCGTTCGCACCAACCGCCACGACGCAGGTGCAGCCGCTGTTCTCCTACGGCACGCTGCAGGATGAATCCGTGCAGCAGCGCCTGTTCGGCCGTCGCCTCGACGGCGCGCCCGATGCGTTGCTCGGCTTCCGCATGGACTGGCTCGAAGAGCGCGATCCCGACGCAGTGACGGCCAGCGGCATCGTGCGGCACCCGGTCGTGCATGAGACCGGCGACGCGCAGGACCGCATCCCCGGAACGTTGCTGCACCTGAGCGATGCGGAGCTGGCGCGCGCGGACGAATACGAAGCCGACGATTACCGCCGCGTGCGCGTGACGCTGGCCTCCGGTGCGCAGGCCTGGCTGTATGCCGGCGCCCAATCGCCGCAGAAGAACACGATGCCGTGAACGAACGCGACAGCGCCCGCATGGCGGTGCAACGTGAGCCGAGCAACGCGCTCGCGTGGATCGTCCTGGCCGAATACGAACTCGATGCCGGCGATGCGGCCGCAGGCGAAGCGGCATCGCGCCGCGCCCTGACGCTGCGTCCCGGCCATCCCGAAGCGCTGGCCCGGCTTGGTCGCGCACAATGGATGCAGAACCGCCGCAAGGAAGCCGCCGAGAGCCTGCGTGCGGCGTCGGCCAATGCACCGCAACATCCCGGCATCGCCCTATGGCTTGGTCATGTACTGGAAGACATCGGCGAAGCCGAAGCCGCCGCGGATGCCTACGCCCGCGCCTACGCACTCGCGCCGCAGGAACCGCAGATCGCGGCCTATCTGCTGGCATGGCGGCGCAAGCTGTGCGATTGGCGCGATCTGGCTGCGCTGTCGACGCAGGTACGGCGCGCAGTGAACGAAGCCCGCGCGATGGTCGAGCCGTTCGCCTTCCTCAGCGAAGATGCGACCGCGGCCGAACAGCGGCGCTGCGCGCAGCTGCGCGCCACCGCGATCGCGCAAGCCGTTCGCCCGCTGCCACCGCCTCCCGCACGCACCTCGCGCGAGCGCCCACGCATCGGCTTCCTCTCCAACGGCTTCGGCGCGCATCCGACCGGGCTGCTGACGGTGGCGCTGTTCGAAGCATTGCATGCGGATGCCGCACTGGACGTGCTCCTGTTCGCGCTCAATCGCGACGACGGCAGCCTGGTGGGCAAACGCCTGCGGGCAGCGACGCAACTGCACGACGTCGCCGATCTGGCGCACGCGCAGGTGGCGCAACGCATTCGCTCTGCCGACGTGGACGTGTTGTTCGACCTGCGCGGCTGGGGCGGCGGCGGCACGCCTGAAGTCCTGGCGATGAGGCCAGCGCGGGTGCAGGTGAACTGGCTCGCCTATCCCGGCACCTCCGGCGCGCCGTGGATCGATTTCGTCCTGGCCGATCCGTTCGTCCTGCCTGATGCGCTGGCACCGCACTTCAGCGAACGCGTGCTACGCCTGCCGCGCTGCTTCCAGCCCAGCGACACGGCACGCGCCATTCCGGCGGCACCGCCACGCCGCGACTGCGGACTGCCCGAAGACGGGGTCGTGTTCTGCTGCTTCAACAACAGCTACAAGCTCAATCCGCACAGCGTCGATCGTGCGCTCGCGGTACTGCGCGACGTACCCGGCAGTGTGCTGTGGCTGCTGTCGGGCCCCGGTCGCGCGGACGAACGATTGCGCGCACACGCGGCCGCGCGGGGCGTGGATCCGCAACGGCTGGTGTTCATGCCCAAGCAACCGCATGCCGAATACCTCGCGCGCCTGCAGCACGCCGACCTGTTCCTCGACACCGAGCCCTACAACGCGCACACCACTGCTTCCGATGCCTTGTGGGCGGGCTGCCCGGTACTCACCCGGCCCGGCGAGACCTTCGCCGCACGGGTCGCCGGCAGCCTCAACCATCACCTGGGCATGGCATCGATGAATGTCGACGACGATGCGGCGTTCATCGCGCGGGCGGTCGAGCTGGGCCGGAATCCGCAGGCGTTGGCGGCGGTGCGCGTCGAGCTCGCTCGTCAGCAGCGCGAGAGCGGCCTGTTCGACATGCCGGGTTTCGCGCGCGACTTTGCAGAAGCCATAGAGTCGATGCTCGCGACGTAAGCACACTCCCTCCCTTTCGCCGAAGGCGAAGGGGAGGGTTGGGTGGGGTGCTTTTGCCTTTGCTTTGCCGGCGCGAAACAAGCAACAGCAAAAGCCCCCTCCCCAACTTCCCCGGCCATCGGGCATAGCCTGATGGCGTTCGTCACGACGCACGCCAATGGCGCGCAAGCGCCGCTCCTCACCCCTGCGCTTCGCGCAAGGGAGGGAGTACGGAATACACTGCCCCGCATGACTGCAGAGCGCGACTTCATTCCCCTCCGCCTGTGCGTGCTGACCGTATCGGACACGCGCACGCTGGCCGAAGACACCTCCGGCGACTACCTCGTCGCGGCCCTGACCGACGCCGGCCACCAACTCGCCGCGCGCGCCCTGCTGCCCGACGACCGCTACAAACTGCGCGCACAGATCTCGCAGTGGATCGCCGATGACACGGTCGACGGCATCCTCGTCACCGGCGGCACCGGCTTCACCGGACGCGATTCGACGCCCGAGGCCCTGCTGCCGTTGCTCGACAAGCAGATGCCCGGCTTCGGCGAACTGTTCCGCGCATTGAGCTTCGATGAAATCGGCACCAGCACGTTGCAGTCGCGCGCCTTCGCCGGACTGGCCAATGGCACCTTCCTGTTCGCGCTGCCGGGCTCGACCTCGGCCTGCCGTACCGCGTGGGAGAAGATCATCCGCGCCCAGCTCGACGCCCGCACCAAGCCCTGTAATCTCGCCACGCTGCGCCCGCGCCTGAAGGAGTAAGGAGTGATCGACATGCCGCTAGCCTCCACGCTGCGCCTGCTCGCCAAGGCGCGCGGCCTCAGCGCTGCCGACATCGCCACTGCGATTCCGCGTGCCGGCGCGGCCACCGTCAGCGCCTGGTTGAAGGGCGAGAAGCTGCCGGGCAAGGAGCAGCTCGATGCCCTCGCCCGCACTTTCGGTGTGCCTGCCGGCGCGCTGCTGAGCGAACTGGCCAGCACGCTCGATCCCGCGCGCACCAAGGGCGAACATGACCTGCTCGCCGCCTATCGCGCGATGAATACGAAACAGCAGGGCGCGCTGCTCGAAGTCGCGCGCAGCATGCAGCCCATGGCGCTGCAGCCGAAGCCAACCCGCCGCCGGAGCCGTTGATGACCAAGCTCAAGCGCAAGGACTACGAGGAGCAGATCGAGCGCCTGCAGCACGAACTGGTCGCGATGGCGCGCTGGCTGCAGGCATCCGGGCAACGCATGGTGGTGCTGTTCGAAGGTCGCGATACCGCCGGCAAGGGCGGCGTGATCAACGCCATCGCCGACCACATGAACCCGCGCCAGTGCCGTGTCGTCGCGCTGCCCAAGCCGACCGAACGCGAAAGCTCGCAATGGTATTTCCAGCGTTACGTCGCACACCTGCCCGCAGCCGGCGAAATGATCCTGTTCGACCGCAGCTGGTACAACCGTGCCGGGGTGGAAAAGGTCATGGGCTTCGCCAATGACGCTCAGGTGAAGACGTTCCTGCGCCAGGCCCCGGCGTTCGAGAAGCTGCTGGCCGACGAGGGCATCCTGCTGTTCAAGTACTGGCTGTGTTGCGACCAGGAAAAACAGGAGGAGCGCTTCGCCGAGCGCCTCAAGGATCCCCTCAAGCGCTGGAAGCTCTCGCCGATCGACGTCGAGGCACGCAAGCATTACGACGACTACACCCGTGCGCGCGAAGCCATGCTCAAGGCCACGCATACCGCGCACGCGCCGTGGACGCTGATCGACTTCAACGATCAGAAGCGCGGCCGCCTGACCCTGATCCGCGACCTGCTCGAACGCCTGCCCGACACCAACGTGCCGCCGGCGAAGCTCGCCTTTGCGCCATTGGCCGCCAAGCCACGGAAGGAACGCTACGGAGCGCTCAAGCCGATCAAGCCCTTTGCTCCGAAATGACCGCAAGAGTGAATGAGGCCTTCACGTCGCAGCTCTCAAGCTAGCGGGCATAGGAATCCTTACCAGGCCGGCGACAGGGATCGTGGCCATCGCGGCTCTCGGACACCCATCCTCCGTAGCACGCGTTCCCAGCCTGGATCGTTGGGAATCTGCCATGTCCTCAGAGCCGATGAGCGCACGACGTCCGGTCAATACGGAGTACCCCGATTCGGTTGCGCTCCTGGATGCCGGGCACCAGTTCCAGCTGCTCGTGCAGAGCGTGGTCGACTACGCGATCTACATGCTCGATCCGCACGGCCGCATCGTGAGCTGGAACACAGGCGGGCGCCGCATCAAGGGTTACGAGGACGCGGAGATCATCGGCCGCCACTTCTCGATCTTCTACACGCCTGAAGACGTCGCCGCGGGCGAACCCCAGCGTGCCCTGGCGATGGCGGCGCAGAGCGGAAAGTACGAGAAGGAAGGCTGGCGCATGCGCAAGGACGGCACGCGCTTCTGGGCCAGCGTGGTGATCGACCCGGTCGTTGACAACGGCAAGCTGATCGGGTTCGCAAAGGTCACCCGCGACATCACCGACCGGCACCAGGCGCAGCAAGCGCTGGAGGAAGCTCAACGCGTCATGCTGCAGACGCAGAAGATGGAAGCCATCGGCCAGCTCACCTACGGACTGGCCCACGACTTCAACAACCTGCTCACCGTCATCAGCAACAGTCTGGATCTGCTCGATAGCGAATCCACCGAGCCCGATTCCGCTCGCACGCGCCGGGCCGTCGCGACCGCACGCCGTGCCGCCGACCGGGGCGCGTTGCTGACGAAGCAGCTGCTGGCCTTCTCTCGCGGGCAATGGCTGCTGCCCAAGTCGCACGACATCAATTCGCTGATCAGCGATTCGGCTCCGTTGTTGTGCCGCGCGTGCGACGAAACCGTGCAGGTAGATTTCGATCTGCAGCCGAAACTGCCGATGGTCTCGATCGATGCGCCGCAGTTCGAAGCGACATTGCTCAACCTGGTGGTCAATGCCCGCGACGCGATGGCCCAGGGCGGTCGCATCCAGATCCGCACCCGCTTGCTGGACACGACCTCCGGTCCGCAAGTGGCAGTCACGGTCGCCGATGCCGGCAGCGGCATGTCGCCCGAAGTGCTGGCGCGCGCCGCCGAACCCTTCTTCACGACCAAGGAAGTCGGCAAGGGCAGTGGCCTCGGGCTGAGCCAGGTCTACGGATTCATCGCGCAGTCCTCGGGCAAGGTCGACATCGTCAGCGAGCCGGGCACCGGCACCGCGGTCACGCTGCATCTGCCGGTGCTGGCCGATCAGCCCAGACCAATGACGAAGCCGCCACTCCAGGTCCTGATGGTCGATGACGATCCCAACATCGTCGAGATCGTTGCCGATACACTGCGCGACGCCAGCTACGAGGTACTCACGGCGGGCGATGGATCGTCGGCACTGGCCCTGTTGGGCAGCCATCCGGACATCGATGTGCTGTTCTCCGACGTGGTCCTGCCCGGCGGCAAGTCGGGGGTGGATCTGGCGAAGGCAGCGCGCGAGCAATGTCCCGGACTGAAGATCATCCTCGCCTCGGGGTATTCCGAAAGCTGGCTCGAAGGACTCCCCGAGGACTGCGAGTTCCTGGCCAAGCCGTATCGCGCGATGCAGGTGCTGCAGCTGCTGAGCGGCTTCGAGGCGCAGCGGCGCACGAACGCGAGCACGGCACGGCACTGATCCGGGGCGGGGTTCACCTGACCACCAGCCGCCGCCGGGAGCGACGTGCATGCCCGCGTTCAACGTCCTCACCCTGAACGCCCACATGGGATTCAATGCGTTCCGACGGCGCTTCGTGTTGCCGGAGCTGCGCGAGGCGATCCGCTCGGTGTCGGCCGACGTGGTGTTCCTCCAGGAAGTGTTGGGCGAGCACGCGCATTACGCCAGGCAGCACGCGGAGTGGCCGGAGCATTCGCAGTACGAATTTCTCGCCGACACGCTGTGGCCGCAATTCGCATATGGCAAGAACGCGGCCTATCCGCACGGCCACCATGGCAATGCCACGCTGTCGAAGTTCCCGATCGTGCGCCACCAGAACCGCGACATTTCCATCCATGGCCATGAAGAGCGGGGCTTGCTGCACTGCGTGCTCGCACTGCCGGACAGCTCGATCGAAGTGCACACCATCTGCGTGCACCTGGGGTTGCTGGAATCGCATCGCCAGCAGCAGCTGGCGTTGCTTTGCGGAATCCTGGATTCGGAGATGCCTGCCGATGCGCCGGTGATCGTCGCCGGTGACTTCAACGACTGGCGGCGGCGCGGCCACACGGTATTGGCGCGCTACGGCCTGCAGGAAGTATTCCTGCAGCATCACGGCGCCCTGGCCCGCACGTTTCCCGCACGCTGGCCGCTGCTGCCGGTCGACCGCATCTACGTGCGCAACGTGCGCGGCGTCGAACCGCGCGTGCTGTCGTCGCGCCCGTGGTCACACTTGTCCGACCATGCGCCTTTGCTGGCCCGGATCGAACTATGAGGGAGATGTGGACCAGTCCATTCTCCTGGCGCGGCGGCAATCGCGTCGCCGTGCTGGAGAACGGCGAGGAGTTCTTCGCCCGCGTGTTCGCCGCGATCGATGACGCGCAGCGCGAGGTGTTGATCGAAACCTTCATCCTGTTCGAAGACAAGATCGGGATGGAGCTGCAGCGGCGGCTGATCGCGGCCGCCCGGCGCGGCGTGAAGGTGGAAGTCACCGTCGATGGTTTCGGCTCGCCACAGTTCTCGACGGAATTCCTGAGCGCGCTCAGCGAGGCCGGCGTGAAGCTGCGCGTGTTCGATCCGCAGCCTCGCTGGCTGGGCATGCGCCTGAACCTGTTCCGGCGCATGCATCGCAAGCTGGTGGTGGCGGACGAGCGTGTGGCTCTGGTGGGCGGAATCAACTACTCCGCCGACCACGTGATGGACTTCGGTGCCGAGGCGAAGCAGGACTACGCGGTGGTGATCGAAGGCCCCGTAGTCGCCGACATCCATTCCTTTCTGCGCGTGGCCATGGGCCCACCCGGAACCGGTGAAGCGTGGCGACCGTCGCGCGGGACGGTGGAATCCGCACCGAGAGGTAGCGCCGAGGTGATGTTCGCCGTGCGTGACAACCACCGGTATTCCAGGAGCATCGAGCGCGAATATCGTCGCGCGATCCGTGCCGCCCGCGAGGAAATCGTGATCGCCAACGCCTACTTCTTCCCCGGCTACGGCTTCCTGCGCGACCTGCGCCATGCCGCCAAGCGCGGCGTGAAGGTCTCGCTGATCTTCCAGGGCGAACCGGATACCAAGGTGGCGCTGGCCGCGGCACGATCGCTGTATCGGCATCTGGTCGATGCCGGGGTGAGGGTCTTCGAATACTGCGAGCGCCCGTTCCACGGCAAGATCGCGGCGATCGACGACGGCTGGGCGACGGTGGGCTCGAGCAATCTCGATCCGCTGAGCCTGTCGCTGAACCTGGAGGCCAATGTCTTCATCCGCGACCGGGAATTCGTCGCCGACCTGCGCGCGCGCCTCGGCGATCTGATGCAAAGCCATTGCCATCCGGTGGATCCGGTCAGCGTGCCGCGCGGACGCTTCTGGCAGGTGCTGGCGCGACCATTGCTGTTCCATTGCCTGCGTCGCTTTCCCACATGGGCGGGCTGGATGCCCGCACATACGCAGCGCATCGCCCTGGCGAAACCGTCTTCCTCCAACAGCGAGCCGCAGCGATGAAACACCGGCATCCGCGCCTTTACCGGCTGTGGCGCGCCGCGCTGTGGATCTTTCCGGTCGTCGTACTCGCGCTGCTGGCGCGCGCGGCGCGCGCCATCGATTGGCCCCAGGTCCGCGAAACCCTGGCCGATTACGACATCGCCATCCTGCTAGTGGCTGGCATGCTGACGACCGCGAGCTATCTGGTTTATTCCACCTACGATGTCGCGGCGCGCCGCTACGCGCACCACACGGTGTCGACCCGCCGGGTGATGCTCATCACCGGCATTGCCTATGCGTTCGCCCTCAACATCGGCGCGCTGATCGGTGGCACTGGCGCCCGCTTCCGCATGTATGCCCGTGAAGGCCTGGGCGTGGCGACGATCAGCCGGATCGTCGCCTTCAGTGCGAGCAGCAACTGGCTGGGCTATCTGCTGCTGGCTGGCGCGCTGTTCGCCAGCGGCACCATCACGATGCCTGCGCGCTGGGCATCAGCGGTCGACTCGGTGCAAATGCTGGGCATTGCGATGATCGTGGCGGCCCTGGCTTATCTTGTCGCCTGCCACCGCTTGCACGACCACGTCTACCACGTGCGCCGGCACCACTTCCGTCTGCCTTCACTGCGATTGGCCCTGGTGCAGTTCGCACTGTCGATGCTGAACTGGTCGCTGATGGCCGCGATCATCTTCGTGCTGTTGCCGGCACCCGTCGATTATCCGACCGTGCTCGGCGCGTGCCTGTTCGCCGCCATTGCCACCGCACTGGTGCACGTTCCGGCCGGACTGGGCGTGCTCGAAGCGGTGTTCGTTGCCGCATTCGCGCAACGCGTGCCGGCCCCGCAGGTGCTGGCGGCGCTGCTGGCCTATCGCGCGATCTATTACCTGGCACCGCTCGCGGTCGCGGTGGTGCTCTATCTGGTGTTCGAAACTCGCCGCAGCACATCGGACGTCGCGTCACAGGCACAGTCGCCGCAATCCTGAGCCGTGCGCCTTTTGTAGAGCGGAGCTTGCTCCGCTGCTTCTGCGAGCGTGCTTCATAGCGCAAGCCTGCTCGGCGCGCTTTTGCTTGTCAGGAAGGGCGCACCGCGCAGGCGCGGCGCTGCCTCGTCTTTGTAGAGCGGAGCTTGCTCCGCTGCCTTTGCAGGCCAGCCCGAGAAGAGCAGCGGAGCAAGCTCCGCTCTACAAGGCAGAAGCAAGGGGCAGGCTCGGCCTTGCCTCAAGCAAACTTCGCACCCTGCGCCGCCAGCAGCTCGCGCAGGATCGAGCGGTGGCAGTGCGATTCGTCCTCGCAGTAACAGCCGACCGAAAAATCGGTGTGCTGCGACAGCGCCGCCAGCAGCGCGATGGCGTGACTGCTTTCCGGCGTGGCCATCTCGGCGCGGTACTTGCGCACGAAGGCGTTCCATTGCGCCGGCGTTTCCGCGGCCTGCGCTTGCTTCATGGTTTCCAGGCTCGGCGCTAGGTTGGGAAACCAGACGTCGTACCAGTTCTCCGACGCGAACTTCTCCCTGGGCACGCCGCGCGGCGGTCTGCGCACGGTGCCGATGCGCAGGCCTTCGCCCTGGGCACGTGGGGTTCCGAGGCGGACGACGCGTACGGCCATGACCAGTCTTCGCTCAGCGGATCTCGAAACCGTCGTAGTCGATCTCTTCCTCGGTCTCGATCCGCTCCAGCTCGTCGACGTGCGCCAATTCAGGACCGAAGCGTAGCCACTGCGCCAGCTGTTCGACGGCATCGTCATCGCCGGCCGCCAGTACTTCGACGCGTCCGTCGGTGAGATTTCGCGCGAAGCCGCGCAGGTTCAGCGCGACCGCCTGATCGCGGGCGCTGGCGCGGAACCACACACCCTGCACCTTGCCACCGATGAGGAAACGCACGGCTTTCATGACACTGCTCCCGGCTTGCTGCAATCGATTGTGTTCAACCGGCCTTGGGTTTGGGTCCGCCCGCCGCGGCAATCGCGCCTTCGATATCCGCGGCGCTGATCGGCGCCATGAACTTCTTCACCAGCTTGCCGTCGGGTCCGATCAGATAGGTCGTCGGCAAGCCACGCGGGGTGGCGAAGGCCTTGGGCGGATCGAAGGTGTCGACGATCGCGATCGGGAATACCACCGGGTGCTCCTGGAGGAACGCGCGGATGTCCTTCGGATCGGTGTCGTCATACGCCAGACCGAGCACCTCGATGTGATCGCGCATGGCATCCAGTGCAGACAGGTCGGGCATTTCGGTTACACACGGCTTGCACCAGGTCGCCCAGAAATTCACCACCACCCATTTGCCGCGGTGCTGGGCCAGATCGTACGCCTTGCCGTCGAGGGTGGTGACCTGCAGGGTCGGGAACTCGGCATCGGTCGTCGCGGCCTGCGCAACGGCCGGCTGTTCCGCGGGAGCCGGTGCCGGCGTAGTCGCGACCGGCGGCGCGGCCTGCTCCGGCGTGGGCGCCTGCGCGGGCTTGCACGCGGCGAGCATCAGCGCGGAGGTAAGCGGCAGCAGGGCGAGCGAACGCAGACGCATCGAATCAATCCTCGTTATCGGCATGAATGGTGGAAACACGGCGTTTGAGCAGGTCGCGCAGCGGCAGGCGCAGTTCGTCCATCGCAGCGACCGCGGCGTGCCCCAGCGAATCCTCGCGGCACGGCAGATGCGCTTCGGCGATCGGGATGCGCAGCTGACAGGCTTCGTAGAGCTCGGCCATGCTGAGTTCGTCCAGATCGCGCGCCAGCAGCCACTCGCCGTCTTCGGCACGCCGCACCACGTTGATCTCGCACAGTTGCGCGAGCATCTGCTGCACCAGACCGTCGGTGAGCATGGGTTCCATATGCTGGATCTGATCGCTGTGCAGGCCGCGGCCCCGCTTGCGCGCTTCGTTGAAGCGGGCCAGCAGTCGGATCAGGCCGTACATCTCGTAGCCCACCGGCAGGCGCATCGCGACGGGCTGGTAACGGAAGGCGGAAATCGCCGACGCGAACGACGCGCCCAGCAACACCGAGACCCAGCTGAAATAGATCCACAGCAGCAGAATTGGTGCGGCGGCCAGCGCGCCGTAGATCTTCGAGTAGGAACCGAAGCTGCCCAGGTACAGGCTCAGGCCCCACTTCACCACTTCGAACACAGCCGTCGCGAGCAGAGCGCCGGCGATGGCATGGCGCCATTGAATAGTGCGGTGCGGGACGACCTTGTAGATTGCGGCAATGGCGACGAACTCGATCGCCATCGGAGCCACCCGCAGCAGCATCTCCTGCAGGATGCTGCCGGCGGTGGTCCGGAACACCGACATCGCGAAGAACTTCGCCGAGATGGCCAGGCTCGCCGCGGCCATCAACGCACCCAGCGTGAACACCGTCCAATAGACCAGGAAGCGGCTGAACTTGGGCCGGGCCGACTTCACCCGCCAGATGCGGTTGAACGCGGTCTCGATGCCGTTGAGCGTGATCAGCAGCGACAGCACCAGGCCGATCACGCCGGCGGCGGTAAGCGTGCTGGCATTCTCGGAGAACTTGCGCAGCTCCGACTCGACCGAACGCGCCGCAGAGGGGACGAAGTTGGCGAAAACGTAATCGCTGAGCTGGTTGCTCCACTCGCCGAACACCGGAAACGCCGCCAGCACGCCGAACACCACCGTGGACAGCGGCACAAGCGCGAACACGGTGGTGTAGGACAGCGCACCCGCGGCCTCGAACAGGCGATCGGCGAGGAATCGCTTGCCAAGGAAGCGGAAGAACGTCTTGATCCGCGCGCGATCGCGTATGCGGTCCATCCAGCGATTGAGGGAATCGAGCGGCTCCATGCGGCGGAGGGTAACCGATGCGACGGGGAGGTTTGCTGATGATGACGCTGCGCTGTGTACGCTGCGCGCTTTTACCCCTCCCTTGCGCGCAGCGCAGGGGGTGAGGAGCAACGTTTGCGCGCCACTGGCGCGCATTGCGACGAACGCCATCGGGCCATGCCCGATGGCCGGCTGGTTGGGAGGGGGTGCTTTTGCCTTTGCTGTTGCTGGCTAATCGCTGAAAACAGCAACGACAAAGGCAAAAGCACCCCTCCCCGGCCCTCCCTGCCCGTCGGCATAGCCGACGGGCGTTCGTCCAAGCACGCGCCAGTGGCGCGTAAACGCTCCGCCTCACTGCCTTCGGCGAAAAGGAGGGAGAACAGCCACGCAGACTGCTATGCCGTGAAAAACCATCGCACGCTGTTACGCTTTCGCCCTGATTCCAGGAACCCCAAGCAATGCCCGAGATCCTTGTCCTCTACTACAGCCGCGGTGGCTCCGTGGCACGCTTGGCGCGACTGATCGCGCGCGGCATCGAGGAGGTCGACGGCATGCAGGCCCGTCTGCGCACGGTGCCACCGGTCGCGGCGGTGACCCAGCAGGCAGCGCCACCGGTCCCCGAGGACGGTGCGCCCTACGTGGACAAGCAGGATCTGGTCGACTGCGTCGGCCTGGCGATCGGCAGCCCGACCCGCTTCGGCAACATGGCCGCACCGATGAAGCATTTCATCGACGGCCTGGGCAGCGAGTGGGCCAGCGGCACGCTGGTGGGCAAACCGGCGGCGGTTTTCACTTCAACGTCGACCATGCACGGCGGCAACGAGGCCACGCTGCTGTCGATGCAGGTACCGTTGCTGCATCACGGCTGCGTGCTGGTCGGCATTCCCTATACCGAAGCCGCACTCAATACGACGCGCAGCGGCGGCACGCCCTATGGCGCCAGCCACGTCTCCGGCCTGCAGGACGATCCGCAGCCCAGCGACGAGGAAGCCGCTCTGGCTCGCGCGCTCGGCCGCCGCCTTGCCATGATCGCTTCGAGGCTCGCATGAACGTATTTTCCGGCTCCCTCGCCCGTCGCGTGCTGATCGTTGCGCTGATCGCGCTTACCGGCGTGTATCTGATGTGGTTCGGCGGTACGACCTCGGCGTTGGCGGCGCTGCTGGTGTTCGCGCTGCCGGCGGCAGTGTTGGCGATGGCGGCGCTGCGCGGCTGGCGCCTGGCCGGCTTCTGGGCCGGGGTGCTGGCGCTGGGCTGGTTCAGCCACGGGGTCATGGTGGCGTACACCCGACCGCCGGAGCGTCTGTTTGCCACGCTGGAGGTCGTGCTGGCGCTGGCGATCGTGTTTGCGGCCAGTCTTCCGGGGCTGAAGGCAAGGTTCTCGAAGCCGAAAGCATAGGAGCCCCCTGGCCAGGCGAACCCGCTTTGTAGAGCGGAGCTTGCTCCGCTGCCTTGCGGGTCAGCGGCCGAAGAGCAGCGGAGCAAGCTCCGCTCTACAAAGCCAATAGCCTGGGCTGTAGCGATATCGGCATTTAGGGTTGATGGCGGGCGGGCCTACAATTGGCCCCCCTGCCCCACAGCACCGCATTCCCATGGACCAGCTCTGCGTCGTCACCACCGGCGGCACGATCGACAAGATCTACTTCGACGACAAGTCCGACTACCAGATCGGCGAACCGCAGATCGGCAGCATCCTGCGCGAGCTCGGCGTGGCCTTCCAGTTCAACGTGATCCCGATCATTCGCAAGGACTCGCTCCACATCAGTGCAGAAGACCGCGAACTGATCCGCGCCGCCATCGCCGCGCAGCCGGCGAAGCACGTGCTGGTCACGCACGGCACCGACACCATGGTGGAAACCGCCAAGGTGCTGGCCTCGCTCACCGACAAGACCATCGTGCTCACCGGCGCGCTGAGCCCGGCGCGCTTCCGCGGCTCGGATGCGGAATTCAACGTCGGTTGCGCGGTCGGTGCGGTGCAGTCGCTGCCGCCGGGCGTGTACATCGCGATGAACGGCCGCGTGTGGGATCCGTCGAAGGTGCGCAAGAACGTGGCGGCCAATCGCTTCGAAGCGATCTGAGGCAACGCTGAAGAATCCCAAATCGTCATCCCGGCGCAAGCCGGAGGCGCTTTACAGCAGCCGAAGGCTGATCATCCAGCTCCTGCTGTTGCTTTCGTAGTTGCGGAGTGGCGCCAAAGGCTGGATCCCGGCTTGCGCCGGGATGACGAAAGAACTTGGGCATGACCGGCTGCGCCTTTCCTGCCACCGCATCGCGGCTGCCTCGGCAGCCGCGATGCGTTTGGGACCTCAGTAATTCACCGTCACGGTATTCGAGCATTCCGCGGTACCGGCATTGCAGACCTTGTAGGTGAAGCTGCCGCTCTTGCGCACGCGGACGCTATCCGTGTAGCTGCCGTCATTCGCGGTGGTGGCAATGACGCTCGCATCGCGATAGACGTCGACGTTCGTACCGCTGCCGTTGCTCCAGCCCAAGTTGACGGTCAGCGTGCTCTTTACTCGGCTGCTCGTCGCCGCCAGCGAGGTCGGCGGTGTGCCACCGCCACCGCCGCCACCCGCTTCGCGACCATCGATGAACTGCACGCCGGTGTTCGTCGGATCCAGCCAGGTGCTAAGGCGCGAGGCATTGGCGCCGCCACCGGCCCATGACACTGACAAGCGGCCGTAGTAGTCGCTCTTGTCGCTGGCCGTGCACGAGGACGGCCCGCCGTGCAGCTGGCCGATCACGCGCTTCTCCGGCGAATACAGCGGCGAACCGGAAGATCCCGGCTCCGTAACCCCGATTCCCGGCGTCCAGAACACATGGATGTGCGTGCCATCGCCGGGCACGTTGGCATTGTTGTAGCTGGTGGTCGTCGTATTGGTGTACGAGTGGCTGATGCGCTTTTCCGCCACGTTGGGATGGTGGATGCCGGTCGCACTGGTGAAATCGGTGGAGCGGCGATCCCAGCCCGCGAGATACAGCCCGTACGCCGCCGGCGCGGGATCGTCGAGCTCGACCAGGGTGAAGTCCGAGTTCGCATAACCGGCGCGGAACAGCGAACCGGTGAGGAACTGGTTGAGCGTGCCGTCGCCGTCCTGGCCGTTCTGCGCACTGCCGACCACGCGGCAGGTGGAGTTCTGGTAATTCCAGTACGTCACCAGCGAGGCGGCATTGCTGCTGTTGATGCCGCAGTGGTTGGCGGTGAGGAACAGCAGCTTGCCGTCGCCCGCGGTGTTATTCACCAGACTGCCGGTGCAGAACAGGCTGCCGCCAGTGGAAATCACCGCCACCGAGCGGATCTGCTCGCGGTGGTTGTCGCCTTCAGGGCATACCGTGTCGACATTGCAGCTGCCCGAGGTGCCTTCCGGTGTCACCTTCAGTTCGCGCGCGAGATTGCCGAAGCCGCGATAGTCGTGACCCACAGTACCAAGCCGTAATTTCAATTCGCCGACCTTGGCGCGCGGCACCACGACTTCGATCACCGCCTGGCTGCCCGGCACGACCGGTGTCCACAGCTGTCCGTGCTCTTCGTTGTCCGCCGCGGTGAACGCACGCACCAGGCCCATGTCGACGTCAACATCATTGCGCGTCAGTCCGGCCGGGTAGATCAGCATCCGCCCGCCCTGCGGCATGTGGTATTCGCTGAAGCCGAAATTGAGCGACAGCGCACCGTGCGATTGCACGCGCAGACGCCAGACCATGTGGTCGGCATCGAGCGCTTCCCAACGACCGGCGTTCTGCGGCGTCAGGTCCACGGCCATCGGTTGCGCGAAACGCGGCGGTAGGTCGCGGGCTTCACGCTGCACGTCTTCGGTATGCAAACGGGTGACGTCGACGGCCGGCATGATGCGCTGGTCGACGGTGTCGAGACTACCGAGCGGATGATCGAACGCGGCGGGACGCGCGGCACCCGCCGCGTGGGCAACACCAATCGAAAGGACAGCCAGCGCGATCGAACAAGCGAGTCGTTTCATCGTTTACTCCTTCCCTTGAGTGAAAAAGCCAGGCCCCGCCCCGCAAAGCGGGACGAGGCCTGGCGCGGCCCTGCTATGGATCAGAACGTGATGCTCCAGCTGTTGATGTAGCCGGTATCCAGGTTGGCGTTGTCGTTGACGCGCAGCTTCCAGGTTCCGTTCAACGCCTCGGTCGACAGATTCACGTTGTAGGTCTGGTTGATGTTGTCGGCGCTGCCGCCGCTGTGGTTGTGCAGCGTGTAGATGCTGCCGTCCGGCGCGACCAGGTCGACCTTCAGGTCACCGATGTAGGTGTGCACGATGTTCACCGCGACCGGCGTGCTCGCGGGCGCATTGCCGCTGCGACCGGAGACGGTGATCGGGCTTTCCACCGTGCTGTTGTCGTTGATCGGATAGTCGGTGGTGTTGCTGTAGGTCTGGCCGCCGCCGGTGGTGTAGCTGCCGGTGAGGCTCAGCCCCGAGAACGCCGCATAGCCATTGATCAGCACGTGATAGGTGCCTGCCTGTGCGATGGTGATGTTGCAGGTTTCGGCATTGGTGCTGCCCCACGAACGGCAGTCGTAACTGCTGGTGGTCGGCGCGGAACCGAACTTCACGTACAGGTCCGCATCCCCGCTGCCGCCGCTGGTGACGAACTTCAGGTTGGTCGCGCCGGCGGGCACGTTCATGGTCCAGAACTGCTGGCTTCCGGCCGCGCCCGAGATGCTGCCCACTGGTACGCCATTGGTCAGCACGTTGCCGCCGCTACCGACGGTGACGCTGGACGTCTTGGTGTTGGTCGCACCGCCGTTGTCGGTAACCGTCAGGCTGACGGTGTAGTTTCCGGCCGCCGCGTAGGTGTGGCTCGGGTTGGTCGCGGTGGATGTGCCGCCGTCGCCGAAGTTCCAGCTGCGCGACACGATCGTGCCGTCGCTGTCGGTGGAGCTGTCGGTGAAGTTCACCGTCAGGCTGCTGGTGGTGAAGCTGAAGTTCGCGATCGGCGCGACGTTGCCGCCGCCACCGAACAGCGAATACAGCAGTTTGTTCGGCGAACCCGTGCCCGGACTGGTGACCTTGTTGGGCGTGGCGTTGTTGGTGAGCGCCGCGGTGACCTGGCTCGGCGTCGCACTCGGATTGACCGCGAGATACAGCGCGGCGACACCGGCCACGTGCGGCGAGGCCATCGACGTGCCGCTGATGGTGTTGCTGGCGGTGTCACCGGTATTCCACGACGAGGTGATCGAGGAGCCAGGCCCGAAGATGTCGAGGCAGGTGCCGTAGTTGGAGAACGATGAACGCGCATCCGAACTCGTCGTCGAACCGACCGTGATCGCCGAAGCCGCACGCGCAGGCGAGTAATTGCAGGCGTCGGAATTGTCGTTGCCGGCCGCGACGGCGATCGTGACGCCCGCGTTGGTCAGACGCTGGACCGCGTCATCGAGCGACTGCGAAGCGCCACCGCCCAGACTCATGTTGGCGACGGCCGGCAGCGCGCGGTTGTTGGCGACCCAGTCCATGCCCGCGATCACGCCCGAGTCGCTGCCCGAGCCATTGCAGTCGAGCACGCGCACCGGATGCAGGGTCACGCCCTTGGCCACACCCCAGGTCGTGCCGCCGACGGTGCCGGCGACATGCGTGCCGTGCCCGTGGCAATCCGTAGCGTTGCCGCCACTGGTGACGGCGTCGAAGCCGTTGCCCACGCGTCCGCTGAACTCGCTGTGGGTCAGGCGCATACCTGTGTCGATGATGTAGGCGTGCACGCCGGACGCGGTGGTGTCGTAGGTGTAGGTGGTGCTCAGCGGCAAGTCGCGCTGGTCGATGCGGTCGATGCCCCAGGTGGCGTTGTTCTGCGTGGCGGAGACGTGTACCTCGCCATCTTCTTCGACGTAGGCAACGGCCGGGTCGGCAACCAGCCGGGCGAGCGCCGCATCCGAGGCGTGCACGACGAAGCCGCGCAGCACGGTGTTGTAGCTGTGTTTGAGCGTGGCGCCATGACGGCGCGCCAGGGTGCCGGCCATGCTGGCGACGGACGGACGCCCGGAATGTTCCTGGGACAAGGCGGCCGCCTCGTCTTTCAGGACGACGATGTATTGGCCGCGTACGGGATGGTCGTTGGTGCGGAACTCACCCGCGGCCGCGGTGCCGGCCAGCACGAGCGAAGTAGCGACGAACAAAGCATGCAAGCGTGGATTCCTTTTCACGTTCAGACCCTCGACTGTGATGGATGACAGGAGGACGGCGCAGCCCATTCGCCGCCGTTGTGCTTGCTTCGATTGCCCCTGCGCCTGAGCGCCCGTCGGACGCCTCCCTCATCGGCGCACGTGCCGCAGCTCATGCCGACGGCCGGCAGACGCTAGCGCAGCGAGGTTCAGCCGCCGTGAAGACGGCTCGCGCCCCGCTCCTGGCGTGGTTGCGGGCCCCAGAAAGAACAACCCCGGCCTGAGCCGGGGTTGTGGGTAGTGCCGATCGGAATGAACCGGATCGATTAGAACGTGATGCTCCAGCTGTCGATCTTGCCGGTGTCGGCATTGGCGTTGTCGTTCACGCGCAGCTTCCACGTGCCGTTGAGCGCCTCGGTCGACAGGTTCAGCGTGACCGTCTTGTTGATGTTGTCGGTGCTCGAGCCGGTGTGGTTATGGATGTTGTAGAGCGAACCATCCGGCGCCACCAGGTCGACCTTCAGATCGCCGATGTAGGTATGCACGATAGCGACGGTGACCGATGCATTGGTCGGAGCATTGCCCGTGCGGCCGGAGACCGTGATCGGGCTGTCGACCGTGGCGTTGTCGTTGATCGCGTAGTCGGTGGTGTTGGTGTAGGTCTGCACGCCACCCGTCGAGACGGTGACCGACTGGGTCTTGGTGTTGGTCGCACCACCGTTGTCGGTGACCGTGAGCGTGACGGTGTAGGTACCCGCGGCGGTGTAGGTCTTGCTCGGGTTGGTGGCCGTCGAGGTGGTGCCGTCACCGAAGTTCCACGAACGCGAGGCGATGGTGCCGTCGCTGTCGGTCGAGCTGTCGGTGAAGTTCGCGGTCAGTCCCGAGGTGGCGACGCTGAAGTTGGCCACCGGCGCGGTGTTGCCGCCCGTGCTGCTGTCGAGGCCATCGAGCGTCATTGCACCAGTAGCGGACGGATCCAGCCAGTTGCTCAGGCGCGTCGCGTTGGTGCCGCCGCCCGCCCAGGACATCGACAAACGACCGTAGTAGTCGCTGCGATTGGCGCCGGTAGCGCTGCACGACGACGGACCACCATGCAGCTGGCCGATGATGCGGTTCTGCGGCGAGAACAGCGGCGAGCCCGACGAACCGCCTTCGGTGATGCCACCCGTGGCCTGCCAGAACACATGGATGTGGCTGCCGTTACCCGGCACCGAGGGGTTGTTGTAGCTGGTGGTCGTGGTCGCGGCAGTAGCAATGCTGATCCGTTTTTCCGCTACCGCCGGATGATGGATACCGATCGCGCCGGAGAAGTCACCGGTGCTGCGATCCCAACCGCTCCAGTACAGGTTGTAGGCCGGATTCGCGGCGGTATCGAGTTCGAGCAGGGTGAAGTCGGACGTCGCCGACGTCGCGCGGAACTGCGCACCGCTCTGGTTCTGGTCGAGACGGCCATCGCCCACGCCGCCGCTGGCGGCGCTGCCCGGGGTGCGGCAGAAGGTGTTCTGGAAGTTCCAGTACACCACGATGCTCGCCGCATCCGCCGCCGTGTTCATCGAGCAGTGATTGGCGGTGAGGAAGTACATCTTGCGGTTGTTGGCGCTGTTGTTGATCAGCGAACCGCTGCAGTAGTCGACGCCAGCGCGCGTGTACGCGCCCACGCCACGGATCTGATCGCGATGACCATCGCCATCCGGACAGGCCACGTCGACGTTGCAGGCACCGGAGGTGTCGCCGCCGATCTTGTCGTCCTTGGCGACATTCAGGAAGCCGAGGTAGTCGTGGTTGACCTTGCTCAGGCGCAGCTTGAATTCGCCAACCTTGGCGCGCGGCACCACGGCTTCGATCACGGCTTCGCTGCCCGGAATGATCGCGGTCCACAGCTGACCGCCCGCCTTGTTGTCGGCGGCGGTGTACTCGTTGAGCGTACGGAAGTCGTTCGTCGACTGCTGCGCCGGATACACCAGCAGATGGCCGCCGGCAGGCATGTGGTACTGGCTGAAGCCGAAGTTGAGCGACTTCGCGCCCTTCGAGGCAACGCGCAGGCGCCAGACCATGTTGTCGGCGTCGAGTTCTTCCCAATCGCCGGCGTCCAGCGGGGTCATGTTGACCGACAGCGCCTTGGCGAAGCGACGCGGGCCGATGTGGCCGAGATTGCGTGCGTCTTCGGCCCGGAGCGCGGCGACATTCACCGCCGGCATCTGCCGCAGTTCGACACCACTCAGGTGCGAGAGCTTGGCGTGGCCGAACGAAGCCGGACGATGCGCGCCCGGTGCTGCGTTAGCGGTGCCGATCGACGCGGCGCCAACGGATAGAGCCAACAACAGTGCAGTGCTGAGCTTTCTGTTCACGGTTCTTCCTTAAGGTTGGGTTTCATCCAGTTGAAAAGCAGCAACCCCAGCCGAAGCCAGGGTTGCTTGTTGCACTTACTCATCACGCGATCAGAACGTGATGCTCCAGCTGTTGATGTAGCCGGTGTCCTGGCTGGCGTTGTCGGCCGCCTTGAGGCTCCAGGTGCCGTTCAACGCTTCGGTCGAGAGGTTCTTGGTGTAGCTCTCGACGATGTTGTCGGCGCTGCCGCCGGTGTTGCTGCGCAGGTTGTAGACCGTGCCGTCCGGAGCGATCAGGTCCAGCTTGATGTCGCCGACATAGGTGTGGACGACATTCACCGAGATCGACGCAGTGCTCGACGCATTGCCGCTGCGGCCCGAGACGGTGATCGGGCTGGTGATGCCGGTCGCGTTGTTGTCCGGGATGTTGTAGTCGCCGGCGTTGGTGTAGGTCTGCACGCAGTTGCTGGTGCACGCGGCGGAGTAATCACCGAGCAGGCTCACGGCCGAGAACGCCGAGAACGCCTTCAGGTTGATGTAGTACGTACCCGCCGACGGAGTCGCGAAGGTGCACGATTCGGCATTGCCCGACTTGTACGGACGGCAGTCGTACACGCTGTCGGTCGGCTCGCTGCCGAACTTGACGTACATGTCCGCATCACCGGTACCGCCGGAGGTGGTGAAGGTCAGGTTGGTCGCGCCAGCCGGCACCACCATCGTGTACTTCACATAGCCGCCGGCCGCGGCCGACAGGCCCGTAGCCGCCACACCCTTGGTCAGCACGTTGCCCGGCGTGGACGTCACGGTGACCGACTTGGTGATGGTGTTGGTGGCGCCACCGTTGTCGGTGACCGTCAGCGCGACGCTGTAGGTACCGGCGGCGGAATAGGTCTTGCTCGGGCTGGTCGCGGTCGAGGTCGTGCCGTCGCCGAAATTCCAGCTACGCGAAGCGATGCTGCCATCGCTGTCGGTGGAGCTGTCGGTGAAGGACGCGGTCAGGCCGGACGTGCTGAAGCTGAAGTTGGCAACCGGCGCATTGTTGGCGCCCGGTTCCGGACGGAACGCAGCAACCGTCGCCTTGGTCGTGCGCAGCACGCGGGCGTTGTCGTTCTTGTCCGCGGTACCCATCGGCACGCCGCCGTAGCTCACATCCGGGTTCGACCAGTAGTTGATGCGCGTGCACGACGGCGTGCAGTTGTACGCCATGATCGTGCGCCAGGACGTGCCGGTAGCCGGCATGTACTGGTAGCCGTGACCGTAGGCGTACGGCGTGTTGGTCGGATCGTTGGCGGGATCGTGGCGCGCACCTTCCAGGTGGCCGATTTCGTGCGCGAAGCTGTAGTAGCCGGTGGCGCAATCCCAGTACACGACGGCGAACGCCGTAGCTTCGGTGGCGGGCAGACCCGACGCTTCGCCGCAATACGCGCTCTGGTTGAAGATCAGCACGTTGACGTCGGCCTTGTCGGTATCGCGCTGGGCATGCGCGTCATCGATGTAGCCGTCGGTCTTGCCGGCCCAACGCGTGACGTTGGTATCCCAGTTGGTCGACTCGGTGTAACCGGTCGCGACGTGATAGCCGGCCAGCACCATGTTGATGCCGACGTTGGAGTTGGCGTAGCCGGTGTTGCTCTCGGCCACGGCCAGTTCCACCAGCGCCTGCATGTCGCCGCTGTAGGCGGTGATCGCTTGCGGCGTCGCATAGACCATCACGCGAATGGTGGTGTCGCCAACGGCAGTCGCGGTGGCGGTCGTGCCTGCGGCGGTACGCATCAGGTCATAGTTCGCCTTGCCCTGACGCTGATAGAACGATTGCGGGTGATCCGGCGGCATCTTGCTGTCGTCGACTTCGATCACCGCATGGGTGCCGTCCGGCAGCGGGCGGATGCGGAACAGGCGGCCATTGACGCGCACGTCGCCGGTGATGCCGTTGCCACGACGGACGAAGGTGGCCGAGTTGAGCTCGTCGCGACCGGTCTCGTGACTGGTCAGCGGACGTGCCTTGGCTTCTTTCAGATGGCCCGACCACACGAGGCTACCCGTGGGCGTGGTCTGCGCCTTGTCGAGGACGGCATTGACCAGGTGGGTGCCCAGATCGAGCTGGATTTCTCGATTGTCCTTGCTGACCACGTTGGCGTCGGCGCGCATGACACGCATGCCGAGCGTGGGCTGGCGGCCGGCCAGCGCGGTGGCGGCCTTCGCCGCGGTGGCATTGGGCTGGGCTTGTCCGACGAACAACGGCTTACCGGCCAAGGCCGTGCCGGACAGCGCGAGCGCGCCGACGGCGATGAGGCAATTCATGAAATTACGTTTCATGCGCTTTACGACTCCGTGTGCATTGAATGGGATAGCACTACTGCGCGACAGATCTTTCTGGCCAACTCATGGCTTGCGCGCGTCGCCACTCGATCGCAACAAAACGATCGACGAAGAGCAGGCCTGTCTCTCGAACCGCCGCCCCGACCGTAGCCAGGGCTGCGTGATGCTTCACTACGTCGCGCTTAGAACGGTCTGCAGGCCGGAAAGATCGGCGCGTCCGGCGAAGGCCGGCTCGGAAACTGCGGAGAGCGCCAGCACGGTGGCCGCGGCGAGCGCATGGAGACGAATACTGCCGTTCGAAGCAACAGACATCGGAACATCCTCATGGATACAACGATGGTGGACGTCCTTCCCCAAGGGGAGGACTGCGGAGACAGCGCGACGCGTGGCCCGGCGCATCCAACTGTTGATGCTTGTTACGAACAGATGACGTAGTGGGCGGAATTCCTCCCCACCCCCGTTTGTCGAAAAAAACGCCCCGGCTTGCACCGGGGCGTTGTGTTGCTACGTGAGTCACACAATCCGTGCGGGACCGTCTAGTCCGCTCACGCGTGGTCTGCCGAGCTGGATCAGAAGGTGACGCTCCAGCTGTTGATGTAACCCGTGTCGCCAGCGGCGTTGTCGTTCACGCGCAGCTTCCACGTGCCGTTCAACGCTTCCGTCGACAGGTTGACCGTGTAGGTCTGGTTGATGTTGTCGGCGCTGCCACCGGCACGGTTGTGCAGGGTGTAGATCGAGCCATCCGGAGCCACCAGATCGACCTTCAGGTCGCCGATGTAGGTGTGGACGATGTTCACCGCGACTTGCGTGCTGCTCAGGCCGCTACCGGTACGACCGGACACCGTGATCGGGCTGTCGACGGTCGCGTTGTCGCTGATCGTGTAGTCCGTGGTGTTGGTGTAGGTCTGCGTACCGCCACCGCCGCCGGTGGTGTAGTCGCCCACCAGGCTCACGCCCGAGAACGCCGCGTAGCCCTTCAGGTTGATGTAGTACTTGCCGGCCGACGGCGTGGCGAACGTGCAGGTCTCGGCATTGCCGGACTTGTACGGACGGCAGTCGTACACGGTGTCGGTCGGCTCGGCGCCGAACTTCACGTACATGTCGGCATCGCCGGTACCGCCGGACATGGTGAAGGTCAGGTTGGTCGCGCCTGCCGGCACGTCCATCGTGTACTTCACGTAGCCACCGGTCGCACCCGAAATGCCGGTCGCAGCGACGCCCTTGCTCAGGACATTGCTCGGCGGCGGCGTGGTGCCGTTGACGGCGTCGACGACGGCCTTGGCATTGAGGATGCCGGGGCCGATCGGCTGCGACGGGGTCGACGGGAACGCGGTGACGTTGGCCTTGATCAGTGCTTCCACTTCGGCCGGAGTCTTGGCCGTGGTGGCGACCGACTGGATCAGCGCGACGACGCCGGCGACGTGCGGGGTCGCCATCGAGGTGCCGTTGTACGAAGCGTAGGTCTCGGCGCCCGGCGTGGTGGCACCGGCATTCAGCGTCGACAGGATGTTCGAGCCCGGAGCGGCGATGTCGATGCCCGCGCCGTAGTTGGAGAAGCTCGAACGTGCGCCGGTGCTGGTGATCGAAGCGACGGCGATGACGTTGGCGCAGTTCGCCGGCGACGCGTTCGACACGTTGGTGTTGTCATTGCCGGCGGCGATGACCAGCGTGGTGCCGCGGCTGACTGCGCTGTTGATCGCGGCCTGGGTGGTGGCACCGCAGGCGCCGGAGCCGCCGAGGCTCAGGTTGATCACTTCGGCCGGGTTGGCATTGGCCGGAACGCCGGCAACCGTGCCGCCCGACGCCCAGATCATCGCGTCGGCGATGTCGGAGTCGTAGCCGCCGCAACGGCCCAGCACGCGCGCCGGGACGATCTTGGCGCCGTGGGCGACGCCCGCCACGCCCTTGGCGTTGTTGGTGACCGCAGCGATCGTGCCGGCGACGTGGGTGCCGTGCCAGCTCGAGTTCGACGACGGCGGCGCCGGCGCGGGGCCGCAATGCGCGTTGTCGTACCAGTCGCCCGGATCGCTGGCGTCGGCATCACGGCCGTCGCCATCGACGGACACGTCGGTGTCGCCGATGAAGTCGTAGCCCGGCAGGATGTTGGCGTTGAGGTCGCTGTGGTTGGTGATGCCGGTGTCGAGCACGGCGACGACCACACCGGTACCGGTGGTGACGTCCCAGGCCTGATTGGCCTTGATGCCGTAGGTGCCGGAGTAGCCCCACTGCTCGCTGTAGCGGGTGTCGTTCGGGGTCAGCAGCGGCGTGTTGAGCTTGTCGACTTCGACGTACTCGACGTTCGGGTCGGCGGCGATCTGGCGCATCAGCAGCTCGGCTTCGGCGCGATCGAGCTTGCGGCCGGCCTTGACCACGTCGGCGCCCAGCGCCATGCGGCGCAGATGGCCCACGGCCAGGGCCTTGCCGGCGATGCCGGGCTTGGCGGCCTTGCCCAGGGCGGTCTTGGCCTGGGTGACGTCGGTGCCGTTGCGGTACTTGACGATGAAGCGGTCGTACTTGGCGCCGGTCTGCAGGCCCGAAAGGTCGAGCTTGGCGGCGGCGAAGGCCGGGGCGGCGATGGCGGAAACGGCGACCGCGGTGGCGGCGGCGAGGACATGCAGGCGCATGCGACGGTTCGAGACGACGGACATCAGGTAATTCCCTCTCAACTGAGTTGCGTGGATTTCCATCCGAAGACGGAGCTGACAAACAACGGCCGCCGGCTGTTACGCCGCCCCCCCCCAGGGGCGCACCAGCTCCGGCGGTCCCGTCCCTCACCCTCCCTGCGAAGGACCAACTGCTCCACTGCACCGCTGCGGCCTTCCAGGCCGGACCGCGGCGCGGCGGCGATTGTTCGCCTGCCTGCGTCCGCCAGTCATTGCGGTTCGGGCGCCGCTCCCCCCGGTGCGGCAGCCCAATTGAAAGCCCCGGTTCGCACCGGGGCGGTGTCCCGTCCTTGAGACGATCTTCCCTAGCGGGCCGTCCGATGCCCGCGCCGCCGAGCGGCTCCTGATCGCTGGGTGTCCGATGCGCTGCTTGCGCAAACCGGCTCACGAAAAGTCATGACGTGGGGTGGTTGGTACGCCCCTACCCCGGGTTTACTGCTCCCCCGCCCCCGGACAGACGTCCGGGGGCGGGGGGGCTATGCCGATCGGTGGGCCTCCGTTCGACGGGCACGATGAAAGGGTGCCAAAGGTCATAGAGACCACGTTCCCGACCTCAAAAAGTTCTCAAATCGGATTTGAAATGTGTCCGTCGTCCGGTTCGTTCATCGTTGTGTCAGCAAATTCTGGTTAGAAGGCCCGCGCAGCCGGCCGATCCGGCCGCCAGACCTCGCCAGCGGCAATTCGGGCCAAGCCATTGAATTTGCCAACCTTGGCGGGATCACCACCCGGTCTTGTGCTGCGTCGCAACAGAGGCCAGCGCCGACTAAGGCTAGGATTCCGCCTCCGCCGGTTCGAGAGAACGCGTCTTGGCTGACCCGACACAGCACCCCTGGCCCGCTGGGACGCGGCGCCTTCGTGTGCACGACGTTCAGATCGACCTGCGCTACCGTCGGGTAATCCGCCCCGATCAGGAGGCCGAACTGCCGCAGCGCATGTTCGACCTGCTGCTGGTTTTCCTGGCCGAGCCCCAGGTGCTGCACAGCCGCAGCGATCTGTTCGCGCGCGTGTGGCCGGGCGTGATCGTGGAAGATGCGAATCTGTCGCAAAGCGTATGGATGCTGCGCAAGGCGCTGGGTGAATCGCGCAAGCACTGGATCCGGACGGTCGCCAAGAGCGGCTATGTGTTCGAGCCGCCGGGACCGGTCGAAGCGGAGGACGACACCCCCGCACCGGCCGCCAGCGAGATCATCACCGATAGTAATAAGGAGTCGCCGGCCGCCCCGGCGGACGTACCCGACGAATCCGCAGTCGCAACGGCGCCCGCCGCACCATCGGTACGCGCGGCACCGGGTCGGGCCCGTTGGCGCTGGATCGGCGTGGCCGCCGTCGTGCTGGCCCTCGCCGGAGGCACGGGCTGGTGGCTGCTTCGGCAGCACGACTCCAGCGCCGAGCGGGCGGCGCGCGCACAGCTCGCTATCGCCCTGATCGATGTCGAGGACAAGGCCGCGCCGGAAGAGTCGCGCTGGCCGGTCACCCTGCTCCACACCTGGCTGGGCTGGAAACTCGACAGCCTGCCGGAAGTGACCCTGCTGACCGAGGCGCATCTGGCTGCCGATTCAGCAGGCCGTTCACCACGCATCGTCTTCCTGGGTTCCGGCGTCGACAGTGCCAATCCCAACCGGGTCTATCTGCGCGCCCGCTTCGACCAGGGTGGTGTCGAACAACGCCTGGAGAAGCTGGGCACGCGCGCGGAACTTCCGGCCATGGCCGATGCGCTCTCGCAGGAGCTGCTCGCCGCGCTGGTGCCCGGACGCGCCCGCGAGCAGTGGCCCACGCTCGCCATCGACACCAACACCGCCCGCCGCTACGTCGAAGCTCTCGATGCGATGGAGCATCGCGATTGGGTGCAGTCCGCGCAGATCCTGCAGGAAGTCACCCGCCTGGCGCCGGAGTTCGGCCTGCCACGCATGCAGCTCGGCCATGCCCTGTCGCGCCTGTCGCGCGCCGCACCTGCGATCGAACAGACCGAAGCCGGAATCCGTCTGCTGCAACCGGTTCCCGACGACGTCGCCGCGGTGTTGAACGCGGAACGACTCTCGCGCAATCCGCAGCAGTTCGGCGAAGCCGCCAAGGCCTGGGGCGACCTCGCGCGCAAGCATCCGGAAAAGCGCGCGTACATGCTCGAACAGGCTTCCAACCTCAACGCCTCCAATCAGCCCACCGAAGCCCTGGCCCTGCTCGACCGCGCGGACTGGGACAAGGAATCCGCCGGCATCCGACTGCGCCAGCGTCTCAATCTCGCCTCCGCCTACCTGTCGCTCGGAGATCCGTTGCGCGCGCGCGCGAACGCGCAGGCGGCCGAGCGCATCGCCACCGCCGCGGGCCCGGGTTGGGAACACGAACTCGGCGACGCCTTGCTGCTGGGCGCGCAGACGGACAGCTTCCAATACGAAGAGAAGGCCGACCTGTCGCGCTACGAGCGCGCGGCCAAGCAGTTCGAAAAGGCCGGCGATGACATGGACGCGCTGTATGCGCGCTTCCTCGCCGAAAGCATGCGCGGCGACCAGCCGGCAGAGAGCGGCCTCGACGTGTTGCTGGTGCAGGCGCGCGAACGCGGCTATCGCCGCCTGGAAATCGCGATGCTGCGCATGGTCGCGTTCCGCCACTACAGCCGCGGCGACATGCCCGCGTACCGCGCGCGTCTCGAACAGGCACTGGCCACGGCGCTCACCGCGGGCGACACCTACGAGCAGCACATGCTCGAAACCGACCTGCTCAACGAGGACTTCCTGCGCGGGCGTTTCGATTCGGCCGCACGCCGCATGGAGAGCCTCAAGCGCGCGGGATTGCAGGGTGACGACGCGACCTGGCTGTCGACATCCGAGGCCATCATCCTCGCCAACCAGGGCCGCTTCCAGGCGGCGGAAAAAGTGCTCGACCAGGCGGCAGTGCGTACGCGCAAGACCAATCCGGGCACCGAATCCTCCAGCGGCACCACCCGCATCGCCTGTGTGCGCGCCGACCTGCGCCTGGCGCTGGGCGACATGCAGGGCGCGCGCGCGGGCTGGAAGGAATGCAGCGCCTTCGAATCACCGTCCTTGCGCCTGCAGGCAGCGATCGGCAATGCCGCGATCGACTTGGTCGCCGGCGATCGCACCACCGCGTTGAAGCAGTTGCAGGACGCGCGCAGCCAGACCGCGCAGTTGCCTGACGGGCCCGATCGCTGGACCACGGAGTTGTGGATCGCCAGTGCGCTCACCCGCGCCGGCGACCCCGTCACTGCTGAGCGCATGCTCCAGCGCGTGCAGCCACTGGCACGCACGACGCAATACGAATGGATCATCGCCATCACCGAAATCGGCCTGGCCGAAACCGCCGCCACCCGCCGCGACTGGAAGGCCGTGCGCGAGCACGTCGCGGCCGCGCGCCGGGTCAACCTGGCCGGCATCTGGACGCTGAGCAATCGCATCGACGTACTCGACGCCGTCTTGGCGATGGCCGAAGGCAAGGGCCAGGACGCGTTGCACATCCTCGGCGACGTGCATGCGCAGGCCGTGCGCAACAACGACGTCATCACCCAGCTCGAAGTGCAGAGCCTGCTGCCACCCGGCATGAGCATCGGCGAATGCAATGAACGCTGCCAGGCTGCACTCGTGGCCAGCACCGGGCTGCGCGGCGCCACACTGGAATGGCTGGTGGGTCCGGCGAAGCTGGACAGCAAGGTGTTGCAGCAGGGGAATATCCAGTAGCGGTCCGAGGCGCTGCCGTTTGCAGCAGGATTCTTGCCTTTGACGCTGCTCTCGACGTCTTCCGTTGCTTTTGCTCGTCATCCCGGCGAAAGCCGGGATCCATTTTGACGTTGCCTTTGCTCTTCAGAAGCAACAGCAAAAGCAAAGTGGATCCCGGCTTTCGCCGGGATGACGAAGCGGAGGGCTGACGGGAAGCGATGGCCCGAAAAGCGAGTTACAGCATGCCGGTTTCGAGCCGCGCCACTTCCGACATCATGTTGCGAGTCCACGGCGGATCGAACACGAGTTCGACATCCGCTTCGGCCACGGTCGGAATCATTTCCAGCTTGTCGCGTACGTCGGCGACGAGGATGTCGCCCATGCCGCAGGCGGGCGCGGTCAGGGTCATGCGGATCTCAACGATGCGCTGTCCAGGCTGCTCCGGATGCGGCTTCACCGTCGCTTCGTAGACCAGACCGAGATCGACCACGTTGATCGGGATCTCCGGATCGAAACAGGTGCGCAGCTGCCGCCACACCATCTGCTCCACGGCCTCGTCATCGGCATCGACGGGGAGTTCGAGCGGCTCGGGTGGTTCCTTGCCGATCGCGTCGGCGTCGACGCCGGCAATGCGGAACAGATTGCCTTCGACGAACACGGTCCAGCTGCCACCCAATGCCTGGGTGATGTAGCCGACGCTGCCCGCGGGCAGGTTCACCTTTTCGCCCTGGGGCACCAGGACGGCGGCGCAATCGCGCTCGAAACGGACGGGTTCGCTGCTGCGGGAATACATATCGGAAAGATCAGGGCGAAGCCGTACGAGTACAAGGCGGGGAATTTTACGGGTTGTCGCGCCGCCCCGCCCGGTTTGTGCCAATTCATCGTGCACGCCATCGCGCGATGCTCCGTTCTGCGGGCGAAGTCGCCGGGGCGTGCCCCACCGTGTCGGCACTGCGGCTATCCTTGCGCCCTTCATGCCCCCCACTCCCTCGCCCCCCACTCCCGCCCCGCCCACCCGCCTGCTCACGTGGCCTTACCGGCTGCTGATGCTGCTGCTCGCGTGCGCGGGCTTCGCAGCAATCTGGACCGTGCTGGCCTGGTCGAACGACCGCCAGTACGGCTGGATGGCGCTGATCGGTGCGCTGGACGTCGTCTGGATCCTGCGCCTGACCGGCTGGCCCGCCGGTCTTCGCCGCGCGCTGGTGGGCGTGCTCGGCACGGCCGGCATAATCGCGCTGGCCAACTGGGGAATCATCGCGGCGCAGCTGGGTGAAATGCTGGGCTTCGATCCGGTGGACTCGGCCCTGCGCCTCGGCTTCCAGCATGCCTGGGAGTTGGCGAAGCTCATCAACGGTCCATTCGAATTGGCGATGATGGCCGCGGCGCTGGTCCTGGCGGCGATCGCGTCGCGTTGATTGAATCGCGATCGCGGCGTTGCGCCGTGTGATTTTCATTTGTCTTGTAGAGCGGAGCTTGCTCCGTTGCCTTGCTCCTGTAGATCCGGGCCTGCCCGGATCGTTTGTACGGCGAAGAGCACGCCGGGCGGGCCCGGCGCTACGCAAGCACGGCAGAGCAGCGGAGCAAGCTCCGCTCTACAAAACTGTTGGCGCTATCAGCCGCAGGCGCGGCGCAAACAAATAAGCCGATTCATTTTCATCGTGGGCCGACTTCGCGCAACGCCTCGCCGAACCTCGCCATCGCCGCATTGATTTCCTTCGGTGCCAGGCCGGCATAGCCGATCAGTAGGCCCATTCGCGGCGGCGGGTGCAGATAACACTGGTTGATCGTATGCAGGCCCACGCCGCGCGCACGTGCCGCGGCGATCAGATGCTGCAGGCGCTCTTCGTCGAAGTCGCGCAACCAGGCAACCAGATGCATGCCCGCCTGCGAGTCCTTCACTTCCACCGCGCTGCCGGCGTGTTCGCGCAACCCCTGCATCAACGCGGCGCGACGCGCGCGCAGGGTCTGCGCGGCGCGGCGCAAATGCCGGTCGAAGCCACGGTTCTCGATGAACTGCGCGAGCGCGCGCTGCTCGATGCCCGGACAGCCGAAGGTGGAAATCATCTTGGCGGTGCGGAATGCCGAGCGCAGCGCCTTGGGTAACACCATGTAGCCCATGCGCAGCACCGGAAACAAAGTCTTCGAGAACGTACCGATGTAGAGCGTGCGATCGTGCGCGTCGAGCGAGCGCAAGGCCGCCAACGGCGCACCGCCGTAGCGGAACTCGCCGTCGTAGTCGTCCTCGAGGATCCACATGTCGTTGGCCTGCGCGTAACGCAGCAGCGCCAGGCGGCGCTGCAACGACAGCACGCTGCCGAGCGGGAACTGATGCGAAGGCGTAAGCACGGCGAGTCGCGGTGGCGGCGCGGGCCGGCGGCCTGCCGGCAGGCGATCGACTTCCAGTCCGTCGTCGTCCACCGGCACCAAGTCGATCTGCGCACCGTGTGCGGTGAAGATCCGCCACAGCGCGGTGTAGTGCGGATCCTCCAGCACTACGCGATCGCCGGGATTGAGCAATACCTGCGCGCTTAGCGACACCGCTTCCTGCGTGCCCGAGACGATCAGCACATCGTCCGGTTCGGCCTGCACGCCCCGTCGGCGCGCGAGGTAATCGCAGACCGCGGTGCGCAGGTCGAGGCGGCCCTGCGAATCGGGGTAATTCGGATGCGTGTAGGCGGCGGCCTTGGCCAGCTCGCGTCGCCATGCAGTGGTCAGCGCGGGATTGGTCATCGGCTGGCCGTACTGCAGGTTGTACGGCAGGTCCTGGTGATTGGCTCCGGGATTCGCGCGCATCGCGGTGGCGATGGCGCGCTGCGCATACGCGGACAGGCGGGCCTGGGCCGGGGCCTCGGCCTTCTCCGAGGCCTGCGTTTCGATTGCCGCCACGTAGCTGCCCGATCCCACCTTGCCCTGCAGGAAGCCCTCCGCCGCCAGCTCCTCATAGCTGGCCAGCACGGTATTGCGCGACAGTCCGAGCTCGCTGGCCAGCGCGCGGGTTGCCGGCAGGCGGTCGCCGCTGCGCAGGCGGCCGCCGAGCACGGCGTCTTTCAGGGCGCGGGTGAGCTGCGCCTGGCGCGAACCGCGGCCGTCGAGCTCAAGGAACATCGCGATCACCGCCGTTCATCGTTTCCTGCCAGGTATTCACGGAATTGGCTCCATCCAATCGATGCGAATTGGTGCTCGATTGGCCCACTTTCACGGGCCACGATGACAAGCGTCAAGTTGGAAACTGCCCCAATTGCGCCATCGCCCCCCCCCGGACAAGGAAACGCCAATGAACGCCAATACCTCGTACGCAACGCCCCATGCATGGAACCGCATCGGACACCTGAGCTGGTCAATACTCCTGGCCGGCGGCCTGGCCATCGCCGCGACCGACCTGATCTATTGCGTGCTGTTCTGGTCGCCGCAAGGCGTGAGTCCGATGCGGCTGTTGCAGGGCATCGCCGCGGGAGCGCTGGGCCGCGCGAGCTTCCATGGCGGCGTCACGACGGCGCTGCTCGGTGCATTCTTCCAGTGGTTGATCGGCTTCGGTTTCGTGCTCGCGTATGCGCTGGTCGCGCGCCATGTTTCGTTGTTGCGGCAATATCCGCGCCGCTACGGCATCGCCTACGGAATGCTGTTGTACCTGGTGATGAGCAACCTCGTGGTGCCGTTGTCGGCCGCACCAAAACCCGCGCATCCGCACATCACCTGGATGCTCGCCAACATCCCGATGTTCGCGGTATTCGGCACGCTCGCCGCGTTGTTTGCATGCCGTGCACTGCGAAATCGCTGATCTCGGCATGCCATTGGCCCCACCGGATGCAAGCAAAGCGGCGCTCGTTCGCCGCGCGGGGCGGATCCCAGCATGCGCGGTCCGCCCTGACGCGGACGACCACCTTCAAGGAGATCACCATGAAGATTGCGCTGCTGTCCGGCCTGCTGTTGCTCTCGAGCGCTCCGCTGCACGCCACCGAATGCAAGTCCATCCATGCCGACCTGGAGGAAGTGCGCTCGACCACCGGCTGCAATGCCGGCCTGAGCGCCTGCTTCCTGGGCGTGGTCGAGGGCGACCATGGCCTTCGCGGCACCACGCATTTCGCGTCCGCCAGCTACGTGCCGACCAGTCCGGCGACCTCGCCCGGCTTCATCATTTACAGCGGGCCGTTCGAATACCGCACCGACACGGGCAACCTGACCATGCGCGAAACCGGTGTGTCCAACGGCACCACGGGACAACCGTCCAGCGGCGCGGTCACTGCCTACCAGCAGATCGTGAGCGGCACCGGCGATTTCGCAGGCGCGACCGGCCACTTCTTCGTCAGTGGCCGGCGCGTGTCCGGCGTCGTGACCACCCAGGTCAGTGGGGAGATCTGCTTGCCCTGATAGTTGCTTTCGACTCGAGCGAGTCCGGGTTCGCACCAGACTCGCGACCTGAAAGTGCCCAGGACGGGCTGTTTCAACAACCTGTAATCGTCCGGGGAAGGGGTCGGCCGTGCATCGACCTGTATCCATGGGACATGGCAGATCTTCCTTCCCTTTTCGACAGAGGACTCATCGATGACCACCCTGCTCGCATCCCGCCACACGTCCTGGCGTTACGTTGTGCTTGGCGGCCTGGCATTGGGCACGCTGGACCTGGTATTTGCCTGCACGTTCTGGGGCGCGCTGCGCGACGTTCCACCCGAACGCATCCTGCAGTCGATCGCTGCAGGCGTGCAGGGCACGGCCGCCTTCGACGGCGGCGCGAGCAGCGCGGCGCTGGGCACGTTGTGCCATTACTTCATCGCAACCCTGATGGTGTTGGCGTACACGCTGGTCAGCGGGCGACTGCGGGAACTGATCGCACGTCCGATCCGTTACGGCCTGCCCTACGGCCTGCTGCTCTACGGCGTGATGACCTATGTCGTCGTCCCGCTGTCCAATGCGCCGCAGCCAACAAAGGTCTATCTGCCTTGGATTGCGGCCAGCATCATCATGCACGCCGTGTTCGGCGTCGTTTGCGCGTGGTTTGCACGATGGGCGCATCTGGGGCGATGACGTAGCGCGAACACGGCCGCCGTTCACCACGCACAGGACTCTGATGGCCACGTTCGCATCCACACGCTCGCGCTCCCCGCTGATTCAGGTTCTCGCTGGCGGTGTCACCCTCGCCACGCTCGACCTGGTTTATGCCTGTTCGATCTGGGCCTGGCTGCGGGACATACCGCCGGTGCGGGTATTGCAGTTCATCGCCTCGGGCGCGCTCGGCGATGCGGCGTTCGAAGGCGGCAACGCGACGGCGCTGGTCGGGGCCGGGCTCCATTACTTCATCGCTATCACCATGGTGCTGACCTATTACCTGGTCAGTCGCCGCTATCGCGCGCTGGCGCAACACCCGGTGCGTTACGGCCTGCCCTACGGCCTGCTGCTGTGGGGCGTGATGACCTACGTGGTGGTGCCGCTATCGCAGGCGCATCCGGCGGCCAAGCCGATGATGCTGCCGTTCGTCACCAATGCATTGATGCATCTCCTGTTCGGCGTGATCTGCGCCTGGTTCGCGCGGCGCGCGCACGGCCTGCGCTAGATCCAATTGGCTCCATCCGAACCATCGGAACTGGAGCTGCCGCGCAAACCACTTGCGGCCTAGGCTGGACTGAAGCGCCACTGCGCCTTCACGGAGCCGCCAATGCTGGCATTCCATCGTTTGAGGATGGCCGAGCGCCTCGACCTGTCCCGGGTCGGGAGCGAGCGCCTGCACATGGTCCACGCTGCGCACAGCTCCGCACAAGTTGCCCTGCCAGCAGGATGGCTGTCGCTGTGGATGCCGCTGCGTGGACGGCTGCAGCTGGAATCGGCATGGGGTTCGTGGACTTTGGCGAACCAGCTTCTGGTCACGCATGAAGGCCCGCTGCAGGGCAGCGGCGATGCGGCAACCAGCTGGCTGCTGCTCGCCGGCGCACGCGCACTCTGGCAGGAGCAATTGAAGTCGGCCGCTCCGCAGCTCGCGGTCATGGAATTGCTCACCCGGCAACGAGCATGTCCGCGCGAAATCCTTCGCCCGCTGGTCCAGCTTGCGCGCCTGCTTCGCGATGACCGCGACGCAGGCGCATGCGACTTCGCGCTGAATCGCCTATGTGCCGGACTGCTCGCCGACCAGCAGGACTCACTGGCCCTGGCCGAGCGCTGTAACGGCCGCACGCCGCAGCGCCGCGCGCAGACCTTGCAGCGCCTGCTGCGCGTCCGCCACCTGATCGAACGCAGCGACGACAGCAATCTCGATCTCGCGCAGCTGGCCAACCGCGCCAGCTATTCGCCCTGGCATCTGATCCGCTCGTATCGCGACACTTTCGGCGAAACACCCAGCGAACATCTCGCCCGCCTACGCCTGGCACGCGCCTGGGCGCTGGTACGCGATAGCGCGCTGCCGGTGTGCGAGATCACCGAGCAGCTCGGCTTCGAAAGCCAGAGTGCGTTCTGCCGCGCGTTCAAGAACGCCTACGGATTGACCACCACGCAGGCCCGGCATCTTTCGACGCCGACCGCGGCGCAAATCCATCCGCGCCCGGCGCACGCACGACCTCGGAAACGGGCTGCCCCGCTTCCGTTGAACGCGATGGGTTAGGGCCTATTAACGCTATTCGGATAGCGCTAACAGGCCCTAATGCCCGCCGCTGTCGAGCGCCTTCAATTCGCTCACCAGCGCCGCGACCATACCCGCACCATCGCCGAACAGCATGCGGGTGTTGTCGGCGTAGAACAGCGCATTCTCGATACCGGCGAAACCGGTGCCCTTGCCGCGCTTGATCACGATGGTGTTCTTGGAATTCACCACGTCGAGGATCGGCATGCCGTAGATCGGCGAAGCCGGATCGGTCTTCGCCACGGGATTGACCACGTCGTTGGCGCCGATCACCAGCGACACGTCGGTGTTGGCGAATTCGGGGTTGATGTCGTCCATGTCCGCGATCAGGTCGTAGGGAACGCCCGCTTCGGCCAGCAGCACGTTCATGTGGCCGGGCATGCGACCGGCGACGGGATGGATGGCGAACTTCACCTTCACTCCGCGATCGATCAGCTTCTGGGTCAGTTCCCACACCTTGTGCTGGGCCTGCGCCACGGCCAGACCGTAGCCCGGCACGATCACCACGCGCTCGGCGAACGCCATCATCGCAGCAACGTCGCCGGCTTCGATCGGCTTCTGCGATCCGCCGATCTCCTGCATCTGGCCACCGCCGCCGAAGTTGGAGAACAGCACGCCGCGGATCGGACGGTTCATCGCCTTCGCCATCAGCTGCGTCAGCAGCGTACCGGCGGCACCGACCATGGTGCCCGCGATGATCAGCGACTGGTTGCCGAGCACATAGCCTTCGAACGCCACCGCCAGACCGGTCAGGGCGTTGTAGAGCGAAATCACCACCGGCATGTCGGCGCCGCCGATCGGTAGCGTCATCAGCACGCCCAGCGCGAGCGCGGCGACGAAGAACGCGATGATCATCGGCACGCCCAGCGACTGGATCACGATGCCGCCCAGCACCACCGCCGCCAGCGCGACCGCAGCATTGAACAGTTGCTGCCCCGGGAAGGTGTAGCGCTTGTCCATCCGGCCATCGAGCTTGGCCCAGGCGATGATCGAGCCCGCCAACGACACCGCACCGATCAGCGCACCGACTACGCCCAGCACCAGCGTCACCGTCGACGGCGGGCGGCCTTCGGAGGAGAAGCGCAGCAATTCGACCGCACCGATCGCCGCGGCCGAACCGCCGCCCATGCCGTTGTACAGCGCGACCATCTGCGGCATGTCGGTGATCGCGACTTTCTTGCCGGATACCCACGCCAGCGCCGTACCTATCACCAGCGCGGTGACGATCAGCGCCATGTTGTGCAGGTCTGGCAGCAGGAAGGTGGCGACGGTGGCGATCACCATGCCCATGCCCGCCCAGCGGATGCCGCTGCGCGCGGTCAGCGGCGAGGCCATGCGTTGCAGGCCCAGCAGGAACAGCGTGGCAGCGACGAAGTAGCTGCCGGAAGCAATCCAGGCCATGACACTCATGCCTTGCCCCCGTTCTTCTTGGCGGAAGGCTTGAACATCTCGAGCATCCGCTCGGTGACCACATAGCCGCCGGCGGCGTTGCCCGCACCCAGCAACACGGCGATGAAGCCGATCACCTTCTCCAGCGTGGTATCGGCATGCCCCAACACCACCATGGCGCCGATCAGGACGATGCCGTGGATGAAGTTGGAACCCGACATCAGCGGGGTGTGCAGGATTGTTGGAACCCGCGAAATGATCACGTGGCCGGCAATCGCCGCCAGCATGAAGATGTACAAAGCCACCAGCCCGTCCGTCATCCGTAGTCCCCAGGGTCGCGTTCCGCCCAATCATAACGATCCCTGAATACATCCGAAGTCACGTCAACCGCCAAATCCATCAAACGTTTTCCTCATGGCAGGTCGTAATGAGCCGCGCACCCGCGCCGCCGCCTGCACGAGGACACTCCGATGAAGGCACGCACGAAGGCATGGCTGGGCATGGTGTTGGGCATGGGGCTGCTGGCCGCCGCGACGGCGGCGAATGCCGGCGATCGCGGCGACCGCGTCAATCACCGCATGGACCGCCGGGGTGAACGCATCGAGCAGCGCCTGGACCACAAGGGTGACCGGATCGATGCCCGCCTCGACCGCCGTGCCGATCGCGCCGCCGCCAATGGCCGCCTGCGCAAGGCGGAACGACTGGATCGCAAGGGCGACCGGATCGACCGCCGCCTGGATCATCGTGGCGACGTCGCCGAAGCGCGCTGGGATCGTCGTGGCGACCGCTTCGAACGCCGCTGGGACCGCCACCATTGAGTTGGGCGCATGCTAGAGCGCATGACGGCCGCCGCTGAGGACCTCCCAGACCCCGTACTACCCGCTTCCGCGGCGGGCAGTGCGGCGACGCTGGAACAATTCCTGTCGGGCATCGCGGCGCGCGCGTTCCGCTTCGCGGAAATGGGCCTGCGCCATCACGAGGATGCGCGCGACGCCGTGCAGGACGCGATGACGAAGATGCTCGCCTATCGCGACCGTCCCACTGCCGAGTGGACGCCGCTGTTCTGGAGCGTCCTGCGCAGCCGCATCGTCGACGCGCAACGCCGTGGCCTGTTGCGGTTGCGCTGGCTCGCGCCCTCTGGCGAGAGCGATGACGTCGTCGACTGGGCGGACCCGGGCGCCGATCCGTCGCGGACGCAGGAAGGCCAGGAAGCCTGGAGCCGCGTCGTCGCCGGTCTGCGCCGGTTGCCGCGGCGCCAGCGCGAGGCCTTCAGCCTGCGCATTTTTGAAGACCTGGATGTCGCCACCACCGCCCGCGTCATGGGCTGCAGCGAGGGCGCGGTGAAGACCCATCTCTCGCGGGCGCGGGAAGCGTTGCAGCAGCAACTGGAGGATTTCCGATGAACACCGGCCACGACCACGAATTCGACCTGCGGCTGCGCCAGTTGCATGCGCAGGCCGTCGAACGCGTCTCGCCACGCACGTGGGTGCAGCTGCGACCACAGCGCGAACGCGCGCGAACCGTGGCGACGAAACACCACCGGCACGCGTGGCCGCTAGCCGCGACCTGCGCGATCGCACTGGTCGCCGGCGGTCTGTTCCTGCGGCATCCGCAGCAGCAGACGACCGAAGCGCCGCCCGCCATGGTCACCACCAATACCGACAACGATCCAGGCGACGTCTACGCCGCCCTCGATGAATCGCCCGAGCTGTACGAATGGCTCGCGTCGAACGACACCGCAAGCCTTGTAACGGAGTGAACACCATGAAGCCGCTTCACCATGCCCTTCTCCTTTGTCTGCTGTGCAGCACGCCCGCCTTCGCGCAGACCGCTCCGGCCGGCAAGACCGCTCCCGCCGCCGCCCCTGCGCGCGCCTACCCTGCATGGGAACAACTCAGCGTCGCTGAGCGCGAGATGTTGCTCGCCCCGGTACGCGAGCGCTGGAACAGCAACCCGGAAGCCCGCGCCCGGATGATGGAACACGCCCAGCGCTGGCAGACGATGACGCCGGAAGAACGCCAGCGCATGCACCGCGGCATGGGCCGTTGGGGCCACATGTCTCCCGAGCAGCGGGCACACGCACGTGCGCTGTTCGGCGAGATGCGCAAGATGACGCCCGAGCAGCGTCAGGAGCTGCGCGCGAAGTGGAAGTCGATGACGCCTGCCGAGCGGGATGCGTGGATCAAGGCGCATCCAGCACAGCCGCGGTGAAGTGCGGCGCAGCATCGTCTGTGCAGTGCCGTTGAGTTGCTGTTGTTCGTCATCCCGGCGCAAGCCGGGATGACGACGGAGTTGGCTATTCAGTTGCCGCACATCGGCTGATTGAGTGCGCCACGCGCTGCGGCGCGTTCTACGCCGCCGCGACGGATGTATTTGGGGGGCGCGGCCACACCGTCTTTGCAAGCAACTCATCGTTCCAGTCGAACGCGATCGCGCCGTCCTTCACGAACAGGCTGACGAAGTTGAAGAGGTTGCGCGCGTACATCTCGCTGGCGTGCACCGCACCCATGCTGGCGAGGTTGAGCGGACCGGCGATGGCAACGCCGTTGTCGCTGTCATACGTTTCGCCCGGGCGCGTGAGTTCGCAGTTGCCCCCAGTTTCCGCCGCGAGATCGACGATCACGCTGCCCGGCTTCATGCCCGCGACCATCGCCGCGGTGATGATCTTCGGTGCCGGGCGCCCCGGTACCGCGGCGGTGCAGACGATCACATCAATGGTCTTGAGATGATCGGCCAACCGCTGTTGCTGCAGCGCGCGTTCGTCATCGGTGAGCTGGCGCGCGTAGCCGCCTTCGCCTGCGGCGCTGACGCCCAGGTCGAGGAACTTGCCACCCAGCGATTCGATCTGCTCGCGCGTTTCCGGACGCACGTCGAAGCCTTCGACCTGTGCGCCCAGGCGCTTGGCGGTGGCGACTGCCTGCAGGCCCGCGACACCGGCGCCGACGATCAGCACCTTCGACGGGCGGATCGTGCCCGCAGCGGTGGTCAGCATCGGGAAGAACCGCGGCGCCAACTGCGCGGCGATCAGCGTGGCCTTGTAGCCGGCCATGCCCGCCTGCGAACTCAGAATGTCCATCGCCTGCGCCCGGGTCGTGCGCGGCAGGCGCTCGAGCGGAAACGCGACCAGCCGCCGGGCACCGATGGCGTCGCCACGAGCCGCGTCGGCATCGGGCGCGAGCATTCCGACCAGCGTCGCTCCGGATTTCAGCTGCGAGAGCATGGCTGCCGAAGGTGGCTGCACGCAGAGCACGACATCGGCGTCGGTCAACGTGGCAGCGGCATCATCCGCGAGCTGGACGCCGACGGCGGCATAAGCATCGTCGGTGAACCCGGCGCTCAGGCCGGCACCGCGCTGCACGCGCACGCGCGCGCCGAGCGCCACGAGCTTCTTGCACGTTTCCGGCGTGCCGGCGACGCGGCGTTCGCCCTTTGCGTCTTCGCGTGCCACCGCAACGGTGATGCCTTGTCCCGCGCCTGCCGTCATGCCCTGCTCCGCTCCAGAGAATCGACCGCATCCTAACAAAGGCGCATTGCAGCGAAAGGTCCACGCGTATCGCAGATCGGCATAAGCCGAAAAGCAAAGGAGCGGCCCGGGGCCGCTCCTTTGTCCACATCCAATTGGATGCCGTGCTTAAGCCGCGTGCACAAGCCGATCGCGCAGATGGCGCATCGCTTCGTCGGTCGGCGCACGCTCGGCGCCTACCTGCAGGCGGCCCGCCTGCGCCAGCGACGCGAGCTCGGCCGCGGACGCGACGAGCACACGCAGGCCACGCCGGTTCACCAGCAGGAAGCGTCCGGTCATCGGGCTGATCCAGGCCACCTTCACCGCCACCGCCTGGCCGGCGGGATCGAGCAGGCGCAGCCATTCGCCAGGCAACAGACGGCGCATGCGCGCGGCGATTTCAGCGTCGTGATTGATGGTCGCGGAACCACCCGCAAGCCACAGCGCGGCATCTTCATTGGCCGCTTCCTCATCCACGACCGGCGCCGGCACCGGCTGCGCATTGCGCGGCATGTCTGGCAAGGCCAGCGAACGGATCACCTCGGACAGGCGCTGGTTGGCAGCCTCTTCGTCCAGGCCGGAACTGGCCAGGCACTGGGTCAACGCATCGAGCAGCGACAGCAGCCGATCGGCCAACTGCCCACCGCTGTTGCCCGCGCGGGCGAAGCGGTCCGCTTCGAGCAGCGCATCGCCCAGGGCCAGGGTTTCATTGTGTCGCGGCGAACCCGCACCGTCGCGCAGCAAGGTCTGGACGAGATGGTGACGCCACGGCTCGGCGAGGAATTCGCCCACCGAATCGGTAACCGGCTCGTTGAACAGGTAATGCAGCACCTGGTCGGCCTGGGAACGCGCTTCGTTGAGGCGTTCGCGACCGAACGTGGCCTTCGCGGCGCGTGCCTCCTGCAGTTCGACCCGGCGACGATGCTGTTCGAGCAATCCCTCAAGCTCGGCATGAGCCATTTCGAAGACGGCTACGTCCTCGTTGTAGTCGGCCACGATGCGCTGGGAAATCGCGGCGCAACGCTCAAGCAATTCGCGATCCTGCGGGGTGGCGGCGGAGTTGCCTTCGCAGGCCTCGGTAATCGCGTCGAGCAGGCGACGGGCCGGATGTTCGCGCTGCACGAACAGGCCCTGATCGGACATGGCGACCTTCACGTACGGCATGACCAGGCGGCCATAGAGACGGCGCGCATGCTCGAGCAGCGCGTAGCTCTGGAACAACGATTCGAACAGCATGCCGACCAGGTCGATGGCATCGTCCTGGTCCACGCTCATGCGGGTGTATTCGGGGCTGTGTCCCAGACGGCGTGCACCGTCGACGAGGTTCTCGCGAATGACGTAGGCGAGTTGCCCGGGCTGCCCGCTGAAGGCGCGCACGAATACATCCGGCGACTCCGGCTGCAGCAGCGACACCACGCCGAGCACTTCCTCGTTGAGCAACTCGCGACGCGGCAATGCGTTCATCGCCGTCGACCGGGCGTTGCCCGGCAGGTGCTCGCGCCAGGAATGGAGCTCGCCCCGCAACTGCGCAAACTGCGCCGCAACCACAGGGTCGACGGAACGGGAACGGCGGATCGCCTGGACCAGCTCAGGTTCCTGGTCGCGCCGGGCCACCTGGATGTCCTTTGCCGGCAGCGGTTGCGGGCCCCGTACCGGTGCGCCGTAACCCGAGGCGGCCAGCAGGTGATTGACGCGCGCGTAGAGGTCGCCAAGGACGCGCGACAGTTCCTGCTCGTAGGCACGGAACATCTGCGATTGCAGATCGTGCGGCATTTGCGCGTCGCGGAAGGCCTCGATGAAGGCGCCGGCGAGGCGACCGGCACCGATCGGATTGGCGCCGGCCTGCATCTGCAGTACCTCGGCCAGCTTGTCGAGCCGCGCGTTCATGGTTTCCAGCGCGGCCGCGAAGCGGGTTTCGATCGCTTCGGCCAGCTGCTGGCCCGCGAGGTGGTAGGACAACTGGTTTTCCGCGACCAGCGACAACGGCAGGTCGCCGCGATTACGGATGCGCAGCGAACGGAAATCGTCGAAGCCCTGCGCGATCTGCTGGCGATAGCGCATGACATAGGCGGCGCCTTGCTGGCGCAACTTCACCAGTGCCTGCAGTTCGACATGACGGGTCGCGCTACCGCGAGCGGTGGAATCCTGCATCGCGAACTCGACCGGTCCATACAGGCCGCTCGGCACCGAGCCAAGCAGCTCCACCGAAATCCGTTTGATCTCTTCCAGCAAACGCGCGGGATCGCTGCGCGTGGCGCCTTGCGCGGCCTTGGTTATGCCAGGAGGATAATCAGACATTGCCCCACCTCTTCCCCGTTGCAGGCGCCGCCAGGCAAAGACACCGGCGGCACATTTCGACGCTCTTTCGCAGGATAGTGTCGAAATTTGTCAGCTTGCGACCAAAACATACGATTTGTGACCCATGTCCCAAAAGACTTTCACTGAGCTGCCGGCTGCCCTGGCCGCGCTCGATGCCCGCCGCTCGGTCCCGTCCAAGCAGCTGGGCGAGCCCGGCCCCGACCCGGCCACCCTCCTACGTCTGCTGCAGTCGGCCGTGCGCGTACCCGATCACGGCAAGCGCACACCGTGGCGCTTCCTCGCCATTTCCGGCGACGCGCGCCATACGCTGGGCGAACGTCTGGCGGCACGCGGCCGCGATCGCGATCCGGACGCGGGCGAAGCCGCCATCGAGAAGGACCGGATGCGCTTCTCGCATGCACCGCTGGTGGTAACGGTCATCGCGCAGCTCGGCCCGGACGAGAAAATCCCCGAACAGGAGCGCCTGCTCAGCGCCGGCTCTGTCTGCTTTGCCCTGCTGCAGGCCGCTCAGGCCGCCGGCTTCGGCGCGCAATGGCTCACCGGCTGGCCCGCTTATGACGCCGAAGTCGCACGCTGGCTGGGCCTGCGCGAACACGAGCACGTCGCGGGCTTCATCCACATCGGCACGCCGAAGCTGGAAGCGCCCGAGCGCGAGCGTCCGGATGCAGGCGCGCTGCTGACTACCTGGACACCGTGATGTCGCAAGCTCCGCAACCGCAAGCTCCACAACTGCTCTATCTGGTCGACGCGAGCATGTACGTGTTCCGTGCCTGGCATTCGATGCCGACCGATTTCACCGATGCCGACGGCTGGCCCAGCAATGCCGTGCATGGCTTCGCCCGCTTCCTGCTGGAACTGCTCGATCGCACGCGCCCGCAGCACATCGCCATCGCTTTCGACGAGGCGCTCGATTCCTGCTTCCGCAATACGCTGTACCCGGCCTACAAGGCCAATCGCGACGCCGCCCCGGACGAGCTCAAGCGCCAGTTCGCGCACTGCAAGGCGCTGTGCATCGCGTTGGGACTACCGGTACTGGCACATACCGACTTCGAAGCCGACGACCTGATCGGATCCGCGTTGATGCGCCAGCGCGCGCATGGCTTCTGCAGCGTGATCGTCTCGGCGGACAAGGACCTTTCACAGCTGCTCGGCGAGCACGACGAGCAATGGGACTACGCCCGCGATCAGCGCTGGTCCGCCAACGGAGTGAAGGCCCGGCACGGCGTGCACGCGCATCAGATCGCCGACTACCTCGCCCTGACAGGTGATGCCGTCGACAACATCCCCGGCGTGCCCGGGATCGGCGCGAAGACAGCCGCGGTGCTGCTCGCCCATTTCGGCTCGCTCGACGCCCTGCTCGCGCGCATCGATGAAGTGCCCTTCCTGCGCGTGCGCGGTGCCGCCGGCATCGCAGTGAAGCTGCGCGAAAACCGTGAACAGGCACTGCTATGGCGCCGCCTCACCACCGTCGCACTCGATGCACCGCTGAGCGAGGGCCACTTCGCCCGCGGCAGCGCCGATGCGGAGATGCTGGCGACGCTGTGCGAGGCGATGCGCTTCGGTCCGATGACGCGCCGTCGCCTGCATGCGGCCGCCGGACTGGACTACGTCGCCGCATGACATCTCCGCATCATCGTCATGCGGGCGCGGTAGCATCTGGCCCATGACCCAGGAACGTCACGAAGTCGAAGACCATCCCGTCGAAACCCTGTACGACGGCCAGTGGCTGCGCATGAAGCGCCGTGGCCATTGGGAATATGCCGAACGCAGCCACGGCAACGGCATGGCGGTGATCATCATTGCCGCCACGCCCGACGACCATGTTCTGTTCGTCGAGCAGTACCGAGTGCCGCTAAGCAAACGCACGATCGAGATGCCCGCCGGCCTGGTCGGTGACGACCACGCCCACGACACGCTCGAATCGGCCGCGCGCCGCGAACTGATCGAGGAGACCGGCTGGGAAGCGGCGAAGGTGGAAGTACTGCTGGTCGGCCCGACGTCCTCGGGCATGAGCAACGAACGCATCGCCTTCGTTCGCGCCACGCAACTCACGCGCGTCGGCGATGGCGGCGGCATCGACGGCGAAGGCATCACCGTGCACGAAGTGCCGCGCACACAGGCCCCGGCCTGGCTGATGCAGAAGCAACGCGAAGGCTACGAGCTCGACCTCAAGCTCTGGGCGGGGCTATGGATGCTGGAGCGCAACCCGGACGGCTCGCCGATTGGCGACTGAGGATCGCTTTCGGGCTCAAGCATCTTTGTAGAGCGGAGCTTGCTCCGCTGCTTCAGTAGCACCGGGCCCGCCCGGTGCTTCGTCGCGGAATGGCGATCCGGGCAGGCCAGGATCTACAAGGGCAAATGCAGCGGAGCAAGCTCCGCTCTACAAAGCCTTGCGGCTTACCGCAATTAGGCGAACTGCTCCGTTGCCGCCACCAGCGCGTCAACGTTTTCCGCTTCGAACGCGGAATGTCCCGACGCCGGCGTGATCACCAGCTGCCCTTTCGGCCACACCTTGTGCAGATCCCACGCGTTCTGGATCGGGCACACCACGTCGTAGCGGCCGTGCACGATCACGCCGGGGATGTCCTTGAGCTTGTGCGCGTCGCGCAGCAGCTGGTCCTCGACTTCGAAGAAGCCGCCGTTGACGAAGTAATGGTTCTCGATACGTGCGAACGCGAGGGCGAACTTTGCATCCTCGTGTCCGGCGACGAAGTCCTGGTCGACATGCAGGAAGCTGGTCGCGCCTTCCCACACGCTCCACGCGCGTGCCGCGTCCAGGCGCGTGGCTTCGTCATCGGAGGTCAGGCGGCGGTGGAAAGCCGAGATCAGGTCGTGGCGCTCCACTGGTGGGATCGCATTGACGTAGTGCTCCCAGGCATCCGGGAACAGGCGCGAGGCGCCTTCCTGGTAGAACCATTCCAGTTCCCAGCGACGCAGCATGAAGATGCCGCGCAGCACGAGTTCGGTCACGTGCTGAGGATGCGTTTCTGCGTACGCCAGCGCGAGCGTGGAACCCCACGAGCCGCCAAACACCTGCCAGCGCTCGATGCCCAGCTTCGCGCGCAGCTTCTCGATATCGGCGACGAGGTCCCACGTGCTGTTGTCGACCAGATCCGCGTGCGGCGTCGAACGGCCGCTGCCGCGCTGATCGAACAGGACGATGCGGTACTTCGCCGGATCGTGGAAGCGACGCATCTTGTCGCTGCAGCCCGCGCCCGGTCCGCCGTGCAGCATCACCACCGGCTTGCCGTTCGGATTGCCGCACTGTTCGTAATAGAGCGTGTGGCGTTCGTCGACCTGCAGCGTGCCGGTGTCGTAGGGCTGGATCTCGGGGAACAGCGTGCGCATCGGGAGGTCCTGTCGGATAACTTCGAAAGTCTAGCCGACGTCTGCAGGCCAACGGCCCAGACTGACGCGATCACGACCTTCCAGATCCTGATACGTGGCGACTTCGGCAAAGCCGGCCATGGTGAGCAATGCCCGCACGGCCTCGCCCTGGTCCCAGCCGTGCTCCAGCAACAGCCAGCCGCCGGGCAGCAGGTGCGCCGGGGCATCCGCCACGATCGTCCGGATCGCATCCAGCCCATCCGTGCCGGACGACAGCGCGGAAGCGGGCTCGTAACGCAGGTCGCCTTCGTCCAGATGCGGATCGCCCAGCGCAATGTAGGGCGGATTGCTGGCGATCAGGTCGAAGTGCGCATCACCCAATGGGGTGTACCAGTCGCCTTCGTCGAAACCGACGTTGCCCAGCCGCAGGGCGTTTGCGTTCGCCCGCGCCACCGCCAGCGCCGACGCGCTCGCATCGGTCGCAGTCACCTGCGCACGCGGCCGCTCGTGTGCGAGTGCCAGGGCGATCGCACCGCTGCCCGTTCCGAGGTCGGCCACGCGCAGCGCGCGATCGGTCGGCAGGCGCTCGAGCGCGAGTTCGACCAGCAGTTCGGTTTCCGGGCGCGGAATCAACGTGGCCGGCGTCACCGCCAGATCGAAGCGCCAGAAGCCGCGCTGGCCAGTGAGGTAGGCGACCGGCTCGCCCTGCGCGCGGCGCTGCACCAGCGCGGCGAAAGTCGCCGCCAGGTCACCGGTCACCAGGTCGTCGCGATGCGCGAACAGCCAGCTGCGCGACTTGCCCAACACGTGCACCAGCAGAAATTCGGCATCGACGGCATCGATCCGCGCGCGCGCCGCCAGTAAAAGGGCGTCGACGCGGCGCGCGTCAGTAATGAAGGGGTCCATCGACACATGGTAGCGACCGCGCTCCGATCACCGGACCGAAATGCCCCCCGGGCCTACATTCCAGGGGCTCGGCTGGGCCCGACAACAATAGGCGACAGCTATTGCTTCAATCGCATCAATCGAATTGATCAATTTGAATGCGACCCCTAGCATGGCCACCTGTCTTCCCACCCACCCCTCAACAAGGACGAAACACGCAATGTCTTTGATCAACACGCAAATCAAGCCGTTCAAGGCCACCGCCTACCACGCCGGCAAGTTCGTCGAAGTGACCGACGCCAGCCTGAAGGGCAAGTGGTCCGTGGTCGTGTTCTACCCGGCCGACTTCACCTTCGTCTGCCCGACCGAGCTGGAAGACCTGGCTGACCATTACGCCGAATTCCAGAAGCTGGGTGTCGAGGTCTACGGCGTGTCCACCGACACCCACTTCTCGCACAAGGCCTGGCACGACACCTCCGACGCGATCAAGAAGGTCAACTACCCGCTGGTGGGCGACCCGACCGGCACGCTGACCCGCAACTTCGAGGTGATGATCGAAGAAGAAGGTCTGGCCCTGCGCGGCACCTTCGTGATCAACCCGGAAGGCCAGATCAAGCTGTGCGAAATCCATGACAACGGCATCGGCCGTGACGCGTCGGAACTGCTGCGCAAGGTCAAGGCCGCGCAGTACGTGGCCTCGCATCCGGGCGAGGTCTGCCCGGCCAAGTGGCACGAAGGCGAGAAGACCCTGAAGCCGTCGCTCGACCTGGTCGGCAAGATCTAAAGCGTGACCTGCGGTCCGCCTCCTCTCGGGGGCGGATCGGCAGACAGGTACTTGCAACAGCGGCTTGGGCCCGCCGGCCCCCTCTCCCCCGGCTCCCTCCCCTCCGGCCCAGGCCGCTCCTGCAAGCATCTGCCTCCTGTTTTGTGCGCCCACATCGGCGCGCAGCGATGTTGCTCGACCTCATTTTCTGCCCATTCGTATTCGCGGAGTTCCCATGCTCGACGCCGAACTGAAGACCCAACTGCAGGGCTACCTGACCCGCGTGCAGCAGCCGATCGAACTGGTCGCCTCGCTCGATGACGGCAACGCCTCGCGTGAACTCGAAGCCCTGCTGCAGGACATCGCCTCGATGTCCGACAAGATCAGCTACCGCCGCGCCGACGACGACGCGCGCAAGCCGTCGTTCGCGATCGCGCGTCGCGGCACCGATATCGAAGTGCGCTTCGCGGGCATCCCGCTCGGCCATGAATTCACCTCGCTGGTGCTGGCGCTGCTGCAGGTCGGCGGCCATCCGCCGAAGATCGAAGAGGCGCTGGCCCACCAGGTGCGCGAACTACAGGGTGAATTCCGCTTCGAAACCTTCATGTCGCTGCACTGCCAGAGCTGCCCGGACACCGTGCAGGCGCTCAATCTGATGAGCGCGCTCAATCCCAACATCAGCCACGTCGCCATCGACGGTGCGCTGTTCCAGGACGAGGTGCAGGCGCGCGAAGTGCTCTCGGTGCCGACCGTATTCCTCAACGGCCAGCCGTTCGACCAGGGCCGCATGACGGTCGAGCAGATCGTTGCCCGCCTCGACACCGGCGCCGCCGAACGCGCAGCCGAACAGATCGCAAACAAGGCGCCGTTCGAAGTACTGGTAATCGGCGGTGGTCCCGCCGGCGCCGCCGCCGCGATCTACGCGGCGCGCAAGGGCATCCGCACCGGCGTGGCTGCCGAACGTTTCGGCGGCCAGGTGCTGGACACGATGGCGATCGAGAACTTCATCTCGGTGTCGTACACCGAAGGTCCGAAGCTCGCCACCGCGCTGGAACAGCACGTGCGCGACTACGAAGTCGACGTGATGAACCTGCAGCGCGCGAGAAAACTGATTCCGGCGAAGACGGCCGGCGGCCTGATCGAAGTGCAGCTCGAAAGCGGTGCGACGCTGCAGGCGCGGTCGGTGATCCTGTCGACCGGCGCGCGCTGGAGGAACATGAACGTGCCGGGCGAGCAGGACTACCGCAACAAGGGCGTGACCTTCTGCCCGCACTGCGACGGCCCGTTGTTCAAGGGCAAGCGCGTGGCGGTGATCGGCGGCGGCAATTCCGGCGTCGAAGCCGCGATCGATCTCGCCGGCATCGTCGCGCACGTCACCCTGATCGAGTTCGACAGCCAGCTGCGCGCCGACGAAGTGCTGCAGCGCAAGCTGCGCAGCCTGCCGAACGTCGACGTCATCGTCAGCGGCCAGACCACGCAAGTCCGTGGCGACGGCAGCAGGGTAACCGGCCTGGTCTACACGGACCGCACCACCGGCGCCTCGCATACGGTCGACCTGGAAGGCATCTTCGTGCAGATCGGCCTGCTGCCGAATACCGAATGGCTCAAGGGCGCCGTGGAACTCACCCAACGAGGGGAGATCATCATCGACGACCGCGGGGCGACCTCGGTCCCGGGGGTGTTCGCCGCGGGAGACGCCACCACCGTGCCGTACAAGCAGATCGTGATCGCCATGGGGGCCGGGTCGACCGCGGCCCTGAGCGCTTTCGACCACCTTATTCGGACCAGCGTCCCAGCAGAACAGGCGGCAGCGGCGTAAGATCGGTTCCACGGCCCGCCCTGTGCACCCAGACCGCCGCGTCCGTGACTCCCGCCAGGCGGGAGAACGAACAGGGCCGGATGCGAAGTCGGTGATGCACGGGGCGGGTTTTTTTCGCCCTTTCGTAAGGCGGGTCTTGGCTCGCCATGAACGACCGCGGCGTTTCCGCGGCGGGTCAAGACCCGCCCTACAATCGGTCGCATGAATCTGCGCGACCTCAAATACCTCGTTGCCCTCGCCGACCACAAGCACTTCGGTCGTGCCGCCGCAGCCAGTTTCGTCAGCCAGCCGACGCTGTCCACGCAGATCCGCAAGCTCGAGGACGAGCTCGGTGTCGCCTTGGTCGAACGCGCGCCACGCAAGGTGATGCTGACACCCGTCGGCCGCGAAATCGCCGAGCGCGCGCGCAAGGTGATCTCGGACGTCGACCAGATGAGCCAGATCGCGCGGCGCAGCCAGGATCCGGAAGCCGGAACGGTGCGGCTCGGGCTATTCCCAACCCTGGGCCCGTACCTGCTGCCACATGTGGTGCCGGGACTGCGCAAGCGCTTTCCGCGTCTGGAACTGCTACTGGTCGAGGAAAAGACCGATCAGATCCTCACTCGTTTGCGCGATGGACGCCTCGATGCGGGTTTGCTCGCGTTGCCGATCCATGACGACCAGCTGCATGTCGAGCCGTTGTTCGACGAACCTTTCATGCTCGCGGTGCCGCAAACGCACGCGCTCGCCCGGCAGCCGTCACTCAAAGTCGACGATCTCGACAACCAGCATCTGCTGTTGCTCGAAGAAGGCCACTGCCTGCGCGACCAGGCGCTCGATGTGTGCCGCATGGCCGGCGCCGACGAGCGTGACGGCTTCCGCGCGACTTCACTCGAGACGTTGCGGCAGATGGTAGCGGCGGGCGTCGGCATCACGCTGCTGCCGGTGCTGGCCGTGCAGCCGCCGGTGCCGCCGTCACCGGACATCCGCCTGTTGCCGTTTCGTGGCGACGCTCCGCATCGCGAAATCGCGATGGTGTGGCGGCGCAGTTCGGCGATGGGTGAATTCCTCAGGCAGATGGCCGCGGAACTCCGCGCGCTGCCGAAATCGTTGCTCAAGCCGCCGGTCGCGACTGCGACGGGCAAACCAGCGAAGGCCACGGTGAAGTCGTGAGTGGCCGCGCGTGGCTGGTCGTCCTGCTGGCGGTTTGTGCCATCGGCTGGTGGTATTCGCCGGTGTCGCCGCAGCGCGAGCCGGGTTATGAGCGGATCGATGCGTCCGCCACGCATGATGGCGGGGCCGGATCGCGTGCCGGCGCGGGCACGATCGCCTGCCAGCTACCGCCGCGCGTCGCGGCCCTGGATCCGCCGTTGCAGACGCCCGCGCCGACCTCGCTCGCGCCGTTCCAGCTGCGCGCGGCGACACTGACACCGCTGGCGGGCTTCAGCATCGATGCACGCGTGCTGTCCCGTCGCGACTACCGCTCCGACCGCGAGGCCGAGCTGTCGCCTACGGATCTCGCGCTGGGCTGGGGCCGCATGCGCGATGACGCGGTGCTGGCGCGCCTGGACATCAGTCAATCCGCGCGCTGGTACCACTACCGCTACAGCGGCGAGCCACCGATTCCTCAGCGCGAGATCGACCGTTCTGCGGCGAACATGCACATGATTCCAGGCAGCGAAGCCATCGCCGACCAACTGGAAGACATCGAGCCCGGTGCACGCATACGCATCGACGGCTGGCTGGTCGAGGCCAACACGCCCGATGGCTGGCATTGGCGCAGCTCGCTCTCGCGCGACGACACCGGTGGTGGTGCGTGTGAAGTGGTTTACGTCTGCGCGATTACGCGCTTCTAGGGCGGGCTACGCGTTCGCGTCAGCCAACTCGTTCGCGGCCTTCCGCTGCCCACGCACCAGCCCCAGAAAAATTCCCGCCAGCGACAGCGCCAACCCCAGCATGCTCAGCGGTGCCAACCGCGTACCGAACAACAGCGCATCCCACACGTACGACAGCAGCGGCTGCAGCAGCAGGCATAGTCCGAGCACGCCGGCCGGCAGCTTCGGCATCACCTTGCCGATCACCAGCCAGCCGAACACCTGCGCAATCAGCGCATAAGCCAGCAACGCGCCCCAGTCGCGCAGCCCTGGCGGCCGCCAGTTCTCGCCACTAAGCCAAGTGGTTGCCAACAACAGCACTGCGGTGAAGACGCACAGCCACCACAGCAAGGCTTCATTCGGCACATGCGCACGCTGTCCTTGCGCAGCGCGGAACGCGATCAGGAAGCCGCCGTACGCGACCGCGGTGCCCAGGCCGAAGGCGATGCCGACGCGGAAGCGCGCGTCGAAACCGCTCCAGCCCGGCGCCAGTAGCAACGCCAGGCCGATCACCGCCATCAGCAATCCGGCCCACAGCCGCCAGCCACCGCGTTCGCCCAGCACCATCGCGCCGTAGCCGGCGAGCACGAACACCTGGAAATTGCCCAGCAACGTAGCCAGTCCCACGCCGACGTAAAGGATGCTCCGGTGCCACATCCACAGGTCGAGCGCGAAGAACAACGAGGCAATCACCAGCAGACCGGTCACGCGCGCATCCGGCTTCCAGCCCGCGCGCAGACTCGGCCGCACGAACCACGCCAGCAGCAGCACTGCCGCCAGTCCCATGCGCCAGAAGGCCGAAGCCGTTGGTCCAACATGTGCCCACTTCACAAATACGGCCGAAGTGCTGATGAGCACCGCGCCCAGCGCCATCGCCGCCAGCGAGCCTCGCGAATAACTGTGCATCACGCGGCCAGGTTGTCGGTGGCTTCGATGCGCTCGACTTCGGCGTCGGCCGCGGCACGCCATTCGCGCATAGGCGGCAAGGCGGTCAGGGTCTCGACGTAACGGCGCGCGTTGTCGTCCAGCTTCACGCCGTAGCCGAGGAACCGCATCACCACCGGCGCGAACATCGCGTCGAGGATGCTGAAGCCGCCGCAGAGGAAATCGCCGTCAGCCGCGAATTCATCGCGCAGCTCGCGCCACAGTTGCTGGACGCGGTCGATGTCGGCCTGCGCCTGCACATCCCAGCGGTAGCCGTCGGGCCGGCGCCGGCAATTCATTGGCAACTGGGTGCGCAGCGCGCGGAAACCCGAGTGCATTTCCGCGGCGGCCGCGCGCGCCTTGGCACGGGCACGCAGCTCCGCGGGCCAACCACGGCCGTCGAGCCAACGCTCGTTGATGTATTCGCAGATCGCCAGCGAATCGGGCACGACCAGGCCCTCGTCGTGCAACACCGGCACCGTGCGCGTAGGCGACCAGCGGCCGATCTCGGCGAAGAACTCGGGCGTGTCGAGGGCTAGGCGCAGCTCATCGAAGGCCACGTCGAAATGACGCAGCAGCAGCCAGGGACGCAGCGACCACGAGGAGTAGTTCTTGTTGCCGATTACGAGCAGGGGCATGTGCAGGTCCTTGCGAGGGGTAGCGCGCATTGTCGCGTGCGCTGGGCATCGCTGCGACGCTGACGTGGAACACAGCCGTTGCGACGCAAGGCAAAAGCGCCCCTCATCCGCCCGTTGGGCACCTTCTCCCCGCTGCTCGGGGAGAAGGAAAAGTCCCAGCCGCCCCGATTGCTGGTGTGTTCCTCGCCCCGCTCTGATGACGCTCCCTCGCCCCGCGAGGGACAGCGTCACGTAGTCGCGAAGCGGGCAGGGGGAGGGAAGTCTCGCGAACCGGCGCGCCTTACGCCGGCAACCACCCCAGATCGTCGTCAGCCACGTCCGCTTCCGACGCCGCCTCACCCAACGGCAGCGCCTCGACAATCTCCCGCGCCTGTGGCCACACCACCTCCGGCACGCACACCGCGATCACGCCAAACAGCGGCAGCTCGCCCATGCCACCCAGCAACTGCTCGCCCCGCAGGAACACCGGAATCTCCGCGGCTTCCAGCGCATGCCGGACCAGATGCGCATCGATCAGATTGGCGGCTTCGTAAACCACTTTCATCGCACCGCTCCGGCAGGGGAACACGGGGCCAGCATACGCCTCAGCAATGCAGCAGCGCGCGTAATGGAATGGCCTCAGGCCAACGTCCACGCCCCTGCAGCGCATCGATCTCGATCACCACACCAGCACCGACCACGTTCGCACCCGCCTGCTCCAGCAGACGCCGCCCGGCGTCGAGCGTGCCGCCGGTAGCGAGCACGTCGTCGATCAGCAGCACTCTTGAACCAGGCGCCAGTCCCTGCGCCCCGATTTCGAGACGGGCGCTGCCGTACTCCAGGTCGTAATCGATGCCCAGGGTCGGCGGCGGCAGCTTGCCGACCTTGCGCAGCGGGACGAAGCCGGTCTTCATCGCCAGCGCCATCGCGGCCCCGAAGATGAAACCGCGTGACTCGATCCCGCAGACAGCGTCGATGGCGGTCTCCCGCCACGGCGTCGACAGCGCGGTGATGCAGGCCGCGAAACCGGTGGGATCGGCCAGCAGGGGGCCGATGTCCTTGAACACCACACCGGGCTTGGGGAAGTCGGGAACGTCGCGGATCAGGCTGAGAAGGCTGTTCATTCGGGGAGCTTAGCCGCATCCGGATCGGGGCTCCGCACGCCGTTGGTAGCTAGCAATGCAAAGCGCTGGCGTTTCATCCCCCAGCCGCGCGCGCGGCCCGCCCTCCCCCAGCAGCTGGGTCTTCCCGCGGGCGGGAACCGTTAAACTGCGCGTCTCCCACGCTTCCCGTCGTCCTGCATGTCCGCCACGCCGAACACCGCTGCCCCCTCCTCCGCGCCCGAGAAGAATGACTTCATCCGGCAGATCGTTCGCGAGGACCTCGCCAGCGGCAAGCACGCGGCCATCAAGACCCGCTTCCCGCCCGAGCCCAACGGCTACCTGCACATCGGCCACGCAAAGGCGATCTGCCTGGACTTCGGCGTCGCCGGCGAATTCGGCGGCGAGTGCAACCTTCGCCTGGACGATACCAATCCGGCCAAGGAAGACCCCGAGTACGTCCGCGCCATCCAGGACGACGTGCATTGGCTGGGCTTCGAGTGGCACGACCTGCGCCACGCCTCCGACTATTTCGAAGTGCTGTACCGCGCTGGCGAAAAGCTGATCCGCCAGGGCGATGCCTTCGTCTGCGACCTCACCGCGGAACAGGTGCGCGAATACCGCGGCACCCTGACCGAGCCGGGCCGCAATTCACCGTACCGCGATCGCAGCGTCGAGGAGAATCTCGACCTGTTCCGCCGCATGCGTGCCGGCGAATTCCCCGATGGCGCGCGCACCCTGCGCGCGAAGATCGACATGGCCAGCGGCAACATGAACCTGCGTGATCCCGCGCTGTACCGGATCAAGCATGTCGAGCACCAGAACACCGGCAACGAATGGCCGATCTATCCGATGTACGACTACGCGCACTCGCTCAGCGACGCGGTGGAAGGCATCACCCATTCGCTGTGCACGCTGGAATTCGAAGACCACCGCCCGCTGTACGACTGGTGTGTGGACAAGGTCGACCTCGCGCATTCGCCGGAGCTGGTACAGCCGCTGACCACCAAGGGCCTGCCCTTCGAAGCCAGCAAGCCACGCCAGATCGAGTTCTCGCGCCTGAACTTCAACTTCCTGGTGATGAGCAAGCGCAAGCTGCTCGCCATGGTCACCGAAGGCCTGGTCGACGGCTGGAACGATCCGCGCATGCCGACCCTGCAGGGCATCCGCCGCCGCGGCTACACCCCGTCGGCGCTGCGCCTGATGGTCGACCGCGTCGGCATCAGCAAGCAGAATTCGCTGCTCGACATCTCCATCCTCGAAGGCGCGCTGCGTGACGATCTCGATGCGCATGCGCCGCGCCGCATGGCCGTGATCGATCCGCTCAAGCTGGTCCTGACCAACCTGCCGGAATCGCACGAGGAATCGCTGACGTTCTCCAACCATCCGAAGGATGCGGCGCAGGGCGAACGCCAGGTGCCGTTCGCGCGCGAGCTGTGGATCGAACGCGAGGACTTCGAAGAAGTGCCGCCGCCGGGCTTCAAGCGCCTGACCGTGGGCGGCGACGTGCGCCTGCGCGGCGCCGGCATCATCCGTTGCGACGAGGTGGTGAAGGACGACGCGGGCAAGGTGATCGAACTGCGCTGCACGCTCGACCCCGAATCGCGCCCCGGCATGGAAGGCGCCAACCGCAAGGTCAAGGGCACCATCCACTGGGTCAGCGCGAAGCATGCCGTGGCCACCGAAGTGCGCCTATACGACCGCTTGTTCGTGGTCGCCGATCCGGACAACGAGGAAGGCGGCAAGACCTACAAGGACTACATGAATCCGGACTCGCGCCGCGTCGTCACCGGGTATGTCGAGCCGGCAGCCGCTGCCGCCGCACCGGAGCAGTCGTTCCAGTTCGAGCGTATCGGCTACTTCGTTGCCGACCGCTACGATCACCGTAGCGACAAGCCGGTGTTCAATCGCAGCGTCACGCTACGGGATACCTGGTCCGGAAAGGCCTGATTCACCTATTTTCGGCGCGGCATAGATTCCCGTCGGCGCCGCGCAGTCGCTTTTCTCCTTCCCTTTGCGCGCAGCGCAAGGGGGAGGCCGGGAGGGGGTCTTCTGCTCTTGTCTTTGCCTTTCAATCGACAGAGCAAAAGCAAAAAGGCCCCCCTCCCCAACCCTCCCCTTCGCCTTCGGCGAAAGGGAGGGAGCAAAAGCCAGCGTCACGTCGCCCTGCATAGTTCAACTTCAAGGAGCACAGCCATGCGCACGATGTCCGCACTGATCGTCCTCCTGCTCGCGCTGACTGCCTGCGCGGCACCCACGCCAAACGGCAATGCCGCAATGCCTGCGTCCGGGAGCGCGTCGGAACAACCGGCCTCGCCCAGCGATAACCACGAGCCCGCCCCCGCCGCCAAGCCGGTCGCAATCGACATGACCTGCAAGACCGACGCGGATTGCACGGTGAAGAACGTCGGCAACTGCTGCGGCTATTACCCGGCCTGCGTCAACGTCAACAGCCCGACCGATCCGAAAGGCGTGCAGGCCGAATGCGCCAAGAAGGGCGTGATGTCGGTGTGCGGCTTCCCGGACATCAGCGCCTGCGCCTGCAAGCAAGGCCGCTGTGAAGCGGCTTCCGGCAACCTACAGGTGCAGTGATGCTTTACGCCCAGGTCCACCTCACCCTGCCCGCATGGGTGCACGATGCCGTCGATACGGCGCGCGCCTATGCCAGCGATGAAGACAAGGTCGCGCTCGCGATCGAGCTGTCGCGCTGCAATATCGAGGAGCGCAGCGGCGGCCCGTTCGGCGCCGTGGTGTTCGGGCCGGATGATCGCGTGATCGCCATCGGCGTGAACCGCGTGCTGCCGCATTCGTGCTCGGTCGCGCACGCGGAAATCATGGCCTACATGCTGGCGCAGCAACGCACGCAGCGCGTTCGCCTTAACCGCAATGAAGCGGACGAAGCCATCGGCCCGATCACGCTGGCGACCTCCTCGCAGCCGTGCTGCCAGTGCTACGGCGCCACCGTGTGGGCCGGCATCGATCGCTTGTTGATCGGCGCGCGCAGCGAGGACGTGGAGGAACTCACCGAGTTCGACGAAGGCCCGCTGCCGGCGGACTGGATCGGCGAGCTCGAACGCCGCGGCATCGCAGTGACGCGTGATGTGGAGCGCGACGCGGCCCGTGCCGTGCTGCGGCATTACGGCGAGTCGGGCGGCGACAAGTATTGAACAGCGTGTTGTAGAGCAGAGCTTGCTCTGCTGCTTTGGCCCTTGCTGTTAGCGACATCAACACCCTTCACCAATTCCGGATAGAGCAGCGGAGCAAGCTCCGCTCTACAAAGACGAGACGATGACTGCTGATGCGTTGTTCTGCTGGTGCCGCGCCGGTTTCGAACCGGAACTCGCGGGTGAGCTGACCGAGCGCGCCGCGCTCGCGAACCTGTCCGGCTATGCGCGCACGGAGCGCAACAGCGGCTTCGTGGAGTTCATCAGCCAGGACGCGGAAGCGCTGTCGCGTGCGTTGCCCTTCGACACCCTGATCTTCGCTCGACAGAAGCTGCTGCGCCTGGCCGACCTGCGCGGAATTGATCCCAAGGATCGGATCACCCCGATCCTGGCCGCACTCGATGCGCTGCCGAAGCAGGCATTCGGTGAGTTGTGGGTCGAGCACCCTGACTCCGACGAAGGCAAGCCGCTGGCTGGCCTCGCCCGTAGTTTCGGCAATGCGCTGCGCCCGGCGTTGCGCAAGGCCGGCTGGCTGACGCGCGAGGACGACGCTCGCAAGCCGCGCCTGCACGTGCTGTTCCTCGCCGGCGACCACGTCGTGCTTGCATGCAGCGAACCGAGCGACAGCTCGCCGTGGACGCTGGGCATTCCGCGCCTGCGCATGCATCCGGATGCGCCCAGCCGCTCGGCACTCAAGCTGGAAGAAGCGCTGCTCACCCTGCTCCACGACGACGAACGCCAACGCCTGGTCCGCGATGGCATGCGTGGTGCCGATCTCGGCGCGGCACCCGGCGGCTGGACCTGGGTGCTGGTGCGCAATGGCCTGCACGTGACCTCGATCGACAACGGCCCGCTGCGCCAGCACCTGCTCGACAGCGGTCGCGTCGATCACCTGCGCGCCGACGGCTTCCACTGGCAGCCGAAGTCATCGCTGGACTGGATGGTGTGCGACATGGTCGAGCAGCCGCGTCGCGTCGCCGAGCGTATGGCGACCTGGTTGCGCGAAGGTTGGTGCCGGCACGCCATCTTCAACCTCAAGCTGCCGATGAAGAAGCGCTGGGACGAGACGCGGTTGTGCCTGGAGCTGTTCGAGCGCCAGGCGGCGAAGCCCTTGCTGGTGCGCGCGCGCCAGCTCTATCACGACCGCGAAGAAATCACGGTATTCGCGACGACTGCAACTTCACGCTGACGCATTTCACGCGCAGTACACGCCACATTCACGCGATTCACCTTTGTTCAGCCGATGTTGCGGCGTTTTACACGCGTTTGATGCAACGGGGTCTACGGTGCGCAGGTCACTCCCACACGAGGTGTGCGCATGAACAAGACCACCGCATTTGCCCTGCTTGCCGTTGCAATGACCGCGCCCGCGTTTGCGCAGGACTATCCGCCTACGACCACGCAATCGACCGACACCGAAATGCAGATGAAGGCCGAGGACGCGCAGAAGCAGACCATGCCGCCTGGCACGACCACCGAGCAGGCCCCGCCTGCCGAGCGGCGCACCACAGTCGAACAGACCACCACCAGTAACGACGCGGCAGAGGCGATGACCAGCAATGACGCTTCCGCGGCGATGCAGTCGACGGGCATGGCTGCCGCTACCGCTACCGGCGTCTCCACCGCGGTGGTGGCCGGGAACGTCGTCGTGACGTCGCACCCGGGCAATTCGATCTCCAGCAACTACCGCATCGATTTCGCCGCGCTGGACCACAATCACGATGGCAACCTGTCGCATGGCGAAGTGAACGCCAGCGGCAACGAGGATCTGATCCGCGAATTCATCGCGGTCGACGCCAACCACAACGGCCGCCTATCGAAGGTCGAGTTGAAGGGCTGGATGGACTAATCCCATCTGCAGATGCCACAAACGAAACGCCCCGCTTCGGCGGGGCGTTTGCCTTTGACGATGACGGGCCGAAGCGACATTACAGCCCCGCGGCATGCTTCCAGAACGCGTGTCGCAGCGGCGGCACCTTGCCGACCAGTCCCAGCATCGGACCGCGCGCCAATGTCGCCAGCACGTTGTCGTTGGAGAACAGGCGGTTGAGTCCATCGAACGCGTAGGCCGCGACCGCATTCTCGCTGCGGCGCTCGCGCGCCCACCGTCCCAGCCCCGCCGGCGCGCCGGGATCGCGGCCCGCGGCACGTTGGCGCTGCAACAGCGCGCGCAGTGCCGACACATCGCGCAATCCAAGATTCACGCCCTGCCCCGCCAACGGATGCACCACGTGCGCCGCATCGCCGATCACTGCCACGCGCCCGGCAACATGCGCCTGCGCGAGCTGGCGACGCAGCGGGAACGCCACCCGCTTCGACACCGAGGTCAACGCGCCGAGCGTGCCCGCAAAGGCGTGCTGCAGTTCGCGCAAGAAGTCAGCTTCATCGATCCGGCACAGGCGCGAGGCTTCGACCTCCGGCAGCGTCCACACGATCGAACTGCGATGTCCGTTCGCGCCGGCAAACGGCAGGAAGGCCAGCGGTCCGGTCGGCAGGAAACGCTGCCAGCAACTGGCTTCGTGCGGGAGCTCGTGATCGACGAAGGCGACCAGGCCGTTCTGGCCGTAGTCGTGGGTGTAGGTCTCGATGCCGGCCAGCGCGCGCAGCTTCGAATCGCCACCGTCCGCGGCAATTACCAGGCGCGCGCGCAGGCGCGTTCCGTCTTCGAGTTCGAGCGTGGCGTGGTTCTCGTCCTGTTCCAGCGCGGCCAACTGCGCCGGGCAGACCACCCGCACACCCGCTGACGGCAACGTCGCCCAGAGCCGGTCGACCAGCAGACCGTTCTCGACGATCCAACCCAGTTCGCGGCGGCCGAAGGCATCGGCATCAAAACGCAGCTCATCGCCGCCCGCGGCATCCCACACCCGCATGCCGCGATACGGGTGTACGCGCGCGTCGATGATCGACGGCCACACGCCCAGGTTGTCCAGCAGTGCAGCGTTGTCGGGGGCGAAGGCATAGACGCGAAGGTCGGGATGCTCGGCGCGCCAGCGCGCGGGCTCGCGGGCTTCCACCAGCGTCACCTGCCAACCATCGCGCGCGAGCGCCAGCGCCGCAGCCGCACCGACCACGCCGGCCCCGACGATGGCGATATCGATTAGATCGCGCCGGCTCATGCGGCCCCCAAGGTAGTAGTGGTGCCGCGGCAGAGTACGGGCACGTCGCCGCGATAACCCATCGCCGCGCCGACCAGGAAGGCCTGCGCCGACGGCAGGCGATCCGCGGCGAACAGACCGAGGCTGCGCAACGGCCGCAGCAGCCCCGAGTCGTTGCCAGTCACGCGTGCCAGTCCGTCGGAGAAGGCCACGGTGCGCTCGCGATCTTCACGACGTCGCAGCGCGTATTGCGTCAGTAGCGCGGCATCGCCGCAGTCGGCTTCAGCATTGTCGCGGCGCGCGGCTTCGATCAATTCGGCCAGGGTCAACGCATCGCGCAGGCCGAGGTTGAAACCCTGGGCGCCGATCGGATGGATCGTCTGCGCGGCATTGCCGACCAGTACCGCGCGCGGCGCGATCAATTCACGCGCCATCACCCGACTCACTGGATACGCGCTGCGCGGGCCGCAGCCCAGGAAGCGACCGACACGCCAACCGAACGCCTCCTGCACGCGTGCTAGGAAGCCGGCTTCGTCGAGCGCCGCCACTGCCTCGGCTTCAGCGCGCGCGACGCCGTGCACGAGTCCGAAATGGCGGTCGCCACGCGGCAACAGCGCCGTGGGCCCGTGATCGCCGAAGCGCTCGTAGGCGGTGCCATCGGGCGAGCGCTCGCAACGCAGGCGGGTAACGAAAAGGGTCTGGGCGTAGTCGTGTTCGTCGCTGCCGATGCCCAACATGTCGCGCACACCGCTGCGCGTGCCATCGGCGGCGACGAGCAGGCGCGTGCGCAGTTGCTGTTCCCCGGCCTCGCCTGCCACACGTACCGTGCGCAGGCCTTCCACGCTGTCGTCCAGGCCGAGAAAGCGCATCGGCCGATAGCGGCGCAGATGGCGCAGTTCCGTAAGCCGCGCCTCCAGCGCCTCACCGAAGTCGCGGGCGATGACGACGCGGCCGAACTCGCTGCGGCCGTAATTCGCCGCGTCCAGCACGGTGCGGCCGAAGTCGCCGCTGCGGCTGACATGGATGCGCGCGATCGCGCCGGCCGGCGCGCGCAGCTTCTGGATAACCCCCAACGCGGTGAGCGCGTTGACCGTGGCCTCGGCGAAGCTCAGGTTGCGCTCGTCGAACACCGTCGGAAGCGCCCCCGGCGGCGCGGCTTCGACCAGGCCGACATCGAGGCCGAGCCGGTCGAGAGCAATGGCGAGGCTCGCGCCGACCAGCCCCCCACCGATGATCAGTACGTCGTGTACGGCGGCTTCGTGCGAGGTGGCTTCGGAAGCCAGTGACGGGTCGGTCTGGAGCATTGCGCTATGCTAACGGACCTGCGGCCCGGCACCGATCGGCCGCTTGTTCCAGATCACTTCAAGGCCGCCGCCATGAACCGTCAGACCTCCTCCTTCGCCCCCGGCCCGCTGGTCCTGGGCACCATGATTCTGGTCGCCGCGCTGACCCGTGTGGTGCCCCATCCGTGGAACTTCTCGCCGGTGGAGGCGATGGCCCTGTTCGGCGGCGCCTACTTCGGTTCGCGCTCGCTGGCGGTGGTGGTGCCGCTGGTGGCGATGTTCGCCTCCGACCTGATGCTGGCCGCGATCAATGGCGGCCTGTATGCCACGTGGTTCGGCAATACCGGCATCTGGCTCGTGTACCTGTGCATCGCGCTGTCGGCCGTGCTCGGCTTCGGCCTGCGCGGCAAGGTCAGCGGCACGCGCGTGCTCGGTTACTCGCTGGCGGGCTCGGTGCTGTTCTTCCTGGTCACCAACTTCGGTGCTTGGGCTTTCCAGGTGACGTCGCTGTATCCGATGAACTCAGCCGGCCTGATGGCGTCGTACATCGCCGGCATCCCGTTCTTCAAGTGGACCCTGCTGGGCACGCTGTTCTACGCCGCACTGCTGTTCGGCGGCTTCAGCCTGCTGCGCCAGCGCATGCCGATGCTGCGCGCCCAGACAGTGTAAAAACGCGCCGCCAGTTGTGCGTTGTCAGTTGAAGGCGACGAGCGCGACTGACGACTGACAACGACAACTGGAACCAAACCCGATGGGCAACCGCCTCTCCAAGATCTATACCCGCACCGGCGACGACGGCACCACCGGCCTGGGCGACGGCAGTCGCATCGACAAGGATTCGGCGCGCGTCGGCGCTTACGGCACGGTCGACGAAGCCAATTCCTGCATCGGCCTGGTGCTGGCGAGCGACATTCCCGAGGATGTGCGCAGCCTGCTGGTCTCGGTGCAGCACCAGCTGTTCGACCTGGGCGGCGAGCTGTGCATCCCCGGCCATGCGGCGATCTTCGATGCCGACATCGAACGCCTGGAACAGCATCTGGATGCCTTCAACGAGCCGCTGCCGCCGCTGAAGGACTTCATCCTGCCGGGTGGCGGCGAAGCCGCGGCCCGTTGCCATATCGCGCGTACCGTCGTGCGCCGCGCCGAGCGCGAAACCATTGCGCTGGCTCGCCAGGACAGCGTGCGGCCGGAAGCCGTGCGCTATCTCAACCGCCTCTCCGACCTGCTGTTCGTGCTGGCCCGCGTGCTGGCGCGCGCGAGCGGGCACGGCGAGGTGCTTTGGAATCACGAACGCCGCAAGGGGGCGCCGCCACAAGCGTAGGCGCGCGGTGAGTTAACCGCGTCGTCACGCGCCATTTCAGCAGGCGTGCGAGATCAGACACTTCACGCGCGACCACCGCTTCCCCACTACCTTCACGGCAACGCGGCCACCCCCGGACTTCCGTGCATCTCTTCACCCACTCCGCCTGCCTACAGCACGACACCGGCGCCGGACATGCCGAGCGACCCGCGCGACTGGAAGCGGTGACAGCGGCGCTGCAGGAGGCTTTTCCGCAACTGCCCTGGACCGAGGCACCACGGGCGTCGCGCGGCCAGCTGCTGCGCGCGCACGAGGAAGCGCTGCTGCGACTGGTACTGGACACACCGGTCACCGACGCGATCGCGCTCGATCCGGACACGGTGTTGTCGAAGGGCTCCGCGGAAGCCGCGCTGCGCGCCGCGGGGGCGGGAGTGGCGGCGGTCGATGCAGTGATGATCGACGTCGAGCAGCGCCAGCCGTTACCGCGCGCATTCTGTGCGGTGCGTCCGCCGGGACATCATGCGACCTCCGCGGTGGCCATGGGATTCTGCCTGTTCAACAACATCGCCGTGGCGGCCGCCCACGCACTCGATGCGCATGGGCTGACGCGCGTGGCTATCGTCGATTTCGACGTGCACCACGGCAACGGCACCCAGGCGATCTTCGACGGCGATCCGCGCGTGCTCTATCTGAGTTCGCACCAGATGCCGCTGTATCCCGATACCGGTTATTCCAACGAGCGTGGCGTGGGCAACATCGTCAATGCTCCGCTGCGCCCGGGGTCGGACGGAGAGGCGTTCCGCGAGACGTGGGAACGCACGCTGCTACCGGTGATCGATTCGTTCCGCCCACAGTTGCTGTTCGTGTCAGCCGGCTTCGACGCCCATCGCCTGGATCCGCTGGCACAGTTGCAGCTCGAGGCCAGGGATTACGCCTGGCTCACCCAGGAGCTGGTCGCGCTGGCGAACCGGCACGCGCGCGGTCGCGTGGTCTCGATGCTGGAGGGAGGCTACGACCTCACCGCACTGCGCGAGAGCAGCGTGGCGCATGTGCGGGCGTTGATGGGGCGCTGAGGTAGAAGCAGGCGTGCATTGACGGCTCCGCGCCGCCGCGCCTGTAGCGTCAGGCGCCTGGGGTTGCAATCCGGGAACGCGTTCTCGCACGCCTACTGGCGCGGCGCGTGGCGACGCGGTTACCGAACCGCACGTCTACTTGTGTGGCGGCGCGCCAAATAAAAAAACTCTCCCCCCGCCTGGGCTGCGGGGAGAGAGCGGGTGTTACGGCAATCGGGACTTTCTGTTCTGGTCGATGACTTAGATCATCGGTGCCGGGGTCGCCGGCATGGCAGCAGCAGCCTTCTTCGAAGCGCGCTTCTTGGCAGCCTTCTTCGCCGGACGCTTGGCAGCCTTCTTGGCGGCCTTCTTCGCGGTCTTCTTGGCAGCCTTCTTGGCAGGACGCTTCTTAGCGACCTTCTTGGCAGCCTTCTTCGCGGTCTTCTTGGCGGCCTTCTTGGCGGCCTTCTTCGCCGGACGCTTGGTGGCCTTCTTGGCGGCCTTGCGGACGGTCTTCTTGGCAGCCTTCTTCACGGTCTTCTTGGCGGCCTTCTTGGCAGCCTTCTTTACGGTCTTCTTGGCAGCCTTCTTGGCGCCAGCCTTCTTAGCGACCTTCTTCGCAGCCTTCTTGGCGGCGGGCTTCTTCTTCGCAGCTTTCTTCATGGCCATGGTATGGCTCCTCGTCAGTTGTGAAACATGCCCGTTAGGGCGTCGGTCTTTCAGGGTTAACAACAGCCCAGTGCAAAACCTGCCGCGGGCGAACCCGCGACCAAACGCCGGTGCGCCAGGCGCACCAAAGCGAATGCGTTACCCATGGTCACAGAGCGGCCCGCCCGTGCCCGATGGGCTGACCCGGCAGTACACACCGGGCCTGTTCCAAACGTTTCCCCAACCGTGCCGCAAACAAAAACCCGATCCGCTAATGGCGAACCGGGTTGGATGCGGTCACTCGTTTGCGCGGAGGTGAGCTGCGTTTTCGCAAAGGACAGGACGCCAACGTCCACCGTCTTGTTGTTGCGGGCGGAGGTCCGTTTCTTACCGTGCGTTGTCGCGATCGCTTGACTCACTTTGTTCCGCAGGAATCGTCTGCTGGGCGAAACCTAATCACGGTTTTTCGGCCTGTCAACAATCCGTCGCAATTTTTTTTGGACGCGCCGATCGACCACCGGGGCATCGCCGCCGCTTCGCCATCACGACCACGTGCGCACGAGCGCGTACCGCTAGCAACGCCAGCGCTGTTCTTCGTTACGCAAACTACATAAATAAAGGCGTTTCATATTCGCGTTGAATCGGCGCGGCGCGCTCGACCATGGATGCATCACGCTATTGCACATGGCTTCGAAGCGACCGCTGGAGCTCGCCTGGACGTTGCTCACGCGCCGACGACCGGCAGGGCGATTTGGCGCCGCACAAGTCGATTTGCGCAAAAACTGCGCGAACTTTTCCCGCCATCAGGACCCGAGTTTTGTACTCGTGCGAGACGTGGAAACGCTCGCGACGGAATCTGAGGCGGGCAGTTCGAGGCACTCGATCATCCGCAGCGGTACGTTCGCGACCAGTGGAATATCGGGCGAGGACCGACATGCGCGATATCGGCTACGGCGGATTTTCACGACGTCACGACGGGCGCTCACTGCTCGCGGTCGTCGTACACCACTGCCGACGCCGGAAAACAAAAATGCCGGCGCGGTTGCCCGGCCGGCATTCTCGGGACTGCGGTCGCGAGAGCCGCGACCCAGTACAGACTCAGTGGTCCTCGTCTTCCAGCAGCTCGGCGTAGTCGTCCGGAGCCAGGAGCTCGTTGAGCTGTTCGGCGTCCTCGATCTCCAGCGTGAACAGCCAGCCTTCGCCGTACGCGTCCTCGTTGATGGTTTCCGGCTTGTCGGACAGCGCGCTGTTGACGGCGGTGACCTTGCCGCTGACCGGCGCGTAGACGTCGGAAGCGGCCTTCACCGATTCGACGACGGCGCAGGCGTTACCCGCTTCGACTCGGTCGCCGACGTTGGGCAGCTCGACGTACACCAGGTCGCCCAGCAGGCCCTGCGCGTGATCGGAGATGCCGACGGTGACTTTGCCGTCGCCCTCGACACGGGCCCATTCGTGGGACTTGAGGAACTTGAGGTCGCCGGGGATCTCGCTCATGGGGTGCTCCGTGTATGCGTCAACGTGTCAGGGGGAGTGATGGTCGCCGGTGAAGGCGCGTGGAAACGTAGTGTAACTAAGGGTGGGCGCGTCGGATCAAGCGCGATCGGACGCACTGGCGCGATCAGATGCCTTCCTGCGGCTTGCCGTCACGCACGAACGGAAACTTCACGACGCGCACCGGTACTTCCTTGCCGCGGATGTCAACGCGCACGTTGCCCGGCTCGCCGGCCGGCACGCGCGCGAATGCGATCGCCTTGCCCAGCGTCGGAGAGAACGTGCCCGAAAGGATCTCGCCGTCGCCATTCGCGGTGAGCACCTTCTGCCCGTGGCGCAGGACGCCCTTCTCATCCATGACGAGACCGATCATCTGCCTCGGCACGCCGCTTGCTTTCTGCGCCTCGAGGACGCCACGACCGATGAAGTCGCGACCCTCGTCGAGCGCCACCGTCCAAGCCAATGCGGCTTCGTACGGCGAGACGGTTTCATCCATGTCCTGGCCGTAGAGGTTCATGCCGGCTTCCAGGCGCAGCGTGTCGCGCGCACCCAGACCGGCCGGCTTCACACCTGCGCCGAGGAGCGCATTCCAGAAGGAGACCGTCTGCGCTTCCGGCACGACGATCTCGAAACCGTCCTCACCGGTGTAGCCGGTGCGGGCGACGAACACCTCGACGCCTTCGGTGGTCTTCGCCTCACCGGCCACGAACTTGCCGAGCTTGCCGATCGCTGCGCGGTCTTCCTCGCGCAGCAGGCTGAGCACCTTCTCGCGTGCGGCGGGGCCCTGCACGGCGATCATGCCGAATTCGGGGCGTTCGGTGACGCTCACATCGAAGGCCTTGGCCTGCTCGGTGATCCACGCCAGGTCCTTGTCGCGAGTGGCGGCATTGACCACCAGGCGAAAGAACTCTTCGCTGCGGAAGTAGACGATCAGGTCGTCGATCACGCCGCCCTGCTCGTTGAGCATGCAGGTGTACAGCGCCTTGCCCGGAGCCTTGAGCTTGTCGACCGAGTTGGCGACGAGACGACGCAGGAAATCGCGCACCTTGGCGCCGCGCAGGTCGACAACGGTCATGTGCGAGACGTCGAACATGCCGGCGTCCTGGCGCACCAGGTGGTGCTCGTCGATCTGCGATCCGTAATGGATCGGCATGTCCCAGCCGCCGAAGTCGACCATCTTGGCGCCCAGGGCGCGATGGGTGTCGTTGAGGATGGTCTTCTGCGTCATGGCGGAGGGACGTGCGGTGTGGGGAGGCCGCGGATTATCCCAGATGCGCAGCGTCCGCCGTCATACCGAAACGTTCTGCTTGGCGCCGGCGCGCGTACGCCGGCGCATTGAGGCGTCTCAGGCGGCCGCCTCGACCTTCAGCGTCATGCCTTCGACGGCGACGATCCGGACCGGCGTGCCGGTCACTAGGTCAGGTCCGCTTACATCCCAGAACGCGTCGGCGATCTGCACGCGCCCCAGACCGTTGACGATCGCGCGCTCCAGCGGCACCACGCGGCCGACCAGCGCGTTCGCGCGCCGGTTGAGCGTGGGCTGGTCGCTGCTGCGGCCGCGGCCGCGGAACCAGCGCCGGTAGACCTGGATCGAGATGAAGCTGAGCACGACGAACAGGGTGACCTGCGTGAGCAGCGAGACGTCGAAGAGCAGCACGACCACGAACACGGCCGCCGCAGCGAAACCCAGCCATAGCATGAAGGCGCCGGGCGCCATCGCCTCCAGGGCGAACAGCACCAGCGCGGCCGCCGCCCACGTGACCACCTGCCAATCCCAGCGCATGATTCAGCCTCCGCGTCCGGGCATTGCCGGCGGTGCGACCGATCGGCCCATCGCTTCCTTCGCCAGTTCACCTATGCCGGCGAGCGAACCGATCACGCCGGCGGACTCCATCGGCATCATCACGAATTTCTGGTTGGGCGCCTCGGCCAGCGCCTTGAACGCCTCGATGTATTTCTGCGCGACGAAGTAGTTGATCGCCTGGACGTTGCCGCCGGAGATCGCATCGGACACCAGCTGCGTCGCCTTGGCCTCGGCCTCGGCCAGGCGCTCGCGCGCCTCGGCCTGGCGGAAGGCGGCTTCCCTGTTGCCTTCCGCTTCCAGGATCACTGATTGCTTCTCGCCCTCGGCCTTAAGGATCGCCGCCTGGCGGAAGCCCTCGGCTTCCAGAATGTTGGCGCGCTTCTCGCGCTCGGCTTTCATCTGCCGTGCCATCGACTCGACCAGGTCGCGCGGTGGCTGGATGTCCTTGAGCTCGATACGGTTGACCTTGATGCCCCAGGGATGGGTTGCCGCATCCACCGCGACGAGCACCTTGGCGTTGATCTCGTCGCGCTTGGACAGCGATTCGTCGAGGTCGAGCGAACCGATCGCAGTACGGATGTTGGTCATCACCAGGTTGAGGATGGCGACTTCCAGCTGCGCGACTTCATACGCTGCCTTGGCCGCATCGAGCACCTGGAAGAACACGATGCCGTCGACCTTCACCACGGCGTTGTCCTTGGTGATGACGTCCTGGCTCGGGACTTCCAGCACCTGCTCCATCATGTTGATCTTGCGGCCGACGCCCTGATAGACCGGCATCAGGAAATGCAGGCCCGGGCTCAAGGTGTGCGTGTATTTGCCGAAGGCCTCCACGGTCCATTCGTACCCCTGCGGGACCATGCGCACCGCCTTGAACAGCACGATCACGCCTGCGAACAGCAGCACCACCGCCAATAGCGAACCCATCTGAACCCCCTCCCTGAATTTGTCCGGAGTATAGGCCGGTCGCGGCCAAGTCATTGACGACGGCTTTCCGCCCGGAAGCCGGCCATGAGCCGCGGCGACGCACGGCGATGCGACGCTTTGCCCTGCAGGCGCATCCTTACCCTCGGATGCCAACGACCTCCTCCCCTTCGACTTCGCACGCGCCTGTGGCGCCTGCTCCGCTCAGGACAGGCTTCGCCGTCGACGTTCCCGACACCCTTCTCGCCCGCGCACGCGGCGGCGATCGGGCAGCGTTCGAGCAGCTGTATCGCTGGTTCGAGCGGCCGGTGTTCACGCTGGCGCTGCGCATGTGCGGCGACCGCGACGAAGCGGCGGAAGTGCTGCAGGACACCATGCTCAAGGTGCTCGATCGAGTCGGCGAATTCCGCGGCGGCGGCAGCCCCTTCTGGGCATGGCTGCGCCAGATCGCCGTAAACGAAGCCCTGATGCGGCTGCGCAGTCGGCGCACGCACGGGATCGAAGTGACGATCGAAGACGATGGCGTCCTGGAAGACCCCACGCCACCACCACCCGCCGCCGCCGATGCCGCGCAGTTGCAGCGCGCGCTGGCGCAGCTGCCAACGATCACCCGCAGCGTGCTGTGGCTGTATCACGCCGAGGGCTACACCCACGAGGAGATCGCGGCGCTGATGCAGCGTACTGCGAGCTTCTCCAAATCGCAGCTGGCCCGCGGCAGTCGCCGCCTGCGCCAATTGCTCGAGCCGCAAGACGCCGCGCGGGGTTCGACCAGCGCTGCGACGGGAATATTCGAGGTGCGTCATGCCTGACTCCTTCAACACTCCCGACACCGGCCGCATGCCGGATGGTGCGCCCCAGGACTGGGGCGCGGCCTTCGCCGCACTGCCGCTGGCAACTCCTTCCGACGACGGCTGGTCGCGAATCGTCCACTCGCTGGATGCACCCACGCGACGCAGCCATCGCGCGTATCGCGAACGTCGTACCGGCTGGCTGATCGGCCTGGCAGGCGCGGCGGTGCTGGTGATGGCGGCATGGTCGCCGTTGTCGCATTGGCTGCAGGGCAAGTCGTCCACCGGGACTTCTTCGGCAATCGCTGCAGCTGTCACGGCGGGATCTCGCGATGTGGTGGCACCGGTCAAAGCTTCGACGAGCACAACTCCAGATGCGACGCTGGCCGTCGACACTGTGGTGAAACCCGCCCCGGCTTCGAACCCGGATCGTGACGGCGACGCAACGGCCGAGACACGCGCGGCTCGCGCGCGTGCGGTACGCAAGACTGCCCCCCCAGCAGCGCACCTAGCGATGCAGCCTGCGCAAGCCCGCCCCCGGGAAGCTCCACCGACCACTATCGACGGTCCTGCAGCTACTGCGCCTGTCATCGCAGCCATACAGAGCCTGCAGGCGCAGTCCGCACGTCTCGAGGCGCTCGTCGAGATAGCGCGCGACGAACGCGTAGGCAATGCCAGCAGCGAACTGCTCAGTGCGGAGCTCGACGCCGGCATCGCGTCCGTCGACACCTCGTTGTCGAACGAGGATCTCGAAGACAGCCGCCGGCAACAGCTGTGGCAACAGCGTGTCGAACTGCTGCAGCAACTCGCAGGCGTCGAATCGACTGCGCGCTGGCTTGCGGCGCAAGGCCTGTCCAACGAAACCGCGCTGGTCAGCGTCGACTGACCTGCACATCCGTCACCACCAATAGCGATCCAAGCGGAGATTCCCATGAAACGTCTTCCACCGCTCGTCACCGTGCTGGCCTCGGCCGTGACGCTCGCCCTGGCCTTCGGCGCGTTCGCGCAGTCGACTCCCGACGAGGCCAAACAGAAGGAACTGGCCGCGGCGCGTGAGGAACTGCATCGCGCCGCAACCCGTGTCGCCGCGCTGTCTCGCGAACTGCAAGGCAATGACAGCGGCGACGTGATCATCGAGCGCCGGCTGACCCAGCGCCCGCTGCTGGGTGTAATCCTTGAAGGCGACGCAGGCACCGGCGTGCGCATCGCCGCGGTGACGCCAGACAGCGGCGCGGCCAAGGCCGGTCTACGCAGTGGCGACCGCATCACCGCAATCGATGGCAAGGCCCTTGCGGGAAATGATGGGGACGCCCGCCTCGCCGATGCGCGCAAGCGTCTGCGCGACCTTGATGCAAAGACACCGGTGGCGTTGGGCTATGTCCGCGATGGTCGCAGCACGACCGCCAAGGTCACGCCGAGCGTCGGCGACCATGTGCTCATGGTCCACGAGGGCGGCAACGCCATGGAGCTCATTGGCGCGCCGGAAGTGCAAATCGGCCCTGATGGCGCGGCGCGCATCGAGGCTCGCGAGGTCCGTGTAGCGCCCGGCGGAGTCATGCCGCAGATCCACCGCGAGATCATCCGCCGCGATTGCAACGAAGGCGATGACTGCGACATGCCGCTGCTGATGGAAGCGTTCCGTTGGAACGGCCTCAACCTCGCTTCGGTGGACAAGCAGCTCGGTCGCTACTTCGGCACCGACCATGGTGTGCTGGTGTTGAGCATTCCAGAGGGCATGGGTGGATTGCAGCCCGGCGATGTCCTGCAGAAGGTCGACGGCAAGCCGGTACGTTCGCCACGCGAAGCGATGGCGGCAGCGCATGCACGCAAGCCCGGCAATGCAGTGCCGGTGGAATATCTGCGCGACCGCAAGACGCAGAGCACACAGCTCACGTTGCCCGAGCGACCGATGTTGCTGCCTCCGCCGCCGGCACCGCCCGCGCCTCCTGCTCCACCGGTATCGCCGACGCCTCATGCCAACGCCGCGCCCGCTTCGATGGCAACTCCGCCGGCGCCGCCGGCTCCTCCAGCATTGCCTGCTCCACCTCAACCCGTCGCGCCGCCGCCCCCGCCGGAACCGCTGACGTTGCTCTGAAGCATTCCGGGTTACATGAAACGAGAGCCCCGTGTCGGTACCGACACGGGGCTCAGTGCTTCGCATCGGAGGGTTAATGACAAGCGGCTATTCGAGGCTCACTTCTCCGCGCTCATTTGGTGAGAATGAGTTTGTCGTTGCGGGTGTGCCGCAGGCGGTAGACCTCACCGCCATGGCGAATCAACACTTCACGCGCCCCCCTGAGCAGGACACCGCTTTCAATCGAAAGCTCCAGGGGACCCGCCTGGACGGCAGCAGGGCGAACTGGGCGTTGCACGAGATGCAGGACGGGACGCAGAGCCATATGGACGTGCCTCGTTCGGGGTGATGCTCAAATGATAATTATTCTCATTTGACTTGCAACCCTGTCGTCACCCAGCTTCTACGCCACAGACGCCTCCATACGCGCCCACGCCGCCTCGTCCACGCGCTCGACAAGAGCCAGCGCCCCCAAGTTCTGCACTAGCTGTTCGACACGGCTGGCGCCGAGGATCACGCTGGACACGTGCGGGTTGCGCAAGCACCAGGCGATCGCCAGCGTCGCCGGCGCGTGGCCGAGTTCACGCGCCGCTTCGGCAAACCGCGCGGCCCGCTCCACTCGATGTGCGTCGTGGTCACCAACGACGATCCGCTTCAACCAGCCCATGCCTTCGCGATCGAGACGCGCTTCCCCGCCCGTACCGGCCGCGTACTTGCCGGTCAGCAGCCCCGACGCCAGCGGCGAGAACGTGGTCGTTCCCAACCCGAGTTCGGCATACAGCGGGGCGTATTCCAACTCGACCCGTTCGCGATTCAAGAGGTTGTACTGCGGCTGCTCCATCGTCGGTGCATGCAGGTGCGCGGCCCGGGCGACGCGGTGCGCGTCGCGGATCATCGTCGCCGGCCATTCGGACGTGCCCCAGTACAGCACCTTGCCCTGACGGACCAGCGCGTCCATTGCCCAGACGGTCTCCTCGACCGGCGTATCCGGATCGGGGCGATGGCAGTAATACAGGTCGAGGTAATCCACGCGCAGGCGCTTGAGCGCGGCGTGACAGGCGTCGGTGACGTGCTTGCGCGAGAGCCCCTGCTGCGTCGGCCGCGGATCGGCCGCCGATCCGAACATCACCTTGCTCGACACGCAGAACCCGTCACGCGGCAGGCGCAGGTCGGCGATCACGTCGCCCATCACCGTCTCCGCCATGCCGTTGGCATAGCCCTCGGCGTTGTCGAAGAAATTGACGCCATGGTCCCAGGCCGCGGCGACCAGGTCGCGCGCGGTCCCGCGCCCGATCTGGGCACCGAAGGTCAGCCAGGCGCCGAAGGACAGGGCCGACAGCTGCAGGCCGGAGGAGCCGAGACGGCGAAACTGCATGGGAACTCCGTGAAATCATCCGCGATGGCGTGCATGCTACCGCCGCCCGTCCCGCGTGGAGAAAAGCTTCAGTGCAGGCCTTGGTCCGCCAGATCCGCGACACGCTGCGATTGCTGTTCGCGCAGCCTGACGAGGTGATGCTCGAAGTCGGCTCCGGCGGCGAGCTGATCGTCGCCCGGCTGCGCGTGGTCATCGCCCTGTTCCTGCTGCTGTTGCCGCTGATCAACGCAGCCAGTGGCGGCAGCCTGCGCGAAACCATGATTGGCCTCGGCGGTGCCGTGCTGGTCAATGTCTTTGCCCAGATCTGGCTGCTGCTGGCACGACGCCACCGTCGGCACCGGTGGTTGCCGTTCGCCAGTTCGGCGTTCGACGTGAGTGCGGCGACGCTGGTGCTCGCAGTGCTGTCGCTGCACCACCTGCCGTCCGGGCTCAACAGCATGGTGGTGTGGTGCGGTTATCTGCTGGCCATCGTGCTGACCGCGCTGCGCGGCGACGCGCGGGTCACGCTGTTCGCCGGCGCTCTGGCCCTGGTCGAATACGGAATGCTGGCCTTCGTGGCGATTGAGTCGGCGACTTCTCCTGAACAACTGATCTCGGCCGACTACGGCGCCGTCACGCTGGGCACCCAGATGCAGCGCCTGGTGCTCCTTGCGATCACCACGCTGATCAGCGCGATGGTCACGTTCCGCATGCAGCGCGTGGTGGAAATGTCCGGGACCGACGGCCTGACCGGCCTGCCCAACCGCGTCTGGCTGCTGCACCGCGTACCGCGTGTGATGGATACGGTGCATCGCGACGGCAGCAGCCTGTCGCTGGCACTGATCGACCTGGATCATTTCAAGCGCGTCAACGACGAAGCCGGCCACCGCGCCGGCGATCGTGCGATCAGACACGTGGTGTCGATCCTGCGCGAAGGTGCCGAGCCCGGCGAGAACCTGGTGCGCATCGGCGGCCAGGAGTTCGTGCTGCTGTTGCGAAAGCCGATCGGGAGCGCCTGGGAGCGCGTGGATTTCCTGCGGCGGCAACTGCTGCAGCGCCCGTTCGAACCCGAGCGCGGCGGTGAACCGCTCCGGATGAGCCTCAGCGCGGGTATCGCCAGCTATCCGCAGGAAGGCGTGGACCTGTCGCGCCTGCTGCGCCGGGCCGACCAGCGCCTGCAGCAGGCCAAGCGCGAGGGCCGTAATCGGGTGATCGCGCGCGACGCCTAGCCCACGCCCCTGCCCGCCCCATCCGGCGGGCATTTTTCGCGGTCCCGGCCTCCATACGCTGCACCGGTTGCCGGCACTAGCTGCCGTCGCTACCCTGCGCCGGTCATGCCGCAACGGCATAAGGGGAATTGAGTGGAAGCAATCGCACGCGTGGCCTTTGGCCTGTTCGGCCTGGCCGTTCTGATCGGACTTGCCTGGCTGTTTTCCAACAACAAGAAAGCCGTCGACTGGAAGCTGGTCGTCACCGGCCTCAGCCTGCAAATCGCCTTCGCCGCACTGGTGCTGCTGGTACCCGGCGGCAAGGATGTGTTCGATGCGCTCGGTCGCGGCTTCGTCAAGCTGCTCGAATTCACCGGAGTGGGCACCCAGCTGATCTTCGGCGACCTGTCCCAGCCGGCGAAGTTCGGCTTCATCTTCGCGTTCCAGGTACTGCCGACGATCATCTTCTTCGCCGCGCTGATGGGCATGCTCTACCACCTTGGCATCATGCAGTGGATCGTGCGCGGCATGGCCTGGGCGATCACCAAGGTGATGCGCGTTTCCGGCGCGGAAACCACCAGCGTGTGCGCCAGCGTGTTCATCGGCCAGACCGAAGCGCCGCTGACCATCCGCCCGTATCTCGGCCGCATGACGCAGTCGGAACTGCTCACCATCATGGTCGGCGGCATGGCGCATATCGCCGGTGGCGTGCTCGCCGCGTACGTGGGCATGCTCAGTGGCGGCGATCCGGTGAAGGGCGCGTTCTACGCCAAGCACCTGCTCACCGCGTCGATCATGGCCGCGCCGGCCACACTGGTGATCTCCAAGATCCTGATCCCGGAATTGGGCGAACCACTCACCCGCGGCAAGGTGAAGATGGAAGTCGAAAAGAGCACCGCCAACGTAATCGACGCCGCCGCCGCGGGCGCCGGCGACGGCCTGCGCCTGGCCCTGAATGTGGGCGCGATGCTGCTCGCGTTCACCGCACTGATCGCGATGCTCAACGCACCGCTAACCTGGTTCGGCGAAGTCACCGGCCTCGCCGCACAGCTTGGTAGGCCCACCGACCTGGGCACGCTGCTGGGCTACGTGATGGCCCCGATCGCCTGGGTGATCGGCGTGCCGTGGCAGGACGCGACCACGGTCGGCGGCCTGATCGGCCAGAAGATCGTGCTCAACGAATTCATCGCCTACCTGCAGCTGTCCGACATCATCAATGGCAAGACCCCGGGTGTAGCGCTGACCGAGCAGGGCAAACTTATCGCGACCTATGCGCTGTGCGGCTTCGCCAACTTCAGTTCGATCGCGATCCAGATCGGTGGCATCGGCGGACTGGCGCCGGAACGTCGTCACGACCTCGCCCGCCTCGGTCTCAAGGCAGTGCTGGGCGGTTCGATCGCCACCTTCATGACCGCGACCATCGCCGGTGTGCTGACCAGCTTCGCCAGCTGATCCGCGCTGTGATAGCACCCTGAAACGGGCCGCTTGTGCGGCCCGTTTTCTTTTGTCCGTCGCAGTCCTGGCGACGCCTCTCGCGCATGCTGTCGCCTTCATCTCGGCGCGGCATCGTCCGAGGCGATGGCATGCTTCCCGACGGAAGGCTGCCCAGGGATCGGAACAAGGAGACGCATGAGCACGGCGACGCACAAGACCCAGCCCGTCACAGGACGACAGGACAAGCGGATCGTTGCGGACCAGGCCTGGCGCGATTTCGCGCAGGCACTGGAAGTGGAGGAAGCCACGCTACGCGCGATCGCGGAGGTCGAATCCAATGGCGAGGGCTTCCTGCCGCCGCCTTCCGACCGGCCCAAGATCCTGTTCGAAGGCCATGCCTTCCATCGCCTGACCGGCGGCCGCTACAGCGACGCCCATCCGGACATCAGTTACCCGCGCTGGAGCCAACGCAAATACGCGGATTCGCCTGCCGGCGAATGGCAGCGATTCGAAGCCGCATGCCGGCTCGACCGCACTGCCGCATTGCAATCGGCGAGCTGGGGCCTGTTCCAGATCATGGGCTTCAACTATCCATACTGCGGCTGTGCGGACGTGGAGGCGTTCGTCGCCAGCCAGTATGAAAGCGCGACGCAGCAGCTGGCCTTGTTCGTGAAGTTCATCTCGCGGCCGCCGCTGCTGCCCGCGTTGCGCAGCCGTCGCTGGAAGTCTTTCGCCCGCGCCTACAACGGGCCCGACTTTGCCACTCTTCACTACGACGAGCGCCTGGCCGCCGCCTACGCACGCTGGCGCGAAGCGCCCGCCTCGCATGAAGTCAGTGGCATCGGGCTACCGCCAGGCCGTGTCGATTTCGCACCGATCGGCGAAATCCATCGCGAAAATCCACGTCGCCGCAACGTCCGGCCGGATGCGGTGGATCTGCGCGACTGGGAGTACCGCCCCAATATCGCGATTGCCCCTGAGGCGACACTGGTACCGCACGATCCCAAGCCCACGAAACAGCAAGGGCAGAGCAACGCCTGCACCGGCTTCGCGCTGGCGACGGTGATCGAATACCTGCTGGAGCGCGGCCGGCGCCCGGTCGAGGCGATGTCCGGTTTCATGCTCTACAGCATGGCGCGTCGTTACGACGAATGGGCCGAGGACGGCGACGATACGGACAGCGGCTCCTCGCTGCGCGGCGCGCTCAAGGGCTGGGCACGGCACGGCGTCAGCGCGGAGCGCCTATGGCGCACATCGCACATGCCCAAGGCGAACGGGCACGAAGACGATTGGTGGCTCGATGCGGTGAAGCGACCGCTCGGCGCGTACTACCGCATCGATCCCAAGAACATCCGCGACCTGCATGTCGCGTTGACCGAAGTCGGCGCGGTCTACGCCAGCGCCTACACGCATACCGGCTGGGACACCTTGCTGCATGGGCAGCGCGCGCCAGCACCTACAGGCGTCGACGAACTTCCGGCGATACCCACCGGCACCGGCGCCCGCGACCAGGGACATGCCTTCGCCATTGTCGGTTACACACGCGACGGTTTCATCGTGCAGAACTCGTGGGGGGCTGCGTGGGGCCGCGGCGGCTTCGCGGTGCTGCCATACGAAGACTGGCTGGCGAATGCAATGGATTGCTGGGTGGTGCAGCTCGGCGTCGTCACGGCCGAGCACGAGCGCGTGGCCCATGCACCCTCGTTGCGCACCGATGCCGCGGGCAACGTGGTGGTCTCGAGCAATCCGGTACTCGCCTATCACGAGATCGCGCCGTTCGTGATCGACATGGAGAACGAAGGCCAGCTCAGCCAACGCGGGCGCTTCCGGACCCGTCCGGACGATCTGCGTGTGCTGGTCGAATACCACCTCATGCAGGCGGTCGAGCGTTGGGGTCCCGGGCACGACGATCACATCGACATTGCCATCTATGCGCACGGCGGACTGACCAGCGAGGACGCGGCCGCGGAAACCGCGCGCGCCTGGATTCCGCATCTGTACTCCAACCGCATCTTCCCGATCTTCCTGATGTGGGAAACCGGCGCGTTCCAGACCCTGGGCAACATCTTCGAAGACGCGGTCCGCGGCGAAACCGAAAGAACCGGAGGCGAGCGCTGGACACGCTTCAAGGAAGAATTGCGCGAGTGGTGGAACGAACGTCTGGAGGGGCTGGCACGCCTGCCTGGGCGGTTGCTATGGAATGAGATGAAGGAGAATGCACGCGACATTTCCGGGGCGCGCGATGCCGGCGTAGTGCAGTTGCTGGCGCTGCTGCGCAAGCCGTCGGCACGCGCGAAGCTGCCGCCGATACAGCTGCACCTGATCGGGCATTCGGCAGGCTCAATCGTGCAGACGCACCTGGCCGCGACGGCGCTCAAGCAGGGATTCGATGTTGCCTCCATCAGTTTGATGGCGGCAGCGGTGCGGGTGGACGAGTTCGACCGCCAGCTGGGCTCCGCCATCGCCGAGCGGGGCATTCCCGTGCTGCTCGCCAATCTGACCGATGCCGCCGAACGCGCGGACGATACCTGCAAACCCTACGGGCATTCCCTGCTCTACCTGGTTTCGCGCTCGTTCGAAGGCCACAAGGAAACGCCGATACTGGGCATGGAAAAACACCTCGTGCCTGCCCTGCCGACGCACGCCTGGGGCGCCCAGGTGCAGCAGTTGCGCAGCCCCGGCTTCAACTGGCGCCCCGGCGATGTGACGACGCGCGCATCGACGCATGGCGCGCTGGACAACGATGAAGCAGTACGACGGGCGGTGGCCTCGTTCATCAAGGACGCCTAGCCGCCGGCCATCGAGGGCTAGACAGGCGAGGCACTACAATGCGCGCATGCGCATCGGCTCCTTCGACATCACGCCCAAGGTCATCCTCGCACCGATGGCCGGCGTCACCGACAAGCCGTTCCGGGTGCTGTGCAAGCGCCTGGGCGCGGGCCTGTGCGTGTCTGAGATGACGACGTCCGACCCGCGCTTCTGGAACACCGCCAAGTCACGCCATCGCATGGATCACGATGGCGAGCCTGCGCCAATCAGCGTGCAGATCGCCGGCACCGTTCCGGAAATCATGGCCGAAGCCGCGCGCTACAACGTCGACCATGGCGCCCAGGTCATCGACATCAACATGGGCTGCCCGGCCAAGAAGGTATGCAACGCGTGGGCCGGATCGGCGCTGATGCGCGATGAGCCGCTGGTCGGCCGCATCGTCGAAGCCGTGGCGAATGCCGTCGATGTGCCGGTTACGCTCAAGATCCGCACCGGCTGGGCCGCGGACCAACGCAACGCACTGACGATCGCCCGCATCGCCCAATCGGCCGGCATCGCCGCGCTCGCCGTACACGGACGCACGCGCGACCAGCAATACACCGGCTTCGCCGAGTACGACACGATCGCCGAGATCAAGTCGCAACTGTCCATCCCCGTCATCGCCAACGGCGACATCGATTCCCCTCACAAGGCGGCGTTCGTCCTCGCCCACACCGGGGTCGATGCGGTGATGATCGGACGCGCAGCGCAGGGACGCCCCTGGATTTTTCGCGAGATCGCACACCATCTCGCCACGGGCGAGTTGCTCGCCCCGCCACCGTTGTCGGAGGTGCGCGACATCCTGCTGGCGCACCTTGAACATCTGCATGCTTTCTACGGCGAACCGGCCGGCGTGCGCATCGCGCGCAAGCACCTGGGCTGGTACGCGAAGGACCGCCCGGAACATTCGGAAGAACAGCGCTCCGCGTTCCGCGCCATCGTCAACCGGGCGGAAACCGCCGAGGCGCAACTGCGACTGACGCGCGATTATTTCGATGCATTGCTGGCTGGAATCAGGCCGGAATTGCCCACAGCCGCATAAGTCAGATCGACATATTCCATGCCAGATGCGCGTATGAATCGCGCACCCATGACCAAAGGCATGGTGTCAAAGACGGTACTCGAAGAGCCGTCTTCGACAACACAAACCTGTCTCTGAAAAATCCTTGATTGTTCTTGCTGCGTCGATGTTCAAGCGTTGCTCTTACGATCGCGCGCATTGGAATCTTCCGACAAACGAACTACCGTCCAATGGGTGATGTATTCACCACCCACTTTCGCCGACACTGGCCCGCGCGAAATGTTTCGTTGAAACAGCTTCGCAGTGCCAGGAGGAGGAACCTCGATCCATAGTGCACCACGACCGCGCTCCATAACGTCCTGCTCCAGAACGACTCGCTTCACAACGTCTCTCCAGAACACCGCAACAACCAACCGCGCCAACTGACGCGCCCGGCAAGCCCAAGCAACGTCTTGCCACATAACCAATAACGACCACGCTCCGCGTTCCATCGCAGCGAAGTGTTCGCCGCTCATCGACATTGTTCGCCCCGTGGTCGCCTTGTGCTGGCCGCGTGGGACGGGCACACAGATCGGAGGCACCATGAACATCAAACTCGCAGGCCTTGCCGTCATTTTGACCATCGCATCGGCACCGGCGCTGGCAGGAAAGCCGACGTCCGTAGAAGAAGTCGTCGTAAGCAAGGGCGCCCCCTTGCAGGTAAACCAGATTGCATTCGAAGCCGGCGTTTCTCCCGACGACGTGCGCATGGTGCTTGGCGCAAACACACCGCATGCTCGCTTCCGCACCTGCTACGAAGAGAAGGTCGCACTGGTCGGCGCCGCAATCGAACGTCTGGATCTTGCGCAGCAGAACGCCCGCTCGTCCGCGCGCGTTGCCAGCATCAATACGCCGTAGTGTTGCGGAGGTTTCGTTAGTCGTGCGCTGCACGGAACACGACCAGCTGTTCGTCGTCTACGCCGCGCGCCGGATCCATGCCTAGTGGAGGCACTCGGCATGTTCCGTGCCACGCGCGCCGCGATCTTGCGATTCTTGGCGGGAAAAAGTGGCAGCTGAAACCAAATACGAGTCCGCAGACGCCGTTGTCATTTAAACCTTGATCGTTCTTGCTTCATCCATGTTAAAGCGTTGGTCAGACGACCACGCGCGTTGCAAATACGGACGAAAGTAATACCGTCCAATGGCCGATGTATTCACGGGCATCCGCACTGAAACTGCAGATACGGAGCGTCCCGTCAGCATCCGCCCCAGCGTTCCGAACCTCGACACCAGGAGGACACATGAACATCAGATTCGCACTGATCGCTGCTTCCTTATTGGCCTTCTCTGCTCCGGCATTCGCTGGCGACGACGTCGCCCAGCTGTCGAAGCAGACCGGCCTGAAAGAGCGCCACGTCCGCATGATCATCGGTTGCGCCACCTGCGTACCCGAATATGCGTATGTCTATGACCGCAAGCTGAGGCAGTTCAAGACGGCGCTTGGCGAAGCCAATTACCGGCGTCTCATGAGCGGCCAACCGATAACCCTTCCCAATGGCGAAAGAGTCTCCATTCGCGTAGCCGTGAAGTGAGTAGATGAAGTTCGCCCGATCGTCCCTCCCCGCCGACGGGAATCCATGGACATGACCTCCAGACTCGATGTCCGTGGATCCCCGGGACGGAGGCCCGGCTGAGGGCGATCACCCTGCCGGCACGACCTTCGGTTCGTTCCAGATACGCTTCCATACCCATATCAGACGGCCGCGCGCATCCCACGGCCACCGCAATTGCTGCGGGCTTATTTCGCGCCAGTCCTTGCCCCTGCGCTCAGCCACGACGAAGCGGAACGTGTAGTCAGGTTCCGCCCCCATTCGCAGGTCCGACACGACCAGCTGTCCATCGCGCTGTTGTGCCTTCATGAAACCGTGGTTGAACCACTGCAGGCGTTCCACCGCGGGATAGTCGCGCACCGCATCCAATGCTCCGCGATCGCTGCGGTACGCGCGGAACTGCATGGGCCCGCGATCGGCCACCAGCGAGCGCTCGCCTTCGACGAAGCCATCCGGCGTCATCGCCACCACGCGCCATAGCAGCACGTTGAAGGGCATGGGCACGGAGAAGCGTGGGGCGTCCTGCAAATTCAGTGCGGCCAGCGCGCGATCGGCCTCGCGTTCCACCGCCAGCTTCGCCACCTGCGACAAGCCCAGATAGGCCAGCGCAAGCGAAAGGCCCGCTGCCAGCGCACGTTGCGCGAGCGACCGCTCGCGCGCCAACCAGGCGATCGCGCACGGGATAACGAAGCACAGGGTGAAAAGGGGGTCGATGATAAACAGGCTGGACCACATGGCTGGCCGGACAGGCAACGGCCACAGCAGTTGCGTGCCGTAGACGGTGAAGGCATCCAGCAACGGGTGCGCCAACAAGGCGCATTGAAATATCCAGAACCAGCGCCGCGGCGCCTGCGCCACCCGTCCGCCACGGCCGCGGAACCAGGCCCACAGTCCCCACGCGGCAAATGGCAGCAGGAGCAGCGAGTGCGTTGCGCCGCGATGCCAAACCATGCGGATCACGGGGTCATCGCTGAGTAGCAGGGGCAGGACATCGAGATCCGGCAAGGAATTCAGCGCGGCGCCGGCCAACAATGCGGCGCGGCGCTGCGAGGCGGGCGCGATGGCGGCCGCGATCGCGCCGCCGACGAAGAGATGGGTAATGGAATCCATGACGCGATCGTACGGGCTCGTGGGCACGATACCGACGCCCGATCCGTCTCAAGCCTCGCCGCAACCGGTAACGGCTGATTGCTCGGCGGCCGGCGCCCTAAAGCTTCGGGCACATGAAATTGATCAGCCAACCGGAGTACAAATGAGGCGCATCGCGGATGCTCGTTTCTGGCCGGAGCACTCGGCCCGCCCCCAAGCAGATGAGGGAAGTGCGAGACACTCCGGTCTGGCAAGCCCACTTATCAACATCCAGGAGGAAAACCATGCAACGCCCCCGCATCGTCATCGGTTCGATCGCCGTAGCCCTGGCATTGGTTTGCGCCAACAGCATGGCGAACCCGCCGACGCCCAATCCGCAGACGTTTGCCGCGCAGCGCACGACGATCGAGCAGGAACTCAAGGAAGGCGGAGCCTATGCCGCGATAGATTCCGCCGCCCGGGCCGAAGTGCTCGCCGCGCTGCAGCGGATCAGCGCGGTACTGGATCGCAACAGCGATACCTCGAACCTTTCCTCCGCCGATCAGGTCCAGGTATTCAACGACCAGGAACTCATCAACTCGATCCTGACGAAAGCAGCCAAGGAAAGTCGCGTGGTCTGCGAAAGACAGGTGCGTCGCAGCTCACACATAAGCGACACGAGGTGCATGACGGTCGCCGAACGCCGTCGCCAGACCAATCAGGCGGAAGAGACCGTGCGCATAATCCAGACCAAGGGCTCACCCAACTTTGTGCCCCAGGGCGCCGGCCAGTAGTCCGCGGCCTGATGGAAGCACTCACCGGCGGGTCCGCTATGGACCCGCCGTCGTCACGCCGCCCGGGGCACTACGCTCGCTGGCAGATCGGGTCGTACTCGTGGCGGCAGCAGCGCCAGCGTCTCACCGGTGTGCGCCAGTAACCGCAGGGTGCCGTCCGGATCTTCGGCCAGCGCGGTGAGACTCTCCACCCAGTCGCCATCGTTCGCATAGACGCATCCCGCACGCTCAAATAGGGCAGCTCGGTGGATGTGCCCACAGACGATGCCATCGACACCGCGCCGCCGCGCGTCGTCCAGCCCAGCCTGCACGAAGCGGGAGATATAGCGTTCGGCAGCGCCGCTCTGGCGCTTGAGGAACTCGGCCAGCGACCAGTAGCGCAACCCCAGGCGCTGACGCGCGAAATTGAGCAGCCGATTACCGGTGAGGATGCGGTAGTACAGCCAGTCGCCAAACTTTTCCTGCAGGCTGCCGAAGTGGGTGACCGCGTCGTAATCGTCGCCATGCACGACCAGCAGGCGGCGGCCGTCGGCGGTGACATGGATGGTGCGTCGGCGGATCGCCATGCGCGGCAGGATCAGGCCGCAGAAGCGGCGCACCGGGCGATCGTGATTGCCGGGTACGTAGATGATTTCCGTGCCGGCGCGGCGCAGGGAATGCAACGCCTCGACCACGCGATTGTGCGGATCCTTCCAGATGGCGCGGCGCGAGGCCAGCCACCACAGGTCGACGATATCGCCAACCAGATAGAGGCGTTCGCAGCGCAGGACTGCGAGGAAGTCGGCGAATTCCGCCGCGTGGCAGTGCTTTGAGCCGAGATGGACGTCGGAAACGAAGACCGCGCGCCGACGAGGAGCCAGCGACGCGATCGCCGGCGTCATTGCACCACCTCAACCACGCGCGGATCGACGGGCGTAAGGTACCGCTCGCGCTTCTTCGGGCGCAGGCGGTGCATATCCACTTCGATCAGGCCATCGACCGAGTCGCTGAAGGCGGGATCGACGCCAAAGGCCAGGAAGCGTGCGCCGCCGGGCTCGCACAACTCGGTGTATTGCTTGTAGAGCATCGGCAACGAGGTGCCGAGCGCATCGAGATTGTTCTTGAGCACCCGGAAGGCCGTCGCCGCATCGAGCTCGTCGCCGAACTGTGGCGGCGCGGCCCGGTACACGAACGGCTGCTTCGACGCCGCACACCGCTCCGGCGCACCGTAATAGCGCGCGTAGTAGGCGACGATCTGCTCGCGCGCATCCACCGGCAACGCGGCGCTGATCGACACCGGGCCAAACAGGTAGCGCACTTCCGGGTGTCGCAGCAGATAGGCGCCGATGCCCTGCCACAGATAATCGATGCTGCGGCTGCCCCAGTATTCCGGCACGACGAAGCTGCGTCCCAGCTCCATGCCCTGGTGCATGCGCGGCAACGCATCGTGCGCATAGTCGAACAGCGAGGCGGTGTAGAAACCGGCCAGACCCCGTTCCGGTAACACGGTCGCCCCGCGCGCGAGGCGGTAGGCACCGGCGATCTTCTCCGCGGCCTCGTCCCACAGCACGATGTGCTCGTACCAGCTGTCGTAAAGGTCGACGTCGAGGCGAAGTCCCGTGCCTTCGCCCACCGCGCGGAACGTGTGTTCGCGCAGGCGCCCGATCTCGCGCAGCAACGGCGAGCCCGCCGCCAGGCGGCCCACGCGGATCTGCTTGCCGTCGAAGGTCTGTCCCAACGATTCCATCGCCTCCACCCCGGCGCGCACCTGCGCGGGGTCGACTGCTTCGACCAGCGGCTCCGGGCCGACCGGCGCGGGACGCTCGTGCCGGGTGCCGATCGTATGCAGCTCACGACGCACCTGGCGCAACAGCTCGGCCGCACTGCCGTCCTCTGGCAATTGCAGCGGATGGCCGACGCGCAAGGTGATGCTGCGGGCGCGGCGGGCAAACATCTCCCGCGCCAACAAGGCCGTACCGGCCGGCTTGAACAGCGCGGACGCACCGTAGAACAGCGCGGAATTGCGCGCTTCGATCCGCACGGGCAAGACCGGCGTGCGCGTGGCGCGGGCGAAGCGCAGGAAGCCGCGGCGCCAGCGTCCATCGGTGACGCCGCGCAGACCCAAGCGCGCGACTTCGCCCGCCGGGAAGATGATCACGCAACGCTCTTCGCGCAGCGCCTGCTCGATCGCCGACAGGCTTTCGGTACTGGGTTTGCCTCCGACGATCCGGATCGGCAGCAGCAGGCCCGCCAATGGATCCAACGCCGAGAGCAGGTCATTGGCGATGATCTTCACGTCGTGCCGCACTTGTCCGACCGCGTCGAGCAGCGCCAGCGCGTCCAAAGCGCCCGACGGATGGTTGGCGACGATCAACAGGCGCCCGCTGGCGGGAATCCGCCGCAGTTGCGTCGGCTCGGCGTCGTAGCGGGCTTGCAGGAATTCCAGCGCCCCGCGCACGAAGTCGAAATCACGCAGATGGCCGCTGCGCTCGAGGAAGCCCGCGATCAGGTCGAACTTCGACCAGCGCCCGATGGCCCGCAGCAGCGGCTTCGCCAGCGTGGCGCGGCGACCACGGAACCAGTGCGGAAAGCGTTGCTGCAACTGTTGTTCGAATTTCTGCATCGCCGAGGGCCCCCTTTCGGGCGGCAGCCTGCCGGGGCGATGCGACAGGCAGGCTGCGGTAGGGCGACAACCAGATGACAGCGCGGTACGGGATCCCTCTGCTGTTCAGGGATGCGGCAGGTGGGCCGGTCGCAAAGGGGATTTTCCGCCCCCCGGCCGCGGGCGCGGCATCGACATTGCAGCGCTTTGAGTGGACCGCGGGCCGGAGCACAATGGGCCCTTCATGCATCAGCCAGCATGAACCTGTATCATGCGCGGCCATCTTTTCATCCCCATGAAGGGATATTCCCAAGGAAACCCTCGATGTCGACCAGCTACCTCTTCACCTCTGAATCCGTCTCCGAAGGCCATCCCGACAAGATCGCCGACCAGATCTCCGACGCCGTCCTCGACGCGATCCTGGCGCAGGACAAGCGCGCGCGCGTGGCTTGCGAAACGATGGTGAAGACCGGCGCGGCGATCGTCGCGGGCGAAGTGACCACCTCAGCCTGGGTCGACATCGAAGCACTCGCGCGCAAGGTCATCAACGACATCGGCTACAACAACTCCGAAGTCGGCTTCGACGGCCACACCTGCGCGATCATCAACATGCTCGGCAAGCAGTCGCCCGACATCAACCAGGGCGTTGATCGCAAGAAGCCGGAAGAACAGGGCGCCGGCGACCAGGGCCTGATGTTCGGCTACGCCTGCAACGAAGCCCCGGAATTCATGCCGGCGCCGCTGTACTACTCGCACCGCCTGGTCGAGCAGCAGGCCAAGGTCCGCAAGAGCGGCAAGCTCAAGTGGCTGCGTCCGGACGCCAAGTCGCAGGTCACCCTGCGCTATGAAGGCAACAAGGTCCTCGGCCTCGACGCCGTCGTGCTCTCGACCCAGCACGATCCGGACATCAAGCAGAAGGACCTGATCGAAGCCGTGCGTTCGGAAATCCTCGTGCCGGTCCTGCCGAAGAAGTGGCTCGAAGCGCTGTCGAAGAACAAGGTGCACATCAACCCGACCGGCAAGTTCGTGATCGGTGGTCCGGTGGGCGATTGCGGCCTGACCGGCCGCAAGATCATCGTCGACAGCTACGGCGGCATGGCCCGTCACGGTGGCGGCGCGTTCTCGGGCAAGGATCCGTCGAAGGTCGACCGTTCGGCCGCCTACGCCGCGCGTTACGTCGCCAAGAACATCGTCGCCGCCGGCCTGGCCGACAAGTGCGAAGTTCAGGTCTCCTACGCGATCGGCGTGGCCGAACCCACCTCGATCTCGGTCACCACATTCGGCACCGGCCACATCGGCGATGACAAGATCGAAAAGCTGATCCGCAAGCACTTCGACCTGCGTCCGTACGGCATCACCAAGATGCTGGACCTGGAGCACCCGATCTACCAGGCGACCGCCAGCTACGGTCACTTCGGCCGCAAGCCGAAGGAAATCAGCTACACCGACGGCGCCGGCAAGAAGCACAAGGCCACCGCCTTCTCGTGGGAGAGGACCGATCGCGCCGACGCGCTGCGCAAGGATGCCGGGCTGAAGAAGTAAGTCCGCTCCGCTACTTGAGCGCCAAAGAAAACGGGCCGCCTGCGGCCCGTTTTTCTTTTTGTCGCCTCATCCTTGCCCGATGCGATCACCAGTTGCGGGTCAGTCGCAGCACCAGCCCGGCGTCCACGCCATAACCGGGCAAGGCATAGCGACCATGGTCGCCGCCATTCGCATCGCCCCAGGCGAGCTGCAATTCGCAATCGCCGAACGTCGCGCCGATACCGGCGCTCCAGTCGCGACGATACTGGGCCTGCCTGCCACCGCTGCTGCGCAGGACACCGGCATGCGCCAGCACACGCCAGCGCGCGGAGAGCGCATGGCTGCCGTCGAATCCTGCGTACCAGGCCGGCCATTGCCCGAAGTAGTCATGGGCGTAATGCAGGCGAACGGCGACGCTTTCCGTGCCGATGCCGGCGAAGAGTTCCGGGTAGTCGTATTCGCTTGAGCGCAGGAAGGCCGCGTACTGCCCGCCCAGTTCCCAGTGCCAGCCGCGCGGCAACGGTCGCACCACGCCGACGTAAGGGAGCAGCTGCAGTTCGCCGCCGCCCCCATCATCCACGCGCACCGTCGACATCTGCACGCCCGTATAGGCACCGCCGGCGAAGTCGTAGCCCAGGTGCGCCTGCAGCGCCGGTCTATCGTCGCTCAACGACACCCCGCGATAGCGGTAATCCGACAGCACGCTGACGCTACCGGATGCCTGCGCAATGGCAGGGCCGGCGAAGACCAGGAGCAGCGGCAGGAACACCCGTCGCAACACACGGATGCCTCAGGGATGCGAGGCCCCCATGGTCGCCGAGGCGATCGCACAGTTGCAAACGCAGGCGGCGTCGACTCGCGACAGCACCGCACACGCATCTACATCGACGATGCGCCCAGGGGCGACGCGGGAGGCCGCAGGCGTCATGAGCGCGCGGATGCGGGGGCCATCCAGGCCGGGCGCGCGTTGCCGCACCAGGGCCACCAGGCCACTCATTTGCGCCGCTGCGAACGAGGAGCCCTCGACCAGCGCCCAGCCGCCGCCGGGCGTGGGCGCCGGCACATCATGTCCTTTCACCCGGAAAATGATGGTTGCGGTGCGCGCCGCATCCGCGTCGGTGGTCGCCAGGACACCCGGATGGGAAGCGGGAAAGCCGCCATCCGTCCGCTGCGGATCGACCGCGGCCACGACTGTGATTCCGCGCTGCAGGGCTACGTCGAGCAAACGCGACAGCAACGGGTCCGGCTCTCCGGCCAGACTCAGATTTAGCACGGACGCCTGGTTCGCGACGGCAAACTGCAGCGCCTTGGCCAACGTGAAGCTGTTGCATTCCGTGATGGCACCCTGCTCCCAGCACCCGCGCAGGGCCAGCAACCGCGCCTGTGGCGCGATGCCGCTGATGCCGATGCCATTGCCGGCACGCGCAGCGATGATCCCGGCGACCTCGGTGCCATGCGTTTCAGCAACGCCGACCCGGTCGTCGACGAAGTTACGGTTGATCGCGACCTGTCCGCGCAGGTCGGGATGATCACCGGCGACGCCACTGTCGATCACGGCGATCCGGATGCCACGGCCACTGGCATGGCGGTGCAGCTCGGCCAGATGCCAGCGCGTGGCTGCAGGCTGTGCCGCATACAGCGGATCGCCGGCATCCGCTTGCGCCAGCACGTGGAAGCGATGCATCGGCTGCACCGACTCGATGCGCGAATCCTTTGCCAGCATTGACATCGCGCGCGACGCGGCGTCGACATTGTCCGCCTCAAGCACGAAGCAATCGAGGCCGAGTAACGGCATCGCCCAGTCTTCGCGCAGCTTCAGGCTGTGCTGGGCCGCGAGACGGCGCGCCAGGGCCTTGCGCGTCGCGCGACCGGCGGCGTGGTAGCCGTCTGCATAGGCGGCATCGGGCCTGTAATGCGCAGGGGCCGTCCGCAGCATCAACAGCAGCTGTGCGTTCTCCGAAGGCGTACCGGCGCGCACGCCGCAGGTTATGAGCGCCAGAAGAATCGCCAGCAGCACGCGGCTCATCTGGATTCTCCCGCCGCAAGGCGCTCGACCATCGTGACGCCCGGCGCCGCACGCAAGGCGTCGCGCACGCTCTCCACACGTCCTTCCGGCACGGCCAGCACATATGCACCCGCTTCATTCGGGCCGTCGACGATGCGCGCATCGCTGACATCGAGCAGGCGCCGCAGCTGCGCTTCGCTGATCGCCGGATCGAACACGATCAGCAGGTTCCCGTTTCGCGCCATGACATGCCCCAGGGCTCGATACGCTACCGGTTCGCTGCGCGGCCACCACAGCGCCGCCGCGAGCGCGACCGTCAGCCCCGCCTGCAACGCCACGGCCCATGCCATCCAGGTCGGCGCCCGGGTCCAGCTCCTACTCAGTGCCTGCCACCATGAGTCACGGCCAGGACGAGTGGGGCCGATGCGTTGCCGCATACGCTGCCAGCCTGCATCCGCATCACCATCGGTGCCCTGCTCCGCGCGATCGGCGATCAGGGCCTGTAGCGCCAGCATTTCCTGCAGATCGCGCCGACATTCGGCGCATGCATCGAGGTGCCGTTGCACCCGCTCACGCTCGTCAGCCTCAAGCGCGTCATTCGCCAACCACGGCAACAGCCGCTGCACCTCGTTGTGCGCGCGCATCTCGAACTCCAGCACGCGGCCGCTCATCGCACTTGCTCCTCGAGGTCTCCGCCGAGCAACCCACGCAGCTTGCGTCGTGCATGGAACATCCGCGTCTTTACCGTGGCCACCGGACACGCCGTGATCGCGGCGATCTCGCGACAACTCAGGCCGTGGTAGTAGGTCAGCTCGATTACGACCCGGTGCATCGGCGACAGCGCCTCCAGCGCGTCGCCGATACGAGCATGCAGGTGCTGCTGTTGCAGTTGCGCTTCCGGTCCAGCCTGCGACGAAGCCAGCGCACTCTCTTCGAACTCGACCACGCTGTCGACGCACCGCAGCGCCCGCAGCCCCTGGCGATAGGCGATGGCGAATATCCAGGTCGACACTTTCGATGTCGCATCGAAGGTGTGCGCCTTGCGCCACGCCACCAGCATGGTGTCGTCGAGCACTTCCTCGACCAGGGCCGGCTGTCGCAACAAGCCGCGCAGGAACCGCACCAGGCGCGGATGGTAGATGCGATAGAGGATTTCGAACGCGGCCACATCCTCGGCGGCGACGCGATCGAGCAGGCGCAGCTCTTCGGCACCATCGGACGCGACCGGATGGACCCTTTGCATCTTGGCGGAAGCTGGAAGCACCGGCATGCAGCCATTCTCGAGATGTCGCGGACCTGGATGCGGCCTCATCACGGTAAATACCCGCCTGGCCGCATTCGGTTCTATGCAGCTGTGCTGCTGCCTGAATGCTACGTCCGCCCGTCGATGCACGGCGTGAACCGACGCGCCCCACATCGGTATCGAGGATTGCAGCAAGCCCGCCTACGGGCCGCTGTCCCTTGCAGATCGTTAGGAGCATGCGCATGAAACTGCTTCCACATGCCGCTTTAAGGCTGTGCACGGCTCTGGCACTCGCACTCGCCATCGCCGCGCCAACCTCCGGCCAACAACGCCCCTTTAGGCCGGCCGTCGCCGGCTTTTACCAGCAACGCAACCTCGTGTCGGACGGATTCATCACCGCCGAACACACCGACCCCAACCTGGTGAACGGCTGGGGCGTTGCCTTCAATCCGTTCGGCTTCGTCTGGGTGTCGGCCGCCGACGGCATGGTCTCCACCCTGTACGACGGCGATGGCAACCCGCAGTCGCTGATCGTGCAGATCCCTTCGCCGGGATCCCCGACCGGCGGTAACCCAACCGGCATCGTGTTCAACGGCTCCGGGGGCTTCCTGGTCAATCCGGCCAATCCGCAGACGCCCAGCCGTTTCATCTTCGCCACCGAACAAGGAGCGATCGCGGCCTGGTCGCCGGCAGTGGATCTCACCCATGCGATTCTCAAAGTCGATAACTCGGGCATCGGCACCACCTACAAGGGGCTTGCGCTCAGCGCCGGCGGCAGCGGGCAGCTGCTGTATGCGACAGACTTCTTCCATGCCCGCGTAGATGTGTTCGACAGCAACTTCCAGCCCGTTCTATTGCCGAATGGCGCATTCAACGACTCCAGCCTGCCCCGCGGCTATGCCCCCTTCGGAATCCAGGCGATAGGCGGGGATGTCTATGTCACCTATGCCAAGCAGGATCCGAGCATGACCGAGGAAGAGACCGGGCCAGGCCTGGGCTTCGTCGACGTCTATACCCCTAATGGCAGGCTGCTGCGTCGCGTGGCGTCACGCGGTGCATTGAATGCACCTTGGGGCATAGCCTTGGCGCCCGCGGGATTTGGCCGATTCAGCAACGCGCTGTTGATCGGCAACTTCGGCGACGGTCGAATCAACGGCTATGAGCCGGTGTTCGGAATACCGCTCGGCGCGCTGCACGGCACACATGGCCCAATCCGGATCGAGGGCCTGTGGGGCATGGCATTCGGCAACGGCTTCTTCAATCAGCCTGTTAACACCCTGTTCTTCGCGGCCGGACCGGACGACGAGGAACACGGCCTGTACGGTCGGATAGACCCCGCCCATTGATCCGCGCCACCGCACGAACGAAGGGTCCGCGCAAGCGGGCCTTTCGCTGGAAAAAGCAATAAAATGTCGGTTCTGCCCCGCCGAGGGGCGCTGCGACCGCGGTGAATCTCCCGCGGCCAGGCTCGGCGAGGTTTCAACCGCAACAACGGCGCCCGTTAATGCAAGTCCAGGCTCACAGGCCGACGACTTCCAAACAACGGAGCAACAACATGAACGCCGTACCGAAGACCTTCTCGACCGAAGGCGACTACAAGGTCGCCGACATCTCGCTGGCCGATTGGGGCCGCAAGGAAATCGACATCGCCGAGCACGAGATGCCGGGCCTGATGTCGATCCGCCGCAAGTACGCACCGGCCAAGCCGCTCAAGGGCGTGCGCGTGACCGGTTCGCTGCACATGACCATCCAGACCGCAGTACTGATCGAGACGCTGCGCGACCTCGGCGCCGATGTGCGCTGGGCCTCGTGCAACATCTTCTCGACCCAAGACCACGCTGCTGCCGCGATCGCCAAGTCGGGCACGCCGGTGTTCGCGTGGAAGGGCGAGTCGCTGGAAGAGTATTGGGACTGCACGCTCGACGCGCTGACCTTCCCGGGCAACAAGGGCCCGGAACTGGTCGTCGATGACGGCGGCGACGTCACCCTGCTGATCCACAAGGGCTTTGAACTCGAAAACGGTTCCGATTGGGTCAACACCCCGTCGTCGAACCACGAGGAACAGGTCATCAAGAACCTGCTCAAGCGTGTCCATGCCGAGCGTCCGGGCTACTTCGCCGGCGTCGTCAAGGCATGGAAGGGCGTCTCCGAAGAAACCACCACTGGCGTGCACCGCCTGTACCAGCTGGCCGAACAGGGCAAGCTGCTGGTCCCGGCGATCAACGTCAACGACTCGGTTACCAAGTCGAAGTTCGACAACCTCTACGGCTGCCGCGAATCGCTGGCCGACGGCCTCAAGCGCGCGATGGACGTGATGCTGGCCGGCAAGGTGGCCGTGGTGTGCGGTTACGGCGACGTCGGCAAGGGCTCGGCGCACTCGCTGCGTGCCTATGGCGCACGCGTGGTGGTCACCGAAATCGATCCGATCAACGCCCTGCAGGCCGCGATGGAAGGCTTCGAGGTCAACACCGTCGAATCCACGCTGGGCCGTGGCGACATCTACGTCACCACCACCGGCAACAAGGACGTGCTGACGCTCGAGCACATGCAGCAGATGAAGGACCAGGCCATCGTCTGCAACATCGGCCACTTCGACAACGAGATCCAGGTCGACCGGCTGTATGCGTCGGGCGCTGTGCATACCAACATCAAGCCGCAGGTCGACAAGTACACCTTCGCCAATGGCAACTCGATCTTCCTGCTGGCCGAAGGCCGCCTAGTGAACCTGGGCTGCGCTACCGGCCACCCGAGCTTCGTGATGTCGAACTCGTTCTCCAACCAGACTCTCGCGCAGATGGACCTGTGGGCGAACAAAGACAACTACGAAGCCAAGGTCTACATCCTGCCGAAGAAGCTCGATGAGGAAGTGGCGCGTCTGCATCTTGAGAAGATCGGCGTGAAGTTGACCAAGCTGACGCAGGAGCAGGCCGATTACCTCGGTGTAGCGATGGAAGGTCCGTACAAGCCGGATCATTACCGCTACTGATCGCTTCGGTCATTGTTGTAAACAAGAACGGGCGCTTCGGCGCCCGTTTTTGCTTTTGCTTTTGTTCGTCATCCCGGCGCAAGCCGGGATCCATTTTGCTGTTGCCGTTGTTCTTCTCGCTTCAAGCCGCCAAAAGCAAGATCAAAAACTTCCGCCTCACGGCGGGTCACTTTCTTTGCTGGCCCAAAGAAAGTAACCAAAGAAATGGCCATTCTTGACACTGCACACCCATCGCTTCATTGCTACGGGGATTTTTCGACACGCCATCCATGGCGTGGTCGAAAAACGGCGCGCATCCATGCGCGCCGCCCTTCGGGTCTACGAACCGACGGGCGTGCAAGCTGTCATCGAACGCAACAGCCATGACTTCAAACGACGAAGCTGATCTACAGCGCGAGCCGTTCGCGCAACTCCCGCGCCTGTCGCCGCGACACTTCCACCACGCTGCCGTCCCTGAGCGTGAGGTCATAGCCCTCGCTCACCGACACATCGATGTTCTTGACCATGCGCAGGTTCACCAGCGTGTTGCGGTTGGCGCGGAAGAACAGCGCTGGATCCAGGCGCGCCTCCAGGGCACTGAGACTACGCGCCAGCATCGCCTTCTCGTCACGAAACCAGACCTGTGCGTAGTTGCCATCGACCACGATCCGGCTGATCTCGCGGAGCGCGACGAACCAGCAGCGTTCGCCGTCGCGCAGAAACACCTGGTCGTCCAATCCCAACAGGCCGCGCGGCGCTTCTGCCGTCTCCGCCGTCGCGCGGCGTGCACGCGCCTTGGCGATTGCCGCCGCCAGGCGCTCGGGAACGACGGGTTTGACCAGGTAGTCGAGCGCATTCGTCTCGAAAGCACGCAATGCGTACTGGTCGTAAGCGGTGGTGAACACGACGGGCGGCGCCGCCTCGAGACCTTCAAGCACGTCGAATCCGGTGCCTGAAGGCATCTGGATGTCGAGCAACACCAGATCCGGTTGCAGCTTGGTGATCGCCGCCTGCGCCGCCGGGACGTCATCGGCTTCGCCGATGCATTCGACGTCGGGCAACTCCGCCAGTAGCGTGCGCAACTCCTGCCGCGCGAGCCGGGTGTCGTCGACGATCAGGACACGCAGCGCGCTCATTGAGCCACCTCAAGGCGGGCCAACACGCGTGGACCGTTCTGCTGCAGCTCGAAATGATGGCCCGGCTCGCGCGCCAGCCGTGCTCGCAGGTAAGCGAGGCCGACGCCGTGTCCACCGGCCGACGCGTCCATGCGCCCCGGATTACTGACCTCGACGGCAAGCTTGTCGCCCTGACGCCAGGCCGACACACCCAGTTCGCCGCCGCCCGGCGTGCGCGCAATGCCATGTTTGATCGCGTTCTCCACCAGCAGCTGCAACAGCATGGGTGGCAGCTGGGCATCCAGTGCATCGCGAGCGATATCGCGATGCACGCGCAGGCGCTCTTCGTAATGAACGCTTTCGACCGCCAAGTAATCTTCGACCACCGCGAGTTCCTCACCCAGCGTCGCGGCGTCACGCTGACTGTGTTCCAGCGCATGGCGCAGAATGTTGGACAGCCGCGTGACGACTTCGCGTGCCCGCGCCGGCTCTTCGTTGATCAGGGCGCGCACGTTGTTCAATGCATTGAAGACGAAATGGGGGTTGAGCCGGGCGCGCAGTGCGTCGAGCTCGAGTGCATTGCGCTGGGCTTCGGCCCGCAATCGCGCCATCTCGCCGACGCGATAGCGGCTCAGGGCTTGCCAGCCTGCCCACAGCGCGGTCCACATGCCGATGATCACGACGATGTTGAGCCAGTAGCCGAGCAGCTGGCCCGGCCCATTGCGTCCGAGATCGGCCCGGGCGACCCAGCCGACCAGCAGTGCAATCCACGTCATCGCGTTGACCAGCATCAGCGTTACCGTGGCACCCAAGGCAACGCCACCTGCGAGGCGCAACGCGAAGCGGCCACCGCCCTGCTCGATCCAGCGTCGACGCAGCGCGGCGATGCGCAGCGCGCTGGTGCTCAGCCAAACGCCGATGCCCAAACCGGTGGCTACCAGCCAGGCCGCGGCGTTGAGGCGCATGAAGAACGAGAACAGCAGGAGGTTGAATGCCGCATAGCTCAGGCCGTACAGGCTGTTCAACAACACGAAGCGCAGTTCGTTGCGGGTCATCACGGCCATCGATCCATTAGGGCTTCATCGAAACGCCGGCGCAGGCGCCGGCCGTCAGTCGCGGAACTCTGGCTGCTTACTTCGCCGTCGACGATGCGTCGATGAAACCACGCACCTGCGCCTGCAGCCACTGCGGGTCGTCCCACATCAGGAAATGGTAGCCGCCTTCGCTCAGTTCGATGCGCACGCCGTCGAGATTGGCGTACTGGGCCTTGAAGATTGCGGTGGTCGACTCCTTGGTCGCGCCATAAGGTGCATACGCGGCCCACGAACCCAGTAGCAGTGCCGGCACCTTGATCTGCGCGAGCTGCGGGCGCAGGTCGGTGGTCATCATTTCGTACATGGCTTCGGTGGTGATCGCGCGGTCACTGGCGTTGCCCCATGCGCTCAGCGTTTCGACGCGCTTCGGATCGCGGGTCAGTCCCTTGACGCTGCTGAGCACACCGGCGCGGTAACCCGCATCGTCCTGTGCACGCATGCGGGTGCGCATCGCTTCGGCCATCGGCTTCACCGATTCGGCGGTCGCCGCCGGATTCTGGAGTCCACCAAGGAAGGCCAGCGTATCGACGATCACCACGCGTTCGAACGTCTTGGGCTGCTTGATCGCCATCTGCATGGCGAGGAAGCCACCGAGGCTGTGGCCCATCACCACCGGATGCTTCAGCTTGCGCGCTTCGGTATAGGCGAGCAGGCGATCGCGCATGTCGTCGAGCCAGGCCTGCTGGTTCGCGTCCTTCGCCGACGGCTGGCCGGCGAAACCCGGCAACGTGACGATGTGGCATTGCACGTGGTCGGCCTGCAGCGCGGCGCAGGTCTCGGTCCAGGTTTCGCCGGCGCTATTGAGGCCCGGGATCATCAGCACCGGGCGGCCCTTGCCGACCACTTCGATCTTGAGGTCGCGGAAGGACTGCGGCTCGGCGGCATGGGCGCCGTGCCAGACCGCGAACGACAGGGCGAAGCCTGCGGCGAAGATACGGAAGGCGCGGCGGAAGGCCGATTGGGCGATCAGTTGCATGGAGGGCTCCTTGCGTTGGGTGTGGTCGTTGGGTGTGGACACAGCGTGGCCGCGCGCCCCAATCCGCGCGGGAAATAAATGACGAGTGGCCGGCTGCCGTGGCGGGCGGCAGCCGGCCCGGATAAGCGGCCGGCATTCGATCGGCCCCATTCGTTATTTCCTATCATCGCGATGAAGCGATATATTCACCGCCACCTGTTTACCGGTCGATCCCATGCCCCTGCCCCCGATCAGCTTCGAGTTCTATCCGCCCAAGACCGACGATCAGCGCGCCCAGCTCGACAAGACCGCCGCCAAGCTGCGCTCGCAGAAGCCCGACTACGTGTCCTGCACCTTCGGCGCCGGCGGCTCGACCCTGTCGTACACGCCGGAAACGGTCGAGCGCCTGCATCGCACGCACGCGTTCGACGCCGCGCCGCATCTGTCCTGCGTCGGCGGCACGCGCGCGGAGCTGAGCGAGCTGATCCAGCACTACAAGGCCATGGGCTGCCGGCGCATCGTCGCCCTGCGCGGCGATTTGCCGTCGGGCATGGGACACACCGGCGACTTCCGTTACGCCTCCGACCTGGTCGAGTTCATCCGTAAGGAGCACGACGGTTTCTTCCACATCGAAGTCGCTGCGTATCCGGAATGCCATCCCCAGGCGGACGATGCCCTCGCCGACCTGCGCAACTTCAAGCGCAAGGTCGACGCGGGTGCGAATGGCGCGATCACCCAATACTTCTACAACGCGGACGCGTACTTCCGCTTCGTCGATGACGTGCGCAGGCTTGGTGTGGAAGTTCCGATCGTCCCGGGCATCATGCCGATCTCCAATTTCACCCAGCTCCGGCGTTTCTCGGAAGCGTGTGGCGCGGAAATCCCGCGCTGGATCGGCAAGCGCATGCAGGCCTACGGCGACGATGCGGAAAGCGTGCGCGAATTCGCTTCGGACTTCGTTGCAAATCTCTGCCAACGCCTGATCGATGGCGGCGCACCTGGATTGCACTTCTACACACTCAATCTTTCCAAGCCCACGTTGAGCGTGCTGTCGCGATTGAACTGATCACCGCGATGCGACATCGCTGAACCTGCGCTTGCGAACAGGCGAGGTTCAGCGTGAATGCGCTGACTCATACATGCTGTTGACCGGACGGGCTCGAACATCGCCGCGTGTCTCCGATTACCGGTCGCGCCGTGATATCCATCCTCAGATCTACATGTCTCGTTGTCTCGCTGGTCCTGCTTGCCGCGAGTGTCACGCAGTCACGCAATGCGTTCGCTGCTGGCGACTCGACGATCCAGCGCTGCGAAGCCGAGGACGGCAACGCCGTCTACACCGACAAGCCCTGCGCGCAGTTCCAGGCGCAGCCGACTCGCATGTCCAGCGATCTTTCATTCCGCTTAGCCATGGCCGAAGCGGCCGAAGCGGCGTCGGTGCCGACGCTGTCCCTGGGGCCGTATCGCGATGCATCCGAACCGCTTGAAGCAGGCTCGCGGGAAGCGCCGCCTTCGCCGCCTGGTCGACGCTCTGCAGCCGCCGGGTGTGCGCATTCACCGCAGCAGCTCTCGCAGGACCTCGTGGGAGCCTTCGCCTTGCATGACGTGAATCGTGTTGCCGAAAGCTATCACTGGGCCGGCATGAACCAGCGCCAGGCGCTGCCCGTAATGAAGCGGCTGGAAAAGCTGTCTGCGCGGCCATTGGCCGATGCGCGCTACCTCGCGGCCTGGATTCGCTCAAGCGACGAGGAGTCGGACGCAGCGGCGGTCTCTACCAAGCACCTGGACTCGGGCATGATGCAGCTGGTGTTCGCCGGCGGGGAACGCGTCATCGACTTCAACGTTCGGCGCTATTCGGGCTGCTATTTCATCGCTACCTGAACCGTACCGGGATGACGACAGGAGCTGGCGTGATCTGGGCCATTGCGCACTTTTCGCGACCAGTGTGCGGCGCTAGGCTGCCTTCATGCCGCTTCGCCTGATTCCATTGCTGCTTCTCGCCGGCGTGCTCGTGGCGCTATGGCCACGCACTGCAAATGCCGACGTACGGCGCTGCGTCACGGCGACCGGGGAAACGATATTCACTGATCGCAAATGCGATGAGGTCAACGCAACCGAACGCGTGCCCAGCAATCCCGCGGCACCGGCGGCACGTGGACGCAGCGGCGGATGCGCGCGTAACGTGCAGGATCTTGTATTCGAAATTACCAGCGCGATCGACGCGCGCGACGCCAATCGGCTCGCAGGCGTCTATCACTGGCCGGGCACATCCGCGGATGAGGGCTACCGCATCTGGACCCAGCTCGATGCGATCGCAAACCGACAGCTGGTCGACATCGTTCCGGTGATGCCATCGAGCCGACCGGCGCCAGTCGCCGTGCCATCCACTTCCGATGCGCCGGTCACGCGCAACGACGCAGGGGATGAGCAGCCCGCCAAACCCGCCGACCCGGAGCTGTATCCGCAGACTGCCGTTGGACGCAATCCGATCGCATTGCGCCTGGAACAAACCCTCGGCAACAGCGCCACGCCTGCACGCACCGTCTTCGGCCTGACCCACTATTTTGGCTGCTGGTGGGTGCGCTTCTGAGACGCTGCGCACCCGTACTGTTGCGCTGCCACGTGCGGCCCTCCGTTTCCCTCGCTAGCTTGGCCTCCGGGCGCGTCGCGCCCACTGCATGGGCCGCAGTTCACTCGTAGGGAGACACTACCGATGGTTCGATCGCTTCCAGTACTTGCCGGCGTGACCGGCTTGTTGATCGCCGGTACCGCTTCTGCAGCAGGCAAGCCGTTGTTCACTCCAGGCCATGGCCAGGCCGATGCGCGCAACGACCGCGTACTCGAACGCCTGCTCGGCAATCCCAGTACACGCGATATCAAGGTCGTCGATGTCGACGCCAGCGCCAGCGATACGGCGCAGATTGAACTCGATGTGGGCGGCCGCCGGGTCACCGTCGATCGATCGCGCTCCGAACATACCGCGACCGGCGGCGATGTCTGGTACGGCCATGTACAGCATGCCCGCAAGGCCGGCTATGCACCGAACGAGACCACGGCGGATCCGCTGAACGACGTCGTTCTGGTACGTCATGGCAACGAGATCACCGGCAGCGTGCGTGTCGACGGCAAGCTGTTCCGCATCCGCCCGTTACCCAACGGTGCCACGGCGGTGATCGAGGTCGATGAGAGCCGTTTGCCCGCGGATCATCCTGAAGACGCATATCGCGCGATTTTTGACGCGGCTGTGCGCAACAAGGTCAATGTCGCGGCGAAGCCTTGCCGAACCAATTGCGGTGGTCCTATCGATCCAGGCCCGACCCAAACCATTCGCGTGATGGTCGTCGCCACCGACGATGCGATCGCCGCCTACGGTGGCAACATGCAGTCGCTGGTCGAACTGGCTGTCGCCGAATCCAACCAGGGCTATCTCAACTCCAACATCGGCATCAACATGGTCCTGGCGAATTATTCGACCACGACCTACGCGACCGCCGGCATGAGCACCGATCTGTCGCGCTTCCGCAGCACCAACGACGGCTACATGGATGGGGTCCACGCGGTTCGCGATGCCAATGCCGCCGATGTCATGATGCTGGTCGCCAACGACGCTTCCGCGTGCGGCCTCGCTTCGGGTATCGGTTCGACCGCGGCTACCGCATTCGCCACGAGTTACTGGGACTGCATTACCGGCTACTACAGCTTCGCGCACGAGATCGGGCACTTGCAGTCGGCGCGTCACGATCCCGCCACGGACGCCAGCACGAGTCCGTATTCATACGGCCACGGCTACCGCGCGCCCGACAACAGCTGGCGCACGATCATGGCCTACAACTGCACCGGAGCCGGCTGTCCGCGACTCAACTACTGGTCCAATCCCTCGGTGACGTACGGTGGCGTACCGATGGGCACCTACGACAAGAGCCATAACCAGCGCGTGCTGGTTCAGACCAAGGCGACAGTTGCCGGCTTCCGCTGATCTCTCTCCGGGGGCATTCAGGCCGCGCGGGAAACCGCGCGGCTTTTTTCATTTCTGTGGCCCCGAACCCGGCGCGTTAAACTATGCAGTCTTTGTCCCCCACCGATTCACTTTTCGAGAGCGTCGCATGAGCATGCAATACCCCGAATGGATCTGGCACAACGGCGCGATCAAGCGTTGGGCCGAAGCCACCACGCACGTGATGGCGCATGTCGTGCATTACGGCTCGTCCGTGTTCGAGGGCATTCGCACCTACCAGACGCCTAATGGCCCGGTGATCTTCCGCCTGACCGACCACAATAAGCGTCTGTTCGCGTCCGCGAAGATCTACGACATGCCGGTTCCGTACTCGGTGGAGCAGATCAATGACGCCTGCCGCGAAGTGATCAAGGCGAATGGAAACACCACGGATTACCTGCGCCCGGTGGCTTATCGCGGCCTGGGTGGTTTCGGCCTCTCCGCGGATACTCCCGTCGAGGTCGCCGTGGCCACGTGGAAGATGGGCCAGTACCTGGGCGCCAGCGTCGTCGAACAAGGCATCGATGCCTGCGTCTCAAGCTGGCAGCGTTTCGCACCCAATACGTTGCCTGCGGGCGCCAAGGCCGGTGGTAACTATCTGTCGGGCCAGCTGGTCGCGCGCGAAGCACGCCGCCTTGGTTTCGGCGAAGGGATCGCGCTGGCTTCGACCGGCTTGCTCAGCGAAGGTGCAGGCGAGAATTTGTTTCTGGTCTTCGACGGCGCATTGCATACCTCGCCGGTCAGCGCCGCGCTGCTCAATGGCCTCACCCGCAATACCATCATCACGTTGGCGCGGGATAACGGCATCGAGGTCGTCGAACGCGACCTGCCGCGCGAATACCTCTATTTGTGCGACGAGCTGTTCATGTGCGGAACTGCAGCTGAGATCACTCCGATCCGTTCGGTCGACGGTCGCCAGGTCGGCACCGGTAAGCCGGGGTCGGTGACGCGTCGCATTCAGGACTTGTTCTTCGGCCTCTTTGACGGTCGCACCAAGGACAAGTACGGTTGGCTGGAAGCGCTTTAATCGCCATCGAATAAGCAACAGGAAAGAACAGCCGGAGATTCCGGCTGTTTTTTTATGGGTCAAGCGACGCTGCGGGCCGCGGCGCTTGAGCCGTTACCGCGCGAATCGGTGTAAGTCAGATTAAACGCGACGAGTCGCGCTATCGCGGCAATTCTGACTATAGACCGCGAACCCTCTGAGTAAGTCTCCGCAATTCCCGGGGTTAACTACGGGTGCAGGCGACGACATTTTTCTGACCTCGGCCGCTTGCTTCCAACGCAGCTGAAGACTTTCTCTACGCGCAAAAAAGAACCCCCGACCTTTTGGGTCGGGGGTTCGGAGTAAATGCTCAGCAATGACCTACTCTT
>NZ_BAAGXN010000015.1:0-8294 GCF_054779815.1 Lysobacter tyrosinilyticus
GGCGTACGTACCGTTGGCGGCGTTGCCGCTGACGGGCAACGGCAAGATCGATCGCAAGGCGTTGCCGGCGCACGGCGACGTGGCGTTCGCACAGCGCGATTTTGAGGCGCCGCAAGGCGCGATCGAAACCATGCTGGCCGGGATCTGGAGCGAATTGCTAGGCGTCGAGCGGGTGGGGCGGCAGGACAACTTCTTCGAGCTGGGCGGGCATTCGCTGCTGGCCGTGCGCCTGATGGGCATCCTGCGGCGCGAATCCATGCACATCGACATTCGCGCGCTGTTCGCCCAGCCGACGCTGGTCGCGCTCGCCCAGGCGGTGGAGGACGCGCGGGGTGGCCGTTCGACCGACGTGGTAGTGCCACCCAATGGCATCCCGACGGGTTGCACGGCGATTCTGCCGGAGATGTTGCCGCTCATCGCCCTCGACTCCACGCAGATCGCGCGGATCGTCGACGCGGTGCCGGGCGGTGCGGCCAATGTGCAGGACATCTATCCGCTGGCGCCGTTGCAGGAAGGCATCCTGTTCCATCACCTGCTGCAGACGCAGGGCGACGCCTATCTGCTGTCCACAACGATCGCATTCGACATGCGCACGAGGCTTGACGACTTCGTGCGCGCGTTGCAGCAGGTCATCGACCGCCACGACGTGCTGCGCACGGCGGTGTTGTGGGAAGGGCTGGCCGAGCCCGTGCAGGTCGTCTGGCGCAGCGCGACGTTCGAGGTACGCACGCCCACGCTGCCTGCGGGCGACGTGGCGACGCGACTGGCCGAGCTCACCGACCCGCTGCACATCCGCATGGACGTGAGCCATGCGCCGCTGATGCACGGCTACATGGCGTTCGACGACGCGGGGCAGCGCTGGCTACTGCAACTGGTCCATCACCATCTGGTGCTCGATCACACCGCGCTGGACGTACTGCTGCACGAGATCGGCGTGATCCTGAGCGGCCGCACGCAGGAGCTCGCGGAACCGGTGCCGTTCCGCAACTTCGTCGCGCAGGCACGGCTGGGCGTGAGCGCCGAGGAGCACGAGGCGTTCTTCGGTCGGATGCTGGGCGACGTGGACGAACCGACCGCGCCTTTCGGCATCCTCCGGGTCGAAGACGATGGCGAGCACGTCCGCGAAGCGCAGCGCGCGCTGCCCCGAGCGTTGTCGAAGCGCCTGCGACAGCAGGCACGCAGCCTCGGCGTGAGCACGGCGAGCCTGTTCCACTGGGCGTGGGCACAGGTGCTGGCGAAAACCACCGATCGCGACGACGTGGTGTTCGGCACGGTGCTGTTCGGCCGCCTGCAGGGCGGTGCGGGGGCGGAACGTGCAATGGGCCTGTTCATCAACACGCTGCCGATCCGCGTGCGGCTGGGCGAGGCCGGCGTGCTGGCGAGCGTGCGGCAGGCGCATGCCGATCTGTCGGAGTTGCTGGGGCACGAGCACGCCTCGCTGGCCCTGGCGCAGCGGTGCAGTGCCCTGTCGGCCAGCACGCCGCTGTTCTCCGCGGTGATGAACTATCGCCACAGCGTCGATGCCGCTGCCGGATCCGAGACGCCCGCGTGGGCCCAGGGCATGGAGATGCTGTCGGCGGTGGAGCGCACGAACCACGTGCCGTTCATCATGGCGGTGGACGACCTGGGCGAAGACTTCGAACTGAAGGCTCTGGTCGAGCAGCCCGTCGCGCCGCAGCGGATCTGTGCCTACATGCAGACCGCCCTGGAATCGCTGGTCGACATGCTGGAAACCGCGCCGCAGGCGCCGTCCTGGCAGGTCCAGGTGCTGGATGCGGACGAGCGTCACCTGATGCTGGAAGACTGGAATTGCACCGGTCACGACTGGCCGCATGCCGACGATTGCGTGCAGACGCTGTTCGAGCGGCAGGTGCTGGCCACGCCGGATGCGCTTGCGCTGGCGCAGGGCGAGGAGCGATTGAGCTACCGCGAACTCGATGCCCGTGCGAACCGATTGGCGCACCACCTCCGCAGCCTTGGCGTCAAGCCGGACGAGAAGGTGGCGATCTGCCTGCAGCGCAGCGTGGACACCGTGGTCGCGGTGCTGGCCGTGCTGAAGGCCGGCGGTGCGTACGTGCCGCTGGACCCGTCGTATCCGCAAGGACGTCTCGACTTCATGCTGCGCGACAGCAAGCCGCGGGTGCTGATCACCACCGCGGCGTTGCAGGACCAGTTGCCGGCCAGTCCCATCCTCTGGCGCACGCCAGTGGTGGACATGACCGAAGCCGAACAGTGGCAATCGCTGCCGGAGGACGGCCTCGATCCGGCTTCGTTCGGTCTGCAATCCACGCATCTGGCCTACGTCATCTACACCTCAGGTTCGACCGGTGTGCCGAAGGGCGTCATGGCGACGCATCGTGGCCTGTGCAACCTGGCGCAGGCACAGATCGCCGGTTTCGGCGTGACGCCGGATAGTCGCGTGGTGCAGTTCGCGTCCTTCAGCTTCGACGCCTGCATTTCGGAAGTGATGATGGCGCTGCTGTCCGGGGCCAGCCTGCATCTGCCGCCGCCGGGTCCGCTGGCGGGTGCGGAGCTTGTCGCCTGGCTGGATGCGCATGCCATCACGCACGCCACCTTGCCGCCAGCGTTGCTGGCAAGCCTGCCGGGCGACGCGAAACTGCCACAGCTGCATACGCTGATCCTTGCCGGCGAAGCCACCAGTGCCGCACAGGTGCGGCGCTGGGCGCCGGGCCGACGCCTGATCAACGCATACGGCCCGACCGAGGGCACGGTGTGCGCGAGCATGCACGACTGCGATCCGGCGGCCACCGAACCACCGGCGATTGGTCGGCCGATCGCCAACGTCCGGTTGTACATCCTGGATGCCCATGGTTGTCCCGCGCCGATCGGCGTGGCCGGCGAACTGCACATCGCCGGCGTGCAGGTCGCGCGCGGTTACCTCAACAACGTGGCGCTGACCGACGCCCGTTTCGTGCCCGATCCCTTCGCTACCGAACCGGGTGGGCGGATGTACCGCACGGGCGATCTCGCCCGCTGGCGTCCCGACGGCACCATCGATTTCCTCGGTCGCAACGACCATCAGGTCAAGATCCGGGGCTTCCGCATCGAGCTGGGTGAAATCGAAGCGAAGCTGCTGGCCCAGGCGGGTGTGCGCGAAGCGCTGGTGCTGGCGCGCGAGGACGACACCGGCGACCGGCAACTGGTGGCCTACGTGGCCGACGGGGGCGAGGCGGAGCTCGATCCGCAGATCCTGCGCCGCGCGCTGGTGCAAACCCTGCCGGACTACATGGTGCCGGCGGCATGGGTGGTGTTGCCAGCCCTCCCGGTCACGCCAAACGGCAAGGTCGATCGTAAGGCGCTGCCGCTGCCTTCGCAGGCCGGTGTCGCGCAGGCCGCCTACGAAACACCGGACGGCATCACCGAAACCCAGCTGTCGCAGATCTGGAGCGAACTGCTGGGCCTCGAGCGCGTCGGCCGGCAGGACCACTTCTTCGAGCTCGGCGGGCATTCGCTGCTGGCGACGCGGCTTATCTCGCGGGTGCGAAGCGAGTGGGACATCGAGTTGTCGCTGATGACGATCTTCTCGAACCCGCGCCTGTACGAGTTCTCGGAGGCCATCGTCGACTGCCAACTCTCGCAGTTCGACACCACCTACATCGACGCGATCGTCGCCCAGCAGCAGGGTCTGGTCCAATGAACGCCATCCTCAAGAACATGACGCGCGCCGAGCGCGAGGCCATCCTGCAGGCGGCGCAGGCCGCAGGCGGCAAGCCGAAACCGTCCGGCCGCGCGACGGGCATTCCCGCGCGCACCACCGCGAGGGCGCAATGGCCGCTGTCGTTCGCGCAGCAGCGGCTCTGGTTCATCGCGCACATGTGGCCGACGGCCCACGTGCTGACGTTCGGGCTCGGCCTGCACGGCGCGCTCCACAAGGCAGCCTTGCAGGCGGCGCTGGATCGCATCGTCCAGCGCCACGAAGTGCTGCGCACGCGTTTCGAAGTCGAGAACGACCAGCCCGTGCAGCGCATTGCCGATGCGGCCGGCTTCGCGCTCGTGCACCACGATCTGGCCGACGAGGGCGGCGATGCCGCAGCGATGATCGACCGCTGGCAGCGTGAGGAAGCGGCCACGCCGATCGATCTCGAACACGGCCCGATGATCCGCGGGCGCCTGCTGCGACTGGCCGAGCAGGATCACGTGCTGCTGGTGACGATGCACCACATCGTCTCCGACGGCTGGTCCATGGGCATTCTCGCGAACGAATTGGACGCGCTGTATCGCGCCTACGCGGTGCAGGGCGTGTCGCCCGATGTCGATCCGCTGTCCCCGCTGCCGATCCAGTACGCGGACTACGCGCTGTGGCAGCGCGAGTGGCTGACCGAAGACGTGCAGCAGCGGCAGGCCGCCTTCTGGCGCGAGCAGTTGTCCGGTGCGCCGGCGCTGATCGGTCTGGCGACCGACCGGCCGCGTCCTCCGGTGCAGGACTATCGCGGCGAACTGCTCCCGGTCGCCTTCGACGGCGCACTGCTCGCGGGTCTGAAGGCGCTGTCGCAGCGGCACGGCACCACGCTGTACATGACGCTGCTGGCCGCCTGGGGCGCGCTGATGGGGCGTCTGGCCGGGCAGGACCAGGTGGTGATCGGATCGCCGGTGGCCAACCGTACCCGCGCCGAGATGGAGCCGCTGATCGGCTTCTTCGTCAACACGTTGGCGCTGCGCCTGGACCTGAGCGACCAGCCCACGGTGGCGCAACTGCTGGCACAGGTGCGCGAACGCGTGCTGCAGACGCAAAGCCATCAGGACCTGCCGTTCGAACAGGTCGTGGATGCACTGAAGCCGGAACGCACGTTGGCGCACACGCCGATCTTCCAGGTCACCTTCGCCTGGCAGAACACGCCGGAGGAGACGCTCGAACTCGATGGCCTGCAACTGCGCGTGCTGCCTCCGCGCAATGGCGAGCACAACGCGCAGTACGACCTGGAACTGGACCTGCACGAAACCAGGGACGGCATCGCCGGCACGCTTGGCTTCGCGCGCGCCCTTTACGACCGCGACACGGTAGTGCGTTTCCGCGATCATCTGGAAGCACTGCTGCGCGGCATGGTCCGCGACGATGCGCAGGCGGTGGACGCGATCGACCTGCTGAACGAGACCGAGCGGCATCGCGTCCTTGCGACCTGGAACGACACGCGACGCGATTACGCGGTGGATGTCTGCGTCCACGAGCGCTTCGAGCGGCAGGCCGCCGAAGCGCCGGAGGCGGTGGCGATCACCTTCGAAGGCGAGTCGATCACCTACGGCGAGCTCAACGCGCGGGCCAATCGACTGGCTCATCAGTTGATCGCACAAGGCGTTCGCGCCGAAACGCGCGTCGCGGTGGTGATCGCACGCGACCCCGCGCTGCTCGTGGCGTGGCTGGCGGTGTTGAAGGCCGGTGGTGCCTACATTGCGATGGATCCGGCCTATCCGCAGGAACGGCTGGCCTACATGCTGGACGACAGCCGGCCGCGCGTCGTGCTTACCGAAGCGACGTTGCAGGACCAGCTTCCGTCGTGCCGTGCACTGCGCACCGCGAGCGTGCTCCTGGTTGACGAGCCGACCTGGTTGCACCGGCCCGATACCAATCCGGGGCGCGAAGCGACGGGTCTGCTGCCCGAGCACCTGGCCTACGTGATCTACACCTCGGGTTCGACCGGCAAGCCGAACGGTGTGATGGTGGAGCATCGCCATCTGGCGAACCTGGTCGGTTGGCACACGGAGACGTTCCCGCTGTCGCGGGGCGAGCGCACTTCGTCGACGGCGGGCGTGGCGTTCGACGCCTGCACATGGGAGGTGTGGCCGGCGCTGTGCCAGGGCGCGACGTTGGCGTTGCCACCGTCGAGCACGGCCGGCGATCCGTCGGCGCTGCTGGACTGGTGGGAGTCGCAGGACCTGCAGAGCAGTTTCCTGGTGACGGCGCTGGCGGATGCGGCGCTGGCGCGGGGGCAGTCGGGCCGCACGGGCCTGCGCACACTGCTGACCGGCGGCGATCGCCTGAACCGGCTGCCGACGCCGGGCCTGCCGTTCGCGCTGGTGAACAACTATGGTCCGACGGAGACGACGGTGGTGGCGACGTCGGGCGTGATCACGCCCGAGGACACGGTGATCCACATCGGTCGACCGATCGCGAACACGCGGCTGTACCTGCTGGACCGCCACGGCCGGCCGGTGCCGGTGGGAGCGCCGGGCGAACTGCACATCGGCGGCGCGCAGGTGGCACGCGGCTATCTCAATCGCCCGGAACTGACGGCGGCGCGGTTCCTGCCCGATCCGTTCTCGGACGAGGCGGGTGCGCGGATGTACCGCACCGGCGACCTGGGTCGCTGGCGAGCGGACGGCACGATCGAATACCTGGGCCGCAACGATCAGCAGGTGAAGCTGCGCGGCCTGCGCATCGAGCTGGGCGAGATCGAGGCGCAGCTGTCGGCCCAGCCTGGGATCCGTGAAGCCGCGGTGATCGCGCGCGAGGACGCGCCGGGCGAGGTGCGGCTGGTGGCGTACGTGGTGGCGCCGACGGGCGAGACGCCGGACCCGCAACGGCTGCGCGAAGGGCTGTCGCGCACGCTGCCGGAGTACATGCTGCCGGCGGCGTACGTGGCGCTGGAGCGGTTGCCGCTGACGCCGAACGGGAAGCTGGACCGTCGCGCGCTGCCCGAGCCGGAGGGCGCGGCGTACGCGCAGCGTGCGTACGAAGCACCGGAAGGGCCGGTCGAGACCGCTTTGGCGGCGATCTGGCGCGAGCTGTTGCGCGTGGATCGGGTCGGACGGCACGACAACTTCTTCGAGCTCGGCGGACATTCGCTGCTCGCGGTGCAGATGATGTCGCGGATTCGTCAGCGACTCGGCCTCGAAATGACGGTGTCGCAGCTGTTCTCGCATCCGGTGCTGCACGCGTTCGCTGCCGCGTTGTCGGACGCGCCGGCCAGCGCACTGCCCGCCTTGTTGCCTGTCCGCCACGACGGACTCCTGCCGCTGTCGTTCGCGCAACAGCGGTTGTGGTTCATCGCGCAGACGGGCGCCGTCGCGAGCAGCGCGTATCACATGCCCGGCGGTCTTCGCCTACGCGGCGCGCTGGATCTGGTGGCGCTGCAGGCGGCGCTGGATCGCATCGTCCGACGCCACGAAGCCCTGCGCACCCGGTTCGAAGTGATCGAAGGGCAGCCGGTGCAGCGCATCGATGAGGCTGGCGCCTTCTCGCTGCTGCAACAGGATCTCGATGGTGAGGCGCGGTCTGCGGACGACGCGATCGCGCACTGGCAGGCGATCGAGGCGGAAGCGCCGTTCGACCTGGAGCACGGCCCACTGATCCGCGGGCGGCTGTTGCGGCTGTCCGCGCAGGACCACGTGCTGCTGCTGACGATGCACCACATCGTCTTCGATGGCTGGTCCCTTGGCGTGCTGATGGGCGAGTTCGCCCGACTCTATGCGGCTTACGCGACGCAAGGATTGTCGATCGACGTCGATCCACTGCCCGCACTGCCGGTGCAGTACGCGGATTACGCGGTGTGGCAGCGCGACTGGCTGTCGGGTGCGGTGCAGGCGCAGGAACTGGCCTTCTGGCGCGAGCAGCTGTCCGATGCGCCCGCACTGGTCGCGTTGCCGACCGATCGTCCGCGTCCTGCGGTGCAGGACTATCGCGGCGAGAGCCTGTCGATCTCGCTGGATCCGCAGCTGAGTGTCGAGCTGAGGGCGCTGTCGCAGCGGCACGGCACCACTCTGTTCATGACCTTTCTCGCGGCGTGGGGTGCGCTGGTGGCGCGTCTGGCCGGACAGGACGAGGTGGTGATCGGCACGCCCGTCGCCAACCGCACGCGTGCCGAGGTCGAGCCGCTGATCGGGTTCTTCGTCAACACGCTCGCGTTGCGCCTTGACTTCGCTGACCGCCCGACCGTGACGCAGTTGCTGGCGCAGGTGCGCGAATCCGTGCTCCAGGCCCAGAACCACCAGGACCTGCCATTCGAGCAGGTGGTGGAAGCGCTGAAGCCGAAGCGCACGCTGGCACACACGCCGATCTTCCAGCTCATGTTCACCTGGCAGGGCGCGTCGGAGTCCGGGCTCGAGATGCAGGGGCTGCAACTGGAAGGGCTGGAGCTGCCGCCTGCCACGGCCAAGTTCGACCTGACGCTCGAATTGCAGGAGTCCGGCGACCGGATCACGGGCACACTGTGCTTTGCGACGGCGTTGTACGACGCCTCGACGATGCGGCGGCATGTCGGCTACCTCGAAGCATTGCTGCGCGGCATGGTCCGCGACGATGGGCAGGCGGTGGACGCGATCGACCTGGTGGGCGATGC
>NZ_BAAGXN010000016.1:0-7432 GCF_054779815.1 Lysobacter tyrosinilyticus
GTCCAATGCCTAACAATTCATTCAAGCCGAAGCCGCTTCGCGGCTCGGCTTAATTCAGGCGTTAGGCCCCATGAGAGGAATCCTCGCAGTTTTCTCCCTATGTCTTTGTGGCTGCGTGACCATGTCGCGCCCCGTGACCGATAGCTTGTCGTTGCACGTTGACTCGTACGACCCAGAGAGCGGCAAGTACCAGCTTACGCTCCGTAATGACTCGTTGCGTAGCGCAATCTTTCTGCACTATCTCGTAACGTACTCAACCAACCCAACTAACGGGCCAGTCGGCCGCCCAACCTTTCCGCCGGATGAGCCTGTGATGCTTCATGACCGCCGCCTGGAGCCAAAGTCAACTTTCCAGATTGCGGGCACTTGCTCGTCTAGCGAAGCATGCCGTCAACCTGGCACCTATGCGGGTGTTTACGCTTGCTGGTTCACCGCGCGATGGGAGTGTGATCAGTACTTGTTTGCGTGGTCGGACAGGGCGCTAAATGGGCCCTAACAATTCATTCAAGCCGAAGCCGCTTCGCGGCTCGGCTTAATTCAGGCGTTAGGCCGCTCATGGCAAGTCCATATCCGCTCAACCCAAAGCAGTTCCAGGCAGTCTTGGCACTGCCCGGACCCGAACGCTACCGGCACTTTGTTGGACGGGTCGCTGATTGGCAGCTTGTCTGGGGTCTGAAAGACAAGAACGGCTGGGTTTCTGCTGCAGATGACGATGGCAACTCAGCCTTTCCCTTCTGGCCTCACCCGGACTATGCCGCGGCGTGCGCCACCGACAACTGGGCCGGCAATTCACCTGACTCCATTGAAGTACACGAGTTCTTGGAGCGCTGGTTGCCCGGCATGGCCAAGGATGGAGTGGCAGTTGCCGTGTTTCCTACCCCTACAATGCGCGGCACTGTCGTCCCGGCGCTTCAGTTACAACAGGCCATCCAAGATGAGCTGTCACGCATCGAGTGATCGGCCTAACAATTCATTCAAGCCGAAGCCGCTTCGCGGCTCGGCTTAATTCAGGCGTTAGGCCCCAAAGAGAGTTTCATGCCGCCCTTGTCCATTGTGCTGACTGTAGTCTTCTTGATGCTTCACTCAGTATTGAGTCTCCTTGCTCGATCCGCCCTGCGATCCGATCCTCGCGCTCGGGATGAGCTATTCACCTACGGGGCAAACCAGCTATTTGGGCGTCCGCGTTACATGCGTGTTCAATTCATTTTGCCGTGGGTGCGTCCGCAATCACTGGCGAATCGTCCTTTAGGCACGCGCCTGCTCGTCTTGGCATCCAGACTGGCGGGCTCAGGAGCAGTGATAAGCTTCATCGTGTTAGTCGCCGACTTCGTGCCGCATGGGGCCTAACAATTCATTCAAGCCGAAGCCGCTTCGCGGCTCGGCTTAATTCAGGCGTTAGGCCCCATGAGACACATCTTCTGCGCTGTTATTGCCTTCCTTCTACTTGGCTCCGCATCAGCTGCGGAGCCTTCCCTCGTGAATGACCAAGAGTTTTCGCTCAGTGGCATCGCTCTCGGCGACACAGAGGCTACTGTTCTGCGCAAGCTCGGACAGCCGCGCCGCACCACGGACACCGGCGACTTCCTCGACATCCGCATGGACTACCCTGGCTTAACCGTGTGGCTCGGTGAAGGGCGTCGCGTCGGCGAGGTGCTCAGCACCTCCAAACAACACTGCACGCCGGCCGGCATTTGTCCCGGCATGCCCTTCGCCAAAGCAAAGGCAAAATATGGTCCGCCGCTGGTGGCTGATCGGGAGGACGGCACCTTCATGGAGTATCCGGGGTCCCAGTCGGCCTGCTGGCTGCAGATTGCTGTCAGCAAAGGCATCGTCAAGTCTGTGCGCGCTGAGTGCCAGCCGTGATGGGGCCTAACAATTCATTCAAGCCGAAGCCGCTTCGCGGCTCGGCTTAATTCAGGCGTTAGGCCTCTTATGCAGAAAGTCGATCTACCTAGAATCTCGGAGAGAGTTCGGGGGCTCACCCTCCCGGAGAACGACACGATGTACGTGTTCGACTACGACGAGGTGTTCCTCGTCTCGTTGCAGCCACCCTCCGTCCAAGTGCTTGATGACAACCCCTACTCATTTGCGGAGTTGCATCCGGAGCATCTGGGAGTATCGGATAGTGCCCCGTTGCTCCGAGTTGGCTCCGCCAGCGTTTCCTACAGCTTCGATCCTGCCGCACCTTCTCAGAATGTACAGCTAGATCTCGACGGTAAGATCCATGACATTTCTTTCAGGACGCTCTCTGGTGATTGGTTCATTGCCTCGCTGTCCCCGGATGGGGCATATCTAGTCATTGCTGAGCCGTACTTGATAGAGGTCTACTCCCTGTCCCGGGGAGAGGCCTAACAATTCATTCAAGCCGAACCCGCTTCGCGGGTCGGCTTAATTCAGGCGTTAGGCATCTATGGCAGACGTCACAACGGCCGACACAAACGGCAAGACCGTACGTATCGGCAACCTCGTCAGAGTCATCGCCCTGCAGATGGAGCTGTTCGATTTCCTCGAGCCCAGCGAGATCGAGGACATTCGCTCCATGATTGGCGAGACATTTCCCGTAGAGGAAATATCCTCTACCGGCTTGGTAACAGTGACAAAGTGGTTCAACCGTGGGCCTGGTCAACACGAGTCGCATACCCTGTCCCTACCTCAGGGGCAGTTTGAGCTCGTCGGCTAGATGCCTAACAATTCATTCAAGCCGAAGCCGCTTCGCGGCTCGGCTTAATTCAGGCGTTAGGCGCCATAGAGAGCATCAGGAATGTCCAAGCAAGACAAATTCATCGGCGGCATTACGACCGCTCATGCACTCCTCGGCTCCCTATGGGCCGTTTGGATTGCTTCGCAAATTGGCTACCCCATAGCCTTCGTCGGCACAAACCTCGCACTGGCATTGGCTGGTGCAGTTGCGGGCATTGGCTGGCTCCGCAACGTTCGCTGGGCTGGCTATTTGGTCCTGCTCTTCTATGCAATTCAACTGGTACATGTAACCACTCCCGACTACCAGTTCTTATTTACTCTTGGCTTCAATCTCAGCATTTCCGTTGGCTGGTTCGCTCCATCCGCAGAGTTGGGATTCAATCTATTTGCGGGCGGGATGCTTCTATGGGCTAGCTTTCGCCCAAGATTCATAGAGAGCACTCCCGCGGTGGCGCTGTCGGATGGCGCCTAACAATTCATTCAAGCCGAAGCCGCTTCGCGGCTCGGCTTAATTCAGGCGTTAGCACCCATGACAGCCTTTCGCATCCTTCTTGTGATCCTGCTGATTGCCGTCACCCCCAGTGCTTTGGCACAAGATGCTAGGTTCATATCTGCCCGCCCATCGCCTCTCAAGCAGGCCGGCGTCTCTAAGCCCAACGAGACTACGTTTTCTGGCAGGGTCAAGATTGCTGGCTCATTCGAGGTGATCTGGGAGCCAGGCAGTGAGGGCTATCCCTTTCGCGTCCTGTTTAGGCCCGATAAGCCCAGCCGTGAAATCTTGCCTCATGATTCGCAGCGCGGCCCTGTCCGAGAAATATGGCTAAGAAACACTGATGTAGCACTTCGAGCCTTTCTTACTCCAGCCCAGCGCAAGTCCTTGGCGGCCGCTCGTTCGCGCCAAGCGACTGGCCGGGCTACGGTCATCCTCAACTCCTACCGTACCGGCGTGGACTGTGATCAGCGCGGTTACAACGCATTGCTAGTCTCAGTCGTCCGGAAACCAATCAATGTCGTTACAAATGCACCCGCCCCGGAGTCCATGGATAGGTGCTAACAATTCATTCAAGCCGAAGCCGCTTCGCGGCTCGGCTTAATTCAGGCGTTAGGCCGCTACCAAGTCATCCAACCATGGAAACAGACGAATACAGCAGTTCGGCATTCTTTGTTGCCGTCACCACCAAGATGGTTTCAGCCGTATTTATGGCAGCGGCACCATTAATATTTGTCGCAATCCTTTACCAAGGCGGGCTTGGCACGGTACCTGTTCACGATCGCAGCGGACAGGTCATTTTCTACATCAACAATGTTGTTGCGGCGCTTATCTTTTCTTGGCTTTGGTTCTAAATCAGCGCGCTGATATTCTCCTTTTCAAAGAAGGTCGTGGCCAAGCTCAACAAGCACCGTGACGTGGCCTAACAATTCATTCAAGCCGAAGCCGCTTCGCGGCTCGGCTTAATTCAGGCGTTAGGTCCCGCATGAGAATTCTCTGGCTATCCGCAGGGCTACTGTTAGCTGGCTGCTCGTCACAGACCGCGTACTTACGCGCTCTCGAAACGCTACCGGAGCATGAGTACGGCCTGTTCTGCTGGGCGCAAGGCCCCGTATCTAGCGAGAGCGAATGCCGGGACGCCCTGGCAAAGCCTGACCTAGATACCTGCATAGCAAGCCTCTCTGAGAAACGTGCTCCTGCTCTTCTCCAAACTGCTCAAGCCCGGGTCCTTTCTTGCATGAGCCAGCGTGGGTGGCGCAGGGAGTTGTATCTTGCTGTCTACATCTAGCGGGCTCGGCGGCAGCGGGCCTAACAATTCATTCAAGCCGAAGCCGCTTCGCGGCTCGGCTTAATTCAGGCGTTAGGCGCCACAAGTGACTACCCCATCGTTCAGTAGAACTCTCAGCGTTGCATGCTTTGTGGGCGGGCTTATTGCCACCTGCATTCTCACTGCCACGGCGCGATCGGCCATTGAGTATGCATCCGCCATCAACTCTGGCATCGGCCCGCTGCATACCTTCGTGCAGCTCCCGATCTATCTGCTGCTCTCAGCCTTAGTTGCCTTGGCTGTGCTCGTCTTCGCGCGGGCTAAAAGGCTCTCTGTAATGTCAGCGCGCCAACACGCCGCCCTGGGCGCTGTGTGCGGCCTCGCCTCTACGCTCCAATTGGCTACACCTTGGGCACCAGAGCTACCGACCCTTCTAGTAACCACGGGCATCCCTCTTGGCCTCGCAGTATTCTTGCGGGCACGTATAGGTGGCCGAGTTGGCGCCTAACAATTCATTCAAGCCGAAGCCGCTTCGCGGCTCGGCTTAATTCAGGCGTTAGGCCGCAGCGAGCATGGTCATACACAAAGTTTTTGGTCTCGACATATCGGACACCGGCCCGGTTGCCGCAGCTCTTGGCAAAGCTCTGGGGCTGACGTTTACCCAACACGAGAGTAGTTATCTTGGTGAGTACTGGCTTCATGAGGGCGCCGACGGCGCCAAGGTTGCGGTGTCGTACAACGAGGATCCTATGTACTTACCTGGAGACCCCGAAGAGGAAATGTACGTGCATCCTGATTTTCGGAACTGCCCCGTGCTCGTATCGCTGACCGTTCCCTTGGCTCTTGAGGCAACCTTCAGCGACGCCGTTACAGCAATTCATTCTCGTGCGGCCGTGATTAGTCGTGATGCGGCCTAACAATTCATTCAAGCCGAAGCCGCTTCGCGGCTCGGCTTAATTCAGGCGTTAGGCCGCATGAAAGTCTTTCTCACGACCATTGTTGCTTCAATCGCCGCGGTCATAGTTCAACCGTTCGTTCTTTTCATCTGGTTTCTTTTGCCAGACCTAATCATTTATGGCGCCGAGGTTTCGTGGGCCGACCTTGGTCCGCTCTTCTTCTACACCATTCTCTTTGCAACTCCCTTTGTGCTCCTGCTGGGCATCCCTCTTTCCATAGCACTTTGGCGCTTAGGCAAGTTCCGTTGGTGGCCACTCGCCCTAGTGGGAGCATCTGCGGGGGCTCTATTCGCAGGATGGGACTTGCCTGGCGGGGATCCAGGCTACTCATCTGGCGGCAACTGGTATGGCCAGTACCGGGAGTTTGTTGTTGCCGGGGTTCCGACGCTCTATGGCTGGCTCAATTACATTCAGTCAGTGCTCGCATTCGCTTTACATGGCTTCGCTGGCGCTAGCATCTACTATCTGGTTTGGGCCTCCGTCTTGCGGCCTAACAATTCATTCAAGCCGAAGCCGCTTCGCGGCTCGGCTTAATTCAGGCGTTAGCTGCCTCCATGGTTCCATCGCTCGTCGAAATCAACAACGCAGAGAATGGCTACTTGGGCCGTGATGGCGCCCCGGTGCTTGGCGAATCTTTCGAGATGCTCCTAACCCGCTGGGCTGCAGGCGAAAGAGACCGCGAGACGGCACTCCGTCTGCTCTTCCTGAGCTGGTACTGCAATGCTGAGCCTCCGTTTCTCACCGGGCTACCCGCGGAGCACGACACGGCAACTACATGCTCGGAGACTTTTGCGGCCCTTGGCGGCGTCGGGACTTCGGACCCAGAGGTCTGCTTTGTAGTGGGCCTAATGGCCCAACTCCTTCCATGGTGCCTGGGAGACGAGGCCTATTGGGTGGAGTTGGGCCGCGTCCTCGCCGGGCGTGCCGTCGAGCTCCAGCCAAACGGCCCCTCTCCAACTGTTTTTTCAGGGCGCGGCGCGTACGGTGAGTACTTTTCCCACATGTTGTCTGCACGGGCAGGCAGCTAACAATTCATTCAAGCCGAAGCCGCTTCGCGGCTCGGCTTAATTCAGGCGTTAGGCACCACAAATGACATTTCCGGCGGCCAAGAATTCCTACGAAGAGTCCGTGCTCCGCAACATTGGTGAGCACGGATGGCACTTCACTCACGTGTTCGGGGACGATGAGGGACCGTCCTTTTCCTATTCGGTTGGACTGCTGTCCTCGTACAACCACCCCGAGATCATTCTGTTCGGCCTACCGCAAGAAGCCGCACATGGCTTGGTCAGCCTTATCGCCGACCGAGCAGCAAGTGGTGATCCCATCGACCTTTCCAAGCCAAGCGACGAGATTATTCAAGGCTACCCTTGCATCTTCGTAGAGGTCAGTCGAATGAACCGAGAGGAGTACGCACTATCCGACTGCTGGCTGTATCAGGACAGCGACTTCTCCATGTATCAGCTCGTCTGGCCATCCAAACAGGGCTTGTTTCCATGGCACCCTGACGCACCTGAGAGCTTTCGCTGGTCTCAGCCGGTTCTCGGAGATACGGGCAGTGGTGCCTAACAATTCATTCAAGCCGAAGCCGCTTCGCGGCTCGGCTTAATTCAGGCGTTAGGCCTCCAATGAGACCCTCTCCGACTCAACTACTAAACCTTGGCTTTGTAGCCGCTTGGCTAGGGGTGGCGTACGTATCCGTCGGGGCCGCAATGTGTGTGGTAGCGGTCGCATTTTTTGTTCATGGTGTTGTTGGCGCTGTTCGGCGCAAGATCACCACAAAGGGCAGATCTAGCGCACCCAAAGAGTACGTCGGTGCTGCTGCTGTGCGTGAGGGGCTATTCGTTGCATTCCTTGGGCTCTTGTTTGGAGCCTTTGGCCTGCTGACCTGGCTTCTTCCGCGCTGACGTAGTTTCCCACTAGGCTAGCGGCGTCCCATTTGGCGTCGCGCGGCCTAACAATTCATTCAAGCCGAAGCCGCTTCGCGGCTCGGCTTAATTCAGGCGTTAGGCCCCACATGAG
>NZ_BAAGXN010000017.1:0-4752 GCF_054779815.1 Lysobacter tyrosinilyticus
TAGCATGGCGCCTAACAATTCATTCAAGCCGAAGCCGCTTCGCGGCTCGGCTTAATTCAGGCGTTAGGGGGCACATGAGAGTTCAAATGTTCATACTTGCAACCGCTCTAGCGGCTTCGCTTCCTGCGTCTGCGGACCAAGTGCGCTTCACCGGAAAAACCACCGCGGACCAGACGCTCCTCGTGGACACACTCAACACCGTCGCGCGCCTCGGGCCTGCTCGCTTCAACTGCCCTACGGTTGAGGCCATACAGGTACAGGTACTTCCTGAGTCGTTCACTCCCCCAGGCAAGAACAACCCCGAAGGATCTAACCCAACCACCTATGAGCGTTGGGATGCCACCTTCTGCGGAAAGGTCGTGCCGCTGCTCATCGCATTCTGGCCGGCTACCGAGGGAGGCATGATGTTTCGTGTCGGGCTCCCCTTCCCAACTTCCCCGGATGCCCCCTAACAATTCATTCAAGCCGAAGCCGCTTCGCGGCTCGGCTTAATTCAGGCGTTAGGCCTATGAGAAACATTGTCGCGTTTGCAGCAGCACTCTTTGTTTCCTCGTTCGCTTCTGCGCAACCGGCTCATGCATGTGAGCCGGTTGACCCAACGGTTCGCATCTACGGTCCCGAGCTGACTATCGCGCAACTTGAAAAAATCGGGCTAGAGCTTGTCGCTGACAACCCCACGATTCCCCAAGTTGCATTTGGCATGGGCAATCGCAACTGGGAACGTCTAAAAGCCCAGTACACACCAGGGGACGTCTTCAAGGCCTTCGATGGACCTCGCTGGAGTGATGGCACTCCAATCGCCGGCGGCTATATCCTACTTCGGGGCTCGTGTGTCGTCGGCCAAATTGCAACCTGGCGGGCATAGGCCTAACAATTCATTCAAGCCGAAGCCGCTTCGCGGCTCGGCTTAATTCAGGCGTTAGGCGGCATGGAGAGTTCGATGCGCTTTCTGATGACCACCTTTCTAGCTCTCGCAGCTAGCACTTCCTGGGCCGCCGTACCCGCCCAGGCAGAACGACCACCCGACCTCAACTGCGACGTCGGCCCGCTGCACAAGACCTACGGGAAGACCGCATGGCTCGTGTATGCATGCAATGACTCGCGCTCTGTCGTTATTGTCTCGGACAAGGGCAATCCTGCCCTGCCTTTCTACTTCATTCTGTACGTCAAGCCCGACGGGGACATGCAATTGCACGGTGAAGGCACTGGCAAGAAATCTGCCACTCAGGCTGCATTCGACGAGATTAAAACACTCACGCAAACTGACGTTGCTGGGCTGGTAGCGCAAGCTCAGGCCGTTCAAGCGGGTGGCACTGCAAAGTGATCGGCTTGCCGCCTAACAATTCATTCAAGCCGAAGCCGCTTCGCGGCTCGGCTTAATTCAGGCGTTAGGGCTCACACCCAATGAAATGGATAGCTGTTGCATTTTGCATCCTCCTCCTCGGTTGCACTCCAAACAGTCAGTCCGCCGACTCGCCGGTTGTGGTTAAGACCACAATCCCATCAATCATCTCGTCGCCGTCACGATTCGATGGCCGTGTCGTTTCGGTAGATGGATGTCTAGTAGTAGGCGTCCACTCCGTCACTCTTCACGACTGCTCCGACATGAGCGGTCCTGGACTCCACTTCGTAGTTAATCGTCCAGAGCTTCATGGTGACATCGCCACTGCCATGGAGTTCCACCTTCCCCGGCGGGTAGTTAGGGCCAACTTCGCCGGGACGTTTACGGTGGCGGGCGATGGCCGTAATACACTCGTCCACCAATGGCTCACCGGGCTGACCGTCAGTGAGCCCTAACAATTCATTCAAGCCGAAGCCGCTTCGCGGCTCGGCTTAATTCAGGCGTTAGGCCCAAGATCATTCCCCCGTGAAGTTCAAGCTAATCAAGTCCATGGCTCACAACTGGACCCACTCTTTCATGAGCGCCATGAATTACATCGATGGCGATTTTGTGGCCGGGGACATGTACCAGCTTGCGCGCGACCGGAAGGGTCAAAAGGTCACAATCACCTGGATACCTGAACGTCCAGAGGAGCTTTTTGCACTAACGCCTCGCGTACGGGAGTCTCTCAAGCACTACCGTAAGACCCTGCCCGAACACCTCAGCCGACACAAGGTCGATCCCTCCGCCATCTCGGAGATGCGCACAGAGGTCTATATGGCTGACAATCACCGCATGTACGTGCGGTCCTACGTTCTAGACAGCCGTGGCAAAGAGCATGTTCAGTTCGTTTGGGCCTAACAATTCATTCAAGCCGAAGCCGCTTCGCGGCTCGGCTTAATTCAGGCGTTAGGCGCGACATGATTAACTCAGCTCGGTGCACATTCCAAGGCTCATTTCCCGAGACACGGCCGCATCGTGCAGAGGGTCGCCCATTTGCAGAAGCGCTCGCTGCTGCTTTCGCACTTGGCTCCAAGTTCGATCTTTGGAAAGATTGCGGCTGGATTGTTTTCGCCCCTCTCGCAGGATGCGAGGTCAACGTCTTCCTCGCCCGCTACACTCCTGCTAGCTCATGGGAGCTGACCATAGCCATCCAAGACGGACGTTCTTTCTTGGATCGCCTTCTGCGCCGCGCTCCTGAGTCACACCAAGAGGCAGTACAGATTGCGGCTTTTGTGGTGCATCAGCTCCTGACAGACCAACCAGGGGTATCAGACGTACGCTGGTCCTTCACCGGCGATCCTCGCAAGGCTGGCGTCTCTAGTCCGGAACAGCTTCAATGGCCACGGGCCGCCACCGGTAATGTGGGGCGCGCCTAACAATTCATTCAAGCCGAAGCCGCTTCGCGGCTCGGCTTAATTCAGGCGTTAGGGCCCATAGATGATTTTCCATTTCGACCTAAAAGCCATTGGTCTCGGTGCGCTGGCCTTCATCGCTGGCTATATCGCCTTCGTGCTTGTGGCTGCGGCGATCGTCGGTGCCTCAGGCTCGCCCGCCGGATGGCTGGGGCTTCCATTGATTCTTCTAGGGGCCTTCCTACCCGCGGCATTGGCTGGTTTTGCTGGCTCCTACTTTGCAAAAACCCGCTTTGTATTCCATGGCCTCCTTGCAGGTTGCATTTGCGTCGTTGTGGCCTTTTATCGCACCGTTGTTTCCAGCCCGCATGGCGGCAGCAAAGGCCTGCTCGTAGCTTTGCTGGCGGTTTGGCTGGGGACCATTGTCGGCAGCTTCGTGCGCCGCCGGCGTGGGCCCTAACAATTCATTCAAGCCGAAGCCGCTTCGCGGCTCGGCTTAATTCAGGCGTTAGGTGCCGCAATGCAGCTCCAAGAACTCGATGTAGTTCGGCTTATTTCCCCACTACCTGAGGGTCGGGTTGACCCTGCGATCGGAAATGCCGCGGAACCTCAGGCTGGAGATGTGGGCACCGTCGTTATCGTGCACATCGTACCCTCCGGGCAGGAACCCGCTTTCCTCGTTGAGTGTGTCGGGCCACAGGGCGAAACTCGCTGGCTAGCGGATGTTCTTCAATCGGAGCTAGAGCTGGTGTCCTCCGGTTACTCGGGCGGCACCTAACAATTCATTCAAGCCGAAGCCGCTTCGCGGCTCGGCTTAATTCAGGCGTTATGCGTGGCCAAAAGACTGGCGATGCGCGCCGACACCGAAGCGCTGCGGGTAAAGCTCGCAAAGCCTGCACTCGATTTATCTCGCTCGCGCCGCTGGGCTTCCGGTCACACGGCTGGATTCAACCTGGCGGCGCCTCCGGCGCCGGATGAGCAAGCGCCGGCCACTCATTCGCCCTGCTTCCATCCAGTGATTGCCGCATCCCGATTGTCCCGGGCTAAGATCGCTTCAGCGTCCACGGCTCCCTACTGCCCTGGGCTGCATAACAATTCATTCAAGCCGAAGCCGCTTCGCGGCTCGGCTTAATTCAGGCGTTAGGCGTCTTATGAAACAACGCGTCATATTCGTAGATGTGGATGACACGCTCATCCGGTCCGTTGGGACAAAGCGCATCCCCATGCCCCCCGTTGTGGCGCGGGTTCGCGCACTCCATCAGCAGGGCGACGCCCTGTATTTGTGGAGCTCCGGCGGTGCGGAGTACGCTCGCGCGTCGGCGGTCGAACTGGGCATAGAAGATTGTTTTATTGCCTTCCTGCCCAAGCCAGATGTGTACCTGGATGATCAGCCAGTCCACGAGTGGCGTTACTGTCAGCACGTGCTTCCGGGCAATGCGGGCGACGCCTAACAATTCATTCAAGCCGAAGCCGCTTCGCGGCTCGGCTTAACTCAGGCGTTAGGCCGCACTAGAGAGATCATGACAGTCCAAGATGCATGCCACGTCGCTAGGCAAATAGTGTCCGGATTCCGGGGCAGCCTCGATGATGAGACTGTTCTTAGGCTGGCGCTTGAGGGGCTAATCAATGTTGAGGATGCCCGCCTCGGAGATGGGGCCGCTGATGTAGCGGTGGCGCATATAGCCGAGTGCACCGATTGCCAAAGATGGCTGGACGATCTGTTTCCAGATCGTTCAGAGCATCGGGAGCGCCTAGGCAAGTATTGCTGCGCCCACATGTTCGACGCCGTAGCCAACCCCAACGCACAGGTTCGCTTTTCGTTCTCGTGGCTTCGGGGTGAGGATCCCTGCTGGTGTATCAACGAGCAGCATGCTTTTGCGCAGTTCTGCCCATGGTGCGCCAAGGCGCTTCCAAGCCAGGCATTCGAGTAGGCCCTACCTCGTGGTGCGGCCTAACAATTCATTCAAGCCGAAGCCGCTTCGCGGCTCGGCTTAATTCAGGCGTTAGGCGCACGTG
>NZ_BAAGXN010000018.1:0-4002 GCF_054779815.1 Lysobacter tyrosinilyticus
TAGCATGGCGCCTAACAATTCATTCAAGCCGAAGCCGCTTCGCGGCTCGGCTTAATTCAGGCGTTAGGCCCCTCAGAAAGATTCCTATGGACTGGAACCAGATCACCCTTAATCCCAAGGTCATTCTCGGCTACTACTCAGTTGCGCCAAGCCTTAAGAATGTCTGCGTCCACCGCATATCGCTACATCGGGATGGCCCCTCGGCCGAGATCACATTTGAGCCTCAAGATTTTCCGGACAAGCCATCCTCTAAATGGCCCGACGGCGCCAACACCTGCCAAATTCTAATTCGTGCTTTTGCAGTGACCCAGATAGACATTCATCGGTGGGGTACTGGTGTTTCCGGAGACCTTGAGATAAATCGCACATCAAGTGGGGTCGAGGTAGTGCTCTCAGGAGAGGGCGCCTTCCGGCTCGTATGCTCAGAGCTAGATGTGGTCAGCGTCGTCGGCTACGTCAGTGAGGGGCCTAACAATTCATTCAAGCCGAAGCCGCTTCGCGGCTCGGCTTAATTCAGGCGTTAGGCCTCACGAGACAGTCATGTCACCTTTCCGCTTCCTCATCGCCATCGCACTCGTCCTATCTGCGTTACCGTTGTCCGCTCAAGAGCACAACGTTCGCCCGTCACAAGGACTCGTACCAGACAGCAAGACCGCAATTGCAATTGCGGTGGCCGTCTGGACGCCAATTTATGGCGAGAAGAAGATCGCCTCGGAAAAGCCTTACCGGGCAACGCTTGCTGACGGAAAATGGACTGTGACAGGCTCACTTCCCAAAGACTGGGTTGGCGGCGTTGCAATTGCCGTAATCTCCAAGTCGGACGGCCAAATCTTGCGCGTTAGCCACGGCAGGTGAGGCCTAACAATTCATTCAAGCCGAAGCCGCTTCGCGGCTCGGCTTAATTCAGGCGTTAGGCGGCACAACGGAGATTCCGGTTTGCGGTACGAACTTGCCATCTATCTGGCAGATGCCATAGCGGCGGACACCTCGATCGGCGTCGAGTTGGGAACGCCTTGTGCTTTGATAATTGCCCTACGTCACAGCGTAGGTGATGAGCTTGATTTCGATCGTGCGCTGGCCTGTGCGCAAGAATCTGGCTGGGCTGAAATTGAGATTTCTGAAGGCGCTTTTGTATCAGATGAGGCCAGGCCTGATCCTGGGTTCGAGGCTCAACTGCAAGAAACCTACCAAGGCGCTCTTGACCATGGCCATCACATATTCTTTGCCTATGACCGGCACTAGGTTGCCGCCTAACAATTCATTCAAGCCGAAGCCGCTTCGCGGCTCGGCTTAATTCAGGCGTTAGGTGCCATAGATGCATAACCTGCCGTTAGCGCTTTCCTTTCTCGCAGCTTTGCTCGTATGCGGCTGCAGCAAAGACTCGCCTCCTCCGGCCCCAGTAGCCGATGACGCTCGCCTTGCGGATGCATGCCCCCTTTCCATCCGAGAGGTCGGAGCAAATGGCCAGGTAGCTAGCCGGCCGTTCATTCGCCCGGAGCATGTGGCTGCGATAGGTACCGCTCCGGGGCCCGTGCCCGCATTACTCGTTACTCTGACTTCGGACGGGGAGAAGCGGATGCTTAGCTACACCAAGAGCAGTGTCGGCCGGTCAGTCGCGGTATTTTGCGGTGACATGGAGGTCTCACGCCCCTACATCACCAAACCATTCTCAAACCACTTTCAGGTTGCCTTGCCACAGCCGGCTGGCACCTAACAATTCATTCAAGCCGAAGCCGCTTCGCGGCTCGGCTTAATTCAGGCGTTAGGTGCCTATGACAGGTTCCCGCAAATTGCTAGCAGCACTCCTGCTTCTCGCCGCGGCACAGACGCCGGCTGCGGAGCTAGGAGCCGATGAGCCATTCCTTTTGCAATTTACCCATGGAGCCTCTGCAGCGTCGGGCATGGGCGAGCTCAGTCAAATCTCCCTCCCCAATGGAGAGCGGGAAATCCGCATATGGATCGGATTTGGCATGATGCGGACAGACCACATGCTCAGGCTGCAGGTCTCTCCATCAGGAAAAGTACACGGAGAGGTCTTGGCTCACTATAAAAATGACCTTAGTAACATGGAGCCGCAGGATGCGGCCGAGTTTCGCCGTAGCGTTCTAGAAGGCTGCACTAACCCCAAGGAAGGTAGTGAGTCCAATGTCTGCACTGTGAATTATCGTCGGACGCCAAACTGGCAATCTATCTATAAAAAGCTCCTTGCACTTGGTGTTCTGACACTTCCCGATGAATCAGCGCTTCCGGCTCCGGAAATCGAAATCAACGATGGCGTTGCCATGGTCGTCGAAATTCGAGATGGCTGGCAGTATCGAGCTTATGAGTACTCTAATTCTTGGGCGCGTAAGGAGCCCGAGGCAGTCGCTGCAACAAAGATCATGCAAGTCGTTGGCAAAGCCATGGGTGCAGGGAGGGGCGGCACCTAACAATTCATTCAAGCCGAAGCCGCTTCGTGGCTCGGCTTAACTCAGGCGTTAGGCGCCAGCCATGGCAAACCCGCGAGTCGTTGCAATGCCGATCTGGATTCTGTTGGCCCTGCCAGCTACCTGGGGCGCTTCCCTTTTCTGCGCCATTGCCTTCCGCTCCAACCCCATAATCGTTCAGGCCTCAATGCTGACGAGCCTCTTTTGCACGGCCGCAGCATTCGTCGCCGTTCCAGTAGCGATCTATGCACTGATTGCCAACCCCTCGTTGCGCACGTTGCAACAAGGCTCCAGCGTGGCATTCTGCAGCCTACCCATCCTAGGGATGGTTGTAGCTTTGCTTTTCGGCGGCATCTAGTCATTCAAGGTCGGCGCTCATGCATTCCGCCTTGGCGCCTAACAATTCATTCAAGCCGAAGCCGCTTCGCGGCTCGGCTTAATTCAGGCGTTAGGCCGTATTCGGGCAGATCACACGAGCGTTTGGCTGCAGCGCCACGTTCGGCGATACCGCGGCAAACTTCGCAAAGGCCGCGGCGACTCTTCGGCTTCGGCAGGCACTCCGCGCCCGAGCTGTGCCGGCCCACGCCGCCGAGCAACAGCAGCGGCCTAGTGCCCCCGCCCTCTCCTCATCTGCCTGCTCAACAGCTAGCTCTGTACCGCGCTATGCAGCCTTCAGCATCACATGGCTCTTCGGGTAAAGTTCCGGCATTCCAGGCGGGGCGACGTGATCCACCTCGCGTCATCCGGCCTAACAATTCATTCAAGCCGAAGCCGCTTCGCGGCTCGGCTTAATTCAGGCGTTAGGTGCCATGGGTAGGTTCCTCATAGTTCTAATAGCGGCACTCCTCTCAGCCTGCGCCCAAAGCTCGCCATCGGCAGCCCAGATCAAGGCTGACTACGCTCGCATCGATCCGCGCTGCACAAATATCTTCATAGACGATATTGAGCAAGATGATCGAGGTGTCTGGGTGACCATTACCGAGAAATGCCACAGCAGTAACGATGGCCAGATGCAGCTTCAGTACAAGAAGACTGGCAGCAAATGGGCAGTGGCTTGGTACGCGCCGGTGCTTTACGACTAGTCGGATGGCACCTAACAATTCATTCAAGCCGAAGCCGCTTCGCGGCTCGGCTTAATTCAGGCGTTAGGCCGCATGCCAGAGAACCCCTATTCGTCACCAAGATCCCGGCAGGTCAGCTTGCGCAAGCCCCGCTCTTATGCGGCATGGTTAGACGTGGTTGCCGGATTGCTGTGTGCGGCGCTCTTTATCTACTTTCTTCCTGGCCTGTCTTTGCCAGTTAAGATGATTGCGGCAGGGTCAGCCAATCCGGATTACTACCTCGGGCTAGCATTTGCGGCACTTGTTGTTGTCGCTGCGCTTGGCTTCCTATTCGCCGCAGCATCGCTGTTTCTGGGTTGGCGCTTTGGTAAAACTATCCATTGGTCCGCGTGGATAGGCGCCCCGGCGAGCTACGTCCTGCTGTCGCTGATCGGCTAGCATCCGCGGCCTAACAATTCATTCAAGCCGAAGCCGCTTCGCGGCTCGGCTTAATTCAGGCGTTAGGCCTCGCACGA
>NZ_BAAGXN010000019.1:0-3184 GCF_054779815.1 Lysobacter tyrosinilyticus
GGCGTACGTACCGTTGGCGGCGTTGCCGCTGACGGGCAACGGCAAGATCGATCGCAAGGCGTTGCCGGATCCGGGCATGGCGGTGACGTCGCGCCAGGACTTCGTGCCTCCACAAGGGCCGCTGGAAACGGCGATCGCCGGGCTGTGGAGCGAGGTGCTGGGCGTCGAGCGCGTGGGACGCCACGACAGCTTCTTCGAACTCGGCGGGCAATCGCTGCTGGTCGTGCGCATGATCTCGCGCCTGCGCCAGTCGCTGGGATTCGATCTCGCGCTGTCGAGCGTGTTCGCGCATCCGGTCCTGCACGAGTTCGCGCAGGCTGCCGGCGTGTCGCAGGCGGTGGCCTTGCCCGCGCTCGTGCCGGTGGCGCGACCCGACGACATGCCGCTGTCTTTCGCGCAGCAGCGCCTGTGGCTGGCGGCGCAGTTTGGCGAGGAAGCGAGTGCGGCCTATCACATGCCGATCGGGCTGCGCCTGCACGGTCGACTGGACCGTGCGGCATTGCAGGCTGCTCTCGACGGCATCGTGCGGCGTCACGAGGCACTGCGCACCCGGTTCGAACTCGTCGATGACCATCCGGTGCAGCGCATCGCACCGGTCGCGCCGTTCGGGCTGGTGTTCCAGGCACTGGATCTCGATGTCGCCGAGCGTGATGCCGCGATCGCGCACTGGAGCCTGCTGGAATCGCGCGAGCCATTCGACCTCCACCTCGGTCCGCTCTTCCGTGGTCGCCTGCTGCGACTGGGTGAACACGATCACGCGCTGCTGCTGACCGTGCACCACATCGTGTCCGACGGCTGGTCGCTGGGCGTGCTGGCCGATGAGCTCAGCACGCTGTACAGCGCCTACGCCGTGGAAGGCGTGCCGTTCTCGAGCGATCCGTTGCCGCCGTTGCCCGTGCAGTACGCGGATTACGCCCTGTGGCAGCGCCAGTGCATGGATGACGCCATGCAGGCGCATCTGCTTGCGTACTGGCGCGACCAGCTCGCCGGCAGTCCGACGCTGTCGACGCTGCCCACGGATCATCCGCGCCCGCCCACGAAGGGCTTCGTCGGCGGCATGGTCCACGCACAGGTGCCGCCGTCGACCACGGCCGCGCTGAATGCCTTGGCCGCGGGTCATTCGAGCACGTTGTTCATGGTGCTGATGGCGGCGTTCAAGGTCGTGCTGTCGCGCTACACGGGGCAGACTGATCTGAACGTCGGCACGGTGGTGGCCAACCGCAGTCGAGCCGAGGTCGAGCCGCTGATCGGGCTGTTCCTAGACACGCAGGCGATCCGCACCCGGTTGGACCCTGCACAGAGTTTCGAGTCGCTCCTGGCGCAGGTGCGCGCGACCCTGATCCAGGCCTACTTGCACCAGGATCTGCCCTTCGACCGATTGCTGGAGGAGCTGAAGCCGGCGCGTCGCCCCGGCGTGCCGCCGGTGTTCCAGGTGATGGTGCAGATGCAGAGCGTGCCCGACCCGGTCGTGCACCTGCCCGATCTGCGCATGGAAGAACTGCCGCTGGCTGAGCACACGGTGAAGTTCGATCTGACGCTCTACGTGAATGAGCGTGCCGGTGCCATCGACATCGCCTACGAGTACGACGCGGCGCTCTACGACGCGGCCACCATCGAGCGTCTCGCCGATCGCTTCGCGCGCATGCTCGATGCCGTCGCGGCCACGCCGCAGGCGCGCATCGATGTGCTGGCATTGCCCGAGGTGCTGCCCGCGGCCGTGCGTCGAATCGATGCCTCGCCGCAACGCGGGACGGCGCACGAGCTGTCGCCCATGCAGCGGCGCCTATGGCCGGCCGATGCCGACGCTTCGGCATCGGCGACGCATCTGCCGCTTCTGCTGTCGTTCGACGGCCCGGTTTCGTCGACGTCGCTGGCGGACGCGTTGAATGTCGTCGTCGCGCGCCACGAAGCATTGCGCACATGGTTCTCGGTCGAAGACGGCCGGGTCCGGCAATCGGTGCTTCCGGTGGCGCCGCTGGTGCTGGCCGAACGCACGCTCGAAGACGGTGAATCGCTATTGACGCAGTTCATGGCGGAGATGGCGCACCCGTTCCGGCTCGACGACGAACGACCGCTGCGTGCCACGGTTTGGCGCGACGCAAACGGCCACGCCTGGCTATGCCTCATGTCCCATCGCCTCGTGGTCGACCGCCGCTCGCTGGCGTTGATCGCCGGGGAGATCACTTCCGCGTATGCGGCGATCGAGGGCGGAGGTGCGCCCACGGCACCTGTGTCCTCGCCGGACTTTGGCGACTACCTGCACTGGCTGTCGACGCTCGACGATGCGGCGCTCGAACCGCTGCGGATGTATTGGAAACAACCTCTGCGCGGTGCGCTTCCCACGCTCGCGTTGCCGACGAGCCGACCGCGCCAGGCGGCGCCAGGCTTCGCGGCGGCGTCGCACGTCTTCGCCATCGGCGCGGACCTGGGCGCGGCGTTGCGGGCGCTGGCACAGGGGCAGGGCGTCGACGTCGAAGACACGCTGCTCGCCGGTTTCATGGCGCTGCTCGCGCGCTACGGCGGCCAGGACGATCTGGTCGTTGGTCTCGACACCGACGGGCGGCGTCTGCTCGATCTGCAGGTCATGGTGGGCCCGCTTGCCGACGTGCTGCCGCTGCGCGTTGCCATTCCCGCGGGAGGCGATGCCAGGCACCTGCTGGCGGATGTCTCGCGAGCGCGAACGCATGCCATGCAACATGGCAATGTCCCGTTCGAGCGCATCGCCGCCGCGATGGGCCTTGGCGAAGAAGCGCAGCGCAACGGACTGTGCGACGTCGTGTTCCGTTTCGACGGGCGCGTCGAGGAGGGGTTCCACTGCGGTGAACGCGTGGTCCGCATGGTTGACACCGGCTTTGGCGAGGGGCGATGCGACCTGCACCTGAGCCTGTCCCCGTGCGACGGTGGTTATGCGGCGCGGCTGGTCTACGACACCGCGCTCTTCGACGAATGGTTCGTTGTGCAGATGATGCGGCACTTCGTCCGCCTGCTGCAGGCGATGGCGCTCGATCCGGCCATCCGCATCGATCACGCGCCGGTGCTGGACGCCGCCGAGCGCAATTTCCTGTCGCAGGAGTGGAACGCGACGGATCGCGCGTACCCGACGACCTGCGTGCACGCGCAGTTCTCGGCGCAGGCGGCCAGGACGCCGGAAGCGGTGGCGCTGCGGTTCGAGGACATCGAACTG
>NZ_BAAGXN010000020.1:0-2517 GCF_054779815.1 Lysobacter tyrosinilyticus
GTGTTCTATCGTGCAGCACTGGAGGCGGGGGCCAAAGACAATGGCGCGCCTGGACTGCGCCCGAACTATACCGGCAAATACTATGCCGCTTTCGTTATCGGTCCGGACGGACACAACATCGAAATGGTTTGCCACGAATCCGAGGCCTAACAATTCATTCAAGCCGAAGCCGCTTCGCGGCTCGGCTTAATTCAGGCGTTAGGCCCTTGAACAATATCCACACGCTGGTTGGGAAAGTCATAGACCAAGCCTTGGCTGAGGCTATGCGGAGGGAGGTTCCGATCTACACCTTCGCCCTGTACTACGACCATGAATCATCGGCGTTGTCTGTCTGCATTGATACCGAGCAGAACTCAAGATCCACGGTCGGTCGCATCAATAGCTACAACCGGCGCCACTTTGTCGCAGCCATGGCTGACAGCAATCTAAAAGGCGCAGCACTCTGGTGCTCAAACATCGGCCGGAGCCTATCCTTGGGCGATTTCCACATGGTCAATGTGGCTCGGGCAGACCTCCCCAATGGCTTTGTGCCTAGCCAGGGATTCTTTGCGGCGCTGGCACAGTCGCTCATCGCAGCAGAGTCTAGGGTGTCCGCCCAAGCCCGGGACCCTTCGTCTTTGCTTCTTTGCTGCTCCGGCGAGGACGATGAGGTTCAATATTGGTGGTCCGTCGCATAGTCGCGGCGGGCCTAACAATTCATTCAAGCCGAAGCCGCTTCGCGGCTCGGCTTAATTCAGGCGTTAGGCCCCAATGGAAAGATTGTTGCTACTGGTACTCGGCCCCTTAGTCGGCGCGGCCATCGGGCTGTGGATACACGGCCGCTGGCCTCAATCTCGTTTGCCTCTCATTACCGTTCTGGCGCTCAGCGCCGCTATCGTTGCTACCGCCGCTTCGCTTTCGTTCCTCTATCCCGGCCCCGCCAAGAACTACACCCCCGACTCGTTTGCCTGGATTGTCCGCGAGAGAGTTATCTATCCCGGCGGCATGGTGGCGTTTGCACTGCCTTTGCTACTGTCTGCGGCCACCAGCCTTCTTGCATCTCGCACAAAAACCGCGCGTCGCGCAATCTTTGTCGCTGGCCTGGTCGGAGCAGCTTCTGTTCCAATTGTGCTTATTGTTCTGCTGTTTACCGGGTGCAACTACGCAGGCGCGTGCCTATAGCGGGTTGGGCCCTAACAATTCATTCAAGCCGAAGCCGCTTCGCGGCTCGGCTTAATTCAGGCGTTAGGCCCCTATGAAGATTTTCGCCTTGTTGGCACTTCTGGTGATCGCTACGCCGGCGACGGCGCAGGATCTACTGGTGCGAGTTCGCGCCTTGACCGTCACAGAAACAGACTTCTGTTCCAACTGCACGCCTGGCAATGTCCACACGGCGTATTGGACAATCTACGAGGCAAAGGTCAAGCACGTCATAAAAGGCCACCTCGACGACAAAGTGATCCACTTTGCATTCGCTCAACATGCCCAGTACACACCGGAGGCTTTGAAGAGTTTAGTTGTCTATCTCAGGCCAGCCTCACCATGGCTTCACACGCAGTTTCAGGTTGACTACGAGGCCTCTGATGTTGCTTTCCGTTAGCGGGACGGGGCCTAACAATTCATTCAAGCCGAAGCCGCTTCGCGGCTCGGCTTAATTCAGGCGTTAGCGCCCTAATGAGACTTCTGCTAGCCATTGCGCTCCTCGCCCTTCCCGCAAGCACCCTTGCGTGTGACTGCGTGACTCCCAAGTACCCAACAAAGTCAGACTTCCTGCAGTCGTTGGATAACGCACAGGCCGTCTTTATCGGCACTGTGACCGATGTAGCCCATACCGGCTCGTTTGACACCGTTAGCTTCAATGTCACGGACTCTTTTAAGGGTGTGACCCAAGGCCCGGTCAAAGCTTCCACGCAATGCACGGAAGGCGCTGGCTCTTGTGGCTTCGGATTCTCCCCAGGCCAAACTTACCTTGTGTATGCCTGGCCGGATGGAAAAGGTGGCCTAGTCGTTGCACATTGCTCCTTCACCAAGGAGTACAAGCGCCGCACCCGTGAGATTCGCGTCCTGCGGGAGGGCGCTAACAATTCATTCAAGCCGAAGCCGCTTCGCGGCTCGGCTTAATTCAGGCGTTAGCCCTCTCGATGAATCGCGATCCCGATGCCCAAGTCGTATTGAGGCTCACCTCAACGCAAACTGGCGGCAAGAGCCGTTCCGTTACCTCTGGCTACCGACCGAACTATGCGATCCGAAGCGACTATCTGACATCAGTGCACCACGAGCTCATAGACCTCTACGAGATTGCGCCCGGCGGCCAAGGTATCGCAAATGTCTGGTTTATAACGCCGGAGATCTATCCTCATTCCCTGTGGGAGGGGCGGGAGATCCAAGTTTCGGAGGGCTCACGAGCGATTGGCTCTGCCACTATTTTGGCCGTCTTCAACCCAATGCTCCGACGTCACCGGGAAGAGGGCTAACAATTCATTCAAGCCGAAGCCGCTTCGCGGCTCGGCTTAATTCAGGCGTTAGGCCCCGCGATGT
>NZ_BAAGXN010000021.1:0-13022 GCF_054779815.1 Lysobacter tyrosinilyticus
ACCGTCGCGCCTAACAATTCATTCAAGCCGAAGCCGCTTCGCGGCTCGGCTTAATTCAGGCGTTAGGCATCACATCACTTACAAGGAGTTTTCGTGTCAAACCAACCCAAGATCGGCGCATTGTTTGAGGCTTATGCCAGTAATAACGTCGCTGCGGTAAGTGACGTCATGGCTGATGACATCATTTGGCGCATTCCCGGCCACCACCCCCTTGCCGGTGAAAAGCACGGCATCAAAGAGGTACTGGCCTTCTTTGGTCAGCTTGGCAAGGCTGGGTTCCAAGCGCAGCCTTTTGCAATCGCCGAGCATGGTGACTACGTCATAGATCACCATCGCGGATGGAGCACTTACGGTAACGGCCTCGATTTAACTTGGTGCCTGGTCTTTCGGTTTGAGCATGGAAAGATTAAAGAGGTAACCAACTTCTGCTCAGACCAGCACAAGGCGGACCTATTCTTTCATGAGGTATACAAGCTCAAGCCGATCCCCGAGCGTCTAGCTGGGTGATGCCTAACAATTCATTCAAGCCGAAGCCGCTTCGCGGCTCGGCTTAATTCAGGCGTTAGGCCGCTACCAAGTCATCCAACCATGGAAACAGACGAGTACAGCAGTTCGGCATTCTTTGTTGCCGTCACCACCAAGATGGTTTCAGCCGTATTTATGGCAGCGGCACCATTGATATTTGTCGCAATCCTTTACCAAGGCGGGCTTGGCACGGTACCTGTTCACGATCGCAGCGGACAGGTCATTTTCTACATCAACAATGTTGTTGCGGCGCTTATCTTTTCTTGGCTTTGGTTCTCAATCAGCGCGCTGATATTCTCCTTTTCAAAGAAGGTCGTGGCCAAGCTCAACAAGCACCGTGACGCGGCCTAACAATTCATTCAAGCCGAAGCCGCTTCGCGGCTCGGCTTAATTCAGGCGTTAGGCTGCAGGGGAAGTTTCGTGGCGACCGAATCCGTGACTGTATTGAAGAACCCAATTGGTCCTGCCCGGCAATGGTTCATATGCCTGCTCATGTGCGCGGCCGCTCTCGCCGTCGCAGCTTTGTCGGGCCACGCGCCAGAGGCTCTCTTCTCTGGCGGGCTAACCATTCCCGCCCAAGCTCTAGTTGGCCTTGGCCTCGGTGTCGCTGCCTGCATCAACTCCTTTATCGGCTACAAGTTCACTGCCCACCGCCCCACCACTCAGCACACCATCCAAAGCTACAGCCGCCTGAACTTGGCGGGTTTAAACCCGTTGTGGATTGCTCTGGCAGCTGGCATTGGCGAGGAACTGCTTTTCCGCGGCGCTCTCCAGCCGGTTATGGGCATTTGGCTTTCCTCTCTCATATTTGTGCTGGCTCATACCAGGGCTTACCGGTTCACCTCGCTTAGCAAGAGAACGCTAGTCCAGGCAGTCGGGCTGTTTGCTGCAAGCTTGGCGCTGGCCGCCGTCGCAAAATACGTCGGGCTTCTTGCCGCAATGATTCTGCACACGGCAATTGATGTGGCTGGGTTGTATGCCGTTCGCTATGCATCAGCATCGCCGGCTGCAGCCTAACAATTCATTCAAGCCGAAGCCGCTTCGCGGCTCGGCTTAATTCAGGCGTTAGGCCTGCTCTCAAACATCATGGAAACTGAAGCCCAAATCTACTGCGCCTTGATGTCTGAGGCCAAGCAACGAATTGAGCTAATTCGTCAGCTCGACGCTGGCGAGATTGGTGCCACCCGCACTGAGTTCACCGTTGAGTTTGCCTGTCTCAACCTGAGGCGCATCCTCGAGTTGGTGGCTTTCTCTTCCCTTGCCGCCAATCGCTCTGCCTACTCACGCCATCACGCTGATTTTGGCACTCACTGGAAGGCCGAGCGGATTCTGAAAAAGCTAGAGACAATCCACTCAAGCTTCTTTCCATTACCTATGAGTGAGCCCGGATCCCATATGGCCGAGGTAGACCGGACCTGCCTTACCAGATCGGATTTTGCCGCTCTCTACGACATCACCAGTGAGGTCCTTCATACGTGGAATCCTTACAGGCCCGGATCGCGCCAGATCGACCTGATTCGTTCGCCCAAGGAGTGGACACATCTAATCTGGGAGCTGCTCCGTGTTCACATGCTCACGATCGCGGAAAGCGACAAGCGATTCGTCGTTCAGATGCATCACCCTGATGACGGGCAAGTTCACGTGTATGTTGTGCAGCCGGCCCCGCAGGCCTAACAATTCATTCAAGCCGAAGCCGCTTCGCGGCTCGGCTTAATTCAGGCGTTAGCCCTCTCGATGAACCGCGCTCCTGATGCCCAAGTCGTACTGAGGCTCACCTCAACGCAAACTGGCGGTAAGAGCCATTCCGTTACTTCTGGCTACCGACCGAACTATGCGATCCGAAGCGACTACCTGACATCCGTGTACCACGAGCTCATAGACCTCTACGAGATTGCGCCCGGCGACCAAGGCACCGCAAATGTCTGGTTCATAACGCCGGAGATCTATCCTCATTCCCTGTGGGAGGGGCGGGAGATTCAAGTTTCGGAGGGCTCACGAGCGATTGGCTCTGCCACTATTTTGGCCGTCTTCAATCCGATGCTCCGGCGTCATCGGGCAGAGGGCTAACAATTCATTCAAGCCGAAGCCGCTTCGCGGCTCGGCTTAATTCAGGCGTTAGGCTGCATACCAAATGTTCCGGTACGTCACAATTCTGTTCCTAGCAATCTAGGCGTTAGGCTGCACTCATGACAAAAGAATCCGCTTGTTGGCTGACAATAAGACTTATCGGTCTGTTGCTGCTGGGCTACTGCCTACTGCTACTGCTCGATGTTTTCAGCCAATCGATTGCTTTGGTAAAACTGCACAGTATTAGGGATTTAGACCCTGCTCGAGTCGACAAACTAACCGTCCGCACCTGGGTCGATACCGGCATTGCTTTTTCTCAAGCCATTGCCACTGCTGCGCTTTGCTTCTATTTCTTACGGCATGGGAAAGCGGCACATCGCTTGCTCATGCGAGAGTGAAATGGTTAACACGGCAGGCAATTCCTACGCGGGCAAGCGGCGCCGGGCTGCTGCCTAACAATTCATTCAAGCCGAAGCCGCTTCGCGGCTCGGCTTAATTCAGGCGTTAGGCGTGGGTGTAAAGGCTTACGGTTGCACCCCGGTGCCGAGGTGTTACGGATAAAGCTCGCCAGCCCGCGCTCGACACTAATCGTTCGCTCCGCTCGGCTGACGGCCACATGGCTGGATTCACTTGGGCGGCGCCTTCGGCGCCGGTTGCACAAACACGGGCCCCTCATTGCACCGGCCTTCGTCAGCCGGGGAACGGCTCCCTGCCCTTGCCGTCCCGTTGCACTCTCGTACTCCGCCGCTTACCGTGGCGCCTAACAATTCATTCAAGCCGAAAACCAATCGCTACGCGATTGTTTTCGGCTTAATTCAGGCGTTAGCCACCAATGGAATTTCCTCGGCACATTCAACGGCAATTCCTGATTTCGTTCCTGCTCACCGCATTGAGCTGGCTCGTTACCTTTGCCTTCTATCAGCCGCGCTCTCTCCTTACGTTGGCCGCGCTCGCCGTGTCCGTAATCTGCGGCATCACGGTTTACCCCACGCTGTCCTCCGCGCTCTCTCGGATCACGAGAGAACGTCCTGCGCGTAACTGGCATAACCTGCTGCTAGTGGCTGCTGCCACAATCCCAGTGGCCATTACGGCTGTCGCCGCTTTTGGTCTAGTCGTCGCACTCGCAGTGATAGCGGTTGGCGGCTAACAATTCATTCAAGCCGAAGCCGCTTCGCGGCTCGGCTTAATTCAGGCGTTATGCGTGGTCAAAAGACGGACGATGCGCGCCGTCACTGCAGACTCCGCAGTAAAGCTCGCCAGCCTGCACTCGACCTTTCCCACTCGCGCCGCTCGGCTAACGGTTACATAGCTGGATTTACGTAGGCGGCGCCTACGGCGCCGGTTGCACAAGCACCGGCCACTCACTCTCCCCGCTTCCATCCAGTGATTCTCTCTTCGCCTATTGTCCTGGGCTAAGATCGCTTCAGCAGCCTTGGGCACCTACTCTCCCAGGCTGCATAACAATTCGTTCAAGCCGAAGCCGCTTCGCGGCTCGGCTTAACTCAGGCGTTATGCGTGGTCAAAAGACGGGCGATGCGCGCCGGCGCCGAAGCGCTGCGGGTAAAGCTCGCAAAGCCTGCACTCGATTTATCTCGCTCGCGCCGCTGGGCTTGCGGTCACATGACTAGATTCACTCTGGCGGCGCCTCCGGCGCCGGATGAGCAAACACCGGCCACTCACTCGCCCTGCTTCCATCCAGTGATTGCCGCATCCCGATTGTCCCGGGCTAAGATCTCTTCAGCGTCCACGGCTCCCTACTGCCCTGGGCTGCATAACAATTCATTCAAGCCGAAGCCGCTTCGCGGCTCGGCTTAATTCAGGCGTTATACGTGGGCAAAAGACCGGCGATGCGCGTCGGTGCTGAGACGCTGCGGGTACAGCCCGCCAGCCCACATTCGACATCCCTCGTTCGCGCCGCTCGGCTTGCGGAAACACGGCAGGATTCACTTCGGCGGCGCTATCGGCTCCGGATGTGTGAGCACCGGCCCCACACTCTTCCCGGCTTGCATCAGCTGATTCCCTGCTCCCGCCTGCAGCAGCTACCGTTACACTTCGTCCCTGCGCTGCTTACCGTGGCGTATAACCATTCGTTCAAGCCGAAGCTGCTTCGCAGCTCGGCTTAACTCAGGCGTTATGCGTGGTCAAAAGACTGGCGATGCGCGCCAGTGCTGAAGCGCTGCGGGTAAAGCTCGCAAAGCCCGCACTCGATCTCTCTCGCTCGCGCCGCTGGGCTTGCGGTCACATGACTGGATTCACTCTGGCGGCGCCTCCGGCGCCGGATGGGCAAGCAACGGCCACTCACTCTCCGCGCTTTCGTCCAGTGATTGCCGCATCCCGATTATCCCGGGCTAAGATCTCTTCAGCGTCCACGGCTCCCTGTTCTCCGTGGCTGCATAACAATTCATTCAAGCCGAAGCCGCTTCGCGGCTCGGCTTAATTCAGGCGTTATGCGTGGTCAAAAGACGGGCGATGCGCGCTGAGACCTCAAGTTCCGCAGTAGAGCCCGCAAGCCAGCACTCGACCGTTCCCGCTCGCGCCGCTCGGCTTACGGCAACATAGCTGGATTCACCCTGGCGGCGCCTCCGGCGCCGGTTGCACCAGCGTCGGCCACTCACTCTCCCCGCTTCCATCCAGTGATTGCCGCATCCCGATTGTCCCGGGCTAAGATCTCTTCAGCGTCCACGGCCCCCTGTTCTCCGTGGCTGCATAACAATTCATTCAAGCCGAAGCCGCTTCGCGGCTCGGCTTAATTCAGGCGTTATGCGTGGTCAAAAGACTGGCGATGCGCGCCAGCGCCGAAGCGCTGCAGGTAAAGCTCGCAAAGCCCGCACAAGATCTCTCTCGCTCGCGCCGCTGGGCTTGCGGTCACATGGCTGGATTCACCTTGGCGGCGCCTCCGGCGCCGGACGGGCAAGCACCCGCCACTCACTCCCCGCGCTTCCGTCCAGTGATTGCCGCATCCCGATTGTCCCGGGCTAAGATCTCTTCAGCGTCCACGGCTCCCTACTGCCCTGGGCTGCATAACAATTCATTCAAGCCGAAGCCGCTTCGCGGCTCGGCTTAATTCAGGCGTTAGGCCCCTCAGAAAGATTCCTATGGACTGGAACCAGATCACCTTTAATCCCAAGGTCATTCTCGGCTACTACTCAGTTGCGCCAAGCCTCAAGAATGTCTGCGTCCACCGCATATCGCTACATCGGGATGGCCCCTCGGCCGAGATCACATTTGAGCCTCAAGATTTTCCGGACAAGCCATCCTCCAAATGGCCCGAAAGCGCTAACACCTGCCAAATTCTCATTCGTGCCTTTGCAGTGACCCAGGTAGACGTTCGTCGGTGGGGCACGGGCGTTTCCGGAGACCTTGAGATAAGTCGCACATCAAGTGGGATCGAGGTAGTGCTCTCGGGAGAGGGCGCCTTCCGACTCGTGTGCTCAGAGCTAGATGTGGTCAGCGTCGTCGGCTACGTCAGTGAGGGGCCTAACAATTCATTCAAGCCGAAGCCGCTTCGCGGCTCGGCTTAATTCAGGCGTTAGAGCTCAGGTATAGATATGCGCGCAGTTCTTTTCAGTCTCGTCCTACTCATTCGCCCGGCAGCTCCCGCCGCGGCTAGAGATTGTGAGAAAGGCGCAACAAACATGGCCGAGGTGCGCGCCTGTGCCTCTGACGATCAAGACGAGAGGCTTGCCGCAACCTTTGGCCGTACGCTATCCCATGTTCGCGCAAGAGACCCTCAGGCAGCCAAACTTCTACTTTCCGCTCAAAAGAGCTGGGAGACGTTCGCTTCCAACTCTTGTGAGTACACGGTGGCGGCAAGGCAAACCGATCTAATGGCCAATGACGCTAGGCTCACTTGCTGGCAATCGTTCATTGACGCCCGCATACGGATCCTAGAGGCTTATCAGAGAGAGTTTGGCAAGGCACCGTAGCACTGGCTGAGCTCTAACAATTCATTCAAGCCGAAGCCGCTTCGCGGCTCGGCTTAATTCAGGCGTTAGAGCCCATGACAAATCCCTACGAGGCTTCGACCACGGCAATTCCAGCTGCGGTCAGATCCAACGGCGCGCCGGCGGCCAGGGCCTGGCTAGCCGCAGGGTTGAGCTGCGCCCTTCTTAGCGCATTGGCAACAACTCTAGTTGTCCCGCATTTTGCTGAGGTCTTTGAGTCATTCGGGGCGGATCTTCCGCTTTTGACCAAACTGCTTGTTCACTATTACTTGGCCATGTGGGCTTCCCCGGCCGCTGTAATTGCGGCTTGGTACTTCTGGCCCGCCCCTCGGCGTCGGGGATTGGCCTCCGGGCTAATCGGCGTTGCCACGCTAGTTCTATCTGTTCCGCTCTTTGTTGTCGCACTGTATTGGCCCATCTTCAAGCTGTCGGCAGCCATCTGATGGGCTCTAACAATTCATTCAAGCCGAAGCCGCTTCGCGGCTCGGCTTAATTCAGGCGTTAGGCCGCACTGCAAGGCTCCCGCAACTTTGGACTACCGATGAGTTGGGCATCTCACTTTCTAGTACGTTGGATCGTCATTGCCGTAGTTACTGGCGTTCTCGGATATGGAGCTATTTTTCTCTTCACTCGCAAGGAGTCTAGGGCTCGCTCCTGGCTGCTCGCGGCCCCTAATAGAATTGCCACTGTTGGGCTCGTCGGCGCTCTGCTTGTGTGGGTTGCAATCGCTACATTCAATCGCATGGCCGGTAGCTGAGGCGCGGCCTAACAATTCATTCAAGCCGAAGCCGCTTCGCGGCTCGGCTTAATTCAGGCGTTAGGCCCCAGGACCAAACATCGATGAGCGTCAAAGAGTGGGCAAAGCTGCCTTATCACGACCCTCTCCCGATACTCATTGGGCTGCGTGAGATTGCACTTACGCAACCACTTCATGAACTGCCCTACAAAGTGTCCGCTCTCCGCACACGAGAGCTTCGTCCGTTCCTTGAAGGTCGACAATCGGCACTATTCAGCTACCTAGTTGGCGAGGCCATGGGCGTAAAGGTTCGTTTCTCGCCACTAGAGAAAAGCGATTATGACTGCATCACCCATTTCGAGCGAGACGGGTATCACCATCTCGTTCCTGTGCAGCTGAAGGAACTGGTTCCCAACGATCTCAACCCGACAGCCTCACTTCAAAGCTTGATAAATGGGCTTATCAAGTATCGCGATTCATCTGATCTTGTGGTGGCGGTTCATCTCAATCGCAATGTCACGATCAGATTGTCAGAGCTGTCCTTTGACGGACTCAACATTAGCCAGCTATGGCTCTACGGATCGGCTGCTCCGGACCAATCCACATGGCTTCTCGTCGGGGATTTGCTAGATCCTGGCGCTAGGTGGCGGGAGATTCGCTATCCTGGGGCCTAACAATTCATTCAAGCCGAAGCCGCTTCGCGGCTCGGCTTAATTCAGGCGTTAGGCCCCGATGCAAAAAATGACTCACGCCGAGTACATCGAAAGCCTCAGGCGCGAGGCCGGGCAGATTGCTGCTGCGGTGTCTTCGGGGAGGATGAGCATCCTAGACGGATGCTGGGCGTTAGGTCCGGTGCTCGCGCGAGCCGAGCTAGAGCCAGATGATCCGGATGCAGGTGCCATCGGTTCGGTCTGCTCGGAGCTGGATGGCCTGCCACTTGGCGAGTTTCGCGCCCATTGGGCACCTGAGGCTTTAGCTCGCCTCGCGCCTCAGCTAGAGTCCATCGCGGAGTGGGCCACGCCACTTGCCATGCCAGCCATCCAGTCGGTGGCTCGGCGGTTCGGGGCCTAACAATTCATTCAAGCCGAAGCCGCTTCGCGGCTCGGCTTAATTCAGGCGTTAGGGCTCAGATGAAGATCCCAGCGATTCAACAAATTGCGGACGGCTACGGACAGGCCAGAACCTCTGAGGTCGGCCAATTTGAGCTGCGCCTATTTCAGCAATTCGGCGAGGAGCCGCTCATCCAGCAACTGGTCGCGGCATTCCCGCTTGTTCGTCGCGCCAGCGGCCGTGCCGCCATCTTGTTTCGGCTACTTCGCTATTCTCGGCGCTATCCCGAGGTCACGTCGCTTGCTATAGCGGCTCTTGCGGATCGTGCCTATTTGGTCAGGGAGAATGCCTGCTCAATGTTGGCGTACTCGCTTAGGCAAGATGCACTTCCCGCTCTACGCGCACTTAGCACTCACACGGACGCAAAAACTCGCGCTGATGCAATGGCCGCAGCCGATGCAATTGCCCAACAGAACCACCACTACTATGTTGATCGGGCTCACACCGGCACAACTTTATGGCAAGTCGGCTGAGCCCTAACAATTCATTCAAGCCGAAGCCGCTTCGCGGCTCGGCTTAATTCAGGCGTTAGGCCCCTATGACCCCTGCTCGGCGCATGCGACATCCAAAGATCTGTGCGGTCTGCCTGGCCGCTTCGGTACTTCTTCTTGGCGGCTGCCAATTTCGCCCCGATCCACTGTCCGCGATTGCATACGACGACAATGAAGACGTGGTGGTGCAAGTAGCGCTCCACTCTGCGGACGCAAAGACCATAATCCAGCGAGAGCTTTACGTCCGGCTTATGGTCGTCAACTGCGGCGGCAAGTCGGACGGCTTCCCGGCAGATCCCCCAATTGAGGGTGGGCGCATCCCGGGATATGAGGTTCCAATACAAAGCGACACGGTGCAGATAAGTGGTCGGGTGCCAGCTCACATTTACGCCAAGTACTCAAATCCCTGCGTGTTCCTTCGTGGCGGCGGCTACTTCTCAGGAAGCATAGAATCCGGCGTGGTCCGAATTCTGCGCGATCCCCGCGCGGGGCCTAACAATTCATTCAAGCCGAAGCCGCTTCGCGGCTCGGCTTAATTCAGGCGTTAGCGCCCATGACAAGATTCCTAACTCTCGCTGCAATGCTCGCACTAGCGGGATGCACCCGCCCCGAAACCTGTCTTGCTCCGTTCGATGGAATTGGGGCATCTGGTGCAAGCCCAGAAGACCAGCTGATATTGCGCGAGGCTTCGGAGGACTTCTGCGCGGTTGTCGCCGGCAAAGAGCCCATTCACGCCAAGCTCGTCGCGGGTAGCGAAACATCCGACGGCGGCACGATGTCTTACGCGGGTCGCCGCTACAAGCTGACGGCGCTAAGCAGCTTGTCCACCTTTGGGTCCTACCGCGGCATTGCTCGCGGCCCCATCCTCGAGTTTGATGCATCCTTTGCACCAGGCAACACCAGCACGATCTCTAGCATTCGCGTATATCCCATCCCGGAGACTCGCTGATGGGCGCTAACAATTCATTCAAGCCGAAGCCGCTTCGCGGCTCGGCTTAATTCAGGCGTTAGGCCGCATGTCAGATAACCCATACGTCGCACCAGAATCGGCTCACGCAATTGAGCGTAGACCAAAGATTAACCTCAGCAAGCGAGTAGCCTTGGCCGACGCTTCGGCAAGCCTCGGGGCCGTTCTACTGCTACTTCTATGGCTCAATAATTCTGATGACGTTGCGATGGACGAGATCGCGGTGGTCTACTGCATGCCCGCTGCCCTTGCCTTAGCCGCCGCTTCTATAGCCATATTTTTCAAATGGCCGTTTCACAAAGCGTTGCATTGGCTTGCATTGATTCTTGTTGCTATCCCGGCCCTGACTTTTACACTGTCATTTCTCTATGCCTTGGCTGCGGCCTAACAATTCATTCAAGCCGAAGCCGCTTCGCGGCTCGGCTTAATTCAGGCGTTAGGTGCCACATCATGCTGCGTCATTGCCTAATCATCCTTCTCTCGGTCGTGCTGGTGGCTTGCGCCACTAACACCCATCGTCCGCGACTGGACTACCAGGCGCTTTCTGCGCAGCCCACACCTCCTGATTGGGCCGCAGGCGCCGTCTGGAGATTTGATACCGCCTCAGGCTCCGGAAAGCTTGAGTCGCACACTTTTCGTGTCTCGGATGAGAGAGCTGATACCTGTGTTTCTGGTGACTGGCGCAAACTTGAGCGCGTTGACGGCCATCTTGGTTCGGCCGCTCAAGCCGCCTATACCGTTTCCGGCCGCTTTCTACTGATCAGCCTCAATTCCAATCTATGTGACGCAAACGACGAGATTCGCGGCGAGCTAGCCGGAGTCAACTTCAACGGTGAGCGCTCAGCGGGCGGGGTCACGGGCGGCGCAGTGATTGGTACAGTTCAAGGTCGTCGGGTGCACTAGGTGGCACCTAACAATTCATTCAAGCCGAAGCCGCTCCGCGGCTCGGCTTAATTCAGGCGTTAGGCCTCACAGGGGAGACCATCGTGACCGACCAAGAAGTAGAGTTCGACGTCGAGCAGTTCGTCTACATCAAGATTCCTGCACCCATCCAGCCGCTGGATCGGGCTACCCTCTTTGAGGATCCAATCGACGACGCACTCCAGCCCGAAGACCTTGGCCACGTCTCTGGCGGCGGGTCTCTACTTGGTGACGCCCTTCCCGATGGCACACGGCCGATCGAGTTCTGCGGCATCGATATCGACACAACTGATCGAGCCGCCGCTCTTGAAATCCTTCGAGCGCTCCTTCCGAGTCTTGGCATTCCGCTGGCATCGGAGCTTCACTACACGGCTGACGGCCTCAAGCTTCAGGACCGCTTCCTGGGTACTAGCTGGTCCATTGGTGAGTCCCGTGAGTTCTTACACCCGGGGTTTGATATCTAGTGGGTGTGAGCCCTAACAATTCATTCAAGCCGAAGCCGCTTCGCGGCTCGGCTTAATTCAGGCGTTAGCCCCCACTGAGAGATCATCATGATCCGCGCGTTAAAGATACTTCTTGCGGCAATGACTATTGCTACTGCTCTGGCGAGCTGTGCAACGGTCTCGCGAAATCACGCTGCATATGACCAGAATCTGGATGGCTTATGGCAAGGATCGATCACTCTCAGTGACACGCCCAAAGACGTCCTGGAGTTGAGGCTTCTTATTGGTCAAGGAGCACCTCGGGTTTGGCTTCAAGATGACGGAACATGGATTGAGGCTAAACCCGGTGCTTTCCGCATAAGCAGCAGTATGAGCAACGCCGTGATCTATGCAACAGACTCAGGCGCTGACGATGATGGGACATGGGTTGAGTCTTGGGCGATAGTTGCAACTCTTCGTTCGCCTGAGGATCTTCTTGTCGTTTGGTCGCGCGTCGTGAACAACCTCGACATGCCGCTCGAGAACGAGTCGAGCAAATATGGCTTACACGCTTCCGGAATATTGCACCGTGTATCGCGTGGGGGCTAACAATTCATTCAAGCCGAAGCCGCTTCGCGGCTCGGCTTAATTCAGGCGTTAGGTGCCATGATCAGGTTCCTCGTTGCTCTAACAGCGATACTCCTCTCGTCCTGCACTCCCAGCTCACCGTCGGCCGCCCAGATCAAGGCTGACTACGCTCGTATCGATCCGCGCTGCAAAAACATTTCCATCGACGATATTGAGCATGATGATCGCGGCACCTGGGTGACGATTACCGAGAAGTGCCAAGGCAGTAACGATGGCCAAATGCAATTGCAGTACAAGAGAATTGGCGGCAAATGGACAGTGGTCTGGTACGCGCCGGTGCTGTATGACTAGTCGCATGGCACCTAACAATTCATTCAAGCCGAAGCCGCTTCGCGGCTCGGCTTAATTCAGGCGTTAGGCGCCTCATGAAACGTCTCTATTACCCAGGAACAGACATTGAGGTTCGTATCGGCGACCTGGTCCGCTGGTTCGATGACAACGGCCTTTCAAAGGTCATTTTTATCATCAGCACGGACCAGTTCCCCGAGGATGACCCAGGCTCTACAGAGTGGTTCAAGTCGGAGTTTGGTGAGGGCATCATGATAGATACTCCCGACGCCGGCCTTGTGCTCGAGAGCGAGGATTGTAGAAACATCACGTTGGTTCGCTCTGCCGGTGAGCGCGCCTAACAATTCATTCAAGCCGAAGCCGCTTCGCGGCTCGGCTTAATTCAGGCGTTAGGGCGCTATGGAAGAATCACGGCCGTATCGATTCAAGATCTCGCTTCGACTCAGTCATCCGCGATCGGAGCTTTCTGCTTGTTCTTCAGAGTTCGGCCTGGAGCCCTCTCGGCAATGGTCGGCCGGTCAGAAGCGCACCTCTCCTCGCGGCGCTCCGCTGGAGGGCTTTTGGGATGACTCGTATTGGACTGCCCCCTTGGAGATCTATCCCGGGGAGTACGTAGAGGACACCCTTACCCGCGTCGGAAAATGGCTCGATGCTCACGCAGCATTCCTTGCCAACCATCTGGCTTCGGGTGGTTCCGCTTCGCTCTTCATTGGCTACTTCCTTGAGGGCTTCAACTCAGGAGTCTTGCTACACCCGGCACTCCTGGCAAAGTACGCATCACTGGGGCTCGCTTTAGACTTCGATATCTATGGGCCGGATGACTCGCCGGACGCGCCCTAACAATTCATTCAAGCCGAAGCCGCTTCGCGGCTCGGCTTAATTCAGGCGTTAGGCCTCGCACGA
>NZ_BAAGXN010000022.1:0-5182 GCF_054779815.1 Lysobacter tyrosinilyticus
GTCTGGCTTCGTCAGCTCCATTTGCAGTGCTGTTTATGGACCTTGGCTGGGCGCTCACTATCGGCATACTTTTGTCTGGGCTCTCAGGCGGGCTGCTCGTGTGGTTCGTCGCTGTGGGCCCTAACAATTCATTCAAGCCGAAGCCGCTTCGCGGCTCGGCTTAATTCAGGCGTTAGCCACCAATGGAATTTCCTCGGCACATTCAACGGCAATTCCTGATTTCGTTCCTGCTCACCGCATTGAGCTGGCTCGTTACCTTTGCCTTCTATCAGCCGCGCTCTCTCCTTACGTTGGCCGCGCTCGCCGTGTCCGTAATCTGCGGTATCACGGTTTACCCCACGCTGTCCGCCGCGCTCTCTCGGATCACGAGAGAACGTCCTGCGCGTAACTGGCATAACCTGCTGCTACTGGCTGCTGCCACAATCCCAGTGGCCATTACGGCTGTCGCCGCTTTTGGTCTAGTCGTCGCACTCGCAGTGATAGCGGTTGGCGGCTAACAATTCATTCAAGCCGAAGCCGCTTCGCGGCTCGGCTTAATTCAGGCGTTAGGTGCCATGACCAAGCTCCTCGGATGTCTAACATCAATGCTCCTAGTCCCTGCCAGTGCGGCGGCGTGCTCGTTCGATCGGCTGCCACCAGCGGACTTGCTCAAGGCAAGTAGTGCTGCTGTCATTGCCGCTCCGGTCGCTATTACGTATCGCCCGGCCAATGCTGCTAGCACCTCCTTTACTGGCACCTTCGAGCAGACCGTCACTTGGCGGGTATCGCGCCGTTACAAGGGCGGACTTAGTGTTGGTGGGACATTCTCCACTGCAGAGAAAATCGACCGTCACGACCTGCCATGCGGAATCTCAACCGAAGTTCACGGCAAAGAGGAGCGGCTGGTTTACGTGTTCGGCAAAAGCCCAACCTTCCGCTTCTTTGAGGTGGATCTGAGCCAGGCTGGCAATGACCTCAAGGTGCTGGGTGCCGCAAAGTGAGATCCCCGCTGGCACCTAACAATTCATTCAAGCCGAAGCCGCTTCGCGGCTCGACTTAATTCAGGCGTTAGGCCGCTCATGGAGACTTCATGCTCGTTGCCCTAGGCATCGGCTTAGCTATTTCGCTTGCCGGCATTCTGCTTTTTCAGATTTCCTGCGATCTTCTTCATATTGATTCGCTCAGAGTCGCGCCTCGCTCCGCATTTTGGTTACTTGCGCTCTCCGTACTTGCAATTGCCGCATTGGAGCCTGGACTTTGGTTCAGGCAAATGGGCGTTCAAATACCCACATGGCCTCACGCCGCTGCAGCGCTTCTAGCGATACTTGCCAAGCTTGCTAGCACTCCTATCTTGCTGCGCATACAGAGGGCTTTTGGCGGGGTTGCTATTCAGCAAACCGAGCGGTTCCAAAGAATTAGAAGTCTCTCAATTTCCCACCAGCTCTACATTGTTATAACTGCGGCGGTGACTGAGGAGATACTTTATAGAGGCTATGCAATTGGCATTGGGCGCCATCTATTGGGCAGCCTATCTATCGCCATCGCTGCCTCGCTAGGCGCATTTGTCATATCTCATTTCCGATGGGGCGCCAGCCACCTATTCCCAGTATTTGTATCTGGGTTAATCCTCTCCATCCTGTTTGTCGCCACCGCCGACCTCTCCGCCTGTATTCTTGCCCACGTTGGTTTTATTGTCGGCGGCCACCTACTGCGGGTAGCGCGGCCTAACAATTCATTCAAGCCGAAGCCGCTTCGCGGCTCGGCTTAATTCAGGCGTTAGGCCGCAGGGATTGGCTCATGGGAGCTCTTATCAAAGCGCTATTTTCCATTTCAGACCTATTCGCCTGGTTACTGGTCACTTTTGCAGCAGTGAGCGCTGCGGCGTTTCCGTTTGCTGAGGTAGTACCCGGCCGACAATTTTCTATTTCCGCAATTGTTGCGGGTTGCCTCATGTGGGCATTCACCGCAGTCGGGGCCTACGGTCTTACCCGGCGCAAGCTAATCGGCCTGGCTCCAGCCACTCTTCCGGGATGGGTTGCACTGCTGTCAGGGCATGCTGGCTTTGGCTTGGCATTGCTCGGATTGGCGGCACTCGTTTTTGGCACCCCATTCCTTTTGGTCTTTATGCAGGCACGTAGGACCGGCTTGTCCGGGCCGGCGGCCTAACAATTCATTCAAGCCGAAGCCGCTTCGCGGCTCGGCTTAATTCAGGCGTTAGGTGCCGGATGCGAGTTCGCAACTTGTCAAAGATCGTCATGGCCTTGCTGGGCTCGCTTTTTGCCCTGATGGGCATCTTCTATCTCGCTATTGCCAGCATCGGCGACTTCTCCAAGGGCCGAATAGTCATGGTGGTAGCGGGCTGCAGCTTCCTCGTCATTTCAGCCCCCTTATTCGCATTCCTCGTCTCACGCCAGCTCGCCAAATTGCTTGGCGTGATCGCATTAATGGCATTCGCCGTAGCCATGGTTTGGCTGGCATTTCGTCCGGATACCCCAGCCGCAGACCCTACGAAGTATCAGGTGGGTGCTATTGCCTTGGTCGTACTATTGCTCGCACGAGTTGGGTTGTGGCTGCGGAGCAAGCGCTCCGGGTCCGGCACCTAACAATTCATTCAAGCCGAAGCCGCTTCGCGGCTCGGCTTAATTCAGGCGTTAGGCGGCCTGGAGAGTTCGTCGCCATATTTGGCGTTTGATCCGGTGCGTTTACTGGCCTGTCGCACGCCAGTTGCAGCCTTGCAGCTGGAGCTGGAACCCTTCCGGTTCCGCTCACGGCCACGCACCTCCATGAAAACTCGGAATCGCTTGCTAGTTGGCACCACCCTTGCGGCATTGCTCATTGGCAACGCTATTCCGGTTCTCGGGGTGGCAACAGGAACAATTACATCGTCGGAATTGAGGTCAGGCTTTTTTGTGCTAAACCTGTTTTTGGTCATACCCGCCATTCCGCCCGCATTGCTTGCCGCTTGGATCCAAAGTCATGATCCGGACCTCCATACTATGCCGGCATGGCTCAACAGCCTTGGAATCGTGTTCCTTGCCATCGTCGGTTACGCTGCATCAACCGCACTCATCAACAACTATGTGGCACCAGTATCCACGCACTCCGCACCGCTGTTTTTGCCAAAAAGCATTGGGCTGGTTATGTTCCAGACGTTGATTATCGCGGCAATTGCATTCATACCAGCTTGGCTTGTTGAAACCGCTGTCGTTCGGTGGGCTCTCAGTTCCAAGGCGGCCGCCTAACAATTCATTCAAGTGGAAGCCGCTTCGCGGCTCCACTTAATTCAGGCGTTAGGCGCCACAGCAGGGGTCGCGCAATGCCAACCTGGGTACTCTTCGCACTGCCGACTCTTTCGATCACGGGCTTTTGGCTCGCTATTACCTTTGGCTCCAATCCCATTGTCGTTGCGATTGCGGGAGCAATAGCCTTCTTCTCAATTGCCGTTGAGCTTATTGCTGTTCCGGTGACAATTCTTGCACTCACTTCTAGCCCACCGACGCGCACAACCCCTCGGCTTGTTGGCGTAGCATTCTGCTCGCTCCCCATTCTCGGCATTATTTCCGCCGTAATGTTTGGTGGCATATGAGTCATGGTGTTCACCGTCCCGGGGTGGCGCCTAACAATTCATTCAAGCCGAAGCCGCTTCGCGGCTCGGCTTAATTCAGGCGTTAGCCCTCATGAAAAGCATCGCCATTGCCCTAGCACTAGCCGCGCCTAGCTCTCCTGTGCCGCCGGCCAATCCGCCGTTCGACTTGCTCAAGAGCGACGCTGACCTCATCAGACACATCCAAGCCACTGATCACGTCTTTACTTCGTCTCTTGGCCGTTGCAGCAACGACAAGATTGATCGCGGCGTAGAGGGCTTTCCCAAAACTTTTGTCTACACCGCAACGTGTGCCATCAAGCCGCTTTCGGACACTCCCTGCCCCGCGTATTCGGTCATGGCAACAGGCAGCATAGACGGCCCATACATGGCAACGGTTAACAGCATTACGCTGGCCCTTCTGTGTCCTGGGCAATGAGGGCTAACAATTCATTCAAGCCGAAGCCGCTTCGCGGCTCGGCTTAATTCAGGCGTTAGCCCCCACTGAGAGATCATCATGATCCGCGCGTTAAAGATACTTCTTGCGGCAATGACTATTGCTACTGCTCTGGCGAGCTGTGCAACGGTCTCGCGAAATCACGCTGCATATGACCAGAATCTGGATGGCTTATGGCAAGGATCGATCACTCTCAGTGACACGCCCAAAGACGTCCTGGAGTTGAGGCTTCTTATTGGTCAAGGAGCACCTCGGGCTTGGCTTCAAGATGACGGAACATGGATTGAGGCTAAACCCGGTGCTTTCCGCATAAGCAGCAGTATGAGCAACGCCGTGATCTATGCAACAGACTCAGGCGCTGACGATGATGGGACATGGGTTGAGTCTTGGGCGATAGTTGCAACTCTTCGTTCGCCTGAGGATCTTCTTGTCGTTTGGTCGCGCGTCGTGAACAACCTCGACATGCCGCTCGAGAACGAGTCGAGCAAATATGGCTTACACGCTTCCGGAATATTGCACCGTGTATCGCGTGGGGGCTAACAATTCATTCAAGCCGAAGCCGCTTCGCGGCTCGGCTTAATTCAGGCGTTAGGGGGCGGAGTGATGGTTAATACATCTGACATAGGAGAGTTCATTAGCTCCTATACCGGGGAGCAGCGATCGCGCATCGCATTCCTATGGAATGGTGAGCACGCTGATAAATTCGTTGACACAAACCTTGAGTTCCGCAGCGCTGTAATTGATGCCATTGCAAATCAAGGCACTTCTGCGTCCATCGCCCTTCTTACCGACCTGCTAGATGAGGAAACCTCTTTCTCGGTGGAGGCATGGGGCGCCATTGATGAGCTCGCAGATCTGGCCGGAAAGCTCCTTCTTCAAGGTGGCACCGACAGTGTTTTGACGTTCATCCGCTGCAAGTGGAAGTCCTTTGATACAGAAATGGCATTTGCAGCCTTTGAGATTCCCGAGAGCCTTCGCAAAGAACTACAGGAGTTCTGTGAGTCTCAGGCTATGACAAGCACCCCAGACCAGCCCCTGTATGAGCAGGGCGCCAGATATTTCAAGAGCCTCGCGTGACGGCAGTCGGTCCGCCCCCTAACAATTCATTCAAGCCGAAGCCGCTTCGCGGCTCGGCTTAATTCAGGCGTTAGGCCCCGCGATGT
>NZ_BAAGXN010000023.1:0-9853 GCF_054779815.1 Lysobacter tyrosinilyticus
GTCCAATGCCTAACAATTCATTCAAGCCGAAGCCGCTTCGCGGCTCGGCTTAATTCAGGCGTTAGGCCGCTCACACACATCCACGTCCATGTCCGTTCCAATCGACAGATCGCAATGGTCCTCCGCCAGTCAGCGCACTGATGGACACTACGACTCAAGAGCGACCGAGTATGAGGGCATACGTTGCAAATGCTGCGTTTGCTACAGCTCGTTTGTCTTCTCGCCAGAACAGCAAAAGATTGCGTACGAGACCCAAAAGCGGTTCGTTTGGTATCTTCCAACCAAGTGTGAGGAATGTTCCAAACTGAAGGACTGACGGTCGCTAATGCCCATTCGCCACGGGCAGCGGCCTAACAATTCATTCAAGCCGAAGCCGCTTCGCGGCTCGGCTTAATTCAGGCGTTAGGGCCCAAGATGAGCTCCCCCGCAGATACAGCAAAGCTAGAAAAGATCATGCTCGTGTGCGCCCTTAAAGCGCTGGACAAAGAGCCTCCCAAGTTCACCAAGGCCGGCTGGGATGTATGGCTTTACGCCGCCCAGGGGCTTTTGATTGGACTCGCCTTCAACTGGCTGACGTCGAGGTATCAGGGTGCCGCCTGGCTCAGGTTTATTGAGCCAATCTTGGCGTTCTTGCTGGGCGCATTCTTGGTGTACATGGTGTTCTGGGCCTTCTTGAGGGGCCTATCGTTCTTCCTCAAGCCATTCATTGATCGGCCCGCAGTCGAAGCTCGTTTGCGCGAGCTTGGGCCCTAACAATTCATTCAAGCCGAAGCCGCTTCGCGGCTCGGCTTAATTCAGGCGTTAGGCCCCCCGTAAACGACCATGTCGCAGCCCAAGTCAATTGACTATCAGATCCACTTTGCCGCGGCACTGGTCGCAGCTCTCCTCATGTGGGCCGCTGGCTCATGGAGCCTGGAGAGTGGCTTCCGGATTGCCGCGCTTCTTGCTTGGGGCACCTTTGCACTTGCCATTTTGTACGCCGTCATTGCATGGGTGCTTGCTGCTCAAGCACGACTCAAGGCTAAACGCGAGGGTTCTAGGGACAGTGCAAACCACTGATAACGTCGCCCTCGTTGATAGTTTGGTTCTCTGGCCTCGGACACACGTGCCGGGGCCTAACAATTCATTCAAGCCGAAGCCGCTTCGCGGCTCGGCTTAATTCAGGCGTTAGGCGCTACAGGGAGGTAGCAATGAGTCTGTTGGGAGCAGCAATTGGTCTGGTAGTTGTGCTTACTGCGGCTATTACCCTTTTGGCAATAGTTCGCTTCTCCATCATTTCCCCTTGGATCACCCGCACGTCACAGAGTGACCTGCGGCATCCCGATACCGTGGGCACTGAGAGGCTTGTCGGCTTCACGCTGCCGCCCGAGACCGAGAGCTTCTTTCAGTCAGTTCCGTTTCTGGAATCATTTGAGTTCGTTCTCGCGGCGCCCTCTGGTAAACGCTGGGAGATTGGTAGGTTTTATCCACTTACTCCTCGGCATGTCCGCGAGAATCAGAAGGTGCACGGCATTAAGGCCGTCCCACTCGCCGCAGACCTGGACAAGGGTGTATATGTTTTGCTTCCGGGCGGCGCTATCGCCCACCAACCGCCCGGCGCGCACGCCCAAGTTGTGACGGTTTGTCAGTCGCTGCGTGAGTTGGCTGGCTTCAAGGTCGTCGGGTAGCGCCTAACAATTCATTCAAGCCGAAGCCGCTTCGCGGCTCGGCTTAATTCAGGCGTTAGGCGGCTTAGCATGTTCCTCGCACGTTATTTATGCGCCGTGTTCCTCTCCGCTGTCTCGCTGGCGGTAGACGCCGGCGAGAAAATTATCCTGCCGTCGGACCCGGCAACTTGGAACGGCGACTTCTCACGTGTCGCACAATCCACGGCCAAGTGTGCTGGCGGCGACATCGAGCAACTCGGACGACGCATGGTCCTCTCTCAGCCCTATTCCCCGTCTGAGTTTGAGGCATTCCATCGGGGAGGCCTCCCCTTCAGTGGTCTTTCGGACTCTGATCGGTTTTATTCCTTTTACTCTCGCTCCGCGTCGCCTGGCGGACGCTTCTGGGCTTTTGGTGGTTTCGTAGTGGTACGCGGTGCGTGCATCATCCACGCTGAGGTGACTACCTATGACAACTAGGGAGCCGCCTAACAATTCATTCAAGCCGAAGCCGCTTCGCGGCTCGGCTTAATTCAGGCGTTAGGCCCCGCACTATGATTCTCGCAAAAGCAACCTTGGTAGCTGGCCCTCACCACGACAAGTACGCGCCAGGCACGTCACTGCCTGCGCTTCTCTTCGTAAACGTTCGCACCTCCGATGAGTTGGATGAGGCAGTCTCCCGCGAGCTTGCCCAACTTGGTTGGGCCACGATGGCAATTGAGCGGTACAAGGACGTCACGGACCATGGCCAGTTTGAGGGTAAGGACTCGCCGGAGGCTTCGGCGTTCCGGGACGCTCTAGAGAATGGCTTTGGTATCGTTGTTTACCCGTAGGCGGGCGGCGCCTAACAATTCATTCAAGCCGAAGCCGCTTCGCGGCTCGGCTTAATTCAGGCGTTAGGCCCCTTTCCGCGATCGGACAGTCCATGAAGGCACTGCATCTCGTTCTGCTACTCATCCTCGCCGGATTCTCTTGCAGCTCGCTTGCGGCGGATGTGCCAGATGAATCTCCTCATGCCGCGGCAATCCGCTTGGTCATGACATCCCGCAGCGCCGAAGTCCGCAAGCTAGATCAAAACCCGGACTGGTGGCATGACACAAAAGAACGTGCTTGGTCAGCCAAGCGCCCCTTTGGCCCCGGCATCGTCGATAGCACTCACTATTTTCAGGTCAGCTACTCTATTGATGGTCAGGTCGTCGGCACTTGGTCGGTCAACACTCGCACAGGCCAGGTTGCCGGCGCAGGCGAGTCGCTATGGATTGAGTGACGGGGCCTAACAATTCATTCAAGCCGAAGCCGCTTCGCGGCTCGGCTTAATTCAGGCGTTAGACGCGCATGTCATCATTCCTGTCCGGCGAGTTCTTCCTCAAAAACCGTCCAAACGGAGGCACCGTCGTTCTCCGACGGACCGTCTTCATTTCGGCGCTTCTCTACTTACTGGCCATTGGGTTCAAGTCGCGACTCGCTCCAGGTGCCACCTGGCATCCCGACTGGACGGTCGCCCGCGATCTCATCTCAGAAACACTCCCATGGTTTGGGGCCATTTTTGCCGGCGTATATGTTGCTCTGTACTCTCGCTTTGCGTCGCAATGGAACTACTTGGCGAGTCTCTACAACCAGATCATGAGCACCTTGGTTGAGCATCCTCCGGCCGGGTCAACCTCAGAAGAAATGCTCGCCCTTTGGCAGGCTGGATTCATCGAGGATGCCGAGGATCTACACCTTGCTCGCAAGCCAATGTTTGCTTCCGTTATTGCAAGCATGCTCGATGAAAAGGCAGTAAGAGATGCCTACATTGCCTACGCACCAGGCGGCGAACCCCGCCTAAGGCAACTGGAGGCAGCAGTTGAGCGGGTACTTTCTCGCAGCCGCAATAAGCACTCTCTTGGTGCAGTCCCTGAGCCAGCTCCTGCTTCAGCGCCACCTGCGCAGATTCAACCTGACGCCGAACCTTCCGGGTAGCGCGTCTAACAATTCATTCAAGCCGAAGCCGCTTCGCGGCTCGGCTTAATTCAGGCGTTATACGTGGGCAAAAGACGGGCGATGCGCGCCGGTACGCAGGCGCTGCGGGTAAGGCCCGCAAGCCCGCGCTCGACTTCACCCGTTCGCTCCGCTCGGCTACCGGAAACATGGCTGGATTCACTTGGGCGGCGCCTTCGGCGCCGGATGTGCAAACACCGGCCTCACACTCTCCCCGGCTTACGTCGGCTGATTCCCTGCTCCCGCCTGCAGCAGCTACCGTTACACTCCGTCTCTGCGCCGCTTACCGTGGCGTATAACCACTCAATGCAGCCGAAGCCGCTTCGCGGCTCGGCTAATTTCGAGCGTTAGGCCCGCATCATGGATCGTCGCTATCGCAAAAGAATGCAAGCCTACTGGGCACGTGCGGAGGCGCGTGGGCGCCGCAACATCGACCGTCTCGACCTGACGAGTTGGTTTGACTACTGGCACACTCACGTCGATTGGTATGGCCGGGGTAATACTCGCCCAGAGAACGGGCCAGAGATTGCGGCCACAACGGTTCGACTGCTGCAGCACTTGGAAATGCTCGCGAAAGATCGCTCGGAGCCTATCCAGCTTTGGGCAACCCTATGCGGCAACACCATGGACAATGCGGTGTATGCCCACTCGCAAAACCCCAACGGGAGCCCCTACCCTCATGATTATCATGCGGTTACCTGGGATCCACCTGTTCCGGATTGGGTGGCAGCTGCGGTCCCAAGTGGTACGCACCAGATCGGCATGGCCAACTATGACGGCGAGGTTGTTTACCTTGTTCGGCAGCGGGCCTAACAATTCATTCAAGCCGAAGCCGCTTCGCGGCTCGGCTTAATTCAGGCGTTAGGCCTCATGCCAAGCACTCCCGCGTACATACATCTCGCTCGTGGCTCAACCCCGCCAGACCTGGGTGCACGCTCGCCATTCCGCGCAGTAGTAATAGCGGAGCAAGCCGTTCCGACGGACTGGCAAGATGAGGTGAGCGATTGGCTTGTCCGTTCTGGCTGCCTCTTTATGACGGCCTGGGGCCACGGCTGCAGCTCCTGGGATGATTCCGTCGATATGGCAAATCTTCGAGCCTTTGACTACGGCGACGTCCCGGACGACCAATTTGTCATGACCTCATGGCACGAGAATGAGCAACTATCCGAGGTGTTCTCTTTCGCAAAACACCACGCTTTTCACGGCGAGGTCGAGCTGCAGCGGACAGTACTTGTACATATCGCTGATAGCTCCAAAGAGCCATCCCTGCTACAGGCCTACGATGAGGCCTAACAATTCATTCAAGCCGAAGCCGCTTCGCGGCTCGGCTTAATTCAGGCGTTAGGCCGCTATGCAAACTTTCATTCGGCTCATAGCAATAGCGATGCTGGCGACGGCCTGCTCAGCGACCGCTCCGCTTGCCCGTCAAGTAGACCAACATTGAGTTCACCGGCCGCCTCAGTGGCCCTGGCAAAGAAGGGCTATTCGTTCTCCTGTCGGGAGAGGCGGTCTATCTCGCCGACTACCTTGGACCAATCCGCATCGGCACAAAAGTCTTGGTACGGGGCAAGCTCCAGTGGGTAGGTGACGCCTCTGCTTGTCCCGCGGATGTAGATTGTCCCTATGCCGCACAGATGGCCCACTACTTCATCGAGGGTGCGCATGTCCAAGTCGCGCCCTAACAATTCATTCAAGCCGAAGCCGCTTCGCGGCTCGGCTTAATTCAGGCGTTAGGCGGTGCAACTGCGACTATGCAGTGGTCATAACGCCGGTCACTCCGCCGTTGTTTGCCAGCGCCGTCCGGCGCACTAGGCGGCAAGATTGATAGCTCCGGATGCGAACCCGGCTGCCAGAGTCCTGTCGCACTTGACGGCAAAAGCTTTTCCGGTGGCAGCCAACTGCAGGCCACTCGCCCACCTGCCCCGGGCTCTGCCAAGCCAAGCTCGCTTCGGTCACTCCTCGGCGCCTTCCTGCTCAAGCTTCGGTTAGAGTTGCCTGGACCGCGGCGGCGCGCCCGATGTTCCTCGGGGTTGTCACCGCCTAACAATTCATTCAAGCCGAAAACCAATCGCTACGCGATTGTTTTCGGCTTAATTCAGGCGTTAGGGCCCAATGAGCGTATTACGGCAACTGTTGGTCATAAGTGCATTTGCACTCGCAGCTCTACTGCTCATAGCCGGCGTAATGGCCGGTGTTGCTGCGGTGGATTCAGCAGCCCATAGCAACTCACTGCTCAGCCCATTCTTTGCGGCAATGGTCACCTTTTGCTACACACTTGCCCTTGGCACACTGCCGGCCTTGCTACTTGGAGCGCCTGGTTACGTCTTTCTTCTCCGCACAAACCGTGCGCATTGGCATTACGTCTTGGCGCTTGGGGTCATGCCTGGTATCGCAGTCTTACCATTGGACTTAAACATTGGCTTCTGGGCTATCGGTTGCGGCGGAGTCGTGGCTCTTCTGACTCACTTTGCGCGCCGTCGGTTGGGCCCTAACAATTCATTCAAGCCGAAGCCGCTTCGCGGCTCGGCTTAATTCAGGCGTTAGACCTGTGAACAACCATCGAGCAGTTTTCGACCCAAAAGTCATTGATTCGTGGTCCGCGCAAATCGCGGAACACGATCGCGGCTTTGGACGGATCAAAACCTACTTGCTCTGCGCGCTCGCGCTTCTAGGAGCGTGGCAATTTCTGGCACCATCCCCAACCAGTACCCTGCTGTTCTTTAGTGTCGCAGCGGGATTGGTTATTGCCAGCTTTATTGGCAAATCGGAACTCACCTGCCCTAATTGCAAGAAGGTTCCTTTCAGCGCCAGACTGCGAGGAGACGTGGCCGAAACGACGGACATTTGCAATCACTGCCATTACTGGCTCAAGAGCCCGTATTCCGACCGTGACGGGACACAGGTCTAACAATTCATTCAAGCCGAAGCCGCTTCGCGGCTCGGCTTAATTCAGGCGTTAGACCTGCGCGATGCAGAATCCATACTTGCCACCAAGAGCAACTGAACCTACCTCAAGCTTAAGTGTGCGGCGGCCTTTCCTTGTCTATCCGATCGCGATCCTTTGTTTGATTCCCGCGACAGCCTTCACCTTTGTTATTGCGTTAGATCCTCGCCACGCACTCTGGTCTTTGCGCGGGGTCGCTCTGCTAGAGCTTGCTTCGGGGACTACCTTCGCATTTGGTCTAGCCTTGGCTGGAGCACTTCTGTTTTTTCTACGCAGACTAAGCCTCTGGATTCTCGTCGGCTGTCTGGCATTGTGCTTTCTGCGGGCATCAACTGTATCGCCATCCGCAAGCGTTGATCTTGCCTTCGCCCTGAGCATTTCATTGGTTTTGGCATACTGTTTCTACTTAGGTCGCCGCGGCTTGCTCCAGTAGCCGCAGGTCTAACAATTCATTCAAGCCGAAGCCGCTTCGCGGCTCGGCTTAATTCAGGCGTTAGGCCGCTGATCGGCGCCCCGAAATCCAGAGCGAGATTTCCTGCAATGCACAGAATCGTCCGGCCAATCGCAATATTCGCCCTGCTCTATCTCACGTTCGGCTCGATTTTCTACATCGGGCTTCCTCGCCTCATAGAGTGGCATTTTGCAAACTGCGCCACATCCACAGCAGTTTGCTCGCTGTCATCCACCTTCCTGTCCTACTGGTGGCTTGCGTTGCTGCCCGTCCTGGTCATCGTTACCCTGCTTATCAATCGGGTCTTTGCCAGACGGCACGCGGCCTAACAATTCATTCAAGCCGAAGCCGCTTCGCGGCTCGGCTTAATTCAGGCGTTAGCGCCCAATGCGAGCACTTCTACTATTCGCCGTTCTTATCGCACTCTGCCCCGCTGCGGATGCGGCCTCATTGCTCGGTAAGCTCGGGCTGAAAAGCGGCATGACGTACTCGACGGCCAAAGCGCGCATGGCCCGCCTTGGCTGGGCCATTGATACGTCGGAGCCGGTCAACTGGGTGGCTTACCCAAAAACGCCTGAGGTCCTTTGTGGGCGTGGCTGGGATGCCGTTTGCTCGGTCAGGTTCACGAGAAACGGTGAGGCTGTCATGCTTACGCTCAAGCCTCTAGTCGACCATCTCAAGGTTATCGACGCTGAGAGCGATTAAAGGCCCACACCTTCTGGTCGCGGTGTTGGGCGCTAACAATTCATTCAAGCCGAAGCCGCTTCGCGGCTCGGCTTAATTCAGGCGTTATGCGTGGTCAAAAGACCGGCGATGCGCGCCGGCGCGAAGCGCTGCAGGTAACGCTCGCAAAGCCCGCACTCGATCTCTCTCGCTCGCGCCGCTGGGCTTGCGGTCACATGGCTGGATTCACCCTGGCGGCGCCTCCGGCGCCGGATGGGCAAGCACCCGCCACTCGCTCCCCGCGCTTCCGTCCAGTGATTGCCGCATCCCGATTGTCCCGGGCTAAGATCTCTTCAGCGTCCACGGCTCACTGTTCTCCGTGGCTGCATAACAATTCATTCAAGCCGAAGCCGCTTCGCGGCTCGGCTTAATTCAGGCGTTAGGCCCCATGTGCCACTTCGTAACTGCCGTCCTTCCAGACACAGCCCCTCACGCCGAGCTTGATGCAATTGCGCGCAAGCACGGCAGGCAGCTCCGCCCGTTGGCTAGCCCGAGCATGGAACGGCAACTTGGTCGTGCCCAGCGATACTTCCTCACCACGCTTGGTCATTGTGACTGCGGAACTGTCCTGGGCTCTCACTACCAACGGACCCGTCGAGCCCCAGATTGGGCGACCGAGGAGCAGCGCCTTCTCAAAAAGGGATGGAGCAAGTCCAAAGTGGCTCGGGCAATAGCCCAAAAGCAGGAAAGTTCTGCAAGCTCTGATAAGGCCAATGACGATGCAAGCGCCACTGAGTTGGCGTCATGGGTAAGCCTTATCGACGAGATTATTGCCTCGGGCACACGCGAGTTTGGTGTGCTGCTACATTCGTACCGAGGCTCTCTTGACGAGGACATTCAACTCAAAGGAACAGAGTACGTTGCTGCCACTGATGTGCGCGGCGAAACGCTCTGCCAAATCCGAGAGGATGTGCTTTATGTCTTCCGGGATGGGGCCTAACAATTCATTCAAGCCGAAGCCGCTTCGCGGCTCGGCTTAATTCAGGCGTTAGGCAGCATGATCAAGATCATCGCAACTGCAGCAGCCCTCCTCCTAGCCTCCGCCTGCAGCGCTGAGGTCAAGAGCCATTACCCGACCGTTTCGCTTGTTGAAACGGACGGCTCCGGAAAGGATGTAAGAGAGCTCAGGTTTGAGCTCACTGACCGCCCGGCCAAGACGTGCATTTCAGGCAACTGGAAACAGGCGTCCGTATTGACTGATACCAATGGCTACACCAAGAGTCCGGCCTACATAATGGCTGACGGCAAGCTAGAGGTACTTTTAGTCAACACCATGTGTGACGCCTATGACTCATATTCCGGGACCATCACGGACAACAAGTTTTCCGGCGAGCACGTAGCTTATGGACTTGGCTGGAGCAAAACTCTTGGCAAGGTCTCTGGCGCATATTCAACGCCGTGAGCATGCTGCCTAACAATTCATTCAAGCCGAAGCCGCTTCGCGGCTCGGCTTAATTCAGGCGTTAGCGCTCATGAAGAAGGTTCTTTTGCTCTCTTTGTTACTGCTCCCAGCTTGCTCGCGCGCCGATGACCCTTGCGCCGACTTGACTGATACAGCCATTGGCGCGGCTCTTGAGGATCCTACGGATACCTACAACTTGGCTGTGGAGTTCTATACAGGCAAGTGCGTCGAGAAAGACTATGGAAAGGCCGCCAAGCTTTGGGAGAGAGCTGCCTCCTCTGGCGTGACATCCGCCAAGAACAATCTTGGATACCTACTGTCTGAGGGGCTGGGAGTTAAGAAGGACGAAACTCGAGCTGCCGCACTTTGGCTGGAGGCAGCTCGGGTCGGTCACGCTGAGTCGCAAGTCCACCTTGGAAATGCCTTCTTTTATGGCTACGGAGTACCTAAGGATCAGGTTAGGGGCTTAGCCTGGGTTCTCCACGCAGCTCAAGCTGCCGTCGATGACCCTGACACTGGCGGAGGACCCGCCGTCCTCAAGCAGGCGCAGGATGAGCAAGCCCAAATGCTTAAAGTTGCTCCAGAGCTACTGGAGCCAGCCAAGGCCTTCATCGAGCGACTTGGAGTCGCCCGGCATGAGCGCTAACAATTCATTCAAGCCGAAGCCGCTTCGCGGCTCGGCTTAATTCAGGCGTTAGGCCCCACATGAG
>NZ_BAAGXN010000024.1:0-2767 GCF_054779815.1 Lysobacter tyrosinilyticus
GCCCTGGGCTGCATAACAATTCATTCAAGCCGAAGCCGCTTCGCGGCTCGGCTTAATTCAGGCGTTATGCGTGGTCAAAAGACTGGCGATGCGCGCCAGCGCTGAAACGCTGCAGGTAAAGCGCAAGCCCGCACTCGATCTCTCTCGCTCGCGCCGCTGGGCTTGCGGTCACATGGCTGGATTCACCCTGGCGGCGCCTCCGGCGCCGTATGAGCAAGCACCGGCCACTCGCTCTCCGCGTTTCCGTCCAGTGATTGCCGCATCCCGATTGTCCCGGGCTAAGATCTCTTCAGCGTCCACGGCTCCCTGTTCTCCGTGGCTGCATAACAATTCATTCAAGCCGAAGCCGCTTCGCGGCTCGGCTTAATTCAGGCGTTAGGGCGCACCCCACCATTACCGTTGCCAATGGACGCAATGCTTACACCTCAGCAAGAACAGTTACGTAGCCGCGCGGAAGCCCTCATCAAGCACCGGGTCAATACGGGCGACTATCTTCCTTGCTTCGGCCTGACGCTCTCTGCCAGCGGCGAGATTGATGAAATTCTTCTCCCCCACCGAGCCGGACTCGAGAAGGACACATTTGGTCAGATCGTGGATAAGCTTCACTCGGCAATTTCCGCAGGCGCCGTGGCCACTGCTCTGATGATTCTTGCCGAGCTTCCGAGCGATGGGGCTACTGCAGGGGCAACCATCGATCTTGAGCAAAAAGGGACGCAACGTTTTATCGGCTTCTTGCAATACTCGCTCTCCCAATCGGGAGTCGTATTTCAGGAGACCCAGTTCGCGGGCAAACCGGCTGTGCTGTTTCGTGCGCCCTAACAATTCATTCAAGCCGAAGCCGCTTCGCGGCTCGGCTTAATTCAGGCGTTAGGGCTCATGAGAAAGTTCTTCATCACTCTATTGTTGATAGTGGCTCTGGCACTGCCAGTAGCACTGTTCTTGCTGCTCTGGCCACACTTCCATTTGAGCGCGCTAGTCGCGGCAGCCATTGCCATTGCAGCTGGCTGGGCATTGAACGTTGCCTGGACTTTCGCCTCTCAAAGCGATGTGTCGGCCGAGACATCTCCGGGTAGCGGCAACACACTGTCAATTGCTGCCCGTTTCGGCTGGGCATGCCCTACAGTATTGGTCCTGCTCGCTTGGGCGGCATGGCGTATCGCTGCATGAGCCCTAACAATTCATTCAAGCCGAAGCCGCTTCGCGGCTCGGCTTAATTCAGGCGTTATACGTGGGCCAACAGCGTTAACAGGTAATCACTGTCAGAACACTGCGGGTAAAGCCCAACAGCCGGCACTCGACACATGGCGTTCGCGCCGCCTGGCTTTCGGTTACAAGGTTGGCCACGTCCCGGCGGCGCTGCCCGCCGCCGGACAGCCAAGCACTGGCCCCACACTGTTACGGGATCGCGCAGTGATTCTCTTCTCCCGATTTGCCCGGCGATCGTTGCACCGCCCTGCTTCGCCGATTACCGTGGCGTATAACCATTCAATGCAGCCGAAGCCGCTTCGCGGCTCGGCTAATTTCAGGCGTTAGCCCCCAATAGCGGCATGACAATGACTGAGCCAAACCCCTATAGCCCGCCTCTCTCGCCGACAGCGGATGCGCCGGCGCTGCGCCCTACTCCCCAGCGATCGGCCAAGCCAAACATATTTCGTCGCTGCTGGCAGGGCTCCGCCCGCCTTTGGCAGGCATATTGGCTGATTGGGATTGCCGGTCAAATCATGCTACTGGCGGGCGCGGCCGTTCTCGCAATCGCTTGGTCCAGTGTGCTATCCGCAACCTCACTTGCCTCAATTGCGCAGTTGGTGCTGTTGCCCCTCTATCTGGGCTACATGGCCTTCTCATGGATTTGTATCTGGAGATGCGCGCACAACGTAGACAACCCCGCTTGGGGTGGTCTGGCTCGGGCTTTAGTAGGGTTTTCTGCACTAGCTACAGCAATCAAGGCCTTCAACGTCGTTCAAGCATCCGGGCTTGTGGGCTAACAATTCATTCAAGTGGAAGCCGCTTCGCGGCTCCACTTAATTCAGGCGTTATGCGTGGTCAAAAGACTGGCGATGCGCGCCAGCGCCGAAGCGCTGCAGGTAAAGCTCGCAAAGCCCGCACTCGACCTCTCTCGCTCGCGCCGCTGGGCTTGCGGTCACATGGCTGGATTCACCTTGGCGGCGCCTCCGGCGCCGGACGGGCAAGCACCCGCCACTCACTCCCCGCGCTTCCGTCCAGTGATTGCCGCATCCCGATTGTCCCGGGCTAAGATCTCTTCAGCGTCCACGGCTCCCTGTTCTCCGTGGCTGCATAACAATTCATTCAAGCCGAAGCCGCTTCGCGGCTCGGCTTAATTCAGGCGTTAGGCCTCATAGGAAAGTTCATGGCGACCGTTCTATTGCTTGCTGCTCTTACGCTGCCAGTTGTGCTGTTCTGGCTACTCAAGTCGCGCTCTCGTCTGAGCGGACTCATTGCAGCGGCCTTTGCCATTGCGGCCGGCTGGGCACTCAACCTTGTCTGGGCTTTCGCTGCTCACGAGTCCCTTGCAATCGCTGGTGCCTTTGGCTGGATTTGCCCCAGCATCTTGGTGGGACTCACCTGGCTCGTTTGGCGTTTCGCAAGACGTCGCACGGCATGAGCCCTAACAATTCATTCAAGCCGAAGCCGCTTCGCGGCTCGGCTTAATTCAGGCGTTAGGCGCCATCCCCATTTGTCATGACACTCATTCGCCAATACTCACCGGCTGACGCTCAAGCCGTCGTCGATGTGATCCTCCCAATCC
>NZ_BAAGXN010000025.1:0-1367 GCF_054779815.1 Lysobacter tyrosinilyticus
AGCTATGCGGAACTGGACGCGCGCTCCGACCGCCTGGCGCGCTACCTGATCGATTCGGGCGTCACGCCCGGAGCGCGGGTCGGCCTGTACCTGTCGCGTTCGCCGGCGCTGGTGATCGCGGTGCTCGGAGCGCTGAAGGCAGGCGCGGCCTACGTGCCGCTGGAGCCGAAGCTGCCGAAGGATCGATTGGGCTACATGGTGGAGGACGCAGGCATCGGCTGGGCGCTGCTAGAAGCGGCATCGATGGACGAACTGCCGTTGCAGGGCGTCGACGTGGTGTTGATGGACGGCGCGGCCACCGAGGAAGACTGGCTGGGCGACTGCGTCGAAGGCGAGCTGCCGTCGGTGGCGGCGCATGACATCGCGTACGTGATCTACACCTCCGGTTCAACCGGCCGCCCGAAGGGCGTGATGGTGGAGCACGGCGGGTTGTCGAACTACCTGGCGCACGCGGTGGATGCCTATCTGCCGGGTCTGGCGGGTGCGGTGGTGAGTTCGCCGCTGTGCTTCGACGCGACGCTGACGACGCTGCTGCCGCCGCTGCTGGCGGGCAAGCCGGTGTGGCTGCTGCCGGACGAGTCGCACACGCAGACGCTGTCGCGGCTGTCGGAGCGGTTGTTCACGACGGGCGAAGGTTGGCTGTTCAAGATCACGCCGGCGCACCTGGAGGCCTTGTCGTACCTGGAGCGGGACGTGGCCGCGTGCGAGGCGCCGCACTGCATCGTGGTGGGCGGCGAGCAGTTGCCGGCCTCGACGCTACGGCGCTGGAAGGGCGAACTGCTGCCGCAGGCGAGGTTCGTGAACGAGTACGGCCCGACCGAGACGGTGGTGGGCTGCAGCGTGTGGACGCTGTCGACGCAGGAGGAGCTGTCGTGGCTGGACGGCTCGGCGGCGACGCCGATCGGTCGGCCGATCGGCAACACGCAGTTGTACGTGCTGGATGCGCACCGGCAGTTGCAGCCGCTGGGCAGCGTGGGCGAGTTGTACATCGGCGGCGCGGGCGTGGCGCGGGGCTATCTGAACCGGCCGGAGCTGACGGCGGAGCGGTTCGTGGACAACGTGTTCGGCGCGGGCCGGCTGTATCGCACGGGCGATCTGGTGCGACACCTGGAAGACGGGGAGCTGGAGTTCGTCGGCCGGATCGACGACCAGGTGAAGATCCGCGGCTTCCGGATCGAGCTGGGCGAGATCGAGGCGGCGCTGGTATCGCAACCGGGCGTGCGCGAGGCGGTGGTGCTGGTGCGCGAGGACGCGCCGGGCGACCGTCGTCTGGTGGCGTACGTGGTGGCGGCGGACGGCGCGACGCTGGACGCGCACGTGCTGCGCGAGGCGTTGTCGCAGTCGCTGCCGGAGTACATGGTGCCGGC
>NZ_BAAGXN010000026.1:0-2500 GCF_054779815.1 Lysobacter tyrosinilyticus
GCATGCGGATGCACACTACCATCGGCGCGGTTGCGTTTCACTTCCGTGTTCGGGATGGGAACGGGTGGGGCCACAACGCTATTGTCACTGAGCAAGCTGGTGAAGCGGCGCGAGAGCGCCTGCTTGCGTCTTTTGCACGACCGGGAAATCCCGATCGGGCGAAGAATAAGGAATTGTAGCGAGTTGGTCCTGGAAGGTCACGACGTCGTCGTAAGCCTAAGGCCACTTGAGGTTATATGGTCAAGCCACACGGATCATTAGTACAGGTTAGCTCAACACATTACTGTGCTTACACACCCTGCCTATCAACCACCTAGTCTTGATGGTTCCTTTAGGGGACTTGTGTCCCGGGAGATCTCATCTTGAGGCGCGCTTCCCGCTTAGATGCTTTCAGCGGTTATCGCTTCCGAACATAGCTACCCGGCCGTGCCATTGGCATGACAACCGGAACACCAGAGGTTCGTCCACTCCGGTCCTCTCGTACTAGGAGCAGCCCCTCTCAAATCTCCAACGCCCACGACAGATAGGGACCGAACTGTCTCACGACGTTCTGAACCCAGCTCGCGTACCACTTTAAATGGCGAACAGCCATACCCTTGGGACCGACTACAGCCCCAGGATGTGATGAGCCGACATCGAGGTGCCAAACACCGCCGTCGATATGAACTCTTGGGCGGTATCAGCCTGTTATCCCCGGAGTACCTTTTATCCGTTGAGCGATGGCCCTTCCATACAGAACCACCGGATCACTAAGTCCTAGTTTCCTACCTGCTTGATCCGTCGATCTTGCAGTCAAGCACGCTTATGCCTTTGCACACAGTGCGCGATGTCCGACCGCGCTGAGCGTACCTTCGAGCTCCTCCGTTACTCTTTGGGAGGAGACCGCCCCAGTCAAACTACCCACCATACACGGTCCCCGATCCGGATTACGGACCTAGGTTAGAACGTCAAGCACATCAGGGTGGTATTTCAAGGTTGCCTCCGCCGAAGCTAGCGCCTCGGTTTCATAGGCTCCCACCTATCCTACACAGACGAACTCAACGTTCAGTGTAAAGCTATAGTAAAGGTTCACGGGGTCTTTCCGTCTTGCCGCGGGAACGCTGCATCTTCACAGCGATTTCAATTTCACTGAGTCTTAGGTGGAGACAGCGCCGCTGTCGTTACGCCATTCGTGCAGGTCGGAACTTACCCGACAAGGAATTTCGCTACCTTAGGACCGTTATAGTTACGGCCGCCGTTTACCGGGGCTTCGATCAAGAGCTTCGCCTTGCGGCTGACCCCATCAATTAACCTTCCGGCACCGGGCAGGCGTCACACCCTATACGTCCACTTTCGTGTTTGCAGAGTGCTGTGTTTTTGATAAACAGTCGCAGCGGCCTGGTTTCTGCGGCCAACCTTAGCTATTAACCATGGTTGGCGTACCTTCTCCCGAAGTTACGGTACTATTTTGCCTAGTTCCTTCACCTAAGTTCTCTCAAGCGCCTGAGAATTCTCATCCTGCCCACCTGTGTCGGTTTACGGTACGGTCTGCGTAAGCTGAAGCTTAGGAGCTTTTCCTGGAAGCGTGATATCGGCAGCCTAGCCCTAATGGGCCGGTCCTTAGTCTCAACGTTGCCCCCCCGGATTTGCCTAAGGGGACCGCCTCAACTCTCTCACCGGGACAACCAACGCCCGGCCTGCCTAACCTTCTCCGTCCCTCCATCGCACTTACGCGAGGTGCTGGAATATTAACCAGCTTCCCATCGACTACGCATTTCTGCCTCGCCTTAGGGACCGACTAACCCTGCGTCGATTAACGTTGCGCAAGGAAACCTTGGGCTTTCGGCGTGCGGGTTTTTCACCCGCATTATCGTTACTCATGTCAGCATTCGCACTTCCGATACCTCCAGCAACCTTCTCAAGTCACCTTCAACGGCGTACGGAACGCTCCTCTACCGCGCATAACAAAGTTATGCACCCCAAGCTTCGGTTCATCGCTTAGCCCCGTTAAATCTTCCGCGCAGACCGACTCGACCAGTGAGCTATTACGCTTTCTTTAAAGGGTGGCTGCTTCTAAGCCAACCTCCTGGCTGTCTGTGCCTTTCCACATCGTTTTCCACTTAGCGATGAATTTGGGACCTTAGCTGTGGGTCTGGGTTGTTTCCCTTTTCACGACGAACGTTAGCACCCGCCGTGTGTCTCCCGCGCAGTCTGTCTTGGTATTCGGAGTTTGCCATGGTTTGGTAAGTCGCAATGACCCCCTAGCCATAACAGTGCTCTACCCCCAAGAAGATTCACGCGAGGCGCTACCTAAATAGCTTTCGAGGAGAACCAGCTATCTCCGGGTTCGATTAGCTTTTCACTCCTAATCACACCTCATCCCCTACCTTTGCAACGGGAGTGGGTTCGGGCCTCCAGTACCTGTTACGGTACCTTCACCCTGGGCATGACTAGATCACCCGGTTTCGGGTCTACTGCCCGCGACTATGCGCCCTTATCAGACTCGGTTTCCCTTCGCCTC